>NZ_JAXQNP010000002.1:1232500-2595163 GCF_034427435.1 Nitrospirillum goiasense | reverse complement strand
GTCCTGCGCGCCAGCTGGAACTTCTGAGGCCGATACCGCTTATGCCGCCGACTGAAACAGCAAGTTAAGATGGTTGCGGGCCCCCGCAACCAAATCAGCAAAAAGCCCGCAGCCGCATCGGCTCGCGGGCTTTTTGCTGTTCCGGGTTTGGGCGTTCCAGGCGTCGCGCGCAATTGCCGGTTGACACCCGCCGCCGCTTGTCCTTCCTAAGGGGCCCGCGCTGGCAAAATTGGTACTTGGCCATGACCCTCCCGCTTCCCCCGTTCTACACCCATCCTCGCCCGATGCAGGCCGCCGTGGACGGGGCCATGTCCTTGCGCCAGCCCACGGATTACCGCTTCGCCGCCAGCGTGCATTCGGTTCCCTTGGTGCTGGGGGAATTCTTCGCCGCCGCCAAGTCCTTTCCCATCCTGTTCGCGGGCGAGGCGGCGGCGCCGGTCGCGTTGCTGGGCTTGCGCGAGGGGGAGAACCTCTTTGTGGACGCCGCGGGCCGCTGGGATGAGGACGCCTATCTCCCCGCCTATGTCCGGCGTTACCCCTTCATCCTGATGGAGGAAAATGGCGGGACGGAGTTCACGCTCTGCCTGGACGAGGGGGCGGACAATGTCGTGGCGGGCACCGAGAACCCGTTCTTCGTCGATGGACAGCCGACGGACCTGACCGTCCAGGCCCTGGATTTCGCGCGCCACTATCAGGCGGGGCATGTCCAGACCGCCGCTTTCGTCGCCGCCCTGCGGGACCAGGACATGCTGGTACAGAACCAGGCGGACATCGTCCTGAAATCCGGGGAGCCGCGCCACCTGTCCGGCTTCCGCGTCATCGACGCGGAGAAGCTGAACCGGCTGCCGGCCGAGCGCCTGGTGGACTGGCGCGACAAGGGATGGCTGGCGGCCGCTTACGCCCACTTGGCCTCCCTCAGCGATTGGGCCCTGCTGATCAACCGGGCCGGCCGTTGACCGGAGGCACGGGAATGAGCGCGCTGCTGCCGCAGGAGATCGAGCCGCCGACGCCGGAGGCCGAGAAGCTGACCCGCCGCATGGTGCTGCCCATCCTGCCGCAGCTGATGGCCTATCTGGCGGACCTTCGGGCCCAGCTGGACGAGGAACTGCAACCCAACTTCCCGGTCAATCCGGCCAAGCCCTATCCCCTGGGCCGGTGCGAGGAGATCACCCGTGCCGCCCTGATCGTGCTGGCGCGGCGCCTGCGGCGGCCGGCCCATTCGGTCGAGCACGCCCTGGCCTCCTTCCAGCGCCAGGGGGGACGGATCCGCAGCATCTGGGGGGCTTTGCGCGGCACCTACTTCCAGAACGCCTTGCAGATCGGCAGCCTGTATGCCGACGTCGCCAACGACACGGTGGTCATCACCAAGCCCAAGGTCGAGATCCTGCCCATCACGGACTGCGGCCTGGTGCCCATCCGGGACATCGACCATTTCATCGAGATCGCGGGGAAGTACTGGGGGGCGGAGATTTTCCCCAATCTGGTGGTGCCGGACCTGGCCCCGCTTTTCCCCATGATCAGCCGCATCCCCGGCCAGTCGGCCCGCCTGCAGATGGGCTGCGATTACATGATCGACCTGTTCCGCCGCGACGCATTCCGGGGGCCCGAGGCCTTCCTAGCCGCCGCCGCCCCGCCGCCGCCCGACCTGGCGGAGGAACTGCGTGGCCTCTGTCCCGACACGCTGCAAACCGTGACATCCGACACCGCCGCGCTCGATCTCGGCCGGGACCGGGCTGTCGCCGCCTGCCGGCGGGCGCGGGAGGGTGGTGCCGCCAGGGACGAGGCTTGGCGCGACCGGATGGTCATGGACATGCTGAGCATACGGCGCCTGTAGAAGCGCCCCCTCAGGAGGGGGTGGCGGCGGGCTGGACGGCCACCGGCCGCGTGTCGTCCGCCTCGGCGTTCAGGGACAGGGCGTGCAGCAACCAGGCCCGCGCCTTGGTCCAGTCGCGGCGCACCGTGCGGTCGGTGACGCCCAGGGCCTGGGCGGTTTCCGCCTCGCTGTAGCCGGCGAAGAACCGGCATTCCACCACCCGGGCCAGACGCAGGTTGAGGGTGGCCAGTTGGCCCAAGGCCTCGTTCACCTCAAGGATGCGGCTGTCGCTCTGGAGAGCGCCCTCGGGCAGCATCTCCTCCTCCAAGGGCAGGACCGCCGCCCCGCCACCGCGCTTCCCGGCCAGCCGGTCGCGGGCGCGGTTCACCAGGACATGGCGCATGGCCAGCGCCGAAGCCCGCAGGAAGTGGCTGTGGTCGTTGAAACCGGCGGTCCCCCGCAGCCTCAGATAGGCCTCATGAATAAGGGCGGTCGTTTGCAGCGTGTCGCTAGGCAGGCGGCGCCGTTCCCGCCGCGCGAGGCGGTGCAGGTCCTCATAGAACAGGGGCAGCAGGGCGTCGGCCGTGCGAACGACCTCGGGATCGTCGCTGGGAACGACCAAATCCTGGATGGTGTCGAGCATGAGGGGCCAGGGGAGGGGCCAGAGGGTGGAAGTGCAGATCGATCAACACGATAGCATAGTTCCGCCGCACCGCCGCAAGCGCCCATCGGAGGCAGGGCGAAGCCGTGGCACTCTCCCATTTGGGCGTCCGCCGGGGCCGGGGAATCCCCCTCATCGCAGGTCGCGGCGCCAGGCCCCCGGCGGCTTGCCGACGTGCTGGGTGAACACGCGGGTCAGGTGGGACTGGTCGCTGAAGCCACAGATGATGGCGATTTCCGCCAGCGGCAGGCCAGAGTCCGCCAGCAGCCGCTTGGCATGGTCCAGCCGGCAGGCCGTCAGCCAGCGGTGCGGCGTCTCCCCCACCGATTGGCGGAAGGCTTGCAGGAAATAGCCGGAGGACAGCCCCAGCTCCGTTGCGATCTCGCGCAGCGAACGACCATTCTGCACCGAGGCCAGCAGCATTTCCTTCGCCAGCCGCTCCTGCCGGGGACTGAGCCCGCCCCGCGCGCGCGGTTGGCTCTCCAGCCCGCCGTAGCGTTGGGCGATATGGGTGCAGAGCGCCAGGATGACATGTTCGACGAAGAAGGCGCCGCTTTCACCGGCCTTGAGGGCCGGCAACAGGCAGGCGCCCAGGCGCAGCGCGTCCTCGTCCACCGTGCCGTCGGGGCACTGCAAGGCCGGGATGAGTCGCGCGTCGTAGCGCCGCGACAGCTCGTTGAGCGCTGCCCGGGGCAGGCTGATGGCCAGCATGTCGAAGGCGGAGGTCATCAGCCAGCGCGGGCGCTGTTCCAAATGGACGATGGAGACGCCGCCGGCGGCGTAGGGCCTCACGATGTCCTCCCGATCCCCCTGCCAGAAGCGATGGCTGCCCAGGGGCGCCAATTGCAGCAGGATGAGGAAGGTGTCCTCCGGTTCGAACGGCAGGGTGGCGTGGCCGCCCGGCACGGCGGATGTCAGTCGTGTCACCGTGAGGCTGGCATTCGCATGACGGCAATCGACGGTCAGGCGGGGCCCCGAGGGCACATGGAAGCGCCGCGCCAGATGCGCGGCTTGGCCATCGGCCGCACGGCCCCGCAATCGGGCGCTGTCACCGAAGGAGGGGCCCCCGGAGTTCTTGAAGGCGATGGCACGAGGCAGGCTTACGGCGGCCGCGGGATAGTCGGGATGCTGGGCTGGGAACGACATGTCCGGGACTTCCTTTCGGGTGGCGCCGAGGTCTCCTCAAAGGGCACCCCCTACGGCAGGGGGGTGGACCGCTTGAGTAAACCCGGGCATCCGCCCAAACCGGACATGGGGTCGTGAAATTAATTCGGCGGGGAAATTTTCCCGGTCGTGGCGGCCAAGGCCTCACGAGCCTGCACAATCACGGCACTTTCCGGCGCGTCGGTCCGCTGGGCATCCGCCAGCGCCTGGGCCGCGTCGTCACCGGCCCCCGCCCTGTCGCCGGCGGCCAGGCGCACCGCGCTGCGGGTCAGCAGCAGGGAGGTGTGCACGCGGATGTCGTGCAAGCCCTTGATCTGCTGATACGCGGCGAAGGCCTGGGTCACCGCGGCGGTCGCCGCCGCCGCGTCACCTCGGGCCAACGCCAGGCGGGCCCGCCCGGCCCAGGCCAGCGCCGGGGCGATGGACGCGGCGCGCATGCTGGCCTCATCGGCCACGATCCCGTCGAAAACGGTGGCCGCCTCCGGATCGCCTTGGGCCAAGAGGAAGCAGCCCCACTGGCCCCGCAGATTCTGCGCCTCCGGATTGTTGGGGGTGGCCGCGTAGCCGTCCATCGCCTTCCGTAGTTCGATGCGCGCCTCGCCGGTCCGGCCTGATTGATCGTAGGCCAAGCCCAGCGCCGCGCGGGTTCGCCGCAGCGCGGTGCCCAAATTGCCGGCCGCCACCAGGCGCTCTTTCAAATCCTCCAGGAAGGGAAGGGTCTCAGCCCCCCTGCCTTCCGCGATGAGGCTTTCGGCCTGGATAAGTTTGGCAGTGTAGTAGTAGTCGGCCGGTGAGGGCGGGGGGCTGGGCAAGGCCGCCAGCATCTTGGAGAACTGGGCGGCGGCGTCGGTCCGCAACCCCTGCCAGTCCAGCATGCGGCCCAGTTGGGCCAGGCTCATCCAATAGGCCGGCGAGATGCCCTGGGCTTCCATGGCCAGGGCCGACACCGCTTCCAGATTCCTGCGCGCGTCGTCGAGGCGGCCGGTGCGCTGAAACGCGCTGACCTGGTTGTAGAGCAGGGTGATGCGGGTGTCGGAGTCCTGTTCCGCCGGGGGCAAGGCCTTGAAGTGGTCCAGCGCCTGTTGGAAAAAGGCCGTGGACTTTTCGTAATTCCCGATCTGAGCCTGGACCAGCCCGGCGGCTTGCAGGGCCGTCACATAGAACACATGGCTGGGCGCGTATCGCTCGAAGGACTTGAGCGTTTCGTCCAGGGCGGCCAGGTGGGCCGGACTTCCGGCTTCCTGCTTCGCCAATATCTGGGCCTTGTTCAGCCACCAGCGCGGGCGGATGCCCTCGGCGCTTTTGCCCGCGATGCGGAACAAGGCGTCGGTCTTGTCCAGAAGCCGCTGTGCTGTGGCCAGGTCGCCGGACCGCCACGCGTCCGCGCATTGGGCCAGCAGGGCGTCGATGACGATGGGGCTGGCCTCGCCATAGGCCTGCCGGGCGACGTCGACCTTTTTCTGGATGATCTGCGTAGCACGGCCACGGTCATCCAGGGCCTCATAGAGCTGGGCTGTCAGGGTGTACAGCTCTATCTCGAGGTCGGGGTCCCCGGCGAATTCGCGCGCGATCCGGTCCGCGCCCAGGTCCAACAGCTTTTCCGCCGTCACGTCGCGGCGGTTCTTATCCGTCGGGAAGCCGGGGTCGCGGCCGTTGTAAAGGCTCAGCACGAAATTCTTGATGGTCTCCGCCCGATTGGCCTGCCGCTGCGCCCGCAGATATTGCCAGGTGACGCCGCCCAGCCCCCCCAGGATGGCCAGGACCAGCAGTCCGGCCGCGGCGATGGGCAGGCGGTGGCGCCGGACGAAGCGCCCCGCGACATAGAGGCGGGAGCCGGCGCGCGCGGACACCGGCTTGCCCTGGCGCATGCGCTCTACATCCCGCGCCAGATCGTCCACGGTCTGGTAGCGCTGGCCCGGCTCCTTGCGCAGGGCTTTGGCGACGATGGCGTCCAGGTCGCCCGTCAGGTCCTTCACCGGCACCGGCGGGGCGCCGTCAGAGCGCGCGGCGAACTGGGACAGCGGCGGTGGCACCTCTTGCAGGGCCGCGCGGACGGCCAGGGCCAGCGGCATGCCCTCCAGCGTCCAGGGGCGGGCGCCCGCCAGAAGTTCATAGAGCAGCATGCCCAGGGCATAGGCGTCCGTGGCGGTGCTGACCGGCCCGCCCAGCAATTGCTCCGGCGCGGCATAGCCGGGGGTGAGGGGGGCCATCATCGTTTCCGGGCTGGCCTCGTCCCCGGTGGCGATGCGCTTGGCGATGCCGAAATCCAGCAGCTTCACCTGCCCCTGGGGTGTCACCAGCACGTTGCCGGGCTTGAGGTCGCGGTGGACGATCAGGTTGCGGTGGGCATAGGCGACGGCGTCGCACACGGCCAGGAACAGCGTCAGGCGCCCGTCGAGGTCGATCCGCCGGTCCCGGCACCAGAGGGTGATGGGCAGGCCGTCCACCAACTCCATGACCATATAGGGTTGGCCGTCCAGCAGGCCGCCGTCCAGGATGCGGGTGATGCCGGGATGGTCCAGCCCCGCCAGGATCTGGCGTTCCGCCTGGAAACGGTCCACGTGCTCGACGGCTTCCCGCCGGATCAGCTTCAGCGCCACCTGCTGCTCGAAATGGCCGTCCGCCCGTTCGGCGCGGTAGACTTCCCCCATGCCCCCCCGGCCGATGACGTCGATGATGCGATAGGCGCCGACACGCTGCCCTGGCGCCAGATTGGTCAGCGGAGGCGCCGGGGAACCGTCCTCATAGGCGGCCGGCCGGTCCAGCCAGGTTTCGTCCCGGACGGCCTGGTCCAGCAGGCGGCGCAATTCGCACAGCATGGTGGCGTCGTCGCCCGCCAGGCGCAGCAGGGCGGCGGTGCGGTTACTGGGCGGCAGGTCCAGCAACTGGTCCAGCGCGGCCTCGATGCGGGGCCAGGCCATCTTGGCGTTCATGGCTTACTGTCCTTCGCGGAGGCTGCGCAGCCGATACCATACACCGGTAGGCGTGTTGGGATTCCAAGACTACTTTGATGCGCTGGCCGCATCAGGGAAGCTGCGGTCGCCCCTCAGGGGGCGAACAGATAGCCGCAACCGTCGTCGTCGGGGCTATGGGCCATGATGCGGTCATAGAGCGCGCCCTGATCCGCCAGCAGGCCGTCCGCCTCCTCCGCCAGCACCCAGCCGGCGGCGACTTCGCGGGCGATGGCGGCCTGGGCCCTGACCATGAAGTCCGCGCGGGTGGGATAACGCGCCGCCAGCGATGGACGGGGGTCCCGCGTGGCGGCGCGCTCCGCCTCCGTCCGGGCGAAGGGCACGAAGGAGCCGTCGAAGCGGCCCTGGTAGGTGGCGAAGCCGGTTTCCGGCGCCCGCAAGTTCCAGCCGGTGTGGGTGCCCAGCGGCACCTCCAGCTCCACCGGCCGGATGCCGCCCCGGTCGTTGCCGTCGGCGTCGGGGGCGGGAACGCGGGTGGGATAGGGTAGGCCCCGCGCCGGCGGCACGGTGTCGGCGATGCCCTGGGTGTAGCGCGGGCCGAAGTCCAGGCGCGGCGGCATCAGGGGGCCGGCGGGCGGGGTGAGGCCCGGAACCTTGGGGAAGGCGCCTTTGTAGGTCTCGGCCGGGACCAGGGTGCCGTCCGCGAGTTTGGGCACGGCGCTGTCCGGCGGCGGGGCCTTGCCCTGTACCCAGTTGTCCAGCGCCACCACCAGGGCCCGTTCCACCGGATAATGGTTGGTGGTGTTGACGCAGGCGGTGAAGGGCCGGCGGTCGCGGCTGCGGCCGACGTAATGCTGCGACCCCGCCAGCATATAGATACGCGCGTTCGGGTCGATGGCGGCGTCCGCCTGGCCGTCCGGGGTGATGTGCAGCAGCGAGGCGGAACGGTTCCAGTACTCGGCCGAGGTGTTGGTGAAGATCATCTTGGGCAAGGGCCCAGCCGCCCGCGCGCCATCCAGCAGCGAGCCGGTTTGTTTCGTGACCGGATCGGTCGAGGGGACGGTGGTGAAGGGGAAGGCGTCGGAAAAATAGATCTGCTCCACCAGCGGGCTGAAATGCCGGGTGGCCAGCCCGAAGCGCTGGTTGAAGGCGCCTTTGCCGGCCCCCGGCACCTGGGCGTAGGCGCCATCGAAGGCCGGGCGGCCCGCTTCATCCCGGTTCCAGCCGTTGTACAGCATGGTGTCGATGACCCGCCCGGACTGCGAGATGCCGAAGATCAGCGCCCGGTCCAGCGGCGGCTGTCCGGCGAAGGGCTGGGTCTTGAAGAAGGACAGCAGGTCGCGGATGCCGGCCAGGCCCACGCCCACCACGTACGGGTCGCGGGAGGGGACGACGACCTCATAGATCTTACCGGTCTGGAAGCCCGCTTCCAGGCGCACCTCCACCGGCGGGCCGCCCTCGGGGTTCTCCACGAAGGTCCAGGCGTCGCGGGGAAGGGGGTGGCGTGGCGCGTCGGGGCCATCGCGCTCCGTCAGGACGGCATCGGGGGCGCCATCGGTGGCAAAGGGGTAGGGCGTGCCCTTCATGCCGACGTAGGGCGCGGTCTGGGCCGCCTTGTCGACGATGAACTCATAGGCGACCTTGCCGATGATGGGCTTGCCGCCTTTGTCCCGGGCGACCGGGGGCTTCAGGATGAAGGGCTTGTCCAACGGGCCGCCCTGCTGGACATCCCAGGTCCAGGCCGACCACAGCAGGGTGAAGCCGCACTTGAAAAAGAAGCCATTGCCGGTATCGGCCAGCGTGGTGGGGTCGTTATGCGCCGGGCTGGCGCCGTTGACCTGCCCCAAGGCCGCGATGCCGCCCCGGTTGTTGACGTCGTAAAACAGCGCGCCGTTGCGCCCGCCGGCATTGACGGGGCGCAGCATCAGGAAATCGGTGGCGAAGACCACGCGGCCATGGTCATCCCTGGGTGCCAGGGCCAGGTCGGTGATGCGGGCGTTGGCGGGTAGTGCCGGGTCCAACGCGATCCAGGCCGTCCCCCGGATTTTCTCATACGGGCCCACTGTTCCGAAGGCCGCGCCGTCGGCCAGCGCCGTGCGTTCGGTGATTTCCACCCGCTCCACCGCCGCCAAGGCCGGTGCCGTCCAGACGGATTGGGCCGCCAACAGGCCCATCAGGATAATCAGACGCCGCATTGCCAACCGCCCTGTTCGTGACGTGTGCGGCAAGGCTAATGCGGCGTCCGGGTGCCGATCAACCGCGATGGGTTGCCATGTCCACGGCCCGGTCGAGTTCCTGGATGGCGCAGACGATGTGGTAGAAGCTGCTGGCCGGCGCCGCCTCCTCGACGAAGGTGCCGTCCGGGTTCAGGCGGTCGCGCCACAGGCCCTTCACCGGGGTGTCGAAGTATTTCATCAGGCCGCGCCCGCCATTGGCCGCCATGGTCCAGTAGCTGTCGCTGCGGTCGGCGTCGTCGCGGGTGGCCAGCGCCGCCAGCACGGCGGCCTTGATCCGCTCCGTCTGCGGCCACAGGCGGGCGACGGCGTCGTGCGGGGTCAGGTCGTCCAGCAGGGCGTTCATGGCCACACCGCGCACCGGGTCCACGCCCGGCCCCTCACCAATCGCCATCATGCGCCAGGCGGCGTCGGCCGCCGCCTTGCTGCCGCTCAGGGCGGACCAGCGCAGCATCAGCCAGGACCATTCGAACTGGTGCCCGGGTTCCACGATGCGGCCGGGGGTGCCAGCCTGGGGCCGCCAGTCGCCGTCGAAGAACTCCTTCAGCCCCCCCATGTCGTCATCGATGAAGCGGGTGAGCGCCAGGCCCACGATCTCCTCCGCCAGGTCGCGCCAGCCGGCGTCGCCGCCCTGCTCCATCCAGGCCAGGCAGGCCTCCAGCATGTGCATGTGCGGGTTGGACAGCAAAGGCAGGGTGCGGGGGTGGCTTTCCTCGAAGCCGCCCTGGGCATGGTGCAGCGTGTCCAGCAGGCGCTGGCGCACGGCCACGGCCATTTCCTCCGGCGTGCGGCTTTCCGGCGTGGCGCTCTGCGCGGCGGCCAGGGCGAACAGGGCGAAGGCCTGGTCGTACAGCACCACGGTGTCGTCCAGCGCGGTGCCGTCCGGCGCCACCTTGGTGCGGAACAGGCCGTCGGGCCGGCGGTAATGGTTCAGGAAGAAGGTCAGGCCATGCTCCGCCGCCTCGCGCACCGGGCCGTTCCAACCCGACCGGGCGGCCACGGAATAGGAATAGACCTGACGGGCCTGGACGCGGGCGCGGCGGGCGTCGTTGGTGGGCTTGCCGTCCAGGCCCAGCTTCTCATGGAAGCCGCCATGGACCCGATCCGCCCCCACCTCCCACCACAGGGGATAGGCATGCTCCACCAGCCAGGCCTTCAGTTGGCCGCGAACGGCGGCGGCGTCGAGGAAAGCGGCGGAAGGGGTGGTGGACATGCGGCGTTCCTTTTCGTCCGGGGTATCCATGAAGGGCATGGGGCAATACGGGATCGCGGACGAAGGCCCTGCGCTCCGGCATGCGGAACCGCTGTACCCCCCGTCCTTGGCCGCGACCATATCGTGGGGGCCGGAAAATGAAAGTTGAAATATTAATTGCCGTGGGTCAGGCGGCGGCGGTCTTCATCAAGGCGGCGCGCGACGGCAACAGCCGGTCGTTGAAGGGCAGGATGGCGGCCCCCACCGCCGGCGCGTCCATGGCTGTCGCCGCGCGATAGACCGGGGCGATCACCGGAATGGTGCCGGTGTGCGCCCGCAGCCGCTCCGTGATCAACTGGGCCAGGCGGTCCAACTGCGGCATGGGCAGGCGGCCCCCCAGGAAGACGGCTTCCGGATTGACCAGACAGCTGACGGCGATGATGGGCGGGGTCAGCAACTCCGCCGCAAGGTCCAGCCACTGGTCCACCAGGCCCAGGCCCGTGGCATCCAGGCCGGCCAACTGGTCCGGCTGGCTCAAGGGATAGCCCTTGGATTGAAGGAAGCTGAACAGCGCGGACAGCGACACCGCCTCCTGCAGGGAGGCCGCGGGCGTGCGGGGGGAGGAGACGGGCAGGAAGCCGATCTCGCCGCTGCGGCCCTGCGCGCCCCGGAAATAATGCCCATCGATGACCATGCCGCCCCCCAGGCCCCGGCTGATCAGGATGTAGAAGAAGCTGGGATCGTGCAGCCCATGGCCGAACTGAAGCTCGCCCAGGGCCGCCGCCGCCGCGTCGTTCTCCAGGAATACCGGCAGGGGCAGGATGGCTGAGAACAGCCGCGCGACATCGACGGTGTTCCACACATCGTAACTGGCGGGCCGGTTGGGCAGGTTCACCCGGCCCAGGTCATCCGGCACGGCGACGCCGATGCCGACGATGCGTTCCTTCGGGAAGGCGCTGCCCGACAGCAGCGCGTCCACCTGTTCCTTGAAGAAGGCGACCACGGCATCCGGCAGGGGGAAATCGATGTCCAACGTGGCGCGATGGCGGATTTGTCCCAGCAGATCCAGCACCAGCACCGTGACGTGGTCGCGGTCGACATTGACGCCGATGGAGTAGCAGCCATCGGGATTGATGGCCAGGCGCATGGCCGGTTGACCCCGGGCCCCATGCAGGCGCCCGACCTCCATGATCAATTGGTCATTCAGCAGCCGCTTGGTGATGTTGGCGATGGCCGGTGCCGTCAGCCCGGTGATGGTTCCCAGTTCGCTCCGGGTAATGGGGCCGCTGACGCGGATGGCCTGCAGCATGACGCGCTGGTTGTGGTCGCCCGCCCGCTCCAGGTTCGTGCCGGACAGGCTGGCACCCAGCGACGGGTGCAGGTCGGCGGAACGGTGGGGCACGGGCGCGGACATCCAAGGGTATCCTTTTTAAATCTAACAAAGATTATGGTGGGGATGGTGGGACAATGCCAGCCCGGACACAATCCCACATTTAATGACGATGCTGTCGGGTTCTACCGGTGCGACGTCCACCCGGCGGACGGGGCCGACTCCAAAAGAGCGCTTCAGGAAGAAAGGACAGTAGCACCGTCCTAATTCCCGGTCCCGGTGGCCCCTCAATGGCAGAGGTCGTGCCTCGCTCCCTTACCTTTACGACATAGTCTCCGGGACGATGAAAGCCTTGATTGCCGATCCGCCTTGACGCCGTCGGGACGCTGTCGCCAGGATCGGGCGTCGCGGCCTGTGGCCGCCTCGCTTCCCTCATATTCCGGGGTCTCGCATGGGACGCTGCGCCGCGTTGGTCGCCCGTTTGGTCACCGCAGTCCTGCTGCTGGCCCCACCCTGGTGCGGACCGGCGATGGCGGCGGGGATGCTGGCGCCGTCCGGCACCTTGGCGCAGAGCGACACCGACGCCAGCGGCGCCTGCGTCTGGTTCAACGCGCCTTTGGCTGAAAACCGTGGCGACCTGTCCGCCTTCGTCGCCCTGGAACCGGCGGCGGATGTCGCGGTGACGGCCAATGACCGCCAGTTGTGTCTCAGCGGCCTGGAGCCGGGCAAGGCCTACAGTGTAACCGTACGCGCTGGCCTGCCGGCCGCCGATGGCGCCGTCCTGCCCAAGAACCTGACCTTCCGCCTGGTGATGCACGACCTGCCGGGCAGTGTCCGCATCGCCGGCACGGGTTACGTCCTGCCCCGCGTCGGCAACGCCGGGGTGGGCGTGGAGACGGTGAACATCCCCCGGGTGACGCTCAGCCTCTACCGCGCCCCGGAAACCGCCTTGGCCAACCTGTCCTTGAACCAGGATCCGACGGGCTGGAGTGTCGAGAGCCTGGTGAACGAAAAGGTGCGGCCGGTCTGGACCGGCACGATGGACACCAAGGGCCAGCAGAACAAGCGCAGCATCACCAATTTCCCCCTGGACCAGGTTCTGAAGGACCGGCAGCCCGGCGCCTATCTGCTGGTGGTGGAGGATGAGAAGCTGGCCAAGGACAAGGACGACTTGCCCTATCAGGAACGCGAGGCCCGTACGGCCGCGCGCTGGCTGGTTGAAACCGACATGGCGCTGACTGCCTTGACGGGCGGGGATGGCCTGACGGTGGTTGCCCGGTCGCTGGCCAAGGCCACGCCCCTTTCCGGCGCCCGCGTGGTCCTCGTGGCGCACGATTCCGGCACCCTGGGGGAGGCCAAGACCGATGGCGACGGTATCGCCCATTTCCCCATCGGGCTGTTGCGCGGCAAGGGCGGTGCGCGGCCGGCGCTGGTGGAAGCGTTCGCCGGCGGCCCCTCCCTCATTCCCTTCGCCAGCTCGCCGGCCGATTTCGCCGCCCTGTCGCTGGATCGCGCCGCGTTTGACTTCAGCGCGCGCGGCGCCGACGGGCGGCCGGACCCCGGCCCCCTGGACGCCTATGTCTACACCGAGCGGGGCATCTATCGCCCGGGGGAGGTGGTGCACGCCGCCTTCATGCTGCGCGATGCGCAGATCCGCACCAGCGCCGTGGACACCGTGGCGCTTGTCGTCCGGCGCAGCGATGGGGTGGAGGCGGCCCACCTGACGGCCAAGCTGGCCAGCGGGGCCGGGACCGTCGACCTGCCCATCAGCGCCGCCGCACCCCGGGGGGAATGGACAATCGACATCTATGTCGCCGGCGGCGACGCGGTGGTGGGCAGCGGCAGCTTCCAGGTGGAGGATTTCGTCCCCGAACGCCTCAAGGTGACCATCGGCAAGGCGCCGGCCCCTTCCTTGACGGCGGGCCAGGCCGCCACCCTGCCGGTGGAGGCGCGCTTCCTCTATGGCGCCGCGGCCGGGGACCTGCCGGTCGGTGGCGAGGTGCGGCTGGAGCGCGACGACAAGCCCTTCGCCAAGTGGACCGATTTCGCGTTCGGCCGCGATGACGACAAGTTCGAGCCGCAGACGGCGTCGGCCGTCGATACCCATACCGACGGCGAGGGCAAGGCCCAGGTGCAGTTCCCCGTGCCCGAGGCCGGTACCGCGACCGCCCCCCTGCGCGCCGTCGTCACCGTGGCGGTGGTCGAGCCGGGTGGCCGGGTGACACGGGACCAGACGGCGCTGCCGGTCAATTACCGGGCGGGCTTCGTCGGCGTCCGCCCCCTGTTCGCCAACCACCGGGTGCGGGAGGGGGGTAACGCCGATTTCGACATCTTGGCGGTGGACGGCCAGGGCACACCGCAGGCGGTCAAGGGGCTGCGCTATACCGTCAGCCGGGTGGACCGCCATTACACCTGGTATCGCAGCGGCTACCAGTGGTCCTACAAGTCCAGCGCGCAATACCAGACGGTGGCCAGCGGCACCCTGGACCTGGACGCTGGCAAGCCCGCGCGCCTCAGCCAGCGGCTGGAGTGGGGCGAATATCGCCTGCTGGTGGAAAACCCCGCCACGGGCGCTGTCACCACCGTACCCTTCTACAGCGGCTGGTACATGGCGGGCGCCAGCACGGACGCGCCCGATGTGGTGCCCTCGGCCTTGGACAAGGCCGCGTATCGTGCCGGTGAAACCGCGCACCTGCGTATCGAGCCGCCCTTCGCCGGGCAGATGCAGGTGGCGGTCGCCGGCCAGGAGGTCCACATCCTGACCACCCGCGCGGTGGGGGCGGAACCGGTGACGGTGGATATACCGGTGAAGGCGGAATGGGGCGCCGGCGCCTATGCCCTGGTGTCCTTCGTCAGGCCAGCGGACAAGGTGGTGGGCCATCAGCCTGTGCGCGCGGTTGGACTGGCCTGGATTCCGGTGGATTCCGCCCCCAAGGCGCTGACGGTCAGCATCAACGCGCCCAAGACCCTGCGTCCCCGGCAGAAGGTGGACGTGCAGGTGGACGCGGCGGGCGCGGGGGCGGGGGCCTATGTCACCGTGGCGGCGGTCGATGAGGGCATCCTGCAACTGACCCGGTTCCGCAGTCCTGATCCCCTGGCCCATTACTTCGCCAAGCGCAAGCTGGCGGCGGAGATGCGCGACGATTACGGTCGTCTGCTGGAGAGCCAGGCCGGGGCAACCGGCGTGCTGCGCCAGGGGGGCGATGGGTCGCCGGGCGGGGCCGGCCTGCCGGTGGTCCCCACCCGCACCGTCGCCCTGTTCTCCGGCCTGGTGCCCTTGGACGGCAAGGGCCATGGCAAGGTGACGCTGGACATTCCCGACTTCAACGGCAGCCTGCGCCTGATGGCGGTGGCCCTGGACAAGGACCGCATGGGCATGGCCGAGGGCGCCATGGTGGTGCGCGACCCGGTGGTGGCGGAGGTGATACTGCCCCGCTTCCTGGCGCCCAACGACACCGCGGCCGGGACCCTGCTGCTGCACAACCTGGAGGGGGCCGCCGGCGATTATCGCGTGACCCTGGTGGCCGATGGCGCCTTGAAGCTGGTGGGCGATGCCCGGCGCACCGTGACCCTGGCCGCCAGCCAGCGCGTGGTGCAGCCCGTGGCGCTACGCGGGGGTGAGGCCGGCATCGGCGGGCTGACGCTGCAGGTGGAGGGACCGGGCGGCCTGAAGCTGGAGCGGTCATGGCCTATCACCGTGCGTCCGGCGGAGGCGCCCATCGTCATGGCCGAGCAGCGCCAGCAGGCGCCCGGCGAGGCCTTCACCCTGCCGCCCAACCTGCTGGACATCTTCCTGCCCGGCACCGGCAGCATCACCCTGTCCTATGCCAACCTGCCCGGTATCGACGTCGCCGGTCTGATGAAGGATCTGGACCTTTACCCCTATGGCTGCACTGAGCAGACCACCAGCCGTGCCCTGCCGCTGGTCGCCTTCCGCGACCTGGCCCGTCAGTTGGGGCTGGAGGGCAGTGTGAAGGACCCGGACAACCGGGTGAACACCGCCATAGACCGGCTGTTGCAGCGCCAGGACACCACGGGCCAGTTCGGCCTGTGGGCGGCGGGCGACGGCCTGGGGGCGACCTGGCTGCAGATGTACGTGTTCGATTTCCTCAGCCGGGCGCGGGCCGCCGGCTATGCCGTGCCGGACACCGCGATGCAGTCCCTGGCCGATTGGGTGACACAGCAGACCGACCGCGGCGTGGGCGCCACGGGGGGCGAGGGGGAGGCGCTGGTCTATGGCCAGTATCTGCTGGCCCGGGGCGGCCACGCCAATCCCGCCAACCTGCGCTACATCCACGACGTGACGGGGGAGCAACTGTCCGCCGGCCCCCTGGCGTATGCGCAACTGGGGGCGGCCTTGCTGGCCTCCGGCGACAAGGCGCGGGCGGACGTGGCGTTCGAGCGGGCGCGGCGCCATTTGGGCCAGGCCTCGCACGATTATTACAGCAGCCCGCTGCGGGATGCCGCCGCCACCCTGGCGGTGGCGGCGGAGGCCAACAACACCGCCCTGCAGGAGACGGCGCTGCGCCTGGCGCTCTCCGGCCTCAAGGAGCCGTGGTACTACAACACCAACCAGAAGAGCTGGCTGCTGCTGGCGGCGCAGGCCATCCTGGCCAAGGGGCAGCCCATCACCCTGACCACCACCGGCTACGCCAAGGCCGCCACCGGGCGCGCCCTGACCTACAGCCCGACCCCGGCGCAGATGGCGGCGGGCTTCGGGGTGGTCAACAGCGGTGCCGCCCCGGTCTGGCGCACCGTGCAGCTGCGCGGGGTGCCCAAGGAAAGCCCCGGGCCGGTGTCGCAAGGCATCACCTTGACCAAGGAGGTCTACACCCTGGACGGCCAGCCCGCCGGCACCGACCACGTCGCGCGCAACACGAGGCTGGTGGTGGTGCTGACCGGCACCTTGCAGCAGCCTGTGAAGCGGACCCTGGTGACCGTCGATCCGCTGCCGGCGGGTTGGGAGATCGAGTCCGTCCTGCGTCCGGCCCGCAAGGGCAAGAAGGCCCTGGATTGGCTGAAGAACCTCAGCCGCGCGGCGGTGGCGGAGGCCCGCGACGACCGTTTCGTCGGCGTGCTGGACGCGGGCCAATCTTCCTGGATCTACCGGGACGAGGATGATGAGGATGAGAGTGAGGGCGTCGAGGAGGACAGCGGCCCCACCCAGGGCTTCCGCTTCGCCTACATCGTGCGGGCCGTGACCCCCGGGCAGTTCGCGCTGCCGCCCGCCTCCACCCAGGACATGTACGACCCGGGCGCCATCGCCCGCACCGCCGCCGGCCACACCGTGGTGGACGCCGGGCCGTGACGTCCGACCCGTCCAGCGTTTCCCCGCCCGTCCGCTCCTGGTGGACGCGGGCGGCGTGGTGGGCCCGGTGTCTGCGGCTCGGGCGCCTGGGGGCCGGGGCGCTGGTCCTGGTCGTTCTGGCGCTGGTGGCCGACCGGCTGTTCCCGCCCGATCTGGGGCGGTGGCGGAACCGCTCCACCCTGGTGACGGACGAGAAGGGGGAGGTGCTGCGCGCCTTCATCACCGACGACGACGCCTGGCGGCTGCCCATGACGGCGGCGGAGGCCAGCCCGTTGTATCTGAAGCTGCTGGTCGCCTATGAGGACCACCGTTTCTACCACCATCCCGGTGTCGACCCGCTGGCCCTCGCCCGGGCCCTGGCACAGGCCATCCGCCACGGGCGCATCGTTTCCGGCGGGTCGACCCTGACCATGCAGGTGGCCCGCCTGCTGGAGCCGCGCCCCCGGACGGTGTGGGCCAAGCTGGTGGAGATGGCGCGGGCCGTGCAGTTGGAGGCGCGGTTCTCCAAGCGCGACATCCTGGGCATGTACCTGACCCTGGCGCCCTTCGGTGGCAACCTGGAGGGGGCGCGGGCGGCGTCCCTGGCCTATTTCGACCGCGCGCCCACGGCGCTGACGCCGGGGCAGGCGGCCCTGCTGGTGACGCTGCCGCAGTCGCCCACCAAGCGCCGGCCGGATTTGGCGCCGGCGGCGGCGCGGGCGGGGCGGGATGGGCTGCTGCGCCGCATGGCCGCTGCCGGCGTGCTGACCCGGCAGGCGGCGCGGGAAGCGATGTCGGAGCCGTTGCCCCTGGGCCGCCGGCCGCTGCCCTTCCTGGCGCCCCATCTGGCTGACCGTTTGCGCCGTGAGGCGCCACCGGGCGCTGTCGTCGCCAGCACCCTGGACGCCGGTCTGCAACGCCGGGTGGAGGCGCTGGTGCGCGATGCCCAGGGCACGCTGGAGCCCGAGGCGGAGATCGCCGTGCTGGTCATGGAGGTTGGCAGCCGCAAGGCCCGCGCCTATGTCGGGGGCAGCTTCAGCGGTCCCTTCGGCCAGGTTGACATGGTGGCCGCCCCCCGGTCCCCCGGCTCGGCCCTGAAGCCTTTCCTCTATGGCCTGGGCTTCGAGGCGCTGCCCCTGCATCCCGAAACCCGCATCAACGACGCGCCGACCATCTTCGGCGACTACGCGCCCCGCAACTTCGACGGCGGGTTCCATGGGCTGGTGACGGTGCGCGAGGCCCTGCAACAGTCGCTCAATGTGCCGGCGGTGAAGGTGCTGGACCGGCTGGGCCCCGCCCGTTTTCTGGGCCGCCTGCGCGACGCGGGGGCGCAAGTCATCCTGCCCCGGCCGGATGCCACCCCCGGCCTGCCCCTGGCCTTGGGCGGGCTGGGCCTGAGCCTGGCGGACCTGACCAGCCTTTATGCCGACCTGGCCGATGGCGGACAGGCCCAGCCCCTGCTGCTGACCCCGCAATCCGGCGCCAAGCGTCCCAGCCACCGGCTGATGAGCCCGGTGGCGGCGTGGTATGTGGCCGACATCCTGGCGGGCACGCCCCGGCCTGACGGACGCGCCGCCGTTGGGGGCCGGTGGCTGGCCTATAAGACGGGCACCTCCTATGGCTTCCGTGACGCCTGGGCTGTCGGGTTCACCCCCGCCTATGTGGTCGGGGTGTGGGTGGGCCGGCCCGACGGCACCCCCCGGCCCGGCGCCGCCGGCCGCGATACTGCCGCGCCGCTTCTATTCCGCTTGATGGACCTGGTGCCGGATCGTGGCGGGGCCCCCGAGCCGCCGCCGGGCGTGCTGGAGGCCGGCCCCGGCCATGCCTTGCCCCCGGCGCTGGCCCTGTTCGACCGGGGTGGGCCAGGCGTGGCGCAAACCCAGGCCCCCTTGCGCATCGCCTTTCCCCCCGATGGCGCCGAGTTGGAACGGACGGAGGGGCGCGATGGCGCCCCCATTCCCGTCCCGCTGGAGGCGATGGGCGGCCAGCCCCCCTTGCGCTGGCTGGTCAACGGCCTGCCCCTGCCGCCGGCCGCTGGGGATGCGGCGGACTGGGTGCCGGACGGCATCGGCTTCGCCGACATCGCCGTCATTGATGCCGCCGGTCAGCGGGCCAAGGCCAGCGTGCGGGTGCGATGACAGGCGCATTCGATGCAGCCCTGCGGCGGCTGATGTGAGAGGCTGTTTCCGCTTCGTTGACCACGACCGATGGCACCGGCCATGACGCCTTCATTCCGACACTGGGTGGATCGCTGTTCTGGGGCCGTGCGCGCCCTATTGCTGGGTGCCGCCGTCTTCATTCCCACATTGGCCTGGCCCACCCTGGCCGGGGCGCAAGGCGGGGCGACGCCCGCCACAGCTCCCACCGCGACCTCCCTGACGCCGGAGCAGAGGGATGCCACATGGCGGCAGGCCACCAAGGGGGCCCGGGAACGGGACGCCCTGCTGAAAAAGGTGGCGGCGGGCGATGCCGGCGGGCCCTTCCGGCCGGATTGGGTTTCCCTGCGCGCCTGGCAGGTGCCGCCATGGTACGCGGACGCCAAGTTCGGCATCTTCATCCACTGGGGTGTCTATTCCGTGCCCGCCTTCGGCAGCGAATGGTATTCGCGCCGCATGTACATCCCGGGCAGCAAGGAATACCAGCACCACGTGGCCGTCTATGGCCCGCCGGACAAGTTCGGCTACAAGGACTTCATCCCCCTGTTCAAGGCGGAGAAGTACGATCCGCGCGCCTGGGCCGCCCTGTTTCGCGCGGCGGGGGCCCGTTACGTGGTGCCGGTGGCGGAGCATCATGACGGCTTCGCCATGTACGCCACCCGCCTGTCCGACTGGTCGGCCCTGCGCATGGGGCCCAAGCGCGACCTGATCGGCGACCTGGCCCGGGCGGTGCGGGCCCAGGGCCTGCACCTGGGCCTGTCCTCCCACCGGGCGGAACATGACTGGTTCTTTGGCGAGGGGCGCACCATCGCGTCGGACGTGAACGACCCGCGCTACGCCGACCTCTACGGCCCGGCGCAGGCGCGCCTGACGGCGGAGGATACGGGCGACGCCCAGATGACGGGCGACTTCACCCACGTGTCCACCGCCTGGCTGGACGACTGGTTGGCGCGCACGGCGGAACTGGTGGAGGACTACCATCCGGATCTCATTTACTTCGACTGGTGGATCAGCCATCCGGCCTTCCGCACCACCCTGCCCAAGTTCCTGGCCTACTATTACAACACGCAGGCGCGGCGCGGGGCGTCGGCGGTGGTGAATTACAAGGAGGGGGCGCTGGCGGCCGGCAGCGGCGTGGCGGATGTGGAGCGGGGCCTGATGCCCGACATCCAGCCCCGCGTCTGGCAGACCTGCACATCCCTCGGCGACTACAGCTGGGGCTATATCGAGGGGGAGCGGTACAAGTCGCCGGAGAAGGTCATCCACCTGCTGGCTGATATCGTCTCCAAGAACGGCAATTTGCTTTTGAACATCGGCCCGCGCGCCGACGGCACCATCCCGCAGGAGGCACAGGATAGGCTGCTGGCCATCGGCGCCTGGCTGAAGACGAATGGCGAGGCCATCTATGGCACCCGGCCGTGGCGCCAATTTGGCGAGGGGCCCGCCCGGATGGCCAGCGGTTCGTTCAAGGAGGGCGAAACGGACAGGCCGTTCGGGCCGGAGGATTTCCGCTTCACCGTCAAGGGCGACACCCTCTACGCCATCGAGATGGGCTGGCCGGAGGACGGGCGGGTCACCATCCACGCCTTGCCGGCGGCCGAGCCGGTCAAGGCCGTCACCCTGCTGGATGGCGGGGCCGGCCAGACCCTTTCCTTCCACCAGGATGGGGATGGACTGCATCTGGTGGTGCCCAAACAGGCACCGGGCGACTACGCCTTCGTCTACCGTATCGACCGTTGACCGGCTTAAGCCCTTCGTCCTACGGCGCAGGGCATACTGGTTCCATGCGTCAGCCCGCTTTTATAGTTTTCATCCGGGGCTTCCGGGCGGGGCTTCCGGGGACGCGTCTGGCAAGGGGTAGTGAGAAAAATCGAAGGTTTAGCGGGTTCGCAACAGGGCGCAGGGCATGTCGACATCAACAACCAGGCATTACGCCTGCCGCGCGTGACGATTTGCGCCATCGTCAAGAACGAAGGCGATTTCCTGCTGGAGTGGGTCGCCTACTACCGGCTGATGGGTGTCGACCGCTTCATCATCTATGACAACGGCAGCACCGATGGCACGCGGGCGCTGTTGGACCGCATCGCCGCGCGCGCCGGCATCACCGTCGTGGACTGGCCGTCGGCCGCGGGCCACGTCACCCTGCTTTTCCCCGAGGCCCGCGATGTCGTGATGTCGCTGCCCAATCCACAGGATTTTGATTGGTGGGGGAACAGGACGCTGGGGCCGCAACTGCGCGCCTACAACCATTTCCTGACCTACTTCGGCGCGGAAACGGACTGGGCGCTGTTCATCGATGCCGACGAATTCGTCGTCAGCCGGACGGGCCTGTCGCTGCCGGCGCTGGCGGCGGACTATGGCGTGGACCCAGGCGTGGGGGCGGTGGCGCTGAATTGGCGCTACTTCGGTTCCAGCGGGCAGTTGGAACCCGATGGCCGGTTGGTGACCGAGCGCTTCACCCGCTGCGCTCCGGCACGACACAATGGGCATGTCCATATGAAGACTTTGGCGCGGACGGCCGCTGTGGACCGCATGCTCATCCACTCCGGACGTCTGCGGGAGGGGTGGCGCTATGTTGATGACCTGGGGGCCGCCGTTGAATTGCGCGACCACGCCTTCACCCCCGACATTTCCCACGCCCGGCTGTACATCCACCACTATTCCGTCAAGTCGCGGGGGGAGTTCGAGCGCAAGCGGGCGCGGGGCCGGGCCCCGTTCCCGGATGACCACCCGCATAAGCGCGAAGGATTGGACGACGCGTATTTCCGCCGCCAGGATCTGAATGACGAGGAGGATGTGACGCTGTTGCGCCACGTTCCCGCCGTGAAGGCGGAGATGGCGCGCCTCCTGGGCTGAAATGACGCCCCTTTCAGACAAAAGGTCGATGTGGCGTGCAAGCGCCCGGACGTCTTCTGGCGTAGCTTTTCCAGGCGGCGTCGGGGTGTCCCCCCGCACTTTCTCACCCCGTCGCTTTCCTCCCCATGGGCGGACCCCGCGGCCCCTGCCGCGCCGCCAGACTTGATGCCCGCGCCCATCATCCAGGGCGCGGGCATCGCTTTATTTATCCACCTTATTCCGGCGTGCTGGCGTCGGAGGAGCGTTGCCAGATGTTCAGGCCGGTGTCGACAGCATGGGCGTCGATTTCCGCCAGTTCCGCGTCCGTGAACGCCAGGTTCTTCAGCGCGTCCAGGCTGTCGTCCAACTGCGCCACAGTGCGGGCGCCGATGAGGGCGGAGGTGACGCGGGCGTCGCGCAGCACCCAGGCGATCGCCATCTGCGCCAGCGTCTGTCCGCGCCGTTCGGCGATGGCGTTCAGGGCGCGCACATGTTCCAGCGCCGACGGCGTCAGCAGTTCCTCCTTGAACGACCCGCCCTTGGCGGCGCGGGCGTCGGCCGGCACGCCGTTCAGGTACTTCCTGGACAACAGGCCCTGCGCCAGGGGGGAGAAGGCGATGCAGCCGATGCCGGTGTCCTTCAAGGTGTCCAGCAGGCCGCCCTCGATCCAGCGGTTCAGCATGGAATAGCTGGGCTGATGGATCAGGCAGGGCGTGCCCATCTCCTTCAGCAGGGCGGCGGCCTTGGCCGTCATGTCGGCGGAGTATGAGGAGATGCCGACATAGAGCGCCTTGCCCTGGCGCACCACCTGGGCCAGGGCGCCTATGGTCTCCTCCAGCGGCGTGGTCGGGTCGACACGGTGGGAATAGAAGATGTCGACATACTCCAGGCCCATGCGACGCAGGCTCTGGTCCAGGCTGGCGATCAGGTATTTGCGTGACCCGCCGATGCCATAGGGGCCGGGCCACATGTCGTATCCGGCCTTGGTGGAGATGATCATCTCATCGCGGTAGGGCCGGAAGTCGCCGGCCATGACCCGGCCGAAATTCTCCTCCGCCGAGCCGTAGGGCGGGCCGTAGTTGTTGGCCAGGTCGAAATGGGTGACGCCGCGGTCGAAGGCCCGGCGCAGGATGGCGCGCCCGGTTTCGAAGACGTCGGCGCCCCCGAAATTGTGCCACAGGCCCAGCGAGATGGCGGGCAGATCCAAGCCGCTGCGCCCGCAGCGGCGATAGGGCATGACCTCGTAACGGTCGTCGGCGGCACGGTAGAGGGATTGCATGTCTCAGGCTCCAGCGAGGGGCGGTGACCGGGGCACCATAAGGGGATCGCCGGCGGGCTCCAAGGCGCAAAGAAGGCCGGCAACGGGCTTATCCGTTGCCGGCCTTCGTCGGTATCAGCGGCGGGTGGCGTGCTCTCAAGCCGCCTTGATGGCGGCCAGGAAGCGGCTGACATGGGCTTGCAGCACGTCGGACTGTTCCGACAGGTCATGGGCGGCGCCCAGCACCTGGGTTGCCGCGGCACCGGCCTGGCCAGCCGCCTGGGTCACGGCGCCCAGGGCGTCGGCCACGCCTTGGGTGCCGGTGGCGGCCTGGCCCACGTTGCGGCTGATTTCCGTCGTCGAGGCGCCTTGCTGCTCCATGGCGGCGGCGATGGAGGTGGAAATGCCGTTCACCTCCTCGATGACCGTGCCGATGGCCTGGATGGCGCTGGCGGTGCGCGACGACACCTGCTGCACGGCCATGATCTGCGCGGCGATGTCCTCGGTCGCCTTGGCCGTCTGGTTGGCCAGGCCCTTCACCTCCGCCGCCACGACGGCGAAGCCCTTGCCAGCCTCACCGGCGCGTGCCGCCTCGATGGTCGCGTTCAGCGCCAGCAGGTTGGTCTGCTCCGCGATGGTCTGGATCAGGGTCACGACCTCACCGATGCGCTGGGTGGCGTCCGTCAGGCCGGCGACGGTGGCCATGGTCTCCCGCGCGTCCATGCTGGCGCGGCTGGCGATGGTCTGGGCGTGCACCACCTGGCGATTGATCTCCGCGATGCTGGACGCCATCTCCTCCGCGGCCACGGCCACGGTCTGGACGTTGGCGGTGGTCTGCCCGGCGGCGGCGGCGGCGCTGGCCGACTGGCGGTTGGTTTCCTCCGCCACGCCGGACATGCTCTGTGCCGCGGTGTCCAACTCGGCGGCGGCGCCGCTGAACTGCAGCAGGATTTGGGAGGATCGCTGGTCGAAGTCGCTGACCAGGCGATCGATCGCGGCCACGCGGCGGGCCTTGGCCGCCTCCGCCTCCCGCTGGGCGGCCGCCAGACGGTCGGCCTCCACCAGGCCGTCGCGGAAGATCTCGACCGCCCGGGCCATGGCGCCAATCTCATCCTGGCGGTCGGTGCCGGGGATGGCGGCATCCAGCTGCCGCTGGCTCAGCCGCTTCATCGCCGCCGTCAGCAGGCGGGTGGGGCGGCTGGTGGTCAGCACGGTGATGGCGCCGGCGACGAAGGCTACGGCCAGGGCCAGGCCCAGCGCCAGCAGCGTGCCCAGGCGCGAGATGCCGGTGGTGTGGCTCAGCTGGGCGTACGCATCCTGGCCGGCGCGATAGTTAAGGTCGGCCGCCTCGGTCAGCACCTTGACCAGGGCGCGTGTCTGTTCCCGGTTGTCGCCAGCGTAAAGCTTCACCGCCGTGTCCCGGTCGCCCTTGTGCAGGGCGTCGCTAACCTGGGCGGAAGAGGCGAGGAACTGTGGCCACAGTTGGTCGAACCGGTCCATTTGGGCCCGCTCGATGTTGATCAGCGGCTCGTAGGCTTGGCGGCTTTTGCTCACGTGGGCCAGTTCCTGGGCGAAGGTTTTTTCCTGCTCGGCCCGGGCGGCGTCATCGGGGGCCAGCAACATGCCCTGCTGGAAGCGGCGGGCCTCCAGCACACCCTGCAGCAGTTCATCGCTGGCGACGATGGAGGGCAAGGCGTCGGTGCCCAGGTCGGCGGCGGCCTGTTCGATGCGGGATAGACGCTCCAGGGCGAACAGCCCCAGGCCCAGGGTCACGAGTAGGACCAGCGCGAAGGCCCAGAATATCCGGGTGCGCAAGGAAAGATCGACAAGGCGCGGCATGGCTGCTCCCGTAGTGGATTGCGCTGTGGTCCCTAACCATTTCCCACAAGAGATACTTCGTTATAGGAAGATGACATGGGGTGTACCTATCCAATTGCTACCGCCGTTAACCGCGTATCCTGTCGCAGGCAGGCGGGCTGCGGCGTTCTGCCGCTGCCCCGCCGTTATTAGATAGAATTTTATTTAAAAGATCTGATTGGGGTCGGCGGCTTTACTACACCGGCTCCGCCAGGTCCGCTGTTTCCACCTGGCGCAGCACGGCGCGCAGGGCCAGGGCGTTGTCGCTGCCAAATGCCTGCTCGAACCGTGCTTGCGCCGCCGCCCACAGCGGCTGGGCCTGGGCGATCAGTTCACGCCCCTCCGCCGTCAACACCAGGACCCGGCGGCGCTTGTCCGCTGGTGTGATGGTCAGGCACACCAGATTGCGCTTCTCCAGTGGGCGTAGCAGGTGCCCCAGGGTGGACCTGTCCATGGCCAGCAGGGCCGCCAGATCCTGGATGCCTCTGGGGCCATGGCGGTTGAGGCGGGACAGGATGGAATACTGGTTGATGCCCAGGCCGGTGGGCGCCAGGGCCGCGTCGTAGAACTTGGTCAGTCGGCGTGAGGCCTGGCGCAAAGCGGCGCAGTTGCACTGCGTGGGTTCGGACGCGGCGGTGGCGAGGGGGACGGTATCAGGCATGACGGTCCTGGTGGAAACGGGCGCCAGCGTATCAGGCGCGCCCACGGGGCCGCTGTCAACGATCATATGGGCAATTACCCGTAAATGCGACATGCTCGTGGCCGGGCATCCCGTTCGGGGCCGCCCGCAACCGGAACGGCGAACCGCGGTACGCGTGATCCAAGTTCTGGGAGGTGGAGCTGCGTCCCTGGGTGGAGAGGTTCTGACGACCAACCATTCCCGGCGCCACTCAACACCCTCTTTGAGAAGACTCGTTTGTGTGGCGCCGGTCCCGCCCGGATGCTGACCGCCTCGATTTCACCGGAGGCGATCATGAGTGCGGGCAAGCAGTTGAAACTGGGCTTCATCCTTCACGGCGTTGGCCGTACCTGGGGGGATTGGCGCCATCCCGATGCGCAGCCCAGCGCCAGCACGGATGTCGCCTTTTACAAGCGCCAGGCCCAGGTGGCGGAACGGGGCAAGTTCGATTTTCTGTTCGTGGCCGACAGCGTCTACATCACCGAGAAATCCAGCCCGCATTACCTGAACCGCTTCGAGCCGCTGACCATCCTGTCGGCGCTGGCCGGCGCCACCAGCCACATCGGCCTGGTGGGGACCCTGACGGTCAGCTACAGCGAGCCCTACACCGTGGCGCGCCAGTTCGCCTCGCTGGACCACATCAGCGGCGGCCGGGCGGGGTGGAACGTGGTCACCAGCTGGTTGGAGGGCAGCGCCGCCAACTACAGCAAGGCGCAGCACCTGGCCCATGACCAGCGCTATCGCCTGGCGGCGGAGTATCTGGACGTGGTCCAGGGCCTCTGGGACAGCTGGGAGGATGACGCCCTGGTCCATGACAAGGAAAGCGGCGTCTTCTTCGATCCGAAGAAGCTCAACACCCTGGACCATAAGGGGGAGTTCTTCCAGGTGCGGGGACCGCTGAACATCGCCCGGTCGCCCCAGGGGCAGCCGGTGATCTTCCAGGCCGGCGCGTCGGAGGATGGCAAGAACTTCGCCGCGAAGCATGCGGACGCCATCTTCGTCGGCCAGGATGACCTGGCGGAGGCGCAGGCCTACTACGCCGACGTGAAGGCGCGGGCCGCCGGTTTCGGCCGCGACCCGGACAAGGTCTTCATCCTGCCCGGCGTGGCGCCGGTGGTGGGCGCCACCGAGGCGGAGGCGGAGGCCAAGTACCAGGAGCTGGCCAACCTGGTGTCCATCGAAAACGCCCTGTCCATGCTGGGCCGGCCGTTCAACGACCATGACTTCAGCCAGTACGACCTGGACGCGCCGTTCCCCGAGGTCGGCGCTGATGCGTACAACAGCACCCAGAGCGCCGTGCTGAAGATCGTGGCGGCCGCCAAGGCGGACAACCTGACCCTGCGCCAGGTGGCCCAGCGTTTCGCAACGCCGCGCGGCAACTTCGTCGGCACGCCGGAACAGATCGCCGACAAGTTCCAGCACTGGCTGGAGGCCAAGGCCGCCGACGGCTTCGTCTTCTTCGAGGCGCTGCCCCGGCAGCTGGACGTGTTCGTGGACACCGTGGTGCCCCACCTGCAGGAACGCGGCCTGCTGCGGCGGGAGTATGACGGCGCAACCTTCCGCGACAATCTGGGGCTGGAGGTGCCGGTCAACCGCTTCACCGCCGCCAAGGCGGCGCGGGGGGCTGCGTAACGGGCGGCCGCGTGATCGCGATGGCTTGAGGCGGGGGAGCGGGCGGGTGGCGTTGGGGCGCCACCCGTCCTTCCATTTGGCTCAGCCGACGCCGTTGGCGGCGCTGAGCACGGCGCGGACGGAGGCGGTGGCGACGTCGGTGTCGATGCCCACGCCGAAGACCTTGCGGCCGTCGCCGGTGCGGCACTCGACATAGGCCGCGGCGCGGGCGTCGCCGCCGTGGCCGATGGCGTGTTCCTGGTAATCGACGATGTCCAGCTCCACGCCGCAATCGGTCTTCAGCGCGGCCAGCACGCTGGACAGCAGGCCGTTGCCCCGGCCGCTGACGCTGCGTTCCTCCCGGCCCACGCTGATGCGGCCGACGAACATGCGCTCCCGGCTGCCGGCGGCGCCGGTCTCCTGGTAGTCGATCAGCTCGAAGCGCTGCAGCCCGGTCAGGCAGTAGGTGTCCTGGAAGATGGTCCAGATGTCGCTGGCGGTCATCTCCCGGCTGGTCTCATCGGCATAGCCCTGGACCACGCGGCTGAAGTCGATCTGCAGGGGGCGGGGCAGCTTCAGGCCCTTGTCCTGTTCCAGGACCCAGGCGATGCCGCCCTTGCCCGACTGGCTGTTGACGCGGATGACCGCCTCATAGCCACAGCCCAGGTCGGTGGGGTCGATGGGCAGGTAGGGCACGTCCCAGATCTGGTCGTTGCGGCCGGCCTGTGCGGCGAAGCCCTTCTTGATGGCGTCCTGGTGCGATCCGGAGAAGGCGGTGAACACCAGTTCGCCGGCATAGGGGTGGCGGGGGTGCACCGGGATCTGGTTGCAGTACTGGACCGTCTGCACGACCGACTGGATGTCGGAGAAGTCCAGGCCCGGATCCACGCCCTGGGTGTACAGGTTCAGGCCCAGGGTCACCAGATCGACATTGCCGGTGCGTTCCCCATTGCCGAACAGGCAGCCCTCGACACGGTCGGCGCCGGCCTGCACCGCCAGTTCCGCCGCCGCCACGCCGGTGCCCCGGTCGTTGTGGGGGTGGACGCTGATGACCACGCTGTCGCGGCGGCTGATCTGGCGGCAGAAGCGCTCGATCTGGTCGGCGTAGATGTGGGGGCCGGCGGCCTCCACCGTGGCCGGCAGGTTCAGGATGACGGGCTTGTCCGGTGTGGGCTGCAGCACGTCCAGCACGGCCTCGCACACCTCCAGGGCGAAGTCGGGTTCCGCCGTGCTGAAGGTCTCGGGCGAGTATTCGAAGATCCAATCGGTCTCGGGATATTTCTCCGCCTGCTCGCGCATGATGGTCACGCCCTTGACGGCGATGTCCTTGATGCCGGCCCGGTCCATGCCGAAGACGATGCGGCGCCAGGCGGGGGAGATGGCGTTGTACATGTGGACGATGGCGCGGGGGGCGCCGCGCAGGCTCTCGAACGTGCGCTCGATCAGGTCGCGCCGCGCCTGGGTCAGCACCTGGATGGTGACGTCGCCGGGGACCTTGCCGCCCTCCACCAGGCTGCGGACGAAATCAAACTCGGTTTGCGAGGCGGAGGGGAAGCCGACCTCGATCTCCTTGAAGCCGATCTTCACCAGCATGTCGAAGAAGCGCTGCTTCTTCTCCGCGTCCATGGGGTCGATCAGGGCCTGGTTGCCGTCCCGCAGGTCGGTGGACAGCCAGCGGG
The DNA here is from genome assembly GCF_034427435.1 of Nitrospirillum goiasense. Taxonomy (NCBI): domain Bacteria; kingdom Pseudomonadati; phylum Pseudomonadota; class Alphaproteobacteria; order Rhodospirillales; family Azospirillaceae; genus Nitrospirillum; species Nitrospirillum goiasense. Next base: position 2,566,495 of record NZ_JAXQNP010000002.1, on the reverse strand, counting down.
GCGCGCGGGTGATGGCGCGCGACGGCCAGGTGCGGTCGGGCAGGTCGGCATGGGCGAAGGGGCGGTACTTGGTGGACGGATCGCGCAACATGGTCAGGGCGTCTCTGCTTTAAGGTATTCAGTCGGGGGAGATGAATACGGCCAGATCTACAGCCGCCGGATGGCCGTCAGGCCCGGCGACCGCCAGTAAGGCGCAGGCGCGCGGCAAGGGCCAGCGGCTGGGCGCTGGCGGCGGCGGTGCTGGCTTTGGCAGAAGAGCCCTTGGGGGCGGCCCCGGGGGCTATAGGACATGACATGGGGGAAACTCACGAACCTTGCGCAAACTTATGACGAGATGCCCGGTCCTCTCAGGAGGCCGGGTTCATAAGGAGCAGCAGGGTGTTCGTGGTCACGGTCATGATGCCCAGGATAAAAGCGGCATCCGGCCGGCGTGTCAAGCGGACATGCTCACGAAATTTCCAGGCAAGGCATGCTTGGGTATCAAAGGGTCGATGCCAGGGCGGTGGCGACAATCTTTGACCGTTTCGACCGTGCCGGACGCCGGGCTGGAAGCCGGGGCGGCGTTGTCGCCGCCCGGCGCCCCAGGGAACTTACAGATCCAGCGAGGCGGAGAAGCGCACCGTCGCCGGCATGCCGGCATAGAGCGTGGTGCCGCCGGTGGCCCAATAGCGTTCGTTGGTCACGTTGTCGGCGTTGACGCGCAGGGTCAGCCCGCTTCCCCGTACCTCAGTCTTGTAGCTGGCGCCCAGGCTGAGCGTGGTGTAGGCGGGCAGATAGGCGCGGTTCTGCGCCTCCGCCGCGCGGTCGCCGGTGTAGTAGACGCCGGCGTTCAGGGCCACCCCGCCCAGGAAGTCTGGGTGGTACTCCGCGAAGACGGAGCCGGACCAGCGTGGCGTGTTCTCCACCCGCCGGCCGTCCTGGAACACGTTGCCCGTGTTCTCCTGCAGGGCGTTCAGATACTGGCCGCTGACCAGCAGCGACACGTCGGGCAAAACCTCCCCCTGGATGGAGGCTTCCACGCCCTGATGCACGGCGGTGCCGTTGACGACATAGGTGTTGTGGACGTCGGTGTAGGCCAGGCCCCGCTCGATATGGAACCAGGCTAGCGACATCATCGCCCCGCCCACTTCCATGCGGCCGCCCACTTCCACCTGCTTGCTCACCACCGGGTCCAGGATGCTGCCGGCGTTGGTGGTGCCGTCGGGTGCGGTGCCGGCGCTCTCCAGCCCCTCGATATAGGTGGCGTACAGGCTGGACTTCGGCGTCAGCTTGTAAACCAGGCCGGCGGTCGGGGTGACCGTCTGCACGGCGTAGTTCCGGGCGGCGGAGGCGGTGTCGTAATCGACATAGCGGGCCCCGGCGATCAGCAGCCAGTTCTCGCCGAGGTGCGCCATGTCCATGACATAGCCGCCGGTGTCGATGTTCACGCTGCCGGCGTTCAACTTGGTGGTGGTGAACTTCAGGCTGTCATAGGGAATGGTCAGCGGGTCGTACAGGTTCTGCTTCACCCCGACGTAGGACTGCTGGTGCTGGTCCTCCTGGGTCTGGCGGTTGCGGCTGAAACCCACCAGCAGTTCATGGCTGACGGGGCCGGTGTCAAGCTTGCCCGACACCTCCAGCCGCAGGTTCTGGTTGCGGTATTCCTGGTCGGGCGTGTAGGTGCCGGTGATGGTGCCGGCGCCGGTGGCAAGGTTGACGGAGCCCAGGTTGGCGATGGTGCGCTGCCGCCGGGTGGAGGCGACGCCAAATTCCGCACGCGCCGACCAGTCGTCGGTGATGGCGTAATCGGCGCGGCCCACCACGTTGGTGGCCCAGGTGTTGTACGGGGCGTTCAGCGGCGCCAGGCGCAGCGTGGGGTCGGGCACGGCGGGGAGGGTGATGGTGCCACCATTGCCGTTCTTGGCGCCCACGGCGCTGGGCAGGGTGACGCCGCCCGGCTCATCCATCTCGCGGCGATAGTATTCGGTGTCCAGCTTGAAGGTCAGCCGTTCGGTGGCGCGCCAGTCGAAGGCGCCGCTCATCAGCCAGCGCCGGCCGTCCACGTCGTTCACTGGCGTGCCGATGCGCGAGGCGTAACCGTTGACGCGGGCGCCGTATTCGTTGTGGTCGCCGAACTCCCGCCCGATATCGAAGCCGCTGCCGAAGCTGCCGTTGCCGTCGCCGTTCATGGTGAAGCTGGTGACGGGGTCGGGGCCCGCCCGCTTGGTCACCACGTTGACGATGCCCGAGGGCGTGCTGATGCCGTAGTAGAGGGCGGACACGCCCTTCAGCAGTTCGACCCGCTGCTTGTTCTCAATGGGGATGGGGCCCAGGTTGATGATGGGCAGGGAGCCGTTCAGGCGATAGTTGGTGCGCGCGTTCATCAGCACGCCGCGCGACACGAAGTTGTTGCTGGTCAGCGGGCTGGTGGATTGCTGGGTGACGCCCGGCGTGTTGCGCAGCGCGTCGTCCAGCCCCTGCGCCCCCTGCGCGTCCAGCAGGGCGCGCGGCAGGATGGACACCGTCAGCGGTGTATCCAGCAGCGACTGGTTCCGGAAGGCGCCGACCTGCACCACCTCCGCCTTGAAGGAGGGGGCCTGCGTGCCGCTCACGATGATGTCGTCCAGCGCCTTTTCCTGGCCGGCGTCGGTCCCCCCAGGGGCGGTTCCCCCAGAGGTGGTTCCCATCGCATCCACTGTTTCCGCAGGGGCGCCGACGGCATCGGCGGCCTGGGCCCGCTGGGAATAGTGCAGGGCCGTTAGCAGGGCCAGAAGCGACACGGCGGCGCGCGTTTTCATTGGGGGTTCCATTCGGTAAGGCGGTGACGGGCTCCTTCATAGTGAGAGTGATAACGGATCGCAATTGCATTCTTGTGATGGGAGGGATGGGCGCCCTATCGGTGCCCATCCCGTCATCCCGCTGGCGCCGTTACTTCGCCGCCAGTGCCGCCGCCAGGCCCGGCGTGAACTGCGCGCCGTCCGGCACGGTGATGCTGGAGCCCTTCAGCGCCGTGCCGAAGGGTTCGGCGCGGCCGCCCAGGCAGGCGCCCAGGAACTGTTCGGCGGCGGCGTTGAAGGCGATGCTGTTCTCCGGCCGGGCGAAGCCGTGGCCCTCGTCAGGGAACAGGATGTAGGTGACGGGGATGTTCTTCTCCTTCATCGCCTTCACGATCTGGTCCGATTCCGCCTGGTTGACGCGGGGGTCGTTGGCGCCCTGGCCGATCAGCAGCGGCTTCTTGATGGCCGCCGCCTTGAACAGGGGGGAGGCGTCGTGCAGCAGCTGGCGGCCGTCCTCCGTCGTGGGGTCGCCCATGCGCTTGTAGAACTGCTGCTTGCCGGCCTCCCAATAGGGCGGGATGGTCTTCAGCAGGGTGGCCAGGTTGCTGGGCCCGACGATGTCCACGCCGCAGGCGAAGGCGTCGGGGGTGAAGGTCAAGCCCGCGAGGGTGGCATAGCCACCATAGGACCCGCCCATGATGGCCACCTTGTCCTTGGTGGTGATGCCCTGGCCGACGGCCCAGTCGACGGCGTCGATCAGGTCGTCGTGCATCTTGCGGCCCCATTGCAGGTTGCCGGCGGTGATGAAGTTCTTCCCGAAGCCGGTGGAGCCGCGATAGTTGACCGACAGCACGGCATAGCCGCGATTGGCCAGCCACTGATGATAGCCGTTGTAGCCGTAGCCGTCGCGCGCCCAGGGGCCGCCATGGACGAACAGCACCAGGGGCAGGGGCTGGTCGGGATGGCCGTCGCCCTTGCCGTCGGCCCCGGCCGGCAGGGTGAGGTAGGAGACCAAGGTCAAGCCGTCGCGCGCCTTGATCTCTACCGGATGCATGGCGGCGAGGTCGGCGCCCTCCAGCTCCGGCCGGTTGACAAACAGCTTGGTCAGGGTGTGGGCCTTGCGGTCGAAGCGGTATGTCGCCGCCGGCGCCGTGACCGGGTCCACCACCACGATCCAGGCGCTGTCGTCGTCGGTGCGGCTGGTGACGTGGATGTCGCCCTTCAGCTGGGACTTCAGGAAGTCCAGCTCGGCGCCGATCTTGGAATCCAGCGCCGTCCATTCCGTGCGCAGGTAGTCGACGGCATAGGCCTGGACCACGCCGGTCTTGGGATCGGCCAGGATCTCGCCCACATCGGCCTTGGCGTTCTGGCCCACCACCTGGGTGGCGCCGGTGGCGGCGTCCTGGGCGATCAGCGCGGCGGTGTCGCGGCCGCGGCTATCGATCCAGTACAGGGTCTTGCCGTCCTCGGTATAGCCCAGGGCATTGGTGGTCAGGCTGTCCTCCAGCCCGACCGCGCCCAGCGGCTGGGCTTCAACCTTATTGTCGACCACGCGGAAGAAGTCGGTGCCGCCATCGGGGCGGGATTTCCCCGCCAGCCGGATCTTGAGGTCCTCGTCCGCCGTGACGCCGGCATAGCCATCGTTCTTGAACACCAGGGTCAAGGCGCCCTTGGCCAGGTCCAGGCTGTAGATGTCGAACCACTTGGGGTCGCGGTTGTTCAGGCCGACCAGGATGCGGTCCTTGATGCGGTGGCTGGTGCCGACGATGTCGACGCGCGTCTTTTCCTGCGGCGTCAGGGTGCGCTGTTCGCCCGTGGCGACCGTGACGCCGTAGAGGACGAAGTTCTCATCCCCGCCCTTGTCGTTGACGAACAGGATCATCTTGCCGTCGGGCGCCCAGAAATACTGGCGGATGGGGCGGACCTTTTCCGCCGTCAGGGCCTTCGCCTTGGTGGGGTCGCTGGCGGGCGCCACCCAGATGTTCAGCACGCCGTCGCGCGGCGCGATCCAGGACAGCCACTTGCCGTCGGGGCTCAGCTTGGCCTGGGTGCGGCTGGGGTTGCCGAAGAACTTGGCGCGTTCGATCAGCGGGGCGGCCGGGCTGGTGGCCGGGGCGGGCGGGGCGGCCATGGTGAGGGAGGTGGTGCCCAGCAGCAGGGCCAACGCCAGTACGGAAGAGCGCATCGTTATCCTCGCAAGTCGTTTTTGGCCGCCCGGCTTTGAGCGGTGTCCAGTGATCGGATCAGGGCGTCAGGATGGGGGCGGCCCCGCCCAGCGGCAGGCGGGGCCGGCCGTTCATGCCTTACGCGCCGCCCGGGGCCGTCTTGTCGTAGAAGGCGTCCAGGTCGACGACCAGTTGCTTCAGCGCGTCGGGGTTCAGGTAGATCATGTGCCCGGACGGGTAGTACTTGAACGTCAGGTTCTTCCGCTGCGCCGGTTCCAGGGCCATGTGGTTGATGTCGTACTCCGTGGCGAAGAACGGCGTCGCCATGTCGTAATAGCCGTTCAGCGACAGCACCTGCAGGTGCGGGTTCTGGCGCATGGCCAGGCTGAGATCGAGGGCCACGTCCGGCACCTCCATTCGGCCCACGCTGGGCACCTTGTGGTGCCAGTCCCACTGCTCATTGGCCTCGTCGGACCCCACGCGGTACTCCAGATCCGTCTTGTAGCCCAACTCGCCGCCCAGGTAGGCGCGCAGGCTGGAGATGAAGGCGCTGTTGATGGCGCTGTCGGAGGGGTCGTATTCCGGCCCCTCGCCGGCGGCGTCCGTGTCCACGCCCAGGAAACGGCTGTCGAAGCGGCCCACCGTCTGCCGCTTGTCGCGCAGCAGCTCCTTCTGGAAGCGGAACAGGTCGACGCGCAGCTTGGCCCGCTTCAGGTAATCGACCGACAGGCCGGTCAGGGCGGACATCTGCTTGGCCACCGCGTCCTCCTCCTCGGGCGTGATGGTCTGGCCCTTGGCCAGGGCGGCGGCGTAGGGACCGCGCGCGAAGACGCGCACCTGTTGCACGAAGGCCGCCAGGTCGGCGGGCTTGTTGGGGATGCGGTTGTGATACCAGGCGGTGGCGGCATAGCTGGGCAGGAAGGCGATGTAGCCCTCGTCATAGCCCGGCTGCCCGATGCCGTAGTTCAGGATGGAGGACAGCAGGATGACGCCGTTCAGATCCATGCCGTCCTGCTGCAGCCGGTTGGACAGGGCGGCGGACCGGGTGGTGCCGTAGGACTCGCCGAACAGGAATTTGGGCGAGTTCCAGCGGTTGTTGAGCGTGACATAGCGGCCGATGGCCCGGGCGAAGCCGTCCACGTCCTGGTCCACGCCCCAGAAGTCCTTGCCCTTGGCCTCGCCCAGGGGGCGGGAATAGCCGGTGCCGATGGCGTCGATGAACACCAGGTCGGTCTTGTCCAGCAGGCTGTCGTCGTTGGCGCTGAAGTTATAGGGCGCCGGGGCGTTGTTGTCCGGGCTGGCCGTACGCACGCGGATGGGCCCGAACGACCCCATGTGCAGCCACAGGCTGGCCGATCCCGGGCCGCCGTTGTACAGGAAGGTGACCGGCCGCTTGGCCGGCGACGCGCCCTCGGCCGTGTAGGCGACATAGAAGACGCTGGCGGTGGGCTTGCCGTCGTTGTCGCGGATGGTCAGGGTGCCGGCGGTCGCCTGATAGCGGATGCTCTTGCCCTTGATGGTGACGGTGTGGGACGTGGTCTTCGAGGATTCCGTCACCGGCGCGCGGGCGGTGGCCGCCTCGATCTGTTCCGCCACCTTTTCGTTCTTGGGCGCGTCGTCCCCGCCCTTGTCCTTCTTGTCCTCGGCGCCGCTCGCCCATCCGGCCACGGCGACGGAGGTCAACAGCGCTGCCGTCAGTGCGGCCACGACCGTTTTACGCATTCCCTACTCCCTGTTGAAAACCCGACATGCTAGGGCTCGATAGCAGGGAATGTAATATTATAACACGTCGCGTGTCTGCCCCGGTTTTTCAGCGTCCCGCCTTTTTGTCGCAGGGGCTGGAGCCGGCCGCATCAACCCGATGCAGTGCCGGCCCCAGTTTGGTTTGTCCGCTTAAGGCGCGGCCTCTTACGGGGATGCGGGGGCCGCCTTGTCGTAGAAGGCGTCGAGGTCGGCGATCATCTGCTTCAGCGCCTCGGGGTTCAGATAGACCATGTGGCCCGAGGGGTAATACTTGAAGGTCACGTTTTTGCGCTGGGCGGGCTCCAGCTGCATGTGGCCGATGTCATACTCCGTGCCGAAGAACGGCGTGGCCATGTCGTACCAGCCGTTGAGCGACAGCAGTTGCAGGTGCGGATTCTGGCGCATGGCCTCCGCCAGGTCCAGGGCCACGTCTGGCGTTTCCATGCGGCGGCCGCCGATCTTGTGGTGCCAGTCCCACTGGCCGATGGCCCCCTCCGCGCTGCGGCGGTAATCCAGGTCGGTCTTGTAGCCCAGGTCGCCGTTGATGTAGGCGCGCTGGCTGGAGATGAAGGCGCTGGTCACCGCGCTGGAGGAGGCGTCGTACTCCGGCCCTTCGCCGGCCGCGTCACTATCCACGCCCAGGAAGCGGCTGTCGAACCGGCCCACCGTCTGTTCCTTGTCGCGCAGCAGTTCCTTGCGGAAGCGCTGCAGGCTGACGCGCAGCTTGGCGTGCTTCAGATAATCGACCGACAGGCCGGTATAGGCCGCCAGCTGCTTGGCCACCGCGTCCTCCTCCTCCGGCGTGATGTCCTGGCCCTTGGCCAGCGCCACGGTGTAGGGGCCGCGCGCATACTCCCGTACCTTTTGCAGGAAGGCCGGCAGGTCGGCGGGCTTGTTGGGGATGCGGTTGTGGTACCAGGCGGTGGCGGCGTAGCTGGGCAGATAAGAGACGTAGATGTTGTCGAATCCCGGCTGGCGGATGCCGTAATTGAGGATGGACGACAGCAGGACGACGCCGTTCAAATCCATGCCGTCCTGCTGCAGCCGGTTGGCCAGGGAGGCGGACCGGGTGGTGCCGTAGGATTCGCCGAACAAGAATTTGGGCGAGTTCCAGCGGTTGTTGATGGTGACATAGCGGTTGATGGCGCGGGCGAAGGCGTCCACGTCCTGGTCCACGCCCCAGAAGTCCTTGCCCTTGGCGTCGCCCAGCACGCGGGAATACCCGGTTTCCACCGCGTCGATGAACACCAGGTCCGTCTTGTCGAGGATGCTTTCCTCGTTGGCGGCATAGACATAAGGCGCCGGCGGGGTGTTGTCCGGGGCGTTGGTGCGCACCCGCACGGGCCCCAGCCCCATGTGCAGCCACAGGCTGGCGGAGCCGGGACCACCATTGTAGAGGAAGGTCACCGGCCGCTTGGTCGCCGGCGCGCCGTCGGCGGTGTAGGCGACATAGAAGACGCTGGCCGTGGGCTTGCCGTCATTGTCGCGGATGGTCAGGGTGCCCGCGGTCGCCTGATAACGGATGCTCTTGCCGTGGATGGTGACGGTGTGGGCGCTGCTCTTGGCCGTCTCGGCGATGGGGGCGCGGGCGGTGGCGGCCTCGATCTGCTCCGCGATCTTACCCGCCTTGGGCCCGTCCTCCCCGCCCTTGTCCTTCTTGTCCTCGGCCCAGCCGTTGGCCGCCACGCTGGTCATCAGCACCGCCGTCAGCGCGCCCGCCGCCAGCCGGTTCACCCCTGCCATCTTTTTCATTCCCTGCTCCATCTCAAGGATTTCGTATCCAATAAAAATTTGATGTTGGATGCAGGTGCGTTTGTCCAGTCCCGATCCCGCGCCAGATGCGATGTCAGGCCGGCAGGCATCCCAGGTCGGCCAGCGTGGCGGCCACCGCCGCGTCCAGCGGCGTGTGCGGCTCGGCCCCCAGGAAGGCGGTCAGCTTGGCATTCTCCAGCCGCACGGGGCGCTGCCACAGATACCGCATCTCGCGCAGTTCGCGGAACACGGTGACGACGGGGGAGGCCAGGGTCACCAGCCACCAGGGGAAGGCGGTGATGGCGGGCCGCTTGCCGCCCCGCGCCACCACCACCCGCTGGATGGCGTGGGCCATCTCCACCCCCGGCTCCAGCCAATGGCCACCGAAATGGAAGGTCTCGAAAGGCGCCAGCTCGCTTTCCCGCGCCAGAAGTTGGCTCACTGCCTCCGCCGCATCGGGCAGATAGGCCCAGGCGTGGCCGACGGCGTGCGGACCGGGGTAGGGGATGGACGCCACCGGCCGGCCCGGCTTCACCAGGCCCTGGCCGAACCAGTTGTTGCCGGCATGCGGCCCGAAGAAGTCGCCACAGCGCAGGATCAGGACGCGGGCGCCCCTCTGGCTGGCCTGGCGTAACCGCTGCTCCATGGCCACCCGGATGCCGCCCTTCACCGTGGTGGGGTTCTGTGGCGATCCCTCCGTGAGGTCCGGCAGGGCGTCGGGGCCGTAATTGTAAACCGTGCCGGGCAGGACGATGCGGGCGCCCACCGCCGTGGCGGCGGCGATGGTGTTGTCCATCATGGGCAGCACCAGCTTGCCCCAATCCTTGTAGCCCGGCGGGTTCACAGCGTGGACGATGACATCCGCGCCCAGGGCGGCCTGGGCCACGTCGGCTGCGTTCAGGGCATCACCCTGGATCCAGTGGGCGCCGGCCAGGTCCTGCCGCGTGGCGTGGCCCCTGGCCAGCGCCCTCACCGTCCAGCCTTGGGCCAACAGGCTGGCGGCCACGGCCCCCCCGAACCCGCCCTTGGCCCCGATCACCAGCGCCGTCTTGCCGTTCGTCGTCGTCATCTCATCCCTCATGCGCGTCAGTGCGATGAGTGGAGGGTAGGGACCTGATCGGCTAAACGTAATTGCGCAATATAGTGGGGCGTCTATACATATATTTATGACTAGGCAAGAACCCGGCTGGGAACTCTACCGCTCCTTCCTCGCGGTGCTGCGGGAGGGCAGCCTGTCCGCGGCTGGACGGGCGCTGGGGCTGACCCAGCCCACCGTCGGCCGACATGTGGAGGAACTGGAGCGGGCGTTGGGCACGGCGCTGTTCACGCGTTCCCCTCAAGGCTTGGCACCCACGGAAACCGCGCTGGAACTGCGCGGCCATGCCGAGGTGATGGCCGCCGCGGCCGCAGCCCTGCAGCGCGCGGCGTCGGGCCCGGCGGACGCGGTGACGGGCAGCGTGCGCGTGACTGCCAGTGAGGTGGTGGGGGTGGAGGTGCTGCCCCCCTGCTGGCGGCCTTCCGCCGCGACCATCCCAAGGTGGCGATTGAGCTGTCCCTGTCCAACGAGACGGCGGACCTGCTGCGGCGCGACGCCGACATCGCCGTCCGTATGGTGCGGCCCACGCAAGGGGTCCTGGTGGCCCGGCACCTGGGCGTCATCGCGCTGGGCCTTCACGCCCATCGCCGCTACCTGGAAACGCACGGCATCCCGACCCGCTGGGATGACCTGGCTAGTCACAGCCTGATCGGTTTCGATACCGAAACGGCTGTCATCCGCAGCCTACGCGCCCGGGGGCGGTATTTCGGGCGTGAGCATTTCGCCTTCCGCGCCGACAGCGACGTGGCGCAGTTGGCCGCCATCCGCGCCGGTTTCGGCATCGGCATTTGCCACGTGGGCCTGGGCCGGCGGGATCCTGACTTGGTGCATTTGCTGCCCGGGACCCTGGGCTTCGACCTCGATACTTGGCTGGTCATGCACCCGGACCTGAGGTCCAGCCGCCGGGTGCGCCTGCTGTATGACCATTTGGCGGAGGGGCTGGCCGCCTACATCCGCGATGGCCGGTAAGGCGGCGGTTGCGCCCCTGGGCAGCCGGGTGCGGCGTCAAGTCCCGCCGCCACCACGGGCGCCATGAAAGGTTCGGCATTGCCAGCGGTATCCGCTTGGAAGAAAACTGCGACCGCTAACAATGCGCCTTATCAATCAGGGTAGGACTTCCCATGAAGCTGCTGCGTTACGGCCCGGTGGGCCAGGAGAAACCCGGCCTGCTGGACGCCGCCGGCCAGATCCGCGACCTGTCGGGCCATGTGGCCGACATCGGCCCCGACCAGCTGTCGGCCCAGGGCCTCGCCACCCTGGCGGCGCTGGACCCCGCCAGCCTGCCCGTCGTGTCCGGCAGCCCGCGCCTGGGCGTGCCCTACACCGGCATTTCCAAGTTCCTGGCCGTGGGCCTGAACTATGCCGACCATGCCGCCGAATCCAACCTGCCCCTGCCCAAGGAGCCGGTGCTGTTCACCAAGGCCATCAGCTGCCTGAACGGCCCCAATGACGACGTCATGCTGCCCAAGGACAGCGTGAAGAGCGACTGGGAAGTGGAGCTGGGCATCGTCATCGGCACGACCGCCCGCTATGTCGATGAGGCCGACGCGCTCAGCCACGTCGCCGGCTACGTCCTGATCAACGACGTGTCGGAGCGTGAGTACCAGATCGAGCGCGGCGGCACCTGGGACAAGGGCAAGGGCTGTGACACCTTCGGCCCCGTCGGTCCCTGGCTGGTCACGGCCGATGAGATCGCCGACCCGCAGAACATCGACCTGTGGCTGGATGTGAACGGCACCCGCCGCCAGACCGGCAACACCAGCACCATGATCTTCGGCGTGGCGACGCTGGTCAGCTACATCAGCCGCTTCATCACCCTGCAGCCGGGCGACCTGATCACCACCGGCACCCCGCCGGGCGTGGGCATGGGCATGAAGCCGGAACCGGTGTACCTGAAGGCCGGTGACGTCATGCGCCTGGGCTCCGATCTGCTGGGCACGCAGGAGCAGACGGTCATCGCCTGGCGGCGCTGAGCCTTAAGGGCCGATCAGTGGTAAAAGCGGGGGGCGGGGAAACCTGTCCCCCGTTTCTTTTTGGGGCCCCTGTCCTTGGGGAAAGACCGCATGCGCATGCTGGTCACCGGTTCATCGGGCCCGCTGGGCGCCGCCATCGTCCGCCAGGCTCGGGCGCGCGGCTGGGCGGCGACGGGGCTGGACATCCGGGCGGGCGCCACCACCGCCATCCTGGCCGACGTGGCGGATGCCGACGCGCTGGCACGGGCCCTTGAGGGACAGGACGCCGTCATCCATGTGGCGGCCTTGCACGCGCCCCAGGTGGGCCGGGTGCCGGAGGCCGATTTTCACCGCGTGAATGTGCAGGCGACGGGGACGCTGCTGCGCCTGGCGGCCGAGGCCGGGGTGGGCCGCATCGTCCACACCTCCACCACCTCCCTCTACGGTCACAGCCTGGTGCCGCCACCGGGTGGCCTGGTCTGGGTGGATGAGGATACGCCCGTCCGGCCGCGCGACATCTATGACCAGACCAAACAGGCGGCGGAGGGGATGTGTGTCGCCGCCGCATCCGGCTTCACCCAGGGCGTGGCCATCCTGCGCATCGCCCGCTGCTTCCGTGAGCCGGCGCCGACGCGCGCCGCCCACCGCCTGCACCGGGGCCTCAGCATGGCCGACGCGGCAGCGGCCCATGTCCACGCGGCGGCGGCCGACGTGTCCGGCACCTTCCTCATCTCCGCCCTAACCCCCTTTCGGCGGGAGGAGGCGGGGGCGCTGGCCACGGATGCGGCGGGCCTCATCCGCGCCCGCCTGCCCCGGGTGGCGGCCCTGTTCGAGCGGCGGGGATGGCCGTTGCCGACGCGGCTGGACCGGGTGTACGACGCCGGCCGCGCCGCCGCCGTGCTGGGCTTCCGCCCGCGCTTCGATTTTTCGCGTCTCTAGGGCGTGGCGCCCACCGCCTTGGCCAGCCAGGCGCGCTCCCCGGCGTCGTCGGCCGGGTCGCCCGTCCAGGTCAGGGCCGGGGTGGGGTGGTAGCTGACGTTGGAGCCGCGCGGCCGCTCCACCCAGGCCTTGTGGCCAAACGATATCCCGGCGTGGCCGGAGGGCAGGGGCGCCTGGGTCAATTCCATGAAGATAGTGTCGGCATCGGTCTCGGTGCCCGCCTGGCGCACGTTGGGCAGGGCCAGGAACAAATCCACCAGATCCAGGCAGGCGGAAACGCAGGCGCCGTCGGTCAGCACGATGACTTGACCCCGCAAGGGATTGGGCGGCGGACGCAGGGGCTGGTTCCGGCCGGGGGCCTCTTCGGTGAAGGTGCCCTGGCCGGCGGCGATGGCGTCGTCATAGCGTGCCAGCCGGCGCCGTATTATGGCGGCGCTGCCGGTCTGGACGTTGATCTCCTTCATCTGGGGCAGGTAGGCGGCGAGCTGGTCACGATTGAGGCGCGACGCGCGATAGACCACGGGCCCCAGGTCGGGTTTATCGGCATTTACCATATCCGCGCCCCACAGCAGATCGGCGAGAGCGTACGCGAAGTCTCCGCTTCCGCCCGTGTTGCCGCGCACGTCGACCACGACCGTCCGCGCCCGTCGGATGGCTTGGAGATGGGTCTTCACCGCCGTCAGGGTGCGTTTCCATGCCTGATCGCTGGTCATGTCCGGCGCGCCGATCCACCAGCCGTCCTGGCCCCAGCGGCTGAGGCCAAACTGCGCGCGGGCGGGCGGCGCGGGCCTGCTATCCGCCTTCGTCGGACGGTAAGTCAGGGCGTAGGGGCGGGCTGGGCCGCCACCGGACGGTGTGAAGGTGCAGGCTTTCAACGGCGGCAGGAACAGGCTGCCCTCACTGGACCATAGCAGCCAGAAGGCGTGGCGACGGCGCTGGGAGTCCAGGGTCAGGTCCTGCCCGTTGCGCTCTTGCCGGTCATGGGCCAGGGCGGTGGCGGGCACGCCATCGCAGGCCACCAACTGGGCGCCGGCCGGGGGCAGGGCAGGATCGGGCGGATGGTCGGTGACGGTGTAGCCGCCGCCGGCCCATGCCAGATTGAAGCCGGGCCAGATGTAGGGACGCTTTAGACGCCCGGGGTCCTTCAGCCAATAAGCGCCGATGTGGCTGTCGCGGAAGCCGCCGGCGTAGAAGCGCAGCAGGTCGAAATAGGTCAGTTCATCCCGCACTGCGGGCAGCAGCTTCTTGGCTTCCACCCGCCCGGTTTCCAGCCAGGCGCGGAACGGGGCGCTGTCCTTCGCCACCACCATGGCCGGATGGTTGGCCACCAGGATGTCATGCATGGCGTTCAGGTCGGTTTCCGCCGCCCGCCGCCAGTCATTGGCATCCGCCGCCAGCGCGGATGTCGTCCAAGCGGCCACCATCATCAGGGCGGCTGCCGCACCCCTGCCCAAACGCCTCCTGCCCATACACCCCATGCCCACCGTCGCCCCCCTGGTTGCCGATGGCAGTGTGCCGGGGCCGGGTTTTGCCTTCAAAGGCTTAAGTGTCGCAAAGCCTCACTCCCCCGCCGCCATCTCGATCACATCGGCGGCGTCGTCCAGGCCCCGGCGCCGGGCGGCCTCGGCCGGCGTTTGGTCCAGGGGGTTGCGGAAGGTGGGATCGGCGCCGAAGGACAGCAGCAGTTCCGCCACCTCCACCGCCGCCGCCTCATCCTCGGGCAGGCAGAACAGGGCGGGCTCGCCCGGCCGGTCCTGGCGGTTGGCGCGGTCGGGCTCCTCGGTCAGCAGGGTGCGCAGCCGCTCGACCTTGCCGGCGAAGCACAGGCCACGGAAGTTGCGGCTGTGCCCGGCCAGGAAATCCGCCATGGCCCGTTGGCCAACATAGACGGCATGGGTAAGGGGTGTGCCGCCGTAGCGCCGGTCGAAGGGATCGACCTCGGCCCCCCGCTCGATTAGCAGGCGGGCGATATCCACCGCCCCGGCATGGACGGCGGCATGCAGGGCGCTGTGATCATGGTCGTCGGCGATGTCGGGTGACATGCCGAGGTCCAGCAGCGTCCGGACCACGTCCACCCGCCCCGCGCGGATAGCGGCCGCCATGGGCGCCATGCGGCGCAGGAACTCCGGATGCGCCGCCGCCAGCTGCCGCAGCGTGGCGGTATCGCCGCTGGCGGCGGCGGCCACGAACCTTTCCCCTCCACTCAGCTCCGGTTCTCGCGCGCCATGGCGCCGCAGCAGGTCCATCATGTCCGTACGCCCACCGAGGATGGCGTGCTTAAGAACCGGGTGGCGGGAGTAGTGGTTGATGTCGTTGGCGTCCGCCCCATGGGCCAGCAGCCATTCCGCGCGGCGGGGGTGGTTGTTGGCCACGGCGTTGCCCAGCAGATAGGCCACCGCGCTGCGCGCCTTGTCGCCGCCCAGGGCGTCGGGCGCGGGCCCGGTCCATTTGTCCGTTTCCCCGCGCTTCGCCGATTCCGCCCACAGGAAGTCCAGCCAGGCGGTCGAGTCCGCGCCTAGGGAGGTGTTGTACAGCGCCTGGGCGGCGAACGGGTCGGCACCGCGCCCGATCAGCAGGCGGGCGAATTCCGCCGCCTGCGGGTGGGGTGCCTGGCCGCCTTCGCCCTCACCGATCACGCCCACCAGGGGGGTGAATTCTGGGCTCTTGTCCGACCAGCCGGCATCGGCGTCGGCGCCCGCGTCCAGCAGCAGGGTGGCGATGGCCAGGGCGTCCGCGCCTCCATCCGCGCCTTCTGCCGGCAGCCGCGCGTACGCCAGACGGATCAGGGGCGTCCAGCCATCGAAATCGCTGCGGTCCTGCGCCAGGGCCGCGTCCTTCTTCAGGAAGGCGCGCGTCGCGTCCAGGTCATGCGCCGCCACCGCCGTGTGGATGCTGGCCTTGGCGATCTCCGGATGCCGTGCCAGCAGGCGGGCGGCGACGGCGCCCCGGCCGGCACCGTCCTGCTCATAATCCCCCCAGGTGCGCGTGGCGGGATCGGTGCCA
Organism: Nitrospirillum goiasense; assembly: GCF_034427435.1. Lineage (NCBI taxonomy): Bacteria > Pseudomonadati > Pseudomonadota > Alphaproteobacteria > Rhodospirillales > Azospirillaceae > Nitrospirillum > Nitrospirillum goiasense. The sequence goes on along the minus strand of NZ_JAXQNP010000002.1, from coordinate 2,551,089 downwards.
TAGCGGTTGACCGACTTTTCCAGGAACAGGCGGATGCGCTCCTCCTGCGTGCGGGCACGGTCGGCCAGCTCGCGGGTCAGGGCCGCCCAGGTGGGATAGCCGTGCTCCCGCGCCAGGGCGTGCTGCACCTCGCGCAGCTTGGGCGCGGTGGCGTGCCCGGGGAACTGGCTGAGGAAGCGCGCGGCGGCGTCGACATCGCCGGCGTTCAGCGCCTTCAGCCAGCGTTTTGCCTCACGGCGCAGGGCGTCGGCGGTGGTGCGGGGGGAGAGGGTGCGCGAGGACATGGACCTTCCTTCCGTGAAATGCCCGATGTCCGCTACAAGGGGCCGGAAGAAGGGATATGTCGGGTACGGACGAAGCCGAATGGGTGGAGGCCAGGCCCCCTTGCCGCGGACAGGTGGCGCCCCACTGCGCACTGCGGTTGAGGAAACGACGATTGGCGGGGCGCTGTCAACGATGCGTTAGGCTGACAGGACCTCCAGGCCACGGCGCTTCGCGGCGGCGATCAAGGCGGCGTCACAGGAGGCCAATGGAATACCCCGCCGCAGGGCCAGTTCCAGATAGGCCGCGTCATACAGCGTCAAATCCTCTTCCCGCGCCAACTGCCGGGTTGTGGTCCATGCCCGGCTGTCCGTTTCCTCATCGCTCTGGATGGCCATGCGACCCAGCCGCGTGAGTGACCGGTCGACATAGGCCTCGTCACACCGACCCCGCCTGACGGCGTTCCGCAGGACATTGGCGACCTCAAGCCGCCAAAGGGCGGGAACAAAGGCGCCTTCGGCTACGACGCACAGCATGGCCGTATGTGCCGACGCCGTCCGTTCATCGTCAAAGAGCCAGGCGACGGCCATGGAGGCATCCAGGACGACGCTCATCCCCTTCTGCCCTCCTCAAGCAACTCCCGTATCGATGTGGAACCCAAGGAATGGTGGCGGCTTTCAGCCATGATTTCGGCCGCCGCCGCCGCGGCGTCGTCCCGCGCCCGGATGTGGGCGGCTTGGCGGCGGATAACCAGGTCACCGTCTTGAATCTCGACGTCCACTTTCTCGCCATCCACCAGACCGGTGGCGCGCGCCAGGTCCATGGGCACGCGGATGGCGAGGTTCTTTCCCCATTTGCCGACAACGCTGTGTGACATGGCGCGGCTCTCTTCCAGAATGGCTGGCCGGGATATTCTGGCATATCCCCGAGAAGGCCGCAACGTGGGTAGCCATCCTCAGGCCATCGCGTGCGATGCCGGACGGTGCTGTGAATTTATTGAAGGTACGGGATTGAATGCCGTTTGGCTGGGGGACTTGGATTCGAACCAAGGTTGACGGAGTCAGAGTCCGTAGTCCTACCGCTAGACGATCCCCCAGCAGGACGTGCCGCGATGACGCCTGGATCGGCGCCGGTGCTCAGGTGACCAGAGCTGTCGCGGAAGAAATTGGCTGGGGGACTTGGATTCGAACCAAGGTTGACGGAGTCAGAGTCCGTAGTCCTACCGCTAGACGATCCCCCAGCAGAACGAACGCGGCGGCGCTGACCACCATGTCCGTCGGACGGCGCGGCTTATAACACCCCTCTTGGGGGATGTGTAGCCCTTTCTTGGAATTTTTTTGACGGTGGCGGAAAGCGCCACCGGGCGGGACGGGGGCGGACGCAAGGGCCGCCGATGGTGCAATTGCGGGGCGCTGCCGCGTGCGCGAGGGTGGTGGTGCGGGGCCGCTGTCATGGTCTAGAGTATGCCTTGTGTGCCGCAACGGTGCCGGGGCGCCCCCCGAGGACATTGGATCCGGGGTGGCTGACCGGGCGCCGCAGGGCGGCGGAAGCCCGGAATGGGCGTGACGGAAAAGGCTGGTTCGGCGATGAGTGAAACGGGCGTTCAGCCCCTGCCTGAAACCCGCGCCCCCCGGGGCGCGGGCCCGGGTGAGCCTTTGCGGCGGCCGGTGCTGGCCGCGCTGGACCTGGGGACCAACAACTGCCGCCTGCTGATCGCCCGTCCTGGGCGGGAGGGCTTCCGCATCATCGACGCCTTTTCCCGCATCGTGCGGCTGGGCGAGGGGGTGAGTCGGACCAACGCCCTGTCGGACGAGGCCATGGCCCGCACCGTGGCGGCCCTGAAGATCTGCGGCAACAAGATGCGGCGGCGCGGCGTTACCGACCTGCGCGCCGTGGCGACGGAGGCCTGCCGCCGCGCCGCCAACTGCGGCAGCTTCATCGACCGCGTGGCGGAGGAAACCGGCATCCGCATCGAGATCATCTCGGCGGAGGAGGAGGCGCGGCTGGCGCTGGCCGGATGCGCTGCGCTGCTGAACCGTCGCATCCCCCGCGCCCTGGTGTTCGACATCGGCGGCGGCTCGACGGAGATCATGTGGCTGTCCTTCAGCCGCGGGCGGCCCATGCTGATCGACCAGGTGTCGGTGCCCCAGGGCGTCGTCAGCCTGACGGAAACCTTTGGCGGCGACCGCGTCCTGCCCGAGGCCTATCGCGGCATGGTGGACACCGTGGGCGCCGCGCTGGCCGACTTCGACGCCCGCAACGACATCCGGCGCGAGGTCGCGGCCGGCCGGGTGCAGATGCTGGGCACCTCGGGCACCGTCACCACGCTGGCCGGCATCCGCCTGGGCCTGACCCGGTATGACCGGTCGCAGGTCGACGGGTCCTGGCTGGGGCTGGAGGAGGCGCGGGCCATCAGCAAGTCGCTGTTGTGCTTGGATTATGCCGGCCGCTCCGCCCATCCCTGCATCGGCCATGACCGGGCGGATCTGGTCATCGCCGGCTGCGCGGTGCTGGAGGCCATCTGGGAACGCTGGCCGGTGGAAAACCTGCGCATCGCCGACCGGGGCGTGCGCGAGGGCATCCTCACCGAACTCTTGGCCGCCACGCGGTGCCCCGGTTAGGCAGGGTCATGGCCGCCCCGCGCGGTCTGTCTTGAGGTTTCACTTGCCTTTGGTGGTGTCAGGACCAATATGCGCCGCTTCGAATCGATGCCGAGAGATGACGGGGCCGCGGGCCCGGTCCGCCAAGCCGGGTTTCCATCACCATGACCAAAAGCACCAAGGATCTGGGCAGCAAGTTGAGCGGGCGCGGCCTGACCGTGCGTGTCAAGACCAAGGCCAAGCGCTCCGTCTCCTCCGCCCGCTGGCTGGAACGCCAGCTGAACGATCCCTATGTGGCGGAGGCCAAGAAGCGCGGCTACCGCTCGCGCGCCGCCTTCAAGCTGCTGCAGCTGGATGAGAAATACCATCTGCTGCGCCCGGGCACCCGCGTGGTCGACCTGGGCGCCGCGCCCGGCGGCTGGACCCAGGTGGCGGTGGAGAAGGTGCGGGGCGCCAAGGTGGTGGGCCTGGACATCCTGGGTATGGAGGATGTGGCGGGCGCCATCACCATGGAGATGGACTTCCTGCTGCCCGAGGCGCCCGACCGCCTGAAGGAGGCCCTGGGCGGCCCCGCCGACGTGGTGCTGTCCGACATGGCGGCCCCCACCACCGGCCATCCCAAGACGGACCATTTGCGCATCATGGCGCTGGCCGACGCCGCCTACGCCTTCGCCGCCGAGGTGCTGGCCCCCGGCGGGGCCTTCGTCGCCAAGCTGTTCCAGGGCGGGGCGGAGCGCGGCCTGCTGGACCAGTTGAAGCGCGACTTCGCCGTGGTACGCCACGCCAAGCCGGCTGCCAGCCGCGCCGACAGCTCGGAAACCTATGTGGTCGCCACCGGCTTCCGTGGCGCCACCACCCGGCGGGATGATGACGCCGGCGAGGGCGACGAGGACTGAGACCGGCGAAGTCCGGGCGGCGACTGCCGGCGCCCGGTGATCGAGGGCATTTTCCACCTCGCCAGAACTGATCGCCACGCAAGTCTGCCATGGCGGATTTGACCCATATGTGGTGGGTTCACAAGCCGGCAGGCGCGTGTATAGTGCGTCGAACCTTAAGCCCTGGATGACACGGCCGGCCCCACGTGTGGGGGCGGACGGGTCGTCCCATACCCGTATCTGACGCCCGGGCCCGCCTAACGTCCCGTGGCCGGCCTGTCTAGGGAGATGGTTCATGACCCGTGCGCTCCAAATCCGCGAAGCCCTGACCTTCGACGACGTCTTGCTGGAGCCCGCGGCGTCCAGCGTCATGCCGGGCGAGGTCGACACCCGCACCCGCCTGACCAAGACCATCGAGCTGGGCATCCCGCTGCTGTCGTCCGCCATGGACACGGTGACCGAGGCGGCGTTGGCCATCGCCATGGCCCAGGCCGGCGGCATGGGCGTCATCCACCGCAACATGGATATCGAGCGCCAGGCCGAAGAAGTGCGCCGGGTGAAGCGCTTCGAATCCGGCATGGTGGTCAACCCGATCACCATCGCCGCCGACGCCACCCTGGCCGACGCCCTGGGCCTGATGGCCCGCTATCACATCTCCGGCATTCCGGTGGTGGAGAACGGCGGCGCCGGCAAGCTGGTGGGCATCCTGACCAACCGGGATGTGCGCTTCGCCACCAACCCGCACCAGCCGGTGTCCGAGCTGATGACCCACCAGAACCTGGTGACGGTGCGCGAGGGCGTGGGCAAGGACGAGGCCAAGCGTCTGCTGCACACCCACCGCATCGAAAAGCTGCTGGTGGTGGACGACAGCTACCGCTGCATCGGCCTGATCACGGTGAAGGACATCGAGAAGGCGCAGTCGCACCCCAACGCCTGCAAGGATGAGAAGGGCCGGCTGCGCGTCGCCGCCGCCACGGGCACCGGCCCGGACGGTCTGGCCCGCGCCGAGGCCCTGTTCGACGCCGGCGTGGACGTGCTGGTCGTCGACACCGCCCATGGCCATTCCGCCAAGGTGCTGGACCAGGTGGCCGCCGCGCGCAAGCTCAGCAACTATACCCAGGTCATCGCCGGCAACGTTGCCACCGGCGCCGCCGCCCTGGCGCTGATCGACGCCGGCGCCGACGCCATCAAGGTGGGCATCGGGCCGGGCAGCATCTGCACCACCCGCATCGTCGCCGGCGTGGGCGTGCCCCAACTGACCGCCGTGATGGATGTGGTGGACGCTTGCCGTGAGCGCGGCATCCCCGTCATCGCCGACGGCGGCATCAAATATTCCGGCGACCTGGCCAAGGCCATCGCCGCCGGTGCCGACTGCGCCATGCTGGGCAGCATGTTCGCGGGAACGGACGAAAGCCCGGGTGAGGTCATCCTGTACCAGGGCCGCAGCTACAAGAGCTATCGCGGCATGGGCTCGGTGGGCGCCATGGCCCGCGGCTCCGCCGACCGCTATTTCCAGGCGGAGGTCAGCAACACATTGAAGTTGGTGCCCGAGGGCGTGGAAGGCCGCGTGCCGTACAAGGGCCCCGTGGGCAGCGTCATCCACCAGCTGGTGGGCGGCCTGCGCGCCGCCATGGGCTACACCGGCAACGCCACCCTACCGGAGATGCAGAAGAATTGCCGCTTCGTGCGCATCACCAACGCGGGCCTGCGCGAAAGCCATGTCCACGACATCCAGATCACCAACGAGTCGCCCAACTACCGTCCGGGTTGATTTCGGATCACGTTTGCTTCTTCCATCCATAGTTGGGACGCCCTCAGCGGCATGAGATAAGTCTCATGCCGCTGTAGGCCGCGACTGCGGCCGCCGGAGGTTTCCGGGGAGCGTAGCGGACTGGAAACCGAGGATGAGCCAAGGGCCGGATGGCCCGCCGGCGTTTGAGGAAAATAGTTTAGGCTGCGACCGCAGCCGCCGGAGGTTTCCGGGGAGCGTAGCGGACTGGAAACCGAGGATGAGCCAAGGGCCGGATGGCCCGCCGGCGTTTGAGGAAAATATACTGATGACCCCGACCGCCCGCCTGCAGGCGGCCATCGACCTTCTGACGGAAGTCCTGGCCACGCCCCGCCCCGCCGATGCCGTGGCCAGCGCCTTTTTCCGCGCCCGCCGCTATATCGGCGCCAAGGACCGCACCGACGTGGCGGAGAAGGTCTATGGCATCCTGCGCCGCTGGGCCCGCCTGCACTGGTGGCTGAACCGCGCCGGTTATGGCGGTGTCAATGCGGATGGTACGGCCCAGCCGGCGGTGGACGCCCGCGCCTTGCTGATCGCCGATGAATTGCTGACCAGGGGGCGCAGCGCGTCGTCGGTGGCGGAGCATTTCAACGGCGGCAAGTTCGCGCCGCTGCCGCTGGAGGCGCATGAGCGCGCCCTGATCCAGGCGCTGGAAACCCATACGCTGGAGCACCCGCAGCAGCCCGACGCCGTGGTGGCCGAGGTGCCGGACTGGGCGGCGGACACGCTGCGCACCGCCCTGGGTGAGCGCTTCGTGCCGGAGATGCAGGCCATGCTGGGGGCCGCCCCCATGGACCTGCGCGTCAACCCCGTGAAGGGCACGCGGGAGCAGGCGCTGGCGGCCTTGGCCAAGGCCGGCGTGCAGGCGGAGCCGACCAAGATCTCGGCCCTGGGCATCCGGGTGCGCAACCGCTTCCCCATCGCCACGCTGAAGGCCTTCCAGGACGGCCTGCTGGAAATCCAGGACGAAGGCTCGCAGCTGGTGGCCTTCGCCGCCAACCCGCAGCCGGGTCAGCAGGTGGTGGATTTCTGCGCCGGCGCCGGCGGCAAGACCCTGGCCATCGCCGCCATGATGGCCAACAAGGGCCGCGTCATCGCCTGCGACGTGCTGGACGGCCGGCTGAAGCGGGCGCAGGAGCGGTTCCGCCGCGCCGGCCTGCACAACATCGAGACGCGGCCGCTGAAGTCCGCCCGCGACCCCTGGGTGAAGCGGCATAAGGGCCGGTTCGACCGCGTGGTGGTGGACGCGCCGTGCAGCGGCACCGGCACCTGGCGCCGCAACCCCGACGCCCGCTGGCGCCAGTTGGGCCCGGGCCTGTCCGAGCTGCTGCCCTTGCAGGCGGAGATCCTGGACAGCGCCGCCCGCCTGGTGCGCCCCGGCGGCCGGCTGGTCTACGCCACTTGCTCGCTGCTGCCGGAGGAGAACCAGGACCAGGTGACCAGCTTCCTGGCCAGCCATCCGGACTTCTCCCTGCTGCCCGTCACCGAGGCCTGGCCCGAGGGCATGGGCACCCCGCCCAGCACCAACGGCATGCTGTCGCTGTCCCCGGCCCGCCACGACACCGACGGCTTCTTCGCCGCCGTCATGGTGCGCAAGGAGGCCGCCGCCGGTGCCGCTGAGGCGGAAGAAGGGGCGGAAGAGGGTACGGAAGACCCCGGCGAGGACGTGGCCGAGGCCTGACGCCGTCCAGGTTTCCCAACGATCCCCACCCGACCATCGCGCCCCCTCTGGCGGGACGGCCGCTTCTGCGGCAGGATGGTGGGGACGGTAACGGGAACGAGGGGCGGCTCATGGCTCACGGTCCGGCGGAAATCGGTTTGGTGCGGCCCGCCACGGTGGCGGACGCCGCGGCCATAGCCCGCGTCCATGTCGCCAGTTGGCGGACGACCTATCCCGGGCAATTGCCCGATGACTACCTGGTGGGCCTGTCGCCCGAGGGGCACGCCCAGCGCTGGCGGGGCCTGCTGGCCGGCCGCCAGCGGCGCACCTTCGTCGCCGTGGGCGAGAACATCGCCGCCGACGGCCTGCCCGCCACCGGCGTGGTGGGTTTCGCCACCTGCGGCGCCCAGCGCACGGAAATCCGGGGCTATGAGGGCGAGTTCTACGCCATCTACCTTTATGACCATGCCCAGAACCAGGGCCACGGCCGCCGTCTGATGGCGGCCATGGCGACCGAGCTGATGAGTTCGGGCATGCGCTCGGCCTGTGTCTGGGTGCTGCGCGACAACCCCGCCCGTTGGTTTTATGAGCGCCTGGGCGGCAGCCGCCTGGCGGAACAGCCCATCACCTTCGCCGGCGCCCGCCTGACCGAGGTCGCCTACGGCTGGCTGGACCTGGCCCCCCTGGCCCGGCTGTCGTCGTACAGCGAGGGATAGGCCGCCCTAGTTGCCCGGCGCCGCCTGGTGGATGAAGCCGGTGATGGCCGCCATCACCCCGGGCGCCAGGGGCAGCGTGGGGTCGGCGTAGGTGGCGATATTGGCCCTGGGCTCGGCCGGCGCTGTCTTCAGCACGTGGTTGGCGCCGGGGATGATCGCCAGCCTGGCAGCCGGCTGCGCCTGGGCCAGCAGCCGGGCGTCCTCCACCGCCACCTGCAGGTCGGTGTCGCCCTGCAGCACCAGCAGCGGCACCGTCAGGGCCGCCGCCGCTTGCGTCGGGCTGACGGCGCCTTGGGAGATGACGTAGGGCTGGATGGCGGGGCGGTAGAGCGCCAGCAGGGCGGGCGGCACGTCCTCCACCGTGCGGCCTTCCTTCAACGCCGCCTCGATGGCCGCCACCTTGTCCACGATGGCGGGCGGGGCGCCCCGGTCGCGGATCTGCTGCAGGCGGATATCGCCGAAGGGCCGTCCGGCGCCGGACAGAGACAGCACGCCGCAGACGGGCACCTTCTCCTTGACCAACTGCGCCGCCGCCAGGGTGGCGATGGTGGCTCCTTCCGAATGGCCCAGCAGCATGACGCAGCGCACCTGGGGCTGCCGCGCCAGGGTGCGGGCCCAGGCCACCATGTCGTCGACGTAGGTGGAAAAGCGCAGCTTGTCCTCGCCGGGGCAGGCGGCGGCACTCTTGGCGATGCAGCGCTTATCCACCCGCAGGCTGGCGATGCCGTCGGCGGCCAGGCCTTGGGCGATCAGCTTCAGTACGTTGCTGCGCACCGCCAGCGTCGTGGAATTGCCGTCGCGGTCCGAGGGGCCGGAGCCCGCCTGCATCAGCACCGCCACGCCGCCCGTCCAGCCCGCCGGCCGCATCAGGGAACCATAGAGCAAGGCCCCGCCGCCGCCGTCCAGGCTGACCTCGGTATCGGACAGGGTGGCATCGGGCAGGGCGGTATCGGACGGGTCGGGTGACTGGGCGAAGGCCACTGGCGCCGTGAGGATGAGGGCGGCGGCCAGCAAACGGTGGAGGAGGGCGCGCATGGAGGCTCCGGGGGAGGGAATATATTTTGTTAATTAGCAAAATAGCAAAACTAAGTCCAGCCGACGTGAATTCCGGCTCTCCCGTTCTCCCGCGTTCGGCGCGGGGGGCCCTTGCCTGTCCGGCGCTTGCCGTGCCGGGGTGCCTTGGACTAGCGTGCGGCCACCCTCGCAACCCCCAATGATAGGGATAAGCCCATGGCCACAGAGACGACGTCCGATCGGGTCCTCATTCTCGATTTCGGGTCGCAGGTGACCCAGCTCATCGCCCGGCGGGTGCGCGAGGCGGGGGTGTACTGCGAGATCCACCCCTATTCCATGAGCGAGGCGGCCATCGAGGCCTACGCGCCCAAGGCCATCATCCTGTCGGGCAGCCCCGCCTCGGTGACGGAAGAGGGCAGCCCCCGCGCGCCCGGCATCGTCTTCACCAAGGGCGTGCCCGTGCTGGGCATCTGCTACGGCCAGCAGACGATGTGCGAGCAGCTGGGCGGCAAGGTGGAGCCAGGCGAGACCCGGGAGTTCGGCCGCGCCTTCGTCGACGTCAAGGAGCCCTGCGCCCTGTTCGAGGGCGTGTGGCAGGTGGGCGCCCGCGAGCAGGTGTGGATGAGCCATGGCGACCGCGTCGCCAAGCTGCCGGAAGGCTTCCGCATCGTGGCGACCAGCGAGGGCGCGCCCTACGCCATCATCGCCGACGACGCCCGCCGCTTCTACGCCGTGCAGTTCCATCCCGAGGTCGTGCACACCCCGCATGGCGACGCGCTGATCCGCAACTTCCTGTTCTCCGTCTCCGGCCTGTCGGGCAGCTGGACCATGGCCGCCTTCAAGGCCCAGGCCATCGAGAAGATCCGCGCCCAGGTCGGCACCGGCAAGGTCATCTGTGGCCTGTCCGGCGGTGTCGACAGCTCCGTCGCCGCCGTGCTGATCCATGAAGCCATCGGCGACCAGTTGACCTGCATCTTCGTCGACACCGGCCTGATGCGCGCCGGTGAGGCGGATGAGGTGGTGACGCTGTTCCGCGACCACTACAACATTCCGCTGGTGCATGTGGACGCGGCCGACCTGTTCCTGGGCAAGCTGGCCGGCGTCAGCGACCCGGAGGTGAAGCGCAAGACCATCGGCGCCACCTTCATCGAGATCTTCGATGCCGAGGCCAAGAAGATCGGCGGCGCCGGCTTCCTGGCCCAGGGCACGCTCTACCCCGACGTCATCGAAAGCGTCAGCTTCACCGGCGGCCCCAGCGTCACCATCAAGTCGCACCACAATGTGGGCGGCCTGCCGGAGCGCATGAACCTGAAGCTGGTGGAGCCGCTGCGCGAGCTGTTCAAGGATGAGGTCCGCCGCCTGGGTGTGGAGCTGGGCCTGCCCAAGGCCTTCATCGGCCGCCACCCCTTCCCGGGCCCGGGCCTGGCCATCCGCATCCCCGGCGAGATCACGCCTGAGAAGTTGGAGATTCTGCGCAAGGCCGACACGGTCTACCTGGAGGAAATCCGCAACGCCGGTCTGTACGATGTCATCTGGCAGGCCTTCGCCGTGCTGCTGCCGGTGCGCACCGTCGGCGTCATGGGCGACGGCCGCTCCTACGACTACGCCTGCGCGCTGCGCGCCGTGACCTCCGTCGACGGCATGACCGCCGACTATTACCCCTTCAGTCACGAGTTCCTGGGCCGCGTGGCCACCCGTATCATCAACGAGGTGCGCGGCATCAACCGCGTGACCTACGACATCACCAGCAAGCCGCCGGGCACCATCGAGTGGGAGTGATCAACGCCGCTTCGTTGAAAGTGGCGCCGTGGATCGGCGAGGAATGAGCGTGGGGGCGGAAACCCTGATCCTATCGCTCACCGCAGTCGGCTCTTCCGTAAGCAATTCCAGCGCGACCGAGGCGATTTGGTCGAAAGGCACCCGCAACGTGGTCAACGGTGTGGGCAGGTGACCGACGATGGGAATGTCGTTGTAGCCCACCAGGGACACGTCGCCCGGCACCGCGTAGCCCAACCTGGTGAGCGCGGACAGGGCGCCGATGGCCGTGTTGTCATTGACCGCGAAAATGGCGGTGGGCTTGGGGTCCAAGCGCATCAGGGCCGAGGCCGCTTCCGCCCCGGATTCGATGCCGAACGTTGACTCGACGATATAGGCGGGATCAAGCGCCACGCCGGCCTCGTCAAGCGCCTGCCTATATCCTTGGACCCGACCGCGGGCGCTGGATGCATAAGAGGGGCCGGCGATCAGGCCGATGTGGCGATGCCCCAGATCCAAGAGATGCCGGGTCGCAAGATAGCCACCCAGCATGTCGTCGCCAACCGAGGACAGGCTATGGCCGTCCGTGCGCAAGGCTAGGACATGGGGCACGCCGCGCTGCGCCAGGTCGGTGGGAAAGTCGTCATCCTGCCGGGCCGTGGACAAGACCAGGCCATCAACCCCCCGGCGCAGCAAGGTCTCCGCCGCCACCCTGTCGGCCTTGGGCCTATCATCCGTCGTGGCGACGATGGCGAACCGCCCGGAGCGGACGCATGCCTTGGTGAGCGCCTCATACAGCATCGCCATGGCCGTGTCCGTCAGGCGCGGCACGATCACGCCGATGGTCATCGTCTTTCCACGCCGCAGGCTGGCGGCTGAGACATCGCGGATATAGCCGAGGCCGGCCGCGACTTGGCGGACCCGCCTGGCTGTCTCGCTGTCCGACTGGGGTAAGCGTTCGTCCAGGATGCGCGATACGGTGGACTTGGACACCCCTGCCGCCGCCGCCACGTCGTGCAGCGTCACCCGCCCTGGGCGGCCAGCCATATCTTCCTTTTCCGCCAACGCAATCTCCCCACCATCCACGCCACGGACGCCGTGCGTGCCCCGCCGCCCTTTTGTATGCCTCAACATCAGGCTTGACTCCAGTATGCTTTGGATCGATCGTGGGAACGTTCCCGCGAACGATCCCTATCCCCGTGATGGACCGTCGCCTGAAACCGATAACTGTGAGGAAACCCATGAACGCGCCCATCTCCCGGCAGGAGAAGTCTGCCTTCCGTACCCCCGTCATGGATTTGCGTGGCCTGAGCCCGGCCCCGGTGACGGCCTTCACCAAGGACGGCAAGGTGGACTACGAAGCCAACGCCGCGCTGGCGAAATGGTTGGTCTCCATCGACGGGGTGAAAAGCCTGGTTTGCCTGGGCCATGCCGGTGAAGGCACCTTCCTGACCCAGGATGAGCAGGTGAAGCTCATTGAAACGCTGGTGGAGGCGGTCGGCGGACAGGTTCCCATCATCGCCGGCATCACCGGCGAGGGCACGGAAGTGGCGGCGAAGGAAGCGCGCCGTGCCGCGGACGCCGGCGCCATCGGCGCCCTGGTCTATCCATCCCACGGCTGGCTGCGCTTCGGCTTCCAGGACGGCGCGCCGCAGGACCGCTACAAGGCCATCCATGAACACTCGGGCCTGCAGTGCATCCTGTTCCAATACCCGGACGTCACCAAGGCCAGCTATAATCTGAAAACCCAGTTGGAGATCGCCGCCCAGCCGGGCGTGGTGGCCACCAAGAACGGTGTGCGCAACATGCGTCGCTGGGACACGGAAATCCCGGTGCTGCGCAACGAGTTCCCGGATCTGCAGATCCTCACCTGCCACGATGAGTACCTGCTGCACACCATGTTCGACGTGGATGGCGCCCTGGTCGGATACGGCAACGTGGCGCCCGAGCTGCTGGTGGAGTTCATCGCCGCAGGGAAGGCCAAGGACTATCCGAAGGCCCGGAAGATTCATGATCAGTTGCTGCCGGTGACCAAGGCCATCTACCATCGCGGATCGCATATGGAGGGCACGGTAGCCCTGAAGATCGCGCTGGTCGCTCGTGGCATCCTTGAAAACGCGACGATCCGGTCGCCTCTTCGCGACCTGTCGCCCGAGGCGGAGGCCGAGATCAAGGCGGCGCTGAAAGCCGCCTCCATCATCTAATAATTCCGACTGCAAGGCACCCCAGGTCCGCTGGGGTGCCTTGACCCCCGTATAAGAGAATAAGACACGCCGCGCACCGGTACGCCGGGCCCCAAGGTGTGCGTCCAGTGGGAGGGTCAAATGGATATGATCGTGATGGACGACGTGAAGCGTCAGAGCGCCGCGTCCATGACCGAAGGCGCACGCCTCATTGCGCGGCTGGAGCGCCTGCCGGTAACCAAGCCCGTCATGTGGGCGCGCGGATGCGTCGGCATGGCCACCTTCTTCGATGGTTACACGACGATCGCCATCGCTTACGCCATGCCCATCCTATCGAAGGAATGGGCGCTGACGCCGGCGGCCACCGCCGCCATCATCTCATCCGGATATTTCGGCCAGTTGATCGGTGCGGTGATCTTCGGCTGGCTGGCGGAACGCCTGGGACGCCTGCCTGTCCTGGCCATCGCCATCGCCATCTTCGCCGTCATGAGCTGCGCCTGCATCTTCGCCTGGGACGCGCATTCCCTCATGCTGTTCCGCTTCCTCCAGGGGATAGGGACAGGCGGCGAAGTGCCTGTGGCCAGCGCCTATGTCAATGAGTTGTCGGGCGCCAAGAAGCGGGGACGTTTCTTCCTGCTGTACGAACTTCTGTTCCTGGTGGGCCTCACGTCCGCCGGCGCCATCGGCTTGGTGCTGGTTCCTGAAGCCGGCTGGAAGGCCATGTTCATCGTGGGCATGGTGCCGGTGGCCCTGGTCGTCCCCCTGCGCTTCTTCCTGTCGGAAAGCCCGCGCTGGCTGATCAGCAAAGGGCGGCTGGCGCGCGCGGAGGCCATCGTGGCCCGCCTTGAGGCGAGCGCGATCCGCAGCGGCAAGGTTCTGCCGGAACCGGCCAAGCCGACGACGGTGACCGCCCCAAAGGCCCAGGGCTCGGTGAAGGAGTTGTTCGGACCGCTCTATGGCCCACGCACGCTGCTGCTGTGGGTCATGTGGTTCGGCGCCTACATGATCAACAACGGTTTGGTCACCTGGTTGCCGACCCTGTACAAGACGGTCTTCAATATGCCGGTCGGGCAGGCCATCGCTTATGGCTTCATCACCACCGGCGCCGCCTTGGTGGCCTCTTTCATCTGCGCCCTGGTCATCGATCGGGTGGGCCGGCGCCGCTGGTATATCGGTGCCCTGGCCTTCGCCGTTTTCCCGCTGGCGGCTCTCTACCTGGAAGGGGCGAGCAGCGCGCTCGCGGTGTTGTTGCTCGCCACGCCCGCCTTTGCCGCCATCCAGACCGTCACCTATTCCCTCTACCTTTATTCGGGTGAACTCTACCCGACGCGCCTGCGCTCCTTGGGGGCCGGCCTGGGCAGCGCCTGGTTGCGGGCAGGGTCCATGGCGGGACCTTGGGTCATCGGCATGGTCGTCTCGCAAGGTCCGGTGGCGCCCGTTTTTCTCGTCTTCGCCGCCATGTCGGCCCTGACAGGCCTGGTCGTCTGGCTGCGTGCGCCGGAAACAACCGGCAAGTCCCTGGAAATCCTGTCGCCCTGACATCGGGCGACACATCCGACGCATTCCAAGAATTCCAACGGAACTTCGCACGAGACGAAGTCCGAAAGGGGAGGCTTTATCCATGAAAATGCTGGCGGCGCTGGCAGGGTGCATCGTCTTGGGTGTGCCCCCTGCCTAGCGGACACCATTCAAGGGCAACCGGCGGCCACGGCTGAGGGGAAAACGGACCCGACCGCCCAAACCGATCGCGCCCGGGTGATCCCGCAACTTCATATCCTGCCGCCTCCAGGAAGCGGCTTCACGCCCCCACCGCCGGATGGCCCGTTCAGCGACGTGGGCCAGGCCTTGGCCGACCGGGGCATTTATCTGCGCGCCCTGGTCGTGGACGAGTTCGCGGCCAACACCACGGGCGGCCAGGGACGGGGCAGCGCCAATTCGCTGGCCACCCCCTTCGGCACCGACCTGGACCTTGATAAAATGGCCGGCTGGACGGGGGCGACGTTCCATATGTCGGTCAATGAATCGATCGGCACCTCCCTGGCGGCGGAGCACACCTTGAATGCCGTCAGCTTTCAGACGCGCTTCAAGACTTACCACAACATGCGCCTGTCCGCCTTGTCGCTGGACCAGGACTTGTTCGACGGCAAGATCAACATCACCGGTGGGCGCGTCTCGGCGCTGACCTTCTTCAACGCCTCGACCATCTACTGCAATTTCCAGAATAATTCCGTCTGCTTCAACCCCGCCGTCCTGCCGATCCAAAACAAGGCCCTGTCGTTCTTTCCCTACGGCACCTGGGGTGGGCGGGTGAAGGCCAACCTATCCAAGACCTTCTATGTCCAGGCGGGCGCGTTCGAGGCCAACACCTCCCTGATCCCCACCAACGGGTTCGACTGGTCGACCAAGGGGGCGACGGGCGTGCAAACCGCCGGTGAGATGGGTTTCCAGTCCGCATCACCCCTGGAGGACCATGCCTACCATGTGCGCCTGGGCGGCTTCCGCAACACCTCCCCGGTTTCCGACCCCTTCCTCAACAGCCGCGGCGTGTCGCGCATCACCTACAAAGGGGCGGCGCTTGTTCATGACGAAGGCCAAACCGGATGGTACGCCATGGGGGACATGGTCGTGGCCCGCTTCAGCGAGGATCGTCAGCGCAATCTGACATTGTTCGGCGGCGTGATCGGGTCGCCGGCGGACTATACCCAATTCAAGAGGCAGACTTTGCTGGGCTTTGTGTTGACGGGGCCGTTCGAGAGCCGCCCGGATGACACCTTCGGCATCGTCGGCAGCTATATTCAGTTGGGCCCGCGCGAGGTTGATTTCCTGCGGGCCTCGCGTGCGGCTGCCGGCGGCACCGATCCCGTGCACGACGCCGAAAGCATCTTTGAAATCAACTACGGCTACAAGGTCGCGCGCGGCATCAAAATCAGCCCCAACATCCAGTACGTCGTGAACCCCGATAACATCCTGAGACCGAGCGCCGTTCACCAATCCAAAGATATCCTGGCCTTCGGCCTGCGTCTGTCGGTGGAAGTGGGGGCGGTGCTGGGTTTCCCTGTCTGGCGTTGATTCGCAAGTGGGGAAAGCGCTTTCAGGGCAGCGGCAGCCCGGCGGCGGGCGGCCGGGCTGCTGCTGCGATTTCCGGGTCACGGGATCAATTCGTCGCGTGTTTCGGGGCGTGTTCCGGGGCGTGTTCAGCCTCCATCACCGGTGGGGCGAATTCGGGACTGCGCGCGCCCAGCTTGTAGAAGCTGATGCAGACGGCGTTGCAGATGAACAGCAGCAGGGGAATGACGACGTAGCCGGCGTAGAGCGCCAGGATGGCGGATCGCGGCTGTTCCACCAACTGGCCGTTCTTGGTCGGTATGTAGTGGGCCAAGTTCAGCATGATGCCGAGCAGGGCCACGCCCAGGGCGAAGGTGCCCTTTTCGATCACGGCCATGATGCTGGACAGCAGGCCCTCGCGCCGCAGGCCGGTCAGTTCCCGGTCATAGGCCAGGGTGTCCGCCAGCATGGAGATCGACAGCAGGATCATGCCGCCGGCGCCGACGCCACTGGCCACGCCCCGGATCAAGAGTTCGACGGTGCCGACCCCGTCCTTGCCGACGAACAGCCAGCTGGCCGCCGCCAGGGCCATGACGGCCATGCCGACCAGATAGGCGTTGCGCTTGCCCGTCCGCCGCTCCAGCCACAGCCAGGCGGGCATGGACAGCCCAGAGGCGATGTTCTGGGCCAGGGCCAGTTGCATCTGGCCCTCATAGCCCAGGTGCAGGACGTTCAGCATGAACAGCAGGCTGGTGGTGGCCAGGCTGGCGAAGGCCAGGAACTGGCAGACCTTTGCCGCCATCAGCAGGCAGAAGGGCCGGTTGCGGAACACGGTCACCCAGGAGCCGCCGGCGGCCTTTTCCGCCGGGGTGGGCGCGTCCGCCAGCACCGGCGCCTTGGCCGTGCCGAAGAAGGACAGCGCCATCGCGGTGGCGATGATCAACGCCATGGTCCAGCCCATGATGGCGTAGCCCCGGGCCCCGCCGCCCCCGTGGGAGATGACGACGGCGGTGCCCGCCATGGCCAGGATCTGGCCCAGCGAGACGAAAAGCGTGCGGAAGGACAGCAGGCGCGACCGTTCATAGCGCGACGACGTCATCTCCGACGGCATCGCCATGTAGGGCACGTTGAACAGGGAATAGCCGGTGGAATAGATGATCAGCGCCAACAGCATGTAAAGGATCAGGGCGGTGTCGCCCATGTCCGGTGCGCAGAAGATCATCAGGAACGAGGCGGCGGACACGAAGCCGCCGGCCAGCAGGAAGGGGCGGCGCCGGCCCCAGCGGCTGCGCGTGCGGTCGCTGAGCATGCCGATGACCAGATCGGCGATGGCGTCGTACAGCTTCGACGCCATCAGCAGATAGCCCGCCAGTTCCGTGTTTTTGCCCAGCACGGTGGACATGAAGGCTGGGAAATAGGCCGTCACCGTGTTCAGCATGATGGAGACGCCGACGGTGCCGACACCAAAGCCGATGCAGACGCCCAGGCTGAGGCGGGTGGTTGCGCCGGTGCCGGCGGGCGGGTTGGTCATAGGCGGTCTCCATCCAGGAAGGCGACGATGGCCCGCGCCTTGGCCGCGGGGTCGGCGGCGACCGGGGCCACCCGGCCATGCCGCAGCAGGCCGGCAGCCTCCTCGATGGCGGCGTTCAGGGCCGCCAGCTCCCCCTGCGCCTTCAGCAGCAGCACAGGGCAATGGATGAGGGGCAGGCGTTCCAGCGGCCGGTAGCGGAAGGCGGCGAGATACGGTAGGGCGTAGGTGTCGAGGGCCTTCAGCACATCCAGGGCGGCGTCGTGCAGCACCCGGTTGCTGGGCATGTGGCCGGGCAGGCGGTGCTCAGGGTCGCGCATGAAGTGCGGGAAATACAGCGCCTGGTCGCGCACGAAATGAAAGGCCCAGACCAGGTGCGCGCCATGCTCGTCCGGCTCCTTGCGCGGGGCGTAGTGCTCCAGGACGGCGGCGCGGGTGGCGTCGTCATACTCCTTGATGCCATCCAGCACGGCATGGCGCACGCGACCGCCCCCTTCGGCGGCGCCGCCCGCCATGACCGCCAGCTCGCAGGCCGTGCGGGCGCCGGTGTGGGTGCCGTAGACGTCGAAGGCGCCGATGTCCATGGCGTCGGCCAGGCGCAGCACGCTGTCGGCGAAATAGGCGATGTCCGGGGACGGCACGGCCGGGGCCGGTGAGTCACCGTTGCCCAGGGTGTCGGGTGCCACCACCGTGCGGCCGGACCGCGCGATCTCCACCATCAGGCCTTCCAGCCAGCGGGAGGAGGTGGGCGAGGCGTGCAGCAGGAACACCGGCGGCTGGGTCGCCGCCGGGTTCACGATGCGCCGCAGATGGACCTGGCCCTCGCGGATGCGAACGAAGGCGCGTTCGACGTCCATCATGCCGGGGACCCAGCGGCAAGGTGGTCACGCAGGGTCGGCCCCTGGTACTCCCGCCGCAGCAGGCCACGCCGCTGCAGCAAGGGGGTGACGTGGGCGCAGAACAGCTCCAGCTCGCTGGGCATGTAGCCCGGCTGCAAGGTGAAGCCGTCGCAGGCGCCGGCGTCGATCCAGGTTTCCATGCGATCGGCCATCTGTTCCGGCGTGCCGACGAAGATGGCATGGCCGCGCGGCTTGCGGGCGTAGTCGCGGCAGGCGTCGGCGATGGACAGGCCGGCCTCCACCGCCGGCGTCAGCATGCGGCGCACATCCTCCGCCGGGAACTCGCACGCGGCGCAGATTTCGTCCAGCGGGAAGGGCTGGTTGGCCGGCAGCCGCGTCAGGTCATAGCCGATGGACTCACTGAGGTACTCGATGCACAGCTGGTCGTCGGCCAATTCCAGCACATGGCGGTGCTTGCGCTGCGCCTCCTCCTCCGTATCGGCCAGGATGAAGGCCAGCCCCGGCATGATCAGCATCTTGGAGGGGTCGCGGCCCAGGGCGCGCGCCCGCTCATGGATGTCGTCGCGATAGGCGCGGCCGGCGTCGATGGTCGGGGCGGGGCAGAAGATGGCTTCCGCCGACTGGGCGGCGAAGTTCCGTCCGTCCGGTGACTGTCCCGCCTGCACCAGCACGGGCCGGTATTGGGGGGAGGTCGGGAAGTCCAGGGTGCCGGCGATGTCGAACCACTGGTTCCTCAGCGCATCGGCGGCGTTGGCCGCCGGCAGGCCGGCCGCCTGCCGCCAGAAGGCATCCGCGGCGTCGACGAAGGCCTGGGCGCGGGCATAACGCGCCGACTTCTCCAGCAGTTCCGGCTCACCGAAGTTCCAGGGGCTGTTGGGGTGCACGGTGGTGACGATGTTCCAGCCGGCCCGGCCCTGGCTGACGAAGTTCAGGGCCGCGAACTTGGCCGCCACCTCCGCCGGCTCGTTGTAGGTGGTGGATACCGTGGCGACCAGGCCGACGCGGCTGGTCACGCCGGCCATGACCGCCAGCAGGGTGAAGGGGTCCAGCGTGGGGATGGCGAGCCGGCCGGGCGTGCGACCGGCGGCGTCGCGCCCCTGCAACTGGTCGCCGAAGACGATGGCGTCGAAGCGCGCGTCCTCCACCAGGCGGGCGATGCGTTCATAATAGCTGCGCTGGAACACAGCGTCGGGGGTGGCCTTTTCCTCCCGCCAGCCGCCGGGGAAGAAGCCGATGCCCTGAAGGAAGGCCCAGAGGTGCAGTCTACCGTTCTCGCGTGACATCAGGCGGGGACCTTTTTCGAGTAGGGGTTGGCGGGCATGGCCAGGCCCAGGCGGGCGCGTGCCGTGGCGCCGGTGACGGGCCGCCGGGTGTGGCGCCGGCGCAGCGCCTCAACCCGTTCGATGGCGTCCGGCCCCGCGACGTGCAGGCCGTCGGCCTTGCCGTCCCGCACCAGGGCCTCGCCCTGTTCCAGCGTGGCGGCGGTGACCTTCAGCAGGCGCACGGTGCCCCGGGCCTCGACGCCCGCCAGCCGGTCGGCGCCGCCCAGCACCACGTCCGCCGGTATGGCGCTGCCGGCGCCGTCATCCCCAGCCACATCATCCAGGTCGCGCACCAGCAGGGGGTGGCCCTGCGGCGGCCGGGCGGCGTTCAGCGGACCCATGGTGGCGAAGAAGGGGCCGCGGTAATCCACGCGGCGGACCTTGGCGCTGTCCAGGTAGGCGCCGCTGTCCTTGTTCAGGATCAGCGCGTCCTGGTCCCAGCTGTCCCACAGGGCGCGGGTGGCGCGGATGAAGTCGTCATGCTTGGCCACCCGGTCGCCGGGCGGCAGGTGGTAGGCGTCGCCATAGGCGGCGTCGAAGCGGGCGCCCCCCTGGAGCAGGGGCAGCCAGCCGACGCGGCCCGCGGTCAGGAAGTCCGCCGCGGACAGGGCGCGGGCGATATGGAAGGGGACGGAATGCACGGCCGGCAAGGCCGCGACGACCACGGGCGTGGCCAGGCGCCGGGCGATCCAGGGCAGGGTGACCACCGCCTCCAGCCGGCCCGGCTCCAGCGTGCCGGCCCCGGTCTCGTGGGCCAGCAGGACGAAGTCGGCCCCCGCCTGCTCGATACGGTCGGCCTGTTGGGCCAGCTGGGCGAAGGCCGCCCCGTCCCGGGGCGAGACGTCGATGCTGATCGATAGGTACATGGCGCAAGCCTCAAATCGTGATGACGTGTTTGCCGAGGGGATGGATGGGTTCCGCGCCGTCCCGCGTGATCACCACCAAATCCTCGATGTGCACCGATCCCCCGATGCCGGTGTCCAGCGAGGGGCAGTCGACGCTCAGGATCATGTTCTCTTCCAGGACGAGGTCGTTCTTGCCGTAGAAGCCGCCGCGCACCTCGCCCGGCTCGTCCGTGTGCATCAGGCCGACGCTGTGGGGCCCGAAGGTCACGAGGTCGCCCGCGCCGGACTTGCGCAGGGTTTCCAGGCCGATGCGGCTGACCTCGGAAAGGCGCAGGCCGGGGCGCAGCTGTTCGCGGATGGCCTTCCAGCCGGCCTGCGCCGCGTCGGCCGCGCGGACCGCCGCCGCCGCCGGCTCGCCCACGAACACGGTGCGGGCATAGTCGCCGTGGTAGTTCTGGAAGTGGCCGACGCCGTCGAAGAACAGCGACTGGCCATCACGCACCGTGTCCGACGTGGGCAGGTCGGAGGAGACGCGGTCGATGGTCATGAAGACGGCGCGGTTGCCGCGCCGGGCGCTTTCCACGGCGAACAGCCGGCGCAGGTCGCGGTAGTTGGCGCCGGCGCGCACCTGGGTGATGACGGCGTCCACCGCCGCCGCGTTGGCCTGGGCGCCGCGCCGCATCAGCGCCAGTTCCAGGGGCGACTTCACCACCCGGATCCAGCGCATCAGATTGTCCGCCGGCACCAGGTCGCCCGGCCGTTCATGCCGCTCGCACACCATGCGGACGACGTCATGGTCATAGCCCAGCCGGCCGGACCACAGGCCCAGGTCGCGCAAGGCCCGAACCAGGGCGCCGCCACTGTCCGCCAGCAAGGGACGGTCACGCAGGGCGGCGTCGGTGCGGTCGCGCCGCCGTTCCTCGACCTCGGTCAGGGGGGCAGCACCCTTGTCGGCGAACAGACCGGGCCAGGGGCTGGCCGTGCGCTCCAGTCGCGTGCCATCAGGGCCCAGGCCACCGGGCCCCTCATCGCCCGCGTCCTGGAACAGGTAGGCGGCGACGCCCTCGCGCGGGCCGCCGTCGACGAAGGTGTAATAGTAGATGAAATGAGAGGTGACGATGGCCGGCGCCTGGCGCGGGTCGCGGGTCAGGATGGCGAAGGTCGTGGGCGGCTGGCCTTGCCGGGTGGTCCCGATCTGCGGCCAATAGCCCAGCGCGTGGAAGACATTCAGGGGATCGCCCAGCACCAGGCCGTCGACCCCGAACCGCTCCATGATCTCATAAGCCCGGGGCAGGTTCATGGGACCGCCGCGTTGCAGCCCCTGCAACAGGGCGTCGTCGTCCGCCATGAGGGCGGCGATCTGGGCACTCAAGTCATCCATGGAACACCTTGGGGGAAAAGCTCCGGGGGCCGGCGGCGCAGGCCGGCGGGGAACAAGCCCCCGTCCGGCCCGCGGCATCCGTCACAGCAGGCCCAGGGGCCGGGCGCGGGTCTTGATGTAGTCGCCCAGCCAATCCAGGTTGCGGAACCGCAGGGTGCCGCGGCCCACGGCGGCGGAGGATTCCGCCATGCCGGCGACCAGGCGGAAGGCCTTGGTCATGAGGAACAGCTCGCCATGCTCCTTCTCCGCCTTGGTGAACGGGCGGACGGTCTCATAGCCCCGCTCGAACGCTTCGCCATAGCTTTCGGAGAAGCCGTAGAACAGATTGCCCCAGACGAAGTTCTTCACGTCCTGCATCAGGTAATCCTCACCCGTCCCGTCGAAATCCAGGAAGGTGATGCGCCCGTCATCGGCGACGTGGACGTTGCTGGAGTGGAAGTCGCAGTGGCATATGCCCATGGGCACGTCGTCGGACCGGATGTCGATCAGGCGCTGCGCCAGGCGCTCGCTGATGATGGCGTAGTCCCGCAGGTCGTCCGGCCGGTCGTAGACGAAGTTCAGCAGCGCCGGAACGGTGACCTTGAAGCGCACCAGGTTGTCGGTGGGGAAGGGGCGGCCGCCATTGTAGGCGATGCCGTGCAGATGCATCTGGGCGAACAGGGCGCCGATGCGCTCGGCATTGGCGATGTCCAGGCGCTCGGTGAACTTCTTGCCCGGCGCCCAGTCGTAGAGGGCGATGGCGCGGGGCCCCTCGGGCGAGTCCAGCTTGAAGTACAGCTCCCCATCCCGGGTGCGCACGCCGGCGGAGGCGGGGAATCCCTGCTGGCGCAGATAGTCCAGGAAGTTCAGCTCCGTCGCCACCTCATCCACGCCGCGGTAGGTCTTGCGCCAGACACGCAGGGCGTAGCGCTCCTCCGCCCCCTGGACCAGGTAGACGTCGTTCATGCCCCGGTACAGCAGGAAGGCGTTGACGGGACCGGCGATCGCGTAGCGCCGGGCCACTTCCGCGGCCAGGAAGTCCGGCTCCATGACCGAGTGGGAGATCTTGGCCATGGGCAGGGCGCTCTGCGGCGGCACGGCGGCGAGGGCGGTCATTGGCAACTCCTAACAATCAGGGATCAAGGCTGGTCAAGGAACCGGCGCAGCTCGACACCCATGCGGGTGACGGCGGCCGGAAGGTCGAAGATATCCCGGTTCCATTCCGGCATCTCGACGACGCGGTGGTCGGGTAGCAGGGCGGCCGCGGCCAGGGAGAGGTCGCGGATGTCCTCGTTGGGCTGGAGGACGAGCACGGGCTGCGTCACCAGCGGCAGGCGGGGCTGGTATTGGTAGCTCCACACCGCGACATAGGCCCACTGGCTGCGGTCCAGGACGCGCAGCTTGTCGACCCAGTTGTCGGCGGCACGGCGCAGGGGAACCCCGGCCGCACGCGCGGTGACCACATAGTCCCAAAGGCGCTTGGCCATGCCCAGCGCCACCTCACCCGCCTCATCCAGGGGCGGGGCGGTATGGGCGACCTCCAGCAGGGCGGCGGCTTCCTCCGCCGTGCGCATCGGCATGCCGGTGACGGCGACGCGGCGCACCAGGTCGGGCCGGGCCAGCGCCGCCTCGATGGACAGGAGGGCGCCGGTGTGGAAGCCGTAGACGTCACAGCCTTCGGCGGCCGTCACGCCCAGGTCCGGCAAGACCTCCATCATCGCCGTGGCGTAGCCGGCGATGGTGAGCGGCGCCGGCGGGCGATCGGACATGCCGTAGCCCGGCGTGTCCAACGCCAGCACCACGCGGTCCGTGGCCATCTCGGCGATCAGCGGTTCGTATTCGAAGGAGGACGACGGGTTCTGGTGGAACAGGATCAGGGGGCGGCCGACCGCCGGGCCCGCCGGACGGGCGACGCGGTAGTGGACCTGGCCGTACCGGCCATGCGTATAGCCGCGGGTGATGGCGACGCTCATGGAAAAGGCGCTCCGATGCCGACCCCGGCGGGGCCGGGGAAGAAAAGGGCGGACGGCGCCTTGGCAGCCGTCCGCCGGGTGTCGGGGATCAGAACTTGTAGCGGACCTGGAGGCCGAACGTGCGGCGCTCGGGCAGGCCGACCACCAGCGCGGACAGGGTGCTGGTGTAGGCGAAATTGTTGGTGAAGATGAACTGGTCGCTGATCGACGTGGGGGTCGTGTTGTCGAACAGGTTGTTGACGAACACGTCGGCGGAGATGTCGCCCTGGGTGGCGCCCAGGCGGACGTTCACCGTGTGGCGATCCGGGGTCTTCACGATGTCGGCGGCGTTGGACCACACACCGGACTTGTAGATGTAGTCGGCGCGGGCGAACCACGTGCCGTCCGTCCAGCCCTTCAGGTCACCGTTGTACTGAAGGCCGGCGTTGGCGGAGTACTTGGAGGTGTTGGGCATCTCCTTGCCGCTGAAGTCGGTGATTCCGGTCAGCTTGGTGATGGCGGTCGACCGGTACGACTGGATGTCGGTGTCGACCAGGGCCGCGCCCAGGTTCAGGGCGATCCGCTTCGTCAGCGCGTAGGTGCCGTCGAACTCGATGCCCTTCAGGTCCACGTTGCCGGTGTTGTCGTAACTGGTGATGGAGAAGGCGGAGTTGGAGACGGGATCGATGCCGGACAGGTTCAGCGAATTGATCTGGTTGCGCCACTGGGCATAGTAGCCGTCCAGGGTGAAGCGCAGGCGACCATCGAACAGCCGGCCCTTAAGGCCGATCTCATAATTGGTCACTTCTTCCGGGTCGACCTGCACCTTCAGGCCGGCCGCCGCCGCCGCGCGCTGGGTGGCGGCGGAGGAGGAGATGAAGCTGGTGTTGAAGCGGCCTGGGTTCACACCCTTCGCGTAGGACGCGTAGGTCATCAGGTCATCGTTCAGCTGGTACTGCGCGATGAAGCGGGGCATGAAGTTTTCATAGGACTTGCTCAGCATCAGCGAGCCGCCGGGATAGTAGCCGGCCGGCACGAAGGCGCTGTTGGTCGCGGTGTAGCCGGTGAGCGGCGCATAGGCGAACAGCTTGTCGATCTGGTAGCGGCCCTCGGCGCTGAGGCTCAGGGCGTCGGTCACCTGGTAGGTGATGCCGTAGAAGGCGCTGGAGGTGCGCGACCGCGTCTCGCCGTTGGCGCTGAAGAAGGCGGTCTTGCCCAGGGCGCCGTTGCCGCCGCCGTTGCCGGACTGCGACCAGGCGTCGATGAAGTTCACGCCGCTGGTGACACGCAGGGGGCCGCTGTCATAGGCCAGGCGCAGTTCCTGGGAATAGTCGTCCGTCTTGCGCTCGACCAGGTAGGGATAGTCGAAGTAGCTGCGGGCGCCGGCCGGGATGGAGCCGAAGCCGTTGTTCGGGATCGAGGTGTCGCCGTAATTGTCCAGGTCGACCAGGGCGCTGTAGGTCTCGCTGTTCACGCCCAGCAGATAGCTGACGGTCAGGTCGGTGTCGGGGATCTCGTAATCCGCCGCGAGGTGGCCGTGGTAGAAATGGCGCACCAAGCCGTAGCCCTGCGTGCCATCGGAAGGCGACAGGAAGCGTCCGTTGGGCAGGGACAGGAAATTCTTGATGTAGCCATCGGTCAGGGTGGAGGCCGAGGGCGTCCCGGAGGCCAGCGACGGCGCGGTGCCGCAGAAGGTGGGGTTGCCGTTCAGCTTGCAGTTGGACTGACCCGGGACCACGACTTTGCCCGCGGCGTTCGTGACCGTGTAGGCGGAGATCAGGCCCTGGGCGGAGGGGCCGTCGTCATCCTTCGACAGCAGGCCGAAGGCCTTGATCGTCAGGCCCTCGATGGGCTTGAACACCAGCATCAGGGTGCCGCTGGTGGTGGACTGGTCGCCCAGGGTCTGGCTGGGGTTGGAGGCGTTCTCATAGGAGCCGCTCTTGGAGAAGCGGTCGCCGGTGACACGGAAGGTCAGCTTGTCGCCGACGATGGGCCCTTCCAGGGCCGCGCTCATGCGGTAGTTGTCACGGGTGCCCACCATGACGCTGGCGCTGCCGTGGAATTCATCGGTGGGAACCTTGTTCACCACGTTGAAGGCGCCGGCGAAGGTGTTGCGGCCGAAGTAGGCGCTTTGCGGCCCCTTCAGCACTTCGACGCGTTCCGGATCCGAAATGGTGGTCAGCGCGGAAGCGGAGCTGACGGGCACGCCGTCGATGAAGGTCGCGACCGTGGTGATGTCGACGATGGCCGGGGCGAAGCCGCGGATGACCATCTGCTGGAAGGAGCGGTCGCTGCGCCCGGCGGCGTTGTTGGTGACGTTCATGCCGGGGGTCTGGTCGGCGATGTCGTTGACCGAGACGACGCCCCGCTGCGCAATGGCGTCACTGGTCAGCACGCTGACGGCGACGGGGGTCTTGAGCACGTCTTCCGACCGCTTGCGCGCAGTGACGACGATTTCCTGCAGTTCCCCCAAGTCCTCCGCCGGGGCGGCGGCTTCGGCGGCAGCATAGGCCATCGGTGCGGCGATGGTGAGGCCGGAAGCAGTGGAAATGCTGAATAAAGAGGCGCCGATCAGCGCGTTGCGCTTCGTTTTGTTGACCACGGAAGTCTCCCAGTTTTTTGAGTACTCTCTTCAGGCTGCTAATTCTTATTAGTGCCGCCGCGTAATTCACTGAATCACAAACAGCGGGTGAAACGCTCCTGTTGGGAAAACTGCCAGATTTCCCATTTTCCTCGGTCTTGCGCCGGAATTGTGTTTGAGGATTAATTGTGAGGCCGGGCAAAGCAATGCCGAGGATGCCGCTGACCGCTAGATGGATGCTCAGTTCGCTTGTTCGGACAAGTCGCGGCGGGGACGTGGTCGTGACTTGAAAAAAAAGGGAGGCCGGGACGATGCCGCGGCCTCCTGTCATCATCGGGACCGGAACGCCGCTGTCAGTTCAACCTGGTGCTCTTGACTGCGGAACAGACGTACCAGCTGCCCAGCAGGGTGCGGCCCTGGGGATCGCCCTGGGTGAAGAAATCATCCCGGTTGGCACGGGCCTCCGCGACGCCCTTGCGATAGCCGACGATGACGTCCTCGCCCTTGAAACCGGCGCCGACGCTGGTGGCGACATAGTCCACGCGGCTCAGCGCCGCCATGAACGGCTCGTTATTGTAGTGCGATTCAAAGTCACAGCGCATCTGCTCCCAGAGCCCCAGGTGCTCATGGCGCGGTGGCACCTCGACATGGGCCATCACCCCGCCCGGCCGCAGCAGGCGATGGCATTCCGCGAAGATGTTGCGCATGGCGGCGGCCGAGGTTTCGTGCAGCAGGGCGGAGGAGGTGATGAGGTCGAAGCTGCCATCCTCGAACCGGGTGCGCTCCGCGTTCTGCTGGCTGAAATGGATGGCCTGGCCCATGGCTTCGGCGCGGGCGTGGCCATAGCGCAGCATGGGCGCGCCCACGTCTATGGCATGCACCTCCGCATCGGGGAAGGCGGCGGCGATGGCCACGGTGCTGTGCCCGACGGAGCAGCCGAGATCCAGGATACGGCGGGGCTTCAGGTCGGGATAGAAGTCGCGCAGGTGGGCCACCAGGGTCTGGCCGCGCCCGTCGTTCTTCCACCCGCCGTTCAGGTTGCGCAGATAGGTCGAGGCGAAGCGGTCATACAGGGCACCCGCCCGGAAATCCGCGTCCGACGTGTCCACATGGTAGCTGCCGGGCATGCGGTGGTGGTCGAACGCCGCGATGTAGCGGGGAATCGCCAAGTCCGGGTCCAGCGTCAGGGAGCCGCGCGGCGCCGCCGTCTGTTCGGTCACGGCGCGGGCCAGGGTGTCGTACTGCCGATCCACGCTGGCGCCCAGGGTGCGCCAAATCTGGTCCTGATAGAAGAAGCTCAGGGACAGCCAGTACTGGTGGAAGGGGTGGTCTTCCAGCGTCGCCCGCATCTGGGCGCTGGACTTGGGGCGCGCGCCTGTCTTCGCCTCGATCTCGGGAACGATCACCTCGTTCACCAGCCGCTTGTCCAGCGGGTCCATGTTCTGAATGGTCCACAGGCGCATGGCCAGGAAGTGGTCTTCCATCGCCTGTTCGTCATGCGTCGCCTGCGGCATGACGGCGTGTCCGAAATGGTCGGTCATGATGCATCCTTCCAGGAAAGGGTCAGTTCGTCGTCACGTCGTCCAGCACGGTCTCATAGTCGCGCTGTTCCCTCAGGCTGTCCGGCAGCAGCTTGTCCCGGGCCACGCCCAGGACACGGTCATAGGCCAACTGCCGGTACGCGGCACGATAGGCGCGCGCCGCCGGATCGGGGCGGAAGGCGTCGACGTCCGCGGGTCCGTAGCCGCCGGCCAGGCGTTCGTGGGCGTCCAGCCGGTCGCGCAGCACCATCACCTCGCCCAACAGCGCCATCACCATGGCGCCCAGCGCGTCGGTAGTGGCGTCCTTGAATATGGTCGGCTGGCTGCCTTGGGCGCGCCTGACCCTTTCCTGGTTCTTGCGTTCCATCATCCCTGTTCCTTTTTCTCGGATTGTGAGAGCCCCAAAGGGCCGTTGTCAGGCCCGTGCCGCCGCCGGCTGGACGAAGCGGATCAACGTGCCCGTGCGGGCCAGGATGTCCTTCTTGTCCAGGTCGGGCCCGAAGGCCTCCTCCGTCACCGCGTTCCGCTGGTGCAGGTCGTAGCCGGTTTGGCTGGATAGGATGACGACCACGTCGGTCGCGTCCTCCACCGCGAACGGGAACTCATGCCAGGTGCCCAGGTGCAGGGTGAACCCGGCGCTGCCATCGAACAGGAAGGCGCGGGCCTGCGCCAGGTCCGGCATGTCGCCGTCGGACGGCGGCGCCATCACGACAACGAAGGGCTTCCCGGCCAGGGGGATGAAGGTCTGGGTGTGCTGGAAGTGGCGTTCCATGAAGCGCACCTCCGACGGGCGGATGTCCACGGTCGCCAGGCTGAGGTCCACCGGGTGTTCGCAGGCGAATTCCACCGGATAGCGCATCAGCACCCGGCCCTTGTAGAAATCGATCGGGACGGGCTTCACATCGGCGGTGCGGCCCAGGACGCGGCCGAACGCGGCCAGGGCCTGCGGCGTGGCGGGCTCGACGGTCAGGGTGACGACGCCAGCGGGGGCGGTGGCGGCTTGGGTCATTGAGGCTACCTCGTTCACGGGGAAGGCGGCGTGGATGCCTTGGTGGGGGAACGCCGGTCGTGCCGGCCTTCAGCGGTACGGGCCCACCCTCTGGCCCTCCGAGGCCAACAGCATGGTGGTGGCCTCACCGCCCGTCTGGCGCTGGCGGACCATGCCGCGCCGGGCCAGCACGAACAGGGCGCTGCCGCCCAGCAACGCCGGGACGACGACGATGGCGATGGAGTAGCCGACCATGGTCGGGTTCCGGAACAGGTGGTCGGTCAGCGTCGCCACCAGCAGCGGGCCCAGGGTGGCGCCGATGATGGTGTTGACCAGCCCGCTCAAGGCGATGGCGCTGCCGCGCATGGTAGGCGGCACGATGGACTGAAGGGTGGCGAAGGTGGTGGCCCCTAGCACGGCGAAGATGGCGCTGCTGCTGGCCACCAGGAACATGGCGAGGACGGGGCCGGGCACGAACACGGCCAGCGCCGATGGAATGGCCAGCAAGGGGCCGACCATCAGGATGCCGAACTTGGCCATGGCGAGAGACCGGCGGGCGAAGTGGTCGATCAACAGGCCCCCCACCAAGGGTCCGAGGAAGGAAAAGGTCATGGAGAACGGCCCGAGCCAGGCGCCGATCATCGCCGGTCCCAGCCCGAAGGCCCGTGTCAGCATGGCGGGCGACCAGGCGGCGGCGGCATAGGCCGCCATGAAGCACAGGGCGAAACCCAGATATAGCGGGGCGAAGACGGCGCCGTTGCGCTTCAGGAAGGACAGCTTGTCGGCCAGCGAGGTGGGGTCCGCCGCCCCCTGGACGCCACGGCGGGGCGGCTCCCGGGTCATCAGCATCATGGCGACCACCACCAGGCCCAGGGTGCCGCAGCCGATGAAGGCCACGCGCCAGGGCGCGGCATCCTGCAACAGGGGAATGCCGGCGAAGCGGCCGTTGGCCGCGGCGGCCATGATGAAGCTGGTCAGCGAGATGGCCATGCCGTTGGCGACGGCCTGGCCGGTGAGGAACAGGCTGAGCGGCTTGCCCCGGCGATGGGGCGGGAACAGGTCGGCGATCAGCGATACCGCCGCCGGACCCAGCGCCGCCTCCCCCAGGCCCACCAGCAGGCGGGAGGCGAACAGTTCGCCGAAGGTCGCCGCCAGGCCGCCGCCGATGGTGGCCAAGCTCCACACCAGCACGCCGACGGTGACCAGCAGGCGCCGGGACACGCGGTCGGCGATCAGGCCCAGGGGGATGCCCACCGTGGCGTAGAACAGGCCGAAGGCCAGGCCCTGCAACAGGCCGATCTGGAAATCGGCCAGGCCCAGGTCATGGCGGACCGGGTCCACGACGATGTTGATGATACCGCGATCGATGATGGACACGATGGCCGCCAGGAACAGGACGGTGACGGTCCACCACGCCGTGCGCCGGCTGGGATAATCCGCCTGGCCGGTGGCGGCGGCGGGGACGGGGGCCAGGGACTCTTCGGAAATCATCGTCGTCACCGCATGTCTCCCACTGCGGCGGGCACCCCGGCGGGGTGCCTCGCCTCTTCACGTGCCGGGCCCGAACGATGGGCGGGGCCGGCCATCAAGGTGCCGCCGCTGGCGGCGGTAGCGCGTCCAGGAAATCGCCCAGGTCGGCGGCGAACCGGTCCGGCGTTTCCCACATCGGCCAGTGGCCGATGCCGGGGTAGTGGATCAGCTTAACCTGGGTTCCGGTGAACCGCCGCACCGACGCGTCGGCGCCTTGCGAGATCACCGTGTCCTCATCCGACCATTGCAGCAGGACGGGTGCCCGGACCAGGCCGGCACTGGCGCCCACGTCCGTGGTGCGGAACAGGACCACATTGGACTTCAGGTAGGCCTGCTGGTTGGCGATGGCCCCGGGAAGGTTGGCCATGTCGTACATGATGCTCGCCAGGTAGGGCGGCACCGTCCAGCCGGGGTGGGAGGTGTCCTGCAGCACCAGGGTGTAGAAGAACCGCGGATGGTAGTCGGGCAGCACCGCGTTGTGGAACGCCAGCATCCAGCGGATCCGCCAGTCGACCTGGCGGGTCTGGCTGGGGCGCTCCAGTGGCAGCATGGAAAAGGCCATGGCCCGGATGCGGTCGGGGTTATCGGCATTCAACTGCAGCGCCACATTGCAGCCGTTGGATGTCGCCACCACCGCCAGGGGGCCAATTCCCAACTGGTCCAGCATCAGGCCCACCAGCCGGGCGGCCTCGGCGGTGGTGTAGCCCCGGGGGTTGGGGCCGCTGAGGCCGTACGGCGGCCAATCCACCCGGATCAGGGTGTAGCGGTCCGACAGGCGTTCCACCAGCGGGTCCCATTCGTGCAGGTTGACGCCGCTGCCGTGCAGCAGCAGCACGGGTGGCCCCTTGCCCTCCACCCGGACATGCAGGGGCACGCCGTCCACGGTGATGAACCGGGACGCCGGCGCCTGCGCGTATCGCGCGATCGCCGTCGCGCGATCGGTGGCGAACCAGCCCAGCTTGGCTGGAACGAACCATGCGAGGAACAATGCCAGGGACAGACCGACGCAAGCGCCGGCCACCCCCCCAATCCTGCCAAATCTCACGGCGCCCTGTCCTTTGGTTTCAAACGGTAATTTGTCTGCACAAGGCCGTTTTTATTTTTGCGCTCTATCGCCGCCGGCGGCCTATTGGTCCCGCCGGAGGTAGGCGTCCACAAGGTCGGCCACGCGCTCCGGCACCTCTTGCGCCGGGAAGTGGCCGGCGGTGTCCAGCCAGACCACCGACCGGCTTTCCGCGCCGGTCAGGTAGTTGTAAAGGGAGGTTTCCGCCGCGGGGGGCAGCACCGGATCGCGCCGCCCCCACAGGATCAGGACCGGCGCCCGCACGGCGCTGAGATGGTCCATGGTCAGTTGCTTGTTGGCGGTCAGGGCGAACAGGACGAAAGGGTTGGGCTCCGGCGCCCGCAGGCCGGTGGTGTAGGAATATTCCACCGTTTCCCGCGTCAGGCGCTTGGGCTCACCCCACAGGTAGGACATGTAGACTTGCCAGTATTGCAGGTCGCGATAGCCGATGGCCTTGGCCCGGGCGATTTCGACGTCCAGCGCCGGTGTCGTCTGTATCTTGGCCTCCGCCACGGAGTCCGCCGGGGTGTTGGCCAGGATCAGGGCCGTCACCCGCTGCGGATAGGTCCCCGCGAAATAATAGGCCAGCGTGCCGCCGCTGGAGGTGCCGAACACGGCAGCCTTGTCCACGCCCACCTTGTCCAGCAGCCTCGCCACCAGGGCCTCGGGCGTGCCCACCGTGCGGGCCGCATCGTCGCTGACCGGGCCCGACAGGCCGCCCGGCGGCTGGTCGAAGCGGATGATGCGGTAGCGGTCCTTGAGCCGGGCGACCACGCCGTCCCAGGCGTTGAGCGTGCCGTTGGACCCGTGCAGCAGCAGCAGCACCGGCCCCTTGCCCTCATCGCGGTAGCGTACCTCCACGCCGCCCAAATCGGCGTAATGGTCGCCGGGGGCGCCCACCCGCTGGCGCAACTCCGCCAGGGACATCCGCTGGGGCGCCGGGGCCTCCGCCGCCAGGGCGGGGCCGGCACCGGCCAGCCACGCCGCCGCCAGCAGCAGCGCCGCGCGCCGGCGGGTCTTGCCCTTGATCGTGACGTCCCCCTTGATCATGACGTCCCTGGCCATCATGCCCGTCCCGACGCGACGAACCAGGAGCGGAAGACGCCCTCCGACGTGTCGCCGAATTTCCGGGGCGCGTTGCGGCCGTTGAAGGCTGTCGCCTGATAGCCCGTGCGGATGTCGGTGAAGCCGGCGGCCCGCATCAACTGGCCATAGTCGGCGGTCAGGGCGCCGCGCCAGTTGGGTTCGTTGTTGAACTGGGCCTCCAGTTCCGAGGACAGCTCCTGCCAGATGTCGCCCAGGGTGTGCAGCAGCGGCACCTCCAGATGGATGGCGATCCCGCCCGGCCGCAACAGGCGGCGGCTTTCCGCCAGGATGTTGATGGCGGCTTCCGGTGAGGTCTCGTGCAGCACGACGCAACTGTAGACCACGTCGAAGGAGGCGTCGGGGAAGGAGGTTCGTTCGGCGCTCTGCTGCGAGAAGTGGACGGCGGCGCCCAGATGCTCGGCCCGGGCGTGGGCATAGCGCAGCATGGAGGCGCCGACGTCGATGCCGTGCACCTCCGCCTCGGGGAAGCAGGTCGCCGCCGGAACGGTACTCGTGCCGATGCCGCAGCCCATGTCCAGGATGCGGCCGGGGCGGATGTCCGGCGCGACGGTCAGCAGGTGGGCCATGGCGGTATGGCCGCGCAGGTCGTTCAGCATGCCGCCGTTGCGGCCCAGCATGTAGACCGCCCCGCCCCGGTCCATCACCGCGCCCTGCAGCACCGACCCATCGTCATGCGCGTTGCCGCCGGGCATCAGGTGGATGTCGCCCCGCGTGACGTACTCGGGCGCCACGAAGTCCGGATTCAGCGTCAGGGTGCCCTTGGGCGCATCCACCGCGGCCAGGGCCTCCAGCTCGTCGGCCTGCCGTTCCACGCAGTTCTCCACCGCGGCCCATAGCTGGCGCTGGGACTCGCGCTTCAGGCTGAGCCAGGTCGTGAAGCTTTCGAAGGACTGCATGCGGTGGCGCAGGTCATCCACCGGGCTGTTGCTGCCGCTGCCCGCGATGGTGGGCACGATCTGCGCCGCGATCTTCTGCTGCGCCGGTTCCAGCGTCTGGCCCACGAACAGCTTCAGGTCGCGGATGAACAGCTGTTCCACCAGCTCATCGTGGGTGGGAACCGCGATCATGGGATGCGCCAGGGTGGCGCGGGATTTGGCGATACCGCTCATGCCTGCATCTCCTTGCCAGCGATCGTGTGGGACGCTGCCGCCACGTCGGCCAGCGCCGCCTCTTGCAGGGGCCGGAAAACCTTGTTCAGGGTGTGCTGGCGCAGGGCGTCCCGTTCGATCTGGGCCGCCGCGTCGGGTGAGAAGGTGTCCACGGCGCCCGGCGCCAGGACCCGGGCCGCCACCAGCAGGCGCTCACAAGTGTCCAGCCGCGCGCGCAGGACGGTCACCTCCGACGCCAGCGATACGATCATCGCCAGCGTCTGCTCGTCAAGGCTGCGGCTACCCGGAATGGGGTCCAGCCGGTTGGGTGTGCGCGGAAGCCTGCTTTTCACGTAAAACCTCACCATTTTATTGGTTGCCCGTTTTCCGTCCACCGTGACCGGGCTGAGCCAGGGGCTCCCAGGAAAGCCCCCCTTGGGACCGTTGCCGGACGATTTCGGGATTTTGGCGCATCGGCGGGCATCTGGGGGGGCGTTCCAATGATTTGTCCACCAGATGGATATGGGTCCAGACCATTTGCGCCAGCGCGTCGCCATGGCCAGGCACGGCGCTGCCCCCTCCAAACGGTGGTCCCGGTGGGGTTCATGTTGGTTTTCATTTTAACCGGTGGCACGGGGATGCCGACGGCCGGTCCAGTGAAAAATTGCTCGAGCGCGTCGGTTTGCCGCTGCCCCGTTCGTCGTTCCGGTGCCAGGCCGTCGGCCCGGCTCAATCTCAATGAGGTTGGCTCAATGAGACTGGCCCAACAAGGAGACTGGCCATGCGCGTGATGGTGCTGGTGAAGGCGACCGAGGACAGCGAGAAGGGGCTGCCGCCCCAGGAGTGGATGGACGCGATGATGGCGGCGATGGGCCGCTTCAACGATGAGCTGCGTGAGGCCGGCATCCTGGTCATGGCCGACGGCCTCAAGCCCAGCGCGCAGGGCAAGCGCGTCGCTTTCGATGGGCCCCATCGCACGGTGATCGACGGCCCCTTTCCCCATCCGCGTGAATTGGTCGCCGGCTTCTGGCTATGGGACGTCAAGGATATGGAGGAGGCGGTCGCCTGGGTCAGGCGCTGCCCCAACCCCATGATGGGCCCCAGCGAGATCGAAATTCGGCCGTTGTACGAACGGGCGGATCTGGGGGCGGCCTGACAGTCGCGCCTGGGGGCGTCACACCCCCATCGCCTGCCACATCTCCCGTTCCGGACCGTCGGGGTCCAGGGCCACCTGGCACTGGCTGTTCAACAGCATGACGGCGCGATCCTTGATGTCGTACCGGGGCCACGTGGGCTGGCCGGCGGCGGTTGGCACGCCGCTGCGGGCGAAGCTGGTGAAATAGCCGCTGACTGCCTTGGATGTCTCCACCAAGCCGGGGCCGTCGCCCTGCAGGTCCGGCATTTCCGTGTTCAGGAAGGTGACGGAGATGTCGGTGGCGTGGCCGGCGCGCAAGGTCCAGTCCGTGCCCTTGATGGCGATGTTGGACGGGAAGTCGTTGCGATAGCGATAAACGGGGGCCGGTTGCGCGGCCTTGCGGTCGGCGATGGCGACGGCACCGTTGCCCATGCTGATGGCGGTCTCGATGGCGATGCCCTGTTCCACCGGCGTGGCGTCGGGCCGGGTCCGGCGGTAGGTGGCCAGGACGCGATCCGCGTCGTCGCCCAGGGCGCCCCGCATATGGACGTCCAGACCGGCGGCGTCCATGTGGAAAAACGCCGGATGCTGACGCTCAAAGAACGTGGCCTCATCCCGCATGGTGCCGATCAACAGCGGTATGCCGGCCGCGATGGCGGGTGCCGCCGGATCGAAAGGATCATGGGGCAGGACTGTTCCGTCCACCACCGGGCCCCACCCACCCGGCTGGGCGGCACGAAGGGCCGCCAGGCTGGGCCGGGCGGCCGGATGGCTGGCCTGCCACTGGGGCGTCGGCACGGTCAGGGGGCCCTGGCCCTTTTCGGCGGCCAGTTGCAGGGCCAGCAGCCTGTCGGCCGGCACGTCGTGCAGCCTGGCGAAATCCTTGGGCGCGATGTCCAGCGCGGCCAGTACCCGCCGGGTCGTTTCCGCCGCCACCTCCTTCGGCAGTCCGCGCAGCAGATGGCCGCTTTGCAGCCCCGCCTTGTGGTACAGCCCTTGTGACGACGGCATGGCCATGACGGCGCAGGTCTTGGCACTGCCGCCGGACTCGCCGAACACCATGACGTTGCCGGGGTCGCCGCCAAAGGTGGCGATGTTGTCCTTAACCCAGCCCAATGCCGCGATGATGTCGAGGATGCCCTGGTTGCCGGAGGTGGCGTAGTCCGCACCCCCCAGGTCCCCCAGGTAAAGATAACCTAGCAGACCCAGCCGGTGGTTGGTGGCCACCACCACGACATCGTAGGTCGCGGCCAGGCGGGCGCCGTCCTGGATGCGCTGGCCGCCGCTGCCGGTGGTGAAGCCGCCGCCGTGGCAATAGACCATCACCGGCCGCCTGGCGCCGTCGTTCACCGCCGGGGTCCAGACGTTCAGCACCAGGCAGTCTTCGCTGTAGGCGGGTTCCCGTTCCCCATAGGTGGTGCCCGGCCCTTGCAGGGCCGGCGGGCCGAGGCGTGTCGCGTCCCGCACCCCTGTCCACGGCGCCACCTTGGGCGGGGCCTTGAAACGGTTCCTGCCTGAGACGGGACCGGCGTAGGGAATGCCCTTGAATGCCAGCGCGCCCCGGTCGTGTCCACCCCGCACGCGGCCCGCCGTGGTTTCAATCTCCACGAATGGCTCCGTCGTCCGGGTGAACCAGATGCCGTCGTCGGCGCGGGCCGGAACCCAGAAATAGGGGGCGGTCACCAGGGCCGCACCGGCGCGCAGCATGGCGCGGCGGTTGAGGGGTAGGGGCACGCTTATCCTCCCGTTTCATTTATGGGCTCGATCCCGGCATGGGAGCCGGCGGCCTTCCTGATAACGGTAACATAAACGCCGCGCGGGGCAACCGCCGGGACTATCGGGGGCGTCTGGCGCCTACCCCGCCGATTGGATCATTTCCACCCGGTTGCGGCCGGCCTCCTTGGCGCGGTACAGGGCGGCGTCGGCGCGGGCGTAGAGGTCGTCCAGCCCCTCGCCGTGGCGCAGTTCGGCCAGGCCCAGGCTGGCGGTGATGCGGATGGCGCCGCCGCCCTCGATCGGCACGCAGTT
Organism: Nitrospirillum goiasense; assembly: GCF_034427435.1. NCBI lineage: Bacteria > Pseudomonadati > Pseudomonadota > Alphaproteobacteria > Rhodospirillales > Azospirillaceae > Nitrospirillum > Nitrospirillum goiasense. The sequence goes on along the minus strand of NZ_JAXQNP010000002.1, from coordinate 2,514,263 downwards.
GTCGCCAATGGCCTGGCGCACGCGGTCGGCCAGCAGGCGGGCACCCTGGGCCGCCGTATGGGGCATCACCAGGGCGAATTCCTCCCCGCCAATGCGTCCCACTAGGTCGGTACCGCGCACATGGCTGGCGATCATCCGGCCGGCGGCGGCCAGCACGGCGTCGCCACCGGGATGGCCGTGGGTGTCGTTCACGCGCTTGAAGTCGTCCAGGTCCAGGATGGCCAGCGTCAGGGGGGTGCCATGGCGGTTGGCCAGCGCCACCATGTCCTGGGCGCGCTCCATGAAATGGCGGCGGTTGGCGCAGGCGGTCAGCGGATCGGTGGTGGCCAGGTGCAGCAGGCGGTCGTTGGCGGCGCGCAAGTCGGCGGTGCGGTCGGCGATCTGGTGTTCCAGTTCCGCTTGCCGCCGCCGCAGGTAACGGGTGCGCCACCGCACCACCACCACCACCGCCAGCACCAACAGCCCGGTGGCCAGCAACCGCACCCACAGGCGCTGATACCAGGCGGGCGTCACGCGCAGCGGCAGGGCCAGCTCGCGTTCCGTCCAGAGGCCGTCGCGGTTGCTGCCCCGCAGGCGCAGGGTGTAGTTGCCCGGCGGCAGGTTGGAATACAGCGCCAGGCGGCGGGTCACGTCGGCCTTCACCCAGCCGGACTCATAGCCCTCCAGCTGGTAGGCGTAGAGGTTGCGGCCTGGCGACGTGTAGTCCAAGGCGGCGAACTCCACCGCCAGGCTGTCCGTCTCGGGGGTCAGGACCAGGGGCGCGTCCTGCCGCAGGCGCCCGACGGGATAGGGCTGGCCGCCCACCCGCAGGTCGGTGATGACGACGGGGGCCGCGAAGCGCCAGGCGGGCAGGGTGCCGGGACGCACCACGGTCAACCCGCCCTTGGAGCCGAACAGCGCCTCACCGGCCGAGGTGGCGGCGCTGGCGCCCACGAAATAGTCCACCAAGGCGGACCCGTCGGCCCGGCGCACCGCCCGGATTTCCAGCGTCTGCGGATCGATGCGCGCCAGGCCGTCGTCGGTGCCGGCCCAGATGACGCCCTCCCCATCCATCTGCAGGCTGCACACATTGGCGTGGGGCATGCCCTGGGCGACGCCGAAGTGCCGGAAGCGCGCCTTTCCATCCGCGTCGCGCCCGGTCATCAGCGCCAGGCCCCCGCCGAAGGTGCCCACCCAAAGGCGCCCCTGGCGGTCGAACAACAGGCTGGAGATGTAGGGGTCGGGCAGGCCCTCGGGGTCCGCGGGGGCGGGGGGATCCGCTCGATCTTGCCGGTGTCCAGGTCGACGCGGTTCAGGCCATTGCGGGTGCCGACCCAGATACTCTTTCCCGGTCCGGCCAGCAGCGTCCGTATGGTCCGGTCGGAAAGCCGGTCCTGGTCGCCAGGGGCATTGCCGAACACCAGGCCGGCCGGCGTGCCGTCCGGTCCGTCCAGGGCGTAGGCGTGCAGCCCGTCCTCCTCACCGCCCACCCATAACACGCCATCGCGAATGACGGTCGTCATGGTCGGGGCGGCGGCGTCGCGGCCGGGCAGGGCCACGCGGCGCACGGACGCCGCCGCCGGGTCGGCACGGTAGACACCCCGCCGCGTGGCGATATAGACCCGGCCCTCCCCATCCTGGGCCATGGAGTAGACGATGTCCGTGGGCAGCGCATCCTCAGGGCGGCGGGGATCGGGCCGCAAGGCCGCCACCCGCCCCGCCAACGGGTCGACCACGTCGACGCCGCCATCAAAATAGCCCAGCCAAGCCTTCCCATCGCGGGCTGACATGACGGCGAACACGTCGCTGGCGCTCAGGCCTTCCGGCCGGCTGCCGCCGAACACGGTGACGATCAGGCCGCTGTCGTGGGGATGGTAGCTGAGGCCGCCGGTGCCGCCGACCCACAGCGATCCCGCGCTGTCACGCATCAGCGCCCAGATGTCGTCGTGGGCCAGGCTGTTGGGCTGGGTGCGGTCATGGCGGATGGGGCGCATCACGCCCGTGTGGGTGTCGATGGCGACGATGCTGCGGTTGCGCAGTCCCACCCAGATCTCATGGGGCCCCGCGGCGGAGATGGCGGAGATCCAGCCCGTCAGCTCGGTCGCGGCGGGGTTCACCGCGCGGGGGGAGGCACCCGGCCCGTCGATGACGAACAGGCCTTGGCGGATGGTCCCGATCCAGACGCGCCCCTCTTCATCCTGGAACAGGACCGAGACGTTCGCGCGCGGCGTGTCGGCGCCTGTGGCTTCGGGCAGCGGCAGGGCCGTGAACGCGGGCGCGCCCGGCGCGCGATACGCCACGCCCTGCGCCGTGCCCACCCATAGGCCGCCGGCATTATCGCGCAACACCGCCTGCACCCGGCCGCCAGGCATGCCGCCCGCCTCCGGCGTGCCGGCGCGCAGCACGGTCACGGCCTTGCTGGCGATGTCCAGGTGGCGCAGGCCGTCCTCGGTTCCGACCCATAGGCCGTGATCGCCATCGCCGGTGATGGCGCCGATATCCGGCCGGCCGTTGATGGCGCCCAGGGGAATGGTCTCGAACCGGTCGCTGGCGGCGTCGTACAGCGCCAGGCTGTTGGTGCCCACCCAGAGGCGGCCATCGGCGTCGACGAACAGGCTTTTGACGAAGTCGCTGGGCAGGCTGCCGGGCACGGCCAGGTCGGCGATATAGCTCTTGAAGCGATAGCCGTCCCAGCGCGACAGGCCGCCCTGAGTCCCCACCCAGATGAAGCCGTCATGGTCCTGCACGATGGCGGTGGGCACCGGATGGGGCAGCCCCTGGTCGCGGCCATAATTCTGGAACACGGTTTCCGCCAGGCCGGACCACCGCTCCATCCCGGCGGCCCAGGCATGGGGGTTAAGACTGGCAACGGCCAACAGCAGAGCGACGCCGCACAGCCGGATACCGCCTATGATGGAACCGCCTACCCGCGCCACGCTCAAGATACTGCCGCCCATCCGTAATGCATTGCGGGAAATCATAGCATGTGAAAAGTGTCTTAACATCCATCGCTTGCTACCAACACGCTATCTTCTGGTCAGTCAATCGGGCTCGGTCACTCGATGTCGGGGGGCTTTTCAATATCTTGCTCTCGCGGACCCTTGTGCCGCACTGGTGTTTTGACCCATCGTTTTTCCCAACAAAGGAACATGGGGGCATCCGTTGCGCACTTCCCTGGTGGCCATCCTGGCCCTGACCCTGGTCGCGAATGGGACATTGGTCACGAACATCGCGGCTGCGGCACCCGCTGCCGCACCCGGCGCGCCTGTCGCCGCAATCCCGCCCGCCCTGCAGGGCCTTCCCGTCCAGGATGGCCTCATGCCGGTCCGGGTCGACAAGGCCCAGGGCAAGATCTTCCTGACCCTGCCGGCACCGGGCACGGATGGCGTCCTGGCCCGCTATCTCTACACGCCGGCGCTGAGGACGGGCCTGGGCTCCGCGCCCACCTTCCTGGACCGGGGACGCATCGGGCAGACGCAGGTGCTGGCCTTCCGCCTGTTGGGTGCCAAGGTCGCCCTCCAGTTCGAAAACCCGCGCTTCCGCAACCCTACAGCGCCCGGGGCCAGTGCGGACTTCGCCACCTCCATCGTCTGGATGGGCGATGCCGTGCCGCTGCCTGACGGACGGGTGGCGGTGGACATCGCCAAGTTCCTGACGGCCGACATGCTGGGCATCGCCAAGTCGCTGGGGCAGGAGGGCGACGCCATCGGCACCGGTGGCGCGCCGCAGGGGGCGGGCAAGGGCTTCAGGCTGGACGGGGGCTTGAGCGCCGTTGATCCCGCCTCGCTCAAGCTGTTCCCCGACAACCTGGAGGTCGACGCCATCCAGACCTACACCTCCGACCATCCGGGGGCGGAGGTGGAGAACATCGCCCCCGACGCCCGGCAGGTCAGCTTTACCGTTCATCACAGCTTCGTGCGCCTGCCGGGCCCCGGCTTCACCCCGCGCGCCTTCGACCCCCGCATGGGCGGTTTCTCCACCCAGGCGGTGGATTACGGCCGGCCCCTGGGCCAGGACGTGGTGCACGACGTGGCCAACCGCTTCCGCCTGGAAAAGGTGGACCCGGCCGCCGCGCGCTCCCGCGTGAAGAAGCCCATCATCTTCTACCTCGACCGCACGGTGCCGGAGCCGATGCGCACCGCCCTGCTGGAGGGCATCAACTGGTGGGCCCAGGCATTCGACGCCGCCGGCTACATCGACGCCTTCAAGGCGGAGCCGCTGCCCGAGGGCGTGGACCCCATGGACGTGCGCTACAACATCGTCAACTGGGTCGATCGCGCCACCCGTGGCTGGTCCTACGGGCAGGAGATCGTGGACCCGCGCACGGGGGAGATCGTGAAGGGCATGGTGGTCCTGGGATCCGAACGGGTGCGGCAGGACATCCTGATCTTCGAAGGCCTGGTGGGGGCGGACAAGGTGGGTACCGGCGGGCCCAACGACCCGGTCCAGGTGGCGCTGGCCCGTTTGCGCCAACTGGGCGCGCACGAGGTGGGGCACGCCCTGGGCTTCGCCCACAACTTCGCCGCCAGCACCCAGGGCCGCGCCTCCGTCATGGATTATCCCGCCCCGCGCATCGGCCTGATCGATGGCCATCCCGACCTGTCGGACGCCTACGGCACCGGCGTGGGCGCCTGGGACAGGGCGACGGTGGATTGGCTGTACGGGACCGCGCCGGCCGGAATCGGGAATGCCGGCCAGGACGACCAGGCGGCGGCCGACGCCAAAGCCGCGGCGGCGGTGGCGGCCGGCCTGCGCTATGTCCAGGACGACAACGCCCGCCGGCCGGACACGGCCCAGCCCTGGGGCGGCCTGTGGGATGATGGCGCCGACCCGGTGGCGGAGTTGACCCGCCTGATGGCCGTGCGCCGCGCCGCCATCGACCAGTTCGGCCTGAAGGCCCTGGCGCCGGGGGAGGCGGTGGCCGAACTGCGCCGCCGCTTCGTGCCCATCTGGCTGCTGCACCGCTATCAGGTGAACGCGGCCGCCAAGTCGGTGGGCGGCGTCACCTTCGCCTATGCGGTGAAGGGCGATGGGCGGGAAGCGTCGGTGCCCGTGGCGGCCGACACCCAGCGCGCCGCCCTGTCCGCCCTGCTCTCCACCCTGTCGGCCGACCAGTTGCGCGTGCCTGCCGCCCTGCTGCCCCTGCTGTCCGCCGCGCGCAACGGCAGCGACAACCGCCAGTTCGATATCGAGCTGTTCGCTACCGCGGGCGGCCCGGTGTTCGACCCGCTGGTGGCGGCGGATGTCGCGGCCTCCGTCACCCTCAACACGCTGTTGGCGCCCAGCCGGCTGGCGCGGCTGGCGGTGCAGCATGCCGCCGACCCCCAGGCCCTGGGGGTGAATGAGGTGCTGGAGCGGCTGGTGTCCACGGTCCTGCCCGACAAGACCGACGCCGTCAGCCGCCGCGTCGCCTATCGCGCCATCGTCACCATGGCCCAGGTGGCCCGCCGCCCCGGCACGACACCGGAGGTGGCGGCCCTGCTGGACCAGAGGGTGCATGAGGTGGCGGAGGCGCTGGCCCGCGGCCGGGGTGACGCCGAGGAACGCGCCTGGGGCCTCAGCCTGGCCCGCCAACTGCTGGACCCGCAGCAGGCGGACCGGCTGCTGGCCGACCGCTCCCGGTCGGTGGACGTACCGCCCGGCGATCCCATCGGTGGGGAAAGCGACTGGATGGATCTGCCCTGAGCGGCCAGGCTTTCCGCAAAAGCTCCGCCCACCCATATGACGGGCGGGCCTGCGCGGGTCCGCCTGTTGACGAAGGGGAAATGCCATGATGCGGCTGAACGATGACCTGACGGTGCGCACGGTGGTGCACGCCGGTGGCATGGAGTGGGTGCCCAGCCCGTCGGCGGGCGTGGATCGCCGCATGCTGTCGCGCATCGGCGATGAGAAGGCGCGCGCCACCTCCATCGTCCGCTATGCCGCCGGCAGCCGCTTCCCCACCCACGGCCATCCGGGTGGGGAGGAGTTCCTGGTGCTGGACGGCGTGTTCCAGGATGAGACGGGTGATTTCCCCGCCGGCACCTATGTCCGCAATCCGCCCGGCAGCGGCCACGCCCCGGGCTCCGCACCCGGCTGCGTCATCTTCGTGAAGCTGTGGCAGTTCCGGGCGGCGGATGCCGAGCGCGTCGTGCGCCAGCCGGGGGAGGGGGAGGCGCTGCCTCTCCGCCCCGGTGTCGGGCGGGCCCTGCGCCTGTTCGGTGATGGGCATGAAGACGTGCGGCTGGAAGACTGGCGGCCGGATGCCGAGGTGCGCGTGGCCAACCCGCAGGGCCTGGAGCTGCTGGTGCTCTCCGGCGGCTTCTCCGAAGGTGGCGAGACGTTCAGCCCCCAATCCTGGCTGCGCCTGCCCGCCGGCCAGGACCTGGTGGCCCACACCGGCGGGCAGGGGGCCCGCATCTGGCTGAAGGCCGGGCCGCTGCTGCACCCGGACGTCTGCGCCTTTTGATCAGGCCGGGACCGGCGCGCGCCGGGCGGGCCAGAAGCGGCTGTCGCGCAGCAGGCCGGCGGAGACCAGCGACACCAGCACGCCGACGGGGAAGATCTCGTTGAAGGTCATGGACAGGCGATAGAAGGGGTTGGCGTACTTGGCCTTCATCTTGTCCATCTCCGCCGTCAGGGCGGCCAGGGCCTCCTCCGAGGCGCCCTTGGCCTTCTCCTGGCTGATCATGGCCTGGGCGTAGTCGTTGACATAGTCCATGTGATGCAGGGCCTGCGTCGCCTCCCACGCCAGGGCGTAGATCACCCCGCCGACGACGCTGATGCCCAGGCCCAGGAACAGGGCGGGCCAGAAGCGGATGACGCCGCCCAAGGTGGTGTCGCGGTGCCGCTTCACCGCCAGGAAAATGGTGCTGAGCCCCACCAGCATGGTGGCGTAGCCCAGGGCCATTTCGACGGCCATGGGCAGGTGGCCGTGCGGGACCGTGGTCAGCACCGCCATGGCCAGGCCGGAGATGAGGCCGGCGGCCAGGCCGTAGGTCAGGATTTTGCGCAGCATGCGAACGCCCCCTTGTCTCGGTGTGATTACGCCCCCTCACTGGCCTGCAAATCCGATCACGGGCAATCGCCCGAACGGGTGATTTCGACGGAATCACCCGAAATTCAGGGCGCTCGGCCCCACGTGCCCTTCAGGGCACCAGGCCCAGCTCGCGGGCGCGGTTGACGGCGTCGGTGCGGCGCTGGGCGCCCAGCTTCTCGAACACCCGGGCCAGGTGCGTCTTGACCGTGTTGGGGGAGATGTCCAACACCAGGGCGATTTCCTTGTTGGACCGGCCGGCCGCCAGTTCGCGCAGCACGGTCAGTTCGCGGGCGCTGATGCCCAGGCCGGCCTGGGCCTGGACATTCCCCTCCTCCGTCAGCGGCGGGGCGGGTCGCATGAGCCGCATGCCCACCGCGACCCCCAGGGCGAGGAAGCCGGCCGCGATCAGGAACAGGGTGATGTCGTCTGAATGGGCGCGGGCCAGACGCTGATAGTCCAGCCATTGCAGCGCCATGGTGCCGGCGGCCAGCGCCAGACCATAGAGCGCCACCCGCCGCACGGCCGGCAGCCAGTCCGCCCGGCGCAGGAACGCCGTCCGTATGCGCTGCGGCAACAGGGGACGGAGCATGGCTTTCCTTCTGGCTGATCAGACCTATCGCCATGAGGGTCAGCCGGCGACCGTCCCGCTGTCAAGCCGGCCTCAGCCGGCCGCGTAGGCCACGGCGATGTGGGCGGCCAGGGCGGCGTTGTTCTTCACCAGGGCGATGTTGGCCGTCAGGCTGCGGCCGCCCGACAGCTCGTTGATGCGGGCCAGCAGGAAGGGGGTCAGGTCCTTGCGGCCGATACCCCGGGAGTCCGCTTCCGCCACGGCGTCGGCGATGGTGCCGTCGATGAAGGCGGCGTCCAGGGCGTCGGCCTCGGGGATGGGGTTGGCGATCATGATGCCGGTGCCGCAGCCCAGATCCCGGTGCAGGCGCATGGCGGCGGCGATCTCCTCGGCACTGTCCAGGCGATGGTCGGCCTTGTGGCCGCTGCTGCGGGTGAAGAAGGCGGGGAAGTCGTCAGTGCCGTAGGCGATGACGGGCACGCGCTGCGTCTCCAGGAACTCCAGCGTCTTGGGGATGTCCAGGATGGACTTCACCCCGGCGCAGACCACGGTGGTGGGCGTGCGGCCCAACTCCGTCAGGTCGGCGGAGATGTCGAAGGTGGTCTCCGCCCCCCGGTGCACGCCGCCCACGCCGCCGGTGGCGAACAGGGGGATGCCGGCCAGGTCGGCGAGGCGCATGGTGGCGGACACGGTGGTGCCGGCGCTGCCCCGTCGCACCATGACGGCGGCGAGATCTCGGCTGGAGGCCTTCACGACACCCTTGGCCTGGGCCAGGTCCTCAAGCTCCGCCCCGGTCAGGCCGGCGCGCGCCACCCCCCGCACCACGGCGATGGTCGCGGGCACGGCGCCGTTGGCCCGCACCACGTCCTCCACCGCCAGCGCCGTCTCCAGGTTGGCGGGGTAGGGCATGCCATGGGTGATGATGGTGGATTCCAGCGCCACCACCGGCCGGCCGGCGGCCAGCGCGTCGGCGACCTCGGGGCTGAGGACGGGTTTCAGCAGGGACATGGGGGCGTTCCTTAACTTAATCAGGTCAGGCGGTGCAGATTGGCGGCCAGCAACTGCGGCGACAGGCCGGGGTGGACGCTGGCTTCGCTTTCGGTGGTCAGCGCCCCCACCAGGGCGCCCATCCTGGCGGCGGTCGCCAGGTCGTCACCGGCCACCAGGCGGTACAGGGTGCCGGCGATCATGGCGTCGCCGGCGCCGGTGGTGTCCAGGGGTTGGGCGGGAACGGCGGGGATGTGGCCGGCGACACCGTCGCCGGCGATGGCCGTGCCCCGCGCCCCCAACGTGACCACCGCCCCGCCCGCGCCCCGCGCCTTAAGCGCCAGGGCCGCCGCCGCCGCGCCCTCGGGGCCGGCATGATGGCCGCCCAGCAGGGCGTTGGCCTCGTCCAGGTTCATGAACAGCAGATCGATGCCCGTCAGGTCCCGGGGCAGACGCGCCAGCTTGGGGATGGAGACGGCGTCGATGGCGAGGTTGAAGCGGGCGCCCCGCCGTCGCGTCGCCAGGGCCGCCAGCGTTTCGGCGGGCAGGTTGCAATCGGCGAAGGCCCAGTTGGCCGCCGCCAGGTGCGGCCAGGCGCGGTCCAGCAAGGCGGGTGTGAACAGGTCGAAGATGCGCATGTCGGCGGCGGCCAGGGCCAGGTCGCCGTCCGGCCCCAGGATGGCGGCGTATTCGGCGGTGGGGGCCTCGCCAGTGGCTACCGCCTGGCTGACGTCCACGCCGATGCCGCGCAGGTGGCCCAGGATTTCGCGGCCGGCCTCATCCTCCCCCACGATGGAGACCAGGGCGGTCGGCACGGCCAGGCGGGCCAGGTTCTCCGCCACGTTGCGGGCGACACCGCCCGGGCTGCGCACCCCGGTCACGGGGTTGGAGGTGGCCGGGACCAGGGGGGCCAGCGCCTGGTACTTGCGGTCCAGCACGGCGCCCCCCAGGCACACCACCCGCCGGCCCGCCGGCAGGATATAGCCCCGGCCCAGCAGCAGGCCCTTCTGCGTCAGGCTGGCCACATGAGCGGCGATGGTGGAGCGGGCCAAACCCAGGGCGTCCGCCATGTCCTGCTGGCTGACGAAGGGGTTGGCGGTGATGCAGTCCAGGACGGCACGTTCCTGGTCGCTGGGGCTGTTGTCTTGAGGGCGCATGGGGGCTGGTGACGGCTAGATGGGCGCCATTTTATTCAACAAATGACGGGCGTATCAACAGATGTTTATTTCTGACCAAATATAACTCCTGGGTGAAATTGATCACATTCTCTGTGCGCAAAAAGGGAGGCGGCATGTTGCGCGTGATGCTAGAAGGATGGCTGTTCCACCTATCCAATAAAGGGTAATCCGATCGATAGGCTGACCCTGCGTCAGCGCCACTTGGCGGGAGGGGTGGATGTCGCTCCAGCCGCACTCCGAAAGACTGGATGCCCGAACCGTGAAACCCAAGAGGAAGCGCTATGACGATTGATAAGGCGGTTGCCACCAAGGGGAATTACATCAGCAACAAGACGGCGGCTGAGGCTGGCGCCCTGATCGTGCCGCTGTACCTGATGGATTGCAGCGGGACGCGCAAAGTCGGCATCGAGGTCACCTTGACGGTTCCCACCGACCCGTCCCATTCGGTCACCAGGCTCTATGAATTTGACACCGGGGGTAAGGGCTTCTGGGCGTCGGGTGACGGCTTGGGCGCGGCCACCGAGAACAGCCTGGGCTCCATCGTCACCCAGTATACCAGCGGCATTACTTATCTGGGCCAGGCGGTCCCGCTGACGGTGACGTTGAACGCGGCCCCCGGCCTTGGCGGCCCATCGGCCAAAAGCGCTGATGTTGTCGTGGGGTTGGTCAGTGACCTTTATGAGTTGAAGCCTGTGCTCTTGACGGAATTGAATCAAGAGGAAGAGCAGAAATTCGAAACGGAGAGCCAGTTCCCCATCTATGATTATTTTTACGGGGACTTCGGTGTATCGCTGGCGGCGACGGCTATCGTCCCCGCCAAACAGCAGCCGGTTGTTCTCAATCACCCACTGCCAAGTTCCGTACCCAGCCTTAACGGCTACAACGAATATTCCATCTTGGGGGCGCTGTCGCAGTTCCAGCCCAACACCTCCAACCCGTTTTTCATTGTCGACCTGGCCAACACCGATGCCGATACGGTGTGGGGTGGAAATCCGCCCACGCCCGCCGGCGATGCGGCCAACAGCGTCACCGGTGTCGGGCGCCTGATCATCGGCGGTTCTGCCACCCTGATGGAGGGGTTCCAGCACATTTTCCCCATCCTGCCCAATCCCGGCGGCACCTTCTATTCCCCGACCGGGACGTCCGCGGCGCAGACCAATTTCGTCGTTGCCACCGAACAGCAGATCGCCGGCACGGTGTCTGTTCAAAACGAATCCAACCCGCCTGCGCTGGACACCACCTTCACCATGGACACCGGCTGTCCAGAGGTGACGCTGCATGCCGGTAGCAAGCTGACGCAGCCTGCCTACACCCCCGGCACGGTGACGTTGACGGCCAAGGACACCTCGGGGAAGACCGTGACGCTCTATTCAAACGGCCAGGGGAAGTGGGACAGCACCGTCAGTTCCGGGGCGCCCGCCGGTTATGTCAATTCCGCCCTGGACCCGTTCCTGAAGCGTCCCACAGCCTTCTGGCTGTGTGCCAATGAGAAGGAGAGGCCGCTTACGGTTCCGGGCATCGTCGGTATGTGAGTTCCGGGGCAGGATGCGGTCAGGGATGATCGCATCCTGCCCCAAGATCACCTGTCGCCGCCCGCTGAATCAATTTAGGGCCGGGAAGGCTGATCTCGAAGATTATCCCTATTGGTTGTGCGTTGATCTTGTCACAACTCGTAACCTAATACGTCTTGGCGCACGATGCGGGCGCGTCCATACTCCAAGTTGTTTTAGTTTATATTAATGCGTTCATGGCGGGTGATGCGTCTGACGCCTTGATGGGGGATGGAATGCGGCGATCAATGACGGCGATGGCGCGCCGGTGGGGAATGTGCGCGGCCGTGGCGCTGGGGGGTGGGCTCGCGGCGGGGGCGGCGGCCGCCGACCCGCAGGTGGAAATCCTGGTCCATGGCGATGCGCGGACGGGCACGCACTTCGACTATGTCACCTGGGCACCCAGCCCGACCCTGGTGCGGGTGCGCCCCGGTTCCGGTTTGGCGCCGGACGCCACCGTCACCGTCGTGCTGACCAACGGCGCCGCCCCGGCCGACGGCAAGGGCCATGTCAACTTCGCCCTGACGGCGGACGAGTATAAGAAGGCGGTGGAGGGTGGCGGCGCCAAGGACCAGATCACCCTGACACTGAAGGCCGACGGCACCCCGCAGCCCATTATCGTGGCGGGTGATTTCCCGCATTTCAGCCGGAACGACAAGGACACGCCCATCGTCGCGCACCTGGGCACCGCCGCCGGGCCGGAGGTGGGTGGCGCCACGGTGATGGTGCGGGTGCGCCGTAATGAAGAAACGCTGAGCGCGGAGGAGCGCAGCCGCTTCCTGTGGGCGCTGGTAGCGTTGCGCTTCCAGAAGTCGCCGGACCCGCGGTGGGACGACACCTATACCTTCCTGGTCGAGATGCACGACATCGGCGCGCGGGGCATCATGGAGCCGGAGTTGCAGCTGGCGGCCAAGGGCTATCCCGACCAGGAACATAAGGCGGCCGCCTTCGTGGCCTGGCATCGCGCCTTCCTGCTGGAGATGGAGCGCGCGCTGCAGAAGGTCGACCCGGCGGTGACGCTGCCCTACTGGCCCATGTACTACTCCCCAGGGAAGGACGGGGCGACGGTGTTCCACGCCGACTTCACCGGCGCCAACACCGTGGCCAATGACCCGGATTTCATGGCGACGGATCTCATCCGCTTCGACGCCGGCAACCCCCTGTACGGGTGGACCATACCGGGCCGGGGGCCGCTGATGCGCTGGCGCCAGGATCGCAACAACGTCAAGCAGTTCAACACGCCCGGCATGCTGCTGGACAAATCCAAGGCGGGGCTGAAGTCCAACTATTCCTTCATGGCGGGATCGGTGGAGGCCAATCCGCATAATGTCGGCCATGGCTGGTCCGGTGTGTGGATGTCGAACTGCATGATCTCCCCCAGCGATCCCATGTTCTGGCCGTTCCACACCTACTTCGACTGGGTTTGGGCCGCTTGGCAGCAGCATTACGACCGTTTCCGGTCCGATGGCGCCGATCCTGCCCAATATTGGCCTAACGACGCCTATGCCGACGGCAACCCCAGCAACAAGACCAATCCGCTGGGCCATCATCTGCGCGACACCATGTGGCCGTGGAACGGGGAGAAACAGCCCACGCCGGTAGAGCCCTTCAGCGCCCGCCGCCCGCCGCAGACTGTGGGGGGCCCGTTCGCGGCCTCGGGCGTGCCGGGTCTGTGGCCGCAGACCTCGGCCAAGCCCACGCCGGGTGTGTTCATCGACTACGCCGGTTATGTCACGCCCGATACCGACAGCGGCGTCGGCTATGACAACCTGCCCTGGTCGCCCAAACAGCAGGCCCAGCCCTTCCAGGGCGACGTCGCCCCCGCGCCGGCCGCGCTGGCCGTCTTCCTGGCCAAGGACCGCCCGGCGGCGGAACGGGTGGAGCAGGGCGGCCAGGTCGACTTGGCCGCGGCCTTGGACGCCGAGACCGCCGTCGCAGGCGTCGCGCTGGCGACGGGCGAGGATCCTGAGGTGCGCGCGGTGGCCCTGGATATTCTGGCCCGCGTCGACACCGCGACCGCGGTGGAGACCGCCTACAAGGTCGAGGGCGACGCCAAGAGCCCCACCCTGGCTCATACGGTGGAGCGGGTGCGCGCCATGAGCATGTTCGCCAACCGGCCGGTGGAAGCGCCGGCGCTGGCCGTCCCGGCGGTGCCCAAGACGGTGTCGGTGCTGGACAAGAACCTGTACAGCAAGGCCCGGAGCGACGTTCCCACCAACAATCAATGCGTCGTGGGCAGCCTGACGGAGGAGTTGCAGCATTTCCTGGCGAAGCCGACCGACGCCGTGCGCATGTTCCCGCAGGATGCGGCGGCTTTCATCGCCTCCACCAACCTGTTGGAGGCGGTGAAGGCAGCCAACAGCCAGCACGAGCATGGCGAGAACGCCGACAATTGCGAGACGCCCTTCGTCAAGGAGACGACGCTGGACACCATGCGCCGCATCCTGAAGACCAGTGCCGCGACGCCGACCAGTGTGGGCGTCGACTGGTGGAAGACCAAGGCCATGGCCGCCACGGTGCTGGGCGGCGGCAAGGTGGCGGCGGATGCGGCCCCGGTCGCGGCGCTGGCCCTGGACAGCAACGCCCGGGTTGATGCCCGGGCGGCGGCGGTCAACAGTTTGCGGCGCCTCGATGAACGTCTGTTCGAGGCGACAGTGCGCGGCCTGGATTTGAAGCCAGGAACCCCCGACGATCTGAAGGCCCAGGCCATCGCCGCCATCGGCGCCTATGTGGTGGACAAGGGCCGCAAACTGCCGGCGGACGAACGGGCGCGCCTGGTCCACCTGTTGGACGTGCTGTCGGCCAAGTCGTCGGCGGAACAAGCGGCGCGCGCGACCGCCCGGCGCATGCTGGACCTCGCCGCCGGCTGACCCCTCCTGCTCTCTTCTGGCGGGGTGGGCGCGCCCACCCCGCCCCTTTTAAAGGAAAGCCCCATGGCCAACCCACCGACCTTCGCCGATGTGCAGACCATCCTGTTCACCATCACCGCTTCACAGGACGACATCCAGGAGCGGATCGAAATCTACGGCCGCCATGATGCCCAGGGCCGCTACAGCTGGGAAAGCGAGCGGGAACTGCTGGCCTCCATCGCCAATCCCTACGGGAGAGGGGACATCCCCCTGATCCCTGATCTGCCCTATGCCACCATGAGTGATGCTGACATCACCCAGAAGTGCACGTTGGTGAACAAGCTGTCGCCAGGCACCGACGGCAGTGACCCTGTCATGCCGCCGCTCAGCCCCGCCACCGCGCGGCGCTATGCCAGGCCGGATGAGCTGGCCACCATCCGCGATTGGCTGCGCACCCTGCCTTACCCCCGCGGATTCTGATCCCTTCCCCGCGACTCAAGGGGCGATTTTTGGATACGATATCCCCCGTCGGTTGCGCTGGAGGGCCCCTTGGGGCCATTCATCAACCTTGGGTCCGGGCCAAATGGCCCCCTGGTGCAGCGGTTGGCGTCCCACCCTTGCGGGGCGCCGCCGCCCATGGTCTAAAAGTCGCCATCAGGCACTAGAGATGCCGACCGATCAGGGGACCATCCTTCATGCGCATCACCACGTTCGTCTCGTGCTTCGCCCTGCTCATGGCCATGGGCGCCCCCACCTACGCCGCCGACAAACCGTCCGACAAGCCAGCCCAGGCGGCGTCCAAGGATGATGGCGACCTGGCGCCGTTCCCGGCGCCGAAGTCGGTCAAGCAGACGGCCACCATCGCCGGCAAGCGGGTGGAATACACGGCCACCGTCGGCTCCCTGCCGGTGAAGGATGAGAAGGGCAAGACCATTGGCGAGGTGGTGTACACCGCCTACACCGTGGCCGGTTCCGGTGCCGCGTCACGCCCCGTGACCTTCGCCTTCAACGGTGGCCCCGGCGCCTCGTCCGTTTATCTGAACCTGGGCGCCATCGGGCCGAAGCAGGTGGCCTTCGGCAAGGCCGGCGACAGCCCGTCCGATCCGGCCATCCTGAAGGACAACGCCAACAGCTGGCTGGACTTCACCGACCTGGTGTTCATCGACCCCATCGGCACCGGCTTCTCCCGCACCCGGGTGGATGAGGAACAGACCAAGAAGGCGTTTTACACCGCCGATTCCGACATCCATTACCTGAGCCGCATCATCTATGACTGGCTGCTGACCAACAATCGCCTGACCAGCAAGAAGTACCTGGTGGGCGAAAGCTACGGCGGCTATCGCCTGCCGCGCCTGGCGTACTACCTGCAAAGCCGCATCGGCGTCGGCGTGTCGGGCATGACCCTGGTGTCGCCCTACCTGGACCCGCCCGCCATTGGTGAGGCCGACGCCCTGTCGCCCTTGCCGTGGATGATCAACCTGACCGCCATGGCCGCCGGCAATTTCGAGCGCCAGGGCAAGCCGCTGAACGAAACCACCATGGGCCCGGTCGAGAAGTACGACCGCACCGAGTTCATGCAGGACCTGATGGCCGGCCCGCGCGACAAGGCCGCGACGGACCGCCTGTCCGCCAAGGTGGCTGACCTGACCGGCCTGGACCCCAAGCTGGTGCGCCGCATGAACGGCCGGGTGGACATCGGCACCTATCTGCGGGAAATCCACCGCGCCGACGGCAAGGTGGGCTCGGTCTACGACAGCAACGTCACCGCCTACGACCCGTTCCCCTCCAGCGCCGACGCCCGCTACAACGACCCGCTGCTGGACGGCCTGATCGCCCCCACCACCTCCGCCATGGCGGACTTCGTCACCAACCAGGTCGGCTGGAAGGTGGAGGCGCGGTACAACGCCCTGTCGTATGAGGTCAACAAGCTGTGGGACCGGGACGACACCGACAACCCCGTCACCGACCTGCGCAAGGCCATCGCCAACGATCCCAAGATGGCGGTGACCATCGTCCACGGCTGGAACGACCTGTCCTGCCCCTACTTCGGTTCCCGCCTGCTGATCGACCAGATGCCGACCTTCGGCGTGGCGGAGCGGGTGAAGCTGCGCATGTACCCGGGCGGCCACATGTTCTACGCCCGCCCGGACAGCGGCGCCTCCTTCCGCAAGGACGTGATGGCGATGTACGACGTGAAGTGAGCCTCTTGGGTGAAGTGACCGTCTGATCGATCCACAGAGTGCGCCGGCCGGGACCCGTTCCCGGCCGGCGTTTCCTTTGGGGGCCAGGGTCGCTCAGCCGATGCGCGTTCCGGTGCCGGGGTCGAACAGCAGTGGCGCGCCGGATGGCACCGTCAGGCCCACGGCGTCGCCCGGCGCCAGGCGGCGCCCCCCATGGTGAACAGCTTCAGTCGTTGAGCGCCCAGGGCCAGATGGACTACCTGGCCGGTGCCGGTGGGCTCCACTAGGTCCACCCGGGCCGGCACGCCGTCGGTGGGTGTGGTCAGGGCCAGGCGTTCCGGCCGCAGGCCCAGGGTGACGGCGGCGCCGGGGACCAGACCGGCGGGTCGGGGGCCGGCGGGCGGAGGCACGCGGGCCAGCGTCTGGCCCTCCACCACCAGGGCGCCGTCCGGCGCCAGCGTCGCGTCCAGGAAATTCATGGGTGGGGAGCCCAGGAAGCCGGCCACGAACAGGTTGGCGGGGGTGTCGTAAAGGTCCTGGGGGCCGCCCACCTGCTGGATGGCGCCGTCGTTCAGGGCGACGATGCGGTCGGCCATGGTCATGGCCTCAACCTGATCGTGGGTGACATAGACGCTGGTGGCGCCCAGCTCGCGGTGCAGCTTGCGGATCTCATAGCGCATCTGCTCGCGCAGGCGGGCGTCCAGGTTGGACAGCGGTTCATCGAACAGGAAGGCCTTGGGCTGGCGCACGATGGCGCGGCCCATGGCCACGCGCTGGCGCTGGCCGCCCGACAGGGCCTTGGGCTTGCGCTCCAGCAGAGTGGTGAGGCCCAGCTTGGCGGCGGCGGCCTCCACCGCCCGGGTGATTTCGGCCTGCGGCAGGCGGCGCTGCTTCAGGGCGAAGCTCATGTTCTCCCGCACCGTCATGTGCGGGTAGAGGGCGTAGGACTGGAACACCATGGCCAGGTCCCGGTCCTTGGGCGCCACGTCGTTCACCAGCCGGCCGTCGATGCGGATCTGGCCGCCGCCCGGCTCCTCCAGTCCGGCGATCAGGCGCAGCAGGGTGGACTTGCCGCAGCCCGATGGACCCATCAGGGCAACGAACTCCCCCTCGCGGATCTCCAGGTCAATGCCGCGCAGCACCGGGCCGCCGCCGTAATCCTTGCTGACGTTGGAAAGCGTGATGGTGGCCATGGCAGCGGGTCAGCCTTTCACGGCGCCGGCCGTCAGGCCCTGCACCAGATAGCGTTGGATCAGCAGGAAGAAGGCGCCGACCGGCAGCAGGGCCAGCACGCCGGCCGCCATCATCTGCCCGAAATCGACCGAGAATTTGGAGACGAAGCCCAAGAGGCCGGCGGGGAAGGTGCTGACGGCGGCCGACGAGTTCAGCATCAGGCTGAACAGCAGCTCGCTCCACGCCGCGGTGAAGACGAAGCCACCGGTGGCCGCCAGCCCCGGCAGGGTCAGCGGCAGGATGACCCGCCGCAGGGCCTGGAAGCGGGTGGCGCCGTCCATCATCGCCGCCTCCTCCAAATCCTTCGGAATGGCCTCGAAGAAGGATTGCATGAGGAAGGCGGCGAAGGGCGTGTTGAAGGCGGTGTAGACCACCACCAGGCCGGTCAGGCTGTTGGTCAGGCCCAGGGGTGCCAGCAGGCGGAAGATGGGCGCCACGATGATGACCAGGGGGAACATCTGGCTGATCAGCATCACCCCCACCACCCAGGCCTTGCCCGGGAAGCGGAAGCGCGAGAAGGCGTAGCCGGCGGCCGAGGCGGCGGCGGTGGCCAACAGGCCGGTCGCGGTGGAGACGATCAGGCTGTTGCGGAAGAACAGCGGAAACTGGCTGTGGCGCAGGACGGCCCCGTAATGGTCGAGGGTCACGCGGGAGGGCCACAGCCGCACGCCCTCGCCATACATCAAATCGTCCGGCGTCAGCGACACCTTCAGCAGCCAGAACAGGGGGAACAGGGCGAAGGCGACGAAGGCCGCCAGCGCCAGGGCATGCAGCAGGCGGGGCAGGAGGGTGCGGGACAAGGTCTTGCTCATGCTCGCTCCGTCATCGCGTGGCGCAGCACCATGACGGCGGCGGCATAGGCCAGCAGCAACAGCAGCAGCACGGCGGCCACGGCGGAGGCGTAGCCGAAGTCCAGCCGCTGAAAGGCCAGGGTGAAGATGTAGCTGGACAGGATCTGGGTGGCGTCGGCCGGTCCGCCCTTGGTCATGACCACGATCAGCTCGGCGAAATTGGCCACCCACACGGTGCGCAGCATCACGGTGATGGCGATGGTGGGGGCCAGCAGGGGCAGGGTGACGCGACGGAAGCGCAGCAGCGGCCCGGCGCCATCCATGGCCGCCGCCTCGTAAATATCCTTGGGGATGGATTGCAGGGCCGCCAGCAGGGTGATGGCAAAGAAGGGGATGCCCCACCACACATTAGCGGCGATGGGCCCCCACAGCGCCAGGTGCGGGTCGGACAGGATGTTCTCCGGTGTGGCCAGCAGGCCCAGGCCCTGCAGCCAATGGGGCAGGGGGCCGATCACCGGGTTGAACAGCCAGGCCCAGGTAAGGCCCGAGAGGAAGCCCGGCACCGCCCAGGGCAGGAAGACCAGGGCCTGCACCAGCCCGCGCCCGGGGAAGGGCCGGTTCAGCAGCAGCGCCAGGATAAGGCCGAAGGTGAATTGCAGGGCCACCGACACCGCCGTCCACACCACCGTGTTGCGCAGCGCCGTCCAGAAGCCGTCGTCGTCCAGCATCTCCCGGAAATGGTCCAGGCCGACGAAATCGCCGCTCAAGGGATCCAGCAGGATCAGGTCATGGAAGGCGTAGGACAGGCCGGTGACCAAGGGCACCAGCATGATGGCGGCGATCAGCAGCAGCGACGGGGCGGTGTAGAAATAGGGTTCCAGCTTCAGGGCCAGGGCGCGGCGGGTCATTTCACCCCCTCCGCCTGCTTGCGCCGGGCCTTGGTCAGGTAGGCGGCCCATTGCTTGTTCATGGTGGCGGGGCTGATCTGGCCCAGCAGCGCCTGCTGGCTGCTGCGCACCACCAGGCTGTCGGCGAAATAGGCGAAGCCCGGCAGATAGGTGGGCATCAGCGTGGGCACCACGTCCGGGTCGGCCAATTCCGCGAACCAGCCCTGATAGATGGCGCCGGCGTACAGCGGGTCGTGCGCGGCAGCGGTGTAGATGGGCAGGGCGCCGGTCTGCTGGTTCCAGGCCAGGTTGCCGGCGGGATCGTTCAGGGCCACCACCAGATCCCAGGCCAGATCCTTGTGCGCGGACCGCTTGAAGATGGACCACCCGGCGAAGCCCAGGGTAGGATAGGCCTTGCCGTTGGGGCCCTTGGGCCAGGGCGCCACGCCGAAATCCTCCGCCCTCATGCGGGCCTTCAGCGCGATCAGGGCGTCGGGGTCCTGGTCCACCATGGCGCAGGTGCCGGTGTAGAAGCCAGCCACCACCTCGTTGAAGCCCCAGTTGACGCTGTCCTTGGGCGCCAGGCCCTTCTGGTACAGGTCGATCAGCCAACTGGTGCCGGCCACCCAGCCGGGATCGTTCAGGGTGCTGGTGCCATCCTCATGGAAGAAGGCGTTGCCGCCGGCGATGCTGGCCCCGAACATGACCCAGCCGTTCAGGCCACCCGGCCCGCCGCGCAGGCAATAGCCGGACTTGCCCGGCAACTGGGCGATCCTGGCGGCGTCGGCGCGCAACTCCTCCAGCGTCTTGGGCGGTTCGGCGATGCCGGCCTGCCGGAACACCGCCTTGTTGTAGTACAGGGCGCGCAAATAGAAGCCGTAAGGCAGCATGTAGGCGGTGTCGGCCACCGACCGCGCCACGGTCAGGGCCCGCTCGTTCAGGCCCCTGGTCTCCGGCCAGCGCGCCAGATAAGGCTCCAGGCTCTCCAACTGGCCGTTGCCGGCATACAGGGACAGCCAGCGGTCGGGCATCTCCACCACGTCGGGGATATCGCCGGCCGCCACCATGGTGGCCAGCTTCTCAAACGCCGATCCCCAGGCCAGGGAGGTGATCTCCACATGGGTGCCGGGGTGGCGGGCCTCGAACCCCGCCACCAGATGCTTCAGCGTCTCCGTCCGCTCCGGGCTGCTCAGCACCTCCACCAGCCGCAACTCATCGGCGCGGGCCGGAAGCGCGGACAGCGCGAGAACCAGGGTGAGAAGCAGCCATTTCAGCATCATCAGCGTTTGGCCACCCGCAAAGCCTGGTCCAGGTCGGCCCACAGCGCCTCCGTCCCCTCCAGCCCGACATGCAGGCGCACCATGGTCGCTGGCACGCCGAAGTCGAGGGCGGAGTTGGGGCCGGCCGCCTGGACGTGGGTGACCAGCGCCGGCACCACCAGGCTTTCATGCCCGCCCCAGCTGACGCCCAGGTGGAACAGGTCCAGCGCGTCGCACAGGGCGGGGATGTCGATGCCATCATCCACGGTGAAGGAGAACAGGCCCGAGGTGCCGGTGAGGCCCGGCGGCAGGGGGGCCATCAGCGCCGGATGGTGAACCTTGGTGACGTTGGGATGCTCGGCCAGCCGCCGCGCCAGGGTCAGGGCCGATGCCTCATGCGCCTTCATGCGGATGGGCAGGGTGCGCAGGCCGCGCAGCAACAGCCAGGCCTCGAACGGGCCCAGCTTGGCGCCGATGTAGGGGCAGATGGCACGGCGGATGTGGCCGGTCAGCTCCAGCCGCCCGGCCACCACGCCCGCCACCGTATCGCTGTGCCCGCCGATGTATTTGGAGGCGGAGTGCAGCACCAAATCCACCCCCAGCGCCGCCGGCCGCTGGAAGATGGGGGTCGCCCAGGAGTTGTCGATCAGGCTGACGGCGCCGTGCTTCTTGGCCAGCGCCGCCAGGGCCGCCACGTCGTGCGCCTCCATCATCCAACTGTTGGGGCTTTCCAGGTACAGCAGGCGGGCGCCGGGCAAAGCGGCGTCGACGGCCGCCAGGTCGGCGCCATCGACGTAGGTCGTGGTGATTCCCCACTTCTTCAGCAGGGTTTCGAACAGGCGGTAGGCGTCCGGGTAGACATGCCGGACGCAGACGATGCGGTCACCCGGCTGCACGAAGGCCAGCACGGCGCCGGAGATGGCGGCCATGCCGCTGGGGAAGCCGATGGCGTCCTCCGTCCCCTCCAGCGCCGCCATCTTGCGCTCGAACTCCGTCACCGTGGGGTTGGTGGTGCGGGAATAGACATTGCGCGCGTGACGGCCGGCGTAGGTGTCCGCCATCTCCTGGAAACTGCCGAAGGTGAACAGCGAGGTCTGGACGATGGCCGGCACCACCGCCTCATAGGCGTGGGCCATCTCGTCATGCGCCACCAGGCGCTGGGCGTGGGCGACGGGATCGTCAGGCGGTTCGTTCATGGGGATGTTCGTTCCGGTCTTGGGGGACAGGGCCTGGATGTCGTCTCGTGCCGTTCCAGCACCCGTTTCAGCACTGCGGGAAAGGGCCGGTGTTCGGGCCCGTCGATGGGTGGGGGAGGTGGGATGGAATGCAGGGGGCGGGTGGGCGCTGGCACGGCACCTCGGATGCGTCGAACAGACTGGCGCTGTCCCGACGCCGTCTGAAATTGGTTTCACATCCGATGATTAGCCGGGGGGCAGGGGCTGTCAAGCGGGCGTGCCGGCCGCCGACGTTGTCG
This sequence comes from Nitrospirillum goiasense, assembly GCF_034427435.1. Taxonomy (NCBI): domain Bacteria; kingdom Pseudomonadati; phylum Pseudomonadota; class Alphaproteobacteria; order Rhodospirillales; family Azospirillaceae; genus Nitrospirillum; species Nitrospirillum goiasense. Next base: position 2,492,310 of record NZ_JAXQNP010000002.1, on the reverse strand, counting down.
CCGTCGGCGCCCCGGTGTGAACTTTCTTTGAAATTTCTTTTGTGACGGATGGCGGGACATGGTCCTTTCTCCACCCACGCCTGTTTCCCCACCCTGGCCAGTCCTTACGGAGCCATCGCCATGGACTTTTTCCGCCGCTTCAATTTCCTGGTCTGCGCCCCGGCCTTCGAGGCCGACGAGCTGGAGGGCACGCGGCTGCAGGACATCATCGTGGAGGTGGAGCGGCTGGGCTTCGAGGTGACCAAGGCCCGCCGTATCGAGGACGCGGAACTGGCCATCCGCACCGACGCCGCCATCGGCTGCATGGTGTTGGACTGGGGCAAGCGCGGGCCGGAAGGCAAGGCCGCGGCCCTGATCTCCCTGGTGCGCAGCCGCGGCCTGGAAATGCCCATCGTGCTGCTGGTCCGCCGCAAGCGGCTGGAAGACATCCCGATGGAAGTGATGCGGGAGATCGACGGCTACGTCTTCCTGGCGGAGGAAACGCCGCAATTCATCGCCAAGAACCTGATCAGCCGCCTGCGCCAATATGCTGAAACGCTGAAGACGCCCTTCTTCGGCGCCCTTGTCGACTATGCCGAGGAAGGCAACCAGCTGTGGACCTGCCCCGGCCACAACGGCGGCATCTTCTACAGCCGCAGCCCCATCGGCCGCATCTTCGTGGAGCATTTGGGCGAGGCCATCTTCCGCGACGACCTGGACAATTCGGTGGTCGACCTGGGTGACCTGCTGGTGCACGAGGGGCCGGCGCTGCGCGCGCAGAAGGAAGCGGCCAAGATCTTCGGCGCGGAGCGCACCTATTTCGTGCTGAACGGCACCTCCGCCTCCAACAAGGTGGTGCTGGGCGCCCTGGTGGCGGAGGATGATCTGGTCCTGTTCGACCGCAACAACCACAAGGCCGCCCACCATGGCGCCCTGCTCATGGGCCAGGGCACGCCCATTTTCCTGGAGACCGACCGCAACGCCCACGGCCTGATCGGTCCCATCGACTATGAGGCGCTGGACGAGGCGGCGATCCGCGAGAAGATCCGCACCCATCCCATGGTGAAGGACCCCGAGGCGTGGAAGAAGCCGCGCCCCTTCCGCGTGGCGGTGATCCAGCAATGTTCCTATGACGGCACCATCAACAACGCCGACCTGCTGGTGGAGAAGCTGGGCCCGCTCTGCGACTATATCCTGTTCGACGAGGCCTGGGCCGGCTTCATGAAGTTCCATCCCCTGTACCAGGGCCGCTATGGCATGGGGGTGAAGAACCTGGGCCCGAACAGCCCCGGCATCATCACCACCCAATCCACGCATAAGCAGCTGGCCAGCTTCAGCCAGGCCTCGCAGATCCATGTGAAGGACAAGCATATCGGCGACCAGGAGCGGCGGGTGGAACACCGCCGTTTCAACGAATCCTTCCTGCAGCACGCCTCCACCAGCCCGTTCTATCCCATCTTCGCCTCGCTGGATGTCGGCGCGCAGATGATGAAGGGCAAGTCGGGCGAGGTGCTGTGGGACGACACCATCCGCCTGGGCATCGAAATCCGCAAAAAGCTGCGCGCCATCGCCCGGGAGTTCATCGAGAAGGAGGGCGACGTCTCCCGGCAGTGGTTCTTCGACCCCTTCGTCCCCGACCTCACCCGCCTGGACGGCCGCGACGTGCGGTGGGAGGACGTGCCCACCGATGACCTGGCCCGCGACCCCAGCCATTGGATGCTGGAACCGGGGCGGTCCTGGCATGGGTACAAGCACCTGGGGCCGAACTATGCCATGACGGATCCCAACAAGCTGACCATCCTGACCCCCGGCTTCGACCGCCGCACCGGCGCCTATCTGGAACAGGGCGTGCCGGCCCCCGTGGTGGCGGAATACCTGCGCGAAAACCAGATCGTGCCGGAGAAGAACGACCTGAACTCCCTGCTGTTCCTGCTGACCCCGGGCGTGGAGAGCAGCAAGGCCGGCGGCTTGATGAGCGCGCTGATCTTCTTCAAGCGGCTGCATGACGACAACGCGCTGCTGGATGAGATCATGCCCGACTTCGTCCGCCGCCGCGCGCCGCGCTACAACGGTGTGCGCCTGGGCGACCTGTGCCGCGACATGCACAGCTTCTACCGCGATCACAACATCAGCGCCCTGCAGCGCCGCCAGTTCCGGCCGGAGCATCTGCCCGAGATGGCCATGCTGCCCCATGTCGCCGCCAAGCAGCTGGTGCGCAACAAGGTGGACTTCGTCACCCTGGACCAGTTGCCGGGCCGCATCGCCACCACCCTGATGCTGGTCTACCCGCCCGGGATCGCCACCGTGCTGCCGGGTGAGCGGCTGACGGAACGGGCGGCGCCCATGATCGAATATTTGAAGGTGTTCGAGCAGGCGACCAACCTGTTCCCCGGCTTCGATAACGAGATCCAGGGCGTGTATCGCAAGCTGGACCCCGACGGCCGCACCCGCTTTTATACCTACGTCGTCCGCGAATAAGGCCGCCGCCCATGAGCTTCATGCCCGACCGCGACCCCGCCACGGTTTCCGACGGCGGCCCCGGCCCAGCCGCCGCCTCCACCGTGATCGTCCGCACCTCGACCGAGGCGGATGTGGAGGCGATGTTGGCCATCTACACCCATTACATCAACCGGGGGATCGGCGATTACGAGCCCGAGCCTCTGGACGAGCACGACATCAAGCGCCGGCGCAAGAACATGCTGAACAAGCGGCTGCCCCATGTGGCGGCCGAACTGGACGGCGTGTTGGTTGGCTACGCCTATGCCGTGCCCTTCCGCAAGCGCCCGGCCTATCGCTACACGGTGAAGCACTCGATCTACGTGCATCCCGACCATCTGTCGCGGGGCATTGGCCGGCAGTTGATGCAGGTACTGATCGACGCCTGTGCCGCGGCCGGATACCGGCAGATGATCGGCTATATCGACGCGGAGAACACGCGGTCGCTGCAGATGCATGAAAGCTTCGGCTTCACGCGCGCTGGCTACCTGCCCTCCGTCGGGTACAAGTTCGGCCGCTGGACGGATTCCGTCCAGGTGATCCGCCCCTTGGGCGAGGGCAACACCACGCCGCCCATGCCGATGCCCAAGAAGGTGAAGGCGAAGCCGGCGGCGGCGGACCCGGCAACCCCGTCGCCGGATGCGGTGTCCTGAGGCCGCACACCGCGCGCCCGATCACTTCACCAGGGCGTTGTCGACGTCGCTGAAGTCACCCGGCACCGCGGACTGCTTGCAGGCGTAGCCGGGGCCCCATTGGACCAGGCCGTTCTTGCCCAGGATATAGGCCAGGTCCCATTGGCCCATCCTGCTGGCGCGGCAGGCGAGCAGGCCTTCCTCCAAGGTGGCCAGGGGCAGCAGCGTGCCATCGGCCTGCATGGCGCTGGTGATGGTGCTGAACTCACCTGGCACCCGGGACTGCTTGCAATCATAGCCGGGGCCCCATTGCACCAGGCCGTCCTTGCCGGCGATGTAGGCCAGGTCCCAGTTCCCCATCTTGTTGGCACGACAGATGGCCAAGCCTTCCTTGGCGGTCGCCAGCTTGATCTCTGCCGCCGTGGCGGTCTTGGCCGTTGCTGGCACTGACGCGGCCATGGCCACGGCGATCAGGCTGACGGCGTGGAAACACAATGCGTTCGTCATTTTCATGGGGGGCTGGATTCCGGCTTGGTTGGGAGGGGCGGCGCCGGACACAGCATGGGCCATGCCAACCCGCTACCCTTGCGTTCCCGTGGCTGCGGGCGTGCCCGGCCGGCTCTCGACATGCGTAGGACCGTGTCGGGCATGTCGGACATGTCCGGCGCCGGGCCCGAAGGGGCGGTGCGCGCTAACACATCCCTTGAAAGGTCGCCAAGGCTCGCGCGACCAAGACGAATACTTTAAAACTGGGCGATGATTGAACCAGCCGGGCGGAACCTGTCGCATGGATGAAATGATGGCCGGCCTGGCGCGCCTGGGCCGGGGGTCCCCCATAGGCCGGTTGCACGGCGCGTTGGCCCGGCAGTTGGGCATCGACATCGTCACCGGCCGCTACCAGCCGGGCGATGTGCTGGGCAACGAGATCGTCAATGCCGAGCGGATGAAGGTCTCCCGCTCCGCCTACCGTGAGGCGCTGCGCATCCTGGCGGCCAAGGGTCTGGTGGAAAGCCGGCCCAAGAGCGGCACCCAAGTTTGCGCCCGGTCGCGCTGGAACCTGCTGGATCCCGACGTTCTGGCCTGGCACTTCGCGGCGGAGCCCGGCAAGGACTTCATCTATAGCCTGTTCGAGCTGCGCCTGATCGTGGAGCCGGGCATCGCCGCCCTGGCGGCGGAACGGCGCACGGAGAGGCAGTTGGCCCGCATGACGGCGGCCCTGGACACCATGGACCGCCACACCCTGGCGACGGAGGAAGGGCAGGCCGCCGATGCCGACTTCCACGACACGCTGCTTGAGGCCAGCGGCAACCCGCTCATCGGGTCGCTGGCCGTCAGCATCGGTGCGGCGGTGCGGTGGAGCACCATCCACAAGCTGCGCGAGGGGGTGGTGCCGCACGAGCCCATTCCCCTGCACCGCCATGTCCTGGAGGCCGTCGCCGCCCGCGACGCGCAGGCGGCCCGCGACGCCATGCGCCGGCTGATCGATGAGGCGCTGCGGGACACGGCCCAGTCATTCAAGGCCCAATCGTTTAAGGCATAAAAGACCGGGCCGCGTCCCGCACTGTCACCGCTCGATGGCCAGCGCCGCCGTGGTGGCGAACTGCCCCTGCTGGCTGGGCACGCCGCTGTCCGGCTGGCCTGAACCGACGCTGACCTGGTAGGTGCCGGCCATGACCTGGCGCTCACCGTCGCGGGTGACGAAGCTGAGGTCGCGGGGCGACAGCTCGAACGACACCGTGCGGCTTTCGCCTGGCGCCAACGTCAGACGCTGGAAGCCGCGCAGCGCCAGGCGGGGCGCCCCCTCGAACGCCGGCGGCGTCAGGTACAACTGCGCCACCTCGTCGCCCGCGCGATCGCCGGTGTTGGTCACCGTGGCCGTCACCCGTACGCCGTTCTCCGCGCCGCCGTGCGTCGGCTGCACGGTCACCGGGCCGTAATCGAAGCGGGTGTAGGACAGGCCGAAGCCGAAGGGGTAGACGGCCTGGCCGGTGAAATAGCGATAGGTGCGGCCGGTCATGGCGTAATCGTCGAAGGGCGGCAGGTCGGCCACGCTGCGGTAGAAGGTCAGCGGCAGGCGGCCGGCCGGGTTGGTCTTGCCCGACAGCACGTCGGCGACGGCCAGGCCGCCCGCCTGGCCGGGATACCAGGCCTCCACGATGGCGGCGGCGTTGTCCTTGGCCCAGGACAGATCCAGCGGGCTGCCGTTCAGCAGGACGACTACCACCGGCTTGCCCGTGGCCTTGGCCGCCTGCAACAGGCGGCGCTGCTCCGACGGCAGGTCGAGGGAGGTCTTGTCGCCGCCGGCGAAGCCCTCGATCTGGCGCTTCATCTCCTCGCCCTCCAGGTCGGCGCTCAGGCCCACGGCGGCGACGATGACGTCGGCGTCGGCCACGGCCGCGGCCAGGTCGCCATCAGCGGTGGGGGGGCAGCGGTGGGGGTGGCAGCGGCGGTGGCGGGCGCCACCCGCTTCCACAGGAACTCCACGCCACCCATGCCGTGCACGTCGGTGGCGACGCGGATGGGATAGCGCTTGCCCTTTTCCAGGGTCACAGTTTCCAACTTGGGCAGGTCACCCCACAGCGGCGTGCCCAGGTCCACGCGGCGGCCGTCGAAGTCGAATTCACCGCCGGAGTATCCGGTCAGGCCCAGGCGGTAGGTGCCGGTTTCCGGCGGCACCAGGAAGCCCGTCCAGACCACGCGGTAATTCTCCGCCACCGCCTTCTGGTCATGGCCGCTGCCGCCCACCTGCGCCTCCACCCGCGTCACCGTCGGCTTGGACGCCACCTCCAGCGGCGGCATCCAGCCGAAAGGCGCGTCCGGCGGCGGCGCCTTCACCGCGCCGGTGGCGTTGAAATACTGCGCCTTTACGCCGGGCTTGCCGTCCGGCGTCACCAGGGCGGACGTGGGCACCGGGTCGCCGTCCATGACGGTCTCGTGGAAGGGGATGTGGGTGATGCGGGCGCCCGGCATCCCCTGGCGCAGGCCGTCCAGCACCGACACCGGCGGGGCCGACAGGGCCGAGGAATAATTGCCGCGCAGCACGCGGGTTGAATTGCCGTGCGGGCCGATGACCGCGACCTTGACGCCGGGCTTCAGCGGCAGCACGCCGTCGTTCTTCAGCAGCACCATGCTTTCGCCCGCGACCTTGCGCGCCAGCCGCTGATGCTCCGCCGTGCCGATGGCCTGGACGGGCACGTCCTGCTTGGGACGGTCCAGGCCGGGCAGGTCGCCGTTGCGGTAGCGGGCGGAGAACAGGCGCACCAGCGCCAGGTCGATGTCCGCCGTGCCGATCAGACCGCGTGTGTACGCCTCCTTGTAGCGGGCGGCCAGCCCGCCGCCGGCGCCGAACAGTGTGGCGACGTTGCACTCGTTGTCCACCCCGGCCTTCAGGGCGGCGGCCACCGCGGCGGCTTGGTCGGGCGCGTATTTGTGATTGTCGGCGATGTCCTTCACCGCGTCGCAGTCGGACACGACATAGCCGGTGAAGTGCCAGGCGCCCCGCAGGTGGTCCTTCAGCAGAAGGTCGCTGGCGCAGGCCGGCTGTCCGTCGATGCGGTTGTAGGCGCACATGATGGACCCGGCGCGCGCCTCCACGATGGCGGCGCGGAAGGCGGGCAGGTAGGTGTCCTCCAAGTCGTGCGGTGACACGTAGACGTTGGCGGCGTGGCGGGTCGATTCCGGGCCGCTGTGCACGGCGAAATGCTTGGGCGTCGCCACCACGTCGGGCAGGTCGGGGTTGGGGCCCTGCATGCCGCCGATGAAGGCGACCGCCAGGCGCGCCGTCAGATAGGGATCCTCGCCATAGGTTTCCTGGCCCCGGCCCCAGCGTGGATCGCGGTAGATGTTGATGTTGGGCGACCAGGTGTCCAGCCCGGTGCCGATGCGGCCCAGGTGGCCGGTGGCGCGCCCCAGGGTGTGCAGGGCGCGCACCTCCACGCTGACCGTCCCGGCCACATCGTGCACCAAGGGCGCGTCGAAGGTGGCGGCCAGGCCGATGGGCTCGGGGAAGTTGGTGGTGGGGACGGCACCGATGGCGCCGTGCAGCGACTCCGTCCACCAATTGTAGGCGGGGATGTCCAGGCGGGGGATGGCGGGCGCCACGTTGACCAACTGGCCCAGCTTCTCATCCAGGGTCATGCGGGCGACCAGGCCTTGCGCCTTTTGCCAAGCCTCGCTGACGGCCGATGAGGCGGGCTGGTCGGCCCGCACCTGCGGCGTTAGGGCGAAGAAGGCGGCGCTGAGCAGCAGCGCGCGCGTCAGGGGGCGATAACGCATTGTTTCCTTCCCATTCCTTGTTTTCTTCCTTGTTCCCATGGCGTCGACGATGAGGGCCGCCCAGGGCCAAACGAGGCTGTCGGGGAGCCGTGGGTCTGCCGTGGGCGCCTGTTCCATCCGCCCGCGTCATCACCTTGGCGCATCTTGACACCAAACCCAATACTCAGACAATTAATCATTGTTAGCGCTCACATTGCGCCAAGCATCCCCCATTCGCGTGGTGATGGGGCAAGAACGGGAGGATTCCGAACCAGGGGCAGGCGCCTCGGGTCATGAACGTCGGCCGCCGTCGAGGCGGCGCGGACGGCGACGAACAATTCCAAACAGGGAGGGACGAATGAGGAAGGCGGCTTACGGCCTGGTCGTGGCGATGGCGGCGTTGGTGGCGGGTGGTGGCCCATCCCAGGCGCAGGTGGCGACGGAGGCGCCGGCGGCGGTGCCGGGCGCGCGCCCGGTGACGGTGGAGCACATCCTGGTGCATGCCCCGACCTTGGAAGGGAACCTGGAGGGCGAGGCCGTGGACCGTGACGTCTATGTTCTACTGCCCCCCGGCTACGCCGCCAATCCGCACAAGCGCTATCCCGTGGTCTACGCCCTGCACGGCTATTCCATCGGCGCCGCTCAATGGATGGCCGAGATCCATGTCCCGCAGACGGTGGAGGGGGCCTACGCCCAAGGCGCGCGGGAGATGATCGTGGTGCTGCCGGACGCCAAGACGGTGCACAACGGCTCCATGTACTCCAGCTCCGTGACCACCGGCGATTTCGAGACCTTCATTTCCCGCGATCTGGTCGCCTATATCGACGGCCATTACCGCAGCATTCCCAAGCGGGAAAGTCGCGGATTGGCCGGCCATTCCATGGGCGGCTATGGCACCGCCCGCATCGGGATCAAACATGCCGACGTTTTCGGTGCGCTCTACATGCTCAGCCCCTGCTGCCTGTCGCCGCGCGCCCTGGGCCCGATCGACCCCAAGACCTGGACGCTGCTGGAAGGCGTGAAGGCCCCGGCCGACTCCGCTACCTTGCCTTTCATGGCGCGGGCGCAGTTGGCCACGGCCGCCGCCTGGTCCCCCAACCCCCACAATCCGCCCCTTTACCTCGACCTGCCGGTCAAGGAGGGGGAGCCGCGTCCGGACATCCTGGCCAAATGGGCGGCCAACGCGCCGCTGGCCTTCCTGGACCAGTATGTCGGGGCCTTGCGCCAATACCGGGCCATCGCCATCGACGTCGGCGACCAGGACAGCCTGAAGGTCGATGCCGGTAAATTGCATGAGGCGCTGGACAGCTACCGCATCGCCAACAGCTTCGAGATTTATCCCGGCACCCACACCAGCCATGTCGCCTTCCGCATCCAGGAACAGGTCATCCCGTTCTTCAGCCGCGCGCTGGACTTCAACGAGACGCCTTGACGCCCCTGCCCATGCGGGACTTGCGGTGGCCAGGCGGCGCTTGCCTGGGCGGGGGGCTGGCCACTACATTACTGCAACGATAGAGGGTGGAATGCGCGACAGGAACAGCAAGCGATGGGGGCTTGGCCGTGCGGCGTGGGTGCTGCTGACGGCGGCCGCCTTTCTTGCGGTCCTGTTCTGGGCGCGCACCGGCCCCTGGCACTCCTGACCGCCGTCACAGCGTTTTCTGGAAGAAGGCCACCACGTCGCCGTTGAACCGCTGGTGGAAGGCGGCGCGGTCGAAGCCGTCCTCGCTTTCACAGATGCGCGGGGCGGCCTTTCTTCGCCCGCGCCTTTCACCCCCGCTGGGAATAGTCGGCATGCCGAATCGGGGCGACGGATGGGCGGCGGCATGCCCGATAACGGGGTTACCAGCCCCCCTTTGAAGGATCGTCCATCATGTCCCTGTCCCCGTCTTCCCCGAGCCTGTCGCCGGCCCAAGTGGTGGACGGGCAACTCCGTGCCTACAATGCCAAGGACATCGATGCCTTCATGGCCTTCTGGGCGGATGACGCGCGGATCTACCAGCATCCCGACACCCTGCTGGCCAGTGGGGCGGCGGAGATCCGGGCCCGCCATCTCCTGCGCTTCCAGGAAGCCAACCTGCATGGCCGCCTGCTGCATCGCATGGCGGTGGGCGCCACCGTGGTCGACCATGAACTGGTGACCCGTACGTTTCCGGAGGGGCCGGGCACGGTGGAGGTGATAGCCATCTATGAGGTGGTGGCGGGCCGCATCAGCCGCGCCTGGTTCACCCTGGGAACGCCGCTGTTGGGCGAGGTGGCTCCGTTGGGCTAAAGGAAGCGCAGGTCATCATCACGCGAAACAAGGAGGCTCCGCCTGTGCCCGTCACCCTGTATGGCATCAAGAACTGCGACACGATGAAAAAGGCCCGCGACTGGCTGGCCCAGCGCGACATCGACTTTGCCTTCCATGACTATAAGGCCACGGGCATCGACCAGGCCCGGCTGGAGGCCTGGTGCGCCGCGCTGGGATGGGAGACGGTGCTGAACCGTGCCGGAACCACCTTCCGCGCACTGCCGGAAGCGGCGCGCCAAGACCTGGACGCGGCCAAGGCCGTGGCCCTGATGCAGGCCCAGCCCTCCATGATCAAGCGCCCGATTCTGGACCTCGACGGCACGTTGATGGCTGGGTTCAAGCCGGAACGGTATGAGCAGGCATTCGCCGCCGCCGGGCGCTAACCTCGGCGGACTCCATTCCTGGGGGCTGCCATGCCGCCTCGCCCCCAGGGATGGCGTGTTCTCTTTATGAGTCCAAAAAAGGAACAAGAAAAGAACATTTCCGCTTGTCGTTCCCAGAACGTTCTGGCAACACTATGCCCATGAACGGCTGGGCGCGCAAAAGCGCCGGCCCCGGATAGACAAACGGTGGAGGGGTAAATGGCGTACATTGCGGTCCACGACACGATGCACGGTGTCGGCTTTGCCCCGAAATCAGCCCTGCTGCGCCGCCGCGCGCTGGGGCGCGCCGGCGCCAACGGCGGCCGGCTGGTGCGGGATTTCCTGGCGTTGGCCAGCCTGTTCGCCACCCTCTACGGCGCGGTGTTGATCCTTGGCGCGGCCATGGGCGGCTGACACCACCCGCCGGCCGGCATGGGCTTCCTTAAAAGAACGGCGTTGGCCTAATCGAAACACCCCGCCCGGGTTTCCCTGGGCGGGGTGTTGTTACATTCGCGCTTATTCGGCGGTGAGGGGCGGGGCCAAGGTCCAATCCCTCAGCGGCGCTGGGCCCGGTGGTAGGGGATCGGAATGGGCCGGGCCGCATGTTCTTCCTTGCGGCTGGCGGACATCTCGATCTCCATGCGGGCGATCACCTTGCGCAGTTCGTGCAGCGCGTCGGTCAGGCCTTGCATGCCGCCCTCGGGGTTGGCCTTCCAGGCGGTGTAGGCCTCGGCGCTGCGCTGGGCGGCGGCGGTCATGCGCTGGTCGGCCGGCTCGGTGGGCGTGTCGGCGGCTTCCAGACGGGCGGCGTTACGTTGCTGCTGGCGATACGGGTATTCCGACCCCACCGGGCGGTCGCCGCCATAGGGGCGATCCAGCAACTGATCCATGGTGTCCGTCTCGACCGGGGCGCGGGACGGCTGACGGTCGCCGTACGGACGCTGACCCTGGCTGACCGCCGGCGGCTGGCTGCGTTCCTGCGCGGCGTTCGCGACGGCCGCGCCGGTCAGGGTGCGGCGCTCGCCGCGCTGCTGACGGTCGCCGAAGCGGTCGCTCCGGGGTTGCTCCCCCTCACCGCGGGGTTCGCGGTCGGTGCGGGGTTCCCGGCCCTCGTAGGACCGGCCTTCCTGCGAGCGGCCCTCCTGCGTGCGACCATGACGATCGCCACGGGCGGGGCGGTCGCCACCGGCGCGCGGCGCGCGGTGCGGCTGCTCCGGGGCGGGGGCCATCGCCACGGGGGAGGTGGGGGCCACGGGGGCGGTGGGGGCCACGGGCGCCTCAGCCAACGTCGGCTGTTCCAGCGGCAGGACGGGGGACTGGTCCGCAACGTCGGCGGCGGGCGCCTCCGCCTTCGGAGCCTTCACCGCCTTCGGGGCCGGTGCGGCCTCGGCGGCCGGCGCGTCGCCACCCTCGCTGGGCTGCGCCGTTTCGGCCTTGCGCACGATGTAGGAAATGGCGCTGGGCGTGCAGTCGAATTCACGCGCGATGGCCGACAGCGTGGCACCGGCCCGATACCGTTCCAGGATGGACGGCCATGCGGACTGCGGGATACGGCCACGGCGCTTCGGGGCGTCGCCATCGGCTTCCTTCACGGCACCTTCCTCACTCTGTATGTCGCTAGGCTGCCACAGGGGCTCTTGGGTCATATCTGTCACACATCATCAAAAGGCCGGCAGCCGACGATGGGGGCTGACCCGGCAGTCACGGACGGATGTACGCAAGGCGCGCCTGAGATACGGACCAAAGTCCGCCGCCATGGCGTTCCCTGATGTCGCCGCCGTTCCTTTACGACTGGCGGGCCACACCTTTAAAAGGCGATATTCAAAACCCTGAAGTATTCGATAGTCTTTGCAAAAAAGACCAAGAATACCAACGTCACGCCATACGGGTTGCCGCCCGAAGGGCGTCGACGCCAGGTTTATGAAAATCCGTTTGAACTGAAGTGCCGGGTCGCCGTTGCGAATGTCCGCCAGGGCTGGCCAATGACACCCAAGTCCTGACCTTTATTTAAAAGAAAATCCCCGGACTGCAAGCGCTGATTCTGCGGTTGTCACTCTTTTTTAAAAACCCAACCACCGACTCGCCCACAACCCTCCGGATGCCCCTGGCGAAGGCCCATGGTGAGCCCCCTGTCGGCGGGGCGGCCTAGACGGAAAGGACGCGTTCCGGGGCTTGCCCTGGGGGTGGGCCGCCATTTCCGTCGCCCCACTCCCGTCGCCCGGGCCCAGTCCGCGCCCCGACGCACCGTGCGGTGGGCGACTCAGGTGAAAATTGGCCCGGCGGCCTTGTCGGGTGCGGTCGGCGCTGTTATGCCCTGACCCATGACCAAACGACCTTCCGCGTTCCGTTCCAGCCCCGTCCGCCCCGGCGGCAAGCGCTGCGGCGGGGGCATGCCGTCGCGCCCCGCTCCACGGTCGTCCGTTCCCGCGTCGGCCCGGCTGACGCCCAAGGCCCGCCTGCACATGGTGGCGGCCGGCTTGGTCATCGCGGGGGCGGTGCTGATCCTCGCGTCGCCCGCGCTGTGGGCGGCCATCCTCGCCCTGGCGCTGTTCGCGGGGGCGGCCGGAACCTTGGTCCTGGCGCGCCGGGCGTGACCGTTCGCGGATCTGTCAGCGCGGGACGGGCCAAAGCCAGGCCGCGCCACGCACGCCGCTGGAATCGCCGTGGCGTGCCGGTCGCACCGGCGTCGTGACATCGGGGGAGAAGCACCACGCGGCCAGGCGCCCGGGCAGTCGCTGATACAAATGGGTCATGTTGGACAAGCCGCCGCCCAGGACGATGACATCCGGGTCCAGCAGGTTCACCACCCCGGCCAAGCCCCGCGCCAGCCGGTCGACATGGCGATCCAATGTCGCCTGTGCCGCCGCGTCACCCGCCGCGGCCAGGGCGGCGATCTCGACGGCCGGCAGGGTGAGGCCGGTGGCCCGGGCATGGTCCTGCGCGAGGCCGGGGCCGGACAGCCAGGTTTCAAGACAGCCGCGCCGTCCGCAGTAGCAGTCCGGGCCGGGACGCTCATCCTCCCCATCCGGTGTCATGGGCGCTTGGGGCCAGGGCAGGGGGCTGTGGCCCCATTCCCCGGCGGCGGCATGCCGCCCGGTGATGATGCGCCCGTCGACCACCAGGCCGCCGCCGCAGCCGGTGCCCAGGATGGCGGCGAAGACGGTGCGGCAGCCGGCGCCCGCGCCATCCGCGGCCTCGGACAGGGCCAGGCAGTTGGCGTCGTTTTCCAAGCGCACCGGCCGGCCGATGCGCGCCGCCAGGTCACGGTCCAGGGGATGGCCGATCAACCAGGTGGAATTCGCATTCTTCACCAACCCGGTCAGGGGCGATATCGCGCCTGGAATGCCGATGCCGACACTGGCCACCATCGGGTGCGTGCTCGCCTGCGCGCCGCCGGTCGCCGGGGCGCTGACCGGCATGATCGCGCTGTCCAGCCAGGCCACCAGGCCCGCCACGGCTTCGATCGTCGCGCGGTAGTCGTCGCGTGGGGCGGGAATGCGGCGGCGGGCCAATTCCCGCCCGGTGTCATCCAGGGCCAGGCCCTCGATCTTGGTGCCGCCCAGGTCGATGCCGATGCGGGGCATGCGTTCTTCCTTTAATCTTGTCGGGCAATCCTCTCGGGGCGGCGGCGGAAATGGCCGTCGCTGGTGGCCGCAACCCTCCCTTATGGGCTATGCCGTGCCCCGACTCTTGCTCATGGTGGGCTTGGGGCGCTAAATGTACAAGATGTGGTGGATGCGGGGGCCTGATCGCGGGCGTTCCCCCAGGCCTTGACGGGCAGGGGGATGTCTTCATGGGGATGTGCCGCGCCGCCGCCACGATAATGACCGACCTTCCAATGAAGATGGAACCCCGCGCCATGACGCGTGCCCGTTTGTTCGCCGCCCCCCTTCTGTCCCTGGTGCTGGCTGTAACGGCTGTAGGCGCCCCCGCCTTCGCCGCCGATACGACGCCGGCGAAGAAGGCCGCCGCCACGTCCAAGAAGAAGGGCAAGGCCGCGCCGGAAAAGGCCGCCAAGACGCCTAAGGTGTCCGGCCCGTGCTATTCCCCGGCGGAGTTCGACGCCGAGCAGGCCATCCGCTTCCACACCCGCCTGATGGTCATCGGCCTGACCTGCCAGCAGCTGGGCGGCAACTACGAAGGCCTTTATGTGCGCTACAAGAAGTTCACGCTGGCGCACAAGACCCAGATCATCGCCTGGGAAGACGCGCTGATCGCGCGCTATCGCCGGACGTCCAAGGGCAACCCCAACCGCGCGCTCGATACCCTGCGGACCCATCTGGCCAATGAGATGTCGCAGCACATCGCGGCGGTTTCCACCGACGTGTACTGCGCCCAGCATGCCCCCAGCCTGGCGCAGGCCGAGCTGATGAGCGACGCGGACGTGGTGAAGGCCGTCACCAACGACGCCGTCATCCGCGTGTCCGAGCTGCCGCGCTGCGACCTGCCGCCGCCGGTCATGGTCGCCGCCACGGCCAGCGACCGCATCACGGGGCCCACGCCCGCTGTCGCCCCGGCCGTGTCCGCCGCCGCCCCCTCGGTCGCCCCCGCCGCCAAGGATGGTGCTGGCGCCGCCAGCGGCGCCTCGCATTAAGGATACCGCCACAGGTCATAGGGCCCTGCCCGGATACCCGGACGGGGCCCAATCGGCCAAGCCAGGTGGCGGATGGCTAAGGGATGGGTGACAAAGTAACGCTATGCCCTTAAGCGTGCTGGAAATCGTAATGCTCTGGGCTGTTTAATCCCGCCTGCAAGTCGGCGCCCTCCACGGGAGGCGCGCCCGATTAAAGGAGAACGGGTTATGCCCAGTACAGCAGCCCTCCGCGAGGACATGGATATTACTCCGGCCGGCGGTGGCAGCCTTGAATTTTTGACCGCCCATTCCCATGGGCGCCTCCAGGGCGTTGAGGCCGCGCGCCCGGCGCCGGCCCTGCCGGAACCCACGGCCTATGTCATTGAAATCGACGACGAGGCGGTGGGGCTGGTCACGTCCCATCCTCAGGGAGTGTCCTTCCACGCGGTGGACATGCGCGCCTCGGCGCTGGAGGGGCAAGTCTTCACCGACGCTGCGGCCGCTCGCGCTGCGGCAGAATCGGCTTTTTATGGTCGTGAATGACATTGGGGCTAACTAAAGCCCTAAGACCGTGCAATATGCGATATGCGGATGGCGCACCCGCTACTTATGCAAACCGCGCCCCTTGAAAAATCCTGCCTCAGTTTAACCTTAATTCCATCCGATTAACGGTCTGTCCCGATGGGCCGAACGGCGTAGCTCACAAGGCTGGGTTGCTCCCGCTTCGGTGTTGAAGGATTGAATTAACTCAGGACGTTGTCTAACCCTGCCTGACGGCGGGACAATCAAAGGCGCCACGTCCTGGCGCGAAGGGTAGTCTTAATTCAACTGAGGGTTCCTTCGGGAAGAACTAAACCCTCGGTCAGAAGGAGGAGAAAAGACGAATGAAACTCCGTCATTCATTACTGTGCGCGGTGTTCGCGCTCGGTCTGCCGGCCACCGCGCTGGCGCAGACCAACGAAGGCTATTACCTGGGTGCCCAGGCCGGTGTGAACTGGGCCGACAAGACCGACCTGAAGGGCTCGACCTACACGGACAAGGCTGACTTCACCACCTCCCCGACCGGCCTGGTCGAGGGTGGCTACAAGTTCGGCAATGGCGTCCGCGTCGGCCTGGAAGTGGGTTACGGCGGCAGCACCGTCGGCGACATCACTGGCGGTGGCCCGGGCCGCGCCGGCGGCGCCGGTGACGTGACCGCCCTGACCTTCATGGCGACCACCTACTACGAATTCAACGTCGACAGCCCGCTGCGTCCGTATGTCGGCGCCGGTATCGGTTTCGGCCGCTACAAGTTCGACGGCGTGGGCGACCTGTACACGCCGGGCCTGTCGGTGGAAACCTCCACCACCGCCTTCACCTACCAGCTGGCCGCCGGCGTCGCCTACGCGCTGAGCGACAACCTGGACTTCACCGTCGGCTACCGCTTCATGGGCACGCCGGAGACGACCTACGAGCCGTCGAACGCGCCGCGCTTCAAGGCCGGTTACCAGAACCACTCGGTCCTGGTCGGCCTGCGCTACACCTTCGGCGCCCCGCCGGCCCCGGCGCCGAAGCCGGCGGCCCCGGTCGTGGCCCCGCCCGCTCCTCCGCCCCCGCCGCCCCCGCCGCCCCCGCCGCCGGCTCCGTCCATTTCGCGGAACTTCACGGTGTTCTTCGACTGGGACAAGACGGACCTGTCGGCTGACGCCAAGACCGTTCTGGACAACGCCGCCAAGGACGCTGCCACCGGCCACATCACCAAGATTCAGGTCACGGGCTACACCGACCGTTCCGGTACGGATGCTTACAACCTGAAGCTCTCCATGCGCCGCGCCGAGGCTGTGAAGGCTTACCTGACGTCCAAGGGCGTCGGCGCCTCCATCGCCACCGACGGCAAGGGCGAGTCCGATCCGCTGGTCCCGACCGCGGACGGTGTGCGTGAGCCGTCCAACCGTCGCGCCGTCATCATTTTCCCCTGATCCAACAGGGAAACGGGTGACCGCCGGGCCAGGGGATGTCCTCTGACCCGGCAAGCCCGAGCATGATGAGGACGCTTCCGGATCGGTCCCTTGGGACTGGAGCCGGACGGTCGACAAAAGAAAGGGGCGCTACCCGGACCGGGTAGCGCCCCTTTCTTTTGGCGTGGGAAACGGGGACCGCCAGAAAGAATCAGGCCAAGGGACTCAGGGCCAAGGGACTCAGGTGAGGGGGCCGATGCCGCGCTGGATGGCCCAGACGGCGGCCTGGGTGCGGTTCTGCGCGCCGATTTTGCGCATCACGTTCTTGAAGTGCATCTTCACCGTGGACTCGGTGATCTCCAGCCGGCGGGCGATGGACTTGTTGGATTGGCCCGCCAGCAGGCAGCCCAGGATTTGGATTTCGCGGCGGGACAGATCCGCGGTGGCGGCCACCAGGTCCGCCGGGGTGGGGCCTTGCGGCTGCTGCGCTTGGGTCACCAGGGCCGTCGCGCGGGGCGGGAACACGGCGTCGCCGGCCAGGATCAGTTCCAGGGCGTCGCGCAGGGTGGCCACGCCGGATGATTTGGACAGGTGGCCGTCCATGCCGGAGAACAGGCCGGCCTTCAGCACCGAGTCACTGGTGTCCGAGGTCAGCACCGCGATTCGGGGCTGGGGGGCGGCCGCGCGCAGGCGTCGCAACTCGCTGGCGACGCGCGGCGGATCGATGCCCCACGGGTCGACCATGATCAAGTCCGGCGCCGGGATGTCCCGCAGCACCCGTATTGCTTCTTCGACCGAGGGCACGGGCGGTAACAGCTGGAAGCTGTCTTCCCCTAGCAATGTACCGAGCGCCGCCCCGAACAACTGATCCTGGTCGATCAGAAGAACGATGCGGGCCGTCATTGCCAATTCCCCCATGGTGATTGCTGTCTCCCCCACCGGAGACTGTTTATTAAAAATTTTACTAACATTGTCCCCGATACTCATGAAATGACGGCGCTAACCTGTTAACGGCTTATTCGCCCCATCGCTAGGTAATAGATCGCCAGTTCTATTGCGACAATCCTATGGGAAAGTGACCCTCAGCGCCATGTTTCTGTTGCGGCATGTCTGAAAACGGGTCACAGTCTATCACATCGCGAGATGGATCGTTTGGCCGACCGGGAATCGGAGGTCTGTTGGGGAGTACCCCGACGGAGATGGGGTTCCGGAGAAAAAAGGTTAGGCGCGCCCCATTTTGGCCGTGATCCGATGGTCATAATGGTGATGATGTCGCTAACCAGTCAGGGTCACGCGTTCATCGACAATGTCGGTATCAGGTGCCAAAAGGTATCGGTGTCGGCGGGCGATCATCACGGGGCGCATTCGCGTTCCTGATGCCCGATGAAGCGGTTTTAGATGGCCTGGGCCGGAAGTGGCCGGACTCGAACGTGGGGTTTCAGATGATGAGCATGACCGCGCGTTTTCCCGGGACTGTCAGCAGTCTAGCCGAGGATGGTTTGGAAAACGGAATCGCCGGTGTGGGCGCCTCGCCCCGCCACCGCACTTTTCTCGTCGTGGATGGCCAGGCCCTGGTGCGTCGTGGCGCTGCCCTGATGCTGACCAGCCAGTTCCCTGGCTCTTCGGCGCTTGAGGCCGGCACTGTGGAGGAGGCTTTGGCGCAGGCCATGTCCGCCCCCGGTATCGATCTCGTGCTGCTGGACCTGGACAGCCTGTCCGGCAGCCGGATCGAGGCGATCGCTCAGCTGACATCCGCGTTGGGCTCCGTGCCTGTCGTGGCGGTGTCCGCCGTGCAGGAGGGGGATGAGGTCATCGCCTCCATCCGTGCCGGTGCCCGCGCCTATGTTTTGAAGACCGGCCCGACCGAGGTGCTGGAGCGGACGCTGACCCTCATCCTGTCGGGTGAGAATTACGTGGCCATGCCGCGCCAGGCCCTGACCGCCGCTTTGGCGGGGGTGCGGGGCGCGTCGGGTCCCGCCATGGGGCAGGCGCCCGCTGGTCGCGAGGCCGCCTTGGCCGACCGCCTGACGGAACGCCAGCAGGATATCTTCCGCCTGATCCTGGCCGGTTGCTCCAACAAGGAAATCGCCCGCGAGTTGGGCGTGCTGGAAGGCACGGTCAAGGTTCACGTGCGCGCGGTCATGCAGAAGCTGGGCGCGAAGAACCGTACGCAGGTGGCCGTGGCCGCCGCGCGCAGCGGTTTTGGCAGCATGGCCTTCATGGCCGGCACGCTGACCAACTAGCGCATCACGTCAGATAGCCCAGGTCCACCAGGGGCCGGGGATACGGTGCAGGGGCCCTTTGGGCCCCTGTTGCCGTTTTCGGGCATCCGCTTAGAGTGCGGTCGCTTCAGATGGACTCATTGGAGCGTGAAGCGCACGACGGAACGAAGCTTAGAGTTTTCCTGACGCTTCACCGAAAGTCAGAAAAACTCTAAGCAAGACCCACTCGCCGCCGGTCGAACTCGGCCGGCCGATCTCGTTGGCCGGTTCGCTGGCATGAGACGAGTCTCATGCCGGGCGAGGCAGGGGGGATCAATCGAACAGCGCGTCGATATCCGCCTGTGAGATCGTCTGGCCGCCATTCTTGACCGGCCCGTGCAGTTCCAGGCCCTCATCATGCTTATGGATGGACGGGGGCAGGGGCATGGTCTCGAACTCCTTGGTGTTCCAGACCGACATCATGGCCTCCACCCGCTCCTCGATGAAGCTCAGGGCCTGCACCACCTTGGTGATGCGCTGGCCGGTGAGATCCTGGAAGTTACAGGCCTCGAAAATGCGCAGCGTGACTTCGTTCAGATCCTTCAGGCGGGAATTCTGATAGCCCTCCGGCAGCTGCGAGCGGACCTCGTTGACGATGTCGTCGATCTCTTCCGCCGCCTGGATGATGCTGTTGGTGGCGGCCTCGGTCGAGGCGACGACGGCGGTCAGCTGCTGGCTGGCCTCCATGAAGGTGTCGTCCTTGGCCAGCGGGTGGCGCAGGGCCGCCATTTCCAGCTTGGTCGCCTTGATGCGCCCGGCGATGTCGGCGATTTCGACGTGGATCGCCTCGATCTGGGTATGGTCGGTGTTCAGGAAGCGGTCCAGCTTCTGGCCCAGGTGCTGGATGGCCTCCATCACCTCCGACGTGTCCAGCCGGATCTCCTGCGCCGGGGTCAGGGGCGCCAGGCTGGCCGGGTTCAAGGCCGTGGATGACAGCGACAAGGAGTCAACGGTGCCGGGTTGCTCCTGAGCGCGCCGCTGCCGCTGTATCTCCGCCATGAAAGGCCGCTGACCGTTCGCCATCCGCAGGATCCTCTTTTCCCGTCTCGTCCACCTCTGTCGCTGTGGGGCGGCCTAACCTAAAGGCTATGTCCTTAGGCGGTACTTTCCCCGGCGACCCATTCAACATGGGCGATACCTTGGGTGAAGCCAAGGGCCTGATGCAGGGCGGGCAGCATTTGCTGCAAAGTTTCATCCAATTGCCAGGGCGGGTTCACCAGGATCATGCCCGAACCGTTCAGTCGATCCACCCGGCCGTCATCGTTCCAGGTCAGTTCCGCCGCCAAAATCTTGGGAATGCCGCTGTCTTCCAGCCGCTGATGCAGACGCCAGGAGACGGCCCGGTCCTTGATGGGATACCACAGGGCGTAGATGCCCGTGGGCCAGCGGCCGTGGGCCAGCGCCAGGCCGGCCACCAGGCGGTCGAAATCATCCGCCGCCTCGAACGGCGGGTCGATCAGCACCAGCCCGCGCTTTTCCTTGGGGGGAAGGTGGGCCTTCAGCGCGGTCCACCCATCCATGTGATGTACGGCCACCTGGCGGTCCCCGCGAAACACCTCTTTCAGCGTCCGCGCGTCCTCGGGGTGCAACTCCGCCAGGACCAGCCGGTCCCCGGGGCGCAGGAAGGCGCGGGCCAGGCAGGGGGAACCGGGGTAGGTGGTGATGGGGCCCGCCCCGGCGGCGGCGCGCACGGCGTCCAGGTAGGGGGCCAGGGTGGCGGCTGTCGTCGCATCCAGGTCACCGGCCTCGGCGGCCCGCAGCAGGCGCTGGATGCCCTGGGCGGCCTCTCCCGTGCGGGTGGCCTCATCCCCCGTCAGGTCGTAGCGGCCAATGCCGGCGTGCGTATCCAGCACGGCGAACGGACTGGCCTTGGCGGTGAGGCGGGTCATCAGCAGCGCCAGGATGGCGTGCTTCATGACGTCGGCCGGGTTTCCGGCGTGAAAAGCGTGGCGGTAGTTCATGGGCCGGGAGCATGCCAGCAAACCGACGTCAGCGGCAATCCCGGCGGCATTCCGGAAAAACAACAGGCCGCCTGGAGGCGGCCTGGTTCATCAACAGCAATGTCGGTGGGATCAGCCCACCGGTTCGCTGGTGGCGTTCTCGTAAACGCGGCGGGTGCGCGGCGTCACCGCGGTGCTGGTTTCATCCGAGCAGCCGTTGCCATCGATCAGCGAGGCGTTGACGGAGTTCAGGCTCACCAGGTTGCTGCGAACCTTGCAGGCATAGGCGTGCGCGGTCTTGCCGCTGCCGCCATTGTACCGCGCCACGGCGGCCGCCCAGCTACCGGCGGTGGCGCGCAGACGGGCCAGCATGCGGGCCGCGTACTGCACATTCTCCTTGGGGTCGACGATCTTTTCCACCGGGTGGAAGGCGGCCTTGTGGTCGGACAGCGACAGCTGCATGCAGCCGGCGGTCACATCCTGGCGCAGGTTGCCCTTGGGGTCGCGCAGGTACTTGGCGGCGGCGGTGGGGGTCGACACGAAATGGGCGGTGCCCTTGACGTTGACGGCGTACGCCTCGGAAGAGATCGACTGGCCGCTTTCCACCAAGGCCACGGCCAGCAGCAGACCGGACGGAACGCCGGCCTCCTTCTCCGCCTGCAGGATATGATCGAGGCACGCGGCGCCAGCGGGGGCGGCGCTCAGCAGGCCCAGGCCCATGAGCAGGCCGGCGATGGCGGTCTTGAAGGAACGACGGGCGGGACGGAAGGCGCTGTCTGAGACGGATTCTGACTCCCGGCTTAGAAGGGCGTCGCTCTGGCGGCGCGCGATCTGCATGAGAGTCCTCCATCATCGTCGGTGGCGTATCGGCCCAATGCCGTCACGTCCACAAGGCGTTTGTGCCGGTTTCCCGTGGCACATTCCCGCTGGCGGGCGGGTCATTCCGTCAGGTCACCGATACTCAGTGCGGTGACCGCTCCCTAACCGAATGGGTCAAACAGCCGGTGATGGATGTCCGTAAGGCCTATATCCATGCATCGGCCGCATAGCAATTGCAGACAAAACGCAGCAGGTCAATAAAAAATATGACCGGAGTGTGGCGCGCTTGCCACGCCGTCGCGCTGTCAGCCGGGGCACCTTGCCCCATGTCGCCCTGGATTCCAAGCCCTTAGCGTGCGTCATGTTGACCCCGTGTGAACTGTTTGGGGCCTACGAATAGCGTGCCGGCATGGCTTGCCGCCCAGGAATGGAGACGCCATAAGAGGCGCTCGTCCGGTTCCTGTCGCCCCACCATGAAGGCCGATTCCCGTCATGCCCTCCGATCCCCTGTCTGATTATGAGAACTGCATGGTCCGGGCCTACGACGCCCTGGACCAGGGCGATGCGGTCGCGGCGGAAGCGGCGCTGATGGAGGCGGTCGCTCTCGTTCCGGACGCGGCGGAGGCGCGGGGCGCCTTGGGCGCGCTGTTGCGCCGCGAGGCCCGCTATGCCGAGGCGGAGGGGCATTTCGCGGCGGCGGCGGCGGCCGAGCCGGCGCGCCCGTCCTGGGCGCTGGAGCGCGCCCGCTGCCTGGCCGATGGCGGCGACGTCGATGGCGCCTGGGCCCTGGTGTCGCGCCTGGTGGCGGATTGCGCCGACGATGCCGCCAGCCACCGACTGGCCGCCCGGCTGCGGTTGGCGCAGGGGGACGCGGCGGGGGCGCTGACCCATGCGCGCGAGGCCCGCTTCCTGGCGCCTCATGACCTCGAGGGCAGTGTCGAGGTTGGCCAGGTGCTGGTGGACGCCGGCGATCCCCTGGCCGCCGCCGAGATGCTGGAACCCCTGCTGGCCCATGCCCACCCGGCCGACCCCGCCCGCGCCGCCGCGCTGGTGCTGCAAGGCCGCGCTTGGGCTGCCCTGGCGGAGGGGGAGAAAGCCGCCCGCCGCTGGCGCCAGGCGCTGGAGGCGGATCCGGAGGATGCCGGCGGCGCCGCCCGGCTGTTGGCCGGGCTGGAGGCCGCGGCGGCGGCAGGCGGGGGCGACCTGACGCCCACCTACGTCAAGGCGCTGTTCGACCGCTATGCCGATCGCTTCGACAGCGACCTGACCCAGAAGCTGCGCTACCAGGCGCCGCGCCTGTTGCGCCAGGCGCTGGACGCGGTGGGCGTCGGGGGGACCTGGACATCCTGGACGTGGGCTGTGGCACGGGCCTGGGCGGTGTGGAGGTGAAGCCGCTGGCGCGCCATCTCGCCGGCGTGGATCTGTCGCCCCGCATGGTGGAGCATGCCCGCGCCCGGGGGCTCTATGACCGGTTGTGGGACGCCGACCTGATGGGCGCCCTGGCCGAGGCCCCCGGCGCCTGGGATCTGGTGCTGGCGGCCGATGTGCTGGTCTACCTGGGCGACCTGGCGCCGGTGTTCCAGGCCGCGGCCGTGGCGTTGAAGCCGGGCGGGCGCTTGGCCGCCACGGTGGAACACTGGGAGGGGGAGGGGGCCTACGCCCTGCGCGAAAGCCGCCGCTACGCCCATGCGCAGGGGCACGTGCTGGCCGCGGCGGCCGCCGCCGGCTTGGCAGTGGAACACCTGGCGCCGGTGGCGCCCCGCTGGGAGAAAGGCCGCCCGGTGGACGGCCTGCTGTTCATCCTGCGCAAGGCCGGCGCCTGAGGGGCCTCAGAGCAGCAGCGCCAGCAGGAGGGGGACCAGCAGGGCGGTGATCAGGCCGTTCAAGGCCATGGCGATGCCGGCGAAGCTGCCGGCCAGCGGGCTCAAGGTGTAGGAAACGGCGGTGCCCACGCCATGGGCCGCCACCCCCATGGACAGGCCCTTGGCCCGGTCGTCCCGCACCTTCAGCCAGCGCAGCAGCAGCGGGCCGAACACGGCGCCGATGATTCCCGTCACCATGACCATGGCGGCGGTCAGCGACGGGATGCCCCCGATGGTCTCCGATATGCCCATGGCGATGGGCGTGGTGACCGACTTGGGCGCCAGCGACAGCACCGTCTGCCGGTCCGCCCCCAGCGCATGGGCGATGAAGACGGCGGACGCCGCGGCGGTGACGGAGCCCGCGACCAGGGCGATGGCAAGCGGCACGGCGCCGCGCCGCACGTCCGCCCGGTGGCGCCACAGCGGCACGGCCAGGGCCACGGTGGCGGGGCCCAGCAGGAAATGGATGAACTGCGCCCCATTGAAATAGGTGGGATAGGGCGTGTCCGTGACCACCAGCAGGATGACCAGGAACAGGGCCGCCAGCGCCACGGGGTTGGCGAAGGGGCTGCGGTTGGTGCGGACATGGATCCACACGCCCACCAGATAGGCCACCAGCGTCGCCGCCAGCCACAGCAGGGGGCTGGCCGACAGGTAAACCCAGATATCGCCCAGGCCCGTATGGCTCATCATGACGCCCTCCCGCTATCCGTATCGATATCTGTATCGGTATCGAAAGGATCGTGGCCATCAGCCTCATTGGCTGGCGATGCCGCCTTGCCGCCAAAGCGCCGGTCGGCCCACAGGAAGGCGTAGGCGGTGACAGCGATGGTCAGGGCGGAACTGCCGAACAGCGCCGCCACGATGGACGGCCCCTGGGTCATGAAGCGCTGGCCGTGCTGCACGATGCCAACGGCGGCGGGCACGAACAGCAGGGAGAGGTTGCTGAGGATGACATCCGCCGTGGTGCCCATGGTCTTGTCCGGGCCACCGCGCCAGGCGAACCAGGCGACCAGCAGCAGGAGGCCCAGCACCGGGCCCGGCACCGGCAGGTGCAGGCCATGGGCCATGATTTCCCCGATAAGCTGACAGACAACCAGCGTGGCAAGCGCGCCGACCATAGCGTACTCCGGCATGTGAGGCGGTTTCAGGCTTGAAAGCCTGGCACGCCTGACGCGGTGGGTTTGGTGGAGGGGATTGTTGGGGGCAGGCTGACCCGATTGCGCCGCCGGGGTCAACGGGCGTGGGACGCGGGGGTGTCCCGCGATTTCTACCGGCCGCTAGTATCCGTATCGGCTGCGGTGGGGGTGGCGGAGGGGGGAGCGGCCGCGCCTCCGGCGTCGTCAGGTCCAGCCCCTGGGCGCCCAGCCGCGCCTCCAGCCAGCGGGCATCCGTCGTCAGGGTGGGCAGGGCCAGGGTGGGCAGGGGGGCGCTGCCCTCCTCCGCCATGGGCGGCGCGCCCGGGCGCAGATGCACGACGGTCATGCCGCTGGCCTGGCGGAAACGGTCCAACGCCGCGCCCAGGGGATCGCCGCCGCCGCCGGCGGGACGCAGGCGGGCCAGGTGGGCGCGCCAGCCGGTCATGGGCGCGCGTGGGCCGCGTGTCAGCACCAAGGCCGCGCGGCAGCCGCGCAGTCGGTCCAGCCGTTCCGCCAGCGTGTCCGGATCAACGGCGGCGTCCAGCGCCAGCACGCCCAGGCGGTTCAGGGTCAGGCCCTGCACCAGGTCGTTCGCGCCGGCCCAGGCGTTCTCGGCCTTGTCCTCCGCCCCCAGGCCCAGGGCCAACAGGCGGTGCAGCGCGCGGGGGGCGGCCGCCTTGGCTGTCTTCGTCCCGGGTCCCACCCAGGCCGCCAGGTGGGGCACACTGGCCATCAGGGCGCGGCGCTCCGCCTGGGCGGGGCCGGTCAGGCGGCCATCCGGCGCCAAGCCCCCCAGCAAAGAATCGGCCGGCACCAGGCTGCTGACGATGAAGAGGTGGAAGGGCTGCACCCGATGGCGTGACAGAAGGGCCGACCAAGGGGAGGGGCCCGGCGGCGCATCGCCGGCGGCGTCCGCCAGCACCAGGCGCGGGGGCACCGCCATGCCCGGGACGGCGAAGGACCAGGGCGTGCCCAGGTCCAGGAAGCCATAGTCGGCGCGGCCGTCCTGGGCACCCCGGGGGACGGCGAAGTCGTAACGCCAGGCGATGCCCTTGCCTTCGGGCAATTTGCCCAGCCAGCGGGGCGGCACGGGCAGGCTCACCCCCGTCACCGTCAGGTCCGGCGGCTCCTCCCCGCCTTCCGTGACGATCACGGCGCTGATACGCCAGCGGTCGCCCTGGCCACCACGGGCCAGCAGCAGGGGGCCCAGCGACAGGACGGGCTGGGCGGGCCGTCGGGAGCGGGTGGGGCGGCGCGTCATGGCGGCGGACCATGGACGAGGGGCCCCGCCGGGCGCAAGGGGCAAGCGCCCACACTATATCTTAAGCGGACCCACCCAAAACGGACCCGCGTCTGGCGGCCGACAGCGCCGCGCGTCTGGCGCCACGCTGCGTTGCGTCTTGATATGGCACGCGAACCTTGGCTTTTGCGGTTCATGCCCGTATGGTCCGCTTCGCCTGAGTGGCCGAGGGGCCCCCTGGCGCATGGTCATGGTCGTCTCCGCGTTCCAGGAGATGACACCAGCGCCGCTTCCATAGCCCCGCCTCTTTCGGGGTTGTGATCGCCGGATAGGTCCGGCTTTCCACACGTTCCGACGTTGCGCCGCTCTTTCGTTGGCTGGTGCAGCCTGCTGTTTAATCGGCGGGCCCTGTGCCGGCTTGTTTGTTCGCGTGCCTTTCCCGGGCGGGAAGGGCGCGGCGCCGTTTTATACCGTGAAGGAAAGTCCCTTGGATTTGCCCGTTTCCGCTGAGAATGAAGTGATCGAGACCGAAATCCTGGAAACCGCCGAGGTCGACATGGTCGACGACGGCCGCACCACGTTCGCCGACCTGGGCCTGGCTTCCGCCCTGACCAAGGCGCTGGAAGAGGTCGGCTACAAGTTCCCCACCCCCATTCAGGAGCGGGCGATCCCCGTCGCCCTGCAGGGCCGCGACCTGATCGCGTCCGCCAACACCGGTACCGGCAAGACCGCGGCCTTCGTGCTGCCGGCGCTGCACCGCATGGCGACCACCCCGCGCCCGCTGAGCGCCGAGGGCCTGCAGACCTTCGGGCCGCGCCTGCTGGTGCTGACCCCCACCCGTGAGCTGGCGACCCAGGTGATGGACGCCGTCCGTGGCTATTCCAAGTACAGCCGCATCCATACCCTGGCCATCCTGGGCGGCATGCCCTACCGCCAGCAGCTGGAGATGCTGCGCCGCCGGGTCGACCTGGTGGTCGCCACCCCCGGCCGCCTGATCGACCATCTGGAGCGTGGCCGCCTGGACCTCTCCACCGTCGAGATGCTGGTGCTGGACGAGGCCGACCGCATGCTGGACATGGGCTTCCTGGAGCCCGTGGAGATGATCGCCAACGCCTGCCCGGAAAACCGCCAGACCCTGCTGTTCACCGCCACGGTGGACAAGGCCATGGTGCGCCTGGCCGGCAACCTGCTGAAGAACCCGGAGCGCGTGGACGTGGCCGGCGGCAGCGTCAACGTCAGCGCCATCGAGCAGCGCTTCCTGCGGGCCGATGGCCTGGAGCATAAGGAAAAGCTGCTGGCCCACCTGGTGGCGGACCCGTCCATGAACAAGGGCATCGTCTTCGCCGCCACCAAGCGCGACGCCGACCGCCTGGCCGACAGCCTGTCGGAGATGGGCTATGCCGCCGCCCCCCTGCACGGCGACATGCGCCAGCAGGAGCGTAACCGCACCGTCCAGGCCCTGCGCAACGGCCGCGTCCGTCTGCTGGTCGCCACCGACGTGGCCGCCCGCGGCATCGACGTGCCGGACGTGACCCACGTCATCAACTTCGACCTGCCGCGCCAGGCCGAGGACTACGTGCACCGCATCGGCCGCACCGGCCGCGCCGGCAACACCGGCAACGCCTTCAGCCTGTACACCCGTCATGAGTGGGGCCTGGTGCGCGGCATCGAGGGCTACACCCAGACCCGCGCCGTCGAGCACGTCATCCCGGGCCTGGAGCCGCGTGAGATGCCCAAGCGTCCGGCCGGTGGTCCCGGCGGCGCCCCCGGCGGCCGCCCGCGCAAGTCGTTCGGCGGTCACGGCGGCGGCTTCAAGCAGGGTGGTTTCAAGCAGGGCGGCGGCTTCGGCGGCGCCAAGTCCGAAGGCGGCTTCCGCGCCGACGCTCCGCGGGGCGAAGGCCCGCGCGGGGAGCGTGGTGATCGTCCGGAGGGCGGTTTCAAGAAGTTCGGCGGTCCCCGTGACGGCCATCCCCGTCCTGAGGGCCAGCACCGCCAGGATCGTCCGGCCCGCGCCCATGGCGCCGGTCACGGCGGCGGCAACGGTGGCGGTTTCCACCCGCTGGACGGCGCCAAGCCGGCCCGCGACGGGGCCCGCAAGCACGGCAACGGCCCGCGCCCGGCCCGGGTGCAGAGTGACGGCGGGACGGGGGGCTTGCGCCGCCCGCGTTCTTCCGCCAATTAAGTCCCGCGTTTGATGACGGGGCCGTCCAGCACCGGACGGCCCCGTTTTCGCCTTTTAAGACTTCAGCCTTACGTTTGGTCCCATGAGCGCGCTCCCCCAGGAAGTCCATAACCGTCGGACGTTCGCCATCATCGCGCACCCCGACGCCGGCAAGACCACGCTGACGGAAAAGCTGCTGCTGTTCGGCGGCGCCATCCAGATGGCGGGCGCGGTGAAGGCCCGCGGCGAGCAGCGGCGCGCCCGGTCGGACTGGATGAAGGTGGAGCGGGAGCGCGGCATCTCCGTCACCGCGTCGGTGATGAACTTCGACTATGCCGACCGCACCTTCAACCTGGTGGACACGCCGGGCCACGAAGACTTTTCCGAAGACACCTACCGCACGCTGACGGCCGTCGACAGCGCGGTCATGGTCATCGACGCCGCCAAGGGCATCGAGGCCCAGACCCGCAAGCTGTTCGAGGTCTGCCGCCTGCGCAACGTGCCCATCATCACCTTCGTCAACAAGATGGACCGCGAGGCCCGCGACCCCTTCGACCTGATGGACGAGGTGGAGCGCGACCTGCAGCTGGAGGTGACGCCCGGGTCCTGGCCCATCGGTTCCGGCCCCGACTTCCGCGGCTGCTACGACCTGATCCGCGACCGGCTGGTCCTGCTGGACCGCCGCCAGGGCGATGTCGCCAGCGAGGGCATCCAGTGCGACGGCCTGGACGATCCCAAGCTGGATGAGCTGCTGCCCGCCGACCAGGTGGCCAAGCTGCGCGAGGACGTGGCGATGGTGCGGGAACTGTGCCCGCCCTTCGACCTGGAAACCTATCGCGAGGGCCACCAGACCCCGGTGTTCTTCGGCAGCGCCATCAATAACTTCGGCGTGCGCGAGCTGCTGCTGGGCCTGGCCGCCTATGCGCCGTCGCCCCGGCCGCAGCAGGCCGACAGCCGCACGGTGCAGCCGGAGGAGCCCAAGGTCACGGGCTTCGTGTTCAAGGTCCAGGCCAACATGGACCCCAACCACCGCGACCGCATCGCCTTCTTCCGCCTGTGCTCCGGCCATTTCCGCCGGGGCGTGAAGCTGAAGCACATGCGCTCGGGCAAGCTGCTGGCGGTGAACAACGCCGTGCTGTTCCTGGCGCGCGACCGGGAACTGGCGGAGGACGCCTACCCCGGCGACATCATCGGCATTCCCAACCACGGCACGCTGCGCATCGGCGACACGCTGACCGAGGGCGAGGACCTGCGCTACACCGGTGTGCCCAGCTTCGCGCCCGAACTGCTGCAGCGCGTGAAGCTGGACGACCCCATGAAGATGAAGCACCTGCGCAAGGCGCTGGAGCACTTCGCGGAGGAGGGCGCCAGCCAGGTGTTCAAGCCGCTGATCGGCGCCGACTGGGTGGTGGGCGTCGTCGGTCCGCTGCAGTTCGAAGTGCTGGCCGCGCGTATCGACGCCGAATACGACATCAAGGCCAAGTTCGAGAGCTGTGGCTATGATTCGGCCCGCTGGATCGAATGCGACGATCCCGTGGTGCTGAAGTCCTTCCTGGACAGCAACCGCTCCGCCCTGGCGGAGGATCACGACGGGGCCCTGGTGTTCCTGGCGCGCAACGGCTGGCAGCTGAACCGCGCCCAGGAGGACTACCCCAAGATCCGCTTCCAGAAGACGCGGGAGCAGAGCCGCGCGGTGACGACCTCCGCCCTGGGCTGAGGCGTGTTCCGCTATCGCCCGCCGTCCGGCCAATACCCGTGAAGCCATTATCCGAAAAGGACGAAATGGCACATCGGCCGGATGGCGCGGTGACAGCGCCATCCGGCCGGCGGTATCATTCGCGCCAAATATGGGTAAGTCGGAAGGCGTGACATGTCGGGTGCATCCCGGTTATTGGGCCGGTCGCTGGGTTTGAGCGGGGGCGGCGCGCTGTCGCGGCGCGCCCTAATGGGGGGCTTGGCGCTCTCCCCGCTGCTGGCCGGCGGCATTCCCGGCTTGGCGGGCGCCGTGGCCAACCGCCCCGGCCCCATCCGGCCGGGCCGCACGGTGGTGGTCATCGGTGCCGGCCTCGCCGGTCTGGCCGCCGCCGGCGCCCTGCGCCAGGCGGGGGCCGAGGTCACGGTGCTGGAGGCCCGCGCCCGCGTCGGCGGCCGGGCCTGGACCGAGGCGCGGCCGTTCGGTTTCCCCTACGATATCGGTTGCGCCTCGCTGGAGGCGACGGCGGACAACCCGCTGCGCCGCCTGGTGGACGAGAAGGGCCTGGAGTCGGTGCCGGATGACGGCGCGGATGATCTGCTGTTCTTCGGGGACAAGGAGGTGGACGCCGACACGGCCGCCGCTGCCGCCGACGCCATCGACCGCCTGGAACGGGCGGTGAAGGATGCCGGCCGCGCCCAGATGGACCGCTCCGCCGCCGAGCTGGTGCCGGACCTGGGCGACCTGGGCCAGTTGGCCACCGCCCTGGTGGGGCCGCTGGATTTCGGGGTGGAACTGAAGGACCTGTCCAGCCTGGACGCCGCCCGCCGGCCGGATGCGGAGGCGGCGCTGTGGTTCCCGCGGGGAATCGGCACCGCCGTCGCCAGCCTGGCCAAGGACATGGCGCGGGATGTGAAAATAACCTTGTCCGCCCCGGTCACCCGCATCGACTGGTCGGGGACGGGCGTGCGCGTGACGACGCCCAAGGGCGTGGTCACCGCCGACGCCGCCATCATCACCGTGCCCATCGCCGTCCTGGCGTCGGGTGGCGTCACGTTCGATCCGCCGCTGCCCGACACCGTGCGCACCGCGTTCGACGGGCTGGCCACCGGCGTGGTCAACCGCATCGCCCTGGGCTACAAGCCCGACAGCCTGGATTGCGACCCCTTCACCGCCCTGGACCAGGTGCGCGCCGACGGGCGGGTGCTGGACCTGTGCCTGCGGCCTTTCGGCCGGGAACTGGCCATCGCCACCGTGGGCGGCGACCTGGCCCGCCAGCTGGAAAAGGCCAGCGACCAGGAGGCGGTGGACCTCGTGCGCGACGCCGTGGCCGATGTGTTCGGATCGCTCACCCGCCGTCAGGCCACCGCCTGGCATGTCAGCCGCTGGGGCGCCGATCCCTATTCCCTGGGGTCGATGACCGCGGCCAAGCCCGGCCATGCCGAGGCGCGCCGCATCCTGTCGGAGCCGGTGGGCGACCGCCTGTGCTTCGCCGGCGAGGCCTGTTCCCTGTCCTGGCCCGGCTGGTTGCCCGGCGCCTATGAGACGGGCATGGCGGCGGCCCAGCGGGTGCTGGCCCTGCCGTCCTGACGGCCCGCGCCGGCCAGCCGGGGTTGGTTTGTCACCCCCGCGAAACGATAAAGGATGGGATTGAGCCCGCGCCAGGCCGCCATCCGCCGATTTTGTTGAAAGGAAGGGTTAACGCCTTCATGATTATATGAACCTGCCCTAAACCGGGGCGGGACGGTGGGCCCTACCTGGACGCAAGTCCAAAAGGGCCCGTGCACGAGCGTTGCGGGGTAGCATGACGGCCATCGAGACGGATGGTGGGGGCGAGCAGGAACTGCCGCGAAAGAAGTTCAGCGGCAAGAAGATCGTCATGTGGGTGGTGGTGCCTCTGCTGCTGATCGCGCTCATCGCCGGTGGCCTGATCTTCAGCGGCCTGCTGGACGGATTGCTCGGCAAGAAGAAGGCGGAAGAGGTGGAGGAGAAGCCCGCCGCGGCGGAGGAGGCGTTCGACCCCAAGGCGCCGCCGGTTTTCTTCCCCCTGGGCGAACTGCTCATCAACCTGCAGACCAATGAACGCCGGCCCGCCTTCCTCAAGCTGAAAATCCAGCTTGAGATCTATAAGGAGGAGGACAAGGCCAAGCTGACCGTGGCCACGCCACGCATCATCGACACCTTCCAGACCTATTTGCGCGAGTTGCGGCTGGACGATCTGAAGGGCTCCGCCGGTATTTACCGCCTGCGCGAGGAATTGCTGCAGCGGGTGAACGCGGCTGCGGCACCGGTGCGGGTGAGAGACGTGTTGTTTGAGGAAATTCTGGTACAATCACAGTGACATGATGCCCGGACTGCCGGGGGCCGCCAGGGGCTTATGGACCAGGCGTTGAATGGAAGGATGGCGGGGCGCCGGTGCCCCGCAGGTGAGTTTTGGACGCTGGAGCGTTGACCAATGCCGGATCCGCAGGAGCTGAGTGAAGAGGAACGCATGGCCGCCGAATGGGCGGCCTTGGCGGACGAGGGCGCCGGCGACAGTGGCTTCGGCGACATGGGCGGCGGGGCGACCCGCGTCCTGAACCAGGATGAAATCGACAGCCTGCTGGGCTTCGACAAGGATGGCGCCGGCGACGGCGACAATTCCGGCATCATGGCGCTGGTCAACTCGGCGCTGGTGAACTACGAACGCCTGCCCATGCTGGAGGTGGTCTTCGACCGCCTGGTCCGCATGATGTCGACCTCCTTGCGCAACTTCACCTCCGACAACGTCGAAGTCAGCCTGGACCAGATTTCCTCGGTGCGGTTCGGCGATTATCTGAACTCCATTCCGCTGCCCGCCATGCTGGCCGTCTGCAAGGCGGAGGAATGGGACAACTATGGCCTGATGGTCATCGATTCGGCGCTGATCTATTCCATCGTCGACGTGTTGCTGGGCGGCCGGCGCGGCACGGCGGCCATGCGCATCGAGGGCCGGCCCTACACCACCATCGAGCGCAACCTGGTGGAGCGCATGGTGCATGTGGTGCTGTCCGACCTGTCGGCGGCGTTCGACCCCCTGTCGCCGGTCACCTTCCGCTTCGACCGGCTGGAAACCAACCCGCGTTTCGCCACCATCGCCCGCCAGGCCAACGCCGCCGTGCTGGTGAAGCTGCGCATCGACATGGAGGATCGCGGCGGCCGGCTGGAACTGCTGATCCCCTACGCCACCCTGGAACCCGTGCGCGAACTGCTGCTGCAGATGTTCATGGGTGAAAAGTTCGGCCGCGACAGCATCTGGGAAACCCACTTGGCCAGCGAGCTGTGGATGACCGATGTCCACCTGTCGGCCGTGCTGGATGAGATCACGCTGTCGCTGTACGACGTGCTGAACTGGAAGGTGGGGTCGCGCGTGCTGCTGAACGTGGCGCCCGACGACACCATCGAACTGCGGTGCGGCGACGTGCCCATGTTCCTGGGCCGCATGGGGCGCAAGGGCGGCAACATCGCCGTCCGCATCGACCGTGAAGCGCCCAAGCCGGAGGCCGCGCCGACATGAGCCTGACCATCCTGCTGTCCCTGGCCCTGGATGTCGTGGTGGGCGGCCTGCTGGTCGCCACCATCATCTATGCCCTGCGCCTGAACCGCCAGATCGCCCAGCTGCGCGACAGCCGGGGCGAGATGGAGGCCCTGGTGCGGGAATTCAGCGAGGCCACCGCCCAGGCCGATGCCGGGGTGAAGGGGATGCGCAAGGCCGCCGCCGAGTCCGGTGAGGCGCTGCAATACCTGATCGGCCGCGCCGACAAGATGCGGGAAGAGCTGGAGCAGATCACCCAGGCGGCTGACGCCCTGGCCGGACGGCTGGAGAGTGCCGCCGGGCGCGCCCGCGCCGGCGCGCCGGAACCCGCGCGCGATACCCGGCCTGAGCCCCGCGACCTGCCCCGGGCCGAAGCCCTGCGCGGCAGCGCCGCCGGTGGCATGGTGGGCGGCCTCGCCCCTGGTCTCGTCCCTGGTGGTGTCAACGGCCATCGGGCGGAGACGCCCCGCGCCACCGCCGGTATCCGCCCCGATCCCCGCCCCGTGCCGGCGCGCCCGCTGCCGGCGCATCTGGAGCCGGAGCGCGGGATGGAGCGACCGGTGCCGGACCGTCTGGCGGGCGAGCGTTTGCCTGAGGCCCACCGTTTGGCCGATTCCCTGAATGACGGGCGTGCCCCGGAGCGCGCACCCCGGCCGGAGCGATCGGCCGACCGCTATGGCACGGACGCCGGCCTGGACGATGGCCGCCCCGCCCCGCGCTCGGCGCCGGCGCGCCTACCCGCCCCCGGTGGCGCCGGTCCCGGTGGGGACGCGGCTGCCGGCCAGCCGGAGGCGCGGTCGCGCGCGGAGCGTGAGCTGCTCCAAGCCTTGGAGAACATGCGTCAATGACGGCGGAACCCTCGGCCCCCCGGCAAGGACGGCCTCCTGCGGCCGTACCCAAGGCCCCGGCCCCCTCGAAGCCGACGCTGACCGCGGCGCGCACCCAGCGTCCCACGCCGGCCGGTGCGCGCGCCGGTGCTGGCAAAGGCGTGCGTGGCCCGGCGCGGGCCGAGCCCAAGGCGCCCTTCTGGCGCCGCCTGCGCATCCGCCTGCTGCCGGTCACCATCTTCGCCGCCGTGTTGCTGCTGGGCGCGCGGGCGGGCGACATCTGGTGGACCCTTACCATGGGCGCCGCACCGCCGGACGTGCCGGCCGCCAAGGCGCAGAGCCCATCCCCGGAGAAGCCGGCCCCCGCCGCGCAAGGCCAGCCACCGTCCAAGCCAGCCGAGACCGCCGCTCCGCACGCCGCCGGTGATGCGAAGGGGGAGGCCGCCAAGGGGGACGCCAAGGGGGGGACGCCAAGAAGGGCGATGCCACCAAGGCGGAGGCGGGCAAGCCCGAACCGTCGGGCAGCCCGTCGGACGGCCAGAGTTTCACGCCCAAGGATGTGGAGCTGCTGCAGCGCCTGGCGGAACGGCGCGAAGCGCTGGACAACCGTGAGCGCGACCTGGACCAGCGCGAGGCCATGTTGCAGGTGGCGACCCAGCGCCTGGACCAGAAGCTGGCGGAGATGCAGGCGCTGAAGAAGCAGCTGGACGGCCTGGTCAACCAGGTGAACGCCGATCAGGCCCAGCAGCTGGACAGCCTGGTCAAGATTTACGAGACGATGAAGCCGGCCGAGGCCGCCCGGATTTTCGAGGCCATGGACGACAAGGTCCTGCTGAACGTGATCAGCCGCATGAAGGAGGCCAAGACGGCGCCCGTGCTGGCCGCCATGACGCCCAAGCGGGCGGAGCAGGTGACCACCATGCTGGCCGAACGCAAGCGACTGCCCAACGTGCCGCAATGAGCCGACGACGACCACCGACCCCTTGCCTGCCTTGATCCCCACCCAGATGCCACCGGGCCCGGCGACAACCGGCCCCATTTTGACGAGACGAGAGCCGCCATGATCCGCCACGCCGCCGACCCGATGCTTCAGGACCGGCTGGACGCCGCCCGCTCCCAGGCGCGCCAGCCGCTGTCGCGGGAAGAGGTCGCCCAGATCGTCTCCACCGTCGTCGCCTCCATGGGCGGCGACGTGAGCCAGCACGACATCAAGCTCTATGGCGAGCTGGAGGGCCTGGCCCGCTTCATCCACAACGCCAAGAAGGAAATCGCGGCGCTGCAGCCCAGCGACATCCATGCGGAGCATATTCCCCGCGCCACGGACGAGCTGGACGCGGTGGTGGGCGCCACCGAGGATGCCACCAACCGCATCATGGACGCCTGCGACCAACTGATGGGCATGGCCGGCGACGTCAGCCCCGAGGTGTCGTCCAAGATGATGGACATCACCACGGGCATCTATGAGGCCTGCAACTTCCAGGACATCACCGGCCAGCGCATCAGCAAGGTGGTGAAGGCCCTGAAGCACATCGAGGCGAAGGTGGAGGCCATGCTGGTCGCCTTCGGCGAGAATGTGCAGCGCCGCCACCCCGATGGCCCGCCCGCGGCCGACGCTGCCGCTGGCGCCAAGGATGACGACTTCCTGTTGCATGGGCCCCAGCTGCCCGGCCGTGCCATCGACCAGGATGAGATCGACCGCCTGCTGGCAAGCTTCGACTGATATCCCTGAAGGCGATCGGCATGACGGTGGGGGCGTCCAGGAACCGGCCCATGGCGGGGTTGGTGTCGGGGGGAAAAGGATCGTCCAGGAAGAGGGCGGTGTCTTCGTCCTCTACTTGTCGGTTTTCTTCCTGCTGCTGGCGTTCTTCATCCTGCTGACCTCGCTGTCCACCTTCGAGAACCGCAAGTTCGACGCCGTCGTGCAGGCGGTGCAGGACGCCTTCGGTGTGACCATGGCGCAGGGGCCGGCCGCGCAGGCGGCCTTGGCCCGGGCGGATGAACGGCTGGGCGCCGTGGGGCGCCGTCTGGTGGCCGTCGTGCCGGATGCCGTGATCGACCAGGGCGGCAAAGGCGGAACCCTGGTCGCCACCATGCCGGCGTCCAGCCTGTTCGCCACGACAACGGCGGATGGGGGTGGTACGGTCGTCACCGTCCTGCCCGGGCGCGAGGGGCTGTGGCGCCAGATGGCCGAGGCGGTGCGCCCGGATGAGGAGACGGGGCTGGAGATCGATCTTGAGTTCCTGGTGGCCGACGGCGGCAACCCGGGCGCCAGCCTGCCGGTGTTCCAGGCCGGCGCCATGGCCCGCACCCTGGCCGCCGCCGGTGTCCACGCCAACGCCATGACCGTTGGGGTGGAGAAGGGCACGGCGGACCAGGTGCGCTTCCTGTTCCACGCCCGGCCGCCGCACGCTGGCCAACCCGCCACCGTCCCAAACCAAGGGCCGGAGGGGCAGCCATGAGCGGGCCCGACATCCTGCCGCCACCGGTTCCGGGTTTCCTGCCGTCGCTGGCGCCCAAGGCGCAGGCGCCCAAGCGCATCTGGCTGATCTCCTTCACCGATTTCGTCTGTTTGATGCTGTCCTTCTTTGTCATGCTGTATGGCATGACGGCCCCGGACGCGCGGCGGGACCAGGTGCTGCAAGCCCTGTTCGGCGGTTCCCCCGCCGAGCAGCATGGCAACGGCAACCTGGACCGGGGCCGCGCCACGGACCTGGGCTACCTCGGCCGGGTGATGGAGCGTCAGTTGTCCACCGTTCCGGCCCTGGCCGCCGTGCGGGTCACCCGGTCGGATGACCGCCTGGTCGCCATCCTGCCGGAGGCTGCGCTGTTCGCCCCCGGTTCCACCACCCTGTCCTCCGCCGGTGCCGCCACCCTGTTCGCCTTGGGTGGGGTGGTCAGCAACATCGCCAACGCGGTGGAGGTGGTGGGGCATACCGACGCCAGCCCCGTCGCCAACGCGGCCTATCCCTCCAACTGGGAGCTGTCGCTGGCCCGGGGCCGCACCATCGCCCTGGCCCTGGCACGCTCGGGATACGCCGCGCCCATCACCGTGCGCGGGCAGGCGGATGGCGCCGACCCGGCCGCCGCCGCCGGACGTGGGGCAGAATCCCTCTCCGATGCCGAAGCGGACAGGGCGCAGCAGCGCCGCGTCGATATCGTCATCCGCGATTACGCCGCCCAGGCCGGCAAGGGCCCGTCATGACCACTTCCGCCTCCCAGCCCTGTTTCCCGGCCCGCCCTTCCTGGCGCAATCGATCACGGATCCTGGGCGCCGCCCTGATGCTGGCCCTGGCGGTATCGCCGGCCCTGGCGGCCCGCCAGGAGGCGAAGGAGCCGCCGGCCGCGGCGTCCGCCACCACCCCGCCACCGGCGGAGGCCGCCGCGACGGCGACCCTACCGACCGTGACCGTGCGGGCGGGGGAGCATCCCGGCCGCAGCCGCCTGGTGTTCGACTGGTCGACGCCGGTCAAGGCGACGTTGGAGCGGGACGGCGCCAAGCTGCTGATCCATTTCGACAAGCCGGCGAAGGCCGATCTGGCCGCCCCGCGCCGGGCCGGGTCGCCGCGCATTTCGCGGGTGGAGACGGTTGCCGGAACCCCCGGCCTGACCGTGGCGCTGACCATTCCCGCCAATGCGACGGTGGAGCAGTCGCGGTCCGGCGATAAGGTCGTCATCGACGTGGGCGATGGCAAGCCGGGCGCACCGCCCGTCGCCGCCAGCACCACCACCTCCGCACCTGCTGCCGCCCCGTCCGCCGCCGCCCCGTCCGTGGCCAAGGCCGAAGCGCCGACGGAGGGAAAGGCTCCGCCGGCGCCCTCCCTGGCGCCACCCGTCGCCGGTGGTGGGGAGCCGCCATCGGTGGCGGCCGCGCCGGCCGATCCCCGCGCCGCCAAGGAAGGGCGGCCGCTGTACCTGCTGCAGCAACAGCCCCCTGCGGACGCCAAGGGGGCCAAGGATGCCAAGGGACCCGCCGCGAAGGAGGCCCCCGGCAAAGAGCCACCCAGCAAGGAGCCAGGCAAGGAAACCAAGGAAGCCCAGGCCAAGCCCACCGGCCACCCGACCGCGCCCGAGACCAAGGCGGCAGCCCCGCACGGCGCGCCCGCCGTTGAAGCCGCGGCGCCGGGGGCGGAGGCGGGCCAGCCGGCGGAAGGCGCTGCGGCGGCACCCGCGCCCAGCCTGGTGTTCGATCCGGGGCAGCCGTCCGCGGTGGCGGTGTTCGCCCGCGCCGGATGGCTGTACGTGCTGTTCGATCGCCCCGTGCCCGCGACCACGGCGCCGGCCGCCGCCCCGGCCACCCCTGCGGGCGAGCCCGCCTTCCTGGGCCAGATTGAGCCGGTCGCCCTGCCCGGTGGCGGTGGCTTCCGCCTGCCTGCGCCGGCGGTTCTGGAACCGCATGTCACGGGGGAGGGGGCGACGGGCTACCGCATCACCTTCGACCATGCCTTGGCCGCACCATCGGATTCCGCGCCGGCGGGCGTGCCGGTGACGACCGATCCCGATTTCGCCCTGGGGCCGCGCCTGGTGGTGAAGACGGCCAAGCCGGCCAAGGTCTTCACCTTCACCGACCCGGTGGTGGGGGACACGCTGAAGGTCGTGCCCCTGAGCCCGGCGCCGCAGCGCACGCCGGCCCCCCTGCGCTATGCCGAGGCGCAGTTCCTGCCCACCGCCCAGGGCGTGGTCATTCGTCCCATCGACGAACGCCTGCTGGTGCAGCCGGCCAAGGAGGGCGTGGAACTGACCGTGCCCGGCGGCCTGCGCCTGTCGCCATCGACCGATGTCGCCGTCGCCGCCCCGCCCCCGCCGGTGGTGGAGCCCGACCGCTTCTTTGATTTCCAGCGCTGGGCCAAGGTGGACCCCAATGGCTTCATCGCCGGCCGCCAGCGGCTGATGAACGAGATTTCCAAGGCCCCGCCGGACGACCGGCCCAAGCTGCGCCTGGACCTCGCCCGCTTCTATGCCGGCAACGGCTTCGGGCAGGAGGCGCTGGGCCTGCTGGAGATGGCGCGCAAGGACCAGCCGGATTTGGAAAAGCGGGCGGAGTTCGCCGCCGTGCGCGGCACCGCCCGCATCCTGACGGGCGACGCCAAGGGCGGGCTGGACGACCTGACGGCGCCGGCCTTGCAGAACGAGCCCGACGTGGCCCTGTGGCGCGCCTATGCCGCCCACACCACCGGCGACGATGACACCGCCTATCGCTTGTTCCAGAGCCGCAAGGAACTGCTGCGCACCTATCCCGAGCCCTTCAACACACGCTTTGGCTTGGCCGCCGCCGAAGCCGCCTTGGCCAAGGATGATGTGACCACGGCCAACGCGCTGCTGGACCGCCTGGTCAAGCGGGGGGCCACCAAAGGGCCGGCCGAGACCGCCGTCAACTATTTGCGCGGCGAGGCGGCCCATTTGGAAGGGGACCACGAGAAGGCCATTGAGTCCTACCGCGAGGCGACGGAGGGGCCGGACCGCCTCTATCGCACCAAGGCGCGCATGGCCCTGGTGGATGAGCAGCTGGCCGCCGGCAAGCTGACGCCGGCCAAGGCGGCGGAGCAGATGGAAAAGATGCGCTTCGCCTGGACCGGCGACGATCTGGAGCTGCACATCCTGCGCCGCCTGGCGGATTTGCACATCAAGGCCGGCAACTTCCCGCAGGCCTTCGACACCATGAAGCGCGCCCTCACGCTGTTCCCCAACAGTCCCGAGGCGCCGCTGATCGCCAAGCAGATGACGGACACCTTCACCGGCCTGTTCGTGCGCAACGGCGCCGACAAGATGCCGCCCTTGGAGGCGCTGTCACTCTATGAGCAGTACAAGGAGCTGACGCCGCCGGGCCCCGATGGCGACACGGTCATCCGCGTGCTGGCGGAGCGACTGGTGGACGTAGACCTGCTGGACCGCGCGGCTGAACTGCTGGACCGCCAGGTGCAGTATCGCCTTCAAGGGGAGCAAAAGGCCCAGGTGGGCACGCGCGAGGCCGCCATCCGCCTGCTGAACAACCAGCCCGACAAGGCGCTGGCCGCCCTGGACCAGTCGGAGGTGGCGGGCATCCCCGACGCCATGGCGGCGGAACGCCGGCTGTTGCGCGCCCGTGCCCTGTCGCGCACCGACAAGGGGCCGGAAGCCGTGGCCCTGTTGCAGCCGGACAAGTCGCGCCCCGCCAACCTGCTGCGCATTGACATCGCCTGGCATGCCAAG
Organism: Nitrospirillum goiasense; assembly: GCF_034427435.1. Taxonomy (NCBI): domain Bacteria; kingdom Pseudomonadati; phylum Pseudomonadota; class Alphaproteobacteria; order Rhodospirillales; family Azospirillaceae; genus Nitrospirillum; species Nitrospirillum goiasense. The sequence continues at coordinate 2,452,106 of NZ_JAXQNP010000002.1, read as the reverse complement.
CAATGGCCGCTGGCGGCCCAGGCGCTGGCCGACGTCATCGGCCCGCCCCCCGCCGCGGGGCAACCCATCGACCCCACCATCTCCCGCCTGGTGGTGAACCGCGCGGTGGCCCTGTCTCTGGCCCAGGATATGGCGGGGCTGCAGAAGCTGCGCGCCGATTTCGGCCCGTCCATGGACAAGGGCCCGGACTCCAACATGTTCCAGGTCATGACCCGCCCCACCGAGGCCGCCGGCCTGCTGGACGCCACCACCATCCAGAACCAGGTCAAGGAAATCGACCTGTTCAAGAGCTTCCTGGACAGCTACCGCACCCGCCAGACCCAGGGAGCGGCCGTGCCGGGCGAGGCCTCGGCGGCCGGGGGCGAGGCCGCGCCCAGCGCCACGGCGCCACCGGAGTCAGCCAAGCCGGCAGGCGAACCGCCCGCCGCCTCCAGCGCCGCCGCCGCGCCGCCCGCGCCGGAAGGCCAGCGGCGCTGACCTTCGGCAGCCATCCTGTCGGGAGGGCGGATGCGCCCTCCCGTTCCTTCTGGTCTTTCTGGGTTGGTCTATCACTGGCAGGTCAGGCCGGCGGCCATGTTGCCGTCGGGCGACAGGGTCACGGTGCAGGTGTGGACGCTGGCCGGCATCTTGGATGCGATCATGATGGCGGTGGCGTCGTAGGCGCAGGCCATCCACAGGTTCTGGGCCTGCGCCGGGGTGAACCGCCAGGTCAGGGCCGTGCGCGACTGGCTGGCCGGGGGCAGGGGCGGCTGGCCACCCGGTTCGCCGTTCCAAAACAGGATGGCGGCCAGCGGCAGGGGCAGGGGGCTGCCGTCCGGGGCCTTGGGCGGGTTGCCGTCCTGATAGGCCTTGAAGCCGGCCGGCACGTCCTTGACCATCTCGGTGACCGGCAGGGTCTTGGGGCATTGCGGGCCCGTCTGGGCGGCGGCCTGGCCGGCCCCCAACCCGGTGACGGCGGTGACGGCGAACAGGGATAGCAGACCGCTGGTCAGAACCTTCTTCATTTTCCTCACTCGGGCCATGGTGATTGGAATCGTGTGACGTGGGGTCGTATAAGGCGTTAGTGCCAACGCCTTATACGAATTTAGGGGTCGAGAACCTGACGCACAGCGGCAAACTGCCCCATTCCTAATGGTGATTTACTTACTGCCGGCGACGCAACGGATGCTTGCCGCGACGAACGACCGTCGTTGCCCATCCCAACGCCTCATCGCCAATACCTTGAAAAAGGTCAATAACGCCAGCCATACCGAGGCGGTTAACGATAGCCGCCACAAAGTCGGAAACCCCTGGAGTTCAGGCGTGAAGTGATCCAAGTCCGGCGCGGCACACATCACAGCCGGAAGGGAATAAATGATTCCAAGCCAGCCCACCGCCCGTAGCGGCCAAATTCTTAAAACGCTACCCAAAAGGCCGACCAGCAACAGAGCGGGGGCTGAAATATGAAATATGATGTTTGTTTCTTCTATTAAAACACCCGGACAATTCAGAATGAATGCAAGCATCAAAATAAGGCTGAAGAAAACGCCAACGTTTGCCGCATAGCTTCTTTTCAGGAGGCCAATCAGCGCAAGGATGCCAGGCGGCTCAGGCAGGTTGTGGATGGACACCGCAGACCAGATCCTTATTCCGTTGTGGCGCGCCGGCATCGGGTAACCGCACTACCCGAAGCTTTTCACCAGGCTGCCGACGATCAGGTACCAGCCGTCCACCAGCACGAAGAAGATGATCTTGAACGGCAGGGAGATCATGGCGGGCGGCAGCATCATCATGCCCATGGATTGCAGCACCGACGACACCACCATGTCGATCACCAGGAAGGGGATGAACACCAGGAAGCCGATCTCGAACGAGCGCTTGAGTTCAGAGATCATGAAGGCGGGGATCACCACCTGGATAGGCAGGTCCTTGGCGGTCGTTACCTTGTCGACCTTGGCGATGTCGGTGAACAGTTGCAGGTCGCGCTCGCGCGTGTGCTTCAGCATGAAGTCCTGGAAGGGCACGACCGCGTTCTTCAAGCCCGTCAACTCATCCACCTGTTCGTCGATCATGGGCTTGATGCCGGCGTCATAGGCCGCCTGGAAGGTGGGCGCCATGATGAAGAAGGTGAGGAACAGGGCCAGGCTCAGCATCACCTGGTTGGGCGGCACCTGCTGCGTGCCCAGGGCGGAGCGCAGGAAGCCCAATACGATGATGATGCGCACGAAGCTGGTCATCATCACCAGGATGCTGGGCGCCACCGACAGCACGGTGATCAGCACCACCAACTGGATGATGCGGCTGGTGGAACTGCCGCCCTGGGAGCCCAGGTCCAGGTTCAGGCTCTGGGCGTGCGCCACCCCGGCCAGCAGCGACACCGCCACCGTCAGCAGGATGGCCAGGGCCGGCGCGCCCCAGCGGAACAGGCGCGATGGCTGTCCGGACCGGGAAGTGGACTGATGAGGCGAGGGTCGGGCGGTGGTGCTCATGACTAAGGCCCCGGGGCGGGCGCCGGCGGGGCGGCGGTTTCGTTCAGAACGGTTTGGAAGGTCTGGTGGCTGTCGCCCGTGTTGGGGCCCGTGGCGGGAAAGGGCCCCTCCAGATGCAGGTCCTGGGTGCCGCCCAGCAGCAGCAGGTGCTCCACCCCGTCCCGGCGGATCAGCACCAGCCGGCGGCGCGGGTCCAGCGCCATGGCCTCCACCACGCCCAGGCGGCGCTGGGTGCGGCCCGGCAGGCGCAGCAGGGCGCCGCCACCGAAGCGGCGGACCAGCCAGCCGGCGACCAGGATGAAGCCCAGCACCAGGCCCAGCATCAGGGCGGCGTACAGGTAATAGGCAGCCGAGGTGACCATGGGTTCAGCCGACATCCGGATCTTCGGCCCGGCGATAGGCGGCGGCGGCCCGGCCGACCGTGGCCTTGCCTTGGGTTAGCTCGTTGGCCTTCTTCACCACCGTTTCCAGCCGTTCCAGCGCCGCCAGCACCGCCTCCAGCCGCGGCAGGAAGGCGCGCGCCTCCGGCGGGGGCAACTGGACAACTGCATTGCATAATGCAGTAGCCTCATCCTCCAGGCCGGCGAATTCCACCGCGTCGCCGGCGGCGACCAGGTCGGCGGTGCGATTCAGGATGGACAGCAGGCCGTCCATGGCGTCGGCCAGGGCTTCCGCTTCGGGGGAGGGCGCGGGCGTGGTCATCTGAGCGGCGGTGTTCCGGATGTGGCGCCGGGTCCGGTGGGGGCCCGGTCATAGGGGGTGGGGCCATAGGGGGTGGCGGGCGGGGAACATTGTCCAGGGCCGCCCCACTGCTGAGCTGGCCATTGGCACGGTAGACATGGGCCAGGATTTCCGCCACCGCGGCCAGTGCCTCGATGGGGATTTCGCTGTCGATGTCGATGACCGACAGGATTTCCGCCAGATCCGCGTCCTGCCGGACCTTCACGCCGTTGGCGAAGGCCAGTTCCAGGATCTGTTCCGCCACCGCCCCTTGCCCGGTGGCGACGATGCGCGGCAGGCCTTCCGCCATGTGCTGCAAGGCCACGGCCACCTGGCGTCGGGGCTTGTCGCTGTCGTCGGTGGGGGGCAAAGGCGGATCGATCCTTGTTGAAGCGGGGGCCGTCGCCCATATCCGGGCTGCGGTATGCCTGGATTCCGGGTGTGGGGTAGGGCCCATGCAGGGCCGGGGCCAGGGTATAACTCTCCGCCGTGATACGCAAATGGGCAGCCGGTTGAGAGCCACGCTCTATTCCCTTTGTGTCGGGCCCCTTTGTGTCGGCCCATTTGAATCGGGTCCATTTGGATCGGAATCCGTTGTAAAATGCATGGGCCGCCCGGGATGGGGCGGACGGGCCTGGTTGGAGACCGGCAAATAACGCTGGAATCCCCGTTGGTTTAGAGCGATTCTCCAAGCGATGGCTTGCAGATTGCATATAACTCATCTATGGCAATAGTGGTGCCTGGGCCTGGTGTTGGATGCCGATCGTGACGGCGTCCTGCGACGAGAGCGGTCCTGACGGGGCCTTTCGGTTTAACCCCACCGGGGTGGTGAGCGCGGATCATGGATCTGAACAGGCTGGGTATCTTCAAGCTGATGTCGGACAAGATGGCCTGGGACAACCAGCGCCAGGAGGTCCTGGCGCAGAACGTCTCCAACTCCGACACGCCCAATTACCAGGCGCGCGACCTGGTGCCCTTCGACTTCAAGAATCAACTGCGCGAGGCCGGGAAGCTCGAGCTGGTGGCGACCGACCCGGCGCATTTGGCGTCCAGCGGCACGGGCGCCGGCGGCTTCCGTGCCGCCAAGGACCGCACGGCCTATGAGACCTCGCCCACCGGCAACGCCGTGGTGCTGGAGGACCAGATGACCAAGATCGGCCAGAACGCCATCGATTTCCAGGCGCTGACCAACCTGTACCGCAAGCAGATCGGCATGCTGAAGATGGCCCTGGGCAAGGGGAGCTGAGGCGGCGGTCTGGTTAACGCCTTCTTGATGGTTCGCCCGCTAAATTAGGTTTCAAGGTTTGGGCCTCACGGTTTTGGGCCTTACGGTTTTGGGGAAGAGGGTTCCGATGGATTTGATGAACGCCCTGAACTTGTCCACCGCCGGCATGAAGGCGCAGGGCACGCGGCTGCGCGTCATCGCGGAGAACCTGGCCAACACCGACAGCACGGCGGCCAGCCCCGGTGACCTGCCTTATCGGCGCAAGGTGGTGCTGTTCGCCAACACCTTGAACAAGGCCCTGGGCATCGACACCGTCAACGTGAAGAAGGTCGATGTCGACCGCAGCGATTTCCAGCGCAAGTTCGATCCCGGCCACCCCAGCGCCGACAGCGAGGGCTATGTGCTGATGCCCAACGTCAACGGCCTGGTGGAATCGATGGACATGCGCGAGGCCCAGCGCTCCTACGAGGCCAACCTGGGCGTCATAGACGCCACCCGCACCATGCTGACCAAGACCATAGACCTGCTGCGCAACTGAGCGGGCTTAGGAGCTGATTTCCACGATGGCCATTCCCCTTCCCAGCGCGATCGCCGCCTACGCCAACACCGCCCGCCAGGGGGCCGGCCCCGGCATGGCCGCCCCCGCCGCCGGCCCCAGCTTTGGCGAGCTGATGAAGCAGGCGGCGGTGGACGCCGTCGACACGATGCACCAGGGGGAACGCATGACGGCGGCCGGCGTCCTGGGTAAGGCCGACCTGACCGACGTGGTGAACGCCGTCAGCAACGCCGAGGTGACGCTGCAGGCGGTGACCGCCGTGCGCGACAAGGTCATCTCCGCCTACCAGGAAATCATGCGCATGCCGATGTGAGGCGGCGGCGGGGCTTGCGCCCGGCCCGCGCCCTGGCGTCTATTGGGGTATCTTGAGGGGCTGGCCCATCGGCGGGCCCGCGCTTGCCGGATCGTGCGCATGAACGAACAGGAAATCATCGAACTCGTGCGCCAATCGCTGCTGACGGTCATCATCGTCAGCGGACCCGTCATGGCCGTGTCCATGGTGGTGGGCCTGGCCATCTCGCTGTTCCAGGCGCTGACCCAGATCCAGGAACAGACGCTGACCTTCGTGCCCAAGATCATCGCCATGTTCGTGGCCCTGGTGTTCTTCGCGCCCTTCATGCTGCACCACATGGTGACCTTCACCGAGGGCATCATGGACAAGATCGTCGGGGTTGGGACGGGCAACGAGTGATGTTGCAGACCCTCCTCCTCAGCCAGCTCTACACCTATCTCATGGTGTTCGTCCGGCTGGGGGCGGCCTTCCTCATCATGCCCACCGTGGGCGAAACCTTCGTCTCCACCCGCATCCGCCTGCTGTTCGGCCTGATCGTGGCCCTGGCGGTGGCGCCCGCCGTGGGCGGGACCCTGCCGCCGGAACCGGCGCAGCCGGCCAATATGGCCGTGCTCATCGCGGGGGAGGCGCTGATCGGCATCTTCATCGGCACCATCGCCCGCACCATGATGGGCGCCCTGGAAACGGCCGGCAGCCTGATCGCCAACCATGTCGGCCTCAGCTCCGCCCAGGCCTTCAACCCGGCCATGTCACAGCAGAGCACGGTGGTGAACTCCATCCTGGGCATTCTGGGCCTGCTGCTGCTGTTCGCCACCGACATGCACCACATGCTGATCCTGGCGGCGGTGCAGAGCTACAGCCTGTTCCCCCCGGGCGGGGCCATCCCGCTGGGTGATTTCACCGAGCATCTGACGCGCATCTTCTCGGAAAGCTTCAGCATCGGCCTGCAGATGTCGGCCCCCTTCGTCATCATCGGCCTGCTGTTCTTCCTGGGCATGGGCCTGGTGGCGCGGCTGGTGCCCTCCATCCAGGTCTTCTTCGTGACACAGCCCCTGCAGATCGTCCTGGGCCTGCTGCTGCTGGGTGGCAGCCTGTCGGGGCTCATGGTCTACTGGCTGCGCGCCTTCCAGGGGCAGATGATGCCCTTCCTGTCGTCGTAAGGGGCGGGGCCATGTCGGAAGACCAGGATCCAAATTCCAAAACAGAAGAGCCGACAGGCAAACGGCTGACGGACGCCCGCTCCAAGGGCAACATCCCCAAATCGCAAGAGGTGCCGCACCTCTTCATGCTGGGTGCCATCCTGGTGATGGTGGTCAGCGTGCTGCCCTGGACTTTCGGGCGCATCCACACGGTGCTGGTCCCTTTCATAGAACGGCCGGAAACCCTGCCGGTGGACAGGGGGGGCCTGGGGCACCTGCTGACCGAGTTGCTGGGCCAGGTGGGGGTCGCCATGTCGGTGCCCTTCGCCCTGCTGGTCATCGCCGCCGTCCTTGGCTCCTTCCTCCAGGTCGGGTTCGTCTTCAGCTTCGAGCGGGTGCTGAGCTTCGACCTCAACCGTTTCAACCTCGTCACCAACCTGCTGAACAAGTTCAAGGTCGCCAACCTGCTGGAATTCGCCAAGTCGCTGGTCAAGCTGGTGGTGGTGTCGGTGGTGGTGCTGCCCGGCCTGTTCCCGCTGGCCCATTCCGTGGACCATTTCATCGGCATGCCGCTGATGGGCCTGGTGAACGAGACCAAGAGCCAGGCGGTGGGCCTGATCTTCCGCGTGCTGGTGGCGCTGGGCCTGCTGGCCGGTGCTGACTGGTGGTATCAGCGCTGGAAGTTCATGCGCGACATGCGCATGACCAAGCAGGAAGTGAAGGACGAGCACAAGCAGACCGAAGGCGACCCGCTGATCAAGGGCAAGATCCGCGCCTTGCGCATGCAGCGCGCCCGCAACCGCATGATGGAGAACGTGCCCAAGGCCGACGTGGTGGTGACCAACCCCACCCACTACGCCATCGCGCTGAAGTATGACCCCCTCAGCATGGGGGCGCCCATGGTGGTGGCCAAGGGCGTGGACTTCATCGCCGCCCGCATCCGCGAACTGGCGGAGGAACATGGCATTCCCCTGGTGCCCAACCCGCCCCTGGCCCGCGCCCTCTATGCCAGCGCCGAGGTGGATGAGGAAATCCCGGCGGAGCATTACAAGGCGGTGGCCCAGGTCATCTCTTATGTCTTCAAGCTGAAGAAGAAGACCTTCCCCAAGCGCTAATTCCGCTCCGCGGATGACGAGGTGGGGCGGCTGGACGTTCCCCACCACCCGACCTTTATTGATTCAAATTTATTTCCGTCCGGCATCTCGTCCCGGGGGACCGGGACTGGTAGGATCGGGCCCTTCCGATTCAGAGGTGCTTGTCGGTGCCCGCCTTCCCCTCCCGCCCCTCGTTCCCCCGCCCGTGCCGCCGCCGGAAAGCCCGGAGGGCGGCACAGGCGTTGGCCCGGCGCAGGTGGGGCTGATGCTTGTGGCGGGGGGGGCCTTGATGGTCGCGGCCCTGTTGCTGGCGGCCGCCCTGGCTTGGGGGGTGTTGGACCATCCCCTGGCTTTAGCGGTCGCCCTGGTCGCAGCCGGCGCTTTCCTGTTGATGGCCCTGTTGGGTGTTCTCTGGTTGCGGCAGACCACGGCGCATACCGCTGTGCTGCGCGCCGTGGTGGAGGCGGTGCCGGAGGCCCTGGCCGTGGCGGGGGCGGATGGACGGGTTCTCGCCGCCAATGGCGCCTTCGCCGCGCTGGCCAGGCCTGCCGATGGCGCGGATGGGGGGCGTGTCGTCGACATCCTGGCCCGGCGCTGCCGCGCGGACGCCGACGCCCAGCGCCTGGAGGAGGTGCAGGAGGCGGCGCGCCGGGGCGAAGGGGGGAGGCGCCCGTCGTCTTCGTTGACGATACCCCCGGCGGCCCAGCGGGGGGGCCAGCGGGCGGCACTATGGGTGGCCCAGCGGTTGGCCCGGGTGGGGGCATGATCCGGCTGGCGCCCTGCCTGGTGACGGCGCGGCCCTTGACCGTGGCCAGGCGGCCCGGCCTGGTGGAATGGCGGGTGCGCAGCGGTGGCGCCGTGCCTGCGGCCGGCGGCCATCCCTGGCGTGAGCTGTGGGATCTGGCGCCCCTGGGCGTTCTGCTGGTCGATGGGGCTGGCACGCTGCTGCGCGTGAACCTCACCCTGGCCGATTGGCTGGGCCTGGGCCGCGATGGGCTGGAGGACGGCAGCCGCCATCTGCGCGACCTGCTGGCCACCCCGCCGCAGGGGGAGCTGTTTCCCGAGCGCCTGGCCGGTATGGCGGAAGTGGATCTGGCGGCGGCCCGCGCGGCCCCCTTGCGCGCCAGCGTCCTGCATGTGGCCGTGTCCCCCGGCGGCACCCTGATCTTCCTGGGCGACCTGACCCGCGAGACGGCGCGGGAGGAGGAGCTGCGCCGGGCCGAGCAGCGCTTCCAGCGCTTCTTCCAGTTCGCGCCCACCGGCTTCGCCTTCGTGGATGGGGAGTTCCGGCTGGCGGAATGCAACCCCACCTTCCTCGCCATGGCCGACCTGCGCCTGGGCGATGTGCAGGGGGAGCCCATCGCCAGCCTGTTCCAGCAGGAACACCGCGCCAACCTCATGGCCCGCTTGGCCGACGTGCTGGAGGGGCGCAGCCAGGCCGGGACGCCGGTGGAGGCGCGGCTGCGCGGTGCCCAGGGGCCCGTGGTCCATGTCTATTCCCGCCGCTTCGACGGGGATGGCGATGGCGACCGCGGCCTGATCCTTCACCTGGTGGACATGACCGCGCAAAAGAACCTGGAGGCGCAGTTCGTCCAGTCGCAGAAGATGCAGGCCATCGGCCAGTTGGCCGGCGGCGTGGCGCATGACTTCAACAATCTGCTGACGGCCATGATCGGCTTCTGCGACCTGCTGCTGCTGCGGCACAAGCCGGGTGACCAGTCGTTCAGCGACATCATGCAGATCAAGCAGAACGCCAACCGCGCCGCCAACCTGGTGCGCCAGTTGCTGGCCTTCTCCCGCCAGCAGACCCTGCAGCCCCGGGTGCTGAGCATCACCGACGTGCTGGCGGAACTGTCCAACCTGCTGCGCCGCCTGATCGGTGAGAATATCGAGCTGCGCATGCTGCACGGCCGCGACACCGGCCTGGTGCGGGTGGACCAGGGGCAGTTGGAACAGGTCATCATCAACCTGGCGGTCAACGCCCGCGACGCCATGCCCAAAGGCGGGCGGCTGACCATCGTCACCGGCAACCTGCACACCACCGAGCCCATCCGTCATGAGACGGAGGAGATGCCGCCCGGTGACTGGGTGGTGGTGGAGGTGATCGACACCGGCATCGGCATCCCGCCGGAAAACCTGCAACGCATCTTCGAGCCCTTCTTCTCCACCAAGGAGGTGGGGTCGGGCACGGGGCTGGGCCTGTCCACCGTCTATGGCATCGTGCGCCAGACGGGCGGCTTCGTCTTCGTGGAGAGCAAGCCGGGGGAGGGGGCCAAGTTCTCCATCCACCTGCCGCGCCTGGATGAGAAGGCCCTGGCCCAGGCCGCCCCGGCGGAGGAGGCCAAGGACAAGGGCGCCGCCGACCTCACCGGCATCGGCACGGTCCTGCTGGTGGAGGATGAGGACGCCGTGCGCGTCTTCGGCGCCCGCGCCCTGCGCAACAAGGGCTATACCGTGCTGGAGGCGCGCAGCGGGGAGGAGGCGCTGGACCTGCTGCAAGGCGCCCGGGGCGGGGAGGTGGACCTGATCGTCAGCGACGTGGTCATGCCCCAGATGGACGGCCCCACCCTGATCGAGCAGGTGCGCCGCTTCCGCCCTGACGTGAAGGTCATCTTCATCTCCGGCTATGCCGAGGACCGCTTCCGCCATTCCCTGAAGGACGGCGCCGTGGTCGACTTCCTGCCCAAGCCCTTCAGCCTGAAGCAACTGGCCGCCAAGGTGAAGGACGTGATGGAAGGGCCGCCGCGCCCGGGGCAGGAGCCCGCGAATCCAAGGTGAGCGCGCTCAAGTGCCTGATCGTGAAGCAAGTCGGAGCGGAAGCGACGAGGCCCCGACCGGGGCCGCCGCAGCTTTCCGGGGAGCGTAGCGGACTGGAAAGCGAGGAAGCCAAGCCGGCGGATGCCGGCGCCCGGCGCTTGAGGGCATTGAAATATAACCCGACTCTGGAGCGCAGCGACGAGGCCCCGACCGGGGCCGCCGCAGCTTTCCGGGGAGCGTAGCGGACTGGAAAGCGAGGAAGCCAAGCCGGCGGATGCCGGCGCCCGGCCCTTGAGGGCATCATAACAAGAACAAAAAAGAACAAATGGCAAACTTTCGCCCTTGGCGAATGAGAACATAGCAGGTACATTCCCTTTCACCGCAGCCGTTGAACGCCCGTTGGCCGTATGCGACAAGAGGGGGACAGCAAGATGTCGGCACCACTTCGTCTGGTAGAAACACCCATGGATAAGCAAAAGGCCCTCGACGCCGCCCTCGGCCAGATCGAACGCGCGTTCGGCAAGGGCTCCATCATGAAGCTCGGCGCCAAGGAGGCGTCGATGGAGGTGGATGCCATCTCCACCGGTTCCTTGGGGCTGGACATCGCCCTGGGCATCGGCGGCCTGCCGCGCGGTCGTATCATCGAAATCTACGGGCCGGAAAGCTCGGGCAAGACCACGCTGGCCCTGCACGCCATCGCGGAAGCCCAGAAGAGCGGCGGCACCTGCGCCTTCGTCGACGCCGAGCACGCGCTGGACCCGTCCTACGCCCGCAAGCTGGGCGTGAACGTGGATGACCTGCTGGTCTCCCAGCCCGACGCCGGTGAACAGGCCCTGGAGATCACCGACACGCTGGTGCGCTCCGGCGCCATCGACGTGCTGGTGGTGGACTCGGTGGCGGCCCTGGTGCCGCGCGCCGAACTGGAAGGCGAGATGGGCGACAGCCACGTCGGCCTGCAGGCCCGCCTGATGAGCCAGGCGCTGCGCAAGCTGACCTCGTCCATCTCCAAGTCCAACTGCCTGGTCATCTTCATCAACCAGATCCGCCTGAAGATCGGCGTGATGTTCGGCAACCCGGAGACGACCACCGGCGGTAACGCGCTGAAGTTCTACGCCTCCATCCGCCTGGACATCCGCCGCATCGGCGCCATCAAGGACCGCGACAACGTCGTCGGCAACCAGACCCGCGTGAAGGTGGTGAAGAACAAGCTGGCCCCGCCGTTCCGCGTGGTCGAGTTCGACATCATGTACGGTGAGGGCGTGTCCAAGGTGGGCGAGCTGATCGACCTGGGCATCCAGGCCGGCGTGGTCGAAAAGTCGGGCGCCTGGTTCTCCTACGACGGCCAGCGCGTGGGACAGGGCCGCGAGAACGCCAAGCAGTTCCTGCGCACCAACCCGGCCATCGCCAAGGCCATCGAGGAAAAGGTCCGCGCCAACGCCGGCCTGGTGGCCGGCGCCATGATGGTGGGCTCCCCCGAGGCAGACGGTGACGCCGACAGCCCCGAGTGATCAGGCTGATCATCTGATGAGCAGAAAGGCGGATCGGTGACGGTCCGCCTTTTCCATTTCGGCCGCAGGAGGCTCAGGGGGCCGTGACCTGCTTCAGCATGGTCCGCACCACCTGGCGGTGGAAGGGCATGATCAGCGCCAGGTATGTCCGCCCCAGCCAATTGTGGGTGCGCACCAGCGTGGTGGCGGTGACATGGCGGCCGGCGGCGTCCTGGCGCACATCGACCACGGCGCGGAAATCCAGGTGCTTGTCCGCCATGCCCAGCACCACTCGGTCCGGTCCGCGGCTTAGGATGGGGAAGATGCCGATATGATCGGCAGCACCGGGTTCCGATGGCGCCGGCGGGTGGGGTGCCTTCAGGCCCAAGGGGGCCACCAGGGCGTTGCGCAGGGCCAGCAGCCAGCGGACCCAGGCGGGGGAGGTGCCCATCATGCGGCGGGCCGCCACCAGGGCATCCAGCGCGGGCGTATCGGATGCCGGCGTTGGCATTACCAGCCGGAAGGCGTCGGCGAACTGGGCGCCCGGCAATAGCGCCCAAAGGCCGGCCTCGGGGGTGACTTCCTGCACGGACATGCGGCGTGCTCCTGGGGGTTGCGGACTGTCTGAGGGCTGTCGGTCAGAACGTTTCCGACACCATAGGGCGTGGGACGAGCGCACGGCAATGAAGCCGGCGACGCAGCCGCCATTGGTTGCATAAATGACATAAAAAGCGTATCATCCAGGTCCTCGCATGAATGCGAGAAATGCCTTACCCAAAATGGGGAGCGGATGATGGTTACGACCTCGGGCACCTCCGTCTATTCCCAGGCGCAAAGCCTGGCGTCCTCGGCGACTCAACAGACGTCGCTGTTCCGCTCCACCACATCCACCACCCCCGCTCCCCAGATCACGGCGCAGAAGGTCGCCGACGCCCTGCAGCGGGGGGACACCGCCGGCGCCATCGGCGCCTTCGTCGATGAAAAGACGCTGAAGAAGCTGACCAAGCTGCAGTCCGACGCCACCAAGCTGGACAAGCAGATCAAGCAGAAGGCCGCCGACAACGACAAGAAGGCGGCCCAGGACAAGGTCGACAACGCCAAGCGCCAACTGAAGGCCCTGCGCATGCGCGCCCAGCTGGCCGCCGCCATGGGCGACAAGCAGGCCGCCGCCCGCATCGCGCGCGAGGCGGCGGACGTGGCCAAGTCCCTGGGCTCCGCCGCGCAAGAGTATGCCGGCGCCGTGAAGAACGGCGCCACGGTCGGCACCACCGGCGGCGACTCCTCCGCCGCCACCGACGCCTCGGGTGCCAGTGGGGCGGGCACCAGCGGGGCGGCCACCGGTGGCGCCGCCACCGACGTGGCCGGCGTGGGCAGCGACGCCGCCCAAATCCAGGCCACCGCCGCCGGTACCCAGAACCCCTCCACCCCACAGGCGGGCAGCCAGGCCGCCACCGCTCAAGCCGTCAATGGGGCCGGCGCCGACGCCACCCTGCAGACGGGCGACGCCCAGGCCGCGGCCAACGACGGCAAGACCGACAAGCCCGGCGTCATCCAGGTCCCCAGCACGGAGGAGGAGACGGCGGCGCGGAAGGAGCGCATGGAGTTCATGGGCAACGTCCGGACCCTGATGGACCAGGCGCGCAGCGTTTATGCCCAGGCCAAGAACATCCTGGAGCGCAAGCGCAAGCCCGGCGATCCCCAGGACGCCGACCACAGCGCCCGGGACATCGCCGACGCCGCCAAGCAGGTGGACGCCGCCGACCAGGACCTGGCCGCCGGCACCACCCCCGCCACGCCCACGGCGCCCACGGTCGTCGCCACGCCGAACAACACGCTGCTGCTAGTTTAATAATTATCGACTATTTATTGTATAATATTGCGAATATATGAAGTAGAAGAGATGGTTATGTCGAAAAGAAGCATCGATGACTGGGAAATAGCGCACATTAAGGCCATGTTGTCTAGGGGTATGAGGAACAAGGATATTCAATTCTTTTTTAATAGGCCAGATCGGTCGGTTAATTCTGGGAGAATTACCGGGATAAAATCTGGAACATATAGCAATTCTTCCACTATACAGCCTTCATCTGATGAGGCTCTAGAACAATTTCTGGCAGGGTTTAAAGCATCGGAGGTCTCTGCAGCAATTGATGTCCCTCAAATTGTAGCTGATGTCCAGGATGGTGACCCTTTGAGTCATCGAAATATATTGAAGCTTTTCGCGCCAGACTCCTCTGGTATTTGGCGATTTCAGCGCGGTGAAAGTGATCAGCATGAGTGCAAGGAGAATTTCGGTTTCAAGTATAGTGGAGCCTGGGTGCGCGCGGTTGCCGCTCTTGCAAATAACAGAGGCGGCTATATTTTCTTTGGTGTGAGGGATAAGGAGAAAGTAATTAGCTCGGATGTAGACATGAGTTATGCTGTCGTTGGTTTAGAGAGCAATTCCTTTAGGGATGCAGATCCGGCTGATTTTACAAAGAAAATAAAATCAATTCTCGATCCAACCCCTAGAATCTCGAGCACATATGTTGAGGTTGGTGGTAGGGGGATAGGAGTATTCCACGTCGAGAAGCATAATAGTCGGCCTGTAATTGCGACAGGTCAGGATGGTGATCAGGTCAAAGAAGGCGATATATTTTTTAGATATCCAGGACAGTCTGGCAGAATTAAATATAGCGATCTTCGAGCAATTTTTGATGAACGAGACGCGCTTGCCAGAAGTCAGATTATTCCGATGGTAAGCCGGCTTCTTTCTCTCGGTCCAGAACGATCAATGATTCTCGATTTGCAAGAAGGGGTTATTGGCGACACAAAAAATGTAATTATGATTGATGATGACTTATTAAGTAAGGTGAAGTTCATTAAAGATGGCGATTTCAATCAAACGGACGGAGCGCCGACACTGAAGCTAGTTGGTGATGTTATTCCTAAATCAGACAGCGTCGTAGTCGTGAAGTCCGGTGTTGTTACTAGATCTGACCTCATTAATGATTTTATAAATCAAAAGATAACTTATGGGCCTAAGGAGTATATTAGGGCAGCCTTAGAGAGCTGCCAAGGAGATTGGTTGCCCATATACTTTTTTTGTCAGGCGGCGCGCATTGGGCATGCTGAATTGTTGGATTTGATTCAACTTAGTCAAGCGCCCGAAGGGCGTAAGAAGATTTTCAATGACAGAGCCTCTGGTAAGAAGAAAGCATATAAGAAAGCAACTGGGACGCCAAGTAAAATAATGGACGCTATAGAATGTCGGAATTCTACCATTATAGCTACCGCTGGGCCTGCAGATATTGCTCACGCTGTGCTTGGTTTTTCAAATACTAACAATATAAATCTAGAATATATCTTGGAAATATTAAAGAACTCCATGGAAATTGCGCATCATGCTCATGACGCGACGGCTATGAGTTGGTTGCGAAGGGCGCTATGCCAAATTGATGAGCTATTCTATCCACTGAGGCAGTGAATATTTTAAAGATAATCAATGGCTTAGTTGAGAAATATCAATGGCTTAGTTGAGAAATCGCGACAGCTAAGCCTTAATCCCGTTATAGACATTCGAGGAGAGGTCCTTCGAGCTGCTGAGTTGGTAAAAGCGAGGAATGTGGTTTCTGCCCCCATGGACATTGGGCGCGTCTACACGCTACAAACCCTGTCCCGGGGTCTGATACCCGGGGTGTTCCGTCGCATGCTTAAGGCTGTTGCCCGATGAAGACCGCCAACGAGATCCGCTCCGCTTTCCTGGACTACTTCGTGAAGAACGGCCACACGGAGGTGGAGTCCAGCCCGCTGGTGCCGCGCAACGATCCGACGTTGATGTTCACCAACGCCGGCATGGTGCAGTTCAAGAACGTCTTCACCGGCAACGAGGTGCGCCCCTACACCCGCGCCACCACCTCGCAGAAGTGCGTGCGCGCCGGCGGCAAGCACAACGACCTGGAGAACGTGGGCTATACCGCCCGGCACCACACCTTCTTCGAGATGCTGGGCAACTTCTCCTTCGGCGACTATTTCAAGGCCGATGCCATCGAGCTGGCCTGGAACCTGATCACCAAGACCTTCGCCCTGCCGAAGGACAAGCTGCTGGTCACGGTCTACCACACCGATGACGAGGCCCACGGCCTGTGGAAGAAGGTGGCCGGCCTGTCGGACGACCGCATCATCCGCATCCCCACGGCCGACAACTTCTGGGCCATGGGCGACACCGGCCCCTGCGGCCCGTGCTCCGAGATTTTCTACGACCATGGCGAGGGCATTCCCGGCGGCCCCCCCGGCAGCCCGGACCAGGATGGCGACCGCTTCATCGAAATCTGGAACCTGGTGTTCATGCAGTATGAGCAGGTGACGAAGGAGGAGCGGGTGTCCTTGCCCCGGCCCTCCATCGACACCGGCATGGGGCTGGAGCGTCTGGCGGCGGTGCTGCAGGGCGTGCACGACAACTACGACACCGACCTGATGCGCGCCCTGATCGTCGCGTCGGCCGATGCCACCAATTCCGACCCCAACGGCGCGCACGCCGTGTCGCACCGCGTGATCGCCGACCATCTGCGCGCCTCCTCTTTCCTCATCGCCGACGGCGTGCTGCCGGCGAACGAGGGGCGGGGTTACGTCCTGCGCCGCATCATGCGCCGCGCCATGCGCCACGCCCACATGATCGGCGCCCGCGATCCGGTGATGCACACCCTGGTGCCGGCGCTGGTGCGCGAGATGGGCGGCCACTACACGGAGTTGCAGCGCGCCCAGGCCCTGATCACCGAGACCCTGCGGCTGGAGGAAACCCGGTTCAAGCAGACGCTGGATCGCGGCCTGAAGCTGCTGGACGAGGAAGAGGACAAGCTGGGCGCCGGCCAGCCGCTGCCGGGCGAGGTGGCGTTCAAGCTGTACGACACCTACGGCTTCCCCCTGGACCTGACGCAGGACGTGCTGCGCGGCCGCAACCGCGCCGTCGAGGTCGACGGCTTCACCGCCGCTATGGAGCGCCAGCGGGCCGAGGCGCGCAAGGCCTGGGCCGGCAGCGGCGAGGCCGCGACCGAGCGCGTGTGGTTCGAGCTGAAGGATGAGCTGGGCGCCACCGAGTTCCTGGGCTACGACACCGAGAACGCCGAGGGCAAGGTCACGGCCGTGCTGGACCGCCAGGGCAACAAGCTGGACAAGGCGACCGCCGGCCAGGAAGTCATCGTCCTGGTGAACCAGACGCCGTTCTATGGCGAGTCCGGCGGCCAGGTGGGCGACAGCGGCGTGATCTTTGGTGCCGGTGGCGTCGAGGTGGCCGTCAGCGACGTGCAGAAGAAGCTGGGCGCCGTCTTCGCCCATATCGGCACCGTCACCCACGGCGCCCTGGCCCCGGGGCAACTGGTCGAGTTGCGCGTGAACGGCCGCCGTCGTGGCGACATCCGCGCCAACCACTCCGCCACCCACCTGCTGCATGAGGCCCTGCGCCAGCGCCTGGGCGAGCATGTCACGCAGAAGGGCTCGCTCGTGTCGGCGGAGCGCCTGCGCTTCGACATCAGCCAGCCGACGCCGCTGTCTGATGACGACGTGCGCGTGGTCGAGGCGGCGGTGAACGCCCGCATCCTGGGTAACAGCGAGGTCGTCACCCGCCTGATGACCCCGGCCGAGGCCATTGAGCAGGGTGCCATGGCCCTGTTCGGCGAGAAGTACGGCGACGAGGTTCGCGTGGTGTCTATGGGTGGCCAGGACGAAGGCCTGAACCGCCAGTATTCCGTGGAGCTGTGCGGCGGCACCCATGTGCGCCGCACCGGCGACATCGGCCTGTTCAAGATCGTGTCGGAGGGGGCGGTCTCCGCCGGCGTGCGCCGTATCGAGGCGCTGACCGGCCGGGGCGCGTTCGAGTACCTGGAAGGGCAGGAGGGCCGCCTGCTGGCCGCCGCCGGCGCCCTCAAGGTCTCCGCCGCGGAGGTGCCGGCCCGCGTCGCCACCCTGGTGGAGGAGCGCCGCCGCCTGGAAAAGGAAGTGGCCGACCTGAAGCGCCAGTTGGCCCTGGGCGGGGGCGGCGGTGCCGCCGCCGCGCCGGAGAAGGTGATCAACGGCGTGAAGCTGTCGGCCCGCGTGCTGGACGGTATCGAGGCCAAGGACCTGAAGCCCCTGGCCGATGAGATCAAAGGCCAGATCGGCAGCGGCATCGTGCTGCTGGTGGCCAAGGGTGAGGGCAAGGTGACCCTGGTGGCCGGCGTGACCGCCGACCTCACGGGCCGCTTCAACGCCGTTGACCTGGTGAAAGTCGCGGCGGCGGCCGTCGGCGGCAAGGGCGGCGGCGGCCGCCCCGACATGGCCCAGGCCGGCGGCAGCGAGCCCGACAAGGCCGACGCCGCCGTGGCGGCGGTCGAAGCGGCGCTCGCCGGTTAAAGTACGAACCAGGACATCGGCGTGGGGGCGACCTCACGCCGATCTTGTTTCTGGCCCTCCCATCCAGCGATCTTTAATGTGGGATGCGACTGCATCTGCCGGCGCTTGAGGGAACAAGAACCATGAAATTCCAAGGGACGGAAAACTACGTCGCGACCGATGACCTGCGGGTCGCCGTCAACGCCGCCGTCACCTTGCAGCGCCCCTTGCTGGTGAAGGGGGAGCCGGGGACGGGCAAGACCGTGCTGGCGCAGGAGGTGGCGAACGCCTTGGGCCGCCCACTGCTGCAATGGCATGTGAAGTCCACCACCAAGGCGCAGCAGGGCCTGTATGAGTACGACGCCGTCAGCCGCCTGCGCGATGGCCAGTTGGGCGACGCCCGCGTCAACGACATCGCCAACTACATCCGCAAGGGCAAGCTGTGGGAGGCGTTCGAGGCCGACGTGGCCCCGGTGCTGCTGATTGATGAGATCGACAAGGCGGACATCGAGTTTCCCAACGACCTGCTGCAGGAACTCGACCGCATGGAATTCTTCGTCTACGAGACGGGGCAGACCATCACGGCGCGGCAGCGGCCGGTAGTCATCATCACCTCCAACAATGAGAAGGAATTGCCGGACGCCTTCCTGCGCCGCTGCTTCTTCCATTACATCCGCTTCCCCGATGCGGAGACCATGGCCCGCATCGTCGAGGTGCACTTCCCCAAGCTGAAGCAGGATCTGCTGCGCGACGCCCTGACCCTGTTCTATGAGGTGCGGGAGGTGCCGGGCCTGAAGAAGAAGCCCTCCACTTCCGAACTGCTGGACTGGATCAAGCTGCTGATGATCGAGGACATCGACCCGGCGGTGCTGCGCCAGCGCGATCCCAAGAAAGCCATCCCGCCGCTGCACGGCGCCCTGCTGAAGAACGAGCAGGACGTGCATCTGTTCGAGCGCCTGGCCTTCCTGGCGCGGCGGGAGCGGGATTAAACCGGCGTCTTTTGCTGCGCTGCCGCATGTGTGTCGGGCGCAAGCCAGCCTTTCAGTCACTGCAAGACGGCAGGAAAACGGCGGATAATCAAGGGCGTGCCGGCTTCGCGGCTTTGTCGCCTTGTGTGCGACGCAACATTCATCACAGTACATCCGGACATGTTTGCGGTAACACTGTTGATCTATCAACAGTGGGCGAAGGATCGCGGTCATGGGTGCCGGTGTCGTGCGGCGGTGGATGGTGGCTTTCATTCTGGCTGGGCTGGCCGTGGCGCCGCAGATGGCTCAGGCCGGGGCCGGCCTGGGGCTGGAGATGGTGTGCGCCGACGCGGTGAACGCCGCGCCCATGCCGGACCGCATTCCGCCCTTCGCGCGCCTGCTGGGCCTCATGCCGGCGCACCCGACGCCGGTGCCCACGGCCCTGTGCCTGAAGGGGTATGAGGCGCTGGTGTCGCCTCCGGCGGCGGTGCCCGCCGCCGCTACCCCACCGGCCACCGCCATCCCGACCCCTGGTGAACCGGCCGCCCCCCGGGACTTGGCGGGGGAGCGGCGCGCGCTGGGCCTCTACACCCATTATGTCGGCGCCCTGCTGGCCAGCCTGCCCGCCGATTTGGCGGTGCGCGGGGATCGGGTGCGCGCCGCGGCGGCGGTCCAGTTGATGGTGATTGGCGAAAGCCTGGCCGCCAGCGCTTACCGCCCCGTGGCGATCCTGTCGGAGGCCAAGGATAAACCCGCCTCGTCAGAAACCGGCCGGGTCCGGATGGCCCGCCTGCTGCGTCCGGATGCGGAGACGGTGAGCCCCTGAGGCGCCAACTTGGTTAATAGCTGAACTTATGGGGGATAAACCTTAAAAAATATGATTAATTATCTAAAATTATTCGCAAATTAGTGGGTTGTTAACCCTTAAGGATTACCCATTAGGCCTCAACAGAACCGATGGGGCTTACATGGCAAATTTTCTATCCGCGATGAGCGTGGGGCGGAAGCTCGCGGCCGCGTTTTCGGTCATCGTCGCCGTCACCCTGATCGCCTCCGGCCTTAACTACCGCGCGTTGTCCACCATCCGGGATACGACCGGGTGGGCGGAGCACACCTACAGGGTGCTGGAGCGGCTCAGTGGCGCCATGGCCGCCATGGTCGATGGGGAAACGGGGCTGCGGGGATATCTCATTGGCGCCGACACCAAATTCCTGGAGCCCTACCAGAAGAGCCAGGCGGTGTTCGAGGCGGCTTTCACGGAGATGAAGTCCCTGACATCCGACAATGCCGCCCAGCAGGCGCGCCTGGATGACTTGCGCCGTTTTGAGCAGACGTGGCGCCGGGACGTGGCCGAGAAGGAAATCGCCCTGATGGCCAAGCCGGAGACGGTGGAGCAGGCCCGCAAGCTGGAGGCCAGCGGCGCCGGCAAGGCGTCCATGGACGCCATCCGCGCCAAGGTGGCCGAAATCGACAAGGTGGAACGCGATTTGATGGCGCAGCGGGCCGTGCTTCAGACCGGCGCGCTCAACACGGCGACCACCGTGGCGCTGGGCAGCAGCGGCCTGTCCATTCTGCTGGCGGTCGTCATGGCCATGGGGCTGACCCGGGCCGTGGCCACGCCCGTTGTGACCATGACCGCCGTCATGAAGCGCCTGGCGAACGGCGATACCACCGTGGACATCCCGGCGCGCGAGCGCCAGGATGAGATCGGCGGCATGGCCCAGGCCGTCGGCGTGTTCAAGGACAACATGATCGAGGCGGAGCGCCTGCGGTCGGAGCAGGAGGCGCTGAAGCAGCGGGCGGAGAAGGAACGTCGTCAGGCGATGCTGGACCTGGCCAGCGCCTTCGAGAACCGCGTGGGCGGTATCGTCAACGGCGTCACGGCCCAGGCCACCGAGTTGCTGGCAACGGCGCAGACTTTGAATTCCTCGTCGGACAACGTCGCCCGCCAGGCGGGCACGGTGGCGGCCGCTTCCATGCAGGCGACGCAGAATGTGCAGACCGTGGCGGCGGCCACGGAGGAACTGTCCGCCTCCATCCAGGAGATCACGGCGCAGGTGTCCCGCACGACCCAGATGATTTCCAACGCCGTCACCGAGGCCGACCGCACCAATGCCGAGGTGCAGGGCCTGATGCAATCGGCCCTGCGCATCGGGGAGGTGGTGACGCTGATCAACGACATCGCCAGCCGCACCAACCTGCTGGCCTTGAACGCGACCATCGAGGCCGCGCGCGCCGGCGACGCCGGCAAGGGCTTCGCCATCGTCGCGTCGGAGGTCAAGTCCCTGGCCACCCAGACGGCGCAGGCGACGGATGAGATCCGGGCGCAGATCGCGGGCATGCAGGCGGCCACGGAAACCTCGGCCAAGTCCATCCAGGGCATCGCGGAGATCATCAACCAGGTCAACCAGGCTTCGACCACCATCGCCTCGGCGGTGGAGGAGCAGGCGGCGACCACGAACGAGATCACGCGCAACGTCCAGCAGGCGGCCCAGGGGACCAACGACGTTTCCCAAACCATCGCGCAGGTCAGCGACGCGGCCCAGGAAACCGGCGTCGGTGCCGGCGAGGTGCATTCGGCTGCCAATGACCTCAGCAAGAACGGTGAATTGCTGAAGCAGCAGGTGGACAGCTTCCTGCGGGAAATCCGTGCCGCTTAGAGTCTTCTGACTTTCGTTGAAGCGTTAGGGAAACTCTCAGCTTTTGTTCCATCGTGTGATCGCTTCAGTTGAGTCCACCTGACGCGATCGCACTCTAAGACGGCGGTCATGCCGGCTGCGATAAAGGGCCATGGCGTTCCTCGGGGAGGCGCCATGGCCCTTCACGGCCTGATGCTCCACCCTTGGAACGCCCGACCTTGGCCAGCGGCTGGGCGGGGATGATCGTGGCCGATGCGAATAGAAAATCGGATGTGTTCAATTATTAATAGATCTCTTTTACTCGATGTCGCGTTCTTTTTCTTGCGATGCTAAATCCCTACATATGTATTTTATTTGTTTTTTCTGGAATATCCCGCCGCCTCATCGAGTAAAAGATAAGTGAATATATAACATTCAATACAAATACATCTTATGTATGCTTCAGTATATTGCTGAATCGCAGGCTTTCGTTGAGAGCGTTATCATTCTGTTAATCCTCCAAGCTATAGACATTAGCCAAATGTTATAGCCTGAAAGGATTATGGTTATGGGTTTCTTATCGTCCATGAAGGTGGGGCGGAAGCTGGCGGCCGCCTTCGCGCTCATCGTCGCCGTCACGCTCATCGCCTCCGGCATCAACTATCGCGCGCTGTCCACCATCCAGGACACGACGCGGTGGACAGACCATACCTATAAGGTGCTGGAGCGGCTGAACAACGTCATGGCGGCCATGGTCGATGGGGAAACGGGGCTGCGCGGCTATCTCGTCGGCACCGATCCCAAGTTCCTGGAACCCTACCACAAGGGCAAGACGGCGTTTGACGCGGCTATGGCGGAGGTGAAGTCCCTGACGGCGGACAACGCCGCCCAGCAGGCGCGCCTGGATGATGTGCGCCGTTTCGAGCAGACCTGGCGCCAGGATGTGGCGGAAAAGGAAATCGCCCTGATGGCCAAGCCGGAGACGGTGGAGCAGGCCCGCAAGCTGGAGGCCAGCGGCGCCGGCAAGGCGTCCATGGACGCCATCCGCGCCAAGGTCGCGGAAATGGACAAGGTGGAACGCGATCTGCTGGGGCAACGCGCCGTGCTCCAGGCCGATGCGCTGGGCACCGCGACCACCGTGGCCCTGGTCAGCAGCGGCCTGTCGGTTCTTCTCGCCATCATCATGGCGTGGAGCCTGACCCGGTCCGTGGCGCGGCCCATCGTGGACATGACGGCGGCGATGCAGACCCTGGCCGGTGGCAATACCGGCGTGGACATCCCGGCGCGTGAGCGCCAGGACGAGATCGGCGGCATGGCCCAGGCCGTCGGCGTGTTCAAGGACAATATGATCGAGGCGGAGCGCCTGCGGTCGGAGCAGGAGGCGATGAAGCAGCGGGCGGAGAAGGAGCGCCGTCAGGCGATGCTGGATCTGGCTAGCGCCTTCGAGAACCGCGTGGGCGGCATCGTCAACGGCGTCACGGCGCAGGCCACCGAGTTGCTGGCCACGGCGCAGACCCTGAGTTCCTCGTCGGACAACGTCGCCCGCCAGGCCGGCACGGTGGCGGCGGCCTCGCTGCAGGCGACGCAGAACGTGCAGACGGTGGCGGCGGCCACGGAGGAACTGTCCGCCTCCATCCAGGAGATCACGGCGCAGGTGTCGCGCTCCACGCAAATGATCTCCAGCGCCGTTGGCCAGGCTGATCGCACCAACGCCGAGGTGCAGGGCCTGATGCAGTCGGCGCAGCGCATCGGGGAGGTGGTGACCTTGATCAACGACATCGCCAGCCGCACCAACCTGCTGGCCCTGAACGCCACCATCGAGGCGGCGCGCGCCGGCGACGCCGGCAAGGGCTTCGCCATCGTCGCGTCGGAGGTCAAATCCCTGGCCACCCAGACGGCGCAGGCGACGGATGAGATCCGGGCGCAGATCGCGGGCATGCAGGCGGCCACGGAAACCTCGGCCAAATCCATCCAGGGCATCGCGGAGATCATCAACCAGGTCAGCCAGGCCTCGACCACCATCGCCTCGGCGGTGGAGGAGCAGGCGGCGACCACGAACGAGATCACACGCAACGTCCAGCAGGCCGCCCAGGGAACCAACGACGTTTCCCAGACCATCGGGCAAGTCAGCGACGCGGCCCAGGAAACCGGCGTCGGTGCCGGTGAGGTGCACTCGGCCGCCAATGACCTCAGCAAGAACGGCGAATTGCTGAAGCAGCAGGTGGACAGCTTCCTGCGGGAAATCCGCGCCGCCTAAGGCGGCGTCCCCGTCCGCTGCCTTTCCCTGTCCTTTCTTTTCTCCTGGCGAAGGCGCGCCCCTGGCGGGTGCGCCCCAGCCCCCGCTTCGTCCAGTGGACGGTGGAGTTCCCATGCGCCCCAATTCTTTGCCCCGTATCGCCGGCCTGCTGCTGACCGCCGGCCTGTTCATGCCCGCCCTGGCGGGTGCCGCCGAAACCCCGGATGCGCCGTCCCTGGGCGACCGCCTCGCCAACGCGGGCCTGTCCCTGGCGTTGGACTACACCGGGGAGGCGGCGGCCAATCCCAGCGGCGGGTTGCGGCAGGGCAGCGCCTACGCCGGCCAGGTTCATGCCGGCGTCGATGCCGATCTTGAGCGGATTCTGGGTCTGGACGCCACCGTCCTCCACGCGGCGCTGACCCGGCGGCATGGCCGCAACCTCGCCGCCGACGCCATCGGCAACAACACCTCGGTGCAGGAGGTCTATGGCCTGCAGAACCTGCACCTGCTGGCCTTGACCCTGGAAAAAAGCTGCTCGACGGGCGCGTGGATATGGAGGCGGGCCGCATGGTGGCCAACGCCTCTTTCCTGAACGGCCCCCTGTACTGTCACTTCCAGACCAACGCCATCTGCGGCAATCCGGTGTTCGTGAACCACGTCAGCAACTATACCTCGGCGCCCGGCAGCAGTTGGGCGGGGCGGGTCAAGGCGGAGCTGACCGATACCGTGTACGCCCATGTCGGCGCCTATGAGGCCAATCCCCGGGATCAGTCCCCCACCGGTCACGGCCTGCATTTCAGCACGGATGGCGCCACCGGCGTGGTCGTGCCGTTCGAACTGGGCTACGCGCCCGGCGGCCCGGCGTCCAGCCGGCCTGGCCATTACCAGGTGGGCGGCTGGTACGACAGCTCGACCTACGCCGATCCCCTGAGCGACGCGTCGGGCCGCCCGTCCGTGCTCACGGGCCAGCCCGGCGTGACCGAACGGGGGCGCTGGGGCGCGTTCGGCCGGTTTGATCAGGTCGTCTGGCGCTCCTCCGCCAATCCCGCGCAAACCCTGTCCGTCTTTGGCGTGGCGATGGCCAACGTCTCGGGCCGCGCGGTCGAGGATCGCTACTACGCCCTGGGCGTGGTGCAGACCGGCCTATTCGAAGGACGGGACCAGGACACCCTGGGCTTCGTCGTCACCGATCAGCAATTCAGCGACATGACCTTGGCCCGCGTCACCGCGGCCAGGGCCAGTGTCGGCAGCACTGTGGCGCCGGCCCGGCATGAGGTGATGATGGAACTGGCCTACGGGATGCAGGTCACGCGCAGCGTGCGCCTCTCGCCCAACCTGCAATACATCATCAACCCCGACGTCACCGGCCGCCCCTTCACCCGCGACAATCCCCAGGACGCCGTCGTCGTCGGGCTGAAGTTCACCGTGGACGTCGCGGATATCCTGGGGCTGGCGCCTCGGCACCGGCCGTAAGGGCCGTTCTGGGCGCTTCTTCCCTGGCTGGGGCCTCCGTGCTCGCGTACATTTCGGAGCCGCAGGCGTCATCCCCGGAAGGTCCCAGACACGGAAGCCCATGTTCACCACCTTCTTCTTCCAGCTGCGCCAGGCCCGTATTCCCGTCACCCTGCGGGAATACCTGGCCTTGATGGAGGCCATGTCGGCCCATGTCGCGGGCTACAGCGTGGAGGATTTCTACCACCTGTCCCGCACCATCCTGGTGAAGGATGAGCGCAACCTGGACCGGTTCGACCTTGTCTTCGGCCAGGTGTTCAAGGGGCTGGAAGGGACGGCTGGCGGGGAGGGCGCTGACATCGCCGCCCGCGACCTGCCCGAGGAATGGCTGCGCAAGCTGGCCGAGCGCCATCTGACCGACGAGGAGAAGGCGCAGATCCAGGCGCTGGGCGGCTGGGACAGGCTGATGGAGACATTGGCCCAGCGCTTGAAGGAGCAGCAGGGGCGCCACCAGGGTGGCAGCAAATGGATCGGCACGGCCGGCACCTCGCCCTTCGGCGCCTATGGTTACAATCCGGAGGGTGTGCGCATCGGGCAGGAGGGCAGCCGCCACCGCCGCGCCGTGAAGGTCTGGGACCGGCGCGAGTTTCGCAATCTGGACGACACGGTGGAACTGGGCACCCGCAACATCAAGGTGGCGCTGCGCCGCCTGCGCAAGTTCGCCCGCACCGGCGCGGCCGAGGTGCTGGACCTGCCCGACACCATCCGCGCCACGGCGGCCAACGCCGGCCATTTGGACCTGAAGCTGCGCCCCGAGCGGCACAACGCGGTCAAGGTGCTGCTGTTCCTGGATGTCGGCGGCTCCATGGACGACCACATCCGCCTGTGCGAGGAGCTGTTCTCCGCCGCCAAGGGGGAGTTCAAGCACCTGGAGTATTTCTACTTCCACAACTGCGTCTATGAGGGCGTGTGGAAGGACAACCGTCGTCGGCGCACGGAACAGATGTCGACCGTCGACGTGCTGCACACCTACCCGGCGGACTACAAGCTGATCTTCGTGGGCGACGCCAGCATGAGCCCCTATGAGATCACCCATCCCGGCGGGGCGGTGGAGCATTGGAACGCGGAGGCGGGGCAGGTGTGGCTGAGGCGCCTGCTGGATGTCTACCGCCGCGCCATCTGGCTGAACCCGGTGCAGGAAGGTCATTGGCCCTATACCGCCAGCATCGGCCTGATTAAAAATTTGATGGAGGGCCGTATGTATCCCCTGACCCTGCAAGGCCTCGAAGCGGGCATGCGGGAGTTAAGTTATTAAGCTTTTGCTTTGTTATGTAGTCCAATTAAGTATTTAATTACTAATTTTTCTCGTGAAATCGCTTCGAAAATTGAACATGACAATAAAATGGAGAAATGATGGCGATTTACGTAAGGGGTCTTGGTCTTCGGAATTATCGGGGAATCGGGCCATCTTGGCAGCTAATATCACCATTTTGTGGATTTAATTTTTTTGTCGGGGCGAACAATACCGGGAAGTCGATTGTCCTAAATTTTATCAGCAAGTGGCTTCCTATAAACGCCGCAGGCTTTCATGGCATGCGACAGTCACTGGGATCGATGGAAGTCTATCTAAATGGCATCTTCGGCCAACCGGAGGTGGCATTTGGCTTGCTGAAAAGCGACGTCCTCGAAAGTGTAATTGAGGACCGGCTGAGTCGGAATCTTCATCCGTCCAATAGAGGAAATCTCGAGGCGGTGATAAATGCACTATCTAAGGATGGTTTAATTTGGATAACCGGCCCGGTTCCGTATGGTGATAGAATAGATTTTCTGGTATCTGATGTTTCTTTTCGGGAATTACTTCTTCCGGAAGAATGGCGATCGCTCTGGAATGGCCTGACTCGTCAGTCAGGTGGTGGGTTGGTAGAGCACTGGATACCGGAGACGTTGGGCCAAATTAAAGAAGTTATATTTGCAGTTATATCTAAAAGCCTACCTCAGCCGATCTTAATACCAGCTATCCGTGAGGTTGGGCCGAAGGGCGAGAAATTTGAAGCGCATGGTGGTCAAGGATTGATTGATCGCCTTGCTGAAATGCAAATCCCTGATATCGATAAACGCGATGAGCGTAAGATTTTTGACAAGATAAATATATTTCTGCAGACAGTCACTGGGAATAGTAGCGCGTATATTGAGATACCGCACAATAGGGAGCATATTTTAGTCCATATTGATGGAAAGGTGTTGCCGCTTTGGGCTCTTGGTACTGGTCTCCAGGAGGTTATAATGATTGCCTCCTATTGCACCATAAATAAAGGGGTGATCGCGTGTATTGAGGAGCCTGAATTGCATCTTCATCCAATTCTGCAGCGCAAGCTTTTACGTTATTTAATGGATTATACGGACAACCAATATTTTATTGCCACTCATTCAGCTGCGTTCATAGATACGCCGGGTGCAGCAATCTTCCATGTCCGCCAGGAAGATGGCCAGACCCGGATTATGGAGGCGTCACTACGTTCATCCCGCTACGCAATCTGCCAAGATCTTGGCTATAAGGCTTCAGACATCGTACAAGCGAATGCAGTGATCTGGTGTGAAGGCCCCAGTGATCGAATCTATTTGAAGCATTGGATTAGTGCATTGGATGCCGGTCTTCAAGAGGGTATACATTATTCGATTATGTTCTATGGCGGACGTAACCTAAGTCATCTCACCGTTGATGATGACGAAGTTGGAGACTTCATCTCGCTAAAGGCGCTCAATCGTAACTCAGCGATCTTGATCGACAGCGATCGAAATGCGGAAGATGACCCGCTGAACGCGACCAAGCAGCGGATCTGTGAAGAGTTTGCCAAAGGTGATGGCGTGGCCTGGGTCACCCAAGGGCGGGAGATTGAGAACTATATTGAATTCTCAGCGCTTAGCGCTGTGATTGCAGAAGTGCATCCGAAGGCGTTTGGACAAGTTGCGAGCACAGGTGATCCTTTCAGTCACGCTCTGTGGTATCGGCGGGTTGGAGCGACGGACGTTGATGAACCAGCGGTGGCCGATAAGGTGAAGGTTGCTAGAGCTGTAAGTGCTGCGCCGGCGAATTTGGACGTCCTAGATCTGCGAGATCGCGTCGCTCGCTTAGTGAAGATGATCCAAGCAGCGAACAACTAGCTAGCCCCGCCAATGCGAACCAGCCGTCATTCTGTCAGTTTGTTGACAAAACAAGGTGATGCGTTCCGCGCAGGCGCTGGGGCAGGGGCGCCCAAAGCACAGTTGCCCCGCCGAGTGTCCCGGCATAGTGTCCCGCCCGGGTCAAAATTTTTGACCCGGGATGCCGCGGCCTGTCGCGGGGGCGGCCCCAAACCGCGCCATGTCCCCCGATGGTTGGGGAAAGGCGCCAGTGCCAAGGATGAAAGAGAAGATGAATTCTCCGACCAAGATCACCATCGCCCGTGGCGACGGTATCGGCCCCGAGATCATGGACGCCACCCTCGAGGTGTTGGCCGCCAGCGGCGCCAACCTCGAGTATGAGGAAATCCAGATCGGCGAGAGCGTCTATCGCCGGGGCATCATGAACGGCATGGAGCCCAGCGCCTGGGACAGCCTGCGCCGCACCAAGGTGTTCCTGAAGGCCCCCATCACCACCCCGCAGGGCGGTGGCTACAAGTCGCTGAACGTGACCATCCGCGGCGCCCTGGGCCTGTACGCCAACATCCGCCCCTGCGTCTCCTACTCCCCCTTCGTCGCCACCAAGCACCCGTCCATGGACGTGGTCATCGTGCGTGAGAACGAGGAAGACCTGTACGCCGGCATCGAATACCGCCAGACGCAGGACGTGACCCAGGCGGTGAAGCTGATCTCCCGCCCCGGTTCGGAAAAGATCATCCGCTACGCCTTCGAATACGCGCGGGCCAACCATCGCCGCAAGGTGACGGCCTTCGTGAAGGACAACATCATGAAGATCTCCGATGGCCTGTTCCATCGGGTCTTCGACGAGATCGCCGCCGAGTACCCGGACATCGAGGCGGAGAGCATGATCGTCGACATCGGCGCCGCCCGCCTGGCGGACACGCCGGAGCACTTCGACGTCATCGTCACCCTGAACCTGTACGGCGACATCATCTCCGACATCGCCGCGCAGATCACCGGCTCGGTCGGCCTGGCCGGCTCCTCCAACATCGGTGACCAGTGCGCCATGTTCGAGGCCATCCACGGCTCCGCCCCCACCATCGCCGGCAAGGGCATCGCCAACCCGTCGGGCCTGCTGCTGGCCTCGGTCATGATGCTGGTCCACATCGGCCAGTCGGAAGCGGCCGAGCGCATCCATAACGCCTGGCTGAAGATGATCGAGGACGGCATCCACACCGTCGACATCTTCAAGCGCGGCGTCAGCAAGGCCCGCATCGGCACGCGCGACTTCGCCGCCAACCTGATCGACCGCCTGGGCGAGCGCCCGGCCACCCTGGTGCCCGCCAGCTATCCCGCCGGCGTCGCCAGCAGCTTCAGCGGCATCGCCCTGAAGGGTGCCCCGGCGCAGACCAAGAAGCTGGTGGGCGTGGATGTGTTCCTGGAGCGCAAGGGCGGCACCGGTGACGACATGGCCGCGCTGTTCCAGCCGCTGATCCCCGCCGGCCTGAAGCTGGTGATGGTGTCCAACCGCGGCCAGAAGGTGTGGCCGGACGGCGCGCCGGAGACCTTCTGCACCGACCATTGGCGCTGCCGCGTCATGGCCGACGGTGCCGAGGAGCTGAAGCACGGCCAGGTGGCCGAGCTGCTGGCCCGCGTCGCCAAGGAAGGCTTGGACTTCGTCCAGAGCTCCAACCTCTACACCTTCGACGGCGCCAACGGCTTCTCCGCCGCCGCCGGCCAGTAAGGGAATGGCGTCCAGGCCGGCGGCGGCGATTCCCGCGTCCGCCGGCCTGGGTTGCCGTGCTCCGTTAATCCCCGTTCAATGGGGTGGGCTTATCCTTGTATACCAGCGATGGTGTCTGTCCCGGGGATATACCCACTAAGGAGAGGAATGCGGGAATGGAAAGGCTGGCGCCGTACCGGGCTGCCGGATTCTGTCTTCGCGGACCAAAAACGAGTTGGAATCACCTGTTCAGGCTTTGGCAAGTTTGGTAGTCTCCCTCGCATCTCGATACCAAATCTTGTTGATGGGAATTTCCCGGTATCGACTGCTGGAGCGGGGCGCTCGGCGGTGACAGCATACTGTTGCGCCCGCCGATCTCGGGGGCTAAGGAGCGAGGGCTTTCGATGGAAGAAGAAAAAGCGTCGATGAGTTGGACGGACGAGCGGATCGAGCGCCTGCGCCAGTTGTGGGGCCAGGGCATGAGTGCCAGCGAGATCGCTGACGTGCTGGGCAATGTCACCCGCAACGCGGTGATCGGCAAGGCGCACCGGCTGGGCCTGTCGGGCCGGCCGTCGCCGATCAAGAAGAAGCCCACGCGGGGTGCCACCATCCTGTCGCTGAATGAGCGCATGTGCAAATGGCCGGTGGGCGATCCCAAGCACGCCGATTTCCATTTCTGCGGCTGCCCTTCGCTGCCCGGCTTGCCCTACTGCCGCGAACACGCGCAGATGGCCTACCAGCCCGCCAAGAAGCGGGATGACGAGCGTAAGCTGGTCATGGCCTGAGGCCGTTCCGCATACGGAATTAAGCGAACCCCCGCCGGCGACGGCGGGGGTTTCGCTTTTGGGGCTGAGAGCAAGATGCGGTTAGTCATGATCTCATTCCGCTTCAATAACGGGGCCCCATCGCACCACGCTACGGACGCGCGCCGGCATTTGCGTTGAGGGAAATCCGGCGAGGCCGATCCTTCCAGAAATACCATCAGGAGGGGCGGGCATGATCGGTCGGTGGCGGGAAATGGCGTTGGGCTTGTTCCTGGCGATTGCGGTTGCGGGCGCGGCGGCCGCGCGATCTTCCGCGCCTGCGGGTGAGCCGCGGTTGGATGAGCAGGCCTTGCGGGCGCGCTATGGGTTGCCCGCCTCGCGTTTCATGGATATCGACGGCACGCCCATCCATTATGTGGATGAGGGGCAAGGTCCCGTCATCGTTCTGGTCCACGGCTCTTACGCCAGTTTGCGACAGTGGAACAACTGGGCGGACATTCTGAGGCGGCGCTATCGCGTCATCCGTTTTGACCAGCCGCCGGCGGGCTTGTCCGGGCCATCGCCGAGCGCAGACTATGGGGTCGACCTTACCCTGCGTGTCATCGACACGCTGACCCGACGGTTGGGCGCTGACCGCTTCTTGCTGGTCTCCACCTCCAGCGGCAGCGTGCCTGCCGTCGCCTATGCCGCGCTGCATCCCGACCGGGTGATCGGGATGATTTTTGGCGATGCCGCGGTTGGCCCTCTGCACTTGGACCCCGCTGCGCTGACGCCGGCCCTGCGCGAAGCCCTGGCGGAGGATGCGACGCACAAGGACTTCCACACGCCCAATTTCTGGCGACAGATTTTGCTCTACAACATCGACGACACGGCCAAAGTCACCGACGATCTGGTGCGGGAGTGGACGGACCTCAACAACCGCGTCCTGCGCATGCCCCATGAACCGCCCACCCTGGTCGACCGGACGGCCGACGATTTGCGGGGCATCCATATGCCGACACTGCTGCTGTGGGGCGCGGATGACCGTGAGGTCAGCGTCGCGGAGCATGCCCGGAAGGGCCTGGCGCTCATCCCCGGCACCGACAAGCAGTTGATCGTGATGCCAGGATGCGGCCACATGCTGCCATTGGACTGCGGTGATGCCGCCCTGGAGCAGGCCAGGCCGTTCATTGACCGTGTCATGGGGGCTGAGCATCCAGAGGGCCGGTGATATCGGTCGACCGGTCCGCCCTAAAGTCGCTTTGATTTAGTTGGAATCGCTGAGGGGGCGATCCCCAGGGCGCTTGGGATGTGATTGAACCTATTGGCTAGACAGACTCTAAAGTTCGGGAAATTCGCCGCGACGATAGACCGGTACGACGGTTTTTCCCGTCGCGACAGCCAAGGCCCAGCGGGCATAAGGCAGACTACCGGCCAAATGCTCCGAGATGCCCGCTACCAAGGCGGACCATTCGGCGTCATGCTCGGTCGCCTGGGCGGTCAGCTTATCCCGTGTGGTTATGGAGAGGCTGATGATATCGCCAGCCATATGGTTGTCCGTTCGCGACGCGACGATGCTTTCAATCTCCGCCCATGGGACGGTGTGTTCATGCCCGTTGTTCTGAATGATGAGGCCTGTCGATGACACGGCCATCTTCCCGCGCCGCTGGTCCCGCAGGTGCCGCAGCCGATTGGTGGTCCATCGGTTCAGCCGATCAAGAAACATCGTATTTTCCTAACTGAACTCATGGAGTTTTCCATGACGTGGGGAGTTGTTGCCAAAGCATGGTGCCTCCGGCGTGCCCCGCGCTCCAGCCCAGTAAACCCCCAAAGAAGAAGCCAACGAAGCCGCCGATGACGACAGCTCCTCCCTCGGTGATTTCCCCGACCAGAGGAATTGCCAGACTGGGAGAGCCGAGAGCGGCAAAAGTGGTCGCACCCGCCCAAGCTCCAGCCAAGCCGCCATAACGGGCGCCAACAACCGAACCGGCGATCCCGCCTGCCTCGCCTGCGGCTATCAGTGCCCGCTGCTCTGCTGGAGCTTGTTCTATGATGACCATCGTCAGAACGACATCAATCACAATAAGGCTTGGCCCAGCACGACGAGCTATGAACGCTACGCGGTTTACCGCCTGTCGGGATTTTCCAACGCTACGAAGAACAGCCTCAATGGAACCTTTCTCCGCCAGAAATTGATCCAATGACTTCAAGCTGGCTGTGGGCTTAAGGATTTCCGAATAATATTTTCCATACGGTGTCAGATCCTCGCGCACGGAAATTAAAAGTCCATTTCTTTGAACCTCAACAAGCTCCCTCGCTTCCTGGAATGTTACGTTCCCTCGATCCAGTAAAGCATTTGCCTGCCGCTGGATAGCTGCTCCAATCCTCTCATAGCTGAGGCGACGGAAGCTGTTCCATGTGTAGTCAACTGCGCCACCAATTGTTATGTCCAGCGATGTCTTGGCCTGAATGGCATAGCTGTACTTTACTTCCGAATGGGGGCTGTCACCGTCCATATCTTCCCTCCGAAAGCCCGTGCTCGGCGGCTGCGTGTTTCCATACCCTTGTCCGCCAGAAGGAAGAAATTGCTTCTCCCCAATTTCAAACAAGCCCTGCCTCTCGAAAGGATGTAAAACTCAGCAATGTTCTCCCATCGTTATAGGGCCGAGAACGGGATCTCATCCGCGCTATCCGGTCCCCATTGTACCGGGACGCCGCCGGAAAGTAGCCTGCTGGAGCTGGCCATCGAGGCTTCCTGCAGGCCGACGCCATCGCGGCCACCGTACACCGTATTACAGGCCATGGCCGCCGGCTGAGCCCCA
The DNA here is from genome assembly GCF_034427435.1 of Nitrospirillum goiasense. NCBI lineage: Bacteria > Pseudomonadati > Pseudomonadota > Alphaproteobacteria > Rhodospirillales > Azospirillaceae > Nitrospirillum > Nitrospirillum goiasense. The sequence continues at coordinate 2,418,341 of NZ_JAXQNP010000002.1, read as the reverse complement.
TCTGCCTCAGCCCCAAAACAAAACGCCGGGCGGTGGGAACCGCCCGGCGTCTCTGTCACATCGGAACCGTCAAGGCGCCTCAGGCGTCGAAGCCCATGGCCTTGCGCAGGTTCTCGTCCAGCTTGGCCAGGAAGTCCTGGGTGGTTAGCCAGGGCTGGTCCGGGCCGATCAGGATGGCCAGGTCCTTGGTCATGAAGCCGGACTCGACCGTCTCCACGCACACCTTCTCCAGCGTCTTGGCGAAGTTGGTGACCTCCGGCGTGCCGTCGAACTGGCCGCGGTAGGACAGGCCCTGCGTCCAGGCGAAGATGGAGGCGATGGGGTTGGTGGAGGTGGGGCGGCCCTTCTGGTGCTCACGATAGTGGCGGGTCACCGTGCCGTGGGCGGCCTCGGCCTCCACGGTCTTGCCGTCGGGGGTCAGCAGCACCGAGGTCATCAGGCCCAGCGAGCCGAAGCCCTGCGCCACGGTGTCGGACTGCACGTCGCCATCGTAGTTCTTGCAGGCCCAGACGAAGGCGCCGTCCCACTTCAGGGCGGAGGCGACCATGTCGTCGATCAGGCGGTGCTCGTAGACGATGCCCTTGGCCTTGAAACGCTCGGCGAACTCGGCGTCGAAGATTTCCTGGAAGATGTCCTTGAAGCGGCCGTCATAGGCCTTGAGGATCGTGTTCTTCGTGGACAGGTACACCGGATAGCCGCGCTGCAGGCCGTAGTTGAAGCAGGCGCGGGCGAAGCCGGCGATCGATTCGTCCAGGTTGTACATGCCCATGGCCACGCCGGCCTCGGGGAACTTGAACACGTCGTAGGTGATGGCCTCGCCGCCGTCGTCGGGCGTGAAGGTCATGGTCAGCTTGCCGGCGCCGGGCACCTTGAAGTCGGTGGCGCGGTACTGGTCGCCGAAGGCGTGGCGGCCGATGACGATGGGCTTGGTCCAGCCCGGCACCAGGCGTGGCACGTTCTTGCAGATGATGGGCTCACGGAAGACGGTGCCGCCCAGGATGTTGCGGATGGTGCCGTTGGGCGACTTCCACATCTTCTTCAGGCTGAACTCGGCCACGCGGGCCTCGTCCGGGGTGATGGTGGCGCACTTCACGCCCACGCCGTACTTCTTGATGGCCTCGGCCGCGTCCACGGTCACCTGGTCGTTGGTGGCGTCGCGGTGCTCGATCCCCAGGTCGAAGTACTTCAGGTCGATGTCGAGGTAGGGCAGGATCAGCTTGTCTTTGATGAACTGCCAAATGATGCGGGTCATCTCATCGCCATCAAGCTCGACGACGGGATTGGCAACCTTGATCTTCTGCATTCTCAATGCCTTCTGCGTATAGGTAATTTTTATGACAGCCGGCGCCGCATCCTCGCGCGCCTCGATACGCCAGAACCGTTTCCCGGGTAAGAAACGATCGTCTTTATCGGACGGCCGGTATAAGAGCCCATTCGGGCCCGGTGATCAAGCAAGCGGGGCGGGGAACCGGCGTGCGGTCCCCGCAACGGTGTCCCGCTCTTGCGACAGCCTACAGCCGCTCCACCGCGATCTTCTGCACGGAGTCCGGCGCCTGCCGCAGCGCCGGCAGGATGGCGTCCACCGTGTCGACGAAGGTGAAATAGGTCTCGATCTCGCCCCGGCCGAACCCGGTGTCGCGGATATGGGTCAGCAGGGCCCGCAGCGGGTCCCAATAGCCGCCGATGTTGGCGACGACCACCGGCTTGTCATGCAGCCGCAGCTGGCGCCAGGTGATGATCTCGAACGCTTCGTCCAGGGTGCCCAGGCCGCCGGGCATGATGACGAAGGCGTCGGACTTCTCCACCATCATGCGCTTGCGGGTGTGCATGCTGTCGACCACGTGCAGTTCGGTCAGGCCGGTATGGTCGACCTCGCGGGCCTGGATGTGGTCGGGGATGATGCCCACCACCTCGCCGCCCGCCGCCAGGGCGGCATCCGCCGTGATGCCCATCAGGCCGACGCGGCCGCCGCCATAGACCAGCCGCAGGCCGGTCCGGCCGATCAGCGTGCCCAGCTCGTGGGCGGCCTTCTTGTATTCCTCCGACACCTGGCCCGAGGACCCGCAATAGACACAGACGCTACGCACCTTGGACATTCCTCTCATCCTTATGGAACGGATCGGTTGGATGGTCGCTGGAACCATTCCGCATCCGACCCGGGATGCCGCCGTCCGCCCTTGGCGCTTATCGCCACCGGGGCTTGCCGGACGGGTGACGGCCCGTTACACCATCCTTGCGCACCGACTGCAAGCCATCCGGCCGGCGTAAAACGGTCAGGACCATAGGATACGTGGTTACAATCAGGGCATGGAGAAAAGAATGCCGCGTGCTTTTCGTGATGTCACCTTCCGTACCGTGCGCCTGGCCGCCGGCCTGGCCATGGCCGCGGCCCTGCTGGGCGGCAGCGTCGCCCATGCGGCCCTGGATCCGACCGAGATCGTGAAGGCCCGCCAGCAGGACATGAAGAAGCTGGGTGGCGGCATGAAGGTGTTCATGGGCTATCTCAAGGACGACAAGGGCACGTCCCAGGACGTGGCCGCCGCCGCCGCCGCCATGGCCGCCGTGACCAAGGGCCTGCCCGACCAGTTCACCGAAGGCACCGCCGTGGGGGTGGGCGAGAGCGAAGCGCTGCCCGCCGTCTGGCAGGACAACGCCAAGTTCCGCCAGGGCTTCACCGACATGGCCCAGGCGCTGGACAAGGTCCTGGCCCTGCCTGTCACCGCCGACAAGGCCGCCATCGGCCAGGCGGTGCAGGCGGTCGGCGGCACCTGCAAGCAGTGCCACGAAACCTATCGCCAGAAGAAGTAAGCCGGGCATGACGCCCGCGGAGCAGGGCGGGGCCCTGGGGGGACGCATCCCCGTCTGGGACCTGCCCATCCGGCTGTTCCACTGGCTGCTGGTCGCCGACCTGGCCGGCCTGTGGTGGACGGCCACGCACGATGACCTGGCCCTGCATTTCAAGCTGGGCTACGCCGCCCTGGCGCTGCTGCTGTTCCGCCTGTTCTGGGGCGTGGCGGGCAGCGACCAAGCCCGGTTCGCCCGCTTCCTGAAGGGGCCGGCGGCGGTGGTGCGCCACGTGCGCCACATGGTGGCGCCCGGTCCCCTGCCGCTGGAGCGGGGGCATAACGCCCTGGGCGGCTGGGCGGTCGTCGTCCTGCTGTTGGTGCTGCTGGCCCAGGTGGGCACCGGCCTGTTCGCCGTGGATGATGACGGGATGGAGGAGGGGCCGCTGGCCCACCGGGTCAGCGGGGCGGCCGCGAAGCTGGCCCGCCGCCTGCACCATGCCAACTTCACCCTGGTCCAGGGGGTGGTTGCCGTCCATGTCGTGGCGGTGCTGTTCTACCTGGTGGTCAAGCGGGAGAACTTGGTGCGCCCCATGGTCACCGGCTGGAAGCGGCTTACCTTCCTGCCGTCGGACACCGCTGCGGCGGTGAGTGGCGGGGAGACCCACCGGGGCTGGGCGCCCTGGTGGCGGGCGGCGCTGCTGGCCGCGCTGGCCGCCGGCCTGGTGTCGGGCTTGGTCGCTTTCGCCTGACCTGGCGCTCATCCGCGCTTGATCGCGTGGGCGCCACCGGGCTATTCCGGGGGTGAACCCCGTTCGACCTGGGGGGGCTCATAAACCGGCGGCGGGGGCTACGTCGCCGGAAGAATGGCAAAAGGAACCGACTGTGACGCAAAACAAGGTCATTGCCGCCGTTGTCGGCGTGGGCGCGCTGGCGCTGCTGGTTTGGGGCTTGTCCCACATGCAGGCCGACCGCACCGCGGGCACGACGCAGGCCCCCGCCCCGGCCACGGCCGAGGCCCCGTCCGGCCCCAGCGCGGTTCCCACCTTCGACGTGGTGCGGGTCAGCCCCGACGGCACGGCGGTCATTGCCGGGCGCGCCATGCCTGGCGCCACCGTCACCATTTCCGATGGCGACAAGGAATTGGGCACCGTCACCGCCGACAAGCGGGGCGAGTGGGCGTTGACGCCCACGCAGCCGCTGGCCCCCGGTTCCCGCACCCTGTCCCTGAAGATGAAGACCGCCGAGGGGACCGAGGTCGCGGCGGATGAGACGGTGACCCTGGTCGTGCCGGACGCCAAGCGCGACGTGGCCGGACGCAAGCAGAACGAGACGGGCGGCGCCCTGGCCGTCGTCACCCCGCGCCAGGGCGGCAGCCGCGTGCTGCAGGCCCCGGGCAAGACCGACAAGTCGCTGGCCGTGGCCATCGACACCATCGACTATAACCGCGCCGGCGCCGTCACCGTGGGCGGCGACGCCCCGCCCAAGGCGGAGGTGCAACTGTACCTGGACAACACCCTGGTGGGCCGCGCCACTGCCGACCTGTCTGGCCGCTGGTCCATCACGCCGGAACGCCTGGTCGACCCCGGCCGCTATACCCTGCGCGTCGACCAGGTGGGGGCCGATGGCAAGGTTGCAGCCCGCGCCGAGGTGACGTTCGAGCGCCAGCCCATCGCCGACAGCGACAGCCGCGCCGTGGTGGTGGTGGCCGGCAACAACCTGTGGACCCTGGCCCGCCACCTCTATGGCGAGGGCATCCAGTACACCACCATCTTCGACGCCAACCAGGACCAGATCCGCGACCCCAACCTGATCTATCCGGGGCAGATCTTCATCCTACCGACCACGACAGGCCAGGCGGGTGGGGCTCAGGTGGGTGGTGCGGGCGGGCATCACTGAGCGCGTCAGAAACAAAAACGCCCCGGGGAGCGATCTCCGGGGCGTTTTTGTTTGGGCGCGATGGCGTCAAAGATAGCTGCCGAAAATCCGCAGGTACGGCCGCGCCTCCTGGATGAACTGCACCGTTTCATACATCAGGTCGGTCAGGCTGACATGGCCCGGCACGTCCTGCTGGCTCAGCACCAGCACCTTCTGCTGTTCGTCGACGATGAAGCGGGCGGTGCGCAGGCTGGCGGTGGCGCGCAGGATGGCCTGCAGCTTGGCGCGCTTCTCCGGCGCCTCGATGGTGTAGGGCATGAAGCCCACTTCGGCCCAGATCTGGAACAGCGTGCTGTCGGCCCGCGGGGTGATGGAGACGTGGAACAGCAGGCCGTCCAAGTAGAAATGGTGGCGGGAGGGGGAACGGTCGCTGTTCACCCGGACGGTGCCGTCCTCACCGAACAGCAGGGCGTCCTTGCCCAGCGGCAGGCCCGCCTGGGCGCTTTGCGCCAGGCCCGCGAGGTTCTGGACGGTGACGATCGCCTGTTCCATCGACTGAACGCCCTTTCAATCCCTTAACGCCGGTTCCCCCGTACTGCCGGTTCGGCAGCAGAACAAACCAGATGCATGCTTACCCTTAGGTGCCGTTGGCCGTCCACCTTAATCCCGGGACAATTTCCCCTGACATAAAGGTTCCCTGATATAACGGCGCCTTATGGCCAACGTGCGCACACGGAAGCGCACGCGCAGGCAGCATAACGGCAAAGAACTAACAAGAAGTAAGCGATCCAGGACCTGTGAATGGGGTGGGAGGACGCGATCTTGAGCGAAGATAAGGATGTGGAGGTCCTGGTGGTCGGGGCCGGCCCCACGGGCCTGGCGCTGGCCGCCATGCTGGGGCGTACTGGCATCGCCGTGCGGGTGATCGACAAGGCGGCGGATCGGTCGCGGAAGTCCAAAGCCCTGGGTGTGCACGCCGGTACGCTGGAGGCCTTGTCCGACGTGTTCGGCATAGGCTTGCCGGCCCGCATGGTGTCCACGGGCCAGCCGGTGCGCACCGTCCATTTCCATCTCGGACAGCGGCGGCCCATCGCGGTGGACCTGGGCGGCCTGCCCAGCCCCTACAACTTCGTGCTGGTGCTGCCGCAGGGGGAGACGGAGCGTTTGCTGGCGGAGCAGGCGGCGGCGTTCGACGTGGCCGTTGACTGGAGCCACGAACTGACCGGCCTGCGGCAGGACCGCGACGGCGTGCAGTGCGAGGTGCGGCGCCCCGACGGCGGCGTCGAGCTGGTGCGCGCCGCCTATGTCGTGGGCTGCGACGGTGCCCACAGCGTGGTGCGCCACCAGGTCGGCGCCCGGTTCGCCGGCGGCTCCTATCCCGGCACTTTCCTGCTGGCCGACATCACCCTGGATTGGGGGCCGGGACAGGCGGATTGGGGCCACGACTCCGTCCGCTTCTTCAGCACCGAGGCGGGCGCCATGGCCTTTTTTCCCTTGAAGGACCCGGGTCACGCCGCCCTCGGCCCCACCCTCTGCCGCCTGGTCGTGATTCCCAAGGAGGAAACGCCGGGGACGGGGGCGGAGATCGACCTGGCCACCTTCGCCACCCTGGCTCGGGCCGTATCCGGCCTGCCCCTGGCGCTGGGCGAGGCGACGTGGCTGACCCGCTTCACCATCCATCACCGCATGGTGAAGCGGCTGCGCCATGGCCGCGTGTTCCTGGCGGGTGATGCCGCTCATATCCACAGCCCGGCCGGTGGCCAGGGTATGAACACCGGCATTCAGGACGCCCTCAACCTCGGCGCGCGCTTGACAGAGGCGTTGCGCCGGGCCGGGCCGGACAAGGTGGAGGGCGTGCTGGACCGCTACGCCAGTGACCGGCTGCCCGTGGCGCAGGGCGTGCTGCGCGGCACCGACCTCATCTCGCGGGTCGGGTTGCTGGCGGGGGGCTGGTGGGGCCGGTTACTGCGCCGCCACATCCTGCCCCTGGTCATTGGCACCCCCTTTCTGCGGCGGCGCATCGCGTTGACCCTGTCGCAACTGCCGGTGTCTCGCCAGGAACGGCCGGTGCGGCTGGAGGCGCTGGGCATAGGCCAGTAACACGGGCGCCAGGACAACCGGGCGGGCGCCCCTCTGCCCAGTCTTTCGCGCATGCCCGCCCGCCATTGGCGCCGCTTTGATCCGTCGGGTGGCCTGGGTATACAGGGTGTGGTGGCAGCCCAGACAGGATAAACCCCGTGGTCAGACGCGTTTACGCCCGCAAGGAGGTGGTGGGTCTGCTCGACGCGCTGGAGCGTCAGGCGCGGGAATCCACGCAATTGGCCAAGCAGGCGGAGGCCGCGGCCGCCCGCGACAGCTTCGAGGCCTACAACGCCTTCCGCAACAAGGTGGGGGAATTCCGCGCCCTGTGCATCCTGGTGGAAGGGCGCCTGCGCAGCATGGATGGCCCGGCGGACGACGTGCGCGAGCGCTATGCCCAGTTGGACACCCTGATGCTGAGCCTGCTGGTGCGCGCCAGCATGCGATTCTTCTTCGTGCTGTCGGCCAAGACCGTGCTGCCGCTGGGCGCGCGCGAAATCTTCGTGACCGAGCTGCGCAGCCTTTACGAGGCCAGCGAAAAGCTGCGCAAGCCGGAATACGCCAGCCGCCTGAACGAATCCATCCGCGGTGAGCTGGAGACGGCGGAGATGATCCTGGAAGAGATCATCGACAAGGCGCCGTCCATGCTGCAGTTCAGTTGATCGCCGAACGGGTCGCCGTCCCATCCGCCGGCAGGCGCACCACGTCGCGATAGGCATGCCAGCTGGCATGCCCGATCAGGGGCAGCAGCGGCACCAGGCCGATGAACAGCGTCGCCATGCCCAGCGCCACCGACCCCGCGATCAGGGCGGCCCACAACAGCATGGCCCGTGGGCTGGCGCGCACGGCCATGATGCTGGTGGCCACGGCCATGAAGACGCCGACATCCCGGTCCATCAACAGGGGCAGGGTCACGACGCTGATGGTGAAGGTGGCCAGGGCCAGGGCGGCGCCCAGGACGGTGCCCACGATCAGGAAAGGCAGGGCCTCCGGCGTCAGCAGCGTCGCCGCCACGCTTTCCGGCGCCACATGCACGTCGCCCAGCATGAGGGCGTAGAGCAGGGTGGCCAGGCGCACCCAGAACAGATGCAGCAGCAGCAGCACGACTCCAAAGGCGCCGATGGCCGGCAGGTTGCCGCGCCAGGCGTTGAGACACGCGCCCGCGTCGGGCGGCAAGCCCTGTTCCCGCCGCCGCGACGCCTCGTAAAAGGTGACGGACAGCAGGGGGGCCAGCAGCATGAAGCCGCCGGTCAGCGGCAGCAGCAGGGCCAGCCAGCCACCCAGGAGGATCAGCGCCGTCGCGAAGAAGCCCACCGATGCCAGGATCAGGCCATAGCCCAGGCTGATGGACGGCGTGGCCGCCATGTCGGCCGCGCCCAGGCGCAGCCATAGCCAGGGCCTGTCCATGGGCACGCGCCGCACGGCGGGGGAGGGGTGGGTGAATACCGGGATCAGCGTCCCGTTCGTCGTCGCCGTCATCGCCGCGCGCCCCTTTCTTCCTTATGGCGTTCCCATGGTAACGCCCAGAAGTTGCAACGCCAACCGCCCGGATAAGGCTTTTTGATCTTTCGTCGCCATCTTGGCGCGGCTGTCTTGGCCGCGCCACGCCTATCCGTCACTCACCCAACAGTACGCCAGGTGGAAGGGTGGCGGCTTGACGCAGGTCAATGCGTCTGAGTGTGCCCACCATCACAGTGCCGACGCTGAGGAGCATCGGTCCCGTCGCCCGACGGATATCTGGGAAACCAGGGCGGCCGATGCCCGCAATCGTTGTCTTAAGAGACGAGGTCCGGGGGTCAACCCGGGTCCCTGCCGCTTGAGCCCATATTCGGGGGGTGTCATGAGTGTAGCGGTTTCCGGGGGGGTGCCCATAACGGCGGCCCAACCCGCCAGCCGGGAAGCCTATGTGGAGGATGTGGTCCGCGCGTTCACCATCGCGACCATGTTCTGGGGTATCGCCGCCTTCACGGTCGGTGTCCTCATTGCCTTTCAATTGGCGTTTCCCGCGCTGAATTTCGGATTGGAATGGACCAGCTTCGGCCGCGTGCGGCCGCTGCACACGTCCGCGGCCATTTTCGCCTTTGGCGGCAACGCGCTGCTGGGCACCTCCTTCTTCGTGGTCCAGCGCACCTGCCGCGCGCCCCTGTTCGGTGGCGCCCTGCCGGCCTGGTTCATCTTCTGGGGCTATCAGCTGTTCATCGTGCTGGCTGGCACGGGCTACCTGATGGGCATCACCCAGGGCAAGGAATATGCCGAGCCCGAGTGGTACACCGACCTGTGGCTGACCATCGTCTGGGTGGCCTACCTGATCGTGTTCGCCGGCACGCTGATCAAGCGGCGTGAGCCGCACATCTACGTGGCCAATTGGTTCTACCTGGCGTTCATCATCACCATCGCCATGCTGCACATCGTCAACAACCTGGCGGTGCCTGTCAGCTTCACCGGCACGAAGAGCTACGGCGCCTTCGCCGGCGTGCAGGACGCGATGATCCAGTGGTGGTACGGCCATAACGCGGTGGGCTTCTTCCTGACCGCCGGCTTCCTGGGCATGATGTACTACTTCATCCCCAAGGCGGCGGAGCGGCCGGTTTATTCCTACCGCCTGTCCATCATCCACTTCTGGGCCCTGATCTTCCTGTACATCTGGGCCGGCCCGCACCACCTGCACTACACGGCCCTGCCGGACTGGACGCAGACCCTGGGCATGGTGTTCTCCATCATGCTGTGGATGCCCAGCTGGGGCGGCATGATCAACGGCATCATGACCCTGTCGGGCGCCTGGGACAAACTGCGCACCAACCCGTCCCTGCGCTTCACGGTCACCGCCGTCGCCTTCTACGGCATGAGCACCTTCGAAGGTCCGGTCATGTCGATCAAGCCGGTGAACGCGCTCAGCCACTACACCGACTGGACCATCGGCCACGTGCACTCCGGTGCCCTGGGCTGGGTCGCCTTCGTCACCTTCGGCGCCCTGTACTACCTGGTGCCGGTGCTGTGGCGGCGTAAGGGGCTGTGGAGCCAGGCGCTGGTCGAATGGCACTTCTGGACCGCCACCCTGGGCATCGTGCTCTACATCACCTCCATGTGGGTGTCGGGCATCATGCAGGGCCTGATGTGGCGCGCCTACGACGACATGGGCTTCCTGCAGTACTCGTTCGTCGAGACGGTGGCCGCCATGCACCCCTACTACATCATCCGCGGCATGGGCGGCGTCCTGTTCCTGACCGGCGCCATCATCATGGCCTTCAACCTGATCCGCACCGTGAAGAACGGCCAGCCGCTGGCGGAAGACCGGCCCGCGGGCCTGGTCGCGGCCGAGTGAGCGGAGGGACGAAAAATGAAATTCTCTCACGCCATCGTCGAAAAGAACGTCGTCATCCTGGCGCTGCTGACCCTGATCACCGTGTCCATCGGTGGCCTGGTGCAGATCGTGCCCCTGTTCTCCATCGAAACCACGATCGAGCGGGTGGGTGGCGTGCGCCCCTACACCCCGCTGGAGCAGATGGGCCGCAACATCTACATCCGTGAAGGCTGCTACGTCTGCCATAGCCAGCAGATCCGCACCTTCCGCGATGAGGTGGAGCGCTATGGCCCCTACAGCCTGGCGGCGGAAAGCATGTACGACCATCCCTTCCAGTGGGGGTCCAAGCGTATCGGTCCGGATCTGGCCCGCGTCGGCGGCAAGTATTCCAACGACTGGCACGTCGCCCACCTGAAGAACCCGCGCGCCGTGGTGCCGGAATTGATCATGCCGACCTACGCCTTCCTGGCCAGCCGGCCGCTGTCGGTGCCCAACATCCAGGATCACCTGAAGACCCTGCGCACTGTGGGCGTTCCCTACACGGACGACATGATCGCCAACGCCGCCGCCGACCTGAAGGCCCAGGCCGACCCGGACGCCGACACCAGCGGCTTGCTGAAGCGGTATCCGAAGGCGGTGGTGGGCAAGTTCAACACCGAAAGCCCCGAGCTGACGGAGATGGACGCCCTGGTGGCCTACCTGCAGATGCTGGGCACTCTGGTCGAGTTCAGCAAGCTGCAGCCCGAAGACCTGCACCAGTGAGGCGATCATGGAAGAATTCCACGCCCTGATCTCGCAGGTTTGGTTGCTGTGGTTCGTGGCCTTGTTCAGCGGCATCGGCATCTGGGTCTACTGGCCCTCCCACCGCCGCCGCCTGGACGCCTGCGCCCGTATCCCGCTGCTGGATGACGCCGATCACCCGCTGCCTGTCAGGGCTAAGCCCCATGGGCCCGCGCGGCGGCCGGCGCCGACAATGAAAGGCTGAGGTCCCCCATGTCGACCCACATCGAAAAAGACGCCCACACGGGCCGGGAGACCACCGGCCATGAATGGGACGGTATCAAGGAACTGAACACGCCGCTGCCGAAGTGGTGGCTGTACACCTTCTATGCCTGTATCGCCTTCGCCCTGGTCTACACCGTGCTGTATCCCGCCTGGCCCAGCCTGCACTCCCACACCAAGGGCGTGCTGGGTTGGACCCGGCGCGACACGGTGAAGTCGGAGCTGGACACCCGCCAGCAGGCGCTGGCGCCCTTGAAGGCCAAGTTGCTGGCCACGCCCATCGGCGACGTCGAGAAGGATCCGGACCTGCGCAACTACGTGCAGGCCGCCGGCCACATCGCCTTCGCCGAGAACTGCGCCGCTTGCCACGGCGCCGGTGGCGCCGGCGGCAAGGGCTTCCCCAACCTGGCCGACGACGATTGGCTGTGGGGCGGCTCGCCGGAGCAGATCCTGCAGACCGTCACCTACGGTGTCCGCAATTCCAACCCGGACTCCCGCGTGTCGGACATGCCGCGCTTCGGCGCCGATGGCCTGCTGACCAAGGAGCAGATCAACGACGTGGCGGAGTACGTGCTGAGCCTGTCGAACACCGGAACGGACAAGGCGGCCGCCGGCCGCGGCGCCCAGGTGTTCGCGGACAACTGCGCCGCCTGTCATGGCGAAAAGGGTGAGGGCAACCCCGACGTGGGCGCCCCCCGCCTGAACGACGCCATCTGGCTCTACGGTGGCGACAAGGCCACGGTCGTCCAGACCATCACCTACGCCCGGCGTGGCAGCATGCCGGCGTGGAGCGAGCGCCTGGACCCGGCCACCGTCAAGTTGCTGGCCGCTTACGTGCATAGCTTGGGTGGCGGGAAGTAAATGATCGGGGGATGGTTTTCCCGCCTTCCCCCATCCCCCGATATCCTACTTTCGTAGACCACTACCCCAGGTATTGCACGTCGACCCCCGCCGCGTCCCCATCCGGCGGGGGTTTTTCTTTGCCCGGATCACAGTTCGCGCGCTTTGCAAGCGGTTGTTTTTACGCCCGTGACCTGCTGTCGCGGGCGGGGGCGGGCCATGCCGGGTTGATCTATCGCAAGGCGAGAGAAACGGCCCGGGCATAGCTTCCCCCATATCCGCGTTGGTGGCCCAACCGTTGGGGCTGGCCCGCGTATGGTTACTAGGATGGATCCCATGGAAACCAATCCCCAGGACGACAGCCTGCTGGAACGCCCGGTCGAACAACGCAAAGCGCCGCCGCGTGACGGCCGCCCGCAGTCGATCAAGGCTAGCCGGGACAGCCAGGAAGGCGGCCTGTATGCCGAGCGGGTCAAGGTGTATCCCAAGGCGGTTTCCGGGCCCTTCCGCACGCTGAAATGGACAATTCTGGTCTTGTGCCTGGCTGTCTATTACACCGTTCCCTGGCTGCGGTGGGACCGTGGGCCCGGCGCGCCCAACCAAGCGATCCTCATCGACCTCGCCGCCCCGCGCGCCTACTTCTTCGGCATCGAGATATGGCCGCAGGAGGTCTACTACATCACCGGCCTGCTGGTGCTGGGGGCGGTTGGCCTCTTCCTGGTCACCTCGCTGGCCGGTCGTGTCTGGTGCGGCTACACGTGTCCGCAGACGGTGTGGACCGATCTGTTCATGGCGGTGGAGCGGTGGATCGAGGGCGACCGGGGGGCTCGCATCCGCCTGGACAGCCAGCCGCTGAGCCGGGAAAAGGTCCTGCGCAAGGCCGCCAAGCACGCCGCTTGGCTGGCCATTTCCGTCGCCACCGGCGGGGCCTGGGTGTTGTACTTCGACGATGCCCCCACGGCCTTCAAGGCGCTGCTAACCGGCCACGCCACCATGCGGGAGTATTTCTTCGTCGGCCTCTTCACCACCACCACTTATGTTCTGGCGGGATGGGCGCGGGAGCAGGTGTGCACTTATATGTGCCCGTGGCCGCGCTTCCAGGGGTCCATGCTGGACGTCCATTCCCTGGTCGTGACCTATGAGGCCTGGCGCGGTGAGCGGCGCGGCCCGCATAAGGCCGGCACCAGTTGGGAAGGCCGGGGCGATTGCATCGACTGCGGCCAGTGCATCGCCGTCTGCCCCACCGGCATCGACATCCGCGACGGCCAGCAGTTGGAATGCATCGGCTGTGGCCTGTGCATCGACAGCTGCAACGACATCATGGCCAAGGTGGGCCGTCCGCCCAACCTGATCCGCTTCGACACCCTGGCCAACCAGGAGACCAAGGCCGGTGGGCAGGCCAACCGCTATCGCCTGCTGCGGCCGCGCGTGGTGATCTATACCCTGGTCTTGGCGATCGTGGCGGGGGTCATGCTGGTCGCCCTGGAAACACGCGCCACCATGGGCATCAGCGTGCTGCGCGACCGGGCCCCCCTTTATGTCACCCTGTCGGATGGCTCCCTGCGCAACGGCTATACCGTCAAGATCATCAACAAGCGGCGGGGCGAAAGCGCCTTCCAATTGGGCGTGGTGGGTCAGCCGGGCGCGACCTTGATCGTCCAGGATGTGGGCGATGCCCACGGCACCGAGGGCGTGGTCCTGCCGGTGCACGGCGATGCGGTCGCCACCTTCCGCGTCTTCGTCAGCCTGCCGCGCCAGTCGATGACGCGCGACGGCGGCGCCCAGGGTTCCATCCCCCTGGTGTTCAGCCTCACGGAGCAGGGGGTGACCCCCACCCATAGCACCTTCTACGAGGGTGTGTTCATGGGCCCCGGCGCCAAGCCCTGATCTCAACCCGACTTGCAGGAAAGGACCGCCATGACCGTCATTGATCTGCCCCGCCGGTCGCCGCCGCCCACCCAGGCCAAGCGCTCCCTGATCCCCTGGATCTTCGTGGGCGGCATGGGTGTGGTGATCGTGGTGAACAGCATCCTGATCTACTACGCCCTGCACAGCTGGACCGGCATGGCGACCGCCAAGCCCTATGAACGCGGCATCGAATACAACAAGGTGCTGGAGGCCCAGGCCCAGCAGGACGCCCTGGGTTGGGTGTTCGACGCGGATATCGAGCCGGTGGCCAATGGCCCCCAGGGGATGGGCGTGCTGACCGTGCGTGTCACGGGTCCGGACGGTGCCGCCCTAGACGGCATGACCCTGACCGGCCGCCTGGTGCGCCCCATCGACATCATGCCCGACGTGCCGCTGACCTTCACCGCCGCCGGCAACGGCCGCTACACGGCCAGCGTTACCCTGCCCAAGCATGGGCAATGGGATCTCAAGCTGAAGGCGGAAAAGGGGGCCGACTGGTACCACCTGACCCGCCGGCTGTTCGTGAAGAAGTAAGGCGCGGGGAACGACGGCCATGCCCTTGGACAGCCTGACGACGCACTGCCGGCATTGCGGCCAGCCCCTGCTGGGGGCGGCGACGGAGCGGGGCGCCTTCTGCTGCCAGGGGTGCGCCGGCGCCTATACCCTGATCCATGACCTGGGCCTGGACGCCTATTATGATCGCCGTCCGCTGGACGCGGCCGCGCCGGCGGCCACGGTGGAGGAGGGCGAGGGCGCCGACCCCCTGCTGGGCCTGCCCGAGGCGGTGGCGACGGCGCCGGACGGCACCTGTCTGCTGCGTCTCAGCGTCGATGGCCTGCATTGCGGCGCTTGCCTGTGGCTGATCGAGGCGGCGGTGACCAAGCACCACCCCGAGGTGCAGTCCGCCCGCGCCAACCTGACGACCCGCTGCCTGACCCTGCGCTGGACCGGCGCGCCGGCCAAGGCGGTGGAGTATGCCCGGCTGGTCACCGGCCTGGGCTATCGCGTCGCCCCCTTTGGCGCCGGTGGCACGGCGGCGGGTGCCGACCCGGCGGCGGCGCACGAGCGCGCGCTGTTGCGCCGTCTGGCCCTGGCCGGCTTCGCCGCGGCCAATGTCATGCTGCTGTCCGTGTCGGTCTGGGCCGGTGCCGACGCCATGGGCGACGCCACCCGCACGCTGCTGCACTGGGTGTCGGCCCTGATCGCCCTGCCCACGGTGGCCATCGCCGGGCAGCCGTTTTTCCAGTCGGCGCTGACGGCGTTGCGCGCCGGCCGCACCAACATGGACGTGCCCATTTCGGTGGGCGTGCTGCTGACCACGGGCATGAGCGTGGTGATGACGGCCCACCATGGCGAGCATGCCTATTTCGACGGCGCCGTCATGCTGCTGTTCTTCCTCCTGGTCGGCCGTTACCTGGACAGCCGCGCCCGGGGACGCGCCCGGTCCGCCGCCGCCCACCTGCTGGCCCTGAACCAGGCACCGGTGACGGTGCTGGGCGCCGACGGCCTGCCCCAGGTCCTGCCCCCCGCCCGCGTGCCCCTGGGCGCCACGGTGCTGGTGGCGGCGGGTGAGCGCATCGGCGTGGACGGAACCGTGGCCGAGGGCGTGTCCGACCTGGACGCCAGCCTGGTGACGGGGGAGACGCTGCCCCTGGCGGTGGCGCCCGGCGCCCAGGTCTTCGCCGGCATGATCAACCGCACCGCCCCCTTGCGCCTGACCGCCACCGCCAGTGGCGAGGGCACGCTGCTGGCGGAGATGGTGCGCCTGCTGGAGGCGGCGGAGCAGGGGCGGGCGCGCCATGTCCTGCTGGCCGACCGTATCGCCCGCGCCTACACCCCCGTGGTCCACCTGACGGCGCTGGCCACCTTCCTGGCCTGGGTGTTCCTGGGCGGGGCCGCCTGGTACCAGGCCCTGCTGACCGCTGTGTCCGTCCTGATCATCACCTGCCCCTGCGCTCTGGCGTTGGCCGTGCCGGCGGTGCAGGTGGCGGCCAGCGGCCGGCTGATGCGCCAGGGCATCCTGTTGAAATCCGCCTCCGCCCTGGAACGTCTGGCGCCGGTTGATACCGTGGTGTTCGACAAGACGGGGACCCTGACCCTGGGCCGGCCCGACCTGCTGCCCGACCCCACCCTGACCGCGGCGGAGCTGGAGCTGGCGGCCACCTTGGCCCGCGCCTCCCGCCATCCCCTGTCGCGGGCGCTGGCCCGTGCCGCCGGCCCCGGCCCCGTGGCCGACGGCGTGGTCGAGGTGCCGGGCGGCGGGCTGCGCTGGCAGGGCCCCGATGGCTTCGTTCGGCTGGGCTCACGCGGCTTCTGCGGCGTGACCGACGCGGGGGTGGGCCAGGTGGGCTCGGAGCGGCCGGGCCCCGAGTTATGGCTGGCCCGCTGCGGCCACCCGCCCCGCCGGCTCAGCTTCGCCGATCGTCCGCGCCGCGATGCCGCCGCCGTTGTGGCCGATCTCAAGGTCCAGGGCTATCGCGTGGAACTGCTGTCAGGTGACCGGGCGGTCACCGCCCAGGCCCTGGCGGCCGATGTCGGCATCGACATCGTGCGGGCCGATGCCCGGCCGGCGGACAAATGCGCCCACCTGGCGGCGCTGCGGGCGCAGGGGCGCCAGGTGCTGATGGTGGGCGATGGCCTGAACGACGCCGCGGCCCTGGCCGCCGCCGACGTGTCGCTGAGCCCGGCCAGCGCCGTGGACGTGACCCAGACGGCGGCCGACGTGGTGTTCCAGGGCGATGGCCTGGCCGCCGTGGCGGAGACGCTGGCCGTGGCGCGGCGCGCGCGCACGCTGGTGCGCCAGAACCTGCTTTTCACCCTGCTGTACAATTTGTGCGCCGTGCCGGTGGCCATGGCCGGTCTGGCGACACCCTTCGTGGCCGCCGCCGCCATGTCGGGCTCGTCCCTGGCGGTTATGGCCAACGCCCTGCGCCTGGGGGGCAGGAAACCCCGCGATGGAGGTCACTGATGAACAGCCTGCTTTTCCTTATTCCCGCCGCCCTGCTGCTGGGCGGGCTGGGGCTTTGCGCTTTCCTCTGGGCGGTGCGCGATGGCCAGTTCGAGGATCTCGACGGCTCCGCCACCCGCATCCTGTACGAGGATGAAACGCCGCTGCCCAAGCGGCGCACCTGATCCGTTTAGTCTGCCTGATCCGTTTAGTCTGATGGAGTGAGTCATGAAAGCGTCCAACACCCTGCCGGCGATCTTCGTTCATGGCATGGGCATCATCGTGGCCGTGCTGGGCCTGTTCTTCGCCGCCGGGTCCACCGATCTGGCGGGCTACATTGACGGCTTGCTGTTCGTCGCCTTCGGCGTGCTGGTGAACTTCTTCACCATCGCCCGCACCATCGGCGGCCACCCGGATGAGCTGGCGCAGCAGCCGGCGGAGTGAGGCCAAGCGGGTAGGCACTGGCGCGGGATGGGGGACGTCCCTATCTTTGCGCCATGCTGATCCCCGACGTCCTCGTGCCTGGTCTCGATTTGGTGTTCTGCGGCACGGCGCCCAGCCGCGCCTCCATGGCGGCCAAGGCCTATTACGCCAAGCCCGGCAATGCCTTCTGGCCCAGCCTGCACGCTGCCGGTTTCACGCCAACGCGGCTGAGGCCACAGGATTATCCCACCCTGCCGACGCTGGGCCTGGGATTGACGGACCTGAACAAGACCCAGTTCGGCAATGACGTAGACCTGGACCCGTCCGCCTATGACGTGGCGGCCTTCGTGGACAAGATGCGTCGTCACCGTCCCGCCGCCGTCGCCTTCACCAGCAAGACGGCGGCGTCGGTGTTCCTGGCCGGCCATTTCGGCCTGACCGGAAGCCCCGACTATGGGCGCCAAGCCCTTGATTTTGAAGGAACAGCGCTGTTCGTCCTGACCTCCCCGTCCGGCCAGGCGCGGCGCTTCTTCACGCTGGACCCCTGGCGGGCGGCGGCGGCCTTCGTCGCCGCGCGGCGGATGCAAACCAAAAACGCTTAATTTTGCAGATCTGCATTTACAGGTAATGCGCCTGCCCTGAACGCCCCGTTAACAGTTTTTATGATATAAAGCGCGCACGGTTCGGTGTCCGACTAATGGATTAATGCGCGACAAGGGGCATTGGTATCCTAATCGTTCGTCCGGGCAGATTGATCATTTCCGCGCGCGGGGATGGTGGGGCGAGATGAACATCCTGACACTTCTGATCGTCAATATTCTCCTTCATGTCGTCGCCGCCTTCTGTCTGGTTCCCGTTGGCCGCACCCTGAAGGCTGGCCCGGCGGTTTGGTTCTGGGTCCTGTCGAATTTGGTGCACGCGGCGGGCCTGCTGATTGTGGTGTCGCCCCATGCCGGTCCTGGCAAGCCCCCGCCTATTTCCAGCCTGATCGGCAATCTGCAAATCGACTGGGGCACGATGCTGGCGTTTGTCGGCGTCCAGTCATTTTTGGGCCTGCCGCGACGGTCGCTGTGGCTTCTGGCGCCGGCGGGGATTTTATCCTGCGCCAAGATTGGCGTTTTTCTCGGGGTCGGGCTGCATATGCCCATCAACGTCATCCTCGGATGCGGATGCCGCCTTCTGCTGGCCTCGGGCACAGCCTGGCTTCTGATCCGTCATGCGGAGCGTGATGTGCGGATCGCGGCCTGGACCATGGCCGGCTTCAACTTGGCGTGGGCGGCCGTCCTGCTGACCCGGATGGTGTGGGAGGCGTTCCAAGTCCTGCCCCATGGTGGTGTCGTGATCGGCGACCTGCGTGAGCCCACCACTTCGATGGCCCTGCTGCTGCGGGTCGGGGTCACCTTCACGTTGACCCTGGGCTATCTCTGGATGGTGGGCCAGCGTTTGCAGGCGCGCCTGGTCACCCTGGCCGACCAGGATCCCCTGACGGGCATCGCCAACCGGCGCGTGCTGTGGGAGAAGGGCGCCCGCATGGTCGAGCGGGCCCACCAGAACAAGCAGCCTCTGGGCGTGCTGATGATCGACATCGACCATTTCAAGGCCATCAACGACCGCTGGGGGCACAGCGGGGGCGACATGGTGATCCGGCGCGTGGCGGAAACCATCGCCGGGGTCATCCGCGCCACCGATGTGGTGGGCCGCGTCGGTGGCGAGGAGTTCGCCGTCGTCCTGCCGGAGGCTGACGGAATCACCGTGGGCACAGTGGCGGAACGGATACGCCGGGCGGTGGAGCAATTGGTGATCGTTCCCGGGACGGCGATCCAGTGCACCATCAGCGTCGGCCGCGCCAATATCGCCCCGGATGTCGGCTGGGATGCCCTGGTCGATGCCGCCGACCAGGCGCTCTACCGTGCCAAGACCGGCGGCCGGAACCGGGTCGAGGCCTACGTCTGGGATGGCATGGGGCAGCAGGCGGTGGCGGCCCCCGAGGCCCCCGGCCTGGCCGCCGCCTGCATGATATGACCACGCGGGTGACGGTGGGCATCACCGTGAGCGGGCCCGGGCGGATAACTCTAGCGCCAAATCGCTCCCCCCGCGCCGTCGGGTCATGGTAATGTCATTCGGCATCTCACGGGTGGGATTGGCGAATACGGGTCCGACGACATGAGCAACCAGGACGATATCGATGCCATGTTCGGCGGCGGCGGCGCCACGATGGGCGCGTCGACGGAGCTTTCGGCCATCTATGACACGGTGGTCGAGGTGTCGGTGGTGCTGGGAACCTCCACCATCCGGGTGCGCGACCTGCTGAAGCTGGGCCGCGGCGCCATCGTGGAACTGGACCGCAAGATCGACGACCTGTCCGATATCATCGTTTCCGGCCGCACCGTGGGCCGGGGAGAGGTCACCATCGTCGAGGACAAGATCGCCGTCACCTTCCGCGAGTTCACGCGGGTGAACGGCTGACTCATACCCATGGGGCCCGGGCGTAATGGTGGATGGCGCGGCTGAAACGACTACCGAGGGGTGGGCGCTGTGCCCGGTGACACCCGGCTTCGTCGCCCACATCGGCCCCTTTTGGGAGGGCCGGCCGGCCCGGGGTGGCGGCTACGGCGGCTGGGTTCGCGCCTTCGTGGCCGATGAACGCCACCTCGCCGCCGGCGGCCAAATCCACACATCCGTCCTCGCCGCGTTCGCTGAGCTGGTTTGCCTGCGCGCCATCAGCGATGAGGGCGTGCCGGACGGCGAGGCGGTGCTGCTGAACCTGTCGCTCAACCATCTGGGCAGCGGCCCGCGCGGCACCTTGGTCCAGGGTGAGGCGCGGCTGATCCGGCGCAATTGGTCACAACTGGTGACCGAGGTTCGCATCCACGACGGCGACCGCCCCCTGGTGGCGGGCAGCGCGCTGTGGAGCCTGGCCGGCGCCTGAGCGGTAACCGCTTTCGCCAAACCCAACTGTTGCGCGACACGCCGCTTATGACGAGCGGGCCGTCTGCCAGGCGTTGGTCTGGTCGGTGGTGAACACCCCCAGCTGGTCGCCGGTGAAGGCGTTGGCCTGGTCCGATGTCATCGACTGGATCTGGGTGGGGCTGAGGCCCGGGATCTGGTCGGTGGTGAACATCGGCACCTGGCTGACCGTGAATTCGCGGATATCGTCCGTGCTCAGCGCGATCAATTGCTGCGTCGTTAGCGCGTCGATCTGGGCACTGCCCAACAGCGAAACCTGCGTGCCGGTCAGTGCGGACAGGTTGATGGTGCTGAGTCCCGCGATCTGCGCCGTGGTCAGGGCGGTCACCTGCGCCGGCGTCAGGCTTTGGATGCGGTCCGTGGCCAGGGCGTCCAGTTGGTCGGTGCTGAACGACTTCACCTGGGTCAGCGACAGGCCGGCCACCTGGGTCGCCGTCAGGGCGGCGGCCTGGTCCGTGGTCAGGGCGCCCACCTGGGTCGTGCTGAACGCGGCCAACTGGGTCGCGGACAGGATCGACACTTCGGTGGTGGTCAGGGCCGCGACTTGGCTGGTGGTCAGCACACCCACCTGGGTGGCGGAAAATTCGCGGATATCGGCGGTGGTCAGCGCCGCCAACTGGCCGGTGGTCAGCGCCCGGATTTGCGCGGTGGTCAGCACCGTCGTTTGCGGCCCGCTGAGCGCCGACAGGTTGTCGGTGCGCAGGCCCGATATCTGGTCGGTGGTGAGCGCGGCCACCAGGGTGGCCGACAGGCCCCGCACCTGCGCCGTGCTGAGCGCATTCAACTGGTCGGTGCTGAGTGTCTGGAACTGCGGGACCGACAGGCTGCTCAATTGCGTGTTGCTCAAGGCCGCCAGCAGCGCCGTGCCGAAGCCCGCGACCTGCGTCGTGCTGAAGGCCTGCACCTGCGTCGCGGTCAGGGCGCGGACGTCGGCGGTGGCCAGGGCCGCCAGTTGGTCGGTGTCGAGAACCTTGACCTGCGCGGCGGACAGGCTGGCCACCTGGGAGGTGGTCAAGGCGGCTACCTGGGTGGTGGTCAGCGCCTGGACCTGGGTGGTGGTCAGGGCTGCGGCCTGCTGGCTGGTCAGGGCCGAAATATGGGCGGTGTCCAGGGCCGTCACCTGGTCGGTGGTCAGCAGGGCCACCTGCGCCGCGGTGAATTCGGTCACGTCCGCCGTGGTCAGGGCGTTCAACTGCCCGGTGCCCAGCGATTGCACCTGGGCGCTGGTCAGGCTGGCCACCTGCGTGGCGCTCAAGGCCGACAGATTGTCCGAGCCCAAGCCCGAAACCTGATCGGTGGACAGGGCCGCCACCTGGGCGGTCGTCAGGGCGCGGGCGTCGTCGGTGCTCAGGGCGTTCAATTGGCTGGTGGACAGCGCCCCGGCCTGCGCGGTAGTCAGGCTGGCCACCTGCGCCGTGCTCAGGGCCTGCAGGACGGTGCTGGCCAGGCCGGCGACCTGGCCGGTGCCGAGCCCCGCCACCTGCTTGGTCGTCAGGGCGGCGATGTCCGCTGTGGGCAAGGCGTTCAACTGGTCGGTCGCCAGCGCGTTCAGTTGCTGGGTGGTCAGGCTGGCCACCTGGGCGGTGGTCAGGGTTGAGAGGAAGGGCGTGCCCAATTCACTGACCTGGTCCGTCGTCAGGGCGGCGACCTGGCCACCCGTCAGGCTCTGCACCGTGCTGCTGCTGAACGCGCCGACCTGGGCGGTGGACAGCGCCGCGACCTGCGCGGTCGACAGGCTGGTCACCTGGGCGGTGGACAGCGCGGCCACCTGGTCGGTGCGCAGGCTGGCGACCTGCGCCGTGGTCAGGCCGCCCACTTGGGTGGTGGTGAGGGCCGTCAACTGGTCGGTGCCCAAGGCGGACAACTGGTCGGTGGTCAAGGCGCCCACCTGGGCCGCCGTGAACTCCTGGATGTCGGCGCTGGTCAGGCTGTTCAACTGGCTGCTGGACAGCGCCTCAACCTGCGCGCTGGTCAGGGTGCCCACCTGGGTGGCGCTGAGGGCCGAGAGGGCGCCCGTGTTCAGGGTGGCGACCTGATCGGTGGTCAATGCCGCCACCTGCGCGGCGGTCAAGGCGCGGGCGTCGGCGGTGGGCAGGGCGCCCAACTGGCTGGAGGTCAGGGCCGCGACCTGCGCGGTCGACAGGCTGCTGATCTGGCCGGTGCTCAGCGTCACCAGGAACCCGGTGGCGAGCTGGGAGATCTGGGCGGTCGTCAGGGCCTGGATCTGGGACGCGGTCAGGGCCTGGGCTTCGTCGCTGGAAAGAGTGTTCAACTGGTCCGAGGTCAGCGCCGGGACCTGGCTGGCGGTCAGGCTGGTCACCTGGCTGGTCGTCAGGGCCGCGAGGACACTGGTGGCCAAGCCGCCGATCTGGTCCGTGGTCAGGGCGGCGACCTGGGTCGCGCTCAACTTCTGAACGGTATCGCTGGCCAGCGCGTCCAACTGGCCGGTGGTCAGGGCCTTGACCTGCGTGGCGGACAGGCTGGCCACCTGCGCCGTGGTCAGGGCCGCCACCTGGCCGGTGCCCAGGGTGCTGATCTGGCCCGTGCCCAGCCCGGCGATCTGGGGGGTGGTGAGGGCCGTCAGCTGGTCGGTGCCCAGGGCGGACAGCTGGCCGGTGGTCAGCACCCCCACCTGGGTGGCGCTGAATTCCCGGATGTCGGCGCTGGTCAGGCCGTTCAGCTGGTCCGTGGTCAGGGATTGGACCTGGGCGCTGGTCAGGCTGGGCACCTGCGCGCTGCTCAAGGCCGACAGGTTGGTCGTCCCCAGGGCCGACAGCTGCTCCGTCGTCAGATAGCTCACCTGGGTGCCGGAAAGCTCCCGCACGTCGGCGGTGGTCAGGCTGTTCAACTGATCGGTGGTCAGCGACCGGACCTGGGCGGAGGTCAGGCTGGCCACCTGGGTCGCGCCCAGGGCGGACAGGGCGTCGCTGCCCAGGCTGGCCACCTGGTCGGTGGTCAACGCCGTGACCTGGGTCGCGGTCAGCGCGCGGGCGTCGGCGGTGGGCAGCGTGCCCAACTGGTCCGATGTCAGCGCCTTGATCTGCGTGGCCGAGAGGCTGGCCACCTGGGTGGAGCTGAGGGCCGCCAGGAAGTCGCTGCCCAGGCTGGCCACCTGGTCGGTGCCCAGGCTGGTCAGCTGCGCCGCCGACAGGGCCCGTGTCTCGGCCGTGGTCAAGGCGTTCAACTGGTCAGAGGTCAACGCCCGGACCTGCAGCGAGGTCAGGCTGGTGACCTGGGCCGTGGTCAGGGCGGCCAGGGTGTCGGTGCCCAGCCCCGCCACCTGGGCGGTGGTCAGCGCCGCCACCTGGGTGGCCGTCAGCTTCTGCAGGCTCGCGGTGGGCAGGGCCGCCAACTGATCCGTCGATAGCGCCGCCACCTGGCCGGCGGACAGGGTGGTCAGTTGCGCGGTGGTGAGGGCCGCCACCTGATCGGTGGTCAGCACCGTCACCTGGGCGGTGGACAGCCCGGCCAATTGCGGGGAGGTCAACGCCGTCAGCTGGGTGGTGCCCAGGGCCGACAATTGGTCCGCGCTCAGCGCCCCCACCTGGGTGGCGGTGAATTCACGCGCGTCGGCGGTGGACAGCGCGTTCAACTGGTCGGTGGTCAGCGCGCGAATCTGGCCGCTGCCCAGGCTGGGTACCTGCGTGCTGCTGAGCGCGGACAGGTTGGCGGTGCTGAGCGACGAAAGCTGGTCCGTCGTCAGGAACGACACCTGGGTGGCGGAGAATTCACGGATGTCCGCCGTGGTCAGGCTGTTCAGTTGGTCCGTGCCCAGCGCCTGGATTTGGGCGCTGTTCAGGCCGGTGACCTGGCTGGCGCTCAAGGCCGACAGGGCGTCGGTGCCCAGTTCGGGCACCTGGTTGGTGGATATCGCCGCCAATTGGGTCGCCGTCAGGGCGCGGGCGTCGGCGGTGGTTAGGCCGGCCAACTGGTCGGAGGTCAGGGCGCGGATTTGCTTGGTGGTCAGGGCGGCGACCTGGGCGGTGCTGAGCCCCGCCAGGGTGGCGGTTTGCAGGCCGGCCACCTGGTCCGTGGTCAGGGCGGCGATCTGGCCGGGCGTGAATTCCCGCAGGTCGGAACTGGCCAGCGCGTTCAGCTGGTCGGTCGTCAGCGACTGCACCTGCGTGTTGGTCAGGCTCTGCACCTGGGTGCTGGCCAGGGCGGACAGGGCGTCGGTGCCCAGCGTGGCGACCTGCGCCGTCGTTAGGCCCTGGACCTGAACCGCGCTGAGGGCGCGGATATCCGCCGTGGACAGCGCCGCCACCTGGTCGGAGCCCAGCGTGCGCAGCTGGGCCACCGTCAGGCTGGCCACCTGCGAGGTGCTGAGGGCGGACAGGGCGCCGCTGCCCAGGGCCGCGACCTGGGTCGTGCTGAGTGACGCGATCTGGGTAACCGTGAACTCCCGCATGTCGGCGGAATTGAGCGCGTTCAACTGGTCGCTGGTCAGCGCCTGGATTTGCAGGCTGCCCAGCACCGCCACCTGGGCGCTGTTCAGCGCCGACAGGTTGGCGGTGGACATGGCCGCGATTTGCGCCGTGGTCAGCGCCGCGATCTGCGCCGCCGTCAGGTTCTGCACCGTCGCCGTGCCCAGCGCGCCCAGCTGCTCCGCGTCCAGGCCCTTCATCTGGACGGCGGTCAGGCTGGCCAGTTGCGCCGTGGTCAACGCCGCCACCTGGTCGGTGGTCAGCGCCGACAATTGGGTGGAGGTCAGGCCCGTCAGTTGCGCGGTGGTCAGCGCCGTCAGGTTGGCGGTGTCCAGGGCCGCGACCTGGTCCGTGCCCAGCGCCGTCAGTTGGCTGGCGGCGAATTCCCGCATGTCGGCCGTGGTCAGGCCGTTCAACTGGTCGGTGGTCAGGGCGCGAATCTGGGCGCTGCCCAGCCGCTGGACCTGGGCGCTGGTCAGGGCGGACAGGTTGGCGGTGGTCAGGCCGGCGACCTGCGCCGTCGTCAGGGCCGCCACCTGGATGCTGGTCAGCTTCTGCACCGTGGCGGTGCCCAGGGCGCCCAGCTGGTCGGTCGACAGTGCCTTGAGCTGGTTGACGGACAGGCCGGCAACCTGCGCCGTGGTCAGGCCGCCCACCTGGTCGGTGCCGAGCGCCGCCACTTGGGCGGTGGTCAGGGCGGCTGTCTGCAGGGAGGTGAGGGCGGCCAGGCTGCCGGTGTTGAGGGCCGCCACCTGATCGGTGGTGAGGGCCGCGACCTGCAAGCTGGTGAACTCGCGGATATCCGTCGTGGTCAGGGCGTTCAACTGGTCCGACCCCAGCGCCCGGACCTGGGCGGTGGAGAACGCCGCGACCTGGAGGGAGTTCAGCGTCGACAGCACGCCGCTGGTCAGAACGGATACCTGGCCCGTGCCCAGCGCCGACAGTTGCGTCGCCGTCAGCGCCTTGGCGTCCACCGTCGACAGGGCCGCCAGCTGGTCCGAGGTCAGGGCGCGGATCTGTGCCGTGGTCAGGCTCGCCACCTGGGAGGTGCTGAGCGCGCTGACGGCGCCCGTGGTCAGGCCCGCCGTCTGGCTGGTGGTCAGGAAGGCGACCTGGGCGGCGGTGAATTCCCGGATGTCGGCGGTGGTCAGCGCGGCCAACTGGTCGGTGGTCAGCGCCGCGACCTGGGCGGAGGACAGGCTGGCCGTCTGGGCGCTGCTCAGCGCCGACAGGTTGTCGGTCCCCAGCCCCGCCACCTGGGCACTGGTCAAGCCGCTCACCTGGGTGACCGTCAGGGCGCGGATGTCGGCGGTGGATAGGGCCGCCAACTGGTCGGTGGTGAAGGACCCTACCTGCGCCTTGGTGAATTCCTGGATGTCGGCGGTGGTCAGCGCCGCCAGTTGGGCGGTGGTCAGCGCCTGGATTTGGTTGGAGGTGAGGGCGGAGATCTGGGTGGCCTTCAGGGCCTTGAGGTCATCCGTCTCCAGCGCGGCCAGATCCGCCTCGCTGAACGCCTGCAGCTGGGACGCGGTGAAGACCATCTGGCTGACCTGGAAGGCGATGGCCTGCGCCGTCGTCATCGCCTTGATCTGCGCGGTGGTCAGCGCCTGGACATCCTGGGTCGTCAACCGCTGGATGTTGGCGGTGGTGACGGCGGCGAACTGCGCCGGCGTCAGATAACTGATCTGCGAAACCATACCCACCCCCGACCGCATCTCTTTGAGATGCCGCGTGTTCGGCGTATTAACCCGCACCCCTTTTGGGTGTCGCCACGGTAGCGTGGCTTGACGTCCGCCTTCCCCCGCGCTCCCTCATGGAGGCGTCGGATTAAGGTATTGAGACACACGACGCCCGGACGTCCCTTTGGATCGCCATGAATTGGGCGGCGCGATGCCAATCGCAAGATTGCATTCGGACAATGAATGTATCCGTTTTCGTGGTGTTTAGCACCCACGAATGCACGGTGCGGCTTTGTGCCCGACGGAAGGCCGCCCCGCGGGAACTGTCGCGGCCGCCGGTGTCTGGCCGCGGTCAAAAAAAACGCCGGCTGTCTCGAAGACAGCCGGCGAAGATGAAGGGAGCCTCATAAGGAGGTTGAAGGCTTGAGAGTGTCAAATCCGTCACGGTCAAGCCCCTCTTATATAGCTCCGACGCGGATTGATGAAAAGTTAAAAAACCGTGGCAAGCGTGTCACACTTCAAAAAAGACCTCGTGGTTAATCCCAAAGGCTCAATCGCCCCGGACCTCCTCCACCATCTCCTCCAAGCGGGCGAAGTCGCGGACCAGGAGGGAATTGTCCTGGCGGACCACCAGCTTGTCGCGCGACAGGTCGCCCAGCACCCGGGCGACCGTCTCGCGGGTGGTGCTGACGCGCGCCGCGATGTCGCTGTGGATGGGGATGGGGGAGATGGCGGCGGTGTTGTCGGATTTCAGGGTGGGCTTGGCCAGGCGCAGCAGTTCGGCATGCACCCGGTTGTTGGCGCCCAGCGTCGACAAATCCATGATTCTTCCGGTGGCGGAACGAACGATGCTGGCCAGCCGGGTCATGACGCCCCAGGCGATGGTGGGGTTCTGGGTCACCACCTGTTGGAACAGGCGCGGCGACATGAAGGCGACCATGACCTCGCTCAGCGCCACGATGCTGGCGGACCGCGCCTCGCCGTCGATGGCCGACAGTTCGCCCAGATAGCCGCCGGCCTCGACATCGTCGAAGGTGACCTCGCGGCCGGACAGGGAATAGTTCACCACCCGCACCCGGCCCTCGACGATGAAGCAGACATCACGGCTGTCCGATGCGCGGTCGATCACCTGTTCCTGGGGGTGGAAATGGCGCCAGCTGCATTGCTTGGCCAGGCTGGCGCGCTGGTCCGCCGTCAGGGGGGCCAGCAGTTCGATGCTGTCGAGGGACGCGGCTTCGATCACGGGGTGGGCTCCGGATAGGGGCGTTTTGGGGCGTGGCTGCCGGTTCGGCATCCGCGCCCGGCCCCCGCACAGATCCGGGGGCCTTTCACATGGGCTGGCCGGACAATAACGATCCGCGCGCCCGCCGTAAACGGCCCCACGCCCTTTGGTGGTGGCTGTTAACCAAAGAGAGGTCGCAGCCCCCGGCCGGCGAGTTGCTCAGGATCGCGACGGCGCCTCCCTCCGCGGGGCCAGCGCCGACTCCTCCACCCGGATGCGGTGGGCCAGCAGCAGGGCGTTGGCGATGGAGAAGATCAGGGCCAGGTGCCAGGCGCCGAACGCCAGCGGGACGGTGGCGATCTCCGCCACCACCACGCAGTAATTGGGGTGGCGGACCCAGCGGAAGGGGCCGCCCTGGACAAGGGGCGCCTGGGGCAGGGTGATGATGCGGGTGGTCCAGTAAGGGCCCAGGGTGCGGATGACCCAATAGCGCGCCAGTTGCAGCGGGACCAGCAGGGCCACCAGGGGCCAGACGATGGGCGCGTCGGCCGGGATGAACAGGAACAGCGCGGCCAGCCAGGCGCTGTGCAGCACGATGAACAGCGGGTAGTGCGCCCGCCCCACCTCCTGGCCGCCCTGGGCCAGCAGGCGGCGGGTGTTGCGGTTGGCCACCCGCAGTTCCGCCAGGCGCTGCACGGCGAGCAGCAGGACCACGATTTGCGGTGGGCCGAAAGGAATGTCGGGGCTCATGGCTCAGAACCGCATCAGGCCCAGGGCGGCGATGAAGCCGGGCCCCAGGGCGGACAGCAGGTGCAGGCCCCGCGCGCCCTGGCGCACACGGCGTTCCAGCACGAACAGTACGGTCGCGGCCGACATGTTGCCATGCTGGCGCAGCACGTCGCGGGCGTCCGCCAGCCCGTCGGTGGCCGGGGCCAGGACCTCCTCCAACGCGTCCAGCACCTTGGTGCCGCCGGGATGGCAGATGGTTCCAGCCAAGTCGGACAAGGTCAGCCGCTGGCGGTCCAGGAAGCGGCCCACCACCTCGGGCATTTTCTCCCGCGTCAGGGTGGGGATGCTCTGGGCGAAGATGACGCCCATGCCGTCATCCTCCACCTGCCAGCCCATGATGCCCAGGCTGTCGGGCCAGCGATGCTCGGCCGACGCCAGGAAGGCGGGGGCCCCTTCCTGGCCCGCGTCGCGGCCTGCCGGGTCCGCGCGCAGGATGGCCGCGGCACCGCCGTCGCCGAACAGGGCGGTCGCGATGACGTTGGCCTTGGACAAGTCGCCCCGGCGGAAGCTGAGGGCG
Source organism: Nitrospirillum goiasense (assembly GCF_034427435.1). Lineage (NCBI taxonomy): Bacteria > Pseudomonadati > Pseudomonadota > Alphaproteobacteria > Rhodospirillales > Azospirillaceae > Nitrospirillum > Nitrospirillum goiasense. The sequence goes on along the minus strand of NZ_JAXQNP010000002.1, from coordinate 2,389,582 downwards.
CACAGCTCCACCACCAGCAGCAGGACGTTGGCGCCGGGCCGGGCGGTGGCCCAGGTGGCGGCCCGCGCCAGGCCCAGCACGCCGCCGGCGCAGCCCAGGCCGAACAGGGGCATGCGCTCCACATCCGGCCGCATGCCCAGGCGCTGCATGATCAGGGCGTCCAGGCTGGGCGTGGCGATGCCGGTGGAGGAGACGGCGACGATGGCGTCCACGTCGGTGGGCTTGAGGCCCGCCTGGTCCAGCGCCTGGGTGGTGGCGCGGGCCAGCACATCGACGGCATGCTCCAGGTATAGGGCGTTGCGCTCCGCCCAGCCGTGCGGCTCCAGATACCACTCCAGCGGCACGCAAGAGGCGCGGCCCTCGATACCGGCATGGGTGAAGACGGGGGCCAGCCGGTCGAAATCGCGCAGCCGATGGGCGAAGACCTGGCGGGCGCCGGCCAGCGCCTGCTCCTGCGTCAGGCGATAGGGGGGCAGGGCGGTGGCGATGGACAGCAACCGGGCGGGGGCCGAGGGCGTCGTCGGTCCAGGGAGGGCGCTGGCCATGGTCATCCTTTCGTTTTTGTCAGCCTGTAGTACGGCCAGCGACCGGCGATGGTTCATGAGCCGCCGCCGGCGGCATTCCCCGTAGTCCAACCATGCTAAGGGCAAGGGCCCCCGCCAACATACGCCACTTTGGCGGGGTGGGCCGTCCGGCAGCGGTTGGAATAAACCCGGGCCCGGCTTCGTCAGGTGCGGGGTGGCGGGACGCGACCTGTCAGGATCGCGGCCCGCCCCTATGTCACTGCCGGTCACCCTATTGCGGGTCACCCCACAGCAGGTCACCCCTGCGACGGAGGGCATCCCATGGACGTGCAAGCCTCACACCATGTCGACTGTTCCGACATCGGGCCGGACGGCTATTACGACTATTATTATGCCTACACGATCTGGAGATTTTCCGATGGGGGGCCGCGTGTCCTGATCGTGCGGGGCTATGATGATGAAACGGACGCCACTTTAAAGGCGTGGGAAAATCCGGACGGCACCCGCGACCCCGTGGGGGCGGTCGACCTGTTCCACCCCCTGGTCCGCCAGGCCATGGAGCATTTGCGGGGCGAGGGGCGTTCGGTCCAACGGCTCAGCCCCTACGGCATCGTGTCGGCCACGCCCATTCGAGGGTGGGCCAAGGCGCTCACCCTCGGGCTGGGCTATTGGCTGAGGGTGTTGGCGATGATCTTCAAATCACCGCCAGGACCAGCAGGCCCACGAGGATGAGGGCCAGCGGCGTCAGGCCCAGGGTAAGGCGCAGCCGGCCGATGCGGCTGGGCTGGTCGGGCGGAATGGAGCGAGCACGATACACGCCGAGCAAGATCATGATCGCCATGCCGCCCAACGCCCCGCCAATGATGGAGCCGACCAGGGCACTGCGGCTGGTTGGCAGCTCATGTCTCAGGATGGGAATCATCATCGGTATCAAGCCGAACCCAAGACCTAACAGGGCGTGCCTGATGACCGTCAGCGTCCGCAGGCTGACCTTGTCAGATGGCGCGGTGGTTGAAATGTCGGACATGGGAACGACCTTTCAGGGGAAAGTGACGGGACGCGAAATATGTCCCACCCTCTTTCGCGCAACTGGCCGAAGGATGTAGCCCGGCGGACGGGCCTCACCCCGAGCGCAGCGTGCGCACCGCCTCGTCCCGCTGGAACAGGTAGAGCAGCACGCGCAGGGCCTGGCCGCGCGGGGTTTCCAGGTCGGGGTCGCGGGCCACCATCAGGCTGGCATCGTCGCGGGCGGTGGCCAGCAGGTCGGCATGCACGGTGATGTCGGCCATGCGGAACTCCGGCAATCCCGACTGGCGGGTGCCCAGTACCTCGCCGGCGCCGCGCAACTCCAGGTCCTTCTCAGCGATGAGGAAGCCATCCTCGGTGGAGGTCATGACGTCCAGGCGGGCGCGGGCGGTTTCGCCCAGGGGGGCGGTGTACAGCAGCAGGCAGGCGGAAGCGCGCTCGCCGCGCCCCACGCGGCCGCGCAACTGGTGCAGCTGGGCCAGGCCGAAGCGCTCGGCATGCTCCACCACCATGATGGTGGCCTCCGGCACGTTCACGCCCACTTCGATGACGGTGGTGGCCACCAGCACGGACAGCTCGCCGGCGGCGAAGCGGGCCATGACGGCGTCCTTCTCGGCGCCCTTCATCTTGCCGTGCACCAGGCCGACGCAATCGCCCAGCCGTTCCAGCAGGGTGGCATGGCGCAGGGTGGCGTTGGCGAGATCCACGGTTTCCGACTCGTCCACCAGGGGGCAGACCCAATAGACGCGCTGGCCGGTCTTGATGGCGGCGGCCACGCGCTCCACCACCTCCTCAAGGCGATCGGCGGCGGCGGCGCGGGTCACCACCGGCTTGCGCCCCGGCGGCTTCTCCGTCAGGCGGCTGACGTCCATGTCGCCATAGGCGGTCAGGGTCAGGGTGCGGGGGATGGGGGTGGCGGTCATGACCAGGGTATCGACGCCGCGTCCCTTGGCCGCCAGGGCCAGGCGCTGGTGCACGCCGAACTTGTGCTGTTCATCGATGATGGCCAGCGCCAGGTCGCGGAAGGCCACGTCCTCCTGGAACAGGGCGTGGGTGCCGATCAGGATGTCGATCTCCCCCGACACCAGGCGGTCCAGCACCTGCTGGCGCGCCTTGCCCTTGTCGCGGCCGGTCAGCAGGGCCAGGCGGATGCCGGCGGCGTCGGCCAGGTCGGCCAGGCTTTCGGCGTGCTGGCGCGCCAGGATTTCCGTGGGCGCCATCAGGGCCGCCTGGGCCCCGGCCTCCACCGCCGTCGCCATGGCCATCAGCGCCACAATGGTCTTGCCGCTGCCCACGTCGCCCTGCAGCAGGCGCAGCATGCGCTCCGCCTTGCCCATGTCGGTGTCGATCTCCACCAGCGCCTGGGCCTGCGCGCCGGTCAACTGATAGGGCAAGGCGGCCTGGATGCGGGCGCGCAGGCGGCCATCGCCCACCGTGGCGCGGCCGGCCAGCCGCCGCTGGTGCCAGCGCACCAGGGCCAGGGCCAGCTGGTTGGCCAGCAACTCGTCATAGGCCAGGCGCTGGCGCAGGGGGCTCAGCGGGTTGACGTCCTTCTCGCCCTTGGGGTCGTGCGCCGCCGTCAGCGCCGCCTTCCACGTGGGCCAGCCCTGGCGCTCCAGCCACGCCGGGTCCTGCCATTCCTCCAGCTCGGGCGTGCGGGCCAGGGCAGCCTGGATGGCGGTGCGCAGCGGCTTGGGGTTCAAGCCGCCGGTCAGGGGATAGACCGCCTCCACCTCCTGCGGCGGGGCGCCTTCCTCCACGGGGGCGAAATGGTCGGGGTGGGGCATCTGCAGCAGGCCGTTGAACCGCTCCACCTTGCCGCTGACCACCACCATGGTCCCCTGGGGCAGCTTCTTTTCCAGCCAGTCGCCCTTCACATGGAAGAACACCAGCTCCATCTCCCCGGTGTGGTCGGTACAGCGCACGCGGTAGGGGCGGTGGCGCTGCACCGGCGGCATGTGCCCGTCCACCCGCACCGTCAGGGTGACGATGCGGCCCTCCGGCGCCTCATTGATGCTGGGGGCGTTGGCACGGTCCAGCACGCCGGTGGGCAGGTGCCACAGGATGTCCGCCACATGCGGGCCGGTCAGCCGCTCCGCCAGCTTGCCCAGGCGGGGCCCCAGGCCGGGCAGGCTGGTGATGGGCGCGAACAGGGGATAGAGGACGGGCGGACGCAACGGGGCAGGCTCCAGGACGCAAAACCGTGGGCATATGCCTATATCCTAGCGGCCCGCCCTGTCGACGGGCTATCCCGTGTGGTGGGATTTGTTTATGATATGTTCCGACCCATATATGGTGCCGTCATGCCACGCCGCAGCCATTGAAGACGTGACAGCGCCTGAGTCTGCCGTTACTCCAGTGGCGGATGCGCGGCTTGATGGTTAGGCCGCCGAGCCCCCATTGGCTTCCGTTTTGATAAGGCCGTGCCCATGCCCACCGACACCTCTTCCGAAGTTGCCGCGAAGGACGCTCCCGGGGATGCCCTCGCCGTGCGGCGCAAGCGCCTGATCTTCCGCAGCTGGCATCGCGGGATGAAGGAGATGGACCTGCTGATGGGCACCTTCGCCGAAAAGCATGTGCCCACCTTCACCGTGGAACAGCTCGATCGGTATGAGCATTTGCTGGATCTGAACGATCCGGACGTCTTCGATTGGCTGCTGGGGCGGGCACCCTTCCCGGATGACCTGGACGCGGACCTGATGGCCTTGCTGCAGGCCCACCGCGTCGCCTGATTTTTCCGTCACCGCCTAACGCCTGGCTTTCCCCCATGCCCCACACCGCGCCCGACACTGTGCTGCCGTCCGCCCTGCTTTCCAGTCTGAACCCCGACACGCCGCGCCGCCTGCTGGTGGCCGGCGCGCCGGAGGGGCATGACGCGCGCGTGCTGGCCGACCTGGCGCGGCGGGCGGGGGCCTCGGGCCTGCTGCACGTGGCGCTGGACGACACGCGCATGGCCCGGGTGCAGGAGGCCTTGGCCTTCTTCGCGCCCGACGTGGCGGTGCTGCCCTTCCCGGCGTGGGACTGCCTGCCCTATGACCGCGTCTCGCCCAACGGCGACATTGTCGCCCGGCGCATTGAGACGCTGACCACCCTGCTGGGCGCCCGTCCGAAAGGACCCTTCGTCGTCCTGACCACCCTGAACGCCGCCTTGCAGAAGGTGCCGCCGCGCCTGGCCTTCCGCAACGCCACCTTCGGCGCCAAGGTGGGCGGCCGCCTCAACATCGACGAGTTGCAGCGCTTCCTGGCCAACAACGGCTATACCCGCGCCCAGACGGTGCGTGAGCCGGGTGAGTACGCCGTGCGCGGCGGCATCATCGACCTGTTCCCCCCGCGACGGCGGAACCCCTGCGCCTGGACCTGTTCGGGGATGAGCTGGAAGGCGTGCGCGCCTTCGACCCCATGACCCAGATGACCACGGAAAAGCGGTCGGGCGTGGACCTCAAGCCCATGTCGGAGGTGTTCCTGGACGAACCCTCAGTCCAGCGTTTCCGCACCGGCTACCGCGAGCTGTTCGGCGCGGTCACCGACAGCGACCCGCTGTATGAGGGCATCAGCGCTGGCCGCAAGATGCCGGGCATGGAGCATTGGCTGCCCCTGTTCCACGCCGGGCTGGACACGCTGTTCGACTATGTCCCCGCCGCCATGGTCAGCCTGGACGCGCAGGCGGAGGAGGCGCGCGACGCCCGCCTGTCCCAGGTGGCGGACTTCTATGAGGCCCGCCGCACCTTCCAGGAGGTGGAGAAGAAGTCCGGCACGCCGGTGTACAAGCCGGTGCCGACGGCCAGCCTGTTCCTGGACGGTGACGCCTGGGACCGGCACTTGGCCCTGCGCTGCGTCGCCCAGCTGTCGGCGTTTGCCGCTGTGGCCCGTGAGGACGAGAAGGGGGGCGCCAACCCCAACCTGGTGGATGCCGGTGGCCGCCGGGGGCGGGACTTCGCCGACGCCCGCGCCAACCCGGATGTGAACGTCTTCAAGGCGCTGGGCCAGCATATCGACCAGTTGCGCGCCGACGGCCGCCGCGCGGTGGTCGCCGGCTACAGCCAGGGCGCCCGCGACCGCCTGGCCAAGATGCTGAAGGAACACGGCATCGATCCGGCCCTGACCGCCGACACCTGGGCGGAGGTGGGGGCGCAGGAGGCGCGGGCCACCGCCGTCATCGTGCTGGGCATCGACACCGGCTTCACCACCGGCGACCTGGCGGTCATCACCGAGCAGGACATCCTGGGCGACCGCCTGGCCCGCCCATCGCAGAAGAAGCGCCGCGCCGCCAACTTCATCGCCGAGGCCGCCAGCCTCTCGCCCGGCGACCTGGTGGTGCACGTCGACCATGGCATCGGGCGGTACGATGGGCTGGAGACGCTGACCGTCACCGGCGCCCCGCATGACTGCCTGCGCATCCTCTACGATGGCGGCGACAAGCTGTACGTGCCGGTCGAGAACATCGAGGTGCTGTCCCGCTTCGGCTCGGAGGAATCGGGCGCGCAGTTGGACAAGCTGGGCGGTGTGGGCTGGCAGTCGCGCAAGGCCCGGGTGAAAAAGCGGCTGAAGGACATGGCGGACGCGCTGCTGCGCATCGCCGCCGAGCGCGCCCTGCGCAAGGCCCCGCCCATCGAGGTGCCGGACGGCGTCTATGACGAGTTCGCCGCCCGCTTCCCCTATGCCGAGACGGATGACCAGTTGAAGGCCATCGAGGATGTGCTGGAGGATTTGAACTCCGGCCAGCCCATGGACCGCCTGGTCTGCGGCGACGTCGGCTTCGGCAAGACCGAGGTCGCCCTGCGCGCCGCCTTCGTCGCGGCCATGAGCGGCCTGCAGGTGGCGGTGGTGGTGCCCACCACCCTGTTGGCCCGCCAACACACCCGCACCTTCGAGAAACGCTTCGCCGGGCTGCCCGTGCGCCTGGGGCACCTGTCGCGCCTGGTGACGGCCAAGGAATCCGCCCAGACCAAGGCCGGCCTGGCCGACGGCACCATCGACATCGTCGTCGGCACCCACGCCCTGCTGGCCAAGAGCATCCAGTTCAACCGCCTGGGCCTGGTCATCGTGGACGAGGAACAGCATTTCGGCGTGAAGCAGAAGGAGCGGCTGAAGGAACTGCGCACCGATGTGCACGTCCTGACCCTGACCGCCACGCCCATCCCCCGCACCCTGCAACTGGCGTTGAGCGGCGTGCGCGAGCTGTCGCTGATCGCCACGCCGCCGGTGGACCGCCTGGCCGTGCGCACCTTCGTGCTGCCCTATGACCCGGTGGTGATCCGCGAGGCCATCCTGCGGGAGCATTACCGGGGTGGGCAGAGCTTCTACGTCTGCCCGCGCATCGAGGATCTGCCCAAGCTGCAGGAACGGCTGGCGGAGCTGGTGCCGGAGGTGAAGATGATCACCGCCCACGGCCAGATGCCGGCGGCACAGTTGGAGGAGGTGATGACCGCCTTCGACGAGGGCAAGTACGACCTGCTGCTGGCCACCAACATTATCGAAAGCGGCCTGGACATCCCCAGCGCCAACACCCTGATCGTCCACCGCGCCGACATGTTCGGCCTGGCGCAGCTGTACCAGGTGCGCGGCCGCGTGGGCCGGTCCAAGGTGCGCGGTTACGCCTACCTGACCTACCAGCCCAAGACGGTGCTGTCGCAGACGGCGCAGCAGCGCCTGCACGTCATCGAGACGCTGGACAGCTTAGGCGCGGGCTTCCAGCTGGCCAGTCACGACATGGACATCCGCGGGGCGGGCAACCTCTTGGGTGAGGAGCAGTCCGGCCAGATCCGCGAGGTGGGCGTGGAACTCTACCAGCAGATGCTGGAGGAGGCGGTGGCCGCCGCGCGTGGCGGCCTGACGGAGGCGCAGGCGGCGGAAGAGCAGTGGACGCCGCAGATCCAGTTGGGCATGCCGGTGCTGATCCCGGAAGACTACGTCGCCGACCTCGGCATCCGCCTGTCGCTCTACCGCCGCGTGGCCGACCTGGTGGACCGGGCGGAGATCGACGCCTTCGCCGCCGAGATGGTGGACCGCTTCGGCACCCTGCCGGGGGAGGTGGAGAACCTGCTGCGCCTGGTTGAGATCAAGCGCCTGTGCCGCGACGCCGGGGTGCAGACCCTGGACGCGGGGCCCAAGGGCGCCGTCATCGGCTTCCGCAACAATGAGTTCAAGAACCCCGCCGCCCTGGTGGGATTCATCCAGCAACAGGCCGGCACCGCCAAGATCCGGCCGGACCACAAGCTGGTGCTGCTGCGCCCCTGGGACAGCGCCGAGACGCGCATGGACGGCGTGCGCAAGCTGATGAGCGACCTGGCGAAGATGGCGGCCGGTGAGACGGTCAAGACCGACCCGCCCCCGCCACCGCCGCCACCCCCGCCGCCCAAGCCCCAGGGCAAGCCCGTCTCCGCCTGGGGCCACAAGCCGCCGCTGCCGGCCTCCAAGCTGAACCGCCCGGGTTTTTCCGCCCCGCCGCGCAGCAGGCGGTAGGCTTTCGCGCCAGAAGCGCGGCCCTCTTTCAAGGCCTGTCTTCTTTGGCTACCGTACCGCTCCAGAGCCTTAGGGCGGCACGGGGTGTACGATGCGTCTTCGGTTTGGGAAAGGTGCCATAAGCGTCTTAACAGGGATGGCGATTTTCCTGACGTTTACGGCGGCTCATGCTGACATCGCTACCGACACGGCAGCGGCTCAAGCCGAATGGAAGGCGCATGAGGTCGCGGAAACGCCTAGTGTGGTGATTATTCTTGGCGATCATAAATTCACGGTGCCGTCCGCCTATTTCTCCAGCGGCTCAGAGCTGGCGGGGCGGCCAAAAGCGCGCGTCACACCTAGTCAACTCCAGGATCGTGGGCTGGAGATTGCCTTTTGGTTGCCCGACGGCCGGCCAACTGAGCGATGGTTGACCAGTGATCCATGGGCGCATCAGGCCGAGGCTGCGCATCCGGATCCGGGGGATGACGATTGGATTGTCCAGGCGTCCTTAACGCTTCGGCCGCTGGACGTGGATATTTCGAATGAAGCCATGCTGACGAGGGTGATCGGCATATTATCCGAAGGTGAGTTTTCCAGAGGCGCTGATGGTCGGCAGATGGACTTTCGGCAATCGAGACGCCGGGGTCCTGGAGCGCCGTGGCATGCCCACTACCGCCGAACTGACCAGTACAGCATGCTTGTGGAATGCATCCTGGATGACGCACCCAATCCCTCCTGTACCGGACGGTTGGAATTGGTGGATTTCGGTTTGTACGGCAGGCTGAGAATTCCACCGAAGGCGCTTCCGCAGCTGGACCAGTTGATGTTGCTTCTGATCCGGTTGCTGAACGACTGGAAGGGGTGAAGCGTCTAATCCGCTCAATCCCGTGCCGTTCCAGCGCCGCGCGCAGCAGGCCCTTCATGGGCGCTTGCGGCACGGCGCCCTGCTCGTTCAGCACAGCGGTGAAGGCGGGCGCGCTGCCGTAGGCGGACTGGTAGCGTTCCACCACCTCGTCCGCCAGGCGGGAAACGGCGTCGGCCGCCAGGGCCACGACGCGCCTTTGGGCACCACGATGGCTTGGTCCTTGCGCCGCACCACCCCTCGCCCCCAGCGCCCAGTACTGGGTACCATCCACCTCCGTGCGGCCGAAGACGCGAATGTGATCTCCCAGGTCGGCCTGGGCCGGACCGGGGCAGCGGCTGGGCAAGGTGTCCGGCGCCGGTTCGAACACCACGGTCTGTGGATCGTAGATCAGGCCGAACACGGGCTCGATCATCTCTTCGGCGTGGGCGCCGCCCGCCAGGATAAGCAGGCTGGCGAACAGGCCGATCTTCACCGGGGTAACCTTGGGCATTTTCACGCTAAGACAGCTGAACTGCCTTAATATTGCAAGAAATGGTAGAGACGGTCTGTGGCCGGAAAAGGGCATCGCCGGTATCGCGAATCGGTGGGCCCTGTTGCCGGATCGGCTTATGAAAAAGCGGCGGCATAGTGCTGGCGCCTCCTCGTTTCCCGCCATAAATGAAATAATTTAATAAGCGAGGATCGGTGGATGCAATTTCCAGTCGGCTCGGGCAACAATCGGCGCCAGTCCAATAAGAGATGGGAGAACGCCGCCATGGCCGTCGACAGCAAGCACCCTGAAACCCTGGCCCTGCACGCCGGCTATCGCGCCGACCCCGCCACCGGCGCCGTGGCCGTGCCCATCTATCAGACGACGTCCTATCAGTTCCAAAGCACGGAGCATGCCGCCAACCTGTTCGCGCTCAAGGAACTGGGAAACATCTACACCCGCATCATGAACCCCACCACCGACGTGCTGGAACAGCGCCTGGCGGCGCTGGAGGGCGGGGTGGCGGCCCTGGCGGTGGCGTCGGGCCAGGCGGCCAGCACCTTCGCCATCCTGAACGTGGCTAGCGCGGGCGACAACTTCGTCACCTCCACCGACCTCTACGGCGGGACCTGGAATCTGTTCGCCAACACCTTCAAGCAGTTGGGCATCGAGGCGCGCTTCGTCGATCCGTCGGATCCGGAGAATTTCCGCCGCGCCACCGACGACCGCACCCGCGCCTATTACGCCGAGACGCTGCCCAACCCCAAGCTTCGCGTCTTCCCCATCGCTGAGGTGGCGGCCATCGGGCGGGAGTTGGGCGTGCCGTTGATCGTGGACAACACGGCCACCCCCATCATCGCCCGCCCGCTGGACCATGGGGCGGCCGTCGTCGTCTATTCCACCACCAAGTATATCGGTGGCCATGGCACCAGCATCGGCGGCGCCCTCATCGATGGCGGCAACTTTGATTGGGAGGCGCACGCCGACCGCTTCCCCCTGCTGAACCAGCCGGACCCCAGCTATCACGGCGCGGTGTGGACGCAGGCGGTTAAGCCGCTGGGCCCCATCGCCTATATCCTGCGCGCCCGCGTGACCCTGCTGCGCGACATTGGCGCGGCGCTTAGCCCGTTCAACGCCTTCCAGGCCATCCAGGGGCTGGAAACCCTGCCGCTGCGCATGCGGGAGCATAACCGCAACGCCAGCGCCGTCGCCGCCTTCCTGGCGGAGCACCCCAAGGTGGCCGACGTCATCCACCCCAGCCGCCAGACGGGCGAGCTGCGCCGCCGCGCCGACGCGGTGCTGAAGGGCGGCCATGGCGCCCTGGTGGGCTTCGAGCTGAAGGACGGGGCCGACGCCGGGCGCCGCTTCATCGACGCGCTGAAGCTGTTCTACCACGTCGCCAACATCGGCGACGCGCGCAGCCTGGCCATCCACCCGGCCAGCACCACCCATTCCCAGCTGTCGGTCGAGGACCAGGCGGCCACCGGCGTCACCCCCGGCTATGTCCGCCTGTCCATCGGCATCGAGCATATCGACGACATCCTGGCCGACCTGAGCCAGGCCTTGGCCGCCGCCTGACGGGGCAGGAGGGGCTAGACGGCGTGGTGCCGCCGGCTAGCCCTGCGGCGGCAGTTGAGTGGCGTCCAGGAACAGCGGCTCCCAGACATGGCCGTCCGGGTCTTCAAAGCTGCGGCCGTACATGAAGCCGAGGTCTTGGCGAGGGTTCACATCGGCCTTGCCGCCGTGCCGGCTGGCGGCCTCGGTCATGGTGTCCACGGCGGCGCGGTCGTCGCAGGTCAGGGCCAGCATCAACGCGCCGCTGGCATGGGTGTCGGTGATGGGCTTCTGGGTGAACACCCGCCATTTATCGTGGGTCAGCAGCATGACGAAGATGGTGTCGGAGAACACCATGCAGGCGGCGGTCTCATCGGTGAACCGCGGATTGTTCACCGCGCCGATGGCGGTATAAAACGCCATCGCCTTGGGCAGGTCGCGCACCGGCAGGTTGATGAAGATTTGCTTGGCCATTGTCCTCTCCTTTCAAGGGGCGGTGCGCAGAGGACGCCCCACCCCGCCCGGAACCGACAGGGGCCCCGAAAATTTTCTCGGCCGAGATGCTCAGCACGCCGCCTTTTTCTCCACCCGCGCCATGAAGCGGGCGTAGTCGATCACGCCCCGGCTGTGGAAGCCTTCGCCGATCAGGCCGGTGGCGTCGCGCGCGGCGACCTTGAAGCGCAGGGCGCGGCCGTCGAAGGAGATCAGTTCCACGGTGGCGGTGACGGTCATGCCCACCGGCGTGGCGGCCACGTGGCTGACGTCGACATGGGTGCCCACGGTGCGCTCCCCCGGTTCCAGATAGGGTGCCAGCGCCTGCACGCAGGTCCATTCGATGAAGGCCACCATCTGCGCGGTGGCGAAGACCGGCGGCATGTCATGGAAGCCGCCGAAGGCGGCGGGCAGGGCGGGCACCAGCATGCTGGCGTCGACGGTCAGGCTTTCGCTGTGGCGCAGGCCAGGCTGCAGGCAGGATTTCACGGGGGCGGCCTCCTCTGTTGGGCGGCCGCCGTCCTTCAGGCCCCTGGGGTATCAGGCCCAGGGGCGTCAGGACAGGGTCGCCAGGATGGCTAGCAGGATATCCTGCGACCGCCGCTGGCCATAGCCCTTGCCATAGGCGCTGGAGGTGATGGCCACCACCAGGTCCAGCGACGGCACCACATAGATTTTGTTGCCGCCATTGCCGGAGGCGAAATGGACGGGCACGGTCCGATCACCGCCCACGGGCTCATCCTTGGCGTACCACATGTACCCGTAGAAATCGGCATAGGGGTCGCTGGCGGCGATGGGGTGGAGGCGGGCCAAGCTGTCGCGGAGCCAGTGTGCGCTGACGACGCGGCGACCGTTGTGCGTCCCGTGGTTCAGGACCATCTGGCCGATGAGGGCGGCGTCGCAGGCGGTGATCGACAGGTTGCCCTGGCCGGTGCCGTGGCCACCGGCCAGGGTGCGCCAGCTATGGGGGCCGATGCCCAATGGGGCGAACAGGGCCTCCCGCGCCAGGGCGTCCAGGCTTTGACCGGTGGCGCGCTCCACGATCAGGCCCGCGAGGAAGGCGTTGAGGGAACAGTATTGGTAGCGGCGGCCCGGCGGTTCGCGCACCGGCACGGCCAGGGCGGCGGTGGCCCAGTCGCCGTTCTTCTCCCCCTCCGCGTCCAGCGTGTCCTCATTGCCGGGGGAGGCGGGGTCGGTATCGTCCGCCGCCAAGCCGGAGCGCATGCTGAGCAGGTCGCGGATGGTGATCGTCTCCCATCCCGGCGGCAGGGGGCCCGGCAGATAGCGGGTGATGGGAGCGTCCACGCCCGTCACCCGGACCCGGTCGATGGCGATGCCCATCAGCAGGCTGGTCAGGCTTTTGGTGGCGGAGCGGATGTCATGCAGCGTGGCGGGGCCTTCACCGTTGTAATAGGCCTCGGCGATGCGCCGCCCGTGGCGCATCACCACCACGCCCTTGAGGTCGGGGTGGGGGTCGCCGCGCCAGGTTTCGAGCAGGGCGGTCAGCCGGGGCAGGGCGGGTGCTGACGTTTCGGTCGACCTTGCCATCGCAGGCAGCAGGCTGGTGAAGCCCGCTCCCACCAAGCCGCCCATCATTCTCCGCCGGTTCCACGGCCATCCGCGTGGGCCATCCCTGTCCACCGCCGTCTCCTCCCCGCTGGCCATGATGCCCAGCCTTGCCGTGATCGACGGTGGGGGCAACGGCCACCAGCGCGCGGAGATGTGGGGCCACTTTCCGAATGGCTTAGAGTAGGACCGGACCCGCCCCGTCCAGCGTCGTGATCGCATCCGCATAAACCGGGTGGGCGGCGGCGGCGTTATGGAACCGCCGGTCGGCTGTGACGACCTGGCCGGAGAGATGCAAGGCCGCCGCCAGGTACAGGCAGTCGTAGAGCGGGTGCTGCAAGGTATGGGCGATGCGCAAGGCCGCCGGCAGAAGCGGCGGGGTATCGATCAGGCGTACGGGCGCCCGTATCAGGAAAGCCAGCCGTTCCTCAGCCTCGGCCGAACTGAGCGCTTGCCGCTGCGTCAGCTTCCACAAGGCGTTCGCGGCCTCCGTCAGCCACAGGGTGGGGGCTGCCAGGGGGCGCCCGTCCAGCAGCGCCGCCGCCGCCGCGCTGTCCGCCTCGTCCCAGACCCATTTCAACGCGACCGAGGCGTCGACGATGGTCAGGCTCATCTCTCGTCCCGCGCGGCACGGATCAGGGCGGTCGTGTCGACGGGCGTCCGGCCGGCGGTCTGGCGCCGAAACTCCGCGGCCCGCTGGGCGAAGTCTCCGGCGGCTGGGCGTAGCGCCTGTTCCAGGATGGCGCGGTGTTCCGCCTCCACCGACCGGCCGTGGGCGCTGGCCCGCGCTTTCAGGGCCACGACGATATCCTCATCGACCTGGCGTACCAGCAGCTGGGCCATCGCGGGCAACTCCACAAGGGGATTACAAGGAAAAATGATAGCGCGTGCTATCGGTCCCTTCAACCCCAACCCGATCAGCCCCGTTGTCACACAGGGCTGCAATCTATGAAAGAATTTCCCACATTCTATCCGTTGCCCAGGTAGTTTCGATCTGGAACTATGCGGCGGAATTCGGCATGGCGGGGGCGGGCGCCTACGCTGTGCGCGCATGCAGGGGGGAACCATGGGAAACCGCTTGTCGTCGATCAAGCATGTGGTCCAGCTGATGCTGGAGAACCGGTCGTTCGACCAGATGCTGGGCTTCCTCTACGAGGACAGCGGCAACCGCTCCCCCGCCGGCCACCCTTTCGAGGGGCTGACCGGGCGGGAGACCAATCCCGACGGCGCCGGCCATGAGGTGCGGGTCTACAAGATCGGGCGGGAGGCGCAGCCCAGCCCCTATTTCATGCCGGGCGGCGATCCGGGCGAGGGCTTCTTCAACACCAACGTCCAGCTGTTCTCCACCGAGAACCCGCCGGACCGGGCGCGGCCGGAGAACCGGGGCTTCGTGGTGAATTTCCGCAGCGCCATCAACTACGACAACGGGCAGCAATACATGCATGTGCTGCCCGGCACCGCGCCCAATGACATCATGGGCATGTTCACGCCGGACCTGCTGCCGGTCCTATCGGGCCTGGCGCGCGGCTATGCGGTGTGCGACCGCTGGTTCGCCTCGGTGCCGACGCAGACCATTCCCAACCGCTGCTTCGCCGCCGCCGCCACCTCGCAAGGGCACCTGGACAACAAGGTCAAGACCTTCACCTGTCCCAGCATCTTCGGCCAGTTGTCCCGCTTCGGCGTGGACTGGGCCATCTTCGGCTACAACCAGCCGCCGATGACCCGCCTGGACTATCCCGACACCCGCAACGCGCCTGACAGTCATTTCGGGCTGTTCAGCGATTTCCAGGCGCGGGCGCGGGCCGGCACCCTGCCGGCCTACACCTTCCTGGAGCCGGACTTCTCCTACACCGGCAACAGCCAGCACCCGAATTACGACGTGGCCCTGGGCGAACAGCTGATCCACGACGTTTATTACACCCTGCGCGACAGCCCGGGCTGGAACGAGACATTGCTGTTGATCACCTACGACGAGCACGGCGGCTGCTACGACCATGTGCCGCCGCCCTATGGCGCCACGCCGCCCGACGACACGGTGGGGGAATTCGATGATTTCGATTTCCGCCGCTTTGGCGTGCGCGTGCCGGCGGTCCTGATCTCCCCCCTGATCGAGCCGGGGACGGTATACCGCGCCGATCACGGCACCATCGACCATACCTCCGTGCTCAAGACCATCGAGGAGCGCTGGAACGTCCCCCCGCTGACCCGGCGCGACGCCGCGGCGCCCAGCCTGGGTGACGTGCTGACGCGGGAGGAGCCGCGCACCGACGATCCGCTGGCGGGCGTGGTGGTGCCCACCTCCGGCATGGTGCATCCCGGGCCGGGCAAGCCCTCCGCCCTGGAACTGGTGCACGCCCAGCGCCTGGCCGACCTGCCGGTGGCCAACGCCTATGGCACCTTCGACCATGATCCGCCGGACCTGTCGACCGCCGCCGCCGTGGCCGATTACATCCGCGCCCGCACCGCCGCCTGGCAGCATCACAAGGCCCGGCGCCAGGCGGGGCCGCTGATGGCCACCCCGCGCGCGCCGTTGCCCACGGTCCTGCCGGCTGACCAGGACGCGCCGGTGGAGGCGGAGACGCCGGCGGCCGGTTGATGCGCCGCGTCATCTGTCGTCCGCTGCCCGATGCTGCTATGAAACTGTCGCGATGAAATCGATAACATCGAGAGCGGCGGCATGGCGGCACGGGCGGCGTTGGGGCTGGTTCTGACGGTAGGAATGGGGCTGGGCTGGGGGCTCGCCGGGGCGGCGGAGACGGCCCCGGCAAACGCCGCGTTGGCGGCGTTACTGGCGGACGATCCGCCCTTCCGCGCGCAGCGCTTGCGCCTGGTGGACGTGCCGGCCCCGGCGGGGCCGGCGGTCAGCCTGTTCAACGGCCATGACCTGGACGTTTGGGACGCCTGGCTGGGCTATCCCGACCCGGCGCGCACCTACCTGGCGCAGCCCGGCCAGACCCCCATCGGTGCCGACCCCGCCGCCATCGCCCAGATAGTCCATGTGGTGACGGAGGAGGGGGAGCCGGCGATTTTCATCACCGGGCAGATCTGGGGCGGCATCGTCAACCGGGGCGACCACGCCAACTATCACCTGCGCCTGGAATATAAGTGGGGCCGGGCGCGTTACGCCCCGCGCCTGGCCCTGCCGCCGAACAACGGCCTGCTGTACCACAGCCACGGCGCCCCCGGCGCCGTCTATGGCACCTGGATGGCGGCGGCGGAGTTCGAGATCATGCAGGGTTCCGTCGGTATGATCGTGCCGGTGGGGCCCGACGTGACGGCGACGACGGAGATTGGGCGCGACCCCACGCTGATCGATCCGCAGCGGCGCTACATGAGGGGCGGCCGCGCCGTGGTGGTGACGCCCCCCGCCTGGAACGTGGAGGCCGCCAGCAATGCCGAGAAGCCGGCGGGCCAGTGGAATGTGCTGGACCTTTACGTGCTGGGCGATCAGGCCGTGCATGTGGTGAACGGCGTGCCGGTCATGGTGGTGCGCGATCTGCGCATGCGGGAGGGCGGCGCCTGGGTGCCCCTGACCCACGGCCGCATCCAGCTACAGTCGGAAGGGGCCGAGACGTATTTCCGCCGCATCACGCTGGAGCCCATCACGCGCCTGCCCGGGGTGGTGCTTGAGGGCGAGGTGGATTGAGCGGTGACGCTTTCGCCTCTTGATGGCGCACCCTGAGTAGATGAACTCGCGGGTGATTTTAACTCCCTTAAGAGGGTTGGTTGGTTTATTATGCCCTTTTTGAGACATATTAGCTGTTATTAATGTAGTTTTCCGTGCATCGGATGCGCTAGGTTTGAGGCTCCATCAAGATGGAGATGATCAGTGACGACGTTCAAACCCGAATATAAAGCCGGCGACGGATATGCTCCTGTTTGCATAGTTATCAACAACAGCAGCAATAGAACGCTGCTTTATGATTTCAGATCTGTCACCGATGCCTTCGGCCAGCCGATGCGCGCCTACGGCTATCAGACCTCCGTGCTTTCCACCTATCAGCGCGCCCGGAACTCGCCGGCCGCATCCATCATCAAGGCCGGTCTGGCGCCGCTGTCGACCAGCCTGGCGACCCTGATCCTCAAGACCGCCTACTACACGGGCTCCGCGATTCACCAGAAAATCAAAAGCATCTCGGGTAAAACCGTCACCGGTATCGAGGGCGCGGTGACCGACCACCGCATCGGCGCCATTCCTCCGAGCACGACCCTTTATGTGGAACTTGGGTCGATACCGGTGGACGGAAGCTTCAACAACAAGGGGTGGCCGCTCACCAGCGACATGGACAACTTTGTCGGTTCCTTCATCGGGCCCGCGACGCTTCACGGCGCGGCACTGGATGCTGCCTTGGAATCCAATCCTGAACAGACGTTGAGCGCCGCGCGTCGGGAAGGCGTCGGCGTCGCATTCTGGGGCGAGAGCACGGGGTTTTGGGCCCGGATAACGAAGGACTTCTTCAACGCGAACGTCAATTTCAGGCAGATGCGCGATAATCTGACCGTCGAGACCTTGGTGGACACGACGGTCATGCATCGCGTCAGGGTCGGCGGGATGACCTACGCCCTGGATGGCGCGGGTTTTGATCCGCCCCTGCTGGATTACGTGCAACTGACCGTTTTCGGGGGCTGAAGGCACGGCATGGAAATCGGCGCTTGCGAAAGCGACCGCGCGCCTAGGTGCCCATCAATTCCCCAGCGTGGGGCCGGCCAGGAAATCCAACAGCAGGCGGCTTACCACCTCCGGCGCTTCGCGCTGGGGGAAATGCCCGACGCCGGGCAGCACCTCCCGGCGGTAGGGGCCGGTGAAGTGGCCGGCGGCCTTCTCGGTGGTGGTGGGCAGGGTGCAGCGATCGTCGCCACCCTGTATCATCAGGGTGGGCACGGAAAGGGTGCGGGTGGCCCGCTGGCGCCTTTCCAACTCGGCATAGCGGGGGTCGGGTTTCGCCTCGTCCCAGCGCACGCGATAGGAGTGCAGGGTGATGGCCGCCCAGTCCGGGTTGTCGAACGCCGTTGCCGTGCGCTCGAACGCCTCCTCCTCGTACCAGCCGGCGGGGCCCCAAGTGTCCCACTGGTAGCGGGCGAAGGCCTTGCCGTCGTGGCAGACGGTTTCCGCTCCGCGCTCCGTCGTCAGGAACCACTGATACCAATAGCTTTGGGCCTGGGGCAGAGCGGGGGTGGGCAGGCTGCCCGGCTCCCACCCCACCGACAGGGCGGCGATGCGACACATCCGGTCGGGCGCCACGGCCGCCAGGAAATAGGCGGCACGGGCGCCCCAGTCATGGCCGATGACGCTGAAGCGCTGCCAGTCCAGGGCGTTGGCCAGGTCCAGCGCATCCTGGGCCAGGGCGGCGATCTGGCCCGACCGGGTGGTCTGGCTGGACAGGAAGCGGGTGGGGCCGAAGCCGCGCCACCAGGGCGCCACGGTCTTATACCCCGCCGCCCACAGCGCGGGCGCCACCGGGTCCCAGGTGTGGGCGTCGTCCGGCCAGCCGTGCAGCAACAGCACCGGCGGCCCATCGGCCGGTCCACCGGCGATATAGGCCATATCCAGCAACGGTGTGGTGACGTGGTCGATCTCGGGTTCCGTCATCTCGGGTTCCGTCATGGGCATGATGTCAACCTGGTTGAAAGCGGACGGTTCCGACGCGCCGCCCCCGTGTTCCGTCAGCCCGCCGCGCTGGCCACCACGCCCTCGGCGCCCGCCAGGTCCAGCAAGGGCAGGAAGGCGCCTGGCTCCTGCGCGCCGGACAGGGAGTAGAGGCGGTTGAAAATGAAGCAGGGCACCGCCTGGATGCCCAGTTGGCGCACGCTGGCCAGGGACTGGCGCAGGGCGTCGCGGTCGGTGTCGCTGGCCAGGAAGGCGGCGGCCGCGTCGGTATCCAATCCGCTCTCCCCCGCGATGGCCGCCAGCACGGCGCGGTCGCCGATGTCACGCCCGTCGCGGAAGAAGGCGGTTTGCAAGGCGCCGGCCAGGTCCAGGGCGCGACCACCGGCGCCCGTGGCGTCGGCGTGGCGCAGCAGGCGATGGGCGTCCTGCGTGTTGGGCGTGCGGCGGATACGGTCCAGGTTCAGGCTCAAGCCTTCCGCCGCGGCCGTCTGTTCCAGCAGGGCGTTGACCTGGCGGATGCGCTCCGCGCTGCCGAACTTGGCCAGCAGGTCGATGGTGCGGTCGATGCCGCCGGGCGGCGTGTCCGGGTCCAGCTGGAAGGGCATCCAGCGCACCTCCGGCTGCAACGTCGGCCGTTGCGCCAGCGCCCGCTCCAGCCGGCGCTTGCCGATGTAACACCACGGGCACACGAAGTCGGCGACGATCTCGATCAGCATGGGCGCGGGCGTGGTTCGGGTCGTGGTGGTGGCATGCGACTATACGGCGGTGGTGGTGGCCTGCCGAGTCTCATCCGAGGGTTTATACACCAAGGACGGGGAGGGCCGCGAGACGCCCGCCGGCGGCGTCGTGTTTCTTTTCCGTTCCGGTTGGCGGCCTCCTGCGCTAAAGTTTTCGCATCTCTGCCTTATGTGGGCATGCCGTCGGCCTTGGTCGATGGCGCCGGGCGGTGATATCGCGGCGATTTCGCAATAGGCTGGTCCGGCGTGGACCTGCCCGCCGGTGGGGGCCCGTTCCATGAGCGAAACCTACGTCTCCATGAAGATCCGCGAGGCCATGGCCCAAGCCCAGGGCAGCCGCGCCCAGGCGCAGCGCATCCTGATGGCCTGGGCGCTGGCGGATGAGCAGTTGATGCGCGGCCTGTGCAAGCCCTTCCTCAAGGGCATCACCGGTGCTGCCATCGAACGCGCCTACCGTGGCACCGGCGCGGCGCCATCCCTGGCCCCGGCCAGCGCGGCCGCTGGCGCCACCGCCCGCCGGGCGCCCGCGCCGCAACGCCTGAGCCAGGCGCAGTTGGACGCCATCGTCGCGCGCATGGGCGGCACCCGCCTGGCCAACCAACCGCCCATCCTGAACGGCGCCCCGCCGCCCAAGGCCGATGGCACGGTGAAACAGGCGGCCTCCGTCAAGGCCCTGGCCGCCGCCTTCCACCGCAAGAAGTTCTGAACCGGAAGAAGTCCTGACCGGGGGCATATCCGCCGTCATGCCGGCATCGGCGAAAGGGGCGGGGTCCATTGGGCTCCGCCTTTTGCTTTTGTGCCGCTTCATGGTATCGCTGCGGCCTTGCTTCGGTCCGGGTTTTGCTCCCGTTTTTCATAAGGTCCGCTTTTCCCATGAGCCCAGTCGCCGTCCGTTTCGCGCCCAGTCCCACCGGCCGCCTGCATATCGGCAACGCCCGCGCGGCGGTGATGAACTGGCTGTTCGCCCGCAGCCAAGGCGGCAGCTTCATGCTGCGCATGGACGACACGGACCGGGAGCGGTCGACGGCCGAGTACGCCGCCGGCATCGAGGAGGATCTGCGCTGGCTGGGCCTGACCTGGGACCGCTACGCCCGCCAGTCGGACCGGCTGGACCGCTACACCGCCGCCGCGGAGCGGCTGAAGGCCGCCGGCCGGCTGTACCCTTGCTATGAGACGCCGGATGAGCTGGGCCTGAAGCGCAAGGCCCAGTTGGCCCAGCACCGCCCGCCGCTGTACGACCGCGCCGCCCTGCGCCTGACCGACGCCGACCGCGCCCGGCTGGAGGCGGAGGGCCGCCGCCCGCACTGGCGCCTGAAGCTGGAGCATGCCCCCGTCGTCTGGAACGACCTGGTGCGGGGCACCCAGCGTTTCCAGGGCCAGGACCTCAGCGACCCGGTGCTGATCCGCGAGGATGGCCAGCCGCTCTACACCTTCGCCTCGGTGGTGGACGATATCGAGCTGGGTATCACCCACGTCATCCGGGGTGAGGACCATGTGGCCAACACCGCCGTGCAGATTCAGCTCTATGAAGCGCTGGGGGGGGCGTGCCCACCTTCGGCCATTTCCCCCTGATCACCGACGCCAGCGGTGCTGGCCTGTCCAAACGGCTGGGCAGCCTGAGCCTGAAAAGCCTGCGCGAGGACTCAGGTTTGGAGCCGCTGTCCATCCTGTCGCTGCTGGCCAAGATCGGCACCTCCGACGCGGTGGAGGCCAAGGGCACGCTGGAGGACCTGGTGGCCGATTTCGACCTGGCCAAGGTCGGGCGCGGCACGCCCAAGTTCGATGCGGAGGATCTGCACCGCCTGAACGCGCAGATTCTGCACCACATGCCCTATGCGGCGGTGGCGGACCGCCTGCCGGCCCTGGGCATGCCGGGCGCGGATGAGGCCTTCTGGCTGGCCGTGCGGCCCAACATCACCCACGTCGCCGAGGCCAAAGGCTGGTGGGATATCACCCACGCGCCCCTGGCGCCCGTGGTGACCGACGCCGCCTTCCTGGCCGCCGCCGCCCAGGTTCTGCCACCGGCCCCTTGGGGGCCCGACACCTGGGGCCAGTGGGTGGACGCGGTGAAGGCCGCCACCGGCGCCAAGGGCAAGGCCCTGTTCATGCCCCTGCGTCTGGCCCTGACCGGCCTGGAGCATGGGCCGGAGCTGAAGACCCTGCTGCCCCTCATCGGGCGGGAGCGGGCGCTGGCCCGGCTGTCGGGGCAAACCGCTTAAATAACGCCCCTCTTCAACGTATTATCGTCTTTTCCTCTTATCCCAGGTCAATCCGTCATGGCACTGCAGCTGTACAATACGCTCACCCGCGCGAAGGAAGTCTTCGTGCCCGTCGACGCCAGCCATGTGCGGATCTATTGCTGCGGCCCCACCGTCTACAGCTATGCCCACATCGGCAACGGCCGCACCTTCACCGCCTTCGACCTGCTGGCCCGGGTGATGAAGCACCTGTACCCCAAGGTGACCTACGCCCGGAACATCACCGACGTCGATGACAAGATCATGGACCGGGCCAAGGCTCTGGGCCAGAGCATCGAGACGGTGACGGAGACGACGACGGCGCAGTTCCATGCCGACATGGACGCGCTGAACCTGCTGCGCCCGGATGTGGAGCCGCGCGCCACCGGGCACATCGGCGCCATGATCACCATGATCGAGCGGCTGATAGCGTCCGGCCACGCCTATGCCGCCGAGGGGCATGTGCTGTTCAACGTGCCGTCCATGCCCGACTACGGCCGCCTGTCGCGCCGCAGCCAGGATGAGATGATCGCCGGCGCGCGGGTGGAGGTGGCGCCTTACAAGAAGAGTGCCGCCGACTTCATCCTGTGGAAGCCGTCGGCCGACGACCAGCCCGGCTGGGACAGCCCCTGGGGCCGCGGCCGGCCCGGCTGGCATATCGAGTGCAGCGCCATGACCGCCGCCCACCTGGGCCCGGTGTTCGACGTGCATGGCGGCGGGCTGGACCTGATCTTCCCCCACCATGAGAACGAGATCGCGCAGAGCCGCTGCGCCCACGGCACCCAGGTCATGGCCAATTACTGGGTGCACGCCGGCTTCCTGACCATGTCCGGTGACAAGATGTCGAAGTCGCTGGGCAACATCTTCACGGTGGCCGAGCTGCTGGACGAGGTGCCGGGCGAGGCTCTGCGCCTGGCCCTGCTGCAGGCCCACTACCGCCAGCCGCTGGACTTCTCCAAGGAGGGCCTGCGCCAGGCCAAGGCCACGCTGGACCGCTGGTACGGCGTGCTGCGCGCCGCCGGTGGTGTTCCTGCGGGCGATGTGCCGACGGATGTGCTGGCGGCGCTGGAGGATGACCTGAACACGCCGCTGGCCTTTAGCCTGCTACATGAACTGGCCAACCGCTTCCACAAGGAGACCGATGAGGTCGGCCGCCAGGCCGTGGCCGCTGGCTTCAAGGCCGCCGCTAACCTCATGGGCCTGCTGTTCCAGGACCCCGAGGCCTGGTTCCGCTGGACGCCCAAGGGCGCCGACGGCCTGGACGAAGCGGCCATCCAGGCCGCCATCCAGGCGCGCAAGGACGCCCGCGCCGCCAAGAACTTCGCCGAGGCCGACCGCATCCGCAAGGATCTGCTGGACCAGGGCGTGGTGCTGGAAGACGGCCCCCAGGGCACGACCTGGAAGCGGGCGTAAGGGGGCGAGGCCTACCCCATCGGCGCCTGGGCCCGCAGCTCCCACGCCCGGGCCTCGTCGGTGCGGCCCAGCTTACGCAGGCAGGCGGCGCCGGCGGTGAGCGTGGTGGCGAGGCCAGCGGGATCGCCGTGCTCGGCGGTTTCGGCGGCGTGGCGGTACCAGTCCATGGCGTCATCGAAGCGGCCCATGGCCACCAGGGTGTCGCCCACGGCGTGCACGGCATGGCACAGGCCCGGCAGGTTCACGCGGCCAGCGGCGTCGCCGTCCTCCACCGCCGTGACGGCGGCCAGCGCCCAGGGCAGGGCGTCGGCGGGGCGCGCCAAGTCCATCAGGCACTGGCCAATGCGCAGGCGGGCGCGGCCGACATCGTCATGGTTGACCGGCGCATGGGGCCCGCCGCGCTCCAGCGCCGCCACGCTGCGCTGGAACCAGAGCAGCGCCTCTTCCACCAGGCCCAGGGCGTAGAGGCAGTCGGCGGCCAGATGCAGGCTGGCGCCCAGGCTGGCGTGATCGATACGGCTGGGCTCGGCGCGGGCGGGATCGGCGTTGGGGCTGGCGCCGCCCTGTTCCTTGGCCGCCACCGCCTGTTGCAGCCAGGTCAGGGCCACGTCCGGCTGGCCTTGGCGGGCCAGGCAGGCGCCGACCTGATGCAGGCTATGGCCCACGGCCTCATAATCCACCCGTCCCTGGACGTCGCCCCGCGCGGCCGCCTCCGCCGCGTGCTGGAACCAGGCCATCGCCTCCACGTCCCTGCCCAGGCGGGCCAGGCAGGTGCCCACCAGATGCTGGCAGGCGGCCAGGTTGTCGCCATGCACCTTGCCTTGGGCGTCGCCCTGCTCCGCCGCCGCCACGGCGTCCTGGAACTCCGCCAGCGCCTCATCGATGCGGCCCAGGTCGTACAGGCAATAGCCCACGTCATAGAGGATGCGGCCCAGGCGGTCGGCATCGACCACCCCGCGCGCGTCGCCCTGCCGGGCCAGGGTCGCGGCATGCTGAAAGATGGGCAGGGCGTCCGCCGGACGGCCCTGGTCGATCAGGCCGCGCCCCTGGCGATGGAAGTGGTCGTGCGGCATGCCATCCGGGTTCATGCCATCCGGGGACATGAACGCGTCGTCGGTGAAGGGGCGGGCCATGGGCGCCGGCATGTGGGATTGGTCCCTAGCCAAGAGGGTGCCCGCCAAGGGTGGCGGCTTGCCCCCCGCTCTGTCAACGCGAGCCCGGCCGAGGGGGCCTTTAGGGGAAGGGGGCGGGACCAGGCCTATGGAGGATGGGATATGGCGGGCGCGATAGCCCCATCCCCCAAGGGCACGGTGCGCCCCTTATGCGCCTGGCACGCTCCAGGTCACATCTTCCAGCCGATGCTGATCGTGCCATTCAGGCCGGGGCCATAGTAGCCTTGCGCCCAGTATAGGCTGGTGATGTATTTCTCATCGGTCAGGTTGTTCATGTTGGCGGTAATGGACCAGTGCCGGTCAACTTCATACCGCGCCATCACCCCCAGCAGGGCGTAGGCCTCCTGGGTGGTGTAGATTTCCCGTCCGGTGGTGGTGCTGACCGCTCCTTGGTCGCGATAGATCCGGCTCTGCCACGACAGGGTGGCCCCTAGCTTCAGTTTGTCCGTGGCCTGATAGTTGGTCGCCAGGCGAAGGGTCTGCCTGGGCACATAGGTGCGTGCCGCCCGTCCGGCCTCATCTTCGATCTTCATCAGGGTATACCCGGCGCTGACCTGGACCTGAGGCAACAGGCGGCCGGATACCTCCGCCTCGATGCCTTGGGCGGTGGCGTTGACTCCGGTGTAGTAGGTCTGGCCCGTGGCCAAGTTATAGCCGGCGCTTTCCGCCGTGTTGTCCTGCCGCGCCTGGAACAGGGCGACGCTGGCGTTCAGTTTCTCATCGAACCAAGCCCCCTTGGCGCCCACCTCGACGTTGTCACCGTCGATGGGGGCCAGGACATGGTTGTTAACGTCCAGTTGGGTCTGGGGATTGAAAATCTGCGCGTAGCTCGTATAGGCGGAAATCTCCGGCGTGACCTCATAGACCAGGCCGGCATAGGGCAGGGCGCGGCTGACGTCATAGCTGTTGGCCGCGCCATAGCTGTCACCCGACATCTTCACGTGGGTGACGTTGACGCCCGCGATCAGCTTCAACGGCGCCAGCAGGCTGAGCCGCGCCGCCGCATACCCCGTCTCCCGTGTGTAGTAATAGTGCGCTTCGCCGGTATAGGCGTCGAAGCTGGGCTCGGCATAGCTGCCGTCGAAGGCACTCAAGCCCGGCAGGGGGGTGCCGATGCCCTGACCATAGTCGGAATGCTGGAAGGTGTTGTTGCGACCCCAATTGCCACCGATCACCAGGTCATGGCTGCGGCCCAGGGCTTCCACGGGGCCGGAGACATAGGCTTCCGCCGTCCACTGCCGGTCATGGTTGTGGTAGGCGGAGGGATAGGAATAGAGCCCGTTACCCGTGGCCTTGTCCGGTGTGCCGTAAACATAGAATAGGTCGCCATCGCTTTCGTTCAGGCGGTGCAGCACGCTGGCCTTGGCTGTCCAGCCGGAGCCCAGGTCATGGCGGATATCGCCGAAGATCTGGTGGGTTTGAATGTCCCAGCGGCTCCACTTCGCGGCGGTGCTGGTGCCGCGGCCGTAATCCGTGGGTGTGCCGTCGGTGTAGTAGAGGGGCAGGGCGCCCCATAGGCCGCCGCGCGTCAGGTCGTCCTGGTATTGATAGCCGGCCGACACCGTGGTGCGGGGGTCCAGGTCGGCCTCGACCACGGCGTAGCCGACGCCGCGCTGGTTGTTGTAGCGATCCACCTGGCTGTCGCCGTCAGCATAGGCGCCCACCAGGCGCAACCGTACGCTGCCGGTGGCGTTCAAGGGCGTGGAGATATCGGCATCGCCCCGCTTGGTGTCATAGGACCCGCCGGTGAAGGAACTGGAAACCGCCAGGTCATCGGTGGGGCGCTTGCGCACGAAGTTGACCGTGGCCGAGGGGTTGCCCGTGGACGACATCAGGCCGTTGGCGCCCCGCAGCACTTCCACATGGTCATAGATGGCCGTGTCGATGGTCCCGTTTTGGATGCCGTCCACCAGGGGCAGGCCGAAACCGTCGTACTGGAAGTTGCTGATGTCGAAACCGCGCGCGCTGTAGAAGGTGCGGTTGGTTTCCACCTCCTGCACGTTGACGCCCGTCGTGCTGGCCAGCACATCGTTCACCGTGCGCAGGCCGAAGTCCGTCATCTGGTCGCGGGTGATGACGGTGACCGATTGCGGCGTCTCCTTCAGCGTCAGCGGCAGCTTGGTGGCGCCCCGGGTGGTCTTGACGGTGTAGGACCCGCTGCCTTCGGTGGCATCGTCCCGCGTGCCGGTGATGACGACCTCGGTTCCCGATTGTGGATCGGCGGCGGCTGGATCGGGCGCTGCCGGTGTGGCCGCATACGCCGCCAGGGGCGAGGTGGTGACCAGCAGCGAGAAGCAAAGGGCGCGCAGCGACAACGGTTCCTCCCGTCATGGGGTGTGCATCAGGGTGATGCCGGCCCCTGTAACGGCGTTGGGCTATAAATGCAAGTCATTCTCATTCGCGTATCAGTTTGATGGACGTTTACCCGCCGGCTTCTGGGGCGTCCCGCGACCACCCCCCCCCGCATGGGGGTGGGGCTTGATGGGATACGGAATGGATCGCGGGCGGCATCGGGGGCCTCGACCCCAATATGCCGCCCGTCACACCGTTCTGCCGTTCCGTCCCCTCACGCCGCCCGCACCGTGCCCAGGAACCGCTCCACGGCACTGGTCAGCACGTCGGCGTGTTCCGCCAGTTTGCCCGAGGTGCTCTTGATCTGGGTGGCGGCGGTGCCGGTGGTGGTGGCGGCGGTGCTGACGTGGGTGATGTCGCGGGACATGTCCTCGGCGCCGGTGGCGGCCTCGTTGATGCCGCGGGCGACCTCGCGGGTGGCGGCGGTCTGTTCCTCCACGGCGGAGGCGATGGCCATGGCGATGTCGGCCATGGCGGTGATGGCGGCCTCCAGGCCGGCCAGGGCGCCGGCGGTGCGGTCGCCCAGGTCCTGGATGCGCTGCACCTGGGCGGTGACGTCCTCGGTCGCCTTGGCGGTTTGGGTCGCCAGGGCCTTGACCTCGCCGGCCACGACGGCGAAGCCCTTGCCGGCCTCCCCGGCGCGGGCGGCCTCGATGGTGGCGTTCAGGGCCAGCAGGTTGGTCTGGGCGGCGATGCCGGCGATGATCTCCACCACCTGGGTGATGCGGTTGGTGCTGTCCTGCAGTTGCGCCACCACCTGGCCGGAGGTGGCGCAGTCAGCGATGGCGTCCTGGGCCTGGCGGCGGGACCGCTCCACCTGGCGCGCGATCTCCTGCACCGTGGCGGCCAACTCCTCCGACGCGGTGGCGACCATCTGCACATTGGCGGAGGTTTGGACGGCGGTGCCGGCGACGGCGCTGGAGCGGTCGCGGGTGATGCCCGCCGCCTCCGCCATGGACTCGGCCGTGCCCCGCATCTCGCGTGCCGCCGTGGCCAGGGCGGTGATCAGGCCGGCCACCTGGGCCTCGAAGGCGTCGGCCACCGCCGCCTGGGCGGCCTTGCGCTCTTGCTCCGCCTGAAGGCGCAGGGCCGCTTGCTCCGCCTCCAGCCGCTTCATGGCGGCGGCGTTGTCGCGGAACACCGCCAGGGCGCGGGCCAGGTCGCCCAATTCATCGCGGCGCCCGGTGGCGGCGACGGTGACCGACAGGTCGCCGGCGATGATGGCGCGCGTCGTGCCGGTCAGCCCGCCCAGGGGACGCACCACCAGCCTCAGCGATAGGAAGACCGCGCCCAGCAGGCCGGCGCCCACGCCCAGCGCCCCGGTCCAGGCCAGGAGCTGTCCGGTTTGGGCCCGTGTCCCGGCCGCCTCCACCGTCAGGGCCGCGATCTTCTTGCCCAGCGCGTCGATATACCCGTCGGTCAGGGCCGAGGCCTCGCGCTCACGCGGGCGCACCTGGTCACGGAAGCGGGCGGTGGCCGTGGCGTCGTCGCCCGCCAAGGCGGCGGTAATGACGTCGGTCGCCGCCTGCATCACCGCCTCCTGGTCCTTGGTGAAGGCGGTCATGCCGCCATCGGCCGGCAGCCGGGGCTGCAAGGCGGCGACCTGGTCGCGCATCTCCTGCACCCGCTTCAGGGCGCGGTCGGCGAAGGCCTTCTTGGCCGCCGGCGCTTCCAGAATGGTGTTCAGGGCGTCGCGCTGGATGGCGCGGCTGAGGGCCCGCACCTCCGACGCCTGCACCATCAGCGCCTGGGCATCCTCCAGCGATTGGGAAATCGCCGCCGTCCGTCGCAGGCCGATCTGGCCGGCGATGACAAGGAAACCGGCGATCATGGCAATGCCCACCGCGGGCAGCAGCAGTTTCGGCGTCAGGCCCATTCGTTTTTCCGCTATCACATCAAATGTTTATGGTCCCCGTGGGACGATGCCCTTGGCGCCGCCCCAGGGGTTAATCTGTCTTGACGGCGGTCGAGACCGGGCCGGCAAGAAATGAACACTTATGGGAAACGTAATAAGGCAGGTAAATTTATTATACAATATACCAATTCGCAGGGGGTAATATGCCGCGCGGCCGAGGCCCGGGGGTGGCCAGGCGGAGCGGCCAGGGTGGGATGCTCAGGGCCGCCATGTGCGGGATTGGGAGCGGGAAAGGTTGCTTCGTTGCGTGGCTTCGTCCATTGTCGCAACTCCGTTTCGTTTATTGGCCTTGTCGCGATCCTCCATTATGACTGACCGCCCCCGCATCCACCTGTACGACACCACCCTGCGCGATGGCGCGCAGACCCAGGGCGTGGACTTCACCGCGGCCGACAAGGCCGCCATCGCGCGCGAGCTGGATGCGCTGGGCATCGATTACATCGAGGGCGGCTGGCCGGGGGCGAACCCCACGGACGACGCCTTTTTCGCCGACCCGCCGCTGCTCAAGCGGGCGCGGCTGACGGCCTTCGGCATGACGCGCCGGCCGGGGCGCAGCGCCGGCAACGATCCGGGGCTGAACGCCCTGTTCAACGCCACCGACCGGGTGCCGGGGGCGGGTGTCTGCCTGGTGGGCAAGACCTGGGACTTCCATGTCGACGTGGCGCTGAACATCCCGCGCGGCGAGAATTTGGACCTGATCCGCGACAGCGTGGCGGAAACCGCCGCGCGCGGGCGCGAACCGCTGTTCGATGCGGAACATTTCTTCGACGGCTACAAGGCCAACCCGGATTACGCCCTGGCCTGCGTGCGTGGCGCCTATGAGGGCGGGGCGCGCTGGATTGTGCTGTGCGACACCAACGGCGGCAGCCTGCCGCATGAGGTGGAGGCCATCGTGGCGGCCGTGGCGCGGGAGATCCCCGGCGACCGGCTGGGCATCCATTGCCATAACGATACCGAGAACGCGGTGGCCAACAGCCTGGCGGCGGTGCGCGCCGGCGCCCGCATGATCCAGGGCACGCTGAACGGCCTGGGGGAGCGCTGCGGCAACGCCAACCTCATCTCGCTCATCCCCACGCTGACCCTGAAGATGGGGTATGACACCGGGGTGGATGCGGAGGGGATGCGCCGCCTGGTCCATGTCAGCCGCCTGCTGGACGACCGGCTGAACCGCGCCCCCAACCGCCACGCCGCCTATGTCGGCGAAAGCGCCTTCGCGCATAAGGGCGGCCTGCACGTCTCGGCGGTGGAGAAGGACCCCACCAGCTATGAGCATGTGCCGCCCGAGAGCGTGGGCAACCGCCGCCATGTCGTGGTGTCGGACCAGGCCGGCCGGTCCAACGTCCTGGCCCGCCTGCGCGAGGTGGGCATCGCCATCGAGCCCAACGACCCGCGCGTCGGCGCCTTGGTGGAGGCGGTGAAGCGGCGGGAGTTCGAGGGCTACGCCTATGATGGCGCCGAGGCCAGCTTCGAGCTGCTGGCCCGCCGCACGCTGGGCACCCTGCCGGACTATTTCCGCCTCATCTCCTTCCGCGTGCTGGATGAGCGGCGGTGGAACGCCAAGGGCGACCTGGTCACCCTGTCGGAGGCGACCGCCAAGCTGGAGGTGCCGGGCGTGGCCGACGCCCTGATGACGGTGGCGGAGGGCAACGGCCCGGTGAACGCCCTGGACACCGCGCTGCGCAAGGCCCTGATCCCCGCCTATCCGCATCTGGACGGCATGCGCCTGGTCGACTACAAGGTCCGCATCCTGACCCCCCAGGACGGCACCAAGGCGGTGACCCGCGTCATGATCGAAACGCGGATGCCGGACGGCGCCCCTTGGGTTACCGTCGGGGTATCGGCCAACGTCATCGACGCCTCGTTCAACGCGCTGTTCGACAGCATCACCTATTGTCTCTACCGCGCGGGGGCCACCGTCCCCGCCGCGTGAGGGACGAAAGCCAGTTCAGGACCCCCGTGCCATGAGTGGAACCGACCGCCGTATGCTCGCCAAATCCCAGGCTGAAGGGACGCAGGAGGGTGCGGGCCCCGCCGTCATCCTGGTGGAGCCCCAGTTGGGGGAGAACATCGGCACCGTGGCGCGGGCCATGCTGAACCACGGCCTGACCGACCTGCGCCTGGTGAACCCGCGCGACGGCTGGCCCAATGAGAAAGCGGTGTCGGCGTCGGCCGGCGCCACCCTGGTGCTGGACCAGGCCCGCGTGTACGAGAGCACCAAGGACGCCATCGCCGACCTGCAGAAGGTCTACGCCACCACGGCGCGCCCCCGCTACATGGTCAAGACCGTACTGACAGCGCGTGAGGCGGCGACGGAAATCCGGGCGCACGCCCAGGTGGGCCGGGATGTCGGCATCCTGTTCGGGCCGGAACGCACCGGCCTGGTCAATGACGACATCGCGCTGGCCGACACCATCATCACCATCCCGCTGAACCCGGGGTTCTCCTCCCTCAACCTGGCGCAGTGCGTGCTGCTGGTGGCGCACGAATGGTTCCAGGCGGGCTATGAGGGGCCGGAGCGCGAGCTGTACACCGGCAACTCCCGCCCCGCCACGAAGGAAGAACTGGTCAACCTGTTCGAGCACCTGGAGGCGGAACTGGACGCCACCGGCTTCTACACCAGCGAGGAGAAGCGCCCCAGCATGGTGCGCAACATCCGCAACCTGCTGCAGCGGGCGCACATGACGGAGCAGGAGGTGCGCACCTTCCACGGCGTGATCGCCGCCCTGACCGGCCGGCGCAAGGACGGCGGTCCGGTCAAGGGGCACTAACCCCCACGCCCGTCCCTCACACGACCACCGGTACATAAAAATCAATGACCGCGCCGGGGCGGGTGGGCGCGAATTCGCTGTCGTACAGCTCGAAGTCCGGGCTTTCCGCCACCTTGAGGCCCGACGCCGGGATCAGCTCGCCCCAGATGCGGGCCATGGCCGTCTTGACCTGGGGATGCAGGGGGCCGCCGTTGAGCGTGATGCGGAACACGGCGTAGGTCGCGGCCGGAATGCGCAGGGTGGTGAACCCCGCCGGGGGCGTGGCGTCGGGGGTGATGCGGACGCCGGCCATGTAATCGAAGCTGCCCTCCGAGCGGTCCGCCGCCCACACCACGCCATAGGTGGCCCAGCTGGGTTCCTGTCCCGCGAAGGGCAGGGCGCCGATCAGCGCCGGCCAGAGCTGGGGAATGGTGGCCTTGGTGGCGCCGTCGAAGCGCCGCGACGGGCCGGCAACGGTGAAGGCGTCCAGGGGGACCAGGTCGGGCAGGTGGGTGACGTCGACGTCGGCGCTGTCGGGCAGGCTCATGGGATATTGTCCTTCGAAGGGGGTGGCGGAAAAGCCTTGCCGGAACCGGCCGGGGGCCACGCCGAAGATGCGGCCGAAGGCGCGGGTGAACGCTTCCTGGCTGTCGAAGCCGCAATCGAACGCCAGGTCGATCAGGCGCACATCGGGATCGCTGGCCAGGCGCTGCGCCGCCTTGACCAGCCGCCGCCCCCGGACGTGGGCCATGACGCTGCGCCCCATGCGGGCGGTGAACAGGCGGGAGAAATGATAGGGCGACAGCGCCATGCGCGCGGCGATGTCGTCCAGCGTCAGCGGCTGGTCCAAATTGTCCTCGATCCAGGACAGAAGGTCGGCGAGGCGGTCGGGCTGTTGGGGATGGTGCTGGGTCATGCCGGCACTATGACCAATGCCGGCGGCCCCGTCCTGACCGGTCTTGCTGTTTTGGGCCCTTGCCGTTTCCGGGGATGGCGATGCACCCTGGTGCCCGCCGGCCCGCGCCGTTAGGCCGCCGGGTTGGCGAGCGCGAAGATGTAGGTGACCCGTGCGACTGCGGCGAGCTTGTATCCGTGCTTCACCAGATGGGCCACGGTGGGGTCACTCGCCAGATTCAGGATGTCGATGTCGTGAATCTCGATGCTGATGACGGCAGGCCGGTAGCGTTCCAGGTCAAGGCTGGCAAGCACCGGCCGGTCAAACCCTTCCAGGTCGATGTTCATATAGTCGATCGACTGGCCGCTGGGCAGATTTTCATCCAGGATCTGGTTGATTGTCTTGACCGGTACCATCCGTGTGCCGATCTGCTTCCGGCCCATGCGCTTCCACTCTTCCGCCGTTTCGGGGCTGAGCGTGTTCGTGCCGTTGCTTTCAAACATATGGTAGACGAGTTCACCCTCACTCGGGCCGACGCCGGTGCAGATGTTGATGTCGTTCGGCCGTTCCTTATTGAACAGTTCGATCACGTCGATATTCGCGTCGATATTCATCCCCCGCCAGCTCATGTGCCGCAGCAATTGGGTATTTGACATTCGACGCGGATGATAAGCGCCTACATCCACATAGAATCCGCCATGTGGCCGCTTGATGTCGTAAAAGAGAATATCAGAAATAAGGGCGTCTTCCGCGAATTGAGAATATATTATCTTTAAATTAGGGTCTCGAATTATATCAAAATATTGACTAGCGCTAAATTGTTCGAGGAGGTTGAGTCGGATCATTTTAAGCGCCTAGCTTTGCAAATGTGCATAAGATAAATCGGGATCGGTTAATTGTGAAGGCAATATCTCTCGCTGCGTGTCGTCGCCTTTGACAGGTGGGCTGGGTGGTTAGCGTGATGCGCTGACAGTGCCGGGCACGACCTGAGGCCAACTGTTTGGTCCTTCAGTTGGATGACGTCGCCAAGCTGCGATCCTTGCTGTAGGTTCAGGGCCAAACAACAAAAGGAGGACGGGCATGCGGGCACCGCTGGCGGGTATACTGGGATTGGCGATGTTGCTGGCGGTGGCGCCTATGGCTGCGGCATCGGCGGCCAAGGAGCAGCCGCAAACCATCCAGCTCTTCGGCGCCGCCATCAAATATTACGAGGCCGGACGGGGTCCGACCCTGGTGCTGGTCCACGGCCTGGGCAGCAGCGCGCAGGGTGACTGGGGCAAGGTCATGGCGGAGCTCGCCAAGACCCATCACGTCCTGGCGCTGGACCAACTGGGCTTCGGTGCGTCGGACAAGCCCATGATCGACTACGCCATCCAGACCTGGGTGGATTTTCTGGGCGAGTTCCTGCGCCAGAAGAAGGTGACGGACTTCACCCTGATGGGCAAATCCCTGGGCGGCTGGATTTCGGCGCAATACACCATCCAGGCCCTGGACGGCGTCGCCGCCGATCCCGCCTTCGCCCTGCCCAAGCCGTCGCGGCTGGTGCTGTGCGACGCCGCCGGCCGGCATGACACCATGGCCAAGACCTTTGGCCCCAAACCTACTGGTACCGCCGCCCCGCCGCCCGCCGCCTCGCTGGCCGGGCAGAAGGCGCTCCTGGGCGCCATCTTCCATGATCCGCGCTGGTCCACCGGGCCCGCCGCCCTGAAGCGCGGCTTCGCCTGGAGTCTGTCCAAGGGCGACGCCTGGACCATCCATTCCGTCTACAGCAACCCGGCGCTGCTCAACGAGGCGGTGGACGGCAAGCTGAAGGACATCACCATCCCCACCCTGGTGGTCTGGGGGGCGGAGGACAAGCTGCTGCCCCCGGCGGATGGCCAGTTCTACGCCGACGGCATCCCTGGCGCTAAGCTGGTGACCATCCCCGACAGCGGCCACGCCCCCATGATCGAGACGCCCAAGGCCTTCCTGGCGGCGGTGGAACCGTTCCTCTAAAATTTGACCGCACGGAAATCCCCTGTACCCTTGGCGGCAATGAAACCAAGGGGATGGCGATCATGACGCGTATGGGGCGGATGGCAGCGGCGGTCTCGGGCCTGGCGCTGCTGGCAAGCCAGATTGCTGGGCAGGCGTGGGCCGCGCCCACATTGCTGGTCAACGCCCTGATCCACACCGAGGATACGGCCCACCCGACCGCCAGCGCCCTGGCCTGGGATGAGACCGGCACCCTGCTGGCGGCGGGGGAGACGGCGGACCTGATCCAGCGCTATCCCGGCGCCGTCACGGTGGATGCCGGCGGCGCGCCCGTGGTGCCGGGCCTGATCGACGCCCATGGCCACGTGCAGGAGGAGGGGGCGGCGCTGCTGACCGCCGACCTGTCGGGCAGCACCAGCAAGGCCGAGATCATCACCCGCCTGAAGGCCCAGGCGGCCAAGTTGCCGCCCGGCGACTGGCTACAGGGTTGGGGCTGGGACCAGAACCGCTGGCCGGATAAGGCCTTCCCCACCGCCGCTGACCTGGACGCCGCCTTCCCCGACCGGCCGGTGCGGCTGGAGCGCATCGACGGCCACGCCGTCTGGGTCAACAGCGCCGCCCTGCGCGTCATGGCGGCCCAGCCCAAGGCCAAGAGCCTGGACGGCACCTGGCAGCCGCAAGGCGGCCGCATCGTGCGCCAGGGCAAGAAGGCCACCGGCGTGCTGATCGACAACGCCATGGATCTGGTGGCCGAGGCCCTGCCGCCGCGCACCGACGCCCAGATCCGCCAGGACTATACGCTGGCCTTCGCCGAGATGGTGTCGCTGGGCCTGACCGGCACGCATGAGCCGGGCATCGACCTGCAATCCTTCCGCGTGCTGCAGGACATGGCCGCCAAGGGGGAGGTGCCGGTGCGGCTCTACACCATGGCCGATGGCGACCATGAGGCGCTGGCATGGCTGTGCACCCAGAACGGCGGCTACACCGACCCCACGGGCCGGGTCCGCATGCGGGCGGTGAAGCTGTACATCGACGGCGCGCTGGGCAGCCGGGGGGCCAAGCTGCTGCGCCCCTACAGCGACGATCCGGGTAACAGCGGCATCTATGTCACCAACCCCGCCGACTATCCCCGCATCGTGGCCAAGGCCAAGGGCTGCCGCTTGCAGGTGGCGACCCACGCCATCGGCGACGGCGGCAACCGCCTGGTGCTGGACACTTACGCCAAGGTGCTGGGCGCCGACGCCAAAAGCGACCATCGCTGGCGGGTGGAGCATGCCCAGATCCTGACTCTGGACGACATTCCGCGCTTCGCCCAGCTGGGCGTCATCGCCTCCATGCAGCCCACCCACGCCACGTCCGACATGCCCTGGGCGGAAAAGCGCCTGGGCCATGACCGCCTGGCCGGCGCCTATGCCTGGCAGAGCCTGCGCCGGACGGGCGCCCGCCTGGCCCTGGGCTCCGACTTTCCGGTGGAGAAGGTGAACCCCATGCTGGGCCTCTACGCCGCCGTCACCCGCCAGGACCTGGCCGGCCAGCCGCCGGGCGGCTGGTTGCCCGACCAGAAGCTGACGCGGGAGGAGGCGCTGGCCGGCTTCACCCGCGACGCCGCCTACGCCGGCTTCATGGAGGGGGAAGTGGGCGCCCTGAAGCCGGGCCTGCGCGCCGATTTCGTCATCCTCAGCGCCGACCCCCTGACCGTCGCCCCCCGCCAGATCGCCGACATCAAGCCGCTGTCCACCTGGGTGGACGGCAAGAAAGTGTATGAGGCCGGGAAATAGGATTTTAGTACGGGGGTTGCGCCCCTGGCGTGCCGCGACCGTCCTGATAGAATGATCGCCAATGTGCAACGATCGCACGGGATGGGGATGGGGGAAGCGATGCGCGGTGGGGTGTTCGCCGTTCTGGTGTCGTCGGGCTTGGTTTTTTCGGGTGCTTCCGTGTGGGCTCAGGATCAGGGGGCCGCCCCGGCTCAGGGCCAGGCGGCCCCCGCACCGGCTGATCCTCAAAAGGCGGCTGAGGACGCCGAGGACCAAGCCATGGTGCGCGTGCTGAGGGAGGGGATGCAGGCCATGCGCTCAGGCCAACCACGCCAAGCCATCGCATCCTATGATCAGGTGATCGCGACCTACGAGGCGCGTTACAAGGGACGCAAGGAAAAGGTTTATTGTGGCAGCACGACTGTGGAAGTCCTCGCCTACATGGTGCTGGCGGCCAGCCAGAAACAGTCGGCCATCGCCGTGGCACCCAACTGGGCCATCGCCTATTTCCTGAAGGGCTATGCGCAGGTGGAACTGCAGGACCTGCCCGGGGCGAAAGCCAGCCTGGAGCATGCCCGCGACCTGTCGCCCTATAATCCCCAGTTCCTGATCGAACTGGCGAACCTGTACAAATCCGAGAAGAATTGGCCTTTGGCGCTGGAGACCTATCAAGCGGCCAAGGAACATTCCGCCGCTTTCTCGTTGCCTCAGGCCAAGGATACGGACGAGATGAAGGCCCTGCATGGCATCGCCTTCGTCTACTCCGAGACCGGCAAGCTGGAAGAGGCCGAGGCCATCTACAAGCAGTGCCTAGCGAAGAATCCGCAGGACGCCTACGCCCAGCATGAGCTGGATTACGTGGTGCAGCAGAAGGCCAATCAGGCGCAGGTTCATTGAAGATGCGGGGCGGTAACAGCCCCCCCTTGGTGATCCTGGCCCTGCTGGCATGTGCCGCCTGTGCCGGGGTGACAGCGGGGGAGACGGTCGTTCCGTCCGTCAAAGCGCCGTCGGCCACCCCCTCCTTGCCTACCGCCGATCTGACCCCTGACCCGGTATTGGGCAAAGCCTTGCTGGAGGGGCTTTTGGCGGTGCGGGCGG
Source organism: Nitrospirillum goiasense (assembly GCF_034427435.1). Classification (NCBI taxonomy): domain Bacteria; kingdom Pseudomonadati; phylum Pseudomonadota; class Alphaproteobacteria; order Rhodospirillales; family Azospirillaceae; genus Nitrospirillum; species Nitrospirillum goiasense. The sequence continues at coordinate 2,352,737 of NZ_JAXQNP010000002.1, read as the reverse complement.
GAGCTCCCCGGCGGGCGGTGGATGGCTATTTCGACCCGGTCATCGCCGCTTATGAAAGGCGCTACAAGACGGTGCCGGGGCGCCTCTATTGCGCGCGCGGCATGGGCGAGGCGACCCTCTATATGCAGGACGCGGTGCGCACCCATCAGCCGACGCGGGTGGTGGAGGCCGGGTTGGTCCTGGCCTATGTCTACCGGGGTCGTGAATTGATGACCCTGGATGACCCGGTGGGGGCGCAGGCGGGGCTGGAGCGGGCGCGTGCCCTGTCGCCCGCCAACGCCGCTGTCCTGTTGCAGTTGGGGGCCGCGTACAAGGCCCAGCGCAAATTGCCTCAGGCGCAGGAGGCCTATCAGGCGGCGGTGGACTCGGCCGACCTGTCGCCGCCGGAAACCAGGCCGCAGGAAACGGCCGACGCCTTTTATGGTCTGGGCAGCACCTACGTCGCCATGGGCCGCTTTGATGAAGCCGAGGCGACCTACCGGCGCTGTCTCAAGGTGCTGCCGGGCAATGCCCTGGCGGAGATGGAACTGAAAGAGATTCAGCGCCAGCGGGCCCAAGGCCGCTGATGGGGCCACTTCATCCCGGCCAATAAGACGCTCAAGGATTCCTCGGGTTTTTCAGGGGGCCGCCGCTGGCAGAGTGGCGGCAACCCTTCAAACCCCGGGAGCCCAGAGCCATGAGCCAATCCGCCCTCACCGAAGCCGCCGCCGAGCCCACGTTGAACCAGCTGTTCGCCGACCTGCACGCCCACCGGGTGGCGACCATGGATCCGGCCCAGTTGCAGATCAACATCGACCAGCGGCGGGAACTGGTTGAGACGGCGGACCGCGCCGCCTTCGTCCGGCCGGGTGACCGGCTGGTGGGCGAGGTGCTGCTGGATGTGGAGGGTGGCACGCTGCATCTGGGCGCGCTGCTGGCGCGCGGGCCGGTGGTGCTGGTCTTCTTCCGCTTTGCCACCTGTCCCGCCTGTAACATCGCGCTGCCCTACTATCAGCGCCATCTGGAGCCGGGCTTGCGCGCGCTGGGCGCCCAGCTGGTGGCGGTTAGCCCGCAGGTGCCGGAGCGTCTGGTCGACATCAAGCGCCGCCACGACCTGACCTTCATCGTGGCCAGCGACCGCGACAACGCCCTGGCCCGCCGCCTGGGCATCGTCTTCACCGCCAACGCCGCCTCGCAGGCCAGCCAGTTGGCCAAGGGCGGTTCGCTGGGCGAGGTCACGGGCACCGGCACCTGGGAATTGCCCATGCCGACGGTGGTGGTGCTGGGCCGCGACGGCGTGGTGCGCTATGCCGATGTCAGCCCCGACTGGCTGGTGCGGACCGAACCGGGGCCCATCCTGGATGCCGTGCGCGCCCTCATTGTCGAAGATGGGGCGGCGGAGGACAGGGCCAGCCGGGCGGCGGAATAGGGGGCGGGGGTGCTGGATCGCCCCCGCATGGCCCCTGTGCAACGGCGGGGGTGAGCGGCCCGTGGTTTCCGTTGACTTGGCCGGCGCGCCGCTTATAGTGCCGGCCTTCCCTTCCCGGGAAGGCGGGTCCGGGGGATCTCTCCCCTTGTCCCCGTCCGTGGGGCCTGATTGGCAGGACGCCATGGAACTACCGGGACAACAAGCCGCGTCAGCGGCAGCTGGAGCTTAGAGATGAGCAAGCGTTTAGAGTCCAAGTATAAGATTGACCGCCGCCTTGGCGTCAACCTGTGGGGCCGTGCCAAGAGCCCGGTCAACCGCCGCGAATACGGCCCCGGCCAGCACGGCCAGCGCCGCAAGAAGCCGTCCGACTTCGGCCTGCAGCTGATGGCCAAGCAGAAGCTGAAGGGCTACTACGCCAACATCGGCGAGCGTCAGTTCCGTCGCATCTACCAGGAAGCCGTCCGTCGTCGTGGCGACACCGGCGAGAACCTGATCCAGCTGCTGGAGCGTCGTCTGGACGCCGTGGTCTACCGTATGAAGTTCGCGCCGACCCCGTTCGCCGCGCGTCAGATCATCAACCACGGCCACATCCTGGTGAACGGCAAGCGCCTGAACATCGCCTCCTACCGCGTGAAGGATGGCGACACCATCGAAGTGCGCCAGAAGGCCAAGCAGTTCGCCATCATCCTGGAGTCCGTCGCCTCCGGTGAGCGCGACACGCCCGAGTACGTGCAGGTCGACACCGGCGCGCTGAAGGGCACCTTCGTCCGCGCCCCGAACCTGGCCGACGTCCCGTACCCGGTGACCATGGAACCGAACCTGGTGGTCGAGTACTACTCGCGCTAATCCAGGCTCCTTTCGGAACCGGAAAGATCAGGCCGCGCCCCTCGGGACGCGGCCTTTTCTATTTGTGCGCCCGGTGGGCTGGCCCTCTCATGTCCGGCGGGGCAGCATGCGGTCCAGGATACGGTCGCGCCACAGCACGACATGGACGGCGACGGCGGCGACATGCAGGCCGATCAGCACCAGCAGCACGGTCACCAGGGCCTCGTGCATCTCGCCCAGCGTCCGCCCCAGGGGCGACCCCGTCGCCACCAGCGCCGGCAGGTCCAGGGTGCCGAACAGCGTCACCGTCCAGCCGCGCCGCGACGCGTCGGCCCAGCCGGTCAGCACCAGGGCGAATACCAGCAGGTACAGCAGCCCATGCACCGCCGCGGCCGCCTTGTGCTGCCAGGCCGGCAGGCGGGGATCGGCGGCGGGCTGGGGCGTCAGCAGCCGCCAGCCCAGGCGCAGCGCCATGACGGCGCCGATGGCGACGCCGAACGACAGGTGCAGGTTGACCAGCCCCTCCGGCGGCATTCCCCGGCGCAGTTCCGGCATGGTCCAGCCCAGCGTGTACTGTACCGCCAGCAGAACCACGACCAGCCAGTGGAACCCCTTCATGGCGCCGCTGTAGTGGGGCGGGGATGTGTGGTCCATGGTTTCCTCCTTCTCCAAATCAATCAACGCTGGCCCATCAAAGACGCAGCTGTTTGGTCCACAGTGGCTTGATCGCCTCCAGGGCCAGGACCATGGCGGCGGCGGCCCCCAGGGTGATGGTCAGGTCATGGGCGGGTAACGGCGCGAAAGCGAACAGGGCTGCCGCCGGCGGCCAGGCGAGGGTCACCGCCAGCACCGCCCCCATCACCCCCGCCACTGCCCACAGCGTGGGGTTGGGACGCGTCACCGCCCGGAGGAGGGAGGCGCTGAAGGAACGGTTGACCAGCACCAGGCCGAAATTGACCAGCACCAGGGCGACGAAGGCCAGGGCCCGCGCCTCTTCCGTCGGCACCCCGCCTTTCAGCGCCCCGACGAACAGCAGGGCGACCGTGCCGAACGCGACGGTTCCCTGAAGCAGGCTCCACATCAGCAGCGCGCGCGAGAACAGCGGGCTGTTCGGGGACCGCGGGGGCCGGCGCATGCTGTCCGCCTCCGACCGCTCGGCCTCGAAGACGATGGAACACACGGGGTCGATCACCATTTCCAGAAAGGCGATGTGCACGGGGCTGAGCAGCAGGGGCAGGTCCAGGACCAGCGGCAACAGGGCCAGGCCGGCGATGGGCACATGGATGGCCACGATATAGCCCATGGCCTTGCGCAAATTATCGTAGATGCGCCGTCCCAGGCGGATGGTCTGGACGATGGACCCGAAATCGTCGTCCAGCAGCACCAGGGAGGCCGCCTCGCGCGCCACATCGGTGCCACGGCCGCCCATGGCGATGCCGATGTCCGCCGCCTTCAGCGACGGTGCGTCGTTCACGCCGTCCCCCGTCATCCCCACGATCTGGCCATCGCCCTGCAAGGCCTTGACGATGGCCAGCTTGTGCGCCGGCTGGGTGCGGGCGAACAGGGCGGCCGCGCGGATGCGGGCGGCCTGTTCCGCAGGCGGCAGCCGATCCAGGTCCGCGCCCGTGACCAGCGGGTCGGTGGGCAGACCGGCCTGGGCGGCGATGGCCCGGGCGGTTTCCGGGTAATCGCCGGTGATCATGACCACCCGGACGCCGGCCGACAGGCAGTCCCGCACCGCGGCCGGCACCTCCGCGCGCAGTGGATCGCTGAAGCCGACGAGGCCCAGCAGGCGGCAGGAATACTCCCGGCGGTCCACGGGCGGCGAGTTTGGCGCCTCGCCCCCCGCTACGGCCAGGACGCGCATGCCGTTCCGGGCCATGCCGTCCACCGCGCTGAGCATCGCCGCGCGGGTGGGGCCATCCAGGCGGCACAGCGCCGCCACCGCCTCCGGCGCGCCCTTGATGGCCACGATGGCGTTGGTTTCCGGATCCGCCTGCCAGACCTGGGTGATCGCCGGCACCCCCGGTTCCAGGCCGTATTCCTTCATCAGGGTCCAGGAGGGGCCCGGCGGTGGCAGGTCCAACTCCCGCCCCAGGGTGTGGAAGGCGCGGTCCATGGGGTCGGCGGGGGTTTGCGCGCTGGCCAGGATGCCATGGCGGATCAAGGTGCGGATGAGGTCCGGCGGGTGATCGCCTCGCGGGTCCAGGCCCCGCGCCAGGTCGGCGGCGTCGCGTACCTCCGTGATCGCCATGCGGTTTTGCGTCAGGGTTCCGGTCTTGTCGGTGCACAGGACGGTCGCGGCGCCCAACGCTTCAATGGCCGCCGCGCGGCGGGTCAGCACCCGGGCCCGCGACAGGCGCCATGCCCCCATGACCATGAATACGGTCAGAACCAGGGGAAATTCCTCCGGGATCATCGACATGGCCACGGCCAGGCCGGCCAGGATCCCTTGCAGCCAGTCCCCCCGCACCAGCCCGTACAGCGCCATGACCAATAGGCTGACGGTCAGGCCAGCCACGGCGACGCCCCGGACCAGCCGCCGGGTCTGCCGGTTCAGGCGCGTGGGCTCGGGATGGATGCCGCCCAGGGCGGCGCCGATCTTGCCGATCTCGCTGTGCCGGCCGGTGGCCGTCGTGGTGCCGCATCCCCGCCCGCGGACCACCAGGGTGCCGGAAAAGGCCACGGGCAGGTCATCGCCCCCGGGCGTGACCGCCTCTGTGGGGGCTTGGGTGGTGGTATTGGCGGTGTCAGGGGCCGTGCTGGCGGGCCGCTTGCGCACCGGCAGCGATTCCCCGGTGAGCAGGGACTCGTCGATCTCCAGATCCTGGGCGGAGATCAGATGGATGTCGGCCGGCACCCGGTCGCCTTCCTCGATGAAGACGACATCGCCGGGTACCACCTCCCGGCCAGGGATGCGGAGTCGCATGCCATCCCGCACAACTTGGGCGCGAGGACTGGTCAGGGTGCGCAGGGCGTCCAGCACCCGTTCGCTGCGGCTCTCCTGCGCGGCGGCGATGCCGACCGATGCCGTGGCGAACGCCAGCAGCATCAAGCCCTCACGCAGGTCCCCCAGCAACAGGTAGATGAGGGCGCTGACCATCAGCAGCGCGAACATCGGCTCCGCCAGGATGTCCAGCAGGATGCGGAGCAGGGGGCGCCGGTCGGGGCGGGGCAGTTCGTTGTAGCCGTTGGCTGCCAGCCGCCGCGCCGCCTCCGTGGCGGTCAGCCCGTAAACGGGGATGCCGGCGATCGGGGTATTGGCGTCGCTGGGCATAGGGCTGGACATGGGCGCGCGCCGGTGGGCGGTGGTCGGGTTCCCCCAGACTGCGCCACTCACGCCCCCATGCCTTGATGCACATCAGCCCAACGGAGCCATGACCAGCGGCGGGAGCCTCAAACCCGCCAACGCCACATCCAAGAGTTGATGTTATGCGTGGGATGTCGGATTTCTGGGCGCCGGATTTGTGGGCATCGATCGGTGATGGCCTAGGTCTTATTGAGTAATTGTTGCAAAAATCTCGAATAAATACACAACAGTCATATGACAATTGTCGTCGATGTCATATGTCCAGTGGATTTTTGGATTAGGGGCGGCCTATCCAAAATAATCCGTTTTATCTGGTCAAGTTGCCGCATGGATTCTCATCCGCCTCCGTAACAGGAAGGTCACAAAAAGTACCTGTGACTTGTGGACGCAGCGTCACTTGGATTATTCCGGGTTGCTGTCGTTCGTCCAATCACTGCGATGAGGGCAGCGTCTTGTCGAACGCCTACGCCAAGAATTGGAATAGTCAAAGCCGCAGCGGCAGCGTGGTTTCCGGTCGCGTCCGACCGGCCGTCGGGAGCGGCGGCACGATAGACCGGCTGCGGCGGCGCTTCGCCGACTTGCCCGCGCCGGTCATCGTCTACAACAAGTCGCATTCCGGCAGCCGGCTGCTGGCCCAGATGCTGGAGGACCAAGGCGTTTTCATTGGCGGCCGGCTGAATGAATCCAACGACGCCATGGCCATCCTGCCCCTGGTGGAACGATTGGTCGAGGATTACTACCCCGATTACCAGTCGCTGTGGGACCAGGATTGGCCCGTGGACTTGGAGGCCCTGTTCGTCACGGCGATGATGGAGCATCTGGACGGCTATGACGGACATTCCCCCTGGGGGTGGAAGCTGTGCGAGACGACGTACATCGTCCCCATCATCGCCGCGGTTTTCCCCAAGGCGCGCTTCATCCATCTGCTGCGGGATGGCCTGGACGTGGCGTTCAGCGACCATGTGCCGCCGCAGGCCCGATTTTGGCGCAAGGTCTACTTCAACAACGGCGACATCCAGGGTTGGCGCGGCCTGTCCATGACCAACCGCGCCTATGTCCGGCGGCCCCACATCTATAACGCCCTGCACTGGCTGAATTCCGTGGAAGTGGGCCGCACCTATGGCGCCATGTTGCAGGGGCGCTATCTGGAGGTCCGGTATGAGGACCTGTGCCGCGACTTCCTTCCCACCTCGCGCCGCATCCTGGGCTTCATGGGCCTGGCGCCCGATGAGGCGGCGTTGACCGCCCGCGCGGCGTCCATTCGCAAGGGCACCATCGGCAAGCACCATCGCCATCGTCGCCAGCGCCGCCAGGTGCTGCGCCTGATCGAGCCGACGCTGCTGTCCCTGGGGTATCTGGATGCCCCCTCCCAGCCGGGCCCCCTGTGGCGCCTGCGGGAACGCTGGTACAGCGCCCTGCGCGAGTTGGGCAAGGGATGGGCCCGGCTGTGTCAGGCCGTGCGGGCTTAGGGAATGCGGGCTTAGGAAATAAGTCTAGCCGGCCGCCTTGCTCAGGCGCCGGCGGTTGGCGCGCACCTTGCGGCGGTAATGCGCCAGCACCTTGGCGGCGGCGCCATCGGCGGTAACGCCCAGGCCGCCCGTCAGGGCCCGCGCTTGCAGGTCCAGGCCGGCGGCGATCTTCTCATTCACCATGCGTTGCGCCTCCGTCTGGGCGGCGTCCCCGCCGGCCGCCAGTTTCAAGGTGCGCAGGGTGATGACCTGCAGCGCCTCCACGCCCAGCAGCCAACTATCGAAGCCATTACGCATCCAGGCGTTTTTTCCCATCGGTCATCTCCGGACTGATATTTCCTGGCCGCCCTCTTCTGAGGTGAAGCGGGACAGCCAGGCTTAAACGGCGGTGTTCCCGTCCTGGTTCCGGCGATCGGCCGCATCAGCGGGAACAACTTCGGCGCTTGCGCCGTTTCCGTGATGGTCGGCCCCGTCATGGCCAATCCCGGTCATGGCCAGTCATGGTGAGCCGACCTCAAGACCTGATCGAGCAAAAACGGAAAAATGAGGAGGTCGCGGCGATGCGTTACGGGCTTTTATGGCTGCTGGGGGTGCCGTTACCGGTCCTGATCATCATCTACCTGATTTTCCATTGAGGCAGGCTGTTGGCGTCGTCCCCACGCCACGCTGACCTACAGAAAGCCAAAGGGCCGCGCCCGGTATCCCCGGGGCGGCCCTTCGTCAATCCGATATGCGCTGCGATCAGGCGGCGGCCTGAGCGGCGATGCCCTTCTCGGCCAGCAGCTGCACCAGCTCGCCGGACTCATACATGTCGCGGACGATGTCGCAGCCGCCCAGGAACTCACCCTTCACGTAGAGCTGAGGGATGGTCGGCCAGTTGGTGAATTCCTTGATCCCCTGGCGCAGGGCCGGGTCGACCAGGATGTCGATGCCCTTGAACTTCACGCCCAGGTGGCTCAGCACCTGCACGACGGCGGCGGAGAAGCCGCACTGCGGGAAAACGGGGGTGCCCTTCATGTAGAGCACGACGTCGTTCTCGGTGATGTCGCGGCGGATGCGCTCTTCGACGGTCTTGTCCATGTACGATCGATCCTCTGGTGCCAATGCCGCCGCGGTGCAAGGGCGGCGGTTGGCGGTCTAACCCAAACCGGCGACTGGTCCCGCCGGTGCTGCCGGTGCCCAGGATACCGCGAGCGGTCAACCGGTTCACCAAACAACTTCACCCGTCATAAATGAGCGCGCGCCGGCCGTCTGTCCAGAGGGAATAGCCGGCGCATCGCCCCGCAAGGGTCGCGGATCAGTCCTGCGTGGCTGCCGTGGTCAGCGCCAGGGCATGCAGCTCATTGCCCATGCGCCCGCCCAGCGCGGCATACACCATCTGGTGCTGGGCCACCCGGCTCTTGCCCTTGAAGGCCGCCGCGGTGACGTAAGCGGCGTAATGGTCGCCGTCGCCCCGCAGGTCCTCGATCCGCACCTCGGCGCCCGGAATGCCTTCCCGGATCAGCCGCTCGATTTCAGAGGCGTCCATGGCCATGTTGGTAACCCTTTCCCTCAAACGCCGGGCGCCGGCATCCGCCGGCTTGGCTTGTCCTCAATTTCCAGTCCGCTGACGCTCCCCGGAAATCTCCGGCGCCTGCGGTCGCAGGCTACGGCGGCATGAAGATCTTCATGCCGCCGATTGGCGCGTAAGCGTCGGGTTACGCAGATCAGGCGTCGCCGGCCATGTAGCCGGGTAGCCAGCCTTCGTGCACCGCGCGCAGGTCGGCCAGCGCCAGGGCGCCGCCGCCCAGGCCGGTGAGGGCGTCGCCGCCCACCGTGCCCAGGGTGGTGACGGGTACACCGGCGGCCTTGGCGGCGTCGGTGACCGCGGCCACGTCGCCAGCGGCGGCGGTGATCAGGTAGCGGCCCTGGTCCTCACCGAACAGCAGGCCGGCGTCCGCCGCCTCCAGGCCGGTCAGGGCGACACCCTTCTTGCCGCGCAGGGCCATTTCCGCCAGGCCCACGGCCAGGCCGCCGTCGGCCAGGTCGTGGCAGGCGGTCAGCTTGCGGGCCTCGATCAGGCCGCGCACCAGGTCGCCGGCACGGCGCTCGGCCGCCAGGTCGACCGGCGGCGGGGCGCCTTCCTCACGGCCGTGCACCTCGCGCAGGTACAGCGACTGGCCGACATGGCCTTCCGTCTTGCCCAGCAGCAGGACCACGTCCCCCTCGGCCTTGAAGCCGCTGCCGATGGCCAGCGTGCTGTCCTTCAGCAGACCCACGCCGCCGATGGCGGGGGTGGGCAGGATGCCTTCGCCGTTGGTCTCGTTGTAGAGGCTGACGTTGCCCGACACGACGGGGAAGTCCAGGACGCGGCAGGCCTCCGCCATGCCTTCGATGCAGCCGGCGAACTGCCCCATGATGCGGGGCTTCTCCGGGTTGCCGAAGTTCATGTTGTCGGTGATGGCCAGCGGCAGGGCGCCCACGGTGATGATGTTGCGATAGGCCTCGGCCACCGCCTGGGCGCCGCCGCGCACCGGGTCGGCGTAGCAGTAGCGCGGGGTGCAGTCGGTGGTCATGGCCAGCGCCTTGGGCGTGCCGTGCACCCGCACCAGGGCGGCGTCGCCACCGGGGCCGATCATGGTGTCGGCGCCCACCTGGCTGTCGTACTGCTCCCAAATCCAGCGGCGGGAGGCGAGGTCCGGCGTGCCCATCAGGGCCAGCAGGGTGTCGCGTGCCGACGCCTTCAGCGGGGCCTCCGCCGCGGCGATCTCGGCCTGCGGCGGGGTGGGCTCGGTCGGGCGGTTGTACAGCGGCGCCTTGTCGAACAGGGGCGCCAGCTCCACGTCGCACCAGGTGTGGCCGTGCATACGGATGACCATGCGGCCGTTGTCCGTCAGCTTGCCGATGACGGCGAAGTCCAGTTCCCACTTGTCGAAGATGCGCTTGGCCTCTTCCTCACGGCCGGGCTCCAGGATCATGAGCATGCGCTCCTGGCTTTCCGACAGCATGATCTCATACGGGGTCATGCCGGCTTCGCGCTGGGGAACGGCGTCGAGGTCCAGGTCGATGCCCAGGCCGCCCTTGCCCGCCATCTCGACGGAGGAGGAGGTGAGGCCGGCGGCGCCCATGTCCTGGATGGCGACGATGGCGTCGGTGGCCATCAGCTCCAGGCAGGCTTCGATCAGCAGCTTCTCGGTGAAGGGGTCGCCCACCTGCACCGTCGGGCGCTTGGCTTCGCTGTCCTCGGTGAACTCGGCGGAGGACATGGTGGCGCCGTGGATGCCGTCGCGGCCGGTCTTCGATCCCACGTACACGACGGGCTTACCCACGCCGGCGGCCTTGGAATAGAAGATCTTGTCCGTCTGGGCCACGCCCACGGTCATGGCGTTGACCAGGCAGTTGCCGTTGTAGGCCTTGTGGAAGTTGGTCTCGCCGCCCACGGTGGGCACGCCCACGCAGTTGCCATAGCCGCCGATGCCGGCCACCACGCCCGCCACCAGGTGGCGGGTCTTGGGGTTGGCGGGCTCCCCGAAGCGCAGGGCGTTCAGGTTGGCCACGGGGCGGGCGCCCATGGTGAAGACGTCGCGCAGGATGCCGCCCACGCCCGTCGCCGCACCCTGGTAGGGCTCGATGAAGCTGGGGTGGTTGTGGCTTTCCATCTTGAAGATGGCGGCCTGGCCGTCGCCGATGTCGATGACGCCGGCGTTCTCACCAGGGCCGCAGATGACCCAGGGCGCCGTCGTCGGCAGCTTCTTCAGCCACACGCGCGAGGATTTGTAGGAGCAATGCTCCGACCACATGACGGAATAGATGCCCAGTTCCGTCAGGGTGGGCGTGCGGCCCACGCTTTCCAGCATGCTGGCGTATTCGTCGGGCTTCAGGCCGTGCTCGGCCGCCAGCTCGGCGGTAACCTTCGGTTCGCGGTCAGGGGTGTGGGTGACGCTCACGACAGGCTCTCCAGCAGGCTGGTAAACAGGGCGCGGCCATCGGTGTTGCCGTGCTGCGGGTCAAAGGCGCGTTCCGGGTGGGGCATCATGCCCAGGACGGTGCGCGTCTCGTTGAAGATGCCGGCGATGTTGTTGGTGGCGCCGTTGGGGTTGCCGGCCGCGTTCACCACGCCGTCGGCGTCGGTGTAGCGGAAGGCCACGCGGCCCTCGCCCTCCAGGCGCTTCAGCGTTTCCTCATCCGCGACGTAATTACCCTCGCCGTGGCCCACCGGGATGCCGATGTGCTGGCCCGGGGTGTAGTGGCGGGTGAAGGGGCTGTCGGTGTTCTCCACCTTCAGGTCCACCGTCTTGCAGATGTACTTCAGCGACTGGTTGCGGATCAGCGCGCCGGGCAGCAGCCCCGCCTCCGTCAGGATCTGGAAGCCGTTGCAGACGCCGATGACCTTGACGCCCTTGGCGGCCCGTTCCTTCACCACCCGCATGACGGGGGAGTTGGCGGCCATGGCGCCGCAGCGCAGATAGTCGCCGTAGGAGAAGCCGCCGGGCACGGCGATGACGTCGACCTCGGGCAGGTCGGTGTCGCGGTGCCAGGCGTGAAAGGTCTTATGGCCGGAAACCTGTTCCAGGGCCACGGCGATGTCCCGTTCACAGTTGGAACCGGGAAAGACGATGACGGCGGACTTCATGGGGGCCGCATATCCAATCGTTGGAGGCCGGGGAAGGCGGGATTCCCGCCGATCTTAAGCCGGCGCTGCACCCGTCGTCTTGTGCGGCGGAAGCTAGCCGCGCCGCCCGGTGAATGCAAGGCGCGGGGGCGGGGGGCTACCCCGCGCGGATGTGGGGGCGGGATATGCGGGGAGCACCGGACTGTGGTGCTGCGGTTGACCAGAACAAAAAGAGAACATATAGTGCTATTCCATCAACCTGGAGAACAAACATGGATGGCTGGCAGCGTCGATACCGTTTGAGCAATGGAGCGGGTGGCTTGGGGCTCAGTTGCACGGCGGAAGGTCTAGCCCTGGCCGGCGTGCCCTTGTTGGCCAAGGGCGCCAGCGGTTTCCTAGTGCGTCCGGCGGCGGAGGTGGTGTTGCTATTGAAGCGGGCCTATGGAGGCGAGGAACCGAACGACACTGGGTTTACCCATAAGGGCTGGTGAGGGAGCGGTGCTCGTTGCATCGCTCCACTGGGAGTGGCGCCGATGAACGCTTGCTTCGATAAGGGCGCGCTTGCGAGGGGATGAAATGCCACTCCGTAAATATCTGAATAATAACCATGGAATAGCATTATTATTGATTTCTTTAATTTTGGTTTTTGTATCTAATGGTGCTAAAAATAAAGAAGAGTCGTTGCCGTTGCCCGTAATCACAATGCGCGCACGTTGGATCGCCCAAAAAGCCGTTGAGGCGGAAGAGAGGATCAAGCAAGGCGATTTCAAATCGGCGAATGATCTGCTTAAGCAGGCTCTAAAATCTCTTGGTGAGTGCCAGAGGCCTGGTGTTTTTGATGATACTGATCAGGGTATGGCTGTTGCCCAGGCTAACGAAGATGACGGCGACCTGGAAAACGCTGCGATCGACAGATATGCCGTGCTTAGGGCACGCATGAGTTCGTGCCCCCAAACACTCCCGTGATCGTCGCTTTTCCCGTCGCGTCTGTAGACCCGGTGTGACGGTCCCCTCTCCAGTGGCCTGCGATGTCCCATCCCTCGATGGCGGCCTTGACCCACGTCATGGTCCCGAACCGGACGGGGTGCTCCGATAGGGGTGGCCGGGACGTTGTGCCGGCCAGCAACGGAGGATGACGCCATGCCGTACGCGACCACCAATCCCTATACCGGCGAATTGCTGAAGACCTTTCCCGACGCCACCGACGCGGACGTGGACCGCGCCCTGACCGACGCCCATGCCGCCTTCCTGGCCTGGCGGGAAACGCCCTTCGCCCATCGCGCCGGCATCATGCAGAAGGCGGCCGACATCCTGCGGGCCGAGGCCGACGCCTACGCCCGGCTGCTGACGCTGGAGATGGGCAAACTGTTCACCGAGGCGAAGGCGGAGGTGGAGCTGTCCGCCCGCATCTTCGAATACTACGCCGAGAAGGCGGAGGCGCTGCTGGCGCCGGAGAAGCTGCCGGTGGCCGATCCGGCGGAGGGCGAGGCCGTGCTGGTGTGCGAGCCGCTGGGCGTGCTGCTGGCCATCGAGCCGTGGAACTTTCCCTATTACCAGATCGCCCGCATCATCGCCCCGCAGTTGTCCGCCGGGAACACGATGCTGCTGAAGCACGCCTCCAACGTGCCGCAGTGCGCCGCCGCGTTCGAGGTGCTGATGCGCCAGGCGGGCCTGCCCGACGGGGCTTTCCGGAACCTGTACGCCACCCGCCAGCAGATCGAGCGCATCCTGAACGACCCGCGCGTCCACGGCGTGGCCCTGACGGGGTCGGAGGCGGCGGGTGCCGTGATCGCGGCCCAGGCGGGCAAGGCGCTGAAGAAATCCACCATGGAACTGGGCGGGGCCGACGCCTTCGTCGTGCTGGCGGACGCCGACATGGAAAAGACCGTCAAGTGGGCGGTGTTCGGCCGGCATTGGAACGGCGGCCAAGTCTGCGTCTCCTCCAAGCGCATGATCATCGTGGATGAGGTCTATGACCAGTTCCTGGACCGCTACATCAACGGTGTCGCCGGCCTGAAGGCGGGCGATCCCTTCGACGCCACCACCACCCTTGCGCCGCTGTCATCGCAAGGGGCCGCCGACGAGGTGAAGGAGAAAATCCGCGAGGCGGTGGCTTACGGCGCCAAGGCGACGGAGGTGGGCCCCAAGGTTCCCAACCAGGGCGCCTTCGTCCAGCCCACCATCCTGACGGAGGTGGGGGAGGACAACCCCGCCCGCTATTGGGAATTCTTCGGCCCCGTCTCCATGCTGTTCCGCGCCAAGGACGAGGACGACGCCGTCCGCATCGCCAACGACTCCCCCTTCGGCCTGGGCGGCTCCGTCTTCACCCGCGACACCCAGCGCGGGGCGGCGGTGGCGGCCCGCATCTCCACCGGCATGGTGTTCGTGAACCACCCCACCATGGTGAAAGCCGACCTGCCGTTCGGCGGCATCCGCCGTTCCGGCTACGGCCGCGAATTGCTGGGCCTGGGCATCAAGGAGTTCGTGAACCACAAGCTGATCGACGTGGTCGACATCGACGCGCCGTTCTGAGCGTTTTTTTGGGGGCGACACCCGGGCGCGGCATTGGCGCCGCGCCCGGGTGTTTGTACATCGTTAGGCTGGGCCGACGCTGGCCACCGGCGCCGCCTTTTCCAGTGACAGTTCCACCGTGGCCGCCTTCAGCCCCTCGGCCTTGGCGGTCACGCGCACCGTGCCGGCTTGCTTGCCCGTCTGCACGATGGCGCCGCACAGGCCCTTGAAGGCCTTGCGATAGGGCGCGTGGTCGGGTTCCAGGCTGGTGGGATCGCCGTTGCCCACGCCCAGCAGGCGGGCGCCGCCCCCCTCCAACGATGCGATGGTGAAAGTCACCAAATGGTCGGCGTCGGGCACCAGGCGGCCTTTGGCGTCGACCACGCTGGCGGACAGCACGGCCACGTCGTCGCCGTCGGCCAACAGTTTGACGCGGTCAGCGCTCAAGGTCAGGGCGTGGGCCGGGCCGGCGGTTTCCTGCCGTTGGGTCAGCACGCGGCGGCCGTCCTTGTAGCCGTGGGCCTCGATGGCGCCCGGCTGGTAAGGCACGGTCCATTCCAGGTGGCGGTTGCGGGTGACGTCCTTGCGACCCAGGCTGCGGCCGTTCACGAACAGCTCCACCGCGTCCAGGTTGCTGTGGCACCAGACGGCGATGTCCTGGCCCTCCCGGCCCGGCCAGGTCCAGTGCGGGAACAGGTGCAGGTGCGGCTGGTCCGGCCGCCACCAGGCGCGGTAGTAGTGGTAGTTGTCCTTGGGGAAACCGCACAGGTCCAGGATGCCGAAGTTGGACACGGTGTTGGGCCAGTCGATGAAGGGCGTCGGTTCCCCGCGATAGTCGAAGCCGGTCCAGGCGAAGCCGCCGGAGAGGAAGGGGCGGCTGTCGTAAAAGGTCCACCACTGTTCCGCCGTGCTGGCCCACTTGGGGTATTCGGTGTCGTAGGCGGGGACGTAGTGGCGGGCGTCGTCATGGGCATAGACGCCGCGCGTGCACACGGTGCTGGCCGTTTCCGTGCCGATCATGGGCTGATTGGGGAAACGGGCGTGGAAGGCGTCGATCTCATCCAGGTAGTAGTTGAAGCCCATGACGTCCAGCACCGGGCTGGCGCCCTGGCCGAACTTGCCGTTGAACGCCTCCGTGATCGGGCGGGTGCCGTCCAGGCGGTACACCGCGCGCTTCATGCTGGCGGCGATGCGGGCCCCCTGTTCCGTGCCGCGGTGGATTTCCTCGTTGCCGATGCTCCACAGGAAGACGGAGGGCCGGTTGCGGTCGCGCCGCACCATGCGCTCCAGTTGGCTCATCCCCTCCGGGTTGCTGGACATCTGGCGGGTTTCCTCCATCACCAGGATGCCCAGCCGGTCGCAGGCGTCCAGCAAGGCCGGCGCCGGCGGGTGGTGGGTGGTGCGCCAAGCGTTGGCACCCATCTCCTTCAGCCGTTCCACGCGATAGGCATGCAGCCGGTCGGGCACGGCGAAGCCCACGCCGGCATGGTCCTGGTGGTTGCAGGTGCCCTTCACCTTCACCGGGCGGCCGTTCAGGAAAAAGCCCTCGTTGGCGTCGAAGCGCAGGGTGCGGATGCCGAAGGATGTGTGATAGCGGTCGACCACCGCACCGCCCACGCTGACCTCCGTCACCAGGGTGTAGAGCTTGGGCGCCTCCAGCGACCACAGGGCGGGCGCGGGCAGGGGGACGGCCTGCGTGACGGCGCCCGTCTCCCAGGCCCCCAGCGCCACCGGCGGGGCGTCCAGTTGCACGGCGGCCTTGCCGTCTGGGTCCAGCACGGTGCTGCGGACGGTGAGGTCCGCCGCCGGCCCCTCGTTGGCCAGCTCGGTGGTGATGGTGAGGTCGGCGCCGCCGGGCGTCACCGTGCTGCGGACGAAGGTGCCCCACTGCGGCACATGGGCGGGCGCGGTCTTCACCAGCCAGACGGGACGATAAAGGCCGGCGCCCTCATAGGACCACGCCTCGCCCAAGGTGGCGTCCACGCGGATGACCAGGGTGTTGGCGCCGCCGATGTTGGCGAAATCAGTGATGTCCACGCGGAAGGGGGCGTAGCCGCTTTCGTTGGTGGCGACGATGAAGCCGTTCAGCACCACCAGGCAGTTGCGGGCGACCCCGTCGAACTCCAGCGACAGGCGGCGCCCGGCGTCACTGGCGGGCAGGGTGAAGGTGCGGCGGTACCAGCCGACGCTGGTCTCCGGGAACTGCCGCCCCAGGGGCTTGAAGCCCTGGTAGGCCATGGCCTCCGCCGCCTCCTTGCCCGGCAGCCGCGCCTGGGCGAAGGGCAGATCCACCGCCCAGTCGTGCGGCAGGGTGACGGCGGCCCAGTCTTTGTCATCGAAATCGGCCTTGGCCACCGGCGCGCTGAGGTCGCCGGACTTGGCGTAGGTGCTGCGGTCGGCGCCGAAGCCGAAATCCTGCAGCGGGTCGGCGGCATGGCCCAGATGGAAGCGCCAGCCGTCGTTCATCCGCAGCCGCTCACGCGGGGCCAGGTCGGCAGGCACGGGGGCGGGGGAGGCGGCGGCGCTTTGCGCTGGCGCCGCCATCGCCGACGGGACACCGGCTGGGACCGTGCTCAGCGCGGCCCCAAGGGTGGGCAGCGTGGCGGCGGTGGCGAGCAGGCGGCGGCGGGTCAAGTCGGGCATGGCAAGCGTCCCCCAGGGTGCGGCGTTTATAAATAATATATAATATCCAATTTGCGCCGCGTAAAAGCCTTATGACCTCTCAAGGCGCTTGATTGCCGGAAGCAGTCGGATACACGCTGGCGATCTGTAGGCGGGAGGGTGCCATGCGGGTTGTGAAGTGGGGGAACAGCCTTGCCGTTCGGCTTCCTGCGGCGGTGGTCGACGCTCTGGAATTGAAAGTAGGCGACGAGATCGAAATCCATGTCGCTGAGAGCCGGGAGTTCACCATCGCCCGCAAGCCCGGCCGGGAAGAATTGCTGAAGCGATTGCACGCTTATCGGGGACGTCTGCCGGTTGACTTCAAGTTCGACCGAGATGACGCCAATGCCCGATAGAGGGCTAGGCCGGTTGCGCATCATCAACCCTTTCAGGACCTAGCCACTATAAGCCGGCCCGCCGCTTGCGCTCCTCCGCGCGCAGGGTCAATACGCGCACGCCGGTGGCGGTGACGGCCACGGTATGCTCGAACTGGGCGGACAGCCTGCCGTCCACCGTCACCACCGACCAGCCGTCGTCCTTGGTTTCCACCTGGGCGCCGCCCTGGTTCAGCATGGGCTCGATGGTGAAGACCATGCCTTCCTTCAGGCGCAGGCCCGTGCCCGGCTTGCCGAAATGCAGGATCTGCGGTTCCTCGTGCATTTCCCGGCCGATGCCGTGCCCGCAATATTCCCGCACCACGGTATAGCCGTTCCGCTTGGCGTGGCGCTCGATGACATGGCCGATGTCGCCCAGGTGGGCGCCGGGGCGCACCTGGCGGATGCCCTGCCACAGCGCCTCATACGTCGTCTGCACCAGGCGTCGCGCGGCCGGCGCCACGTCGCCGATCAGGTAGGTCTTGCTGGAATTGGCGATGTAGCCGTTCTTCTCCAGCGTGATGTCGAAATTGATGATGTCGCCGTCCGCCAGGATGTCGGTGGCGGAAGGCACGCCGTGGCAGACGACCTCGTTGCGGGAGCAATTGAGGACGTAGCCATAGCCATACTGGCCCTTGCTGGCGGGGCGGGCGTGCAACTCATTGACGATGTAGTCCTCGACCCGGTCGTTGACCGCCAGCGTGCTGAGGCCGGCCAGGGGCATGGCATCCAGCATGTGGAAGACGCTGGCCAACAGGCGCCCGGCCTCCCCCAGCTTTTCGATCTCGTCAGGGCGCTTGACCATCAGGAGGTTGGTTCCAACTGGCGGGGTTCCGGTTCCAGGTGGACGGAGGCCATCTTCAACTGGATGCGCAGGATGTCGTTCAGCGACAGGGTGGGGTTGGCCTCCGCCAGCATGCCGATCTTCATCCAGTATTCGGCCTGGGCGTTGATGGACCGGCACAGCACGGTGCTGGCCTTGCGCACCTCCTCATGCAGGTCGTCGTCGATTTTCACGATGCCCATCGGGCTCTCCGATATATGAAACGTATATGGTTCATATAGTGGTGGCCGGGGGGCGTCAATTGGCGCCGTCGATTCCGGATAGTCCGATTTTGGGGGTGTCGACTCATCTTGACCGGGCTGGCGACTCCGGATTAGAACATAACAAGAACATCATTCCACCCCCGTGAGAACCAAGGCAGCATCCCCATGCCCGCCATTCCTCCCCCCATTTCCGCAGCCAACCCAATCACTCGCCCTGAAGAGGGACAGTTGGAGGGACCCCTGGACCGCCAGCGCCTGCTGGCGGTGCTGCGGGAACAGGTGCGCGCGGTGGAGGCGCCGGGGACCGGCCGAGGCGTGGTGCCGCTGGGGGTGCCGGCGGTGGATGCCCATCTGCCGATGGCGGGGGGCGTAAACGGCCTGCCGCGCGCCGCCCTGCATGAGGTGGCGGCGGCGGGCGCCTTGGATGCCGGCGCCGCGACCGCCTTCACGGCGCTGCTGGCCGCCCGGCTGGCGGAGCAGGTGCGCGGCCCCATCCTGTGGATGACGCGGGCGCCCGACCTCTACGCCCCCGGGCTGGATGCCCAGGGGGTGGGGCCGGGCCGGCTGGTGGTGGTGCATGCCGCGAACGAGGTCGACCTGCTGTGGGCCATGGAGGAGGCGCTGCGCTGCCCCCGCGTGGGCGCCGTGGTGGGGGAGGCGGGAGGCCTGGACCTGACGGCCAGCCGTCGCCTGCACTTGGCGGCGGAAGCGGGCGGCGTGCCCGGCCTGCTGCTGCGCCTGAACGCGGGCAAGGGGGGCGCCATGAAGGGCTTGAAGGGTACGGGGCGGGCCAGCGGGCGGGGCAGCACCCAGGCCACCGCCGCCGTCACCCGTTGGCAGGTGGGTACGGCCCCCATCCAGGAACCTCTTGCCGGAGATGGGGGTATGGCCGCGTCCGCCTTCACCGGCCCCGCCTGGCGGGTGGAACTGCTGCGCTGTCGTGGCGGCCGGCCGGGGGCGTGGACCCTGTATGAGCGCGAAGGCTTGACGCTGGAGGCGGCGGGCCAGGCGGCCGTGCCGACGCCGGAGACGCCACCGCCCGCCTCGGCCGTCGTTCCCTTCGCCTCGGCACAACTCACGCCCGACCGTCTCCCCCACTTGGCGCGCGGTGGGCTGAGCCATGCGCCGCATCCTGTCCCTTTGGCTGCCCACCTTCGCCACCGACCGCATCGCCCGTGGTCTGACGCCGCCGCTGGCCGCCGGCACGCCCCTGGTGACCCGCCTGTCGGACCGGGGGCGGCTGACCGTGGCGGCGGTGAACGCGGCGGCGCGGGCCAAGCGCCTGGTGCCGGGCATGGGCCTGGCCGACGCCCGCGCGCTGGAGCCGCAGGTCCACGTCGTGGATGCTGATCCCGAGGGCGACGTGGCGGCGTTGGGGCGCCTGGCCGACTGGGCCCGGCGCTACACCCCCTGGACGGCGGTGGACCCCGCCGATCCGCCCGGTTTCGGCCCAAAAGGACTTGGTGGGGGCCCTGGCCTGCTGCTGGACATCACCGGCTGCGCCCATCTGCTGGGGGGCGAGCATGAGCTGCTGCTGGATCTGGAACGCCGGCTGGCCAAGGCGGGGGTCGAGGGGCGGGCGGCCATCGCCGACAGCATCGGCGCGGCCTGGGCGCAGGCCCGTTTCGGCGCCCAGCTGGTGGTGCCGCCGGGCGGTGCGGCGGAGGCCCTGGCCGACCTGCCGTTGCCGGCCCTGCGCCTGGGTCCCGACCTGGTGGCCAGCCTGCGCCGCGTGGGCCTGCGCCGGGTGGGTGAGCTGATGCGCATGGCCCAAGGAACAGGAGGGGGGCAAGGCTCCAAGAACCGGGCGGCGCTGGCCGCGCGCTACGGCGCCCAGGTCGCCCTGCGCCTGGATCAGGCCCTGGGCTGGGTGGAGGAGCCACTGTCGCCCCGGCGTGCGCCCACCCGCCACACCGCCCGCCTGACGGTGGTCGATCCCCTCTCCACGCCCGAGGGCCTGGCCCAGGCGGTGCGCCATCTGCTGGGCCGGGTGGCGGCCAGCCTGACGGCGGCGGGGGAGGGCGCGCGCTCACTGGAGTTGGAGGCCTGGCGCATCGACGCCGGCCACGACACCCCGCCCCAGGTGCTGACCGTGGGCGCCAGCCGCCCCAACCGCGACCCCGCCCACCTCTGGCGCCTGCTGGAACCGCGCATGGACCAGCTGGAGCCGGGGGCGGGCTTCGAGACCATGGCCGTTTCCGTCACCCACGCCGCCCCCTTCGACGGCGGGCAGGCGGTGCTGAGCGCCGAGGGGCTGGCCGACCTGGCGGGGCCGCCCGTGACGGGGCCCGAGAAGGGGGAGACGCGGCTGGCGGCAACCCCCTGGTGGCCGATCCGCCCATCGCGGAACTGGTGGACCGGCTGGGCGCCCGCCTGGGGCCTGGCCGGGTGCTGCGCCTGCTGCCCCGGCAGAGCTGGATACCGGAACAGGCGGTGCGGGCGGTGCCGGCCGAGGCGCAGGACAACAGCCCGCCCGCGGCCCCGCCGGCGCCTGGGCCGCTCGCCTGGCCGGCCGACCGGCCGCGTCCCATCCGCCTGCTGCCCCGGCCGGAGGCGGTGGAGGTGGTGGCCCCCATCCCCGACGACCCGCCCCTGCTGTTCCGCTGGCGCGACCAGACCTATCGCGTGGGCCGGGCCGAGGGGCCGGAGCGCCTGCTGCCGGAATGGTGGGAGGGGGGCGAGCGCCGCCCGAACCCGAACCCCGAGCCCCGCGACTATTACCGGGTGGAGGATGGCGAGGGCCGGCGCTTCTGGCTGTATCGCCTGGGCCTCTACCACGCCGGCGGCCCGCCACCCCGCTGGTTCCTGCACGGCTTTTTCGGGTGATGCCTGCCCCACCCCTTAGCCGAGCCGTGACCGTTTGAGGATGCGCCCGGAGCGCAGCGACTAGGCCGCGACCGCGGCCGCCGGAACGTTTCGGGGAGCGTCAGCGGACTGAAACGTGAGGATAGCCAAGGGCCGGATGGCCCGCCGGGGCTTGAGGGAACCCTAGGCCGCGACCGCGGCCGCCGGAAGTTTCTGGGGAGCGCAGCGGACCGGAAACTGAGGATAGCCAAGGGCCGGATGGCCCGCCGGCGCTTGAGGGAACTATGTATTCAGAACTCCAAGTCGCCAGCAATTTCAGCTTCCTGCGCGGCGCTTCCAAGGCCGCTGACCTGGTGGAGGCGGCCAAGGTCTTAGGGCATGGCGCCATGGCGCTGACCGACCGCAACAGCTTGGCGGGGGTGGTGCAGGCGCATGCGGCGGCGCGTGAGCTGGATTTCCGCCTGGTGGTGGGCGCGCGGCTGGATTTGACGGACGGCCCGTCGTTGTTGTGCTGGCCCACCGACCGCGCGGCCTATGGCCGCCTGTCCACCCTGCTGACGGTGGGCATGCGCCGGGCGCCCAAGGGGCAATGCTTCCTGACCCGCGCGGATGTGGAGGCCCATGCCGCCGGCCAGATGATGGCGGTGGTGCCGCCGGACAGTCTCGACGCGGGCTTCACCGCCGACCTGGCCGATTACCGCCGCCGTTTCGGCCGCACCCTCAGCCTGTGCCTGACCCACCGCTACCAGGGCGACGACGCCCGGCGGCTGGACCGGCTGGCGGCCCTGGCGGAGGCGCATGGCCTGTCGCCGCTGGCCACCAACGACGTGCATTACCACCACCCAGCCCGGCGGGCGCTGCAGGACGTGATGACCTGCATCCGCGAGCATTGCACCATCCAGACGGCGGGCTGGCGCCTGGCCGCCAATGCCGAGCGCCACCTGAAACCGCCGGCGGAGATGGCGCGCCTGTTCCACCGCCATCCCCGCGCCCTGGCCCGCATCCGCGACATCGTGGAGGCCTGCACCTTCTCCATCGGCGAATTGAGGGCCGATTACCTCTACCCCTCCGAGGTGAAAGGGGAGGAAACCCCGCAAGGACGCCTGGTCCTACTGGTGGCGGTGGGGGCGGCAAAACGCTACCCCGACGGCGTGCCGGAGGATGTGCAAAAGCAGATCGACAAGGAATTGGCCCTGATCGGGGAACTGGGGTACGCGTCCTATTTCCTTACGGTCTTTGAGATCGTCGATTTCGCCCGCAGCAAGAACATACTCTGCCAGGGCCGGGGATCGGCCGCCAACTCCGCCGTCTGCTATTGCCTGGGCATCACCTCCATCGACCCGGTGCACAGCGGCCTGCTGTTCGAACGCTTCATCTCCACCGCGCGCAAGGAGCCGCCGGATATCGACGTGGATTTCGAGCACGAGCGGCGGGAGGAGGTGATCCAGCACATCTATGGGAAGTACGGCCGCGACCACGCCGCCATCGCCGCCACCGTCATCTGCTACCGCTCGCGGGGGGCCGTCCGTGACGTGGGCAAGGCCATGGGTATGAGCCAGGACACAGTGGCCCAGCTCTCGGCCATGATTTCCGGCTGGGGCACCGGCACGCCGGAGGAGGAGCGGGCGCGGGAGGCCGGGCTGGACCCCGACGACCCGCTGCTGCGCCAGGTGCTGGACCTGACGGGCCAGATCTCGAAGTTCCCCCGCCACCTGTCGCAGCATGTCGGCGGCTTCGTCATCACGCCCAAGCCGCTGGCCACCTTCTGCCCCATCATGAACGCCGCCATGGCGGAGCGGCAGAACATCGAGTGGGACAAGGACGATTTGGACGCCGCTGGCCTGATGAAGGTCGATGTTCTGGGCCTGGGCATGCTCAGCTGCCTGCGCCGGGCGTTCACCCTGCTGCGGGACCATTACGGCCGCGACCTGGACCTGGCCACCATCCCGCAAGACGACGTGGCGACCTATGACATGCTGTGCGCCGCCGACACCCTGGGCGTGTTCCAGGTGGAGAGCAGGGCGCAGATGTCCATGCTGCCCCGCCTGCGGCCGCGCACCTTCTATGACCTGGTGGTGCAGGTGGCCATCGTCCGCCCCGGGCCCATCCAGGGCGGCATGGTCCACCCCTACCTGCGCCGTCGCCAGGGGCTGGAGCCGGTGGACTACCCGTCGGAGGCGTTGAGGAAGGTGCTGCAGAAGACGCTGGGCGTGCCCCTGTTCCAGGAACAGGCCATGCAGATCGCCATCGTCGGCGCCGGCTTCACCGGGGCGGAGGCCGACGGCCTGCGCCGCGCCATGGCCAGCTTCCGCAAGCTGGGCGACATCGACACCTTCGAGGAGAAGTTCCGCACCGGCATGCTGAGGAACGGCTACACCGAGGAGTTCGCGGAGCGTTGCTTCAACCAGATCAAGGGCTTCTCCACCTACGGCTTTCCCGAAAGCCACGCCGCCAGCTTCGCCCTGCTGGTCTACGCCTCCGCCTGGATCAAGTGCCACTACCCCGACGTCTTCGCCTGCGCCCTGCTGAACAGCCTGCCCATGGGCTTCTACGCCCCGGCGCAGATCGTGCGCGACGCGGGGGAGCATGACGTGGTGGTGCGCCCGCCGGACGTGAACCATTCCGATTGGGACAGCCGGCTGGAACCGCCGGCACGCGGGCAGCGTTTCCAGACCCTGCGCCTGGGCCTGCGCCTGGCCAAGGGCCTGAGCGAGGCGGCGGTGCAGCCCCTGCTGGAGGCGCGGGGGCATGAGCCTTACGCCAGCCCGCAGGATTTGTGGCGCCGCGCCCGCCTGGCGCCCCGCACCCTGGAATTGCTGGCGGAGGCTGACGCCTTCCAGTCCATGGGCCTGGACCGGCGCCAGGCGCTGTGGGCGGTCAGCGCCCTGGGCGAGCGGTTGCCGCCCCTGCTGGACCTCGCCCTGGACGCGGAGGAGGGGACCGGCGATCCCTGGGCGGAGGAGCCGTCCCTGGCCACCCTGCCGGCCATGACCCTGGGGGAGCATCTGGTGGAGGATTACAGCCGCTTGTCCCTGTCGCTGAAGCGCCATCCCCTGAGCCTGGTGCGCGACGCGGTTGTGGCACGGCTGGCGGGCCTGGCGGCGGAGCCCAAGGAGAGGATGGCGCGCCGCTACCCCCTGATGCGAACGGAAACGCTGGAAACCCTGGCCGACGGCAGCCGTGTCGCCGTAGCCGGGCTGGTGCTGGTGCGCCAGCGGCCGGGCAGCAGCAAGGGCGTCATCTTCATCACGCTGGAGGATGAGAGCGGCATCGCCAACCTGGTGCTGATGCCCGAGACCTTCACCGCCTTCCGCCGCCACATCCTGGGCAGCCGCCTGCTGCTGTGCCTGGGGCGGGTGGAGAAGGTCATCGCCCCCACCCAGGACAAGGGCCCCAGCGCCACCCCCGTCACCCACATCCGCGCCGAACGCCTGATCGACTATTCCGACCTGCTGTCCCGTCTGGACGAACCCACCGGCGCCGCCCCCGCCCGCCGCGCGGACGCGACCTTCCCCGACGGGCGGAACTTCCGGTGAGAGGATTTGTTGGAATTCACTTAATCTGCCTTAAAGCTTCCAGGTTCCATCCATTTATCAAAAACAATATTTTTACCTCCTATGGGTTCTCCATTTCTTGGAATTTTCACTTGATATGTTCCGCCATTTTCGTATCTTTGATGTATCTCGTATATAAATCTGCTTGAGTGTAATTTTCCTTCTTCATTTGGCGATGCATATGTTGCGCACCCTGTGAGGGTTATTCCTATGTATGGCATTCCGCTTTTCATAATATTATTTGCTTTTTCTTTTTCTAATACTGTGTAAATTATATCATATTCTCTAATTTCATTTGGGAAAATTGTATCGACTTGGTTATGTTTTATATTCTTTGATTGGCACTTTCTCTCTAGATTCTCAATTCTCTTATCGGATGTGATTCCTATTTCTGGTGCAGCATTAATTCCAGAGTATAATGCCGGAACATTTCCGACATTCTTGAGAGTAAATTTTAAGTCAACGCTCATAATATCATTATTAATGATAATCCCTTTATCTCCAATACTAACTTCAACTGATATCCATGGTCTTTGTGTTTGTAAAAATGATCTATTTGAAATATCGGCTGATTTCCACGCAAAAAATGCGCTGGCAGCACTGGATATAGCCGAAATCATAGCTACGGTTTCTTTTTTGCTTTGAAGCACCTTTTCTAATAGCGGTATAGTTTTTTTAAATAATGTCTTAATTTTATTTAAGAAAAACATTTTACAATAAAGATTATTTAATATTATATGCATGTTTATTTCCCAATTATATTTTGATTTGATGATTAATCAGGTATGTTTTGCGCCATTGTAAATTAATGGATAAATTCATCAAGGCTTATAATGAAAGCTACGAAACGTAGCGGCCAAGCCTCAGGAGAGGATGACGCGCCGCTACCCCCTGATGCGCACGGAAACGCTGGAAACCCTGGCCGACGGCAGCCGCGTCGCCGTGGCCGGGCTGGTGCTGGTGCGCCAGCGGCCGGGCAGCAGCAAGGGCGTCATCTTCATTACGCTGGAGGATGAGAGCGGCATCGCCAACCTGGTGCTGATGCCCGAGACCTTCACCGCCTTCCGCCGCCACATCCTGGGCAGCCGCCTGCTGCTGTGCCTGGGGCGGGTGGAGAAGGTCATCGCCCCCACCCAGGACAAGGGCCCCAGCGCCACCCCCGTCACCCACATCCGCGCCGAACGCCTGATCGACTATTCCGACCTGCTGTCCCGCCTGGACGAACCCACCGGCGCCGCCCCCGCCCGCCGCGCGGACGCGACCTTCCCCGACGGGCGGAACTTCCGGTGACGTTGACCAACTCGACCAATTGGCGCCGCTGTGATATATTTGGTCAAGTTGGTCAGGAGGGGTGCCATGGCTGAGCCCGTTAATCTTTACGACGCTAAGACGCATCTGTCGCAGTTGGTTGAGCGGGCCGCCGCGGGTGAGGAAATCATCATAGCGAAGGCTGGACGCCCCATGGCCCGTCTCGTGCCGCTGGTGGCGTTGGAGGGGCCACGCGTGCCTGGCTTATGGAAAGGCGAAATTGAAATCGGTCCCGACTTCGACGCGCCATTGCCGGACGAAATCGCCCGCGCTTTCGGAAGTGGCGTGTCGTGAGACTATTGATCGACACGCACATTCTGCTTTGGTGGATGACGAACGATCCGGCGCTACCGGCCATCGCCAAAGCGACTCTTCAAGACCGACGCTCACAAATCTTCGTAAGCGCGGCATCGATTTGGGAAATCTCAATCAAGCAGGCCCTAGGGCTTGTTGAGATTTATCTTCCATCCGTTGCTTGGTCGTGATTCAAGCTTCGGATGGAACGCTTTGTACTGACCGATGCCCAATGGGCGAAGATGGAACCGCATTGCCTTGGGAAGCCGAGTGATCCAGGGCGGAGCGGTAGCGACAATCGCCTTTTCATTGAGGCGGTGCTTTGGATAGCGCGGACGAGCAGCCCCTGGCGAGACCTTCCCGCCTCGTTCGGCAAGTGGAACACGATCTTCAAACGTTACCGTGACTGGGTCAAAGCTGATGTTTTCATTCGGCTTTTCGAGGCGTGCTCGGACGAGCCCGACATGGAATACGCCATGGTTGACGCCACCATCGTCAAAGTCCACCGGCATGGTCAGGGCGCAAAAGGGGGACTCAGAGCCAGGCCATAGGTCGCTCCAAGGGCGGCATGACCACCAAGATCCTGGCTCTTACGGATGCGCTCGGAAACCTGGTGCGTTTCGTCCTCCTGCCAGGCCATCGGTTTGACACTGTTGGTGTCGCCCCTTTGATCCAGGATTTGGAGTTCGGCGGATTGATCGGTGACAAAGCCTATGACTCTGCCACCATCATCGCCGATCTGGACGAGCGTGGCGCCAAGGTCGTCATCTCCCAGCATCCTCGCCGGGCAAGTCCACGCAAGATTGACGCCGAGATATATAAGTGGCGTCACCTCATCGAGAATTTCTTCTGCAAACTCAAAGAGTTCAAACGCATCGCCATGCGCTGCGACAAAACAGATCAGAGCTTCTCAGCCATGATCTATCTCGTCGCAGCCGTCATTCACTCCAGATGATTCTCAACAAGCCCTAGGCCGACTGAAGTTTTCATTGGACGGCATTGAAGAACAGCTGGCTAAAGCGGGTTTCACGCCACTCGGTATCGATGTCGCCCACGCGGCGAGGGCAGGCACCCTGCCGCCGCATCACCAGGATCCATTCGACCGCATGCTTGTCGCTCAAGCGCAACTCGAAGGACTGACGCTGGTATCCGTCGATGCAATCATGCGCCGGTATGCCGTTGCCATCCTTGGGCATGACGGTTGAGCATTGAAAGAGGTTTTAGCTATTCCCCCCGCTTGAACGCCGCGGCGAATTCCTCCGACGCCACGATGGCCAGGGCGCGGCGTAGGGCGGCGGACTCCTGCGCGCCGAACAGGGCGTCGAAGCGGCTTTGGGCCACGTGCCACAACGCCTGGCCCTCCGCCTGCTTGGCCTCGCCCTTCTCGGTCAGGCGGGCGCGCTTGACGCGGCGGTCGCGGGCGTCGGGCACCAACTCGACATAGCCGTCGCGGACCAGCGGCTTCAGGGTGTGGCCCAGGGCGGAGAGATCCATGACCATGGCGGCGGCCAGGTTCTGCAGCGTGCCGGCGGCGGGGTCGGACGCGGCGGCCGCCAGCTTCAGGTGGGTCAGCAGGCTGTGCTGGGTGGGCATCAGGCCGGCCGGCGCCGTCACGTCGCCATAGAGCTGGCCCAGGCGGCGGGCGGCGCGGCGCACCGCCGTATTGGTGCAATAGTCCCAGCCCCAGCGGTCCGATTGACCGTTATCCGATGCCGGCGCCGGTGGCGTGGATGCTGTGAGGGCGGGCTCATCCAATTCCATCATCCTTTCAAGACTGCCGTTTCCAAGACCGGCGGGCCGGTCTCCGTCATCCGACATCGCGACAGGGCCAGAATAGGCGCCCCCGGCGGCAGAGGCCATTTCCACCATCGCGGGGCTAACACGCCATAGGGGCCAACCGTCCCCGCGCCGGTGCCCGACCTGCGATGCTCCCGGCGCGGAGCTCGGCCCCCGCAAGCCTGATTGACTTGCATGATAATAGTGGCATATACCAGTTTTGTGATCAACGACGCCGACGGCGCCCCGCTTCCACATTTCTCCAGAGGAAAATCCCATGAGCACGTCTTCCAAGGGCACCGCCCTTGTCACCGGCGCCTCTTCCGGCATCGGCGCCACCTATGCCGACCGGCTGGCCCGCCGGGGTTATGACCTGATCCTGGTGGCGCGCAACCAGGACCGGCTGAACGAGGCCGCCGCCCGCTTGCGGGCCGAGGCCGGTGTCGCGGTCGAGGTCCTGCCGGCCGACCTGTCCCAGCAGGCCGATGTGGAGAAGGTGGAGCAGCGCCTGCGCGCCGACGCCGCCATCACCCTGCTGGTGAACAACGCCGGCCTGGGACCCAAGGAGGGCTCGCTGGGCAGCGACATCGCCTATCACGACAGCATGATCGCCGTGAACGTCACGGCGGTGAACCGCCTGGCCATCGCCGCCACCGACGCCTTCGCCGCCAAGGGGGCGGAAGGCAAAGGGGCCGGCACCGTGGTCAACGTCGCCTCCGTCGTCGCCCTGATCCCGGAGATGTTCAGCGCCACCTACGCCGCCACCAAGGCCTTCGTCCTGGCGCTGACCCAGTCGCTGCAGGCCGAGACCGCCAAGGCCGGCAAGGCCGTGAAGTTCCAGGCCGTGCTGCCCGGCCTGACGCGGACGGAGATTTTCGACCGCGTGGGCAAGTCCTTCGACGACCTGGACCAGACCATGGTCATGGAGGTGGGGGAGATGGTGGACGCGGCGCTGGCCGGCCTGGACCAGGGCGAGTTGATCACCATCCCCTCGCTGCCCGACCCGGCGGATTTCGACGCGGTGAGCAAGGCCCGCTACGCCCTGGGCCCCAACCTGTCGCGCAACCACGCCGCCAGCCGCTATAAGGCGGGTTGATCTCTCAAGGCGTGTCGACGTCCGTCCCACGGGGCTTGCGGTCCCTCAAGTCTTCCACGGGGGCCGTTACGGGGGCCAGGCGGAAGACGGCCCGGTCGACGTGGCGCTTCAGCACCACGTCGACGTAGGTCGTCTGATTGGGCCGCAGGGCCATGGCCAGGCTGGCGCCGTCGGTGTGGAACTCCACCGGGTCATAGCCGACGAAACCGCCGTCGGCGGCCGGCCGCGCCTGGACGCGCAGGCCGAACCGTTCATCCGGCAACCGCGCCATGACGTCGTAATCCAGGTAGTAGACCAGGCAGTTGGGGGAGACGCTGTTGCGCTGCCGGTCCACGAAAAAGCCCTCCGGCAGGTCGTCCGGGCTGTAGTCCGGGCCGCCCAGCAGATAGAGGTCGAAATCGTCCACCGCGTCGCCCTGGTCATCCCGGATACGGAAGACCAGTTGGCTGTGGCGCTGGCCCTCATGCGGCTTGTCCCGGGCCACGGCCTGCTGGGTGGCGTCGGTCAATTGGGCCAGCGCCGCCGCGCACGCCGCGTAGGCCGCCGGGCTGTCGATCCGCAGACAGCGCAGGATCTCCGCCACCACCGGCTTGGCGGCCGCGTTCTGGGGTGTGACGCTGCCCATGATGCCCAGGCGGTCGCCGGAATGGCTGGCGTCGGGAATGACGCCGAAGGCCAGGGCTTGCCGAGGGGCGCGGGGCCCACCATCGGGGCTGAGCACGGCGGCCGCCCGGCCGTCGAAATGCGGGTGCGGGTTGGTCACCTGCGCCGCCGTTTCCACCAGGGTCAGGAACAGGCTGTTCAGGTTGGCCCCGGCCACGCGCACCACCCCGTCCGACCCTTCCTCCGCCAGGTAGGAATTGAGGAAGTCGTAGAAGTGGCCGTCGATGGCCTGGCCCGTGAGCACGACGGGGTAGAGGTCCACGGCCAGGGGATCGTATTCCAGCCAGCGGCCGTTCAGGCGCCACTGGTCGGCGCTGCCCAGGGCCAGCCAGTCCAGGATGCGTTCCCCCGGTTCCACGCCGTTGAAGAAGGCCTTGATGCGGCCCACCCGCTGCTTGCCCAGGGTGGCGAGGGGGGAGCCATGGTTGGCGGGCGCCAGCATGACCAGGTGGCGCAGCGGCGGCCGCCGCAGGCCGGCCTCGCCGTCATACAGCCGGCTCAGCCATTCCCGCACCACCGGGCCGCCGGTGGAATGGGTGACGCAGGAGAAGTCGGGCAGGGGCGTCCCCGCCGGGGCGCCGGGCAGCAGCGTGTCGCGCAGGGCCTGGTCGAAGGCCCGCACCACGTCGGCCATGGTGAGGGCGTCGTGGAAGCTGACGTAGCTGCCCAGGTGGATGTGCGCCACCGTCAGGGTCAGGCCGGGCGCCGTCAGCGCCGCCTGCCGCACCAGGGCGTCCGGCAGGCCGCCATAGGTGGCGGTGCTGGTGACGCTCCAGCCATGCACGAAAACCAGGATCATGGGCCCCCCGACTTGCCCCTCGGCGCTATACCAGCATGCAGCATAGCCGGGTGACGTCTGGTGCGCAGCAGGAGGTCAGCACGTCCCCACCGGCCCCGGCACCTGGACGAAGGTGCCGTGGTCCTGGACGAAGGTCAGGTCGGGGTTGGTGATGTTGGTGACGATGGTGTGGCGGGCATAGTCCTCGACATGCACCACCGTGGTCTTGTCGGCCTCTTGCCAGGTCACGAGGAACTGGTCGTCGCGCAGTTCCTCCACCTTTATGGTCACGGTTTCCGACTGACCCCGGCTGCCGTCCGGCCCGATGACGGTGTAGGTCAGCGACGTGATCGAGGTGAAGTGCAACTCGACCCGGAAGGTGGTGAAGGTCACCAGGTAATAGTGGCCGACGGCGGGGAAGGGCGTGGGCATGGGACGTCTCCGTGAAAGGATGGCGCCCGGGGTGGGTTATCCCCGGGCGCATCTCATCCTAGCAGGAACGTCCACGCCGACATGCAACCATAAGGGGTTTATCCCTTTGGGTTGGAAGCGCCTTACGTGTGTCGTCAGTACGCCACCCGCACCCGCACGCCATAGAGGCGCGGCGGCCGGATGCTTTCGGTGTTGTAGCCGGCGCCCAGGGCCTGCACGGGCTGATAGCCCATGTTGACCACGGCCTGGTTCTCCACGTTGTTGACGTAGCCGGTCAGGCTCCACCACGCATGCTGCGGGGTGTAGGTCAGGCGCAGGTTGGTGGTGTGATAGCCGCCCTGCACCTGCTTGGCCAGGTAGTCATAGGCGGTGTGGTAGGAGGAGGAGAGGTAGACATCCGCCGCCGCCGTCACCGTGCCGTTGCCGTCCAGGCGGAAATCATGCTGATAGCCCAGCGTGGCGGTCCAGCGCGGGGCGTTGACCGCCGGCTTGCCGGAGCAATCCACCGCCCAGATCCGGGCGGCGCCGACGGGCTTGGGCACCGCCACGGCGGTGGCGTTGGTGTAGGCGCAACCGACCGCCGGCGCCAGGCCCAGGGCGCTATAGTAGCGGTAGTGAAAGTCGTCGTAGGCGGTGTCCAGGTACTGGCCGCTGGCGGTCAGCAGGTCGTCCGCCGTCACCTGCCACCGGCCGTCCAGCGCCAGGCCGCGCATGTGCGCCCGGCCGGCGTTCTGCGTCACCGACAGGGCGGCGTAGGGCGCCAGGGCGATGCCGGTCAGCACCGGGGCGGTGTAATTGATCTGCTGGTCGCGATACTCGTAATCGAACGCCTCCAGGTTCACCTGGGCCTTGCCGTCCAGCAGGCTGTTCTTCAGGCCCACGGTGTAGGCCGTCAGATGCTCCGGGTCATACTGGTCGCGCTGGCTGACGGGGGCGGAGAAGAAGCCCCCCGCCTTGTAGCCGGTGGCGATGGTGGCATACAGCAGCGAACCGGGGGCCAGGTCGTAATCCGCCCCCGCCTTCCAGCTGGTACCGTTCCAGTCGTGCCGGTCGTCGCGGCGCAGCAAGGTGGGTGGGGCGGCGGAGAAGGTGTTGCTGCCGAACAGGATGTCCTGCGTCTTCTCCTCATGCGACAGGCGGCCGCCCGCGGTCAGGCGCAGGTCGGGAACCACGGCATAGGTGAGCTGGCCATAGACGGATTCGGATTCCGTCGTCAGGTCGCCCTTGCCGATGGCGTGCTGGATGAAGCTGTTGAAGTTCTGGTCGGCGTACAGGTTCTCATCGAAATAGCTGGCCCCGCCCACCCAGCTCAGCGGCCCCTGGCCGTTGGAGGTCAGGCGCGCGTCCACCGAGGTGGAGCGCGACCGCGACGTCAGGCGGAAGGCGCTGGGGACGTAGGTCAGATAATCCTCGTCCATGCCGCGATAGGCCGGCGTCAGCGTCAGGGTGGCGAAGCTGAAGTCCTTGGTGATGTCGGTCTTCAGGCCCCAGCCCTTGTCGTCGATGAAGCCGTCGTTCTTGGCGTTGCCGATGAGCGGGCTGAGCCGGGCCACCGGCGGCAGGGCCGCGTAATAGGCCTTCACCGCCGCCGGGTCGGACGGGCCCACCCACGGGTTGTCGCTGTTCACGAAGGGGTACTGCACCTCCGCGTCGCCCTTGCCGCCCCGGTGGGCGTAGTCGGCGGCGAAGCGGATGTGCCAGTCGTCCGCCGGCTCCAGCGCCACCTGCACGCGGCCGGCCTGGCTCTGGTCGTCGTCATAACCGTCAGAGAGATAGCCCTTGCGGTCCACCACCTGGGCGGCCACGCGCAGGGCCGCCTTGTCCGACAGCGGCACGTTCAGCGCGCCCTCGCCCTTGCGCAGGTTGTAGTTGCCGAACTCCAGCGAGGCGTGGCCCGAGGTTTCGCCCAGCACCGGCACCTCCGGCACGATGTTCAGCACGCCGGCGGAGGCGTTGCGGCCGTACAGCGTGCCCTGGGGGCCGGGCAGCAGCTCCAGCCGCCGCAGGTCATAGAAGGCCAGGCTGGCGCCGGCCGGGCGGGGGACATAGACGCCGTCCAGGTTGAAGGCGACCGCCGGCTCGGAATAGCTGGTGGAGATGAAGCTGCCGATGCCGCGCACGTAGAGCTGCGGCGTGCCGCCCGCCGCCGGCGACACCACCAGGGCCGGCAGCACGCGGGTCAGGTCGGCGGTGTTGGTCAGGCTGTTGGCCGCCAGGCTGGCGCCGGTCACGGCTTGCACGGCCACGGGGGCGGACTGCAGCGTCTGCGCCCGCTGTTCCGCCGTCACCACGATGTCGTCCAGCGTGCCATCCGTGCCGGTGTCGGCCGCATCCGGGGCGGCCCCGGACGCGGTGCCAGACCCGGCTTGGGCGGCGGGGGCGTGAAGGGCGGCGGCCAGAAAAAGGGTGGCCATGGCCGTCGCCGGCCGAAACAGTTTGGTCATGTATGTGTCCCCAACGCATGGCAGCTGTTGGCCGGACCGGTCGGGTCCAGGGCGCCACTTGGGGGCGCCATTCCGTGCCTATGCAGACAGCGTCAGGAGACAGAAAATGACCCGATGGCGCAATGAAATAATAATCAGATTTGATTAGAATTGATTGGTGATACCGTAAAACCACACAACGCAAGACGCCGCCCCCACGTGTTGCGCGGGGGCGGTGCCGGTATTGCAATCTTTATTGGTGAGAATTGTCAGGGTTACTGGCCGCCCCCCTTTCAGGAAAGGGCGGCCATGACGATGCCGCATCCGCCTCAATAGTGGACGGTGGCGCGCACGCCGTAGGTGCGCGGCGGCCGGATGTTGGCGTAGTTCAGGCCGTTGCCGAAGGCCTGGTTGGGCTGGTAGCTGGTGTTGACCACCGCCTGGTTTTCCACATTGTTGACATAGCCGGTGACGGACCAGCGGTCGTCGGCGGCGTTATAGGTCAGGCGCAGGTTGGTCATGTGATAGCCACCCTGCACCTGTTCCGCCAGGTAGTCATAGGCGGTGTAGTAGGAGGCGGAGAGGTAGACATCCGCCGCCGCCGTCAGGCCGGAGCCGTCAGCGAAGCGGAACTCATGCTCATAACCCAGGTTGGCCGTCCAGCGCGGGGCGTTGGTGCCGGGCTTGCCGCTGCAATTCACCGCATAGATGGTGGAGGGGGCCACCGGCGCCGGGTTGACCCCCGTCGCCACGCTGGAGGGGCAGCCGACCGAGGGCGGGGCGCCGAAGTTGGAGAAGTAGTTGTAGGTGAAGCTGGTGTAACGGCTGTCGATATACTGCACGTTGGCGGTCAGCAGGTCCTGCGCCGTGGCTTTCCACCGCCCCTCCACCTCGAAACCGCGGATGCGCGACCGGCCCACGTTCTGCGTCACGAAGACGGGGGCGTAGGGGAAGCTGGACACCCCGGTCAGCGACGGCGCCAGATAGCTGATCTGCTGGTCGCGGTATTCATAGTCGAAGGCCTCGACGTTCACCTGCACCTGGTTGTCCCAGAAGCGGTTCTTCAGGCCGACGCTGTAGGCCGTCAGATGCTCCGGATTATAGGTGTCGGGCCCGGCGCTGGCGAAGAAGCCGCCGGCCTTGAAGCCGGTGCCGATGTTGGCGTAGAGCAGCGATTGCGGCGCCACGTCGTAATCCACGCCCACCTTCCAGGTGGCGGCGTTCCAGATGCGGTCGTCGGCGCGGCCGCTCAGCGCCGGTTTCACCGGGCTGAAGGTGGCGGTGCCGAACTGGCTGTCCTGCGTCTTCTCCTCATGGGTGAAGCGGCCGCCGGTGGTCAGGCGCAGGCTGTCGGTCAGCGCGTAGGTCAGCTGGCCGAAGGCCGCCGTCGTCTCGTCCGTCAGCTTGCTGTTGATCACCGTTTCCTGCACCCAGTGGTCATAGTCCTGGTTGGCCGTCACATCCTCGGTGAAGTAATAGACGCCGGCCAGCCAGGTCAGCGGCCCGCCGCCGCTGGACGCCAGCCGCGCCTCCACCGATTTCTGCGCGCTGTCGCTTTCCACCCGGAAGGCGGACGGGATGTAGGACAGGTAGTCCTCATGCACCTCGCGATAGGCCGGGATGACGGTCAGGGTGGCGAAGCTGAAATCGTGGCTGATCTCGGCGTGCGTGCCCCAGAACTGGTCGTCGATGAAGCCGTTGGTCTTGGCGTTCTCGATCAGCGGGCTGTGGGCGGAGGCCGCCGGCAGGCCGGCGTAATAGGCGGCGACCTCGCGGGGATCGGACGGGCCGACCCAGGGGTTGTCGGGGTCGGCGTAGGGGTACTGCACCTGGCCGGAGCCCTTGCCGCCCCGGTGGTAATAGTCGCCGGACAGGCGCACCCGCCAATCCTCCGTCGGCTCCAGCAGCAGTTGCAGGCGCCCGGCCTGGCCCTGGTCGTCGTTATAGCCGTCGGTCAGGTAGCCCTTGCGGTCGATGACCATGCCGGAGGCGCGCAGCGCCACCTTGTCGCTCAGCGGCACGTTCACATAGGCGTCGCCCTTGCGCAGGTTGTAATTGCCGATGTCCAGCGTGGCGGCGGCCGACAGCGCGTCCAGCTTCGGCGTCTCCGGCAGCACGTTCACGGCCCCGCCCGAGGCGTTGCGGCCGTACAGCGTGCCCTGCGGGCCCTTCAGCACCTCCACCCGCTGGATGTCGTAGAAGAAGCCGTTGGCCCCGGCGGGGCGGGAGATGTAGATGCCGTCCAGGTTCACCGCCACCGACTGCTCGGCATATTGGTTGGAGGCGAAGGTGCCGATGCCGCGCACATAGACCTGCGGCACGCCGCCGGCCGCCGGCGCGATCACCACCGAGGGCACGCTGCGCGTCAGGTCCGACACATCGGCCACGCCCGCGTCCTTCAGCGCCGCCCCGCCCAGGGCCGACACGGCGATGGGCGCGTTCTGCAGGCTCTGCTCCCGCCGCTCGGCGGTGACGACGATATCCTCAAGCTGGCTGGTTTCCGCCGCCGGGACGGCGCCCTTGGCGCCGGCCGCCGCCGGGGCGGGTGGGACGGAGGCCGGCTGGGCGCTTTGCGCCAAGGCGGTGGAGGCGAAGGCCGCGCCCATGGCAGGCGTCAGCAAAAGGGCGACGGCAGCCGTCGCCGGACGCACGATCCGGTGCATATATGGTCACTCCCTGCGCGGCCTCTATGGCCAGCCCGCAGCCCCCACGGCGAAAGCCGTGCTCTTCCAAGGGACTAAAGGCCGGGGCGCCGGTTCCCGGGCGCCTGCTGTGCCGCTACAGGCAAAGGTAGATCGCAACAATGCATTCATCAAATCGATAGGCTGGATACGCGGTATCGGGGAGGGTGATGGTCGGGTATTATGTCTGCTTTTAGATTACCTTTAATCTCTTTGCTATGCTCTTGTAATACGTATCTTTGAACGCAAGGCCATTATTAAATTTTAATTCTATTAACTGATTTTTATCTGCGTTGGTATTTAGTAGTGCAGATAATAGGCAAATAAATTTAGCATGGGTTATTCCAGTTCCTCGCGAGTGGTTTGGTGATTTAAGAAATCTGAACATGGATTTAAATTTATCTTTATCTCTCATGAGGGAAATGTGGAATTTATACGTCTCCCTTACGCCAGAATTTAGGGTGCTGTTGAGTAATTCCTTAAAGTTATTTTCTTCTTTTGATTTCAAAAAAATAGGCAAAAATGATGCGGCCAACCTTCCAAGATTTTCGTGCGGTATCCAGATGTCGCTATTTTCTGAAAGCGTTTTTAATAATTCCTCTGTGGTTCCATATTTAGATTGGAGCCATAGTTTGGAATACAGTCCGTAATAACTTTTTGGGTTCATGCTCAATATGATGTCATTTATTTGCGGATGGCTATGTCGGGTTCTAACTTGTGTTTCTACAAGATGATTAGCCATTTCAACCATAGCAGCATCATCAACAAGAAGTTTTGATTGTAAGCATCGAGCTAGTGCTTTAGAAATTGATGGTGTAAGTGGGGTTTTGCGGATAAAGTTATAGATACTAACACGAACAGACGGTCTGTTTTTTACAATATTTTCTATAACATTTGAATCAATTTTGACACCTGTTTGTGCTGCTAGTGTTATCCAGCGCTTGAGGACTTTTTCTCCATTTCCATCGTCGAATTCACCGGTGCGAATTCCCTTATGGATGCGGCGACTTATTAGTATTTTTTGGCGATCTATAGACTTATTTGATTTGATTCTATTTTCGATACTAGTTTTAACGGTATCTATTCTGAAATTTTCATAAATACGAAAATGCTTCACAGCATCAGATTTATTAAGTATTTTTGTTTTTCCGCTATTTAGCCGAATCTGCTTCGTTTGCAATACGAGATCTATTTCCATTAATGCTTTTCTTGCGTCGGCAATAGTGTCTACTCCTACATCGATGTCGTCCATATATCGAACAAAATCCCCGCCAAAGCTTTTGTCAAGGAAAGAATCAAGTTCATAAAGAAAGCAATGAGCGAGAAGGCGTGGCGCGTCTAAATTAATTTGCGGGAGCCCGATCTCAATTTTCGGAGTATAATCTGGTTGCCATAAAAGATTATTTAATACATATATTAGCATATCCAAAACGCATTCGTCGACGCCCGTTATCGGTGATAGGGCATTTCTTAGATGTGTATATGATATGCTATCATAATAGTTAGATATATCTGTAACGACAATGAAGTTTCTGGTTTTTGAGAATTTAAAAAGATTCTTTTGAAAATTTACCCAAGCCGTAAACATGCCGTATTCGACTGGTTCTGAAGAAAATTTATGGTCTTTCGGCTCGAAGAATGATTTTTTTGTAGGGGATTTGTCCTTGATTTCTTTATAAAAAGCATCTGATAGGCATTGTAATACAATGCAATCTCTAACGGACGGGATAACAAGCTGCCTGCAGAGGCCCT
The DNA here is from genome assembly GCF_034427435.1 of Nitrospirillum goiasense. Lineage (NCBI taxonomy): Bacteria > Pseudomonadati > Pseudomonadota > Alphaproteobacteria > Rhodospirillales > Azospirillaceae > Nitrospirillum > Nitrospirillum goiasense. Next base: position 2,314,979 of record NZ_JAXQNP010000002.1, on the reverse strand, counting down.
TGCTTTTTTCGACAAGTATTCTTTGGGGTCTCTGGGGGGTATAATCTCCTGATAATATTATTTGTGAGAGTTTTTGGCATTCTGTCTTGGAATCGATGTGGAAATCGAAATTCTCGATACCATCGTTAATAAATTGCTCCTTCATCGAAATTCTGACTTTTTTTAACCACGTTCTCTCAATGTTTATTGGCGAGAAAATAGTGCTTAGTTTATTGGCGCGAATATCAAATCGAGGAGATCGCATAGGGGCCTACAGAAACAGATGGTATTAAATATATACGTCCTTTCAAGGTCGTTTGGCAATGTTGTAAGATTGCTGATTGTAGCGAAACTATCAGACCTTATTTGGCTTATACGCCCGCCCTCACTCCGCCACGCACTCCCGCAAATACCCCCGCAGCCAGATCAGCCCCGGGTCGCGGTCGAACTGGTAGTGCCACTGCATCATCTCGGTCAGCACCGGGAAGTCGATGGGGGCGGGGAGGACGCGCAGGGGCAGGTGCTGGGCGTAGAGGCGGGCCAGGCGGGTGTGCATGGTGCTGATCATGTCCGTCTCCACCAGGATGGCGGCGACGGAGGAGAAGTCGGGGGCCACGGCGCCGATGGTGCGGGCGTAGCTGTAGCGTTCCATGAACCATTGCTCGAACGCCGGGGTGCGCTTGCCGCCGATGATCACCACCACGTGCGCCAGTTCCAGATAGCGCTCGAACGTCAGGCTGTCGCCCACGTCCGGGTTGTCGCGCCAGACGACGCAGCTGTGCGTCTCCTCGAACAGGATTTCCTTGGGCTGCTCGTTGGTGAGGTAGGCGTCGGGGGAGATGATCAGGTCCACGTCGCCCCGGTTCAGGCGGTCGTGGATGTCGTCGCCCACCAGGCTGATCTCCAGCCGCAGGCCCGGCGCCTCGCGCCGCATGCGGCGGACGGCGCGGGACAGCACCACCTCCGTCACATAGTCCGACGCCACCACGCGGAACACGCGCTGGGCCGTGGCGGGGTCGAAGGTGGGGCGCGCCTCGATGGTGGTCTGCACCCGGATCAGGATGTCGCGCACCGGCTCCACCAGGGCGAGCGCCAGCGGCGTGGGCACCATGGTGCGGCCCACCATCACCATGATCTCATCATCGAAGTAATCGCGCAGGCGGGCCAGCGCCCCGCTCATGGCGGATTGGCTGAGGTGCAGGCGATGGGCGGCGCGCGAGACGTTGCGTTCCTCCAGCAGCACGTCCAGCGCCACCAGCAGGTTGAGGTCGAAACGGCGGAAGCGCATGGCGTCCATCCTCCCTGTTTTATTGTTCGAGGCGATACCTCGCCCCGTTTTGGTACGCCAGAACCGATAGCTCGGCCAGCCTTTTGCCGGCCCGGCCGTAGCGTATTTAGCGATGGGGGTATATCGGCGCCATCGATAGCTCGCCCCGCTTGCGCCGGGCACGCGCCGCGCTCGCGTCAGCCCAGGGCGAGGGCGGAGCCGGTGAAGGGCACGGCCAGGGTGTAGCCGGCGGGGGCCGGCGTCACCGGCGTGGCGGCGGCGGTGCCGAACTGGGTGACGCCGGCGCCGATGTGCGCCGCCAGGTCATGGCGGCCGCCGGCGAAATCGAACGGAACGCTGGCGGTCAGCCGGGCGGAGAAGACGTTGGTCGCCAGCAGCGGGGTTTCCGCCGCTGGGCTTACCACCCCTGGACTCCCCGCCGCTGGACTCCCCGCCGCCACGGTGGTGCCCACCACCAGGCTGGTGCGGCGGAAGGTGGCGATGCACTCCCCGCAGGCGAAGGTGGCCGGGTCGTCGAAGGTGGCGGCCGGCCGGCGCTGCAGGAACAGGGCGAAGCCGCCCACCGGGTCCAGCCCCAGCGACAGGGCGCCGTTGGTCGCCGCGCCCGCCCGGAACGGCTGGGCCGCGAAGGTGAAGTGGGCCGTCGTCTCGCTGGGTGCGGCGTGCCCTTCCCCGGCGAACAGCGGCACGCCGGGGAAGGGCAGGTGCAGGAAATAGCCATAGTCGGCCAGCGTGCCGTCGGCGGCCTTGTAGAAACGGCCGGTGACGTACCAGGCCAGCTCGGCGGGCATCAAAGCGGACATCGCGGGCGATCCTCTCATGGGTCACTACCCGTATACCGTGTATCGCCCGCCGCCGCAGCCTCGGCGCCCGGCATATCGCTTTGGCCCAGGCGCGCCGCTGTCGGGGTCACGGCTTGGGCGCCGGCCCTGGTCCAGTGTAAAGCGGCCCAGTGTAAAGCGCGCGGGGGCGGATGAGCTGGGCGTCCGCCCGCTGCTCCAGCGCGTGCGCGATCCAGCCGACGGAGCGGCCCAGGGCGAACAGGCCGAAGGCCGTGCCCGGCGGCAGGCGCAGGTGGCGGCGCAGCGCCACCAGGGCGGTGTCGATCACCGGCGGCTGGCCCACCAGGCGCTGCGTCTGCTCCATCACCACGGCCCAGGCCGGGCGCTGGGGCAGGATGCGGGCCAGCAGGGCGGCGGCGCGCGGGTCGCCCGCCGGGTACAGCGGATGACCATAGCCGGGGATGTCCTCCCCCCGCGCCAGGCGCTGGCGCAGGCGGCCGGCGGTGTCGCCATCGGCGCCCACCTCATCCCACAGCGCCTCCACCCGCGCGGTCAGGCCGCCATGGCGCGGGCCCCCCAGGGCCGCCAGCCCGCCCAGCACCGCCGCCCGCAAGCTGGCGCCGGTGGAGGCGACGCAACGCGCGGTGAAGTTGGAGGCGTTCAGCTCATGGTCGGCGCACAGCACCAGGGCCATGCGCACCAGCTCCGCCCCCTCCTTGTCCAGCCCCCACGCCTTGGCGCACTGCCGGTGGATGGGGGCGGCGTCCGGCGCCGTGCCCAGCAGGCAGGCGGTCAGCAGCCGCACCAGCGCCGCCGCCCCCTGGGCCAGGCGGCCGGGCGCCCGCTGCCAGATGGCGGTGTCGGAATCGTCGCTGGCCAGGGCCAGCAGGGGCAGCAGCGTCTCCTCCGCCCGGCGGCCGTGGAAGGCGGCGCGCGCGGCGGCGAAGGCTGGCGCCGGGGTGGGAGCGGGCCCCGCGAAGGCGTCGGCCGGGGCCGTCCCTCCGGCCGGGACCTGCCACAGCAGTCCCGCCACCTCCTCCACGCTGGCGCGGGCAGCCAGGTCCAGGGCGTCGTGGCCGCGGTAGTACAGCCGGCCGTCCTGGATCAGGGTGATGGCCGATTCCAGCACCGGCAGGCCCCAGTCCAGCGTCGCCTTGGCGATCTCCTTGGGCCGGCGGCCGCGGATGCGGGTCAGCGCCAGGCGCTCGACCTCCGCCGCCAGGTAGCGGCTGCCCCGGCCATCGCCCGCCGGCTGGGCCCGCAGCAGCCCCCGGCTGACATAGGCGTACAGGGTGGGGCGGGAGATGCCGAGCCGGGTGGCGGCCTGGGCGGCGGTCAGCAGCTCGCCTGTCCGCCCATCAGCTGTAAACAGGTCGGCCATGGCGGGTCTCCTGGTTGATTATCTTGGTCAACGTTGATCGAGTTAAACAACGTTGACGATAAATGTCACCGGTTCATCGTTGGGGCGTTCCTGACCCTGAGGGAGACGCCAGCCATGACCACCCGTGAGAGCCCGCCGCCGGACCGGCGCTTCCTGGAAACCCTGTGGCACGCCCTGGGCGGCGACCCGGCCGCCCTGGACCGCGTGACCTTCACCGGCGCCGGCGGCCTGCCTGCCGTCTACCCCGTCACCGACCTGGCCGTGGCCTCGGTGGCCGCCGCCGGGTTGGCCTTGGCAGGGCTGATGGGGGCAGGGCTGATGGGGGCCGGGCTGATGGGGGCCGGGCTGACGGGGGCTGACACCGTCGTGGCCGACCGCCGCCTGGCCTCGGTCTGGTTCGGCTACGCCCTGCGGCCCCAGGGCTGGGAACTGCCGCCCGTCTGGGACGCGGTGGCCGGGGACTACCTGGCCGCCGACGGCTGGATCCGCCTGCACACCAACGCCCCGCACCACCGTGCCGCCGCCCTGGCCGTGCTATCCGTGCCGGCGGAGCGCGCCGCCGTGGCCCGCGCCGTCGCCGCCTGGTCGGCCACGGCGCTTGAAACCGCCGTGGTGGCGGCCGGTGGCTGCGCCGCGGCCATGCGCGACGCCGCCGCCTGGGCGGCGCACCCGCAGGGCCGGGCCGTGGCGGCCGCGCCGCTGCTCAGCCTGGATGAGGCGGGGCAGGGGGCCAGCCAGGGGGCGGCGGAAGGCAGGGCCCGCTGGCGCCCCGATCCGGCGCGGCCCTTGGCCGGCGTCAAGGTGCTGGACCTGACGCGGGTGCTGGCCGGCCCCACCGCCACCCGCTTCCTGGCCGGGTGCGGCGCCCAGGTGCTGCGCATCGACCCGCCGGATTGGGAGGAGCCGGCCCTGGCGCCGGACATGACCCTGGGCAAGCGCTGCGCCCGCCTGAACCTGCGCGACGCCGGCGACCTGGCGACCTTCCGCCGGCTGCTGGCCCAGGCGGATGTGCTGGTCCACGGCTACCGCCCCGACGCCCTGGCCGGCCTGGGCCTGGACGCGGACAGCCGCCGTGCGCTCAACCCCGGCCTGGTGGACATCTGCCTGGACGCCTATGGCTGGACGGGGCCCTGGGCCGGCCGGCGCGGCTTCGACAGCCTGGTGCAGATGAGCTGCGGCATCGCCGACGCCGGCATGCGCCTGCTGGGCCGCGACCGGCCCACGCCCCTGCCGGTGCAGGCGCTGGACCATGCCACCGGCTATATCCTGGCGGCCATGGCCCTGCGCGGCCTGGCCCACCGGCGCGATACCGGGCGCGGCGTGGTGGGCCGCACCTCCCTGGCCGCCACCGCCCGCCTGCTGATGGAGGGCGGGGCGGGCAGGGGTGACGCGCCGCCCCTGGCACCGGAGACCGACGCCGATTTCAACCCGGTCCCGGAGCGCACCGTCTGGGGCCCCGCCCGCCGCCTGCGGCCGCCGGTGGCCGTGGCCGGGACGCCCCTGGCCTGGGACCTTCCAGCCTCCCCCCTGGGCAGTGCGGCGGCGGACTGGGGCTGAGGTTGGGTGTTGCAATTGCGAATTACTCTTATCTATAGTGCCGGACGCTAGGGGGCGGCGGCCGGGGGGATGATCGGCCGGGAGCCCGCGACACGCTTTGGGATATGGGCGACGGCATGACGGCGACGATGGGCTTTTTGGGGGGCTTGGCCCTGACGGTGCTGGGCATCGTCCTGCTGCGGCGGGTGTGGGCCTCGGCCACGGCGCCGCGCTGGCACACCCTGCCGGGCTGGGGCCTGATCCTGGCCGGCTTCGCCGGCTGGCTGGCCGTGGCGGATGCCGACAAGGCCATCGCCATCGGCCTGCTGGCCTTCTCCCTGGCGGGCGTCGCCGTGCTGGTGGCCGGTCGCGACCGCCGCCGCCGCCCGCACCGCGCGCCCAAGACGCCCTCTGCCAAGACGCCCGCCGCTAAATCATCCAAAGCCCATGATCCCACGGCCCCGGCGACGGGTGGCCGGGCCTGGGTCACGGCCCTGCGCGGCACGGCCCGCGTCCTGCTGGCCGGCCCCTTGGCCGCCGCGATCGGCCTGTCCCTGGCCGCGCTGGTCGCGGTGCGGGGCGGCGGGCTGGAGGGCGACCGGCTGGTGGCCGGCGGCTTCGTCGGGCCCATCGCCTGGGGCATCGCCATGACCTGGGCGCTGACCGACGCGCGGCTGGCCAGGGTGGGTCTGCTGCTGCCCCTGACGGCCGGTGCCGCCGTGGCGGCCGCCTGGCTGGCCCGCGCCTGAAACAGATAGGGCAAAAGATAGGGGACATGATCATGCTGAAGCGCTTCGCCGCCCGCGTCCTGGCCCGCCGCGCCCAACCGCTTGCCAAGAGCGGCCTCGTGCAGTCCGCGCTGGCCGGCCACTCGGCCCTGGGCCTGGCCCTGGGCGCGCTGATCTACATCGTCTGCCTCAGCGGCGCCGTGGCCGTCTTCGCCGACGACCTCGGCCGGTGGGAATGGGCCGCCACCCCGGAATCCGCCAGCGTGGCGCCAGAGGCGGTGGACAGGGCCATGGCGGCGGGCCTGGCCCGCGCCGCGGAAACGGCCGGCGGGGTGGATAAGGTCAGCGTGCTCTATACCCTGCTGCCCCGTCCGGACTGGCCGCACATGGCGGTGCGCGCCTACACCGCGGCGGGGGAGGTCACCTGGCAGGCGGACGCCAATGGCGTGCTGGCCGACGCCCCGTCCGACAAATGGACCGACGTCATCGGCGACGTGCATCTGGGCCTGACCTTGCCCGGCCTGTGGGGTGGGCTGGTGGTGGGCACCGTCGGCATCGCCCTGATGTCGCTGCTGTTCTCCGGCATCCTGGCTCATCCGCGCATTTTCCGCGACGCCTTCGCCCTGCGCCTGACGGGCGGGCGGCGGCTCGGGTTGGCCGACCTGCACAATCGCCTCAGCGTCTGGGGCCTGCCCTTCCACCTGGCACTCAGCATCACCGGCACGCTGTTCGCCCTGGCCAGCCTGATGGTGGTGGCCATCGCCCAGGTGGGCTATCACGGAAATCTCGCCCGCGCCTCCGCCCCCTTGCGGGGGCCGGCGGTGGTGGCGGACGCCGCCACCCAGCCGCTGCCACCCATCGCCCTGCTGCAGGCCCAGGTGGCCGATCCCACGCCGGGTGCCGCCCGCATATCCCGCTTTTATTACGTCGAGCGGCCGGGCACCCGGGGGCAGCGCGTGCTGCTGGACATGACCCACCGCGACGGCCTGACCCAGGGCGACCGCTTCTATTTCGATGGCGAGGGCAAATTCCTGGCCCCCGCCGGTTTCCTGGACGGTTCCGTCGGCCTGCGCATCTATGGCGCCTCGCTGGCCCTGCACTGCGCCACCTTCGGTGGCCTGGCGGTGCGCCTGGCCTATGGCGTGCTGGGCCTGGCGCTGGCCATCGTCTCCGCCACCGGCTTTTCCATCTTCCTGGCGCGGCGGCGCGACCGGGGCCGGCCGCTGCCGGGGCTGGAACGCGCCTGGGCCGGCGTCACCTGGGGCGTGCCCGTGGCCATGGTCCTGTCCGCCGCCTGCACCCTGGTGCCCGCCTGGGCGCGGGAGCCGGTCTACATCGGCGCCTTCTGGCTGCCGGTGGCGGCCCTGCCGCTGCTCAGCCTGCTGGTGCCCAGCGGGGCGGGAGTATCCCGCCTGCTGCGCCGGGTGCTGGGCGGGGCGTTGCTGTTGCTGGCCGTCGCGCACCTGGCCAGGCACGGCCTGGGCCTGCCCGGTGCTGCCTTGGTGGTGGATCTGATGCTGGCCGGGGCCGGTGCCGGCTTCATCGCCAGTACGGGCATCATCGGGCGCCGCGCGGCGGCACCAGCCGCCGTCACGCCTTAGGCCGGGTCGGCCCCGCTCACCACCATGGTGCGCAGGACGGCGGCGACATCCTCGGGAATGGGGGTGGGGCGGCGGGTGGCGTTGTCGACATAGACATGGACATAGTGGCCGGCGGCCGCCGGCGCATCCTCATCATTGCGGAACAGCGCCAACTCATAGCGTACGCTGCTGCGGCCCATGTGCGCCACCCGCACGCCCACCGTCACCCGGTCCGGGAAGGTGATGGGGGCGAAGTAGCGGCACTGCGTCTCCACCACCAGGGCGATGGCCGTGCCCTTCTCCGGCGCCAGCACGCCCTTCTCGATCATGTGCTGGTTCACCGCCGTGTCGAAGTAGCTGTAATAGACCACGTTGTTGACATGGCCATAGGCGTCGTTGTCGGCCCAGCGGGTGGTGATGGGCTGGAAGTGGCGATAGTCGGCGCGGCTTTCAGGGGTGCTCATGGGCTTCCTGGAGACAACGGGGTGGACGTCTCCAGGAAATACCCGCGAAGACGGCGACGGCGCCACCGGTTTCGGCGCCACCGGTTTCCCTGGGGCGCCGTTCCGTTCGGGTGCCTACTCCGCAGCCGCGACGGCCGCCTTGGCGCGTTCCTCCGCCACCAGGGGCTGCTTCCACAGCTTGCCCACGGCGGTCTTGGGCAGGGTGTCGCGGAACTCCAGCGCCGCGGGTAGTTCGTGCCGGCCCAGCTTGTCGCCCAGGAAGGCGCGCAATTCCTCCAGGGTGAAGGTCGCCGCGCCGGGCCGCAGGGTGACGAAGGCCTTGGCGCTTTCCCCGCGATAGCTGTCGGGAATGCCGATGACGATCACCTCCGCCACGGCGGGATGCTCGTAGATCGCCTCCTCCACCATCCGGGGATAGACGTTGTAGCCGCCGGACAGGATCATGTCCTTGCGCCGGTCGACGATGAACATGAAGCCGTCCTCGTCCAGGTAGCCGATGTCGCCGGTGCGGAACAGGCCGTCGACGAAGGCCTCGCGCGTTTCGTCCGGCAGTTTGTAATAGCCCTGGGTGACGTTGCGGCCCTTGATGCAGATCTCGCCCTTTTCATTGGGGCCCAGGGCGGTGTGCGGGTCCGTCAGGTCGCGGATCTCGATGGTGATGCCGGGCATGGGGATGCCGGCCGATCCCACCTTGCGCTTATGCGGCGGCGTGATGGTGCCGGCGGGGCTGGTCTCGCTCATGCCCCAGCCTTCCAGGACGGGCTTGCCGGTCACCGCCTCGAATTCATGCGCCAGTTCCACGGGCAAGGGCGCGCCGCCGCTGCCGATGAACTTGAAGCTGGAAAAGTCGATGTCCTTGGCGCGGGGAGAGGAGGCGACGGCCCGGTGCATGGTGGGCACGCCGGCGAACAGGGTGGGCCGGTACGCCTGGATGCTGTCCAGCACGGCGTCGGTGTCCCAGCGCGGGTGCAGAACCATGTGATAGCCGTTGCGCATGGCCCGCACCATCAGCGTGTCCAGCGCGTAGATGTGGAACAGGGGCAAGGCGACCAGCAGCGTTTCCTGGCCCGGCGTCAGGCCCAGGAAGCGGCTGAAGGTGTCGTAGGCGTCGGCCGACGCGCTGAGGTTGCAGTGGGTCAGCATGGCGGGCTTGGGCAGGCCGGTGGTGCCGCCGGAGAATTGCAGCGTCGCCAGGTCGTCTAGCATCGGCACCGGCCAGCCGGCCGCAGGCGCCGCCGCCGGGGCCAATAGGGCGGTGAAGGGCAGGGCGCCGGCGGGCAGGGCATCGGCCGCCACCCCCTGGCCGGCGAAGTCGGTGGGCCCCGCCACCACCAGGCGCACGCCGTCGGCCAGGGGCAGCTTGTCCGCCAACCCGGCGAAGCTGATGACCAGGCGGATATCGGCCTTGACCTGCTTGTGCGTCAGTTCCCGTTCCGCATCCAAGGGGCTCATCGGCACCACCACGCCGCCGGCCTTCAGCACGGCGTAGAAGGCCAGGACGAAATGCGGGGTATTGGGCAGGTGCAGGCCGACATGGACGCCCGGCCCCACGCCCAGGGCCGCCAGGTTGGCCGCCACGCGGGCGCACAGCGCGCCGAAGGTGGCGAAGGTCATCGTCTGGCCCATGCAGGTCAGGAAGGGCTGGCTGGGCCAGGTGGCCACGGCGCGGTCCAAATCCTCCACCAGCGTGGGCAGGGGCGGTTCGCTGTTCCAGTCGACGCCCGGCGGATAGGACTTTTCCCACAGCATCGTCATGGCGATGGTTTCCTCCCGTTATGTGCCCGGGCCTTCGCGTGAGGCCGGGTTAGCAGGCGCTATGCTTTCATAAGGGGCGGGCGTTTGCCAAGGGTGACGGATGCCGCGGTCGCATTGTTCAACAATGGGGGTAGAAAGGGGGCCGGACTGGCGGCTTCCCGTCCATGGGCCTGAGCCTGCTGGCCATTGACCATTTCCCTCATAAAGGCTTTTTGATTTTCGTCCCCCGGCTTTCGCATCGAACTTTAAGGCGACCTTGCCGTCTCTTGGCGCCACGCCGGCATCCCCGCCGACGAGAGAGCCTGAGACGCCTTCCCATGTCGCACTCCATCCAGTCCACCATTCCGCGCCGCCGCACCGCCCGTCACATCGCCTTGGCCTCGGCCGCCTGCGCCCTGACGCTGGTGGCGGTTGCCGCCCGCGCCGACGACACGCCAGTGGCACCGGCGGACATCACCGTCAGCGGCCTGGTGGAGGCCGGCATCACCGCCGCCAACCATGGCCTGGACCGGGCCCCCAACTATGGCCATCTGTTCACCGACCGCACCGACCAGCTGGTGCTGAACCAGGCGGTGGGCACCATCACCAAGGATGCCGGCTCCGGTGACGATCTCGGCTGGGGCTTCAAGCTGCAGGGCCTCTATGGCACCGACGCCCGCTACACCCACTTCCTGGGTGAACTGGACCGCGCCATCGGCGAACGCACCCAATTGGACATCGTCGAGGCCAACGTCACCGCCCACATCCCGCAGGTCGCGGGCGGCAGCCTGGATTTGAAGGTGGGGCAGTACGCCTCCCCCTTGGGGGCGGAGACCATCGTGGCGTCCGGCAACCCGCTGTACAGCCACAGCTACATCTTCAATTTCGGCCTGCCGTTCAAGCACACCGGGGCGCTCGCCACCCTGCACCTGGCGGGTGGCATCGACCTCTATGGCGGTGTCGACAGCGGCGTGAACACCAGCCTTGGCCGCGATGGCGACAACAACGACGCCTGGTCCGGCATCTTCGGTTTCGGCTATGCCAACGCCGACGGCACCATGACGCTGGTGGCGCTGACCCATGCGGGTCCGGAGAACGCCAGCACCAAGGCACCTCTTGGTTTGGCGCGCGCCAATGACGCGGCGCGCTGGATCAACGACGCCGTGCTGACGGTGAAGGCCAGCGACGCCCTGACCCTGATCACCGAGCTGAACTATGTCCGCGACGACCTGGTGAAGGCGGAGGCGTTCGGCGCCGCCCAATACGCCACCTGGAAGTACAGCGACGCCCTGTCGCTGACACTGCGGACCGAGCTGTTCCGCGATGTCCAGGGCTTCTACGTCTCGGCTTACCAGGGCAACCAGGACTATGTGCTGGCGGAGGCCGGTTGGCCGACGCGCGCGCCGGTGCTGTCGGCCGGCCAAGGGGCGACCTACCTGGCGCTGACCGCCGGGGTGACCTGGAAGCCGGCGCCCAGCCTGGGCTGGGACGCCCTTCCCGACGGCCTCGCCCTGCGGCCGGAGGTGCGCTACGACCGCTCGCTGGGCAACGCCCGACCCTTCGCCGGAGAGCAAGGGCAGACGACCTTCGGCCTGGACATGCTGATCCCCTTCGGCGCCTGAGCCGTCGGTCGCTGTACCGCCTTTTTCATAACAACGATTGCGAGAGTCCCATGAGGACGCAGCTGTGGGGTTGCCTGGGCCTGGTGGCGGGGTTGGCGCTGACGCCGGCCTTCGCCCAGGGGAGTGACAAGGGCGACAGCCCCCAGGTTGGCCCCCAGGTTGGCAAAGCCAGCTGGTACGGGCGGGAGCATGCGGGCCACCGCACCGCCAGCGGCGAATCCTATGACCCCGAGGGCCTGACTGCAGCCCACCGAACCTTGCCGCTGGGCACGGTGATCGAGGTGTCGGCCCATGGCCAGATGGTGAAGGTGCGGGTGAACGACCGCGGGCCCTATGTGCAGGGCCGGGTGCTGGACCTGTCGGCCGCCGCCGCCCGTGCCCTGGGCCTGGATCGCACCGGCACCGCCATGGTCAGCATCCGCCCCACCGGCGCTGTCTGCCCCGCCAACCGCGCCTGCGATACGGCGCCGGAAACGGTGGCGGAGGCGGGATCGCCCTGAGGTCCACGAAGCTGGAGAACCTATCTGGGGATGGGCCGGCGCCGACGAGTGCCGGCCCCTCTTTTCTTTAGGCGGCGCCCAGCAAGACCTCCGTCACCTCCTCCGAGAACCATTTGCGCTGGCCGTCGACCAGCACGCCGCCCTGGCCGTCAGCGGGCGCTCTTGCCACCGGCAGGCCGTGGTCCAGCAGGGTTTGGGCGCACGCCTCCCAGTTGCCGCTGTCCAACGGCAGGTTCAGGGAGGCCCAGGACAGGGTGCCGCTGACGTCGTCGCCATAGCCGTGCCGCTCCGTCCAGCGGGCGCCGTGGTCCAGCAGGAAGCGGGCGAGGGCGGCGTCGCCCCGGAACACGGCGTGGTTCAGGGCGGTGGCGTTCCAGTCCCCCGCCGGTACGGTCAAAGGCCAGCCCAGGCGGACCATGACGGCGATGGCGGCGTCGCAGCCCCCTTGCGCCGCCAGGTCCGGCAGCAGGCGCAATTGCGCCGCCGACAGGCTGGCCGGCAGGTCGGGCCGCTGGGCCTGAAGGGCGCGGGCCGTGGCCTCGTCCCCCGCGGCGCAGGCGGCCATGAACCGGTCTTCCGGCGACAGCGCCACGCCGCCGCCGGCCTGGCGCAACACTTCCGCCACCTCGGTCATGCCATAGCGCAGGGCGACCGTGTAGGCGGGGATGCCGTCCGGCGTGCGGGCGTTCGGATCGGCCCCGGCCGCCAGCAAGGCCGCGATGTGGGCGGAGGACCGGCGGCGGTGGATGGCCCACAGCAAGGCCGAGCCCCAGTCGGACAGCGGTTGGACGCGCGCCGGTTCGTTGGCGTCGCCGCCGTGGGCCAACAACAGGTGAAGGACCGCCAGGTTGTCCATGTCCAGCACCCGGTACAGGGCGTTGGACCCGCTGACCCGGGCGCCGGCCTGCAGCAGCAGCTCAACGCAGGCCAGGCTTTCCAGGGAATGATACAGCGACTCCCCATCGTTCGGATCGGCACCGGCGGCCAGCAGCGCGCCCGCGCAGTCCCGCAGGCGCTCGGCAAATCCGGGCAGCCGCACCAGGCTGGAATGGGTGATGGCCACCAGGGGCGGCAGGTTCAACGGGCCGCCGGGGCGGTTCACCCAGGCGGGGTCCTGGGCGATGGCCGCACGCACGCGGTCCAAATCCCCGATGGCGCAGGCGAGTATAGGATCGCCGATCGCCACGTCCGGGGTCTCCGCCAGCAGGCGCAGGGCGGCGGCCGGGCGGGCGCGGCGCATGCTGCCGCTGATCTCACCGGCATAGACCAGGCGCAGCCATTCGAGCCGCGTCTCCGCCGCGTTCGCGATGGCGCGGCGGCTGGCGGCGAAGGCGTCCAGATCCGCCCAGGAGGGGAAGCCGTATTCCCGCGCCAGGCAGGATTGGGCGTCGTGCAGGCGCAGGGCCAACGCCGCCAGGGCCGTGTGATCCTTGCCCTGCGCCGCTGGCAGGTTGGCGCGGAAGCGGGAGAGGGCGTCGGCGTCGCCGTGCCGGTAGGCCGCTAGCAGCTCCTTGGCCTGGCGTTTCAACTGGTCGATATGGGGATGAGCGGGAAGCGGTCGGGGCATGAAGCGAACCTCCGTGCGTGAAGCGCCGACGACCCGCAAATCCGGCTGCACAAAGGTCGGGTGTGACCGATGGTGATGGTGCCAGGGGGCTCAGCCCTTCCCGCGGGTCCGGAGGCGGCATGGCGACCGCGCCCCGGCACGATAGGGCGGCGGGGCGGTCCGATCAACGGCCTTGGGTATATTTCCAGTGGGCAGGTGGAAATCCCGGGCCGCCGCCAAACACTTCTTCCCGGTTGCCTCATGACGCGTGGCCTATCCGGAAGTCCCTGAATGACAGACGACCTTAGCAAGATCCGCTCCGACGCCCGGACATCAGGCACCGTCCTGGATGACCCGGACGATCTGGAGAACCTGGCCATCTTCCACTGGCTGGGTCACCACGCCCTGATCAACCGCAAGGGCGCCCGGCATTTCGTGATCGGATCGGAGCTTCTGACCCTGTTCTGGCAGGCCCGGTTCAAGAAGTTCGGCAGCGCCGACGAAATCAAACATCTGCTGGTCCCACTGGCCGGCCGCCACCCGGACACCGTCGCCCTGGGGACGCTGACCCGGCTGCTGACCGGCATCGGCGACACGCCGCACAACAACGCGGAGGTCATCGACAAGACCGCCGCCGCCATCCTGGCTGGGCGCCTGTGGTTCCTGGATGTGCCGCGCCGCATGCCCGTCGTGGTCACCCGGACCGATCCGGCGGTGTACCAGGCCCTGAACGGCCAGTACGGCACCACCATCAACTTCACTTTCCTCAGCCAATTCGAAGGCGGCCAGCAACTGCGCGGCTATGTTCCCTTTGGCAATGACGGCCTTGTCGCCGGTTCCAGCGGCATGACGGTGGCCACAGGCTTTGACGTTGGCCAGAAGAGCGAGGCGGAACTGAAGGCCATAGGATTGCCGCAGGACGTGATCACCCTGGTTTCGCCGTTCGCCAAACATAAGTTCAAAGGCATGACCAAGATACAGGTCGCGAAATGGGTGAAGGACACGGCCCCGCTGCCCATCCTGACCAAGGCGCAGGCCGACGCGGTGGACAAGGCCGTGCATGGCGATGTGCTGAACGCCATCAAGAACGCCTGGGACCAGGGCCGGGAAGAGGGTGTCCCGGCGTTCACGGAATTGCCCACGCCCTGGCAGACGGTCTTGTTCTCCCGCGCCTTCCACCAGGGCAACGGCGTCACCAGCACCAGCGTGGCGCAGCCCTTCTTCACCGCCGCCTTCGCCGGCAAGTGGGACGAGGCGGTGACGGCGCTGCGCAATTACGCGGTGTCCCCGGATTGGTATAAGCAGCGGGTGGCCAGCGAGGCCGCCTATCTCGATACCCAGAAGCCACCGCCGGTCAAGCCCCCGGGCCGGCGTGGTTGAGCCGCCCCCTTAACACCGCCTCCGATGACGACATAAACGGGAAATCATGATCGCCCTCCGCCGCCTATGCTCCGCCGCCGTCTTGATGCTGACCCTCCTCCTGGTCGCAGGGGGGAGGGCGGCGGAACACCCTGCCGGTGGGGGGGCTGGCGGTGATCTCGTGACCCAGGCGATCCGCCTGCTGCACCCCCACTACACGGCTGCCAACCCGGCGCTGGGCCCCGTGCCGCTGGAGGATCACCTATTCCTGCTGGGCACGCCGGCGTTCAAGAGCTGGACACCGGCGGAAAGCCCGCTGTTGCCGGCCGACCTGCGCATCCTGGCCTTGGCCGAGCGCGATGAAGCCGACGGCGGCCTGAGCTTCGCGGTGGAGGTCGGGCTGTTCACCGTCAAGGGCGGCACCCTGGCCCTGCTGACCAGTGCCAAGCTGGACGATCCGGACATGGTGACGGACCAGGGCGCCCACCTAGTGGCGGCGACGCTGGACCTGGCCCCCTATCGCATCCGGGAGGGGGAGACGGCGTTCGGCGTGCGGGTGCGGTCCGCCTATGACGCCGCCGGGGCCGGCGCCCATGTCGGCGGCGAAACGCTGTACCTGTTTCGCCCGCTCAAAGACGCCGAGCCGGCGGTCATCTTCTCCGCCCCGGTGGCGTACGAGGACGCGGACGGCAAGGCGGCGCCCAAGGGAATCCTGGCGATCAGTCCGAAGAAGACCCAGGGCTTTTATGACCTGCTGCTGAAGACGGGCGCCAAGTCCGCCGTTTATCGCTGGACGGGGGATGCTTATGAGAAGGTGGGAGGGTGAACGTCGGTCGCACTTTGTTGTTAATACTAGTTTATAGCTTAAATGCAGCTGATATAACTGCATGACAGAGCGCTTGGCGACTAAGGACTCGAGAGCCCGCCAGGAAGGAAAGTCTTATTTCAGGCGCCAGCCTGGCTGCAATTATCTGGCCCTTGGGCCGCAGGCCGTACAGAAGGGGCTGCGCCGTCGCGCTGATCGGCCGCTCTGCATTGCTTTTTAGCGTGGCCCCTTAATATCACCGGCCACGTGCATCCACGTAAAAAGTGATGTCCGACATGCCCGACACGTCGGATGTAGAGTGTTCAGGCTCTGCCCGTCTGCCGGGCGCACTCCTCCTCATTAAAATCCTTTTATTTCCAACCCCCGGCTTTGCCATCGAATTTTGATGGCCATCGGCGGTTTCCTCAGCGTCGACCCATTCCGCCCGGAAGCGCCTTTCCCGAAGGCTTCCGGGCTTCGTTCGTGAGGAACAACCGCATGCTCGACGTCATCCTTGTCGCCCTTCTGGTGGGGCTTTTCGGGCTGGGCGTGGCCTACGCCTATGCCTGCGAGAGGCTGTGAGGCGCCCATGTTCGACCTGATCCTGGGCGCCGCCGTCTCGGTCGGCCTGACCCTTTACCTCGTCTATGTCCTGATCCGGCCAGAACGGTTCTGAAGACGGGCGCTTTTAAGCGTCCGTCGCGCATGCGGAGATTTTTCCCGTGACCTTCAACGGCATTCTACAGATCGCGCTGTTCGCCGCGATCATCCTGGTCCTGACGCGGCCTTTGGGCGGCTTCATGACCCGTGTCTTTTCCGGTGAATCCACCTTCATCGGCCGGGCGCTGGGCCCGGTGGAGCGCGTCCTCTACCGCCTCTGCGGCGTGGATGAGCGGGTGGAGCAGCATTGGTTGACCTACGCCGTCGCCCTGCTGTTGTTCAACATGGTGGGCGCCCTGGTGCTGTACGCGCTGATGCGCCTGCAGGCCCTGCTGCCCTTCAACCCGCAAGGGCAGGTGGAGGTCACGCCGGACCTGTCCT
The DNA here is from genome assembly GCF_034427435.1 of Nitrospirillum goiasense. Taxonomy (NCBI): domain Bacteria; kingdom Pseudomonadati; phylum Pseudomonadota; class Alphaproteobacteria; order Rhodospirillales; family Azospirillaceae; genus Nitrospirillum; species Nitrospirillum goiasense. The sequence goes on along the minus strand of NZ_JAXQNP010000002.1, from coordinate 2,298,634 downwards.
TCAACACCGCCATCAGCTTCGTCACCAACACCAACTGGCAGTCCTATGGCGGTGAGACCACCATGGGCTATCTGGTGCAGATGGCCGGCCTGACGGTGCAGAACTTCATGTCCGCCGCGACCGGCATCGCGCTGGCCCTGGCGCTTGTGCGCGGCTTCTCCCGCCGTGGCGCCCGCACCATCGGCAATTTCTGGGTGGACCTCACCCGCTGTACCCTCTACGTCCTGCTGCCCGCCTGCATCGTCATGACCCTGTTCTTCGTCTGGCAGGGCGTGCCGCAGAACCTGGCGGCCTATACCGAGGCCACCACGCTGGAAGGCGCCAAGCAGCTGATCGCGCAAGGCCCCGTGGCCTCGCAGCTGGCCATCAAGATGCTGGGCACCAACGGCGGCGGCTTCTTCAACGCCAACTCCGCCCACCCGTTCGAGAACCCCAACGCCCTGGTCAACCTAGTGCAGATGGTCGCCATCTTCGCCATCGGCGCCGGCCTGACCAACGTGTTCGGCCGCATGGTCGGCAACGAGCGCCAGGGTTGGGCCATCCTGGCCGCCATGGGCGTGATGTTCCTGGTGGGCGTCGGCGTCTGCTATTGGGCGGAGGCGCAGGCCAACCCGCTGCTGGCCGGCCTGCCGGTCGACCAGGCCGTGAGCGCCCTGTCGCCCGGCGGCAACATGGAGGGCAAGGAGGTGCGGTTCGGCATCGCCAACACCGCCCTGTTCGCCACCATCACCACCGACGCCTCCTGCGGCGCCGTCATCGGCTGGCATGACAGCTTCATGCCCCTGGGCGGCCTGGTCCCGCTGGTCAACATGCTGCTGGGCGAGGTCATCGTCGGCGGCGTGGGCGCCGGCCTCTACGGCATCCTGCTGATGGCCATCATCGCCATGTTCGTGGCCGGCTTGATGGTGGGCCGCACGCCGGAATACATCGGCAAGAAGCTGGAGGCGAAGGAGGTGAAGATGACGGTGCTGGCCATCCTGGCCATGCCGCTGGTCATTCTGCTGTTCACCGCCATTTCCTCGGCCATTCCCCTGGGCACGTCCGGTATCGCCAACAACGGCCCGCATGGCTTCTCGGAAATCTTCTACGCCTATGCCTCCGGTGCCGCGAACAACGGCAGCGCCTTCGGCGGGCTGTCGGCCAACACGCTCTGGTACAACACCACCCTGGGCGTGACCATGTTCGTCGGCCGCTTCTTCATCATCATCCCGGCCCTGGCCATCGCCGGCGCCCTGGCGGCGAAGAAGACCGTGCCCGCGTCCGCCGGCACCTTCCCCACCACCGGCCCGTTGTTCGTCAGCCTGCTGGTGGGCGTGATCCTGATCGTGGGCGGCCTGACCTACTTCCCCGCCGTGGCGCTGGGGCCGGTGGTCGAACACCTGCAGATGATCGGCGGCACCACCTACTGACCCCGGGCAGGCCGCCCCGGGCGCGAGCCCGCAGGCGATCCCCTGCATTGGCGGCATCCGTTCTTCGGAGATTTTGAGATGTCATCCCCTTCCATTTCCCAGCCGGGGTCCCACCCGGGGCAGCAGCCCGCCCCCCAGCCGGCGCCCGCCCCCTCCGCCCGCCGGTCGGCCAAGTCGGCGCTGCTGGACCCGGCCATCCTGGGCCCGGCGGTCAAGGCCAGCTTCACCAAGCTGAACCCCGCCACCCTGGTGCGGAACCCCGTCATGTTCCTGGTGGCGGCGGTGGCCCTGCTGACCACCGTGCTGCTGGCGCGCGACTTGGCGACCGGCGCCCCGGGTGCCGGCTTCTCCTTCCAGATCGTGCTGTGGCTGTGGTTCACGGTGCTGTTCGCCAACTTCGCCGAGGCGGTGGCCGAGGGCCGGGGCAAGGCCCAGGCCGACAGCCTGCGCAAGACCCGCACCGAGACGGTGGCCAAGCGCCTGACCGGCCCCATGGTCGCCAGGGGGGCGGCCGTCACCAGCTTTCAGACGGTGGGGGCCGCCGATCTGAAGGTGGGTGACCATGTCGTGGTCGACGCCGGCGACATCATCCCCAGCGATGGCGAGATCGTCGACGGCATCGCCACGGTGGACGAGTCCGCCATCACCGGTGAATCCGCCCCGGTGATCCGGGAAAGCGGCGGCGACCGCTCGGCCGTCACCGGCGGCACCCGCGTGCTGTCGGACCGCATCATCGTCCGCATCACGGCCGCCCAGGGCTCCACCTTCCTCGACCGCATGATCGCGCTGGTCGAGGGGGCGGAGCGGCAGAAGACCCCGAACGAGATCGCGCTCAACATCCTGCTGGTGGGTATGAGCCTGATCTTCATCCTGGCGGTCGTCACCATTCCGGGATTCGCGGCTTACGCCGGTGGGTCGGTGTCGGTGGTGGTGCTGGTGGCGCTGTTCGTCACCCTGATCCCCACCACCATCGGCGCGCTGTTGTCCGCCATCGGCATCGCCGGCATGGATCGCCTGGTGCGCTTCAACGTGCTGGCCATGTCCGGCCGCGCGGTGGAGGCGGCGGGCGACGTCGACACCCTGCTGCTGGACAAGACCGGCACCATCACCCTGGGCAACCGCCACGCGGCGGAGTTCATCCCGGTGTCGGGCGTCAGCGACAAGGAACTGGCGGAGGCGGCGCAGCTGTCCTCGCTCAGCGATGAGACGCCGGAGGGCCGGTCCATCGTCGTGCTGGCCAAGGAGAAGTATGGCCTGCGCGGCAAGGACATGGGCGGCCTGAACGCCCGCTTCGTCCCCTTCGCCGCCCAGACGCGCATGAGCGGTGTTGATCTGGCCAGTGAAAATGGGGATGGCGTCATCCAGATCCGCAAGGGTGCGGTGGACGCCGTGCTGCGCCATGTGGCGGCCCTGCGCGGCAGCCAGCCGGTGCGCCATCCGGAGCTGGAGGCCATCACCGAGCGCATCGCCAAGGCCGGCGGCACCCCCCTGGCGGTGGTGCGCAACGACCGGGTGCTGGGCGTCATCTACCTGAAGGACATCATCAAGGGCGGCATCCGCGACCGCTTCGCCGAGCTGCGCCGCATGGGCATCCGCACGGTGATGATCACCGGCGACAACCCGCTGACCGCCGCCGCCATCGCGGCCGAGGCGGGTGTGGATGACTTCCTGGCCCAGGCCACGCCGGAGGACAAGCTGGCCCTGATCCGCAAGGAACAGGCCGAGGGCCGCCTGGTCGCCATGTGCGGCGACGGCACCAACGACGCCCCGGCCCTGGCCCAGGCGGACGTGGGTGTCGCCATGAACACCGGCACCCAGGCCGCCCGCGAGGCCGGCAACATGGTGGATTTGGACAGCGACCCGACGAAGCTGATCGAGATCGTGGGCATCGGCAAGCAACTGCTGATGACCCGTGGTGCCTTGACCACCTTCTCCATCGCCAACGACGTGGCCAAGTACTTCGCCATCATCCCGGCGATGTTCGCGGGGCTGTACCCGGCGCTGAACGCGCTGAACGTCATGCACCTGGCCACGCCGCAATCGGCCATCCTGTCGGCCATCATCTTCAACGCCCTGGTCATCATCGCGCTGATCCCGCTGGCCCTGAAGGGCGTGCGCTATCGCGCCCTGCCGGCCGCCAGCCTGCTGTCACGCAACATGCTGGTCTATGGCCTGGGCGGCATCATCATCCCCTTCATCGGCATCAAGGCCATCGACATGGTCGTGACCGCCGTCGGCCTGGCCTAAAGGAGGCCTCAGAGCCATGCTCAAGCAAATCCGTCCGGCCATCTCGCTGGCCCTGTTCTTCACCGTCCTCTGCGGCCTGGTCTATCCGTTGGCCATGACCCGCATCGCCCATGTCCTGTTCCCGCGCCAGGCCGCCGGCAGCCTGATCACCAGCCAGGACGGCACGGTGGTGGGCTCCACCCTCATCGGGCAGAACTTCACGTCGGAGAAATACTTCTGGGGCCGTCCGTCGGCGACCACCGACACCGACCCCAACGACAGCACCAAGACTATCGCCGCCCCCTACAACGCCGCCAACTCCATGGGCTCCAACCTGGGGCCGACCTCCAAGGCGCTGGTGGACCGCATCCAGGGGGATGCGGAGAAGTATGGCGCCACCAAGGACCATCCGGTTCCGGTGGACCTGGTGACCACCTCGGCCAGCGGCCTGGACCCCGACATTTCGGCCGCCGGCGCCTATTACCAGGTGGCGCGCGTGGCGAAGGCGCGCGGCATGACCGAGGCCGCCGTGCGCAGCCTGGTGGACGCCCATGTCGAGGGCCGCCTGCTGGGCCTGATCGGGGAGCCGCACGTCAACGTCCTGGCGCTGAACCGCGCCCTGGACGCGGCGCACCCGTCCGGTAACTGATTGTCTTGAAAGGTTGAAGGCTCGCCGTTTCGGATCCGTTGGCGCTATTGTTGGCCAACGTTCCGAAGCGGCGGCTTTTGCCGTTTGCGCTTGGGCCTTCGAAAGACCACCCGTGACCAACGCCGACTACACCAACCGCCCGTCGCCGGACGCCCTGTTGAGCCAGGCCATGCAGGAGCGCCGGGGCAAGCTGCGCATCTACCTGGGCGCCGCCCCCGGCGTGGGCAAGACCTACCAGATGCTGGAGACGGCGCGGCAGCTGAAGGCGGAAGGCGTGGACGTTGTGGTCGGCGTGGTGGAAACCCACGGCCGGCGCGAGACGGAGGCCATGCTGGCCGGGCTGGAGGTCGTGCCCCGCCGGGTGCTGGAGTACAAGGGTCGCACCCTGGAGGAGATGGACATCGACGCCCTGCTGCGCCGCCGTCCCCGCCTGGCCCTGGTGGATGAGTTGGCCCACACCAACGCGGCGGGCAGCCGCCACGCCAAGCGCTATTCCGATGTGGAGGAGCTGCTGGCCGCCGGCATCGACGTGCTGACCACCCTGAACATCCAGCATGTGGAAAGCCTGAACGATGTGGTGGCGCAGATCACCCGCATCCGCGTGCGCGAGACGGTGCCCGACAGCGTGCTGGAGATGGCGGATGAGATCGAGGTCATCGACCTGCCGCCGCAGGACCTGATCAAGCGCCTGAACGAGGGCAAGGTTTATATCCGCGAGCAGGCGCAGCGGGCGCTGAAGCACTATTTCTCCCCCGGCAACCTGACCGCCCTGCGCGAGCTGGCGCTGCGGCGCACGGCGCAGCGGGTGGATGACCAGATGCTGTCCTACATGCAGCGCCACGCCATCCAGGGCCCCTGGGCGGCGGGCGACCGCGTGCTGGTCTGCGTGTCGGAAGACAAGACCGCCGGCGGCCTGGTGCGCTACGCCAAGCGCTTGGCCGACCGGCTGAAGACCCGCTTCACCGCTCTGTATGTCGAGACCGCGCGCACCCAGCGCCTGGGCGAGGCGGCGCGCGACCGCATCGCCGACACCCTGCGGCTGGCGGAGCAACTGGGGGGTGAGGCCATCACCGTGCCCGGCCGCACCATCGCCACCGACCTGCTGGCCTATGCCCGGGCCAACAACTTCACCCACATCATCATCGGCAAGTCTGAACGCCCGCGCTGGTTCGAGATCGTGCACGGCTCCGTCGTGCATGAACTGGTGCGCAAGGCCGGCACCATTTCCGTCCACGTTATCGCCGGTGACGCGGTGGAGGCGGACACGATCCCGCCCAAGATGGTGCGCACCCGCCCCGAATCCAGCGGCCTGGCCTGGCAACCCTATGGCGTTGCCACGCTGATGGTGGGCCTCGCCACCGTGGCGGGCAGCCTGCTGGGCAACGCCATGGATGTGCGCAACCTGTCGCTGGTCTACATCGCGGCGGTGCTGGCCAGCGCCATCCTGCACGGCTACGGCCCGTCGCTGTTCGCCTCCTGCCTCAGTGTCCTGGCCTACAACTTCTTCTTCCTGCCGCCGCTGTACACCTTCACCATCCGCGACCCGTCCAACGTGGTGGCGCTGGTGTTCTTCACCATCGTCGCCGTCTTCACCAGCCGCCTGACAGCGCGGGTGAGGGAGCAGGCCACCATCGCCGCCAACCGCGCCCGCATCACCGCCCAAATGTTCTCCTTCGCGCGCAAGCTGGCCGGCATCGGTGAGATGGAGGATTTGCTGTGGGCCACCACCCACCAGGTGGCTCTGCTGCTGAAGGTGCGGGTCGTGCTGTTGATGCCGGAGGACCAAGGCGCCCTGGAGGTCAAGGCCGGCTATCCGCCCGAGGACCAGGTGGGGGAGATGGACTTGGCCGCCGCCCGCTGGGCTTATGACAACGCCAAGCCGGCGGGCCGCGGTGCCCCCACGCTGCCCGGCACCCAGCGCCTGTTCCTGCCCGTGCGGACGGAGCGCGGGGTGGTTGCGGTGGTGGGGGTGGACACCGATGACCCCGGCCCCATCCTGACGCCGGACCAGCGCCGCCTGCTGGACGCCATCATGGACCAGGCCGCCGTGGCCATCGAGCGGGTCAAGCTGGTGCAGGACATCGACAAGGCGCGGCTGGAGGGGGAGACGGAGCGCCTGCGCTCCGCCATGCTGACCTCGCTGTCGCATGACCTGCGTACGCCGCTGGCCGCCATCATCGGCACCGCCACCACCTTGAAGACGGAAGGCGAGGGGCTGGAGCCCGCCACCCGCGCCCAGTTGACCGGCGACCTGCTGGTGGAGGCGGAGCGCATGGGCCGCTTCGTGCGCAACCTGCTGGACATGACGCGGCTGGAGGCCGGGCTGGACATCCGCCGCGAGCCGACGGACCTGGTGGACGTGGTGCACACCGCCACCCAGCGGGCCCGGCCCGTGCTGGCCGGCCGGCCGCTGGATCTGGATCTGGCGCCCGACCTGCCGCTGGTGCGCACCGACTATCTGCTGCTGGAACAGGTGCTGTTCAACCTGCTGGACAACGCCGCCAAATATTCGGGGCCGGAGGCGCGGGTGGCCGTGTCGGCGGCGCGGCGGCACAACCACGTCGTCATCCGCGTGACGGATGAGGGCGTGGGCATCCCACCTGACAGCCTGGAGCGCATCTTCGACAAGTTCTACCGGGTGGAAGCGCGGGACCACCGCCAGGCCGGCACCGGCCTGGGGCTGGCCATCTGCCGTGGTTTCATGACCGCCCTGGGCGGCACCATCAAGGCCACCAACCGCACTGACCGGACCGGCGCCGTGTTCGAATTGACCTTGCCCACCGACGACGCGCTAGATGCCTGGGTTCTCGGGTAAAGAGCATGCTGGACCAGAGTTGAGATCATGAGCAAACCCCATCGCATCCTGGTCATCGAGGATGAAGTCGCCATCCGGCGCCTGCTGCGCGCCGTGCTGACGCCCCAGGGCTGGACCTTGGTGGAGGCGGCGACGGCGCAGGAGGGGCTGGTGCAGGCCCGCCTGCCCGGCGTGGACCTCGTCCTGCTGGACCTGGGCCTGCCCGACGGCGACGGCCTGGACCTGGTGGGCAAGCTGAAGGCGGAGCGCCCGACGCCTGTCATCATCCTGTCCAGCCGCGACCAGGAGGAGGACAAAGTGGCGGCGCTGGACCTGGGCGCCGACGACTATGTCACCAAGCCCTTCGGCACGGCGGAGCTGATGGCCCGCATCCGGGCGGCCCTGCGCCACGCCGTGCAGCAGCAAGGCGGCCGGTCGGTGGTGAACGCCGGCGGCTTGGCCATCGACCTCATCAACCGTCAGGTGACACGGGGTGGGGAGAAGCTGCACCTGTCGCCTACGGAATTCGATCTGTTGCGTTTCCTGGCGGCGCACGCCGGCAAGATTCTGACCCACCGGCAAATCCTCAAGGAAGTCTGGGGACCCGCCAAGGAAGACGAGGTGCAGTACTTGCGCGTCTACATCCGCATGCTGCGACAAAAGATTGAAAGTGACCCTAACGCGCCGGGAATCATTCAGACCGAACCCGGCATCGGTTACCGCTTGGTCATTAGTGACGAATCCCTCTGATTCCACGGGCTTTTCAGGGAAACGAATCATGGATGGGCATCCATACCCGGCGAGCAGCTGCGTTATGCTGCCGCAGTTGGGGCTTCCCAAAGAGGCCAAGATCGCTTATGTGACGGCGATCGGTAACCAATACGGTTGTTTTCATGCTCCGCTCCAGCGTTGCGCCCCGGTCGGCGTTCGCCGCCCCCAAGGTCGCTGACGTCATGGCGTCGATCGCATCCGATCCGTCGTCCAACCCCTCCGGCGCCGCTTCCGCGCTGGCCCCGTCGTCCGTGGGGCTGGGCCTGACGGTGTCGACCAAGGAGGCCGTCCTGAAGGAGATCGCGCTGCGCATCGCCGCCGCTGGCGCCCTGGACGCTGGCGCCGTGGTGGATGACCTGCGCGCCCGTGAGGCGCTGGGCTCCACCGGCGTGGGGGCGGGAATCGCCATTCCCCATGCCCGGTTCAGCAGCATCACCCGGCCCATCGGCGCCTTCATCCGGTTGGCCAAGCCGGTGGAGTTCGAGGCCATCGACGGCGCCCCCGTCGATCTGGTGTTCGGTCTGCTGACGCCCGTCCACTGCGGCAATGCCCACTTGCAGGCCCTGGCCCGCATCAGCCGCGCCCTGCGCACGCCGGGCCTGGCCGCCACCCTGCGCGCCGCCCCCGACGCGCTCGCCCTGCACGCCCTGGTCGCCCCCATCCTGGATGCCGGCGCGGCGTGCTGAAGTGAAGGAGCATGGCCGAATTGATGCGGGCGCCGAATTGACCCGCATCAAGGACGCCCGGCCCTCGTAAGCCCACTATGGCGGCATCCCAACCGGAGGATGCCGCCATGACCGCGCCCGCCCCGACTTTCGAGATTTTCAAGCCCACCGCCGTCCGCCAGATCATGACGCCCGGCGTCCTGACCGTGCGGCCGGACACGCCGCTGGTGGATGCCCTGCGCCTGATGGTGCGCAACCGGATCAGCGGCCTGCCGGTGGTGGAGGATGATCCGGCGGCGGACGGCGGCGGTTGCCGCGTCGTCGGCGTCCTGACCGAGGGCGACCTGATGCGCCGGGCCGAGACGGGGACGGAGGCGCCAAGCCATTGGTGGCAGCGCCTGTTCATCACCCCCGGTGATCAGGCCGACCAGTACAGCAAGGTTCACGGCCGCCGGGTGGATGAGGTCATGACCCGCAGCGTCCTGACCGTGGACGTGGATGATGACATCGCCACCGCCGTCGCCCTGATGGATCGCCACAAGGTGAAGCGCCTGCCGGTGCTGGCCCATGGCCACCTGGCCGGGGTGATCAGCCGCGCCGACGTGGTGCGCGCCCTGCTGCACACTCTGGACCTGGGCGGGACGCCGGTGGAGGAGCCCCCTCTGCTGGACAGCGAAATCCGCTATCGCCTGCTGGTGGAACTGGCGGACAAGCGCTGGTGGGCCGACAGCCGCGTGGATGTAGCGGTCGCCAGCGGCATCGTCACCCTGACCGGCGTCGTCTATGACGCCCGCGTGGCCCAGGCCTTCCGCGTGGTGGCGGAAAACGGCCCCGGCGTGCGCGAGGTGCGCGACCAACTGGTGGTTGCCGAGGGCCTGCCCGGCTGGGCCGGCGTCGATAACGCCTTCGTGGCGTGAGGCAGCTTTCGCCACCCAACCCGGCAGCTTTTGACCGGCGACACCCGTTCTTCCCGGTGTCGCCGGCTGCCGCTGTTATGGGAATCAAGGGCTTGGCTTTGGTTTAAAAGTTGTATGTTTGTCGTTCTTCACTCACCAATAGATTTGGGGAGGGGAACGATGAAAATGATGCCTGTCATCAATTGCGGGGTCAGCACAGGTGTCAACCACCTGGGACCGCCCGGCGACGACACCGCCGCCAAGCAATCGGCGCTGAACCAGATTTTCGAGGTCAGCGACAGCGACAAGGATGGCGTCCTGAGTGCCACGGAGGTGCAGGCCGCCGTTGGCAGCGGCCAGGGCGCCAAGGCCGATGCCGATGCGCTGTATGGGGCCCTGAGCGCGGATGGAACGCAGACGGTCGATAAGCAGCGCTTCATGTCCAGCTTTCCCGGCGGTGGCCTGACCGGCCCCACCCTCTACCTTCTGGCCCAGACCAAGGACATGATCGACCACGGCTATGCCGAGGCCCGGCACCTGGTGTCCTTGGTCAACCCGGAAACGGGGGAGGAGGATGGCGGTGAATACCCATGGATACCGTCGGAAAAGACCGACCCCGGCGGCCCGGTCGCCCGCGCCACCCTGGATATGATGTACGGCGCCTTTGGCCAGGCGGTGAACGACGCCGGCAAGGACATGCTGAAGCGGATGCGGGATAACCAAGCCTTCTTGCCGTGATCCCGCGTGGGGGGGCATGGGACCGCATCGTCCCCCCGTCATTCCGCCCGTGCCCTGTTGACATTAAGCAGATTAAGCAGACAAATAAGTCGCGGATGTTAGCGTTATCGCAGGCGCGGCCGCGACCGTCACCGCTTGGGCGGCCAGCGGCCACGCCTGTCTGACGGGCGCCAGAATAAACGAAGGGCCGCGGCGGCAGGTGCGGGACGGCCCCCGGGGAGGACAGCGTGATGCCACGAATCTGCGGCCGACTTCCGGCGCCGATGGTGACCCCTGACCCCACGCTCGAAGCGGTATCTCCTTGAAATAAAACCCATAAAAATGAGGACAGGGACGGCCATGCGCTCATCATTGAAGGATTTCCTGTCCAGGTCTTTGCTGCCGACCTTGGGCATGCTGCTGGCGCTGACGTCGGCGGCGCGGGCGGATACCGTGGTGCGGAGGCTGGACGGTGCCGGCGCGCTGGCGTTGCAAACGGAGCGCGGCGTCCTCACCATCGAGCCCTGGCAGGACGGCATCATCCACGTCCGGTTCGGGACGCCCGGCTATCGCGGCAACTACAATCCGGCCGTCGTCGGCATCCCTGGGAAAATCGCCTTCCAGGTCGAGGAGACGCCTGACGCCTATGTGCTGACCACCGCGCGGCTGCATGTCCGCGTTGCCAAGCGGACGGCGGCCGTGACCTTCCTGGACGCCAAGGACGATGTGATCCTGGAGGAGGGGGAGCGCGACGCCGGGGTGGGGGCCACCCAATGGTTCAAGACCGCGACACCGGTTTATGGATTGGGCCAGCACCAGAACGGGCTGCTGGATTACAGCGGCCATACCATCCACCTGCAGCAGGCGAACACCGACGTGGGCATTCCCATGCTGGTGTCGCCCACGGGGTTCGGCCTGCTGTGGAACAACGCCTCCGTCACCGATGTCGACGTCGCCACCGGCAAGGCGCCGCTGGGCATCCGGTCCGAGGCGGGGCCCGGCATCGACTATCACTTCATCCTGGGGCCCACGCTGGATCAGGTGATCGCGGGCTATCGCGCGCTCACCGGGGATGTGCCGCTGATGGCCCGCTGGACTTGGGGCATGTGGCAGTCTAAGGAGCATTACAGCACCCAGGAGGAGCTGGTCGCCATCCCGCGGCGCTACCGGGACATGGGCGTGCCCATCGATGCCGTGGTGCAGGATTGGCAGTATTGGGCGGGCGGCCAGTGGGGCAGCCACCAATTTGAGGCGTCGCGCTATCCCGACCCCAAATCCATGGTCGCGGCGATCCATGACCTGCACGTCCACACCATCATCTCGGTGTGGCCGCGCTTCGACCTCGGCACCGCCAACCTGGCGGAACTGGACCAGGCCGGCGCGGCCTTTCCCGACGCCTTCAACAACGTCTACCCCGTTGGCTTCGGCCGCTGGTACGACGCCTGGAGCCCCAAGGGACGGGAGATCTATTGGTCCCAGATCATGCGGAACCTGGGCATCCTCGGCTTCGACGGCTGGTGGCTGGATGGGGACGAGGCGGAGCTGGGTGGTAAGACTGGCGAGATGCGGGAGCAATCGACCGCCGCCGGCCCCGGCATCGTGGTCAACAACAGCTTCCCCCTGCTGCACACCAGCGGCGTCCACGATGGGATGCGGCGGGACCAGCCGGACAAGCGGGTGTTCATCCTGTCCCGCTCCGCCTATGCTGGCCAGCAGCGCAACGGCGTCATCACCTGGTCGGGCGACACCCACGCCAGTTGGGAGACGCTGGCCAAGCAGATCCCGGCGGCGCTCAATTTCTCGCTGAGCGGGGAGCCCTACTGGTCGGCGGATATCGGTGGCTTCTTCAGCCCCGATCCCGCGAAAGATCCTGCTTATGCCGAGCTGTTCGTGCGCTGGCACCAGTTCGGCGTCTTCAACCCCATGTTCCGCATCCATGGGGCGGGACAGGGCAAGGAGATCTGGAATTTCGACCCGGCGACCCAGAAAATCCTGATCGACGACGTCAAGCTGCGCTACCGCCTGCTGCCCTATATCTATTCCCTGTCCTGGGATGTGCTGAGCCATCGCGGGACGATGATGCGGGCGCTGGCTTTCGACTTCCCCGACGACGCGGCCGCCCTGCGCGTCACCGACCAGTACATGTTCGGCAAGGCGTTCCTGGTGTCGCCCGTGCTCCAGGCGGGTGCCGCGACGCGCAGCGTCTATCTGCCGGGCGACGGCCGGTGGTTCGATTTCTGGACGGGCGCCGCCCAGGCGGGCGGCCGGCGCGTGGACGCGAAGGCGGACCTGGCGACGCTGCCGCTGTTCGTCCGCGCGGGCAGCATCGTGCCGCTGGGCCCCGTGAAGGACTATGCCGACGCCCCCAGCGACGAGCCGCTGGAACTGCGGGTCTACCCCGGTCGCGACGCCGTGTATGAGCTGTATGACGACGAGGGGGACGGCTATGGCTACCAGGCGGGCAAGCGCGCGATCATTCCCCTGGCCTGGTCGGACAAGCAGCGCCGGCTGACGATCCAGGCGCGCGACGGCGCCTTCGCCGGAATGCCCGCTACCGTGCACTTCCGCATTGTCTGTGGCGCGGCGGTGGGGGCAGGGGACGACAAGGCGGAGGACGCCAAAACCATCGTTTATACGGGCGCCGCCGTCACCGTTCCGTTACCGCGCTGTCGGTGACGGCGCCTGCGGTGGCGGCGGGCTGCACGCTCCAAAACGCTTCCGCCCCCGCCGGCAAGGAGGCCAGCACGCGGTCGAAGTCGTCCAGATAGACGTGACGACGCAGGGCCTCCGCCACATCGCGGATCGCGGTATCGGGCGCGAAGTTGTGATCGCGGCGCAGCGCCTGCACCTCGCGCGTCATGGTGGCCCGGTCGGCGAAGGGCACCGGCGGCTCGTCAATCGGCCAGTCGGTCACGAAGATGGCGCGCAGCAGGGGCGGCAGCACGCCAGCGAAGCGGATGGCATCGGCGGTGCCAAGCCGGCGGCGAAAGGTCTGCAACACCCCCTGCACCATGGTGTAGGTCTGGTTGCGGGTGGCCAGGCCGGCGAGGTCGCGGGCATCGGCCAGGAAGCGCTCGAAGTCCTGGGACGCGTGCTGCAATTCCATGGGGATGGGCATGAGCCCGCCTCCTTCTCGCGTCGGTATCCGCCGGTATCGTCAGGAAGGGCCGTCCGCCGGGGACGGCCCTCCTCCACGGGCATGGTCGCTTAGGCGGCCAGCAGCCCCTCGGCCTTCAGCGCCGCCTGCACCTTGGGGCGCTGGCCGACGCGGGTGAAGAAGGCGGCGACCTTGGGATAGGCGGCGAGGTCGATGCCGACCTTGCCCGCCCAGGTCAGCACGACATAGGCGTAGGCGTCGGCGACGGTGAAGGTCTCGCCGGTCAGGTAGGAACGGCCGTCGGCCAGCACATCCTCGAGATACTTGAAGCGGCGATCCAGGTTCTGCTTGGCCATCGCCTTGTAGTCATCCGGCGTGGCCGGGTTGAACAGGGGGCTGAAGCCCTTGTGCAGGTCGGTGGCGATGAAGTTCAGCCATTCCTGCACCTTGTAGCGGCCGATGCTGCCGGCGGCGGGGATCAGGCCGCTGGCGGGGGCCTGGTCGGCCAAGTACTGCGTGATGACCGCGCCCTCGGTCAGCACGGTGCCGTCATCCAGCGTCAGCGCCGGGACGGAGCCCTTGGGATTGGCCTCCAGGAAGTTGGCGCCCGTCTCCGTCACCTTGGTCTTCAGGTCCACCGCCTCCAGGGCGATGTCCAGGCCGGCCTCCAGGGCCACGATGTGCGGGGAAAGCGAGCAGGCGCCGGGCTTGTAGTAGAGCTTCATGGAACGATCCTCTGCCATTCTTCAGCTGCTTCCGGGCCTTGGCCGGGAAGCGGATGGGGGAACCATTCCTAAGGGGGGCGCGTTCCGGTGCCAAGGGGCGAAATCCCGCACGACCATATCGCGGACGCGGGGTCGCAGGGGGAATGGCTTGGTCGAGTGTTCCGCGCCGCATGGTTGGGCGGCCTGACGGTCAGCCATGCTGGGCACACACTTGTTCCACGCGGCGGCTTTGCCCAAATTCTCAAACGGTGGGTAGCGTTTTCGCCCCGTTTTCGCGTGCACTCCCCGGATGAAAGGCACTGTTACGGCCCATGCTCGTCGCGCTCATCATCTCGTGCGCCCTGTTCATGGAGAACCTGGACGCCACCGTCCTGGCCACGGCCTTGCCGGCCATGGGCAACAGCCTGGGCGTCAGTCCCATTCATCTCAGCCTGGCCATCACCGCCTACATCCTCAGCCTGGCGGTGTTCATCCCCATCAGCGGCTGGGTCGCCGACCGCTTTGGTTCCAGCCGGGTCTTCCGCGCCGCCATCGTGCTCTTCACCCTGGGCTCCATCGCCTGCGGGCTCAGCCAGTCCCTGCCGCAATTGGCGCTGGCCCGCCTGCTGCAGGGTGTGGGCGGCGCCATGATGGTGCCGGTGGGCCGGCTGGTGCTGCTGCGCACCGTGCCCAAGGACCAACTGGTCCGGGCCATGAACTACCTGACCACGCCGGCCATGGTGGGTCCGCTGATCGGGCCGCCCATTGGCGGCCTGCTGACGACCTACCTGTCCTGGCGTTGGATTTTCTTCATCAACATTCCCATCGGCCTGCTGGGCCTTTACCTGTCCTGGCGCTACATCGCCGATCACCGCGAGGAATTGGTGGCCAAGCTGGACGGTTGGGGCTTCGTCAGCTCCGGTGTGGCGCTGGCCGCCCTCATGGCCGGTTTCGAGTCCATCGGCCGCGATGGGGTGGATTGGCGCGTGGCGCCGGCGCTGTTGGTGATCGGGCTGCTGGTCGGCATCGTGGCGGTACGCCATTCGCGGCGCCATCCTCATCCGCTGATCGACCTGGACCTGCTGAAGACCGCCACCTTCCGCATCAGCGTGCTGGGCGGGTCGCTGTTCCGCATCTGCATGGGCGCCATCCCCTTCCTGTTGCCGCTGATGCTGCAGGTGGGGTTCGGCATGACAGCCTTCGTCTCCGGCCTGCTGACCTTCGCCACCGCGGCCGGGGCGCTGGTCATGAAGATGACGGCCGGCCCCATCCTGCGTCGCTATGGCTTCCGCCGGGCGCTGGTGATCAACAGCGTGCTGTCCGCCCTGCTGACCGGCGCCATCGGCCTGTTCCGGCCCGACACGCCGGTTGCGCTGATCCTGGGCGTGCTGCTGGTCGGCGGTTTCCTCCGGTCCCTGCAGTTCACCGGCCTGAACACCCTGGCTTTCGCGGACGTGCCCGCCCCCCGCATGAGTGCCGCCACCAGCTTGTCATCCATGGTGCAGCAGGTGTCGCTGGGCATGGGGGTCGCGACCGGCGCCCTGCTGCTGCACGTCACCCTGGCCCGGCATGGCGGCGACGTCCTGCAACCCCATGACTTCATGGTCGCCTTCCTGGCCATCATGGCCATCGGCTTGACCTCGGTCTTCCACTTCATCCGCCTGGACCCCGATGCCGGCGCGGAGGTCAGCGGCCACCACACCCATCCCCTGAAGCCCGCGACCGAAAGCGCCGCCGGCGACGATTAAAGCGGCGGGAGCATCCCGGGTGCGCGCAACACACCCTGATGATGCACCGCGGGTGTTCGAGGGAACACCGGCCTCTCCAGTGATAGCGCCATAGCTCGCCGGTGCCCAAGCGGCACGGAAGGGGCGGTGACGCATGCCCCCATCCCAAGTTCCTTTAGGCTGCTCGCCAAGGCATGGCGGCCATCGATAAAAGTAAGTAGTGACGATATTGTTAGAACGTCACTCATTACATATCTTCACCGGTAGCACGATGGTGCTCCCGCCCATGATGGCGGGGTCGGCATACCGGAGATAGATGATGCTCGCCTCGATCAATAGAATTTCGCGCATGTCCATCAAGGCCTTGATCCTAGTCGGCGTCATGTCGGGCACGGCGTCCGCCGCGCAGGCCCCCGATCCGGCGACAACCTTCGTCGCCTCGCTGATGGGGAAGCGGGAGCCTGTGGCGCGCAGCGTCGTCCCCTCCGCCTCGCTGTCCGATGCCGATCCGGCGCGGCGGTTCATCGATGGCCTGCAGGGCAAGCGCGACGACCTGTTCCGCCCCGCAGCGCCGGTCCCGGAGTCCCATCCCGATCAGGATTTCATAAACCGCCTTGGCGGCAGGGCGTCTTAGGGCGCGACCGCGTCTCCGCCCAACAGCAAACGATAAGGAACCGCCATGTCCACCTCTCCCGTCATCGTCGTCACCGGTGTTTCATCGGGCATCGGTCGTGCCGCTGCCGAGCATTTCGTGAAGCGGGGCTGCCAGGTCTTCGGCACCGTGCGCGATCTCGCCAAGGCCGACCCAATACCGGGTGTCGTTTTGATCGAACTGGACGTCCGCCGTGATGACTCCGTTCGACGCGGTATCGAGGCCATCGTGGCGAAGGCAAAAAGGATCGACGTCCTGGTGAACAACGCCGGCGTCAGCCTGCTCGGCGCCACCGAGGAAACCTCGATCGCCGAGGCGCAGGCCCTTTTTGACACCAACGTGTTCGGCACGTTGCGGACGATACAGGCCGTGCTGCCGCATATGCGGGCGCAGCGCGCCGGAAGGATCGTCAACGTCAGTTCCGTGCTCGGCTTCCTGCCGGCCCCCTACATGGGGCTCTATTCGGCCTCCAAGCATGCCGTCGAGGGACTGTCCGAAACCTTGGATCATGAGGTCCGGCGGTTCGGGATCCGGGTTGTCCTGGTCGAGCCGTCGTACACCAAGACCAGCCTCGACGTTAACGCGCCGCAGGCGGCATCCCCCCTGGCGGCTTATGACGGGGAACGGGATGCGGTCGTCCGTGCCATCCAGCATAGCGTCCGTAACGCGCCGGAGCCGGATCGCGTCGTCGCCGCCATTGCCGACGCGGCCTTGGGCGCATGGAGAATGCGGCGCACCCCGAAGGGCGAGGCCTCCCTGCTCAAGGTCTTGCGCCGCTTCATGCCCTTCGGTCCCGTCGATGCGGCCGTGAGGAAGACATTCGGCCTAGGGCTTGTTGAGATTTATCTTCCATCCGTTGCTTGGTCGTGATTCAAGCTTCGGATGGAACGCTTTGTACTGACCGATGCCCAATGGGCGAAGATGGAACCGCATTGCCTTGGGAAGCCGAGTGATCCAGGGCGGAGCGGTAGCGACAATCGCCTTTTCATTGAGGCGGTGCTTTGGATAGCGCGGACGAGCAGCCCCTGGCGAGACCTTCCCGCCTCGTTCGGCAAGTGGAACACGATCTTCAAACGTTACCGTGACTGGGTCAAAGCTGATGTTTTCATTCGGCTTTTCGAGGCGTGCTCGGACGAGCCCGACATGGAATACGCCATGGTTGACGCCACCATCGTCAAAGTCCACCGGCATGGTCAGGGCGCAAAAGGGGGACTCAGAGCCAGGCCATAGGTCGCTCCAAGGGCGGCATGACCACCAAGATCCTGGCTCTTACGGATGCGCTCGGAAACCTGGTGCGTTTCGTCCTCCTGCCAGGCCATCGGTTTGACACTGTTGGTGTCGCCCCTTTGATCCAGGATTTGGAGTTCGGCGGATTGATCGGTGACAAAGCCTATGACTCTGCCACCATCATCGCCGATCTGGACGAGCGTGGCGCCAAGGTCGTCATCTCCCAGCATCCTCGCCGGGCAAGTCCACGCAAGATTGACGCCGAGATATATAAGTGGCGTCACCTCATCGAGAATTTCTTCTGCAAACTCAAAGAGTTCAAACGCATCGCCATGCGCTGCGACAAAACAGATCAGAGCTTCTCAGCCATGATCTATCTCGTCGCAGCCGTCATTCACTCCAGATGATTCTCAACAAGCCCTAGCGTGACGATCCCCCGGCCTTCATTCCCCGGCCCTCATCCACCGTACGCGTGTTCCGGCAGGCCCGGGACATCGACGCGGAAGCTGAAGATGCCGCCGGACTGTGGATGGCGGGCCAGTTCAGCCTCATCCAGCTTCTGGCGGGCGGTGGTGACGTACGCGGTCTTCAGGTCGGGGCCGCCGAAGGCGATCATGGTGCAGAGGCGGGCAGGGATGGTCACCTCCTCCAGGATTTCGCCCTGGGGCGACAGGCGCACCACCCGGCCGCCGTCGTACAGCGCCGTCCAGTAGCAGCCCTCCGCATCCACCGAGGCGCCGTCCGGCCGGCCCAGGCCGTGGGGGAATTGGTGGAAGACGCGCTGATTCGACAGATGGCCGCCCGCCAGGTCGAAATCATAGGCGTAGATGACGTGGTTGGGCGTGTCCGCCAGATAGAAGGTGCGGTCGTCGGGGGAAAACGCGATGCCGTTGCTGGTGAGGAAGCCGGTGGCGACATCGGTCACCTGGCCGGTCCCGTCCAGGCGGTACAGCGTGCCGTTGCGGTGCTGCTTGGTGCCGTCCAGGGTGCCGGACCAGAAGCGGCCCAGCCGGTCGCAACGGCCGTCGTTGAAGCGGTTGTCGGGCCGCGATTGCTCCACCTGCGCCCCCAGCGGCACGGGCTCGGCCGCGAAATCGGACAGCAGGGCGAAGCCGTCCTTCATGCCCAGGACCAGGCCGTGGTCACCGTGGCGCGCCAGGCAGGCCGCCGGCTGGTCGAAGCCGCGTTGCACGTCCTGGCCGGTGCCGGGGTCGAAGCGGTGCAGCGTCTTGGCCGGGATGTCCACCCAGTACAGCACGCCATCCTGGCCATTCCCGCCGGCCACCCAGCGCGGGCATTCGCCCAACTGGGCCTGGGCGTCCAGAACACAGCTGACTTCACGCATCGTTCGTCCCCGTTAACCGATTGGCTGGCATCATATAGCGGCAGCGGATGGCTTAAGGCCAGGAGTTCGCGGCCGGAGGCGTTTGGGGGACCGCCATGGCCCTGACATAGTGACCCGCCCTGCTTTCAGGACTCCCCGACGGCGCGCAAAAGGATTAAGGGTAGGCCCGCAAAGAACGATGATCCGCCCGGCGCCCGCAACGCCGGGTTCCAGTCTGGGCCTGACAATGACCGCATCCCCTACGCCGCGCCGCGCCGCGCTGGCCTTCGTCTTCGTCACCGCGTTGCTGGACGTCTTGGCGCTGGGCATCATCATTCCGGTGCTGCCAGACCTGGTAAAGGGCTTCGTCGGCGGCGACAACGCGCGGGCCGCGCACATGGTGGGCCTGTTCGGCACCCTGTTCGCCGCCATGCAGTTCCTGTTCTCCCCCTCATCGGCGCGTTGTCCGACCGGTTCGGCCGGCGGCCCATCCTGTTGGTGTCCTGCTTCGGGCTGGGGGCGGACTATCTGCTGATGGCCCTCGCGCCGACCCTGAGCTGGCTGGTGGTGGGGCGCATCCTGTCCGGCATCACCGCCGCCAGCTTCACCACCGCCTCGGCGTACATCGCCGACGTGACCCCGGCGGAAAAGCGCGCCGGCGCCTTCGGCATGCTGGGCGCCGCCTTCGGCCTGGGCTTCATCGTCGGCCCGGCGGCGGGGGGACTACTGGGCGGGATCGAGCCGCGCCTGCCGTTCTGGGTGGCGGGGGGCCTCAGCCTGCTGAACGCCTGCTACGGCCTGTTCGTCCTGCCGGAATCGCTGCCGGCCGACCGGCGCGGCGTCTTTTCCTGGCGGCGGGCCAACCCGCTGGGCGCGTTCGCCCTGCTGCGCGGCGCGCCGGGGCTGCTGGGCCTGGGCGGCGTCGTCTGGCTCTACTATCTGGCGCATGAGGCGCTGAACAACACCTTCGTCATCTACGTCAACGACCGCTATGGCTGGGGGCCGGAGTCCGTGGGCCTGACCCTGGCCGGGGTGGGCGTGTGCAGCACCGTGGTGCAGGGCGGCCTGGTGGGGCGCGTGGTCAAGCGCATTGGCGCCCGTCGGACCATGATGGTGGGCCTGGTCGCGGGCACGGCCGGTTTCACCGTTTTCGGCGCCTCGCCCGCGGGCCTGGGCCTTCTCTGCGGCATTCCCCTGGTGGCCCTCTGGGGCATGGTCGGTCCCTCCGCCCAAAGCCTCATGTCCGCGCGGGTATCTGCGACGGAGCAGGGCTTGCTGCAGGGCACGCTGGTCAGCATCCGTGGCGTCACCGGCATGGTGGGCCCCGTGCTGTTCACCACCGTGCTGGCCGACAGCGTGGGCCCCTTCGCCATGCTGCCCCACGGCTCGACCTTCCTGCTGGCCGCCGTGCTGCTGGCGGCGGCGCTGGGCCTGTCCCTGCTGGTCACCCGGCCGCGGGAGGCGGTGGCTTAGAGTATGTCTGACCGTCGCTGAAGCGAACGTACCCTACAGACCCGTGTGGCGACCTGAATGACCGTACCCTTTAGGGGGAAACGGTGTCTTCAATGGCGGCGATGAGCATCGGGATCAAATGGCTGGCGTCAGTATTCCTGTTGGCATGGGAGAATGCCTGCATCTGCTCGATGAGAGTTTGAAGATCCCCGTGTTGGCTCTCCCATTTCTGATGAATTTCCGCGATGACCTCGGGGGTGGGGTCACGCCCATTGGCGACTTTTTCGCAAAAACGGTGACGGACGTCTTCCAGGGAAAAATGGTAGTGCGAGTAGCCGGACTCGAATAGGAATCGGCTGAATATCGTGTAGTGGCCCAGGAGCAACAGGATGCCCGTCCATTCACCGCCGTTATCCGGCTGAGGCGGGGGAGAGATCGGCCAGCATCGCGGTGACATGCCTAGGCACCGAACGCTCCTGTGGCAGTTCCTTGCGAAGTTTCGCAGCCCGCTGCCGTAGCTCGACCCATACGGCGGGGGCGACCGCTTCCCCCGCCAGCGCCGCCCGCAGATGCCGTGCCCAATCCATGCGGATGGCGTCAAGACGGGGATCGTCGAGGTAGGCGGGGGACAGGGTGGCCGGATCGCCCAGCCAGGCCAGCATCAGGCGCGGGGCGACGCCGGCCAGGTCGGCGCCTAGCGGGATGGCGTCGAACACCCGGCCCACCTGCTCGGCGGTGGTGATGCGGGCGAACTCCATGGCCAAGCCCAACGAAATTGGTAAACCCGTGGCCCGCTCAAAAACGGATGGCTTCGCCTGCCGCATGAAGGCAGAGGAGATCGAGCCCCCCTTGGGCCCCCAATAGGACATGCGGCCGTTGGCGATGTCGCCGGCCTCGGCATGGGCCGAGACCCTGTCGAGGAAAAATCGCTTCAACTCCGCATCGCCGTGGAAGGCGCACCACTCCCCGTCCTTTTGAACAGATTGAGCGTTGCCGTCCGGTGGCGCCACGCCATTGGCGCCCAGCCAGGCGACCAGCTTGCCGTAAGGGTGGACGCCGGTGATGCGCGCGACTTCACCCCCATCCTTGAACAGCAGCAGGGTGGGAATGCCGCGGACCGCCAGGCGATCCCAGAAGGACTTGTTGGCGTCCATGTCCATTTGCGCGACCGTGAGCGCCGGACCAAACGCCTTGGCCAAACGCTCGACCGTTGGCATCAGGGCATGGCAGGGCGCACACCAGTCCGCCCATAAGTCGAGCAGTATCGGCCCCTTGGCGGCGAGCACCTTTTCCTCGAACTGCCCGCCATCGATCTGCAAGAGGCTCAAAGTGATCTCCTTCGCCTGGAGTTAATTTTAAAATTCGGGTGGTTTTAAGGTGCGAACACGTCCTGCCGGAGCGCTATGGCGACATGAGGCGGATGGATTCCACAGCGCTTGGCCCAGGCTCTGACGGTTTGCATAAGCCGATCCAATCCGTTCGCCCGGCTGCTCACCGAGACTTGGATGTCCTTCTCCTCGTCGGTCCAGGCGTGAGGTTGGGAATTTTTCATTATTTGAGTATGGAAAATAGATATCAGTGAAATTTGGATTTCCCATCAACTCAAAAAGCACAAATTGGGCATATAATTTTCTTATGACGTCATAAGGAAGACTTTTTTTGGGTAATTAGAATTATTGACTTGAATAGATCAATGCGTCACATGTTGCGCAAAGCGATAATGTGGAATCTTCGCTGATAAAACGCAGGGGGCGTTTTGCAATGCGGTGGAATCACCTGTCTGGATGCGGTCGAGGGCGAGGCTGGCGGGGCGTCGGCTCGTGCGCGCACCGGACCCTGGGCATGATGGGCGTATCTTAACGTGAAAAAACTGACCTATATCGGCATCATCGCGGGCGTGGTGGTGGCCGGCGTCCTGATAAAGTTTGTGGTGTGGCCGTCGCACGCCGCACCGCAATATGTCACGGTGCCGGTCAAGCGCGGCGCCGTCGAGCAGACGGTGCTTGCCAGCGGCGTCCTCTTTCCCAAAAAGCTGGTGAGCGTCGGCGCCCAGGTTTCCGGCCAGGTGAAGCTGCTTAACGTCACGCTTGGCCAGCAGGTGACTCAGGGACAGTTGATCGCCGAAATCGATTCCGCGCCGCAGGTGAACGCCCTGAAGGCCGCCGAAGCGGCGCTGGAAAATGTTCAGGCCGAACTCGGCGGGCGGCAGGCGACCCTGGAACAGGCCAAGCTGAACTTCGAACGTGAGGCCGCCATGGCGGCCAGGAACGCGAATTCAAGGCTGGATTACGAGACGGCGCGGGCGGCGTACGACAATGCCCGCGCCGATGTCGCCGCGCTCAACGCCCAGATCTCCCAAGCCAAAATCGCCGTCGACCTGGCCAACGTCAATCTGCGCTACACCAAGATCTCCGCCCCCATCGACGGCACGGTCGTTTCCGTGGTGACGGAGCAAGGCCAGACCGTGAACGCGAACCAGACCGCGCCCACCATCATCCTGCTGGCTGACCTGAAGACAATGACGGTCAAGGCCAAAATCTCCGAAGCGGATATCGTGAAGGTGAAGCCGGGCCAGGATCTGTATTTCAAAATCCTGGCCTCCAATGAGCACCGCTATTACTCGACCCTGCGCTTCATAGATCCGGCGCCGGAGGATATTGCGTCCTCCATGGACACCAGTTCCAGCAGCCGCGGCAGCGGCGGTACGGCCGCCACGGCCAACCCGGTCTACTACAACGGCCGCTTCGACGTCGAAAATCCGGATGGGCAGTTGCGGCCCAACATGACGGCTGAGGTCTTCATCGTGCTGGCCAAGGCGGAGAACGCCCTGGTCGTTCCATCGGCCGCGCTGGGGCCGGGCACCGCTGGCGGCGACCGAACCGTGCGGGTCCTCGGCGCGGAGGGCGTCTCCACCCGGACGGTGCGCGTCGGCATCGACAATAACGAGCAGGCGGAAATCCTGAGCGGGCTCGAGGCCGGTGAAAAGGTGATCGTCGGTGAGATGACGCCGGGTGACGGGCCCCAGAAGCCCACACGGCGATAGGGGGCGGCGATGAACGACACGCGGCTCGAACTGACGCGCGTGACCAGGGAGTACATCTCCGGGCCGAATACCATCGCCGCCTTGCGGGACGTGTCCCTGACCATAGAAGCGGGTGAGATGGTCGCCATCGTCGGCGCCTCCGGCTCGGGGAAATCCACGCTGCTCAATATCCTGGGCTGCCTCGATCGCCCCACGTCCGGCAGCTATAGGGTGGCGGGGCAGGAAACGGGCATGCTGTCGTCCGATGATCTGGCGCGGCTGCGCCGGGAGCGGGTTGGCTTCGTGTTCCAGCATTACAACCTGCTGTCCAGCTTGACGGCGGCCGATAACGTTTCCATGCCGGCGATCTATGACGGCCTGCCGCGCCGTGACCGGCTGCGCCGGGCGGAAATGCTGTTGGGACAGTTCGGGCTCAAGGACAGGGCCGACCACAAGCCCAACCAACTCTCCGGCGGTCAGCAGCAGCGGGTCAGCATCGCGCGGGCGCTGATGAACGGCGGGCCCGTCATTCTGGCCGACGAACCCACCGGGGCGCTGGATCAGAATACCGGCGAGCAGGTGTTGCTGGCGCTGAAGGAACTGCATGCGAAGGGGCACACGGTCATCATCGTCACGCACGACATGACGGTGGCGCAGCATGCGGAGAGGATCATCGAGATCCGGGACGGCGCCATCATCGCGGATTCCGGCCGGCGGGTGACACAGGGTGAGGGACGGCGAGCCGCGTCCCACGCCCGGTCATCCGGCTGGATGGGCCTGTGGCGCCATCTGGAAGCGGCCCGAATGGCGCTGGCGTCCTTGAACGCCCACCGCCTGCGCACACTTCTGACCATGCTGGGCATCATCATCGGCACCGCGGCCGTGGTGACCGTGGCGGCGCTGGGTGAAGGCGCCCGCCTGCGGGTCATCGCCAACATCAGCACCCTGGGAACGAACACCCTCGATATCTATGCGGGGGTCGGCTGGGGGAGTATGCGCGCCGGCGCCGTCACCACCTTGACGGCGAAGGATGTCGCCGCGCTGGGCCGCCACGATTATATCGACAGCGTCACCCCCATGGTCACGGGCAAGGTCACGCTGCGCTTTGGCAACCTCGCCGCGAACGCCATCATCAGCGGCGTGGGAAGCCAGTATTTCCGGGTCCATGGGGTCCGGCTGTCCTCCGGGGCGGTTTTTGACGATGATGCGGTTTCCCAGCTCGCGCCCATCGTCATCATCGACTCCAAGGTGCGCGACCAGTTCTTCGGGTCCGGGACGGACCCCCTCGGCCAGGTCATCCTGGTGGGCACGGTGCCATGCCGGATCATCGGCGTCGCCGATGAGGATAATCTGGGTGCCATCCAGCGGGGCGATCTGAATATCTGGGCGCCCTATACGGCCGTTTCCGGCCGGCTAACGGGCTCGGCCCGGCTGGATGGCATCACGGTTCGGCCCAAGGCCGCCTACTCGACCGAGGTTGTCGAGCAGGCCGTGACCAAGCTCCTGACGTTGCTGCACGGAAGGAAGGATTTCCACACCTACAATGTCGACCTGATCCGCAAGTCGATCGAGGGCGCCAACAACACCATGACCCTGCTGACGTCGATGATCGCGGTCATCTCCCTGATCGTCGGTGGCATCGGCGTCATGAACATCACCCTGGTATCGGTGACGGAGCGCACGCAGGAAATCGGGGTGCGCCTGGCCGTCGGCGCCCGGCAAAGCGATATCCTGAGCCAGTTTCTGCTGGAGGCGGTGTTCGTATGCCTGATCGGCGGTGTGCTGGGTGTCCTGAGCGCGGTGGGCATCGGCCAGGTGCTGGGGAAGGCCGCCCCGTCCACGGCCATGGTGATCTCGCCGGTGACGATCCTGATCGCCTTCGCCAGTTCCACAAGCATCGGCCTCATTTTCGGATTTGTCCCGGCGCGCAACGCCGCCCGGCTCAATCCCGTTGACGCCCTGGGGAAAAACTGATGGCCGATGTCCTGAAACCGTTCAGGCTGTTCCCCCTGGCACTTGCCGCCACTTTGGCGGGGTGTGTCGTGGGGCCTGATTTCGTGAAGCCCCCGTCCGACGGCTATGCGCCAGCGCCGCATCCCGACCGCACTGTCGCGTCCCAGGGACCCGCCGGCGCCGCCCAGGGCTTCGGCGTCAGCGACGATATCCAGGGCGACTGGTGGACGCTGTACCATGACCGGAAGCTGGATGCCCTGATCGCCCACGCCATCGCGGGAAGTCCGACGCTGGAGGCGGCCCAGGCGACGCTGCGCTCGGCCAGTGCCAACCTCGCGGCCGCCCGGGCGGGCCTGCTGCCGATCGCCACGGCCACCGTTTCGGCCAACGAGAGCAGGACGACGGGAAAATATGCGTCGACGGCGTCGCAGTACGGCGCGTCTGTCGGGGCGTCCTATACCGTGGACGTCTTCGGCGGCGTCCGCAGGATGATCGAGATGCAGCAGGCGGCGCTGGATCTGCAGCGCTTCTCCGTCGAAAGCAGCTACCTGGCCCTCACGTCCAACGTCATCACCACGGCGTTGCAGGAGGCGCTGCTCTCGGCCGAACTGTCGGCGGAGGAGGAAATACGGTCGCGCCAGGCCAAGCAACTGGAGATCATCCGCATACGGGAGCAGAGCGGCGCGGAATCGCCGGCCAACGTGCTGACGCAGGAAAGCGTGCTGTTGGGCACGGAGTCCGCGCTGACGACGCTCCGGACCCAGCGGACGCAGATACGCCATTTGCTGGCGGTCTATCTGGGGGATGATCCCGCCACCTTCGCCGGCGGCGGCCTCACGCTTTCCGGCCTGATGCTGCCGACGGACCTGCCATCCAGCGTACCGGCCAAGCTCACGGAGCGGAGGCCCGATATCCGCCAAGCGGAAGCGGCGTTGCACCAGGCGTCGGCGGCGATTGGCGTGGCCGTTGCCGCCCGGATTCCGGACGTCGGCCTGACGGCGGCGCTGTCGACGAATTCGGGTGCGCTCCCGACCCTGTTTTCCAGCGGCCTCATCGGCTTGGGGGCCAGCGTCACCCAGACCCTTTTCGATGGCGGCGCCCTGGCGGCGCGCGAGGACGCCAGCAGGGCGGCCTATGACGCGGCGGCGGCAACCTATCGGCAGACCGTTCTCAGCGCCCTGCAAAATGTCTGTGACGTTCTGGCGGCCATCGACGCCGATGCCCAGACCCTGTCGATCACCACCCGCCAGGAGGAGCGGGCGCGCCAGAGCCTGGAAATATCGGAAGTCCAGTACCAGTACGGCAAGATCCGCTACGCGGACCTCCTCAACGCCGAGGAGCAATATCAAAGCGCCACCATCGCCCGCCTGAGCGCGATGGCGTCCCGGTTCTCCGACACGGCGGTTCTCTACGTCGCGTTGGGCGGAGGGTGGTGGCACCGGCGGGAAGCATCCCCCATTCCGACCGCGGAATGATGGAATCGCCACCCGCCGGCTGCTGAACTTACTCGCTCGCCCCTGGCGCCGCCGCCTTGACGAAGTGGCGGACGTCGTCGGTCAGCTTATCGAGGGCGGCGCGGTTCAGGTACATCATGTGCCCCGCCTCGTAATAGCTGAAGGTCACCCGGTCGGTGGGCACGCCGTTGGCGTTCATGGCGTTCTCGTTGGAGAAGAAGGGCACGCAGATGTCGTACCAGCCGCCGGCCATGAACACCTTCAGCTTAGGGTTCTGGCGCATGGCGTCGCCGTACCAGGGGGCCACGTTGGCGTAGCCGCCGCCTTCATCGCCCCAGGTCTTCCAATCCCAGTTCTTGCCCACGTCGCCGCTGGTCCGGTACTCCCGGTCCATCTTGATGTTGAGGTCGCTCAACAGATAGCTTTGCAGCGTGGTGGCGAAGGCGGCGCCGACGCCGTAGCCCGAGGGGTCGCTGTCCACCGTGTCGCCGGCGGAGTCGTATTCCTGGCCGGTGTAGCGGCCGTCATAGATGCCGACGACCTTGCCCTGATCGCGCAACAGCTCCTTGGCGAAGCGCACGTCGCGGACGCGCAGGTTGGTGCGGTCGAGATAGGCGGGCGACAGGCCGGTGTAGCGCGACAGCTTATCGATCACGCCCTTGCGCTCGGCCGGGCTCATGCGGTTGCCCTTCAGCAGGGCCACCGGATATTCCTCCACCGCGAACTTGCGCACCTGGTTCATGAAGGCGTCGAACCCCATGGAGGTGTCGGCGATCTTCTTGTGGTACCAGGCGACGGCGGCGTAGGTCGGCAGGAAGGCGGGGTAGGGCACGTCGTTGCCGCGGTTGAACTCGAACGCGCCATAGTCGACAGCGCCCGACACGACGATCAGGCCGTTCAGGCCCACGGGTGCGCCATTCTCCAGCAATTCGGGCAACAGGGCGCCGATGCGCATGCCGCCATAGCTCTCGCCGCCGATGAAGACGGGGGAGTTCCAGCGCTTGTGGTCCGTCAGCCAGCGGCGCATGAACTGCGCGATGGAATGGGCGTCCTGCTTCACGCCGTAATAGTCCTTTTCATCCCCCTTGGGCAGGATGCGGCTGTAGCCGGTGCCCACGGGGTCGATGAACACCAGGTCGGCCACGTCCAGCAGGCTTTGCGGGTTGTCCTTCAGGGGGTAGGGCGGGCTGCCGGCGTTGGTCGCGTCGCTGGGCACGTCCACGCGCTTCGGTCCCCAGGCGCCCATGTGCAGCCACAGGCTGGCGGAACCCGGGCCGCCGTTGAACAGGAAGATGACGGGGCGTTGCGTCGCGTCCTTAACCCCCTTTTTCACATAGGCGGTGGAGAAGACGGTGGCCGCGTCCTCCTCCTTGTCGTTCACCAGATGGGTTTCGCCAGCCAGCACCTGATAGTCCACGCGCTTGCCGTTGAAGGTGCCGCTGCGGTCGATGGTGAAATGCTTGGGCGTCCAGTCCTTATCGCCACTGGTCTTGTCATCGCCCTTGGCCTGGTCGCCCTTGGGCTGATCGGCCGCCGGCTTGTCGCCGGCGTTGGCCGGCGTGCTGGTGATGGCCATGTGGGTGGTGAGCAAGATCAAGGCGGTGCCGGTCAGCAAGGCCGCCAGCTTCCACTTCGGTGTGGGCATATGTCGGAACCCCCATTTACCCCTGGTTTCGTTTTGTTCGTCGCTGGCGAGCAGCGCACCAATGCGCTGCTCCATGATACCCGGCGTGCCGCACGTCCCCGCAGTGCCAAGCTGGGCTTGGGTGCAGTCTAGACACGAGCGGGGCTTGCGGGCAAAGGTCGCGTCCGTCGCGGGCCCGAAAAGCGGTCCGCTGCGCGGGGCGGTGACTGGCCCTGGCAATTTTGCAAGTGGGGCCCACATTAGGGTGGGGCTGAAAGCCAGCCCCATGATTTAGGGGGAGAGAAAATGTTCGGTCGGTTTGGTTCGCGTGCGGTCGCCGCGGTTCTGGCGGTGTCCCTGGCCTTGGCGCCCTTGGCCGCCGATGCCCGCCCGGGCCGCAGTTCCAGTTCCGGCAGCCGGGGCAGCCGGACCTACACCACGCCCGCCAACCCATCGGTGACGGGCCAGCCCATCCAGCGCAGCATCACCCCGCCGCCGGCCGCCCCCGCGGCGCCGGCAGCACCGGCGTATCAGCCGCGCCCGGGCTTCCAGCAGCCGTTTGGCCAGCCCGGATTCGCCCAGCCCAGCTTCACCCAGCGGCATCCCTTCCTGTCGGGCATGATGGGGGGCTTCCTGGGCGCCAGCCTGTACAACTCGCTGTTCGGCCACCACGGCTATGGGGCCGGCGGTGATTTCGGCAGTGGCTCGGGCGGCGCGCTGGGCGGCCTCCTGCGGCTGCTGATCATGGCGGGCATCGCCTACCTGATCTATCGCCTGATCCGCATGGCCATCAGCGGCCCGCGACCGGCGTCTGCCTCGGGCATGAGCTATGAGATGTTCCCGCCGCAGGATGCGCCCTACCAGGCGACGCCCTTCGGTGGTGGCTACAACCAGGGGGGCGCCTCCGTACCGCCCCCGCCGCCCGTGCCCGCCATCGGCGTGCAGATGCAGGGGCAGGACCTGTCGGCGTTCGAACAGATCCTGACCGGCATCATGGACAGCTGGAGCAAGGGCGATCTGACGGCCCTGCGCCGCCACCTGACGCCGGAAATGTTGTCCTATTACGGCGAGGAGATGACCGAGAACCAAAGCCGCGGCGTGCGCAACCTGGTGGCCGACGTGCATCTGGTGAAGGGCGACGTGGTGGAAAGCTGGCATGAGGAGGGCCGTACCTACTGCACCGCCCTGCTGCGCTGGCGCGCCCGGGACTGGACGGTGGATGAGACCACCGGCCGTGTGGTGGCGGGCGATGACCAGCGTCCCGAAGAGGTTCAGGAGCTGTGGACCTTTGTGCGGGCGGATGGCGGCCGCTGGCTCCTGTCGGCCATCCAACAGGTCTGAGGCGGGCGGGCCTCTCAGCGCACGGCCGCCGCCAGGGCGGCCAGCGCCCCCGTCAGGGTGCCCAGGGCGGACCGGCACGCGGCTTCGTCCTGGCGCCGCAGCGCCGTTTCCGCCGCCGCTGCGGCCACCGCCACCGGGGGCGCGGCCACCTGTTCCGCCGCCGCGTTCAGGGCGAGGAGATGGTCGGACGCCGCTTGCCAATCCTGCTGGTTCACCGCCTCGAAGATCGCCGACACCGTTTCCCCAAATTGGCCGATCAGGCGACGCAGCAGCGTGATGTAAAGATCCCAGTCGTCGGCCAGACCCAGCAGGGCCAGGCGCTGGTCGATATCCGGCACCAACGCGCGCAGGCGGCCGGCGATCTCGTCGACCGTGCCGGGGGCATTCGACAGGTGGCGGCGGAGGGTCGCGACCATGCCCTCCAAATCGAAGGGCTTGGTCAGGAAGTCGTTGATGCCGGCCTCGTACGCGCGGGCACGTTCCGCATCCAGCACCCCGGCGGTCAGGGCGATGATGGGCAGGCTTGCCAGTCCCAGTTCCCCCCGTATCAGGCGGGTGGCCTCATAGCCGTCCATCACCGGCATCTGCATGTCCATCAGCACCAGGTCGAAGGCTCCGGGCGCGGCACGCAGCCGGTCCACCGCCTGCTGGCCATCGCCGGCGATGGTGATGGTCGCCCCTTCCGACTGCAGCAACAGGCGGCCGACGTCCTGGTTGATGGCGTTGTCCTCCACCATCAGCAGGCGCACGCCGTCCAGGCGCTTGGGCCGTTGGCGCTTGCCGGCCTCCGCCGCTGGGGGCGCCGGCAATGGGGCCGCGGCCTGTTCCGCCACCCGCACCGGCACCGTGAACCAGAAGGTGCTGCCCGCGCCGGGCTGGCTGTCCACGCCGATCTCACCCCCCATCAGGTCCACCAGCCGCTTGCAGATGGCCAGGCCCAGGCCGCTGCCGCCATAGCGGCGGGTGGTCGAGGTGTCCGCCTGGGTGAAGGCGCTGAACAGGGTGGGGATGACCTCGCGGGGAATGCCGATGCCCGTGTCGGCGACGGCGAAGCGCAGGACGGCCTGGTCGGGGGCGGGCCGGCTGACGAGGTCGATGGTCATCGCCACGTCGCCCACATGGGTGAACTTGATGGCGTTGCCCAAAAGGTTCAGCGCCACCTGTTGCAGCCGCAGGCGATCACCCACCACCGCCGTCGGCACGCCCGGCGCGATCTTGGCCGACAGGGCGAGCTTGCGCTCATCCGCGCTGACCGACACCAGCGACAGCAGCCCATCCACCAAATCCGGCAGCCGGAGCTCCGCGTACTCAAGGTCAAGGCGGCCGGCCTCCACCTTGGAGAAGTCCAGGATGTCGTTGATGAGGTCCAGCAGGCTGTGCCCGGCGGCGGCGATCTTGGTGACGAAGTCCTGTTGCTGGGGCCCCAGGTCCAAATCACCCAGAAGGTGGGTCAGCCCCAGGATGGCGTTCATGGGCGTGCGGATCTCGTGGCTCATGTTGGCCAGGAAGTCCGTCTTGGCCCGGCTCGCCGCTTCCGCCGCTATTTGCGCCGCGACCAATGCCGCCTCGCGGTCCCGCACCTCGGTGATATCCCAGTTGACGCCGATGATGCGCACCGGCCGGCCCTCGCTGTCCCGTTCGGTGATCGACGCGCCCTTGACATGGCGCAGGCCGCCATCGGGCCGGCGGATGCGGAATTCGATGTCCAGGTCGGCGTCCCCCTTGGCGACGCGCCGGAACTCCGTCTCCACCCGGGCGACGTCGTCCGGATGGCATTGCTCGCGCCAGATGGTGGGGGCGTGGCCCTCGGCGGACGGTTTGCCGTAGAGCCTGAACATCTGCTCGTCCCAGTCCATCTGGCCGCTGGCGACGTCATATTCCCAGATGGCGATGCCGCTGGCCTTGGTCGCCAGCGCCAGCCGCGAGGATGTCGCGCGCAATTCCCGCTCGGCCCGTTTCAGCGGGGTGACATCGGTTACCAGGACATAGAATCCTTGGACCGCGCCCTCGTGATCCACATCGGGCATGTAGTGGATCCAGCTATCGGTGGGACGGCCGTCACGCCGCGTCAGCGTTCGCTCGAACCGTTGGGTTTCGCCCCGCAGCGCCCCGTCCATATAGGGCTTGTTGGCGGCGAAAAGGTCGGCGTCCAGCAGGGCCATGGCGCTTTGGCCCAGGATCTCCTCAGACGTCTTGCCCAGCCATTTGCGATAGCGATCATTGGCGAAGCGGCAGCGCAGATCCCTGTCCCAATAGCCCACCATGCCGGGGATGTTGTCCGCGATGGCGCGGATGAAGCGCTGGCTGGCGCGCAGGGCCTCCTCCGCGCGCAGCTGCTCCGTCACGTCCCGGCCCGACCCGCGATACCCGACGCAGGCGCCGGCCGCGTCCAGGATGGGGGTGCCGCTTATCACGATGTGGCGCAGGGCCCCGTCCTCGCCCACCAGGTCATAGGCCAGGTCGCGAAAGGGCACGCCCCGCCGCACGCAGTCCTCATACTGCTCCAGCCGTGGGTCGGAGGACAGGTCCCGGCGGGTTTTGCCGATCAGGCCGCGATGGTCCTGGCCGATGCGCGAAACGCCCTGCGACATGGCGGTGAACCGGCCGTCCCGGTCGGTTTCCCAATACCAGTCGGTCGAGAGTTCCGTCAGCGTCTTGAAGCGTTCCTCGCGCTGGGCCAGTTCCGCCGTGCGCACGCCGACCTCCCGCTCCAGCAGTTCGGTCTGGCGGGCGGCTTCCCGGGCGGCGGCGTGCCGCCGCGTCAGGTTGACCAGGTAGAAATGCAGCAGTAGGGCCAGCAGGATGCCGCCCGTCGTGACCTGAGCCGCCGCCAGCAGGGGCGGTGTCAGGTTCAGGGCTCGCAACAGCATTGGTGTCGCCTGGAAACGGATCAGCCATTCCCGGCCGAAGATGGTCAGCGTTTCCTCATGGATCAGGGCGTCGACCACGCCCTCGGGCAAGGCGGGGGTCTGGTAGAAGGGGGCCATGTGCGCGTCGTCGGTGATGTCGCTCACGCTGAACCCGACATCGGCGCGCATGAGTTCCGACCCGGCGATCATTCGACTGATGAGGAAGGGCGTGTAGGACCAGCCCACTGTCGCGGCCTGGCGCGCCTCGGCGTCGCCCAGGT
The DNA here is from genome assembly GCF_034427435.1 of Nitrospirillum goiasense. Taxonomy (NCBI): domain Bacteria; kingdom Pseudomonadati; phylum Pseudomonadota; class Alphaproteobacteria; order Rhodospirillales; family Azospirillaceae; genus Nitrospirillum; species Nitrospirillum goiasense. Next base: position 2,265,800 of record NZ_JAXQNP010000002.1, on the reverse strand, counting down.
CGGCGCCCTGCCGGTAGATGGGCAACAGCAGCAGGAAGCCGCCCGCGTCGCCCGGCGCCTGCACCAGGGAAATCGGGGCGGTCAGCCGGGGTTCCCCCGACCGCATCGCCGCGATGGCCGCGGCATGGCGGGCGGGTTCGGACGCGATGTCCAGGCCCACGGCGGTGACGTTCGCCGCTTCGGGCTCGATGAACTGGATGACCGCATGCTCCGCATCGTGGGGGCGTAGCTCGCGGATATGGAAATCGGGGCGGCCGTCACCGTGCTGTTGCGCGATGAAGACGCTTTCCTCCGCCACCGGCACCCGGCGGATGATGCCGAAGCCCATGGCGCCGCGGAACTCCGTCGCCAGGGACCGCGTCGCCGCGTAGCTGCGGAACTGGGCGAGGGTCAATTTCTCCGGTCCACCGGCCACGACGGCGGCGCCGCGGGCGCCGCGCAGGCCATATTGGTACAGCATGACCTGCTGGCGCAGGTCCTCGGCCATTTCGCCGGCGCGCGCGGTCAGGCTGTTGATCGCCAAGGTCTGGTTATGGGTGGTCATGAGCCGGTTGGCGGCGAAGCCCCCGACCACGCTGAGCGCCATGAGCAGCACGGGGACAAGGATGGTCAGCCGCATGGGCTGGCCCGCCCATGACGCGATGACCGTCTGCCGTCGAGGCGGGACGACGGGGTGGACGCCGACACCGCTGGGCAATGACGGCGAATTCCGCAAAAACATCCCGACCTCACGATTCTCCGGCGTCCAGCTTGCATCGTCGGCCTGAAGGAATCGTTATCACCGCCGCCGCCCACGGCAAATCTATGCTTAAAGGTATTTCCCGGATTTATTGCGGGTTTGGGCCGGCGAAAGGGGGAGGGGCGGCCTCATCAGGCCGCCACCGCCCCGCACCGTGCCAGCAGCGTGTCCACCGCCTGGGCGACCTCGTCGCTCATGCGGAACTGGATGCGGGTGGTGTCGCCTTCCTGGCTGGTGACCCGGCCACGGAAGCGGCTGCCGTCCACCAGCACCTCGATCTCACGGCCCGGGCCGCCGACCGCCGGACCCTGAAGGGCGCAGCCGCCGCGTCCGATATTGACCAGCCGGTGCGTGGCGGCCCCGGTGGGCAGGATGCCCGGCCCGCCGGCATGGGCGGGACGGTCCAGGTCATACCGTTCGAACTGGCGCCGGTCCTCGGCCGATTGCATGGCCGCCAGGAAGTGTTCCACATCCATGCGCAACTGTTCCGACTGCCGCGACAGTTCGTTGGCCGCCCCCAGCAATTGGCCGGACGCGTCCTTGGTGAACTCCGCGCTGTCCCGCACCAGCGACAGGGACTGGGTCACCTCGCGGGTACGGCTGGCAGCCTCCGTCACGTTGCGGCTGATCTCGGCGGTGGCGGCGCTCTGCTGGCTGACGGCGGCGGCGATGGCGCCGGTGTTGCCGTCGACGACGGCGATGGTGGTGGCGATGCGGTTGATGATGCCAATGGCGTTCTCGGCCGCCGCCTTCACGCCGCCGACGCGGGCCTCGATGTCATCCGTCGCCTGCGCCGTCTGGTTGGCCAGGCTCTTGACCTCGGTCGCCACCACGGCGAAACCCTTGCCGGCCTCGCCGGCGCGGGCCGCTTCGATGGTGGCGTTCAAGGCCAGCAGGTTGGTCTGCGCCGCGATGGCCTGGATGAAGCGCACCACCTCGTTCACGCTGTCCGCCACCGTCGCCAGTTCACCCACCACGCTGCGCGCGTGCTCCGCCTCCTGCACCGCCGTCTTGGTGGTGACGGCGGTCTGCTCCGCCTGGGCGCCGATCTCGTTGCTGCTGGCGGCCAGTTGCTCCGTCGCCGCCGCCACCGTTTCGGTGTTGTCGGTGGCGCGGGCGGCGCTGTCGTCGGCGACCTGGGTGCGGCCGGCGGTGTTGTCCGCCTGGGTGGCCAGCGAACCGGCGGTGGCCTCCAGCTCCGTCGCGGCGGCGGCCATGCCGCGCAGCTCGGCGCTGATGGCGGCCTGGAAGTCCCGGGTCAGGGTTTCCAGCGCCTGCTGGCGGCGCAGCCGCTTTTCCTGTTCCTGGGCCTGGGCCGCCTCCAACTCGCGATTGCGCAGGGCGTTCTCCTTGAAGACGACCAGGGCGCGCGCCATGGCCCCGACCTCGTCCCCGCTGTCGGCATGGTCGATGGCGGTGTCCAGGCGGCCCTCGGCCAGACCCGACATGGCGCCGGTCAGGTCGCTGAGCGGGGTGATGACGAAGCGGCGCACCACCAGGTAGACGCCGGCGCCGCCCGCCGCGAACAGTGCCAGCGAGATCAGCAGCACCCGGAGCTGCGTGGCCTTGAACCCCCCGATACGGGCCTTCAGCAGGCGCTCCAGGTCGGTTGAGGCGGCCGAGTACAAGGCGTCCTGGGCCTTCAGCGCCGCCATCGTGTCGGCATCGGTGACCGCCCCTTTCTCCGCCCCCGCCGTCACCACGGCGGCGGCCTTCTGCGTGGCGGATACCGGGGCCGTCAGCGCTTTCTTGACGCTGCCGTCGGCGTTGCCGCCATAGGCCGAGGTGGCGGAGGAATCGAGGCCGGTCAGCAGGGACTTCACCCCGCCCAGGGCGACGAACAGGTCGACCTTGTTGTCACCGGCCTGACGCGTCACGGCGCGCAGGCCCGTAGTCTGGTCCTGCAGGTCGGGCAGTTTCACCAGCACGATGTCCATGACGTAGAAACTGTCCAGGTCCGGATCCAGGATCAGGTTGGACTTGTCGCCGATCTGGGCGATCAGCGCCCGCAGCGCCGTGCGGGTGGCGGGGCTGCCGGCCCCATCCTTCTTGCCCAGGGCGGCCAGCAGGTCGTTCACCTTGTCGGCCGTCTCCATCTCCTGTCCCCAGTCCGCCTGAAGCTGGCGCACAGCCGTTGCGGTTGCCGCCGCGTCCGGCGCGGCGCCACCCGTCTCCGCGGCGGCCAGCCGGGCTTGGATGGTCTGCAGGCCGCGCAGGTAAGCGGTGCCGGCCAATTCCTTCTGGGCGAAGTCGATGGCGATCTGCTGTTGCGCGATCAGCGCGTACAACAGGTAACCCACCGGAATGAGGAAGAGCAGAACCGCCAAGCCCAGCTTGTGGGCGATTTTCAGGGACCGAAGCATCACGGCCTTCATTATGTCGCGAGTGGTTAATCTGTTAATGGCCACTGAATATGGCCTCATTCTTTAATGATGTCTTAATTTTTGCCGTCGCGTCATATGCAAAATAAAATATTAAATGCTTAACCATATTTTCCAACCTGGGCCTGAAGATGGCGGGCGGGGTTCGTCCACCACGCCCACCCAACGCCATCGTCCAGGCAGCCTCCCGCCCAAGCCGGTTGCGTTTTCACGCGATTCCGGCCAGAAAACCTCTCTCACTCCATTATTGGACTTGATGGCGAAGACGATGGCTTATCGGATTGCAGGCGAGACGGGCGAATGGGAAGTGGTGATCGGGCTGGAGGTTCATGCCCAGGTCGTCTCCAATGCCAAGTTGTTCAGCGGGGCGGCGACCGCCTTCGGCGCCGCGCCGAATAGCCAAGTCAGCTTCGTGGACGCGGGCTTCCCCGGCATGCTGCCCGTGATCAACGAGGTGTGCGTGGAGCAGGCGGTGCGCACGGGCCTGGGCCTGAAGGCGCAGATCAACCTGCGCTCGGTCTTCGACCGCAAGAACTACTTTTATGCCGACAACCCGGCCGGTTATCAGATCAGCCAGTACCTGCAGCCCATCGTGGGCAAGGGCACCATCGTGCTGGACCTGGCGGACGGCTCCACGCGTGAGGTCGGCATCACCCGCCTGCACCTGGAAATCGACGCGGGCAAAAGCCTGCACGACCAGAACCCGACCAAGACTTACGTTGACCTGAACCGGGCCGGCGTGGCGCTGATGGAAATCGTGTCGGAACCCGACATGCGCACCCCGGAGGAGGCCGCCGCCTACCTGCGCAAGCTGCGCACCATCCTGCGCTATCTCGGCACCTGCGACGGCAACATGGAGGAAGGCTCCATGCGCTGCGACATCAACGTGTCGGTGCGCAAGCCGGGGGCGGGGTTCGGCACGCGGACGGAGACGAAGAACGTCAACTCCATCCGCTATGTGCAGCAGGCCATCGAGTATGAGGCCCACCGCCAGATCCAGGTGATCGAGGACGGCGGCGTGGTGGTGCAGGAAACCCGCCTGTGGGATCCGAACAAGGGTGAGACGCGGTCCATGCGCTCCAAGGAAGATGCGCAGGATTACCGCTATTTCCCCGATCCGGACCTGCTGCCGCTGGACCTGGACGCCGATTGGGTGGCGGAGATCGCGCGAACCCTGCCGGAACTGCCGGATGAGAAGAAGGCCCGCTTCATGGCCGACTACAAGCTGCCGGTCTATGACGCCGGCGTGCTGGTGGCGGAGCGCTCGCGCGCCGACTTCTATGAAGAGGTGGCCCGGGGCCGCGATCCCAAGATGGCGGCCAACTTCGTCATCGGCGACCTGCTGGGCGCGCTGAACAAGACGGGTGCCGATATCGACAGCTCCCCCATCAGCGCCGCGGCGCTGGGCGGACTGATCGACCTGATCGCCGACAACACCATCTCCGGCCGCATCGCCAAGGAGGTGTTCGCCGACATGCTTGAGACGGGCAAGCCCGCCGCCCAGATCGTGGAGGAGAAGGGCCTGCGCCAGGTGACGGACACGGGCGCCATCGACCAGGCCATCGCGGCCGTGATGGCGGCCAACGCCGACAAGGTGGCGGAGTTCCGCAGCGGCAAGGACAAGCTGTTCGGCTTCTTCGTCGGCCAGGTCATGAAGGCGACCCAGGGCAAGGCGAATCCCGCCCTGGTGAACGAGATCCTGACCGCCAAGCTGAAGGGCTGAGGTCCGAAGGTCTGAGATGAGGACCGGGGCCTTGCGCCTTGGTTCGACAGGGAAAAGTGACGCTCCGCCGGGCATGTCGGCCAGCGGGGCATGGGCAGGGGGGCCTCCGGGTCCCCCTTTTCATTTTCCCGCGATTTTTCCTCACCGTTATCGTTGACAAGGGGGCCGCTGCCCGAGTACATACGCGAACCGCCGACGACAGTCGGTGGACGGAGGGGTGGCCGAGTGGCTGAAGGCAACGGTTTGCTAAACCGTCGTACCGGGAAACTGGTACCGTGGGTTCGAATCCCATCCCCTCCGCCATCACTTGCCCAGGCCACATCGTGAGGCAAGTGAACGGACAAGCCGCCCTTCGGGGCGGCTTTGTCGTTTCCGGGGCCGGTTATCAAAAATCGCCACAGCAAGAGTTCCGGGGGGAGGCGCCCAAAGACCCGTTCTTGACAATAAATCTACATAGGTAGATTTAATGGGCATGACCCGCACGCGAACCCCATCCCATCAGGCGAGGATTATTCTCGCCGTCCTTCTGGAGGTGCCGGGCGCCTGGCGCCACGGCTACGAGTTGGCCCAGCTGGCCGGTGTCAAGTCCGGGACCCTATACCCGTTGCTCATCCGGCTGGAGGGCCTGGGGTATCTGGAAGCGCAGTGGCAGCCGCCGGTGGAGGCGGGCCGGCCGCCGCGCCACGCCTATCGCCTGACCGCCGCCGGCCTCCGGTTCGCCCAGGCCAACCCGCCCGCACCGGTGACGGCGGGCCCCCTGAATCCCCGTGAGGTGACGATATGAGCTGCGGACTGTGGCGTGGTCTTGCTGTCCTGGCTTGCGATCTCCTGGAAAGGGTCTTGCCGGCCGATCTGAAAGACTGGGGATCGGCCGTACGCCTTGAAACCGCCGGGATCGAAAGCGACGCCGCCGCCCTGCGCTTCGCGGCCGGTGGCCTGTGCGGTCTTCTGCCCCTGATTCTGGCCCACCACGTACGCCAAATGGTGCTGTCCTTCGACAGGGCCTCCTCATCCGCCGGCATGACCGTCCATCCTCGCGCCATCGGCATCGCCTGCGCCATCGCGGCTGTCGGGCTGGGCCTTGGGTATTTGGCGATGGCGGGGGCGCCGGGGCGGTACCTGGGTGTCAATGCCGTCGCGCTGCTCCTGGGCCTCGGCATGCTGGTCGCGATCCGCCGGGCTGGGCCCACGGTTCGCCTGTGGCCCGGTACGACGACGCTCTTGCTGTCGGTCCTGCTGCTGGCGACGGCGCTCGGTGGCGCCCGGGTCGACGATGCCGCGCGCTGGGTGAACCTGGGCGGCCTTTTCATCCAGCCCAGCCTCGTCCTTCTCCCGTTGATGATTCTCGACTTTGCCCGGTCGACCAACCGGCGCTCGACCTGGGGGATGATCCTTACGGCCGCGGCCCTGGCCCTGCAGCCCGACCGGGCCATGGCGGGGATGTTGGCCACCGGCCTTGCGCTCCTGGCGATGATGCGCCCTGACGATGGCCATGTCTCGCGGGCGCTCGCCGGCGCCATCGCCGGCTTTGCCACCACGCTGATCCAGGCGGACAGGCTGTCCGCGACCCCGTACGTCGAAAAGGTGTTCCATGCCGCCTTCAGCCTGCATGCCGTCGCGGGGATGCTGGTGCTGGCCGGTGCCGTCCTGATGCTCGTGCCGGCAATGGTGGGGTGGGCACGCGACCAGCACAACCAGGAAATCTACGCGGTCTTCGCCGCCATTTGGGGTGTCGCCCTGGTCGCGGCGGCGCTGGGGAACTATCCGACGCCCATTGTGGGCTATGGCGGCAGCGGCGTGATCGGCTATGTGCTGAGCCTGGCGATGCTGCCCAAGGCCCTGCCTGCGCGCTCTATGGGGAAGGGAACGCTGGGCGCCGAAACCGCTGACGACCCTACGCCCCTTCGGTTGGAGTGCATCGCGCTCGCCTGATCCTCGGGACCAATTCCTTCAGCCTTGGGTATCAGGCATGCTGGCCATCATGGCGCCCGGCGGCTTTGATGAGTGACGGGCGGGCGCCTGTCCGTTATTTTCCACCCGGCGCCCTGATCCCACCGGCGAAGCCTGTTGGCGCCGCAGCGACAGACATATCAACGCCATCGCGCCCGCACCCGTCCGGTGATCTTGGGCGAGGGCGGTTTATACGCAGAGATTGAGGTTCTTGATGAACAGTTCGGCCGACGAAGAATTTGTGTATGACGAGGCCACGGGCGAGTGGATTCCGGCCAGCCAGGCGGCGGCCAACGCGGCCGCTGGTGCCGCTGCCGCCAGCACGGTCGAGGTGCGTGATTCCGTTGGCAACCTGCTGGCCGACGGCGACAGCGTCACCCTGATCAAGGACCTGAAGGTGAAGGGGGCCAACCAGGTGCTGAAGCGGGGGACCGTCATCCGTTCCATCCGGCTGACCGGCGACCCCCAGGAAATCGACTGCCGCCACGACACCATCAAGGGCCTGGTCCTGCGGGCGGAGTTCGTGAAGAAGGGCTGAGGCTGGAAGCCGAGCCCTGGAAGAATGAGGCGTGGAGCAATGGGGGGCGCGGATGTGCACGGCCGTCAGACAGTGCGATGGTCGATCACATCCAGCCGCCAGCCATTCTCGATACGTCTCAGGCGGATCACGATGCCACTCCAACGATCGCCCATTTCGATGAAGCCACGATCACGGGCTGCGTTGAAGACGATGGGGGTAACGGTGGTTGGGTCGAAATTTCCTGGCCCCGCCCGCAGGCGTTGGACACGAGGATCATTCCTATCATAGACGATCAGGCGCTGCTCTGCCCGTAGGCAGGCGAAATCCGCCTGGCGCGCGACGATTATCGTCGGCGGCGCGCTGTCGAGGTACGGGGCGCCGGGCTGGTCTTGGCGTTCCTGCTGATCATCCAGCGAAGCCATGAGACGGTCATTGGGGTTGGAGCGTCGGGCCGCCAGAACGGTGGCGAGCGCCATGGCATCGTATCGGGATGCGACGGGGCAGGGGCGGGGCTGGTCCGGTCGGATCTTCATGGGCAGGGGGCCGTCGGCCGGTGTGGTCCCGGCGGACGGCAACAGGAGATGGCGCTCGGCGATATCGCTCATGCCATCGCCGTCGCTGTCCCGGGCCAACTCGGCCAAGGGGATGCGGAGGAAAAGGTCACGCGCCCACCGCCGGAATGTCTGTTCGCCGAAGGGGCCGGTTTCGGTTTGCACCCGTTCCTCGGCATCCACCGCCAAAGTCAGGTCGTCGCCATCCAGCAGCGGCAGTTTGGCGTCACGCCGCACCACATAGGGGAAACGCTCCACCAGGCCGGTGTACAGGGGCGGCCGCCAGCTCTGGCCGCCATCATCCGACAGATGCAGCCAATAGCCGCCCCGGGACTTGACGGAGGCTTGATCATAGATCGCCGCGACGCTGATCACGGCCACGCGACGCCCTTGATGCCAGACGCGCACCTGTTGGAAGTTGGCGGGCAGGGGGGCCATGCCCCTGGTCCCGCCACTTTTCGATGCCGCCCCCGGTCCACGCCAGATGGACGGCAGGGGCAAGGACACCCAGGGCGGGGGCAGGGGCGGCTTATCCGCGACCTTCCACGCTGTTTGCTTGGCATCGCGGCCGGTTGAGCTGGCCGCCAGGGCGGTATCCATCTTCTGACGCCGTGCGTCATAATCCGGCAAAACCAGACGCAACGCGTCGGTTGTGACAGCAGCCGCCTGTCGTGTATCCGGATCGGTCTCAAGGGGACGGGGGCGTAATGCCCGGTCGCACATGCTATGCAAGCTGCCTTCCGCCAGCAGCCGGCAGCTTATCGCCGGCCAGACCCCGCCGCCATCTGCCAGCGAGGTGTGGTCGGCATAGAGCGTCTCCGCCAAGGGATACGGATCCTCCGCCGCATGGTGCAGCAGATGGTCCAGAACGATAAGCTTTCGTTGGCCCATAGGGATGATGGGGCAGCGGCGCGCCCACCAGAGGTGGGGTTGGTCCAGAGGCCGATCCGCATTGTACGCGCAGATCATGTCCGCCTTGGCTTTCTCCAGGTCCACCGTATAAGGCGCCAGGAGGGCGTCCGCGTCGGCGTCCCGTTTTTGCAGGATCTCAGCCGCGGCGAGATTCAGGGTCAAGTCGGTGAGGTTCGGCTGTGGCAGCGCCAGTTGCAGCCCATCCACCATCGCGGTTTCGGCGTTGGGGCCATCATCTGCCGTTAATTGCTTGCGAATATCCGGCGGCAAACCATCGACAAAAAGCACCAGCTGCTCAGCCAGGCCCGCGTTAGCGAGCGCGGCGGCGTATTGGCGTGCATAGGCCAACTTAAATGCCGCACGGTCCGCTTTGAAGACGTCCACCAGGGCGCGATCAGTGGCCAGATAATCCAGGAGAGCCAATTCATCTGGTGTGTCGGCGCTCCGGGACAAGCCCCATAGGGCCGCGCCACTGTACCCAGGCGCTTCGTGGGCGAACCCGGCGTACCATTGAGGGCAATCCGCCTGGTGGGCCAGCAGCCAGGCACCGGTGGTTCGCCCGGGTTCGACCTCTGGCAGCAAGGCCTGATAGGTCGCGGCGTCGCAGAACCGGGCCGCACCCATGGCCTGTCCGGCGGCTTCCAGGACAACGGTGGTGTGGTTGCTTGTTCGCGCCAGCGCGATGAAGGCGTTCCGTAGAATCAAACGCAGCTTCTGCGCTTGGTGAGGCGCTTCACGTTCAAAATGTTCGTAGGCGCCGGTTAGCACCACCAGATGCAGGAGATCGGTTGCCTGCTCTGGTGTCAGGGCGTAAGCCCGAGCCAGCGGCTGGGACCATTCGCGTAAACCCCGCAGTGTCGACGTGGCATGAAGCCGGTCGCCCCAGTCCTCAATTGTGACAAAGTCAAAATAGTTATGGAGTTTGCCCGCTTGCTTGAAGGCTTTGAACTGTCCCGCGGTCGGGGGTGGGACCTGGGCCATGGCGGTGCACGACATGCCGATTAAAGGCAGGTACAAAAGTACCCGAGCCAGCCACGTCCACATGGGGCCCTCGTCGTGGTTAAGTTCCTTTCGTGACTATGCCGTTTAGTCGTCATTAGGCAAAACAAAAGGGCGTGGCGGATATCCGGCACGCCCTTTTGAATTCTGTAACGGATCCCCCGTGCTTACGGCGGCGTGGGGGCCGACTTGCCGCGCTTGGGGGCTTTGGCGGCCTTGTACATGTCGGCCGGATCCCACACGGCACCGCGGCGGCGACGGGTGGGCTTGGGCTCATCGCTGGCTTCCTCGTCCGCATCGCCGGTGGGCGTGGCGGAAGGGGCGGTGCCGTCTTCTTCCTGTGACACGGCGCGCAGCAGGCCGGCGACGCAATCGGCGATGTCCGCCGGGGCGTTGCGCCAGGCGCGCAGCAGGTCCAGGTCGCGGCGCGACAGCAGGGGCGAGCCTTCGTCCGGCGCGCTGAAGGTCGTGGGCGCGGGGCGGTCGGCGCCGCCCTCCAGATCGTCGAAGAAAAAGGTCAGCGGCACGTCGAGGATCTCGGCCAGGCGATACAACTTGCCGACGGAGACGCGGTTGGAGCCACGCTCGTACTTCTGCACCTGCTGGAAGGTGATGCCCAAGGCCCGCGCAAGGTCAGACTGGCTCATGCCCAGAAGACCGCGCCGCAGGCGAATGCGGCTGGCAACGTGGCCCTCAATCTTGCCTTCGAGTTCGGCGACAACCGTGTTCTTAGTCCTACGGGGCATAAGCATTACTCCAGTCGATGAGGCGCCACCGAGGATCACAGATGGAACGCCGTATAACCTACAGGGGTAGGAAGCGAAAATTTTGGGGCGAGAGTAGGAAGATGTTCAGACGCTGACAACCGGCATCATCCTCGTGAACTCGGCGTTCCCACCGCCGCTTTGCACTTTAGAACTGTTTAGCTGAAAGAATACAATCGTATTCATCTTTTAGGTAGGCCAAACAATCGCAAATCGGGCTGGCGGGTAGACGAAAGATAGATTTCAGCCGGGAAAATGCGCGGATTTTTGCGATGTGTCCGCCGACTCGCGCCATACATCCCAAGCGACATCGCAAGCCGACGCTGATCCTGGCGGACGCTGGTCACGGCTGGTTTGCCGCTATCGTGTCCCTGGGCCGTGATTCATTGGCCGCATCCTTGGCCAATCTTTGAGATCCAGGAATGTATGCCACCCGCTGGCTTTTCAACACATCCAAAAGTTCATTCAAGCTGTCGCGCGCATATTCGTCCCGCTGGCGCGTCAATTCGTCCTGCGTCAGCCGGATGAAGGCTTCGACCAGGCGGTGATGCACGGCAGCGGCCCGCTCAAGCGGGGCCGGAAGCGGCGACGGTGCCAAGGGAACAGAGGCCATAGCGTATTCCTACAGAGAAGGCTTGTTTACCCCTGTAGGATATGGAGCGCGTCATTAATCGCAAGTTAACAGTAGGTCTGACCGGGCGGCCCCTAACCTTTTGCGCGCATTAACCAAAATAGTGTTGCCAATAAACCATCATCCGGCCTTGCCCCGCCTCAAATCGGTGGTCATGGGCATCTGATGCCCCCCCATACGGATGCGGTAGACGTGCAGGTTTTCCAGCACCCGCTGGACGTAGGTGCGGGTTTCATAGATGGGGATGGTCTCCACCCAGTCCACCGGGTCCACCGCCTCGATCCGGGGATCGCCATAATCGCGCAGCCAGTTGGCGACACGGCCGGGCCCCGCGTTGTAGGCCGCGATGGCCAGGATGTAGGAGCCGCCGAACCGATCCAGCAGATCCTGCACGTAAACGCTGCCCAGGCGGATGTTGAAGTCCGCGTCATGGGTCAGCTTGGTCACGGCGTACTTCATGCCTTCGCGCTTGGCCAATTGCTGGGCCGTGGGGGGCATCAACTGCATCAGGCCCAGGGCGCCGGCGCCACTGGCCGCGTCCACCTTGAAGCTGCTTTCCTGCCGGATCAGGGCGTGGATCAGCGCCGGCTCCGGCTGGGCCGGCAGGCGGCTGGAGACGATGGGATAGCCGGCGTCGGCCAGGACGATGCCCTTGCTCAGCGACTGCCGGCTGATGCCCACGCCCAGGTCGCGGCGATGCATTTCCAGCGCAGCCTTGGCCACCAGCACGAAATCGTCCGGCGTCTGGGCGTCCTGGGACAGCTTGCGCAGGAACAGATCCGCGCGGTCGTCATCCTCGCCCAGGACCTTGTCCAGCAGGCGCGCGGCGCGCACCAGTTCCTTCTTCTCGAACCGCGACCGGGCGTCGGCGGAGGGGGACGGGGCGATGGGAATCGCCTCGGCCTGGCCCAGCTTCTCCTGCGCCATCATGCCGTAGAAGGTGCTTCCCCACCGTGCGGCCAGTTCGTACCACTGGCGGGCGCGCTCCGGATTGCCCAGCTTCTCGCACGCCCGTCCCGCCCAATAGGCGCCGCGGGACTGCCCGATGGGCGAGGAGACGCCCTCATACAGGCGGGTGAAATGATCCAGCGCCTGCTCCGGCTTGTTCAGGAACTGCAGGGACAGCCAGCCGGCCAGGAACTCCGCCTGGATGAAGCCCAGCCCGTCGGTCACGCCATGGTTGGCGGCCAGGCGGTAGGCCCGCTGCATCTGGCCCTGGTCCATCAGGCGGCGGGCCAGGATATGGCGCTCCATCCACCACGCCTCGGGATGGCCCAGATCCTTCCCCTCGTCCTTGGCCCCCACATCCTTGGGCAGGTTCTCCACGATCTCCAGCGCGCCGGCGTCCATGTCCTTGCGCCGGCGCCAGCGCAGCCGTTCATAGGTGATGCCGGGCTCGCTCATCAGCGGGGCGGGCACCTGCTGCAGCAGCCGCTCCACATTGGGGTCCAGGTCGGCCATGGCCAGGCGGGCCAGCGCCACGGCTTGATGGCCGGGGTCGACGATGGGCAGCATGCGCCGGGCGCCGTCCTCGTCATTCTCCCACAGCAGCCGGTCCAGGCGGGCCCAATGGTCGGCGGGGCGCAGGATGGCCACGTACTTGGTGCGGAACGTCCGCTCGTCCACCACGCCGAAGTTGCCTTTGACATAGCGCTCGCGGATCAGCGCGATGGCCTTCTCGCTGTCGCCCAGGTTCAGCAGGGCGTCGGCATAGCGGTTGAACCCGGCGGTGGTCAGGGGGGATGCTTGTCGAACCAGGCGCGCGTCGGAGTGTCGCCGAAATCGGGCATGCGGATTTCTGCGTTGCGCCGCAGGGCCGCCAGTCCGGGCCAATCCGGATTCTTGTCGATGAAATCGGAGAGTTCCTGAAAGCTGGCGCTGGTGTCGCTGCGCCCCAGGTCCATCCAGGTCAGCACCTTGTCCGCCAGCGGGTCATGCCCGCGCTCGGCCAGCTTGTGGGCGTCCGCCCACTTGCCCTTGTCCGCGGCCTTGAAGGCGGCGCGATAGGTGCTGATATCGCCGGAGGACTGCGCCCATGCCACCGAGGGGGCCGCCAGGGACGCCATCACCGGGGCGGTCATCAGGGAAATCGGCAGGATCAAGGCCGCCAGCCCCCGCTGGAACGGGGCCCAGGGGCCCCGCTCACGTCGCTTGTCACCCAGGTGCCGGGCCGCTAAGGTTCGCGCCTTTCGGGTCGAATGCCCACGGAGATTGCAGAGATGACCACCGCCACGCCCGCCCTCGCCGGTTCCCTCGTCGCCCTGATCACGCCGTTCGCCGACGGTAAAGTGGACGAGCGCGCCTTCCAGGCCCTGGTGGATTGGCAGGTCAAAGAGGGCACGCATGGCCTGGTCCCCTGCGGCACCACCGGCGAGTCGCCGACGCTGAGCCATGAGGAGCACCGCCGCCTGGTCGAGCTGTGCGTCGAGGTCGCGGACCGTCGCGTCCCCGTGGTCGCCGGCACCGGCAGCAACTCCACAGCCGAGGCCATCAGCCTGACCAAGCACGCCAAGGCCGTGGGCGCCGACGCCGCCCTGGTGGTCACGCCCTACTACAACAAGCCGACGCAAGAAGGTCTCTACCAGCATTTCAAAGCCATCCATGATGCGGCCGACCTGCCCATCATCATTTATAACATCCCCGGCCGCAGCGTGATCGACATGTCGATCGCCACCATGGCCCGCCTCGCGGCGTTGCCTAACATCGTTGGCGTGAAGGACGCCACCGCTGATTTGGTGCGGCCGTTGCGCACACGGGTCGAGTTGGGCGCCGACTTCATCCAGTTGTCGGGTGAGGATGCGACGGCCACGGCCTTCCTGGCGCAGGGCGGCGTCGGCTGCATCTCGGTCACGGCCAACGTGGCGCCGCGCCTCTGCGCGGAGATGCAGAACGCCTGGGTGCGCGGTGACCTGGTGGAGATGGCCCGTATCCGCGACCTGCTGATGCCGCTGCACCACGCCATGTTCGTGGAGACCAGCCCGGCGCCGGTGAAGTACGCCGCCAGCCTGCTGGGCCTGTGCCGTCCGGAACTGCGCCTGCCGCTGGTGGAAACCACGCCGGCGACTCAGGAACTGGTGCGCTCGGCCTTGGTCCATGCCGGCCTGTTGAGCTGAGGGAAGGGGCCGGATAGCCGCCATGGCACGTGCCGACGAACATAAATACGCCGCGCAAAATCGCCGCGCGCGCTTCGATTTTTTCATTACCGAAACGATCGAGGCGGGCATCATGCTGACCGGGACGGAGGTGAAGTCGCTGCGCGCCGGCCGGGTCAGCATCGCCAAGTCCTACGCCGGCGAGCGGGATGGGGAGCTGTACCTCATCAACGCCCATTTTCCGGAATACCAGCTGGCCGGCCGCTTCTTCCAGCATGAGCCCAAGCGGGCGCGCAAGCTGCTGGTCCGCCGCCGCGAGATGGACAAGCTGTTCGCCTCCATCCGCCGCGACGGCGTCACCCTTATTCCGCTGTCGATCTATTTCAACGACCGCGGCTACGCCAAGGTCGAGATCGGCGTGGCCAAGGGCAAGAAGAAGGGCGACAAGCGCGAGGCGGAAAAGGAACGCGACTGGCAGCGCGACAAGGCGCGCCTGATGCGGGCCAAGGGCTGAAGCATTCGCTGTTTGGAAATAGGAAAGGCCGGGGCGAACCTCCGGCCTTTTTCTTGGGGCGTCCTTGCGATCAGGCGGCTTGCGATCACGCGCCCAGGTACTGGCGCACCGCCTTGAACACATCCTCGAACATGGCGTCGGTCAGGCGGCCGGTGTTGGTGTTGTAGCGGGAGCAGTGGTAGCTGTCGAACAGCGTCACGCCGCCGCCCAGGTCGTGCCGGGCGCCGTGGCCGAAGGGGTGGGCCGCCTGCCGCAGCCCGAAGGTGCGGATGACGCTGGTGTGGGAGACGGAGCCCAGGGCCACCACGGCCTTGAGCTTGGTCATGGCCTGCAATTCAGCCACCAGGAAGGGGCGGCAGGTGTGCGACTCCTCCGGCGTGGGCTTGTTTTCCGGCGGGACGCAGCGGACGGCGTTGGTGATGCGCGCGTCGATCAGGGTCAGACCGTCGTCCGGCCGCTCAAGGTACTGGCCGGTGGCGAAGCCGAACTTCAGCAGGGTGGCGTACAGCAGGTCACCGGCGTAATCACCGGTGAAGGGTCGGCCGGTGAAGTTGGCGCCGCGCAAGCCCGGCGCCAGGCCCACCACCAGCAAACGCGCGTCCAATCCACCGAAGGACGGCACCGGGCCGTTGTGCTTGTCGGGGAAGGCCGCGCGGTTGCGCAGGCGATAGTCCACCAGCCGGGGGCACAACGGGCAGTCGCGCCCCGGCGGGGTGGGGGGCAATCGTGCCCCGTCGGCGTCAGGATTTGGGTCATGGGAAACGGCGCCCGTTACAGTGTGTCGTGAGGGCGCCGGATATCACTCCACCGGCGTGGTGTCGATAAGCTGAGCATGCTCCACCGGCGGGCGGGGGGCATGGGCGCGGGCGATCTCGGGCGCCAAATCCATCAATTCGATGAAGTTGTCGGCCTGGCGCCGCAGCTCATCGGCGATCATCGGCGGGGTCGAGCGCACGGTGCTGATGACCGAGACGCGCACGCCCTTGCGCTGCACCGCCTCCACCAGGCGGCGGAAGTCGCCATCGCCGGAAAACAGCATGATGTGGTCGAGGTGCTGCGCCATTTCCATGACATCGATGGCCAATTCGATGTCCATGTTGCCCTTGATCTTACGCCGGCCCGACGCGTCAGTGTATTCCTTGGTCGGCTTCGTGACCATGGTGTAGCCGTTATAGTCCAGCCAGTCGACCAACGGTCGAATGGGGAGTATTCTTGGTCTTCAACCAGAGCGGTATAGTAGAAAGCGCGGATCAAGCGCCCTTTTCTACCGCAGAAAGTCAGCAAACGCTTGTAGTCGATATCAAAATTCAGCGCGCGGGCAGCCGCGAACAAATTGGCGCCATCAATGAATAAGGCGAGACGCTCTTCGGGATAATGCAGCATTTTAAATTCCTTTTAATATTAATTGTCGCGGTAATGCATCGAATGCAATGGTTGGTAGCGTGACGGCTTTGACACGCACTAGCAAGCACCTACATAGGGTAAATAGGTTAATGTGTACAAGGGAGATATGGTCGCGGCCCCTGTGTTTAAAGTGGGGCTCTCTCTTTTGGGGATGTTACCCTATGTTGGCGACGCGATATCTCGCCCAACGGTATAGTTGCGAGCACCTCCGGTCGGCGCGAGCGCCCGGGTGGTTATGGGGCCCAGTGGTTATGGGCCTAGGTGCTTATGAGGACGTGAAATGATTTTGTTGGGTGTGGGCTCCAACCTGTCCGTTCCCGGCATCGGCGGCCCTGCGGACGTGGTGGCGGCCGCGGTGCGCGCGCTGGAGGGGGAAGGGGTGACGGTCGCGGCGGTGTCCCCCTGGTATCGGAGCGCGCCCGTGCCCGCGTCGGACCAACCGTGGTACGTGAATGGCGTCCTGCGGGTGGAAACGGACCTGGACGCCCCGGCGCTGCTGGCCCTGCTGCACACGGTCGAGGCCAGCTTCGGGCGGGTCCGCCGCCACGTGAACGAGGCGCGGGGGCTGGATCTGGATCTCTTGGCCTATCATGACCAGGTCCGGGAGCATGGGCCACACCTGCCCCATCCCCGCATGCACCAGCGCGCCTTCGTCCTGCTGCCGCTGCGGGACGTGGCGCCGGGCTGGCGCCATCCCCTCCTGGGTCTGGATGTGGCGGCCCTGGTGGCGGCGCTGCCGCCTGGCCAGATCACCGAGCGCATTGGCGGGTGAGCGCCCCGAGTCTCATACAGGGCGCGAGGCATGGCTGGCCCGGTAACGCAGGAATGCGATCCGGTGCTTGTCGGCTTCCTTGCAACCGGGAAACCGGGCCCGTATAACTATGGGATGGTGTTTGGTGTCGGTTTTTCCGGCCCCCGTTTCGTTGTTGGAGTGAGCAAGGCATGGCCCGCGTTACCGTTGAAGATTGCGTCCTGAAGGTTCCGAACCGGTTTGAGCTGGTGATGATGGCGGCCCAGCGGGCGCGGGACGTCGCGGCCGGCGCGCCGCTGTCGGTTGATCGCGACAACGACAAGAACCCGGTCGTCGCCCTGCGCGAGATCGCGGACGAGACGGTGGTGCTGGACAGCCTGAAGAACTCCCTGATCAAGGGGCATCAGCGCGTCCAGGAGCAGGATGAGCCCGAGGAAGAGATCATCGAGCTGATGGCCGGTGAGCAGGCTTGGGCTGTGCAGGGTGCCGCCGGCGAGGATGACGAGCTGGGCGGTGAAGGCGATGCCGCCGAAGATCTGGCGCAGGGCGACGACCTCGGCGACGACGAGGGCCTCTGAGCCGGTGATGGGGCAGGTCGTGGCTAAGCGTCCCGTCCCCTTTCCCTGTTTTTCCATGGATAACGCCCTGATCGGACGCGGGCGCCCGCTCGCGTCCGTTTGTGCCGACCAGGCCTGGGGCCGGGCGGGGCGCCCATGATGCGTCAATACGAATTGGTTGAGCGTGTCCGCTCCTACGATCCGAATGCGGACGAGGACAAGCTCAACCGCGCCTATGTCTTCTCGATGAAGGCGCATGGGTCGCAGAAGCGCGCTTCCGGCGACCCCTACTTCTCCCACCCCCTGGAGGTGGCGGGCCTGCTGACCCAGCTGAAGCTGGACAGTGCCTCCATCATCACGGCGCTGCTGCACGACACGGTCGAGGACACGCTGACCACCTTGGACGAGGTGCAGCGCCTGTTCGGGCCGGAGATCGCGCGCCTGGTGGATGGCGTGACCAAGTTGTCGCGCATCGAGCTGCAGAACCTGGAAAGCGACCAGTCCAAGCAGGCGGAAAACTTCCGCAAGCTGGTGCTGGCGATGTCGGAAGATATCCGCGTCCTGCTGGTGAAGTTGGCCGATCGTCTGCACAACATGCAGACGCTGCACTACCTATCGAAGCCGGAGAAGCGCAAGCGCATCGCCCGCGAGACGCTGGAAATCTACGCGCCGCTGGCGGAGCGCATCGGCATCCAACGCTGGAAGGATCAGTTGGAGGAACTGGCGTTCAAGGAATTGAACCCGGACGCCTACGACAGCATCACCAAGCGCCTGCAGGACCTGGAAGAGCAGGGCGCCGGCCGCGTCGACCGCATCATTCATGAGCTGGTGGACACCCTGCACGACGGCGGCCTGCCCAAGGCCACCGTGTCGGGCCGGCGCAAGGCGCCCTATTCCATCTGGCGCAAGATGCAGCGCAAGAATGTGACGTTCGAGCAGTTGTCCGACGTCATGGCCTTCCGCGTCACCGTCGAGTCCATCGAGCAGTGCTATCAGGCCCTGGGTGTCATCCACGCCCATTATCCGGTGGTGCCCGGCCGCTTCAAGGACTACGTCTCCACGCCCAAGCCGAACGGCTATCGTTCGCTGCACACCACCGTCATCGGCCCCGAGCGCCAGCGCATCGAGGTGCAGATCCGCACCATCGAAATGCACGAGGTGTCCGAGCTGGGTGTCGCCGCCCACTGGGCCTACAAGCAGGACGGCAGCCAGCCCAAGACCGAGGGCCGGCAGTACCGCTGGCTGCGGGAACTGCTGGACATCCTGGAGCACGCGGTCCGGCCGGAAGAGTTCCTGGAGCACACCAAGCTGGAGCTGTTCCAGGACCAGGTGTTCTGCTTCACGCCCAAGGGCGACCTGATCGCCTTGCCGCGCGGCGCCACGCCGGTCGACTTCGCCTACGCCGTGCACAGCCAGATCGGCGACACCTGCGTCGGCGCCAAGATCAACGGCCGCATCCAGCCGCTGCGCAGCCAATTGCAGAATGGCGACCAGGTGGAGGTCGTCACCAGCAAGGCGCAGACGCCGTCGCCGGACTGGGAAAACTTCGTCGTCACCGGCAAGGCCCGGGCCCGTATCCGCCGCTATATCCGCACCCAGCAGCGCGCCCAGCATATCGAGCTGGGCCGGGCCATGGTGCAGAAGATCTTCCGGCAGGAAGGCTACGACTATTCCGACAAGGCGCTGGATGGTGTCCTCAAGATCTTCCAGTACCAGGCGGTCGACGACCTGATCGCCGCCATCGGTGCCGGCTTGGCCGGTGCCCGCGACGTGTTCAACGCCGTCTTCCCCGGGCACAAGGCGGTGCAGCAGATCACGCCGGACGAGAAGGTCGTCCAGCTGACGCGCGGCAAGACCACCAAGCCCAAGGGCAAGGACAGCCCGCTGCCCATCAAGGGCCTGATCCCGGGCATGGCGGTGCATTACGCCCGCTGCTGCCACCCACTGCCGGGGGACCGCATTGTCGGCATCGTCACCACCGGCAAGGGCGTCACCATCCACACCATTGATTGCGAGACGCTGGAAAGTTTCCACGACAGTCCGGAGCGGTGGATCGACGTCTCCTGGGACAACGAGATGGACGGGGCCGACGAGAAGGTCGGCCGCATCACCGTGGTGGTGGCCAATGAGCCGGGCAGCCTGGGCACCGTGTCCACGGTCATCGGCAAGAACGCCGGCAACATCACCAACCTCAAGATCACCCACCGCACGACCGACTTTTTCGAGATGTTGATCGATATCGACGTGCATGACGTGAAGCATCTGACCAATATCATCGCCGCGCTGCGGGCCACGCCGGTCATCAATTCCGTCGACCGGGCGCGGGGGCGCTGACGCGCGGGCTTGGGGAGGCGCCGTAGCCGGCTCGGGCAAAACGGCTCGGGCAGAACGGCTTGGGCGGAACGGCTTAGACGAAAGGCATACGGCACTGGCGTGGCGCCGTGCCCAGGTCTAAAACAGTGCAGGTTTGTGACTGTGCAAGTTTGTCCGGGGCCCGTATTGGGCCGCGACTACCTTATCCCAGAGGCAGCAGGCTTATGTTCCGCCGACGTGAAAAAAGGCCGTTCGCTGAAGCCGTGAAGGAGACCTTCTGGCCGAGGATGGGCTGGCGCCGCGCCGGACGCTATTGGATGCATCGCGTCGGCCGGGTGCCGGGGACGCCGTACGGCATCTCCGCCGGTTTCGCCAGCGGCGTGGCCATGGCGATGACGCCGTTCATGGGCGTCCATTTCCCCCTGTCCATCGCGCTGGCCTGGCTGTTGCGCGGGTCGATCGCCGCCTCGCTGCTGGGCACCCTGTTCGGCAATCCGGTGACCTGGCCCTTTATCTGGCTGGCCACCTATCGTCTGGGATGCTTCGTGCTGCACATGCACCCTGGCCATGGGCCCATGGAGCTGTCCTGGCACGTGCTGCGCCACAGCGCCTGGCAGGTCGTGGCCCCCATGACGGTGGGCGGATTCCTGTCCGCCGCCCTGACCTGGCCCCTGGTTTTTCTGGTGCTGCGGCCCTTGATCGCGCGTTACAAGCATCATCGTATCGCCGCCAGCCACCAACATCCGGTCCTGGGGCATGAGCCCAGGCCGGTCGGAGACTGATATGACGTCTGAACCCCAGAGCCAGCGCTTGCGCCTGGGCGTCAACATCGACCACGTCGCCACCATCCGCAACGCGCGGGGCGGCGCTCATCCCGATGTGTTGCGCGCTGCCCACCTGGCCGCCGACGCCGGCGCCGACGGCATCACCGCCCATCTGCGCGAGGACCGGCGCCACATCCGGGACAGCGATATCGACCGCCTGATGTCGGAGATTTCGCTGCCCCTGAACCTGGAGATGGCGGCGACGGAGGAGATGCTGGCCATCGCCCTGCGCCACCGTCCCCATGCCGCCTGCCTGGTGCCGGAGCGCCGGCAGGAGCGCACGACCGAGGGCGGGCTGGACGTGGTTGGCGGTTTCGACCACCTGGCGCCCATCGTCGGCCGCCTGAACGACGCCGGCGTGCGGGTGTCGCTGTTCATCGCGCCGGAGCGGGCGCAGTTGGACGCCGCGCGCCGCATCGGCGCGCCGGTGGTGGAACTGCACACCGGCCGCTATGCCGATGCCGAGGACGCCGCCACCGTCGAGAGCGAACTGGCGCGCCTGGCCGAGGCGGCGGCCCACGCCGCCGCGATCGGGCTGGAATGCCACGCCGGCCACGGCCTGCGCTTTGACAATGTCGTGCCCGTGGCGGCCCTGCCGCCGGTACGCGAGTTGAACATCGGCCATTTCCTGGTGGGGGAGGCCGTGTTCGTGGGGCTGGAGGCCGCCATCCGCCAGATGCGCGCCCTGATGGACGGGGCGCGGGCCTCCTGATGAGGGGCGCCGCTTTCCAGCCCGGGGCCCTGATCCTGGGCATCGGCAACGACCTGATCGACATCACCCGCATCGAAAAGACGCTGGCGCGCTTCGGCCAGCGCTTTGTCGAGCGGGTGTTCACCGATGTCGAACAGGCGAAGTCGGAGCGCCGCGCCAAGTCCAATGGCCGCGCCGCCAGCTACGCCAAGCGCTTCGCCGCCAAGGAGGCGTGTTCCAAGGCGTTGGGCACCGGCTTCCGCGAGGGCGTCTTCCACAAGGACATGGGCGTCATCAACCTGCCCAGCGGCCAGCCGACACTATGTCTCACGGGCGGGGCCCTGGAGAGGTTGCGGGCGATGACGCCACCGGGCATGGTGGCGCAAATTTTTTTGACGCTGACGGATGAGCCGCCCCTGGCCGAAGCCTTCGTCATCATCACGGCGACGCCGGCCCCGGCCGATGGCGCCGCCAACGGTATCGCTTGAAAATCCCGGTGGGCCCGCTAGATCGGTGCCACCCACTCTTACGAGGTTGTTTCGTTCCATGAGCCAGCAGAATGACCGCGTCAGCCGCGCGGCCCCCCAGCCCCAGGCCGAAAGCTGGGGTGATGTGGTGCGGACCGTCATCTACGCCCTGATCATCGCGCTGGGCGTGCGGACCGTGGCGTTCGAGCCGTTCAACATCCCCTCGGGTTCCATGATCCCGACGCTGCTCATCGGCGACTACGTCTTCGTGTCCAAGTTCAGCTACGGCTACAGCCGCTTTTCCCTGCCGCTGGGCCTGCCGCTGTTCCACGGCCGCATCTTCGGCAGCGTGCCGGAGCGGGGCGACGTGGTGGTCTTCCGCCTGCCGACCGACACCAGCCAGGATTACATCAAGCGCGTCATCGGCCTGCCCGGCGACCGCATCCAGATGATCGACGGCATCCTGCACATCAACGGTGAGCCGGTGAAGCGCGAGCGGATCGAGGACTACACCATGGAAACGCCGTTCGGCCGCGAGAGCGCCGTGCCGCGCTACATCGAAACCCTGCCCAACGGCGTCAAGCACACCATCATCGAGATCATGGGCGACGATGGCGGGCTGGACAACACGCCGGTCTACACCGTGCCCGAAGGCCACATCTTCTGCATGGGCGACAACCGCGACAACAGCCAGGACAGCCGCGTCCTGAATGTCGTCGGCTACGTTCCGCTGGAGAACGTGGTGGGCAAGGCCCAGTTCAAGTTCTTCTCGCTGGAGGAGGGCGTGCACTTCTGGGAGTTCTGGAAGTGGCCGACGTCCATCCGCTTCGGCCAGATCTTCAACAAGGCGCACTGACGCCATGGCCGCCTCCGCTGGCCCGCTGGACACCGGCGGCGCCGACATCGCGACCCTGGCCGAGGCCCTGGGGCATACCTTCACCGATGCCAGCCACCTGCTGGAGGCGGTGACGCACCCCAGCGTGGCCGGCATCGGCCGCGGCCCCCGCGCCGCCACCGGCCATTATGAGCGGCTGGAATTCCTGGGCGACCGGGTGCTGGGCCTGGTCATCGCGCAGTGGTTGCTGGAGCGCTTCCCCGAGGAGAACGAGGGCGGCCTGGCCAAGCGCCATACCGCCCTGGTGCGGGCCGAGGCCCTGGCCGGCGTGGCGGAGACCCTGAACCTGGGCCTTTACCTGCGCCTGGCCCCCGGCGAGTCCGACGCGGGCGGCCGCGCCAAGCCGGCCATCCTGGCGGATGCCTGCGAGGCGGTGATCGGCGCCCTGTATCTGGACGGCGGCCTGGACGTGGCCGCTGCCTTCATCCGCAGGCACTGGTCGGGCCGCATCGACGCCGCGGAACTGCCGCCGGTGGAGCCCAAGACCGCCCTGCAGGAATGGGCCCTGGCCCGGGGTCTGCCCCTGCCGGTCTACGAGCAGGTGTCCCGCACCGGCCTGGACCATGAACCGGTCTTCACCGTGCGCGTCGCGGTGCAGGGCAAGGGCAGCGAGGCCGCCAGCGGCCCGTCCAAGCGTGCGGCGGAAAAGGCCGCGGCGCTGGAGATGCTGAAGCGTCTGGGCTAGGCGTTTGACAGCGGGCCATTGACGGCGAAACTTTGTGCGGCATCCTGCGGTTGCGCCACACCGTCAGGAGCCGCCATGGTCCGCCATCCTCTCGTCCAGCTTCTTTTGTTAAGCGGTTTGCTGGTCGCCGCCTTCGGCGCCAGGGCGGAGCCTGACGTCCATTCCATTACGCCTTTGGACATCCACATCTTGCGCCCGGCCAGCGTGGTGCCGGCCACGGATGGTCCCCATCTGGTTTTCGAGGCGTTGATCAGCAACTTTTCGCCGGTGCCGATGACCCTGTCGAGCGTGCGGTTGGGCACGGCGGCCCAGCCCGCCGCCTTGGCACGGTTTGAGGACGCGGCCCTGGCGACCTTGCTGTCGCGGCCCGGTCGTCCGCCCGGTGACGGCCAGCCGCCGGTGACGGTCATACAGGGCAACACCTTCGCCGCCGCCCTGTTCGACCTGCCTCTGGGCGACGACGCGCCGGTGGCGGATCTCCGCCTTGCGCTCACCATCGCCCCATTCAAGCCCGATCTGCCGGACACCACGCTGAACACGGCGGTCGCCGTCCCGGTGGATCGGACGCCGCCGGTGATCGTCTCCGCCCCGGTCGCCGGCACGGGATGGGTGGCCTTCAATGGCCTGTCCGCCACCTCCATCCACCGGACCACCCTCATGGTGGTGGACGGCCAGGCGCGGGTGCCGGAGCGCTACGCCATCGACTTCATGAAGCTGACCGGGGACGGGCGGGAGTTCAGGGGAGACCAGGCGCGTAATGAGTCCTGGCCCGGCTATGGCCAGGCGGTGCTGGCCGTTGCCGATGGCGTCATCGAGAGCGTGCGCGACGGGTTTCCGGATAATGTACCCGGCCGGCCGCCGGCGCAGAAGGTCACGCTGGACACCATCGCCGGCAACCAGGTGATCCTGCGCCTGAAGGGGGGCGCCTACGCCGCCTATGCCCACCTCATCCCCGGCAGCATCCCGGTGCGGCCGGGCCAGGCCGTGCGCCAGGGCCAGGTGCTCGGCCGGCTGGGCAACTCCGGTCAGTCCGATGCTCCCCACCTGCATTTCCAGGTGGGGGATCGCGGGCATATCGCCGCCACCGATGGCCTGCCGTTCGTCTTCGATGCCTTCACCCTGCTGGGTGTGGTGGCCGATACGGCCGCCGCCGACGCGGGCGGCGCTTGGACGGCAAGCCAGGTCCCCCAACCGCGCCGACGGCAGTTGCCGGCGGAAAACGCGGTCATCGGCTTCTGAAGGCCTCCCTCACAGGTTCTCGTGCGCGCCAGCCTCACCGCGCAGCCAATAGCCGGCCGCGCGCATCCAGGCCGCCGGGTGCTTGAGATCCTCCAGGATGAAGGCGCGCAGGGCCTTGGCCACGGTGGCCTCGGCGGCGATCCAGACATAGCCGTCGCCGGGCGGCAGCTGGATGCCCTCGATGGCGCGGCGCAGGGTGGCCGCGTCGTCCGTGCCCTGGCGGTCGCGGGTGACCCAATGAGCCGTCCAATGCGCCTTGGTCTCGATGGTCTGCCGTTCGGCATCGCTGTCGATGGCGACGACGGTGATGACCGGCACGCCCGCGCGCAGTTCCTCCAGCCGGCGGCCGATGGCGGGCAAGCCCGTCTCATCGGCGATCAGCAGATACCAGTCGAAATCGTCCGGCACGATCATGGAGCCGCGCGGGCCGCCGATCTCCAGCGTGTCGCCCACCTTGGCGCCCAGGGCCCAGGCTGTGGCCGGGCCGGCGTCATGCAGGGCGAAGTCCAGGGTCAGGGTGCGGTCCGCCCGGCTGACGGCGCGGGGGGTGTAGTCGCGCATCAGCGCCTGCCCATCCGGGCCGGGGAAGAACAGCTTGATATGGTCGTCGGCGCCCCGGCTGTCGAAGTCCGCCAGTTCGGGCGAGGTCAGGGTGACGCGCAGCATCTTGGGCGTCAAGTGCGCCACGCTGGTCACGGTCAATGTGCGCCGACGGGTATCGAAACGCATGCGGCCGATCTGGTGGCGCGCGACAGGGGAGGCCGTCTGGGTATCGGTCATGGGGTCACCGTGGTTCCGTCTCGTCGTCTTTGGGGCCCGGCTTGCTGCCGGGTGGGGGCGTGTCAGCGCCCAGGATTTCCACCGTGGCGCGCCGCAGGATGGCTGCCAGGCGCCGGGCCTCGGCGGCGTCGCAGCCGCGTTTGCCATAGAGGGCCATTTTCAGGGCGTGGCGGGCCTGGTGCAAATCCTCGGGCGCTTCGGGATCGGCGTCCGTGACACCGGCGTAGGCCTCACGCACCTGTTCCATACGCCTGCCGATGCGGCGCAAGCCCTCCAGGATGCCGATGGCGGTGCCGCGATGCCCCTCCAGGTGGGTCCGGCCGCTGTCGGTGATGCGGTAGAGCTTGCGGTTGCCGTCCGGCTCCGCCGTGGCGTGGCCGATTTCCGCCAGGAAGGTGAGCGCCGGGTAAACGACGCCGGGGCTGGGGGTGTAGAAGCCGCCGGAATGTTCCTCCACCGCGCGGATCAGCTCATAGCCGTGGGCGGGCTTGCGCTCCAGCAGGGCCAGGATCAGCAGTTCCAGGTCGGCGGAGGACAGCTTGCGGCCCCCGGGGACGCTGCCCCCGCCGCCGCCCCAGAAGCCGCCGCCACCCCCGTGCTTCCAGGGATGCCATCCACCGCGCCCGCCCATGGCCAGGTAAGGAGGATGTGCGATGTCATGATCGGAAAACATATCGTACGATATAGCGAGCGATATACCGATGACAAGAGGCGCCCCAAAAGAAAACGCCCCGGCGGGTAAACCCGGCCGGGGCGTCAGGGCAAGTGCAAGGGTTGGCAAGTGGACCGTTGAAGGGCGCGGCGAACTCAGCGCCCCTTGCCGGGCACGGCCTCGACCGGGAAGGCCTTGGGCAGGGCGATGCCCTTGGCGGCGGCGGCCTCGCGCAGCAGCACCGGCTGGTCGGAGATGATGCCGTCCACGCCCATGTCGATCAGCTTGGCCATGTCTTCCGGCTTGTTCACCGTCCAGGGAATGACGGTCAGGCCCAGGCTGTGCGCCTCCGCCACCAGGTTGGCGTCGATGTCGGTGTAGAGCGGCGACCAGACCTTGCCGCCGGCGGCCTTCACCGCCTTGGGCACGCTGCCGCCGTGGTCCACGGGGTCGAAGCCGGCGGTCCAGGGCAGCTTGGCGGTCAGGCTGACCGACGGTTCCCGCGGGTCCTGCTCCGTCAGGTAGACAGTGGGGATGGCGGGGGCCTTCCGCTGCACCAGTTGCAGGGTGCGCCAGTCGAAGGACTGGATCATCACCCGGTCCTCGAACTTCTCCGCCTTGAGCACGGCCAGCACCGTGTCCACGAAGACCTCCGGCGACGGGCTGTCCTCGGGATGGGTGGGGTCGATCTTGGTCTCGATGTTCATCTTCACGGTCTTGTTGCCCGACCGCTTCACCAGGTCGATGACCTCCTTCAGGGTGGGGATGGGCGTGCCGGGAATGGGGCGCTGGTCGGGGAAGTGGCTGCCATAGGCGCTGCCCGGACGCAGTTGGCCCACGTCGTATTTTTTGATCTGGTCCAGCGTCAGGCTGAAGAAGGACGGAGTGGGGGCGGTGACATAGGCGCCGTCCGGCCCCTTGGCCAGGTCCGGGTTCAGGTGCCGCTCGTGCGAGATGATGACGGCGCCGTCCTTGGTGATGTTCATGTCCATCTCCAAGGTGGTCACGCCCAGCGACAGGGCGTGGGCGAAGGACTGTAGCGTGTTCTCCGGCCACAGGGCGCGGCCGCCCCGGTGCGCCTCGATATCCAGGTCACGGGCATCGGCCAAGACCGGCAGGGCCAGGGAGGGCAGGGCGACAGCCGTGGCCAGCAGGGCGCGAAGGGCCAAATGGCGCAGGGCCGGGCGGTGCGACAGGGACATGGAAGCGGGCTCCTGATAGACTGACAACCTCAACCGGCCGAAACCGGTGGGGCGAGCTATACCGTGCGTCCAGGCTAAGCCCCTGTTAAATTTCCAAGGCGATGCCGCGTGGCGCGCGTTCGCGCAATCCTTGGATGCCGCGCCGCCGCTGGCGCCCGAGGGCCGCCTGTGTCATGAAACGGGCCTGTCGCGGTGGGCGGGCGCAAGGGCGTTCGGGCCCGCCGTTCTTTTTGAGGATTTGAGAGTAATGATCGACGTCGAACACGGCCAGGATGGCCTTCCCCCGGATGAGGACAGCGTGGCTGGCGCCGCGCAGGAGGATCAGCACGCGGGCGAAGGAGACCACCTGGCCGATGAGATCGACGGTGACGAGATCGACGGCGAGGAGTTCGAGGACGAGGACGATTTCGAGGACGACGATGGGGAGGAAGGCGCCCCCCTGGCCCCCATGCGCTGCGGCTTCGTCGCCCTGGTGGGCGCCCCCAACGCCGGCAAGTCGACCCTGCTGAACGCGGCGGTGGGCAGCAAGGTGTCCATCGTCAGCCCCAAGGTGCAGACCACCCGGTCCCGCGTGCTGGGCATCGGCATGCATGGCCGCGCCCAAATCCTGTTCGTGGACCTGCCCGGCATCTTCACGCCCAAGAAGCGGCTGGAGCGCGCCATGGTCGCCGCCGCCTGGAGCGGGGCGGAGGATGCGGATTTGGTGGCCGTGCTGGTCGACGCCTCGCGCCGCGTGGATGACGACACCAACGGCATCGTCGAGCGCCTGAAGGAGAGCAAGCGCAAGGCCATCCTGATCCTGAACAAGATCGACCTGATCCCCTATGAGCGGTTGCTGGAACTGGCGGCCCGCTTCAACGAGACGGGCGTGTTCACCGACATCTTCATGATTTCCGCCCTGACCGGCGACGGCCTGACGGACTTCCTGGACAAGCTGGCCGCCCGCCTGCCGGAAAGCCCCTGGCTGTATCCGGAGGACCAGCTGTCCGACATGCCGCAGCGCTTGCTGGCCGCCGAGATCACGCGGGAGAAACTGTTCCTGCAACTGCATCAGGAACTGCCCTATGCCGTGGCGGTGGAGACCGAGGCGTGGGAGGAGTTCGAGGACGGCTCCGTCAAGATCTCCCAGATCGTCTATGTCCAGCGCCCCAACCAGAAGGCCATCGTGCTGGGCAAGGGTGGGTCCAAGATCAAGTCCATCGGCGCCGCCGCCCGCGTGGAACTGGAGGAGATCCTGGACCGCCGCGTCCACGTCATGCTGTTCGTGAAGGTGCGCGAGGATTGGGCGGAGAAGCCCGACAGCTACAGCCAGTGGGGCCTGGACTTCAACGCGTAAAAGGATGCTGCTCGGCGCCCCCCGGAGATTTCCGGGGGGTTATCGGGTGTAGTCGTGCACCGTCGGCGTCCAGCGTGAGGGGCGGCTGAGGGACGTCAGATCCATGTCGCGGCGCTTGGGACGCGGCATGCCCTTGGAGAAGAACCAGCCCTGGCCCATGGCGCAGCCCAGGGTGCGCAGGCGCAGCACCTGTTCGGCGGTTTCCACATGCTCCGCGATGGCGGCCACCTTCAGGCCCCGGCACAGCGCCAGCATGCTGACCACGATGGATTCCTCGCGCTGGTTTCCACACATGCGGCTGACGAAGGAACCGTCCAGCTTCAGATAGTCGAACTCCAGCGCGCGCACGTAGGTGAAGGAGGCCATGCCGGCGCCGAAATCGTCCAGGCAGACCGGAAAGCCGCGTTGTCGCAGGCCGTTCAGGACGGCGCGGGCGCGCGGCAGATCGTCCAGGCGGCCGGTTTCCGTGATTTCGAACAGCAGGCGGCCGGCCAGCTTCGGGCGCATGGACAGCTGGGCCAGCAGCGCCTGCATGAACAGGTCGGATGAGACCGACGCGGCCGACAGGTTCACCGCCAACGAAATATCGGGCGCCGCCGCCTCCAACTCCCGCATCGCCATGGTGCAGACGGCCATGTCCAGGTCATTGATGATGCCCACTTCCTCCGCGAAGGTGATGGAGGGCCCCGGTCGTTCCCCGTTGATGCGGCACAGCACCTCGAAATGATGCATCCGGCCGCTGTCCAGGTCATGGATGGGCTCGAAGGATAGGGCCAGGCGGCTGTCCCGCAGGGTGCCGCGCAGGCTGGCCAGCCGCCCCATGGCGTCGCGGGCGAATTCGGCCACCAGGGAGGATGAGGACGACAGCGCTTCCATGCCCTTGATGCCGTCATCCGCGAAGCGGCGCAGCGCGTACAACATCAGCCGGCCGCGGTCAGCCTGGCTCAGCGCCTCCTCTTTGGCGTCCATCGTATGGGCGTCGACCTCCAGCGGCTGGTCCAGGCCCAGGTCCTGGGCCAGTTGGGCGATGTCGCGGGTGATGAGGTCGGCCAGGTCGGTCGGCGTCATGACGCCGAAACGGTCTTCCGCCAGGCGCCCGGCGACGGCCTCCGGTCCGCCGTACTGCCGCAGCACGGCGCCGATCTCGACCATCAGTTGACGGTCCTGGTCCTGGGTCAGATGGGTGCGGATTTCCCGCAGGTTGTTCATTTGCACCAGCGTCAGGGTTCCCAGGGCCCCGTCATGCGCCGATGCGAGGCTGCTCATGGCCGCCTTGGTGAAAGGGGTGGGGGCCAGCAGCTGCGTCTGAGGGTCGACATCGCCCGGCGCCGGGGGGGCCGGGGGCGGCTCATGACTGCCGATCTGGCTCAGCGTGATGTTCAGCAGGGGGGAGTCCTGCATGCGATAGGCGGCCAGGGTGCAGGGCAGGGTGCCGCCGTCCCGGTGGCGCAAGCGGATCAGCCGCGGCGGCGCGCGGTCATTCTCCCCCAAGGTCACCAGGATGCGCCGCACCAGCGCCTGGTCCGCCGGGACCAGATACCCGGACAGGGGCTGCTCCAGAAGGTCGGTATCCGTCACGCCCATCAGCGCCAGGCAGGCGCCTGTCGCGAAATGAATGATTCCCTGCGCATCCACCTCAAGCAGAAGGTCGGCGTTGGCGAAGGCGAAACCAAGGTAACGCTTGGTGCGTTTCATTCATCGTACCTTACGTTGAACGCCGGCGCAGGACTTGGTCGCCGATCTCCATCGGCCGCTGACCGGGTCTTATAAGCTTTCAGAGGACAATCCCGGGATGTGGGGCCTGAGGGCGCGGCCTCTGCCGCTGACCAAAAACCTATCCCTTGGTATATTTTATACGGAAATTTCCGCAAAAATATAGTCGAAAGTTGATGGTGTCCATCAATAGCTGCGTACGAAGTGAATAGTTCGCCTGAATCAACATCCTCTGCTTTGTCACGGCGGCCCATATTATTTCAGATAATTTTATAGAACATTTTAGATAATTGCCCATTGTTTTAAGGTGCCCTGCTGAAATTATGGTTAACGGAAGCGGTCGATGCCATCAAGGGTGTGATGAGGCCCCTTGACCCTCCTATGATGGGAGGGTCTATCACTGGCTGACATCGCGTTTTGAGGAGACAGAAATGTCCCATGCGGCCTCCACCGTTCCATCCCCCCGCGCCGTCGATATCGCCATCGGCGGCATGACCTGCGCTGGCTGTGTCCGCCGCGTGGAAAAGGCCATAGCCGCCGTTCCCGGCGTGGCCGGGGCCGCCGTGAACCTGGCCACCGGCCGCGCCCATGTGGAGTTGGCCGAGGGGGGAAGCTGCCTGCCGTGGTGGAGGCGATCGCCAAGGCCGGTTATGACACGGGCACCCATACCGTGGACTTGGCCATCGGTGGCATGACGTGCGCCAGTTGCGTCGCACGGGTGGAAAAGGCGCTGCGCTCGGTGCCCGGCGTCGTGTCGGCCACCGTGAACCTGGCGACGGAGCGGGCCAGCGTGTCCCTGGTCGACGGCGCCGACAGCGCCGCCCTCACGGTCGCCGTCACCCGGATCGGCTATGACGCCCGCCTGTTGGACCAGGAGGAGGCGACCCGCCAGGCGGACCGGGAGAAGGCGGCGCGCACGGCGGAGATTAGCGCCCTGGGCCGGGCCGTGGCCATGGCCGCCGTGGCGACCCTGCCCCTGTTCGCGGTGGAGATGGCGCGCCACGCCATCCCGGGTGTCCACCACTGGCTGGCGGCCACGGTGGGGGAGCAGCCCTGGCGCTGGGTCAGCCTGGTGCTGGCGGCCTTCGTCTTGGCGGTGCCCGGCGGGCGATTTTTCGCCAAGGGCGTGCCCAACCTCGCGCGGGCCACGCCCGACATGAATTCGCTGGTGGTGCTGGGGGCGGGGTCGGCCTTCCTCTATTCCACCGTGGCCACGGTGGCACCCCTGGTCGCGCCCGGCCTGCTGCCCACCGGCACCGACAACGTCTATTTCGAGGCCGCGGCCGTCATCGTCACCCTGATCCTGGTGGGCCGCCTGTTCGAGGCCAGGGCCAAGGGCCGCACGGGAGAGGCCATCAAGCGGCTGCTGACCTTGCAGGCGAAGACCGCGCGGGTGGAGCGTGACGGCCAGACGGTGGAGGTGCCCATCGCCCAGGTGGCGGTGGGGGACGTGGTGCTGGTGCGCCCCGGCGACCGTGTGCCGGTGGATGGCGCCGTGCTGGACGGGTCGTCCTTCGTGGATGAAAGCATGATCACCGGCGAGCCGCTGCCGGTGGAGAAGGGGCCCGGCGCCCCCGTCGTCGGCGGCACGGTCAACAAGACGGGCGCCTTCCGGTTCCGGGCGGAAAAGGTGGGGGCGGCCACGCTGCTCTCCCAGATCGTGCGCATGGTGGAAACGGCCCAGGGCGCCAAGCTGCCCATCCAGGCGGCGGTGGACAGGGTGACGGCCTGGTTCGTGCCGGCGGTCATGGCGGCCGCCCTGCTGACCTTCGCCGGCTGGTACTTCCTGGGGCCGCAGCCCCAGCTCAGCTACGCCCTGGTCAACGCCGTGGCGGTGCTGATCATCGCCTGCCCCTGCGCCATGGGGCTGGCCACGCCCACCTCCATCATGGTGGGCACCGGCAAGGCGGCGGAACTGGGCATCCTGTTCCGCCAGGGGGACGCCCTGCAGGGCTTGCGCGACGTGCGCGCCGTCGCCTTCGACAAGACCGGGACCCTGACCCTGGGGCAGCCGACCTTGACGGACCTGAGGGTCGAGGACGGCTTCGACGAGGATGGGGTGGTGCGCCTGGTGGCGGCGGTGGAGGCGCGGTCCGAACACCCCATTGCCCAGGCCATCGTTGCGGCGGCGCGAGCACGGGGCCTGGTGCCGCCCGAGGCGGATGGCTTCCAGGCCGAGGCCGGGTTCGGTGCGCAAGCCCGAGTGGAGGGCCGCATCGTGGCCGTGGGCGCCGACCGCTATATGACCCGCCTGGGTGTGGGCGTCGCCCCCCTGGCGGAGGCCGCCGGGCGGCTGGCCGCCGGGGGCCGCAGCCCGCTTTACGCCGCCGTTGACGGCACGCTCGCCGCCATTCTGGCGGTTTCCGACCCGGTGAAGCCGGAGGCGGCGGACGCCGTGCGGACGCTGCACGACGCCGGCCTCAAGGTCATCATGGTCACGGGCGACAACCGGCGCACGGCGGAGGCCGTGGCCAGGACGCTGGGCATCGACGAGGTGTCGGCCGAGGTGCTGCCGGAGGGCAAGGTGGCGGCGGTCAAGGACCTGCAACAGCGGCACGGCCGCATCGCCTTCGCCGGCGATGGTGTGAACGACGCCCCGGCCTTGGCCACCGCCGATGTCGGCTTGGCCATGGGCGCCGGCACCGACATCGCCATCGAGGCGGCGGACGTGGTGCTGGTGCGGGGGGACCTGCGGGGCGTGGCCACCGCCATCGGCCTCAGCCGCGCCGTACTGGGCAATATCCGCCAAAACCTGGCCTGGGCCTTCGGCTACAACGTGGTGCTGATCCCCCTGGCCGCCGGGCTGTTCTATCCACTCACCGGCTGGCTGCTGTCGCCCATGGTGGCGGCCGGCGCCATGGCGCTGTCCAGCGTCAGCGTCCTGACCAACGCCCTGCGCCTGCGGCGTTTCCGTCCGTCCTGAACGCGGGGTGAAGAATGAATATCGGCCAAGCCGCCAAGGCCTCGGGCGTCAGCGTCAAGATGATCCGCTATTACGATGAGGTTGGGCTGGTCCGCCCGTCCGGCCGGTCTGAGGGCAACTACCGCGAATACGACGCCCGGGAGGTGAACGAGCTGCGCTTCGTCAGGCGGGCCCGCGGCCTGGGGTTCGACATGGCGGAAATCGCCCAGTTGCTGTCGCTATGGCGGGACCGCGACCGGTCCAGCCGCGAGGTCAAGGCCATCGCCCAGCGTCACCTGGAGGATTTGGACAGCCGCATCCGCGAGATGCAGGCCATGGCCGACACCCTGCGCCATCTCGCCCATTGCTGCGCCGGCGACGACCGGCCGGACTGCCCCATCCTGGAGGATCTGGGCGGGACGGCGCCCGTTCACACCACCTTGTAGACCCGGATGAGCACGGCGTGCCGCTCCGGCGGCAGACCGTGGACGGTGCCGACGAAGACGCCGCGGTTCAGCCAGGCGTGAGGTCCCTCGGGCGCGGTGAAGTCCAGGACCGAATACGCGTAGGGTGCCTGGCCCGGCGGTGCGTCGATGATCGCCCGGTTGTTCACGGTGATGATGGCGCCGTCGTCGGTCTTCAGTTCATAGAGGGCGTTCAACAGCAGCACGCCGTCGGGCCGGCTCAACTGCCGGTCAGCGCCCCCGGCCAGCACGGTTCCCCGGATGCGGGGCCCCTGGAACACGCCGCCGGTGATGGGGATGATGCGGCGCTCCCCCAGCGGGGACTTGCCCAAGGGCACCATCGGGTCCAACTCGACCACCGCCTCATAGGTGAATTCGGTGGCGGGCAACCGCAGAGGCACGGTGCTGAGCGGGGTGGGGGGCGGTGCCGCCGATGTGGTCGCGGCATGGGCGGGTTCCGCCACGGCGGTCTGGGCCACCCCGGCCGTTGCCGCCACCTGCAACAGTGTTCGCCGGTCCATCGTGCCCACCTTTTCCATCCCCATCTCCCTTACTTATTTACATTAATAATTATCAATAAGTATGGTTCATGGGCAATGCCCCTGCCGGGGTGGCGCCCCAGCATTTGACGCGACGGCGCCATCATCTCGACATTTGTGGCGAGCCTCCGCACACTGCATCTATGGACGCCCTTTTTCGCTTACCAGGCGCCGTGCGGCGCGATCCCGAGGTCGACGCCTGGTTCGCCCAGGGTGATCCCCTGCGTCTCATGATGCAGCCATGGTTTGAGACCTTGCGCGCCTGTGGCCCGGACGTGCGGGAACTGATCCATGACCGCCAGCCCACGGTTTGCGTGGGCGAGGCGGCCTTCGCCTATGTCGGCGCCTACACGGCGCACGCCAGCGTGGGATTCTTCCACGGCGCCGACCTGGACGATCCTGCCGGTCTGTTGCAGGGCACCGGCAAGCGCATGCGCCATGTGAAGCTGCGCTGGGGGCAGGCGCAGGACACGGCGGCGCTCAGGGCGCTGATCACCGCCGCCTACCAGGACATGCGGCGGCGGCTTCAAAAATAGCGCCGCCAGGGGCGATGTTTCACAAGGTCGGCGTGCCTGTAATGTTGCTGGGCACAATGTTCAGATATGGGCGGATTGTTTCCTAGATGCCGCTTATACACTCACAGAAATCGACAGAATTTATGCGATACAGACTTAATATTTCGACGATACGAAATTTACGTGCGGCGGTGTCGTCTTTTTTTTATAATTAGTGTTACCAGCACAAGTCGAAACCTTCTTTTTGCCATGATGGGCGATTTCAGACAAATCTTATCTCATTCTTCGCTCTTTTTGAAAGATATTCAGCTGATGTTGCTGCTCTTTCAATAGACTCCTTGAATATATCAATACAATTAATTACATTATCTGATATTGATTCAACCTCTTCATAAGATATCGACCATCCTTCTCCATGTGCAATTCCATTTCTCTTTCCTATTAGTATTTTATCTATGAAGGTTGCCTTGCTATTAAAGATAGAGAAATCAATACCGAGATTCAGGCAAATATCTTTAAGGGCGTCACTGTTTAAATTTCCTTGGGCTGTTATAACGCCTTTCGTTTTTAAATTAATAACTTCTTCCCCTTCATTAGTAATTTTGTGAATTATTCCTTGTAGGGAATGTCTTTTTAAACGCTGAAGGTCATTGTAATTTTCGTTTGAGAAGTGCATTGACTGGAAGCAAGTGCTTAATTCGTAGAGTTTAAGATTTTGTGACGCAACATATTCAAGGTATGATTGCCCAATCTTTTTTGCGTATCCCTCCCAGTGAGCATAGGCAATAGGAATAAATGCGCGACGAAGGATAGAAAGTCGCTGTTTTGTTTGGTTATCCTCCGCACAGGCGGATTTAAGAAAAGTAATTTCTTTTATCCTCCAGATTCTGTCGGACATCGTGATGTTAAGCAGGTCATCTATTTTTTGCATTTTCATTTAATAAAATGCTCGCGTGCAAATGGAATAATCCGCGATAAACGGCGAGCGGCCGTCACACCGGAGCGAGCCCAATTTGTAAAGTCATGCTCGGTCCACAGCGTTGCTGCGAGGTTGGGAATTTCATTATGTGATTTTCCTGCTTTTATCCTTGCGCTTACACCAGCGGTAACAGCCTCAAACACCGACACCAAAAACGCGCCTTCATGTCGACCTTTCTCGGGAGAATAACGTTTAAATGCATTCTCATGCATGCATTCCGCCAGAGCATCAAAGACTGCTTTAAATTCTGAGTATGCTTTGCTGCGATCAAAGGTTGTTGATTTTGCTAAATCTATCATCTTTTCACTAAGAAACGAGCCAACATCACCAACCGATCTCAAGATCTCAGCATCAGCTTCTGAAAAGAGAAGATATCGT
Source organism: Nitrospirillum goiasense (assembly GCF_034427435.1). Taxonomy (NCBI): domain Bacteria; kingdom Pseudomonadati; phylum Pseudomonadota; class Alphaproteobacteria; order Rhodospirillales; family Azospirillaceae; genus Nitrospirillum; species Nitrospirillum goiasense. Next base: position 2,229,738 of record NZ_JAXQNP010000002.1, on the reverse strand, counting down.
AAAGCAAGTTCCATATCATATTTTTCGGTGACTAACTTCTCACTCAGGGAAGTAGTTTCAGCAAATGATGAAATTTGAGTTAGGGAATGTAGCCATTCGTAAAAACTCATATCTGCCATTACAAGAATGCAATTCCTAACTTCTTGATCTGTTAATTTTGTTCCGCCTGTATTTAATCGCTCAAATAGATCGTATTTCGTATTTTCATCACTTTCCCGTAAAATTATACTTACACCAATTTTGCTGCGCCGAATAATCCTCTTTAGCTCAGGTGGGAGCTCATTTTCTCCGTCCCAGCACATTCCAGCCAATGATGGAAGATATTTTGTTTTTTGTAACTCTAGTGAAGGTACGGATTTTCCGCTTTGATCTTTAAGTATTCCCATTAGCTGAAATATTGTTGAAAGACGCTGAAGTCCGTCTATTACATCCCACACGCCATTTTCTCTTTGAGATACAAATATGGGCGGAAGCGGTATTCCAAGAAGTATTGATTCTATCAAGTTGCTTTTTTGTCTGTCTGTCCAACGGAAAAGCCTTTGGAACTCTGGATGTATGTCCAGGTCTTCATTCTCATACAAAGAAACCCACTCGCCGATGGACATTTGATAATCATCAGTTCTGATATCTTTTCTAGCTTTCGCCACTTCCTGGTCTATGCTCATTTTGATCTCATTCATGAATGATATTAAAGGGGGCGGGCGATTATTACCATATCCCGTGAACTATATGGCTTTACTAACTTAACGCGGTTGCGCAAAGCTGCACATGCCAGTTGCAAGAATTTACTCTGGATAGCTGACAGTGTCACTGCCCCTTGGACGGCAGTCCCTTCAGCGCCGACACCCCGGCCAACGCCTCCTGCCCCCGTCGCCGCCCGTCCATCATATCCTCCACCGCCTCCTTGGGCAGGGGCGGGGCGAAGTGATAGCCCTGGCCGTACTGGCAGTGCAGGCCGCGCAGGAACTCGGCCTCGGATTCCTTTTCGATGCCCTCGGCGATCACCTCCAGGTCCAGCGCCTGGGCCAGCAGGGTGATGATGCGGGCGATGGCGCTGCGGCGGTCGCTTTCGCCGGCGGCGCGCACGAAGCTGCGGTCGATCTTCAGCGTGCCGATGGGGTAGCGGTGCAGATAGCTGAGCGAGGAGAAGCCGGTGCCGAAATCGTCCAGCGACAGCTTCACGCCCTTGCTCTTCAGCGCCTCCATGATGCCCAGGCAGCGGCCGGGGTCGTCCAGCAACAGGCTTTCCGTGATTTCCAGCTTCAGTGTGCCCGGCGTGATGCTGTGGGCTTTCAGCGTCTCGGTCACCGCCGCCACCAGGTCGTCCTCCATCAACTGGCGGCCGGACACGTTGACGCTCATGAACAGGTCGGGGCTGAAGCGGCCTTGCCATTCCGCCAGTTGGCGCGTGCCCTCGGCCAGGGCCCAGCGCCCCATCTTCAGGATCAGGCCCGTCTCCTCCGCCAGGTGGACGAAGTCGCTGGGCGGGATCAGGCCGCGCTGGGGATGGAACCAGCGCATCAGCGCCTCGAACCCCGCGATGGCGCCGTCCCGCAACCGCACGATGGGCTGGTAGAACAGGCGGAACTCCTGGTTCTCCACGGCGTGGCGCAAGTCCGATTCCAGACGCAGGCGGCTCAGGGCCCGTTCGCGCAGGGTATCGTCGAACATCTCCACCCGGCCGCGGCCGCTGGTCTTGGCCCGGTACATGGCCAGCCCGGCGTCGCGGAGCATGTCGCTGGCCGAGGCATAGCCCGATCCCGACAGGGCGATGCCGGTGGTCACGCTCATCACCACCTCATCGCCATTGGGCAGCGCCAGCGGCTTGGCCACGGCGGCGGCCAGGCGCTCCGCCGCGTCCACCGCCGCCTTCACGTCCAGCACGCCATCCATCAGCACGCCGTATTCGTCGGCCGACAGGCGCGCCACCGTGTCACCGGCCCGCCGGGCGTCGTCCAGGCGCTGGCCCACGGCGCACAGCACCTCATCCCCCACCAGGGGGCCCAGGCTGTCGTTCACCGTCTTGAAGTGGTCGATGTCGACGATCATGACCGCGAACTGAGCCTCCTCCGGCCGGCGCCGGCGCCCCAGCGCCTGGCCGATGCGGTCCAGCAGCAGCATGCGGTTGGGCAGGCGGGTCAGGCCGTCATGGAAGGCGTCGAACAGCAGTTGCTGCTCCGCCCGCTTGCGCGCCGTGATGTCGGTCATGGAGCCGGCCATGCGGATGGCCTCGCCGCTTTCATCCCGGATGGCGACGCCCCGGATCAGCACCCACAGCTCGCCGCCGCCGGCGTGGCGGGTGCGCACCTCCTCCTCCAGATGGGCGCTGCCGCCGGCGATATGGGTCTCCACCGCCGCCCGCAGGCGGGGGCGGTCCTCCCCGTCGATCTGGGCGTACCAATCCTCCATGCTGCTGGTCCGTGCGCCGCCGCCTATCCCCAGCATGGCCGTCCAGCGGGAGGAGCAGTAAAGCTCGTCCGGTGCGACATGCCAGTCCCACAGGCCGTCGTTGGCGCCCTGGGCGGCGAGGGCGTAGCGCTCCTCGCTCAGGCGCAGTTGCTCCTCGGCGTTCTTGCGGTCGGTGACGTCGCGGTGGGCGCCGACGATGCGGATGGGCTCCCCCTCGTCATCCAGGACGACGATGCCGCGACACATCATCCACAGCACATGGCCGTTGCGGTGGGTCATGCGGTATTCGATCTGGAAGGGCTTGCCCCCGGCGCTGGCTTGGGCGTCCAGGGTGGCTTGCAGCCAGATCAGGTCATCGGGGTCGACCCGGCTCAGCCATTCGTCGGGGGAGGTGCCAATCTCATCCTCGGCATAGCCCAGCAGCGCCTTCCAGGAATCGGCGTAATAGACCCGGTCGGTGCGCAGATCCCAATCGTACAAGCCCTCATTGCTGGCCGCCGCCGCCAGGCGATAACGCTCCAGCGTCAGCCGCTCGTCATGGTTCAACGCAGGGGGGAGCGACGCCGGGCCCGGGGCGGGCACGCCTTTGAGGGGGGCGGGTTTTCCCGCGCTCATGTCACCACCGGCGCGGCACCGCGCACCACGACCCGACCGCGCAGTGAACCCACTTTCATAATCCAATGATTTCGAATAGTTGGGCTATGCACGCGGCCGCTCGGGTCAAGGGTTATCAATAGAGGGTATACTAAAAAGCGCTGCGGTGACACCGTTGGTCTGATGCGGGCCTTGGGAGCATTCGCATATGCCCGGAGGGGCGCGATCTGCTAAAACGCCTGCATGGAATGGACTGACGACGCCATCGTGCTTTCATCCCGCCCGTTCGGCGATACCGCCGCGCTGGTGGTGGCGTTGACGCGTGAGCATGGTCGGCACGCCGGCGTGCTGAACGGCGGCCAGTCCCAGCGGTATCGCGGCGTGCTGGAACCAGGCGCCCAGGTCGCCGTCCGTTGGCGCGCCCGCACCGCCGACCAACTGGGCACCTGGACGGTGGAGCCCGTGCGCTCCCCCGCCGGGCTGTACCTGGACGATCCCCTGCGCCTGGCGGCCATCGTGGCCGCCGCCGCCCTGATGGACGCCGTTCTGGCGGAGCGCGAGGCCCATCCCGGCCTGTACGACGCCACGCTGGCGCTGTTCCAGGCGCTGGACCTGGACATTTGGCCCGCCATCTACGTGCGGTGGGAGGTGGGATTGCTGGAGGAGGTGGGCTTCGGCCTGGACCTGACGCAGTGCGCCAGCACCGGCCAGCCCGTGGGCAACCCCAACGACCAACTGGCCTATGTCAGCCCCCGCACCGGACGCGCGGTTTCCCTGTCGGCGGGGGAGCCCTACCGTGACAAGCTGCTGCCCTTGCCGGGCTTCCTCATCGGCCTGGGATTCCAGGGCGGGGGCGAGGAGGACGTGGCCGCCGGCCTGCGCCTGACCGGCTATTTCCTGGAACGCCATGTCTTCGCCCAGCGCCATGCCGAGGTGCCACCGGCCCGCCAGCGCCTGGAGGAGCGTTACTTGCGCGCGCATGGCCTTCCCGCCCCGGCAGGCGGGGGGCGGAGCCGCAGGAACCCTAAGTTTCCAACCGGCTGCACCACGTCTGGCAATCGGCCCACCATATCTGGTAGTGTCCGGCCATCATGACCGATACTATTATCAAAATACAGCTGCGTAAGGCGCTAGAAGAGCGTTACCTGTCCTACGCCCTGTCGACCATCGTGTCGCGATCGCTGCCCGATGTGCGCGACGGGTTGAAGCCGGTGCACCGCCGCCTGCTGTTCGCCATGAGCCAGCTTAAGCTGGAACCCACCACCCCGCCCAAGAAGTCGGCGCGCGTGGTGGGTGACGTCATCGGCAAGTTCCACCCGCACGGCGACGCCTCGGTCTATGACGCGCTGGTGCGCCTGGCCCAGGACTTCGCCGCCCGCTATCCCCTGGTCCAGGGCCAGGGCAACTTCGGCAACATCGACGGCGATAACGCCGCCGCCATGCGATACACCGAGGCCCGCCTGACCGAGGTGGCCAAGGCCCTGCTGGATGGCATCGACGAGGACGCGGTCGACTTCCGCGCCACCTACGACGGCGACGGCGAGGAGCCGATGGTGCTGCCGTCGGCCTTCCCCAACCTGCTGGCCAACGGCTCGGCCGGCATTGCCGTGGGCATGGCGACCAGCATCCCGCCGCACAACGCCGGCGAGATTTGCGACGCCCTCAGCCTGATCATCGATCGCGAACTGCTGGTGCCGGAAGACCGCCGCCGGCCGGTGACGGTGGATGAGCTGGTCACCCTGATGCCCGGTCCCGACTTCCCCACCGGCGGCGTGCTGGTGGAAAGCCGGGACGCCGTGCGCGAGGCTTATCGCACCGGGCGCGGCGGCTTCCGCCTGCGCGCCAAGTGGGAAAGCGAGAAGCTGGCCCAGGGCACCTGGCAGATCATCGTCACCCAGATCCCCTACCAGGTGCAGAAGTCCCGCCTGGTGGAGAAGATCGCCGAACTCCTCATGGAGCGTAAGCTGCCCCTGCTGGAGGACGTGCGCGACAAGTCGGCGGAGGATGTGCGGCTGGTGCTGGTGCCCAAGAGCCGCAACGTCGACCCGGCGGTGCTGATGGAACAGCTGTTCCGCAACACCGATCTGGAAGTGAAGATTCCGCTGAACATGAACGTGCTGGACGCCGACCAGGTGCCGCGCGTCATGACCCTGCACGAGGTGCTGCGCGCCTACCTGGATCACCGCAACGTGGTCCTGGTGCGCCGGTCCCGCCACCGCCTGGCCAAGATCGACCACCGGCTGGAGGTGCTGGGCGGCTATCTCATCGCCTACCTGAACCTGGACGAGGTCATCCGCATCATCCGCGAGGAGGATGAGCCCAAGGCCGAGCTGATGCGCGCCTTCGGCCTGACCGACGTGCAGGCGGAAGCAATCCTGAACATGCGCCTGCGCAGCTTGCGCAAGCTGGAAGAGATGGAGATCCGCAAGGAGCATGACAGCCTGACGGCCGAGCGGACGGAACTGCTGTCCCTGCTGGACGACGACGGCAAGCGCTGGACGGCCATCGCCGCCGAGGTCGCCGCCACCAAGAAGCGCTTCGGCCAGGCGACCGAGCTGGGCGCCCGCCGCACCGCCGTGGGCGACGCCCCCACCGACGTGGTGGTGCCGGTCGAGGCCATGATCGAGCGTGAGTCCGTCACCGTCTTCCTGTCGGAGAAGGGCTGGATCCGCGCCGTGAAGGGCCACCTGCCGCCGGCCGAGACGGCGGAGGCCAAGTACAAGGAGGGCGATGCCGAGCGCTTCGTCCTGCATGCCGAGACCACGGACAAGCTGCTGGTGTTCTCCAGCACCGGCAAGTTCCACACCATCGGCGTGGACCGCCTGCCGCGCGGTCGCGGCTTTGGCGAGCCGGTGCGCCTGATGGTCGACCTGGGCGACGCCGACATCGTCACCCTGCTGCCCTACCGCCCAGGCAAGCGCCTGCTGGTGGCGTCCAGCGACGGCCGCGGCTTCCAGGTGGACGCGGACGAGGTGGTGGCGCAGACCCGTGCCGGCAAGCAGGTGCTGAACGTGGGCGATGGCGCCACGGCGCTGGCCTGCGTGCCGGTGGAGGGCGACACCATCGCCGTCATCGGCAACAACCGAAAACTGCTGGTCTTCGCCCTGGAGGAACTGCCCGTCATGGTGCGCGGCAAGGGCGTGGCCCTGCAGAAGTACAAGGACGCCAGCCTGTCCGACATCTGCGTGTTCGACGGCGCCAAGGGCTTGTCATGGAAGATGGGCGGGGTCGGCGACCGCACCCGGGTGGAAACCGACCTGTCGCCCTGGCGCGGCGCGCGCGGCACCCAGGGCAAGCTGCCGCCCAACGGCTTCCCGCGTAATAACCGCTTCTGATCCATCCTGGTCAGGTTCAAGGAACAACGCCGGAGTGGGGATCACTCCGGCGTTTTCATTTTGGGCGAGGCGATCAGGCGTCACTGCCCCTTGCTCACCATGATCCCGGCGTTGGCCGCCAGGATATAGGCGGTGATGGTGGCCACCGTGGATTCGTTCTCGAACCACAGGAAGGGCCACGCCACCTTCTGTTCCGGGAAGTCCGGCTTGATGACCAGGACGCCGGGCACCATGGCGCCGGGCACGGTGGAGTAATCCGCCCGGTTGTGGGTGTAGGCGATCATCTTGGACTCGGTGCCCACGGTGGACACCAGGGACAGGTTGGTCGCCGGGTGGCGGCCCAGGACATAGTCCAGGGCATCCAGGGTGTACTGGGTGCCGATGATGCCGGGGAAGGCCTTGTGCAGCAGGTACATGGTGGTGCCGAACCCCGCCACCTGGCTGCTGCCGGCCCAGGTGCCCATGGCCACGGGCACGCCGAAGGGCGTCTTGGCGGCCTCCGCATCGATGGTGGCCTTGGCCTCGATCACCGCCTGGGTCAGCTGGGCGCGATAGTCGGCGTCCATGTAGGGCAGGGCCAGCGTGGCGGCGCCCCCCAGCCAGGCGAAGTGGTGCTTGATGGCGGGCAGTAGGGCCTTGAGCTTGGTGGTGTACAGCGGATCGGCGCCCTTGGTTGTGATCACCAGGTCCACCGTCGCGGAAAAAGCGGCCATGTCGAGAATGTCGGCGGTGTTCCAATCCCCCCGTTCCGGCCGATCCATGCGGTCGCCCGGGTCCTGCTGGTTGGCCCACAGCACCTTGGCCGCGGCCAGGGCTTGCGCGGCGAGGTCGGGATCAATGCCGCCCAGCACGCGCGACGCGCCGGCCAGGGCGCCGGCCAGGTGGTAATCGTCCGCCGGCACGTCGGAGGTGAAGGCCCAGCGGTCGTCGGGCACGCCGGAATAGACGCCGTTGCTCTCGTTGGGGCCCAGCTTGGGATCATAGATCAGGCGATCGGTCTGGGAACCGGCGTCGCCCAGGTGGGTGTACTGCTTCAAGGTGGGGTCGATGATGCCGACGATGGCATGGCCGAACACCTTGTACTGCGCCAGCAATTGCAGGGTGCCGTGGCGGATCTGCTGCAGCACGTCGGGCACGCCGTCGGGCTTGCGGATTTCCACTTGGTGGGCTGCCTCGTCGATCGTGTCCTCATCCCATTCCAGGCCGAACAGCTCACGCGCCCACACCAGGTCGCGCACCACCCAGGCGTTGTCGGATGTCTGGATGTCGTAGTCGCCGGCGTCCTGCCAGCCGCCCACGTTCAGGCCGGGAATATGCTCTCCCGGCTTGAAGGGGGAGTCGAGGTGCGGCCCCATCTTGTAGCCATCGAAGTGGGTGATGTTGGGCGCGGCCTGGCGGGCGTCGTCCATATGCGACAGGCCCTGCCAGGCGCGGTACTGCTCCTTCACCGCCATATGGTCCATCTGCTCCGCCAGATAGGTGTCGAGCGAGGGCTGCCAGATGCGGTCATAGGCGTCGGGCGCGATGCGGAACGGGTTAAACAGATGCCCGGCGTAGGAGATGGCGTAAATGCCGGGTGTGCGCACGCCGGAGAAATCGAAGGTGGCGTAGTCATAGCGCAGCCACCGGCCCCAGGGCTTGAGGGTGCCCTTCAGCGCCACGGTCCGGCTGCCGTCGGCACCCAGGCGCACCAGTTGGATGTCCTTCGGCGCCTTCATGTGCGGGTCCAGCTCCACGGTCGCGACCTTGGCGCGGTCGGGGGTGTAGCCCGCCTGGTTGAAGGCGACGACCGGATCGCGCACCCAGTTCTTGATGACGTTGGGATGGACGTGCCAGACGATGGCGTCCGTGGTCTTGCCCGCCGGGATCAGGGCGCGGACCACGAACCAGCCGTTCTGCGCCCGGTTGCGGGCGTCGTACAGCGACAGCGGCGCCGTGTCGGAGGTGATGGCCACCCGCGTCAGCGGATCTTCCGGCGACAGCACGAGGGAGGAGCCGCCCGACGCCAGGGGCAGCGGATCGCCCGAACCGTCCTTGGCCATGGGACCACTGGGGCTGCGCGGGAACAGGCCCGTCGCGTCACCCCCGGTGCCGTTGCCCAGCGCGTAGGTCTTGCCGAAATAGCTGGTGGGCAGGAAATCCAGGCTGAAGGCCGCCTTGCCGACATACTCGGCCGGCAGCGGCTGGTCCATGTTCACCGCGACGCGGAAGCCCGTGCCCTCCGGCGTGATGACCAGGCGGTAGCTGAAGCCCTGGTCGGGGAAGCGGCTGTACACCGTCAGTTGGTCGGGCCCGGGACCGCGCTCGCGTTTCACGAAGGCGGGGACGGGGTCCCACTGTTCCGGCGTGGGATTGAGGCGTACGGCGCCATCGGTGGCGATGCGTTCCCCATGCAGGATGATCTGGATACCGGCATTCTTTTCATCGCGGAACACCGGATGGAAATGCATCTGGTCGACGATGACGCTGAGGCCCTGCATCTCCAGCGTCTCATCGGGACTGACGGTCAGCCCGGCAGGCGGGGCCGGTGGTGCCGCGGCAAGGCAGGATTGGGTGAGCCAAGGCTGAATAGCCAAGGCGGCGGCAAACCAGATGGCCCGCATGGTTGTCCCTCCCGTTAGCGCTAACATTATCATGTTAACGGTATCATTTTGCCTCACTGTGCGGCAAAGCGGGGAAGGACACAAGCCTGTCTGATGGGGGCATGGGCCGGAAGAGGGGGAGGATGGCGCCAGGGGCGGACTGGGCGATCTCGAGTGCGATCGTTTCAGATGGACTCATCTGAAGCGTGAATCGCACGACGGAACAAAAGCTTAGAGTTTTTCTGACGTTTCAACGGAAGTCAGAAAAACTCTAACCGGCCAGCGGCCGGTCAGCGGGCGCGGACCGTGATGGTGAGGGTATCGCTGTAGAAGCCGCCCTGGCGGACGACCTGGCGCGGCAGCGTCAGCAGGATGCTGCCGGTGCGCATTTCCGTCTGCGGGTCCAGGCGGTTGATGACCTGCGGCTCGCTCAAGGGGCGGCCATCCACCTGGTCATAGGAAATGGTGTAGGGGATCTTGTTGCCGTTGGCATCGACCAAGGCGCCGCCGTTGTTGGACGACAGAACCACGGTGTAGCCGGAGGACTCGTTGCAGTGCTCCCCCAGGTCGCCCAGCATGACGCTGCCGCCGCCATCGGCGGCCAGGGTGGCGTCACCCGTCGACACGGAAACGAAGCAGTTGGATTCCACGACCCCCTTCACGGCGATATTCAGCGCCATCGCCGGCTTCATCGCCAGCAACGCCAGAACCACAGCCAGGAACGCAGGGCGGATGAAACCGCTGACCGCACGCATGGAACGAACGCATCCCTTTCCCAGTGAAGACCGTGCGCCCGCCGTCGTGACGGACGCTCTGAAGCACTTCGCAATACAGCAATAAATGTGCCGTTAATTTGAGGCTGTTTTCGCGCGGGCGACTCGCCCGGTACGGCGGCGGCCTTGCCAAATGAAAGGCAGCATTTGCGTTTTGCAACGGGCTTTCGATGGCTCAGTCGGCGGAGGACGGCAGAAACTACTCAGGTAGCGGGCCCGAGGGGAACCCAGCCGTCACGGCCCAAAGCCTCCAGCGGCTGGAAGCGGCGCTTATAGTCCATCTTGCGGCTGCCCTCGATCCAATAGCCGAGATAGACGTGGGGCAATCCTTCCTGCCGCGCTTGCTCCACCAGCGACAGGATCAGCCGGGTGCCCAGGCTGCGGTCCGGCAGGTCGGGATTGTAGAAGCTGTAGACGGCGGAGAATCCGTCATCCAGCCGGTCCGTCAGGATGGCGCCCATCAGCGCGCCGCCAGCATCGCGCAGGGTGTACAGGCGGCTGTCCACCTGGCCCTCCTCGATCATGGCGGCGTAGTCGGTCATGCCCATGCGGCTCATGTCGCTGTCGCTATGGCGGGCCGCCTGATAGCTGGCGAAAACCTGGAACTGTTCCGCCGTGGCGCTGGCAGGCTGGACACCCGGCACCAGGTCGGCGTTGGCGCGCAGGATGCGGCGCATGGTGCGGTTGGGGCTGAAGCCCGCCACGGGAATACGCACGGGGACGCAGGCGGCGCACCCGGCACAGACGGGGCGGTAGACGATGTCGTGACTGCGGCGGAAGCCGGCGCGGGACAGGGCGGAGTTCACGCCGCTGGCCTGTTGCCCCACCAACCGGGTGAACAGCTTGCGCTCCATGCGCCCCGGCAGGTAGGGGCAGGGCATGGGACCGGAGCGGTAGAACTGCTGCAACGGCCGGGAATGGGGTGGGATGACCGACATCCGCGCCTTTCTTGGACGACTAGGGTGCCACGGGAAACGGGAACAGCTGAAGGCCAACAGAACAACAATACCTGATGACGCGTACCGATGAACTTTACCGGGAGATGTAGGGCCATGCCAATGGCATTCCCTTTCGGGGTAAGCGCTCTTTCATGGGTTCCACCTCACCGTCCGCCGCCTCCGGGGCGGCTGCTGATCGAGGGGGGCGGGGGCTGTACCGGCGTGCCGGCGGGGGTTGTCGGCATCCCGTCCGGCGTCCGCGCGGCCCCCGGCTTGGTGGCGATGTCGCCCAGCGGGTGTTCGCGCAGCACGGTGATGCTGATGCGGCGGTTGCGCGGCGACTTGGGATCATCCGGGAACAGCGGGTCGCGGTCGGACAGCCCCACCACGGAGGCGATGCGGTCCTCCGACACGCCGGCGGCGGCGAGGGCGCGGCGGGTGGCGTTGGCGCGGTCGGATGACAGCTCCCAGTTGCCGTAGGAGCCGGAGCCGTTGGCGAAGGGGGTGTTGTCGGTGTGCCCGGTGATGGACACCTTGTTGGGCAGCTTGGCCACGGCCTGGGCCACCAGGGACAGCAGTTGCGCCGTCTGGGAATTCATCTTGGCGCTGCCCGACGGGAACATGGAATAACCGTCCTGGTCCACTAGGTTCAGCCGCTCCCCCTCCGGCGTGCGCTGCATGATGACGTTCTGCTGCAGGTCTTTCAGTTCCGGCACCTGCTGGATGGCCTGGCGGACCTCTTTCTCGATTTCCTTGAACTGCTGGTCCTCGTGCTGCGCCAGGGCCTGCTTCAGCTCCTGCTCATCCACCTTGCCGTCGCCGTTCTGGTCCATGTCCAGCCGGCCGTCGCCCGACTTGCTGCCATCGCTGCGCCCGCCGTTGTTGTCGGTGGTGCCGCTGGTCTTGTCGTCCTTGCCGTCGGGCTTGCCCTGGGCCTCGTCCGTCGCATCCTCGACCGACTGGAAGGCGTTGGCCGCCTGGGGGCGGGAGGGCAAGGGCACCGCCACGGAGGTGGGGGAGCTGTTGTTCATGGCGGCGCCGTTGACCGTGATGGTCTTGCCGCCCAGCACGCCGCCAGCACCGCTTTCCTGCTTGGACGGGGTCGCCGGGCTGAAATAGTCGGCCAGGCCCAGCTTCTGCTCCGCCGTGGTCACGCTCAACAGCCACAGCAGCAGGAAGAAGGCCATCATGGCGGTGACGAAGTCGGCATAGGCCACCTTCCAGGCGCCGCCGTGGTGCCCGTCGCCGCCCTTGTTCACCTTCTTGATAATGATGGGCGCCTTCTCGTCGCCACCCGCGCTGGCCAAGCCGGTATCCCCTTATGCTTAAACCCATGGAGCCCCAGTCTAACCGGTGGCAGGCCCGGCGCGACAGATCCAAATGGCCGCCACGCGTCCGGAACAAATGGTCGCGGGCGCCATATGGTCATGTCGGTAGGGTTGGCCAAGGGTGGGCTTTCCCCAAGGGTGGGCTTTCCTGGCACCGGCCCCCATGGTATCGCTTTAACCATGGCGACCATGACCGAACATACCCTGCGGGGGCTTTCCGCCCTGGGCTTCCACCGCCTGGCCTACACGCAGTGGCTGCCGGACGGCCATCCCGTGGGGGCGGGCGGACGCACCATCGTCTGCTGCCATGGCCTGACCCGCAACGGCCGTGACTTCGACGTGCTGGCGGCGGATCTGGCCGACAGCCTGGGGGCCCGCGTGGTTTGCCCGGACGTCGTCGGCCGGGGCAAGAGCGGCAGGCTGGCCAACCCGGATCTCTATGGCTATCCCCAGTACCTCGCCGACATGGCGGCGCTGATCGCCCGCCTGGATGTGGAGTCGCTGGACTGGGTCGGCACCTCCATGGGCGGGCTGATCGGCATGATCCTGGCGGCGCAGGGCGACAGCCCCATCACCCGCCTGGTGGTGAACGATGTCGGGCCCCTGGTGCCCAAGGCGGCGCTGGAGCGCATCGCCACTTATGTCGGCACCAGCCCGACCTTCCACTCGGTGGAGGAGGTGCAGCGTTATCTGAGTCTGGTCTACGCCCCCTTTGGTGACCTGACGGACGCGCAGTGGCGGCATCTGGCCGACCATGGCTACTGGACGCGGGCCGACGGCACCTTGGGCCTGGCCTACGACACCGGCATCGCCCGCGCCTTCCAGACGCAACCCATCACCGATGTCGACCTGTGGCCGGTGTGGGGCATGATCCGCTGTCCCGTGCTGGCGATTCGCGGCCTGCAATCCGACCTGCTGACGGCGGAGATCGCCCAGGCGATGACCCAGCGCGGCCCCAAGGCCACGCTGTACGAGGTGGCGGACGCCGGCCATGCCCCGGCGTTGATGGACCCGGCGCAACGGACGGCCGTGCGCGATTTCCTGCGCTAAGGTGGCTCTCCCGCCCTTACCCCCTGGCTATCCGCTGTTCCGCCCCCGCCCGCCCTGGTGGGGGCCGGACCTTCAGACCCTGCGCAACACCCTGCGCCGTCCCTGGCATCCCCTGCCGGCGGGGCAGGTCCTGGAATTCCCCATGGATGACGGCAGCGGTGACCGCCTGGCCGGCACGCTGCACCGGCCGGCCATCCCAGTGCCGCCCCGCCCCCTGGTGGTGCTGATCCATGGGCTGGCGGGATCGGAGGAAAGCCCCTATGTCCGCGCCGCCGCCGGCGCCGCGCTGTCCCGTGGCCATGCGGTCCTGCGCCTGAACCTGCGTGGCGCCGGACCCTTCGTCGGCCGGACGCGCCAGCGGTATCACGCCGGCCGCACCGCCGACGTTCGTGCCGTCCTGGCCCACTTGGCGGCGGACATGCCAGACGTGATGGTGGCCGGTGTCGTGGTGGTGGGCTATTCCCTGGCCGGGAACATGGTGCTGAAGCTGATGGGCGAGGGGGAGGCGCTACCGCCCCTGGTGCGGGGTGCCGTGGCGGTGTCCGCCCCCATCGACCTGTCCGCCACCTCCCGCCGTTTCCTGAAACCGCGCAACCGTCCCTACCACCTGTGGCTGCTGCGGCAGATGAAGGCGGAGACGCTGGCCACGCCGGCGGAGGCCGGAAGTGCGGAAGCCGGCCGCCAGGCGGCCGTGCGCCGCGCCCGCACCATCTACGCGTTTGACAACGACTACGTGGCGCCGGCCAACGGATGGCGGGACGCGGAGGAATACTACCGCGTCAACAGCGCCCGGCGCTTCCTGCCCGCCATCACCCGTCCCACCCTGGTGATCCACGCCCTGGATGATCCCTGGATCGCGCCGGAGCCTTATTTGGATTTCGACTGGGCGGCGCATCCGGCGGTGCTGCCCCTGATCGTGACCAAAGGGGGGCACGTCGGATTCCATGCGGCGCGGGAGAATCGGGACGCTATTTTAGGTGGTGGATGGCTCGATCGATGCCTGGTGCGTTTTCTGGAAACGCTGGCATGATAGGGACGCCATAATAAACATTGGGGAGGGTCATTCCCGTGCTGGACCACATTGGCATTTCCGTCGCCGACTTCGCGACCTCCACCGCCTTTTATGATCACGCCCTGGCCCCCTTGGGCATCAGCCGCCTGATGAACATCACCGAGGAGATGACCGGCGCCGGCGCCCATGCCGGCTACGGCAGCGAGGGTAAACCCTACTTCTGGATTGGCACCGGGCGCCGGTTGCAGGGCGGCGCCCTGCACATCTGCTTCGCGGCGGAGGACCGCAAGACGGTCGATGCCTTCCACGCCGCGGCACTGGCCGCCGGCGGGCGGGACAACGGCGCGCCGGGCCTGCGTCCGCACTATCATCCCAATTACTACGGGGCCTTCATCCTGGACCCGGACGGCCATAACATCGAGGCCGTCTGCCACGACCCGGAATGAGCGAAGGGCGCGGGCTGGACGCGCGTCCGACCCGCGCCCCGCCCTTCTCAGCAGGTGGTCCCGGTCAGTGCCCGGCCCGCAGCAGGCGGGCGGCGTCCACGGCGCCATAGGTCAGGATGGCGTCGGCGCCCGCGCGCCGGAAGGCCAGCAGGGTTTCCAGCAGCGACTTCTCGTAATCCATCCAGCCGTTCTGGGCGGCCGCCTTCATCATGGCGAACTCACCACTGACCTGATAGGCGAAGGTGGGGACGCCGAATTCCGCCTTCACCCGGTGCACGATGTCCAGGTAGGGCAGGCCGGGCTTCACCATCACCATGTCGGCGCCTTCCTCCAGGTCCAACTGCACCTCGCGCAGGGCCTCGTTGGTGTTGGCCGAGTCCATCTGGTAGGTGCGCTTGTCACCCTTCAGCAGGCCGCCGGTCTTCACCGCGTCGCGGAAGGGGCCATAGAAGGCGGAAGCGTACTTGGCGGCGTAGGCGCAGATGCGGGTCAGCTCATGCCCGCTCTCGTCCAGGGCGTCGCGGATGGCGCCGACGCGGCCATCCATCATGTCGGACGGGGCGATGATGTCGCAGCCCGCCGCCGCCTGCACCAGCGACTGCTGCACCAGCACGGCCACGGTCTCGTCGTTCAGGATGCGGCCATCGGTGACGATGCCGTCATGGCCATGACTGGTGTAGGGGTCCAACGCTACGTCGCCCAGGGTGCCGATATCCGGCACCTCGCGCTTGATGGCGCGCAGGGCCCGGCACATCAGGTTGTCAGGGTTGGTCGCCTCGCTGCCCATGGGGTCCTTCTGGTCCGCGGGCAGACAGGGGAACAGGGCCACGCAGGGGATGCCCAGGTCGCGCGCCTCGGCCACCGCCGGCAGCAGCAGGTCGATGCTGAGCCGCTCCACCCCCGGCATGGAGGCCACGGGCTCACGGCAGTTCTCACCCTCGACCACGAAGACCGGCCAGATCAGGTCGTCCACCGACAGCCTGGTTTCCGCCACCAGCCGGCGCGTCCAGGCGTCGACGCGGTTGCGGCGCGGCCGTTGGCGGGGATCGCCGCCGAAACGGCGGGGCAGGGAGGCATGATCAACCATGGAAGGGCTCCAAGTCCTTGGGACGTTTGGGAATGACGTGGGGTATGGATCCGGTGCCGGGAATGCTACGCCCCGGCCCGCCACCTCTCAAGGCCGGGAACGGTCCGGCGCGCCCGCCCCGGTCAACGCTGCCCTGCCGGGAAGGCCCTGCTGGAGGGCCCCGCCGGGAAGGAGGACGCCTGTCGGGCTGGCATTGGCCGCCGCACCTCCCTATGATCGCCGCCAATCAACCGGCACCCCCCAGGGTGATCCGCCTTACAAGAAGTCAGGGGATGAGGGAATGAACGAGACCGTGGATCAGCCTCATGTCATCTGCACCGTGCGCGGCGCCATTGGCCATGTGCTGCTGAATCGGCCCAAGGCGCTGAACGCCCTCACCCTGGACATGATCCGCGTCATTGATCCGCAGTTGGCCGCCTGGGCCAAGGACCCGGCCATCAAGGCGGTGGTTATCCAGGGGGCGGGCGACCGCGCCTTTTGCGCCGGTGGTGACGTCCGGGCGGTCTGGGACAGCGGCAAGGCCTGGCAGCGCGGGGAGGGGGACGGTGCCGTCGCCCGCGACTTCTTCCGGGAGGAATACCGGCTGAACCGCCGCATCAAGCGCTTCCCCAAGCCCTACATCGCCGTGCTGGACGGCATCACCATGGGGGGCGGCGTGGGGCTGTCGGTGCACGGCAGCCACCGGGTGACGACGGAGAAGACCCTGCTGGCCATGCCTGAGACGGGAATCGGCCTGTTCCCCGATGTGGGCGGCGGCTATTTTCTGTCCCGCCTGCCCGGGGAGCTGGGCACCTATTTGGCCCTGACCGGCGCCCGGCTGGGGGCCGCCGATGCCGCCTACACCGGGATCGCCACCCATCATGTTCCGTCCAGCCTGGTGGAAACGGTGGTGGAGGAATTGGCCGCCGCCAGCTACGGCGACCACCCTGGGGCCACGGTCGACGCCATCCTTGGCCGCCACGCCGCTTTCCCCGGCGAGGCACCGCTGGCGGTGCACACCCCCTCCATCGACCGCAGCTTCAACGCGGCCACGGTGGAGGAGATCCTGGCCTGCCTCTGTGATGAGACGCAGGGATTCGATGACGCGTGGGCCGCGGCGACGGTGAAGACCTTGTCGCAGATGTCCCCCACCAGCCTGAAGGTGACGCTGGCGCAACTACGCCGGGGCGTGGCGATGGAGATCGAGGACGTGCTGGTCATGGAATACCGCATGACGCAGGCGGTGATGGCCGGGCGGGATTTTTACGAGGGGATCCGGGCCCAGCTGGTGGACAAGGACCGCCAGCCGAAATGGCAGCCGGCCACGCTCGACCAAGTTTCCGAGTCTGAGGTGGAACGCCACTTCCAGGTGCCTGTCTCGGGAGATCTCACCTTTGCCGATTGACGTACGCCGAAGCGATAGGTGAGGGTGGTGACACCTCGTTGTATCCATACATAAGAAATATCTCGACAAATGGTTGAGTGGACTATCCATTAGGGGTAGGTGGAGCCGGTGGCGGTGACAAATTCTGAGATTTTCTTACATTATCGGGTCGATTGCCCGCAGGCGATGCGTTAAAGTCTTGCGCGTTCAATGGAATCTACGTGTCCGTCATGATTCCTGTTGATTTATTTGCCGTCGAACACTCTATGTCGCCGGTTTCGTGTGAAGGAGAGGGCTTTGAAGCAACCTTACTACGACAGCATCCTGTTGATCGAAAGGCTGCATCGGCACTTTCTGGAAGTGCTCAAGGTCGAGCTGGACCGGCAGGGCGTGCAGGACATCAACAACGTCCAGAGCTTGATTCTTTATAATATCGGCGAAGATGAGCTGACGGTGGGGGAGCTGACCGCCCGTGGCTACTACCTCGGGTCGAATGTCTCCTATAACGTCAAGAAGATGCATGAGAATGGGTATCTGACGCAGGAGCGGTCGGCCCATGACCGCCGTTCCGTGCGCGTGCGCCTTTCCGGCAAGGGCATCGCCCTGCGGGACAAGATCAACACCTTGTTCGAGCGGCAGGTCGGCGCGTTGGGCGAGGCGGGGCTCTCCGCCGACGAATTGACCAAGGCCAATGACCTCATGCGCAAGCTTGAGCGCTTCTGGACTTCCACCCTCGACTACACCAACTATCCGGCCAGCTCAGCCGCCTAACCCAGCGCGGCGCTTACCTCAGGTGGATGGCGGGTGATGGCCGGGGACGGCGAAGTCTATGTCGAATACCACCGGATCGGCCAGATCGTGAAGGCCACGGCCATCGACGCCCAGACGGGCGTCGAGGTTTCGATTCAGGGGCCCGCCAGCTTGCCACGGGCGCATCTCGCGCGGGTGGCCGTCGCCAAGTTGAAGTACGTCCTGGCCAAAAGGCGCAGCAAACCCCGCGGCATCCTTGCATGATTGCCAATATAAAAGCCGCCGGCCCTTAAGGCGCGGCGGCTTTTATAGTGATCCATCGGGCCCAGCCAAAGATGGCTGGGCCGCTGAACCGTAATCTTAGGAGGCGCGACGGCGGGGCTGATCGGACGGGGCCTTGCCCAGACCGATCTTCTTCGCGAACTCCGACCGCTGGGCGGCATAGTTCGGGGCCACCATCGGATAGTCGGCCGGCAGACCCCACTTGGCGCGGTATTCGTCGGGGGTCATGTTGTAAGTGGAGCGCAGATGCCGCTTCAGCATCTTCAGCTTCTTACCATCTTCCAAGCAAACGATGTATTCCGGGGTGACCGACTTGCGGACGGGCACGGCGGGACGCTGCGGCTCGGGCTGGGCTTCGACCTGCGGCGTGTCGAGGCCGGCAAGCGAGCTATAGACCGTGCTGATGATCTCGGGGATCTGCTGGGCCGGAAGGGCATTTTTGCCAACATAGGCAGAAACGATTTCCGACGTCATCCGGAGAAGTTGAGACGCGCGCAGATCGCCGTCCTGTTGTTCAATCATTTCAACTGCCTTGACACATTGGAACGAAGTGGGTGTACCCCTCGCACAGTCATAATGTCATGTCAATGTTAATTCGAGTTATCCTGTCGATGTGGGGCTGGTCTTTCTAGCCTTCGCCAAGTGTTGGTCCGTGTTGTCTTGGATGGGGATAGTTGCGGCCCATGCCCTTGATTGTGACGTGCGTCACATGTCGACAATTTTAGACGGATTGTGGGCTTCACGGTTGAGTTGCTGCATTGGCGGGCTATTGCGGGCCAAAGTGGCTCTACTGCACGTTGCCAACAGCGAAGCTCGGCAGCTGCTCATCCACGGGTTACACGCGGTCGCGGCTCGGTTGCAGGTCGGCGTGGCGGGCATATCCTGGCTGCGCCGCCAGCGGATCCCGGAACTGGTGCCGGCGGGGCGCATCTGGTAGTGTCCACACGATTTTTAGCCCCCACTTCTTGTGGCGCCGCCGGTCGCGGGCCATTGAGTCCAGGGGGATGGCGCCGAAGGGGCGGGCCGTGCGGGCGCGCCCCCGGTCGCGCGTTCGCAAAAACGGGTTGGGCCCCATGACCGCCAAGACGTTCGCCATCGCTTCCGATCACGCCGGCACCGAGTTGAAGGCCGCGCTGAAGGCGCTGCTGGAAGAGCAGGGCGTTGCCGTCCTGGACCTGGGCACCAACGGTCCCGCCAGCGTCGACTATCCCAATTTCGCCGATGCCGTCGCGGCCGCCCTGGCCGATGGCCGGGCCGAGGCCGGCGTGCTGATCTGCGGCACCGGCATCGGCATCAGCATCGCCGCCAACCGGCACCGCCACGTTCGCGCGGCGCTGTGCCACGACATCACCACCGCCCGGCTGTGCCGCCAGCACAACGACGCCAATGTCCTGGTGCTGGGCGCCCGCATCGTCGGGGCGGAGGTGGCGCGCGATTGCACCTTGGCTTTCCTGTCCACGCCGTACGAAGGGGGACGTCACGCCCGGCGCGTTGCCATGCTGGGCTGAGGGCGCTTTTCCCGGGACCGGCGCCCCGGCGCGGGTCCAGACGACGCGGATCCGCATCACAGAGGGTTGTCAGAATGGCTTTTACTCAAAGCGCCGGCTTTTTCAGCGATACGCTCGCGGCGGCCGATCCCGATCTTGCCCGCGTCCTCGGTGAGGAACTGCACCGCCAGCAGGACCAGATCGAGCTGATCGCGTCGGAGAACATCGTCTCCCGCGCCGTGCTGGAGGCCCAGGGCTCCGTCCTGACCAACAAGTACGCCGAAGGCTATCCGTCCAAGCGCTACTACGGCGGCTGCGAGTATGTCGACGTGGCCGAACAGTTGGCCATCGACCGCGCCAAGGCGCTGTTCGGCTGCGCCTACGCCAACGTCCAGCCGCATTCCGGCGCGCAGGCCAACCAGGCGGTGTTCCTGGCCCTGCTGAAGCCGGGCGACACCTTCATGGGCATGGACCTGACCCATGGCGGCCACCTGACCCACGGCTCCGCCGCCAACCAGTCCGGCAAGTGGTTCAACGTCGTCAGCTATGGCGTGCGCCCGGATGACCACCGCATCGACTACGACGCGATGGAGGCCAAGGCCCGCGAGCACAAGCCCAAGCTGATCATCGCCGGCGCCTCCGCCTACCCGCGTGAGATCGACTTCGCCCGCTTCCGCGCCATCGCGGACGAGATCGGCGCCTATCTGATGGTGGACATGGCCCATTATGCGGGCCTGGTCGCCGCCGGCGTCTATCCCAGCCCGCTGCCGCACGCCCACATCGTCACCACCACCACGCACAAGACCCTGCGCGGTCCGCGTGGCGGCATGATCCTGTCCAACGACCTGGACCTGGGCAAGAAGATCAATTCGGCCGTGTTCCCCGGCCTGCAGGGCGGCCCGCTGATGCACGTCATCGCCGCGAAGGCCGTGGCCTTCGGTGAGGCGCTGAAGCCGGAGTTTAAGGAATACGCCGCCCAGGTGAAGGCCAACGCCCAGGTGCTGGCCGATGTGCTGATCAAGGGTGGCCTTGACATCGTGTCCGGCGGCACCGACAGCCACATCGTCCTGGTCGACCTGCGCCCCAAGAAGCTGACCGGCCGCGACGCCGAGGTCAGCCTGGAACACGCCGGCATGACCTGCAACAAGAACGGCGTGCCCTTCGACCCGGAAAAGCCGATGGTGACCTCCGGTGTCCGCCTGGGCACCCCGGCCGCGACCACGCGCGGCTTCGGCACCGAGGAGTTCCGCCAGGTCGGCGAAATGATCATCGAGGTGCTGGACGCGCTGGCCAAGTCCAACGGCGACAATTCGGCCGCCGAGGCGCGGGTGCGGGAAAAGGTTCAGGCGCTCTGCCGCCGCTTCCCGATTTACTGACACCCGGTTTACCGAAACAAGGCCGGTTAAACGGCCTCATAAGGAGGGGGAACAGGAGTAATGCGCTGCCCGTTTTGTGGTAACGACGATACCCAGGTGAAGGATTCCCGGCCTACCGAGGATAACTCCGCCATCCGCCGCCGCCGCTTCTGCCCCTCCTGCGGCGCGCGGTTCACGACGTTCGAGCGCGTGCAATTGCGCGAGCTGACCGTGGTGAAGGCGACCGGGCAGCGCGAACCCTTCGACCGTGAGAAAGTCTTGCGGTCGATGCGGGTCGCCTTGCGCAAGCGTCCGGTGGATGCCGACCGCATCGACCGGGTGGTCAATTCCATCGTTCGTCAGCTTGAGTTGTCCGGTGAGACGGAAATCCCGTCGAAGCAGATCGGCAGCATGGTGATGGACACGCTGGCCCAGTTGGACCAGATCGCCTACATCCGCTATGCCTCGGTTTATAAGGACTTCCGCGAGGTGGCCGATTTCAACGAGTTCGTCGGTCATCTTAAGGCCGATCCTGAAGCCTGACGGCAGTAGGCGCGTGCAAGGCGGGGCTTGAACCAGCCCCGCCTGACGGCCCATCCTGGTCAAAGAGGAGAGGCCGCATGACCCATACCCCTTTCACCGCCGACGATGTCGCGCACATGCGCGCCGCCCTGTCCCTGGCGTCGCGCGGACTGGGGCGTTGCTGGCCCAACCCCGCCGTGGGCTGCGTCATCGTCCGCGACGGTTGTGTCGTCGGCCGGGGCTGGACCCAACCCGGTGGCCGGCCGCATGCCGAGACGGTGGCCCTGGCCCAGGCCGCCGGCGCCGCCGAGGGCGCCACGGCCTATGTCACCCTGGAACCCTGCAGCCATGTCGGCAAGACGCCGCCCTGCGCCGATGCCCTGGTGGCCGCCGGCGTGGCGCGGGTGGTCGTCGCCATCGGCGATCCCGACCCCCGCGTCTCCGGCCGGGGCATCGCCCGCCTGCGGGCCGCGGGAATCACCGTGGACCTCGGTTTGCTTGAGGAGGAAGCGGGGCTGGTGACGGAGGGCTTCCTGCGGCGCGTCATCGAGGGGCGCCCCCTGGTGACGCTGAAGCTGGCCACCACGCTGGACGGCCGCATCGCCACCAAGGCGCATGAAAGCCAATGGATCACCGGTCCCGTCGCGCGCTCCTGGGGGCATGGCCTGCGCGCCACCCATGACGCCATCATGGTGGGTATCGGCACGGCCTTGGCCGACGACCCGGAACTGACCTGCCGCCTGCCGGGGCTGGAGGACCGCTCCCCCATCCGTATCGTGGTCGACAGCCGCCTGCGCCTGCCGTTGACCAGCCGGCTGGTGCGCGACGCCCGGCGCGTGCCGGTCTGGGTGGCGACCCTGGCGGGGGGCGACGCCCGCCGCCGCCGCGCCTATCAGGACTGCGGCGTGGAGGTCATCGAGATCCAACCGGATGCCGTCGGGGTCATGCCCTTGGGCACCGTGATGGCGGCGCTGGGCGGGCGGGGCCTGACCCGGGTGCTGGTGGAGGGGGGGCGCAACTGGCGGCCTCCCTGTTCAAGGAGGATCTGGTCGACCGGCTGGAATGGTATCGCGCGGCCAAGGTCATTGGCGGCGACGGCCTGTCTGCGGCGCAGGGCTTCGGCCTGGAACGGCTGGACGCCGCCCCGCGCTTCACCTGCGTGGATGTGCGCGCCGCCGGCGATGACAAGGCGGAGAGCTATCGCCGCATCGGGTGACCGGCCTGCGGTCAGGCGTAGGAAAAGTCCGCATTTTCCACTCGCCAGCCGCAGCGGCCGGGCCTAGTTTGTCGCCATGTTTACTGAACTCATCATGGATGTCGGGCAGGTCACCGCTGTTGAACGGCGTGGCGATACCCGTTTCACCATCGCCACCGGGTTCGACCTGGAGACGATCGCCATCGGTGCCTCCATCGCCTGCAACGGCGTCTGCCTGACGGTGGTGGAGACGGGCCGCGACGACGGCCGGGGCTGGTTCAAGGTGGACGTCTCCGCCGAGACCCATTCCAAGACCACCACCGGCACCTGGCAGGCCGGCACGCCCGTGAACCTGGAGCGCTCGCTGCGCCTGGGCGACGAACTGGGCGGCCACCTGGTCTATGGCCATGTCGATGGTGTCATCGACATCGCCGACGTCCAGCCGGACGGCGACAGCCAGCGCTGGTGGTTCGATGCGCCGCCGCACCTGGCGCGCTTCATCGCCGCCAAGGGCTCCGTCGCCCTGGATGGCGTCTCGCTGACCGTGAACTCGGTCGAGGGGACGCGCTTCGGTATCAACATCATCCCCCATACCCAGGAAATGACGACCTTCCAGTATCTGAAGGCCGGCGGTGTGGTGAACTTGGAAGTCGACATGCTGGCGCGTTACGTCGCCCGTCTGGTGGAAACGAAATAATGAGCAACACGCCGGTTTCCGTGGCCCTGTCCAGCCCCGAGGAATTGATCGAGGAGGCCCGCGCCGGCCGCATGTTCATCCTGGTGGATGACGAGGATCGCGAGAACGAGGGTGACCTGGTCATCCCGGCGGAGTGCTGCGACGCGGCGGCGGTGAACTTCATGGCCCGGCATGGCCGCGGCCTGATCTGCCTGTCCATGGACCAGGCCCAGATCAACCGCCTGAACCTGCCGCTGATGTCGCGGGACAACGCCTCCCGCCACCAGACGGCCTTCACCGTGTCGATCGAGGCGCGGGAAGGGGTCACCACCGGCATTTCCGCTCCCGACCGCGCCCGCACCATCGCCGTCGCCATCGACCCCAACAGCGGTCCGCAGGATATCGCCTCCCCCGGGCATATCTTCCCGCTGGTGGCGCGCGACGGCGGCGTGCTGGTTCGCGCCGGCCACACCGAGGCGGCAGTGGACATCGCCCGCCTGGCGGGCAAGCTGCCGGCCGGCGTGATCTGCGAGATCATGAAGGACGACGGCACCATGGCCCGCCTGCCGGACCTGCTGCCCTTCGCCGCCGAGCATGGCCTGAAGATCGGTACCATCGCCGACCTGATCGCCTATCGCCGCCGCACCGAGACGCTGGTGGAGCGTGTCTACACCACCGCCATCGAAAGCCGCCATGGCGGCCACTTCACCGTCCATGTCTACAAGAACCGCATCACCGGGGCGGAGCATCTGGCCCTGGTCATGGGTGACGTGGACGACGGCCGGCCGGTGCTGGCCCGCATGCACGCGCTGGAGGTGGTGCACGACCTGCTGGGCGACGTGCGGCGCCAGGGGGCCGGTGACCTGGACATCGCCATGAGCACCGTGGCGCGCGAGGGGCGGGGCGTCATCGTCGTCATCCGCGACGCGCAGCCCTTCTCGCTGGTGGATCGGCTGCGGGCGCTGGATGGCGCTGGCGCGCCCGATGGCGGCCAACTGCGCGACTATGGCGTGGGCGCGCAGATCCTGCTGGATCTGGGGGTCAAGGAATTGCACCTGCTGACCAACAACCCCAAGACGCTGGTGGGCGTGGACGGCTATGGGCTGACCATCCTCAGCCAGCGCTCCATTCCGCCGCGTCCCCCCGCCCTCTGAGGAGCCGGTCTTTGGCCGAAGCCCCCCACCTGATGATCGTCGAGGCCCGGTTCCATGAGGACATCGGCGAAGAGCTGGTGCGTGGAGCCGTGGCCGAGATCACCAAGGCGGGCGCGAGCTACGAGCACTTCCAGGTGCCTGGCGCCTTCGAACTGCCGGCGGCGCTACAGTACGCGGTGAAGTCCATGGACTTCTACTCCGGCCGCCGCCGTTTCGACGGCTATGTGGCGCTGGGCTGCCTCATCCGGGGCGAGACCACGCACTACGACACCGTGGCTGCCGAGTGCGCGCAGGGCCTGAACGACCTGGTGCTCCGCCATACCCTGGCCCTGGGGTACGGCGTTCTGACCGTGGAGAATCGGGAACAGGCCTGGGCCCGCGCCTCTGTGGCGCAGAAGAACCGGGGCGGGGAGGCGGCGCGCGCCTGCCTGGAAATGATCGAGCTGAAGCGCCAGTTCAGATTGAATACGCGTTAGTTCGTATGCCCTCAGGCGGCGGGCGGGCGCATCCGCGGCCTTGCCTCATCCTCGCTTTCCGGTCCGCTGCGCTTACCCGGAAAGCTCCGGCGGACGCGGTCGCGTCCTATATTGGCAGGAACGGGCGTCAGTGTTCAGCGTCGGTGAGTGGCCGCTTTACGGGCAGGCCCGCTATGCCGGATGATTTTTCGGTTGGCCGGCGGGCCCGGCTGCCGCATCTTTCCCTACTTTCCATTCCCCCTTCCTTCCTGGCGAAAAGCGTTTCCGACATCATGGCTCCCCGTAAAAAGGTCACCCCCCCCGCGCCCACGCCGGAAGTGAAGCCCCCTGTGCCCAAGCGCGCCGGTTCGGCCAAGGCGCGGCGCAGCGCCGCCCGCCTGAACGCCGTCCAGGCGCTGTACCAGATTGAGCTGACCGAAAGCTCGCCCGAGGTGATCATCACCGAATACGCCAACTACCGCCTGGGGCAGGAGTTGGATGGCGACCGGTACGTCTCGGCCGACGGGGAATTGTTCGCGGCCATCGTGCGCGGCGCCACCTCGCGCCAGCATGAGATCGACCCGGTGCTGGCTCAGGCGCTGGACCGCCAGCACCTGGACCGGCTGGAGCTGCTGCTGCGCGCCATCCTGCGCGCCGGCGCCTGGGAGCTGCTGTCCGGCGGCGACACCGCCGCCCGCATCGTCATCAACGACTACATCGACGTGGCCCACGGCTTCTTCGCCGGCCGGGAACCCGGCATGATCAACGGCGTTCTGGATCGGGTCGCCCGCATCGTCCGTCCGGATGAGATGGCCGCCCGCGCGGGCGGCAACGCTCCCGCCTGATCGGTCCTGGTTCGCGCCTGCCCCGTGGGCGTTGAACCGGGCGTATGGAAAGGGTGATCCCGCGGATGGTGGACCCAGAGCCCAATCCCAGCACCCCGGCAGTGGCACCCGGCGCCCCATTGGAGCCGCTGGGCGAATTCGATCGCATCGCCCGCTATTTCCGGCCCCTCGCCCAAGGCTTCCCGGGCGCGCAGGGGCTGCGGGACGATGCCGCCTACGTCACCGTGCCGCCGGGCAAGGAACTGGTGGTGACGACGGACGCCATGGTGGCCGGCGTCCATTTCTTCCCCGACGACGCGCCGGTGCTGGTGGCGGGCAAGCTGTTGCGCACCAACCTGTCCGACCTGGCGGCCAAGGGCGCGGAGCCCCTGGCCTACAGCCTGGTCACCAGCCTGCCCCGCACCCTGCCGGAAGCGTGGCTGGCCGGTTTCGCCAGCGGCCTGGCGGCGGACCAGGCCGAATTCGGCATCCATCTGCTGGGGGGACAGCACCGTCACCGACGGTCCCATCACCCTGGCCATCAGCGCCCTGGGCCTGATCGACACCGGCACGGCGGTGCGCCGCCGGGGGGCGGGGCCGGGCGACCTGGTGTTCGTCACCGGCACCATCGGCGACGCCACCCTGGGCCTGGCCTTGGCGCGCCAGCGCAAGGGGCCGGTCCCGGAAGAGGATCGGCTTTTTCTGCTCGATCGTTTCTACCGTCCCCGTCCGCGCCTGGGACTGGGCCCGGTGCTGCGCGCCGGCGCCACCGCCTCGGCCGACGTGTCGGACGGACTGCTGGCCGACCTGGGGCATATCGTGCGGGAAAGCGGCCTGGTGGCCATGATCGAGGCGGAGCGTGTTCCCCTGTCGCCTCCGGCGCGCCGCATGCTGGCCGCCCACGCCTGCACCATTGCCGACCTGGTCACCGGCGGCGAGGATTACGAGGTGGTGTTCACCGCGCCGCCCGCCGCGCGCGCCAGCATCATGATGGCGGCGGCCAAGGCCAAGATGACCGTCACCGAGATCGGCAGCCTACGCCCGCTGGCCGCTGGCGGCGGCTGGACCGACGGCACGGGCCCCGCCCGGCTGGTGGACGTCATGGGCCGGGACGTCACCCCGCGCGTCGCCGGCTGGCAGCACTTCTGATCCTGGTCTATGGTGGGGCGGGGCTGCCTTGCCATTGGCGCGGCACGGTTTTTTAACGTCCAGGCGCTAGGATGGCGCGGGGGCGGACGCTTGCCCCCTCGATCTTCCCACTGGATGTCCTGTCGATGAAGAAAATCCTTTTCCTGTTGGTGGCTTTGCTGGCGCTGATCGGCGCCGGCGTGGGCGGCTATATCTTCCTTGTGCATAAGGACGCCCAGCCCAAGGTGGAGGAGGAGAAGAAGAAGCCGGTAGGGCCGCCGCAGTTCGTCGATATCGGCCCCTTCGTCCTGCCCATCATGGGCGACAAGCAGATCGAGCAGAACCTGCTGCTGCAGGTGCAGATCCAGGTGCCGTCCGACGAGGCCAAGGAAAAGGTCAAGGAACAGCGCTATCGCCTGCAGAACGCCTATATCGAGGCCCTGTACGGCAAGCTGGGGCAGCAGCAGATCAAGGCCGGCCAGGTCATCGATGTGGTGCAGGTGCGCCGGTGGCTGATCGACGCGACCACCAAGGTGATGGGGGAGGGCGTGGTGGACGACGTGCTGATCCAGGCCGTGAACCAGCACCCGGCCTACTGAGGGCTTAAGGGGGACCCGCGCATGGATATCCGCCACTACCGCGCCGGTGACGAGTCGGGCATCGCGGCGCTGATCGTCCCCATCCAGCGGGAGGAGTTCGGCATCCCCATAAGCTATGAGGAACAGCCGGATCTGCGCGACATTCCAGGCTTTTACCAGACGGGCGCCGGCCAGTTCTGGGTGGCGGTGGAGGGGGACGCCATCGTCGGCAGCATCGCGCTGAAGGACATCGGCGACGGGGCCGGCGCCCTGCGCAAGATGTTCGTGGCCCCCAGCCACCGTGGCGCGCCCCATCGGGCGGCGGCGCGATTGTTGGCGGTTTTGCTGTCCCATGCCAGGGCGGCGGGCCTCACCACCCTGTATTTGGGCACCACCGCTAAGTTCTTGGCCGCCCATCGCTTTTACGAGAAAAGCGGTTTTTCCGCGATTACCCCTGATGAGTTACCCCCAACCTTTCCCCGAATGGCGGTGGATACGCGGTTTTACTTCCTGTCTCTTTAGGGCGTTTCCTACGGGCGATTGCTTAGGCCCTGTTTCCATGTCACTTTTTCAAGGCTAAGCGGCGACTGACACCCAACGTGCAGAATTGGGGCGGCGGCCGCTCTGGGAAACCAGTCTGGGAAAAGGAAACGCCATGACAGGAGTGCTTCCCTTCGTATGGGGGTGCGGCGCCTTGGCCGTGCTCTATGGTCTTTTCACCGCCAGATCCGTTCTCGCGTCCAGCCCGGGCAACGCCCGCATGCTGGAAATCGCCGCCGCCATCCAGGTGGGGGCGGGGGCTTACCTGAACCGCCAGTACCGCACCATCGCCGTGGTCGGCGTGGTCCTCGCCATTCTGCTGTACGTCACCCTGAAATGGTACGTCGCCTTGGGCTTCGTCGTGGGGGCGGTGCTGTCGGGGGCGGCCGGCTACATCGGCATGAACGTCTCGGTGCGCGCCAACGTGCGTACGGCGGAGGCGTCACGCCACGGCCTGGCGGCGGGCCTGTCCATCGCCTTCCGCTCCGGCGCGGTCACCGGCATGCTGGTCGCCGGCCTGGCCCTGCTGGGGGTGTCGGGCTATTACGGACTGCTTTCCCAACTGGGGATCTCGGGGCGGCCGCTGGTTGACGCCCTGGTGGCGCTGGGCTTCGGTGCCTCCCTCATCTCCATCTTCGCGCGCCTGGGCGGCGGCATCTTCACCAAGGGGGCGGACGTCGGCGCCGACCTGGTGGGCAAGGTTGAGGCCGGCATTCCCGAAGATGATCCACGCAATCCCGCCGTGATCGCCGACAATGTCGGCGACAACGTGGGCGATTGCGCCGGCATGGCCGCCGACCTGTTCGAGACCTACGCCGTCACCACGGTGGCGACCATGGTGCTGGCGTCCATCTTCTTCGCCGGCACGGACCTGCTGGCACCGCTGATGCTGTACCCGCTGGCCATCGGCGGCGTCTGCATCGTCACCTCCATCATCGGCACCTATTTCGTGCGGTTGGGGGCCAGCGGCAACATCATGGGCGCGCTGTACAAGGGATTGATCGCCACTGGCGTCCTGTCCCTGGTCGGCATCTGGGCCGTCACCTATTGGGTGCTGCCCGACCACCTGGCCACCGCCTTCTCCGTCAACGGCAAGGACTTCACCGGCCAGACCCTGTATTGCTGCGCCGTCGTTGGCCTGCTGGTGACGGCGCTGATCGTCTGGATCACCGAGTATTACACCGGCACGAACTACCGCCCGGTGAAGTCGGTGGCACAAAGCTCCACCACCGGCCATGGCACCAACGTCATCCAGGGCTTGGCCATTTCCATGGAGTCGACGGCCCTGCCGGCCCTCGTCATCTGCGCCGCCATCCTGGTGACACACCTGATGGCGGGCCTGATGGGCATCGCCATCGCCGTCACCAGCATGCTGGCCCTGGCCGGCATGATCGTGGCCCTGGACGCCTACGGCCCCGTTACTGACAACGGCGGCGGCATCGCGGAGATGGCGGACCTGCCAGCGGAGGTGCGCGTGACCACCGACGCCCTGGATGCCGTGGGCAACACCACCAAGGCGGTGACCAAGGGCTACGCCATCGGCTCGGCCGGCCTGGGCGCCCTGGTGCTGTTCGCCGCCTATAACGAGGACCTGCACTATTTCATGAGCAAGCCTGACGACTATCCCTATTTCGCGGATCTGTCGGGCACGCTGGACTTCGGCCTGGACAACCCCTTCGTCGTGGTGGGCCTGATCCTGGGCGGGCTGCTGCCCTTCCTGTTCGGCGCCATGGGCATGACGGCGGTGGGCCGCGCCGCCGGTTCTGTGGTGGAGGAGGTGCGGCGGCAGTTCCGGGAAAACACGGGCATCATGGCGGGCACGTCCAAGCCGGATTACGGCCGGGCCGTGGACCTGCTGACCCGCGCCGCCATCAAGGAGATGGTGATCCCCTCGCTGCTGCCGGTGCTGGCGCCGGTGGCCCTGTATTTCATCATCAACGCCATCGCCGGAAAGGGGGCGGCGTTCTCGGCCGTGGGCGCCATGCTGTTGGGCGTCATCGTCACCGGCCTGTTCGTCGCCATCTCCATGACCTCGGGCGGCGGCGCCTGGGACAATGCCAAGAAGTACATCGAGGAAGGCCATCACGGCGGCAAGGGATCGGACGCGCACAAGGCGGCCGTGACCGGCGACACGGTGGGCGACCCCTACAAGGACACGGCGGGCCCCGCCGTCAATCCCATGATCAAGATCACGAACATCGTGGCCTTGCTGCTGCTGGCCATCCTGGCCCACGGCTGAGTTACCCCCAGCGCGGCTGGGAGCGACTCGCGTGCAAATAAAAACCCCGGCGGGACGGAGTCGCGCCGGGGTTTTCCATTCCGTCGTACGGGTGCCGGCTCAGCCGCCGCCCTTCTTCTTCTTGTCGTCCTTCTTCTTCTCGCGGTTGAGGTTACCCATCAACTGCTCAAGGAAGGTGACCTCATGGCCCGCCGTCGGGGTCTCCCGGTCCTCAGGGCTGATGTCCTGCTGCTGGTTCAGGTCGATGTCGCCAATGGCGCTGACCACGCCCTGGTCGTTGAAGCTGACCTGCAGCACCCGCTGCTGAACGACCTCGGGATCGAAGAAGGCTTCGTTCTCGGTGATGGCGCCGATGTAATACCAAACGTTGGCATCGACCGTGCTGGTCGTGCTGGGCGAGCCCAGGGCCTTCTGCACGTCTTCCTTGGTGCTGGTCCCCGGGTGGACATCGACCAGACGGCGATTTTCCACCAGGTTGCCGCGGTTGTTGATGGTGGGCGTGCAGGCCGTCAGCCCGATCCCGACAAGGCCCAGGCCAATCAGGCCAGCGGGAGACAGCAACTTAAGGGTCTTGTTCGGCATGGTCTAAGACGTTAATCCCAAGAGCGTTGATCGCGGGTCGGCCCCATTCCACGATTGAAGCACCGCCCGTCCGTCGCAGGGGATGCGATAATCCGGCGCAGAGCACCAACCGGCCCGGGTTTCTGCCATCCCCATCCGGCGCGACGTTCCGCGTCACGCTTGACCGGTGGATGACCACCCCCCATCTGGCCGGTGACAATCGCACCAGCCGCTTTGTCCTGTCAACGAAAGCCGGGTTCCGTGCCGTGATTGCCTTGCTGAAGTCCCTGTTCGGCCGTAACCGCCACCAAGCGGCGGTCCTGCGCCTGTACGCCGGCATCGTCGAGCAGGCGCGCCATCCCGCCTTCTACACCGCGTCGGCCTACACCGCGTTGGCGGGTGAGGGGCGCGGCGTTCCCGATACTGTCGAAGGGCGGTTCGAGGTGGTGACCCTGCATGCCTGGCTGGTGATGCGCCGGCTGGCGGCCGAGGGGCCGGATCTCGCGGCCCTGAACCAGGCCCTGTTCGACCATATGTTCACCGACCTGGATTTCAGCCTGCGGGAACTGGGCGCCAGCGAAATGGTCGTGGGCAAGAAGGTGAAGGACCTGGGCACGCATTTCTATGGTCGCGCCGACGCCTACGAGTCGGGCCTGAAAGCGCCGGCGCCGGCGCTGGAGGCGGCTCTGGACCGCAATCTTTTCGGCTCCACCCTGCCCGATGGGCCAGAGGTGGCCGCCGTCGCGGCCTATGTCCGGGCCTCCGCCGACCGGCTGGGCGCCATGCCCCTGGCCGACATCCTGGCACGGGGACCGGTCTTCGCCGCCCCGCCGGTCCTGTGAGCGTGCGGTTCCCTTACCCTATAAGTGCCCCTTACTCTTTGATATTGAGCGTGTGGAGTTGCCGTCATGGCCGACATGACCCCTGAGTTTTCCCGCCCCGTCATCGCCGACAAGGTCTCCGCCCGCGAGAGCGTGGAGAAGATCACCGCCACGCCGGCGGAACGCGCCGCCCTGGCCAAGCGCCTGGACCTGGTGTCGCTGGACAGCCTGACGGCGCTGGTGCGTCTGCGGCGCATCCGGGGCGGCCAGATGGTCCGTGTCACCGGCGAGCTGGAGGCGGAGGTGGTGCAGAGCTGCGTGGTGACGCTGGAGCCCCTGGCGGCCAGCGTGCGCGACAGCTTCCAGGCCCTGTTCGCCCCGGCCCACCTCGTGCCCAAGGACGAGGAGGATCTGGAGAACCTGGGCCTCGATGACGAGGCCGACCCGCCCGAGCCCATCGAGAACGGCCGCATCGACATCGGTGAGCTGGTGGCCCAGCACCTTTCCCTGGCCCTGGATCCGTACCCACGCAAGGGGGACGCCGAGCGGTTCGTCCATGTCGAGGATTGGGAGGGGGAGGGAGAGTTTCCCGATGCGCCCAACGAGCCGCCCCCGGACATGGAGCAGCGGGACATGGAAGAGCCGGAGTCGCCGGCCGCCGATACCGCGACTCCGCCTGACGAGGGGGGGAGGCCAAGACCAATCCCTTCGCCGCCCTTGCGAAGCTACGCCCCAAGACTTAATTTTGGTCTTTGGTGCTTGCCCTTTGCCGGGATTTCAAGTAATCAAAGCGCCCTGTTTGATCCGGTCCAGGGTTGGGCCGGGTTCCTTGTCGTTTGGCCCCGCGTCGTTTTCCGCAAGCCCGTCCCCAACAAATTGGGGGTGGGAAAAGGGTGGCGATTTCGCTAAAGCATGGGGCCTGACGATGATTAGCAAGACGGCACGTGAGTGGTCGTCTTAATCGAGTAGAGAGTAGACGATCATGGCCGTTCCTAAGAAAAAGACCTCGCAGTCCCGCCGCAACATGCGCCGTTCGCACCACGCCATCAGCGCCGGTGCGCACCACGAGTGCAGCAACTGCGGTGAGCTGACCCGCCCGCATCACGTCTGTGGCTCCTGCGGTCACTACGACGGCCGTGAGGTCGTCGTCGACACTGCTACCGCTGCCGCCTGATCCGGTTCGCCCGGTGCTTGAGGAGGTCGCTGTCCGGTGAGCACACGCCTGCGAATCGCCCTTGACGCGATGGGCGGCGACCATGCCCCGGACATGGTGGTGGACGGCGCGGATATTGCGCGCGAACGCTGCCCCAATGTCGACTTCCTGTTCGTCGGTGACGAGCAGCGCATCAACGCGCTGCTCGATTCCCGGCCGGCGCTGAGGGCGATCTCCCAGGTTCGCCATACTGCTGACGTTGTGGCCATGGACGCGAAACCGTCCGTGGCCCTTCGTGCTGGCCGTGGCTCCAGCATGCGCCTGGCCATCGATGCCGTGGCCGCGGGTGAGGCGGCGTGCGTCGTCTCCGCCGGCAACACCGGCGCGCTGATGGCCATGGCCAAGTTCGTCCTGAAGACGCTGCCAGGCATCGACCGGCCCGCGATCGCCTCCATGTTGCCCACGATGCGGGGCGACTGTGTGATGCTGGATCTGGGCGCCAACTTGGAATGCGACGCCGACAACCTGGTGCAGTTCGCCGTGCTGGGCACGGTGTTCGCCCAGACGGTGCTGGGTCTGCTGGAACCGACCATCGGTTTGCTGAACGTCGGTTCGGAAGAGCAGAAGGGCCACGAGTCGATCCGCGCCGCCGCGACCGCCCTGCGTGCTACGCCCCTGGCCCGCAACTTCCATGGCTTCGTGGAGGGGACCGACATTTCCGCCGGCACGGTGGACGTGGTGGTGACCGATGGATTCACCGGCAACGTCGCGCTGAAAGCCACCGAGGGTGCCGCCAAGCTGATTGGCGAGTTCCTGCGGCGTACCTTCCAGTCCTCCTTGCTGGCCAAGCTGGGCTACCTGCTGGCCCGGGGCGCGTTCAACAAGCTGCGCCAGCGCACCGATCCGCGCCGCTACAACGGCGCCATGTTCCTTGGGCTTCAGGGTGTCTGCGTGAAAAGCCACGGCGGCACCGATGGGCTGGGCTTCGCCAACGCCATCTGCGTGGCGGTGGACCTGGTCCAGCATGGCTTCAACGAGAAAATCCGCAAGGAGCTGGCCCTGCTGCAGGAAAGCCTTCAGGCTGCGGCCGCCGCTTCCGGTACCGATCCCCAGGCCGTCGCCCAGTGACGGTCCATTCCCTCACGGCTGGTTGACCCATGGTAATGCGCTCCGTCATCGTGGGCTGCGGCTCTTACTTGCCGGCCCGCGTCCTGACCAACGACGATCTGGCGAAGATGGTCGACACCTCGGACGAGTGGATCACCCAGCGCACGGGCATCCGCAGCCGCCATATCGCGGCGGAGGGAGAGAAGACCTCCGACCTGGCGCTGGCCGCCGCCAAGGCGGCGCTGGCCCACGGCAACGTCCCGGTCGACGACCTTGACCTGATCGTGCTGGCCACGGCGACGCCCGACCAGACTTTCCCCGCCACCGCCGCCAAGGTGCAGGCAGCCTTGGGCATGACCCGCGGCGCCGCCTTCGACGTGCAGGCCGTCTGCTCCGGCTTCATCTACGCCCTGTCGGTGGCGGACAACTTCATCCGGGCTGGCCAGGCGCGGACCGTGCTGGTCATCGGCGCCGAAACCTTCTCCCGCATCCTTGACTGGACCGACCGCGGCACCTGCGTGCTGTTCGGCGACGGCGCCGGCGCCGTCGTGCTGCGCGCCCAGGAGGGCGAGGGCACGTCGCAGGATCGCGGCATCCTGTCCACCCACCTGCATTCCGACGGCCGCCACCACGACCTGCTGTATGTCGACGGCGGCCCGTCCTCCACCCAGACCGTGGGCCATGTCCGCATGGCGGGGCAGGAGGTGTTCAAGCACGCCGTGGCCAATTTGGCCGAGGTGGTGGGGGAGGCGCTGGACGCCAACGGCCTGGCGCCCGCGGACCTGGACTGGCTGGTTCCCCACCAGGCCAACCGCCGCATCATCGAAACCACCGCCCGCAAGCTGAAGATGGACGCCAACCAGGTGGTGCTGACCGTGGACCACCACGGCAACACCTCCGCCGCCTCCATCCCCCTCGCGCTGTGCGAGGCCGTGACCGATGGCCGCATCAAGCAGGGCGAACTGGTCTTGCTGGAGGCCATGGGTGGCGGCTTCACCTGGGGCGCCGCCCTGGTGCGCTTCTAAGTCAATCGACCTGTGTTGGTATGCGAATGGGCCTCTGGACAGGGGCCCCTTCATTATTTGAGGCGATGGCGTGGTGGCTGTCGCACCGCACCATTTTTGGGTGCTTCGCAATACCGGCGTCACCTTGACGGATGGTCTAGCCAAATCTGACAAGACTTTGGCAAACCTTTGGAATTGACGATTTTACCCGCTGGCATTACCGTTCCCGCAGTTGGCAAAGGGGCCACTGGTCAAGGGAGGGCACCCATGGGAGATCACACCGTCACGCGCGCTCATTTGAGCGAGGCCGTCTACCAGGAGGTGGGGCTGTCGCGGAATGAGTCCGCCGATTTGGTGGAACGCGTGTTGGATGAGGTCGCCGCCGCCTTGGGGCGGGGGGAAATGGTCAAGATTTCTTCCTTTGGCAGCTTCTCCGTCCGCTCCAAGGGAGAGCGTATCGGCCGCAACCCCAAGACGGGTGAGGAAGTGCCAATTCTGCCCCGCCGCGTCCTGGTGTTCCGGGCCAGCCATGTGCTGAAGAATCGCATCAACGAAGTCCTGTCGGCCAGCGGACAGTAAGCCATGTCCGGCACGCCCGCACCTGAGCCCACGGTGCCCGCTGACGGTCCCGAGACTGGCGACGCCGTCGCTTTGACCGACACCCATCCTGCGGATGGGGCGGGCGCTGCGGATGTGCCGGAAGGGGAAGCGGACAGCGAGGTGACAGCGGGGGGCGTGTCCGAGCGTGGTGGCCGCGGCGGTGCCAAGTCCCCCACCGCTTTCCGCACCATCAGCGAGGTGTCGGCGGAATTGGATGTCCCGCAGCACGTGCTGCGATTCTGGGAAACGAAATTCCCCCACATCCGTCCACTGAAGCGCGGCGGCGGCCGTCGCTATTACCGTCCCGACGATGTGGAGATGCTGCGCCGAATCCAGGTGCTGCTTTATAAGGAAGGGTACACCATCAAGGGTGTGCAGCGCCTGCTGCGTACCCCTGGTCGACGCCCGCCCTCCGCCCCTGGCCCCGAGGCCGAGGTGGATGACGGCATGGAGCCTGGCGACGACGGCTGGACGGAGGCGCCAACCCCGCCGCCCGTTCCCCCGCCTGTTCAGACACAGGTGACCCGGACCCAGCCTGAAGAAAAGCTGCGCATCATCGGCCTGTTCGACCACGATCCCGAGGCCGATCCGGAATGGGCGCGTACCCCACCGGAACCGGAGCCCGTGGCGCCCCGCGCTCCCGAGCACCGTGCCCAGGATCACCGGCGCGTTGCCAGTGAAAAGGGCCTGCCGTCAGCCAAGCGTGAAGCGCTGGGTCAGGTGCTGAGCGACCTGGAAGAGATTCGCGACCTGCTGCGGCGGGTCCTCTAAGCTCCTTGCTCCATCGGTTCCGCCGTACCGTCCTGGTCACGTGGGGAAGGCGGCGATGCGGGGCCTCACCCCAACCCGGAAAAGACGATCGACCAGGCGATGAGAGCGTCTTTTGGTGGTCCAGCCCGCTTTCCCGAGCGTGTCGCACCTGCATAACCATTTGT
The DNA here is from genome assembly GCF_034427435.1 of Nitrospirillum goiasense. Lineage (NCBI taxonomy): Bacteria > Pseudomonadati > Pseudomonadota > Alphaproteobacteria > Rhodospirillales > Azospirillaceae > Nitrospirillum > Nitrospirillum goiasense. The sequence goes on along the minus strand of NZ_JAXQNP010000002.1, from coordinate 2,193,455 downwards.
AAAATAAGGGATATATAGAAAAATTCATTTTTTTGACGTTGGAGCCTCCAACAGCGTTGCATTGGGGGGACCTCGTGGATATAGTCCGCGCCCGAACAGCAGCCCACGCTGCGGTTCACTCGAGAGGTCGGAGCGTAGCGCAGCCTGGTAGCGCATCAGACTGGGGGTCTGGGGGTCGCAGGTTCGAATCCTGTCGCTCCGACCATCTCTCGATTATGAAGACGGCGCCGGTCCGGTAATGGACCAGGCGCCGTTTCCATTTCCGGGCTATGTCAGCCCCTCCGCCTTTTTCCCCTCTGTCCTTTGCCCTTTCGCTTTTTGCCGGGGCGCCGACCTGCCGCATACCGCCCGGCCGGCCTCCGTAAGGCGGCAGACCAGCCAATCGGGTTTCAGGGGATTGCTGAACCAGGGGGTGGCCCAGCCGGCGTCCAGGCAGGCCTTGACCGTGGCGGGGGTGACTTTGCTGCCGTCCGGCCAGAACAGGGGCAGCTTGCCGCCAGCCTGGTCCAGGCCGCGCCGCAGCCAGCGCTTTTGCACAGGGGTGGGCAGCGCGGGGGTGGGAGGCACGGTGGCCGGGGATGCCGCCGTGGCCGTCTCGGGAACTGCTTCCTTGCCCTGCGCCATGACTTGCCCCCGTCATCGCCGCCCGTGCCACACTGCGGCGCCACGCCCAGAGTGTGCCCCGACTGCATCCACTGCACGGTGGCGCCGGGCACTCTTGTATCTTACGCTGGCAGTGCCGGACGTCAAACCGCCCCACGCGTCCAGGGGCAGGCGCGTCCTAGGTGGACATTATTTTCAAGGCGAGAGGTGCGTGATGGCGGCGTTCCTGGTCTATATGACGGCGGCCTCGACAGAGGAGGCGCAGACCATCGGACGGGCGTTGGTGGAGGAGCGGCTGGCCGCCTGCGTCAACATCCTGGGGGCGACCGAATCCATCTATCGCTGGAAGGACGGGGTCGAGACGGCGGCGGAGGTCGCCTTCATCGCCAAGACCCGCGCCGACCGGTTCGAAGCCCTGACCAAGCGGGTCAAGGAACTGCACAGCTACGACACGCCCTGCATCGTGGCCCTGCCGGTGGTGTCGGGCAACCCGGGCTTCCTGGAATGGATCGCCACCACCGCCGCGCCACCACCGCCGGTCGACTGATCCAGGCCCAGGTGGGATTAGGGCCGGGCGGGCATGCCATTAGGGAACAAGCGGGGCAGGTCGATCTTGGGGCAGCGGTCCATGATGACCGTGGACCCCAGCGCCCGCGCCTGGGCGGCCGAGTCTTCATGGCAGACGCCCAACGGCATCCAGATGAAGGGAATACCGCGCTGGGCGGCCTCCACCACGAACGGGGCGATGGCCGGCGCGGCGCGGAAGATTTCGACGAAGTCGACGCCATCGGGCAGGTCGGCCAGGCTGGCCACCACCGGTTCGCCCAGGATGGTGGTGCCGACGTGCGCCGGGTGCACCGGGATGATCTTGTAGCCGTAGTCACGCTGCATGAAGGCCGGGACATAGTGTGACGGCTTGGCCGGATCGGGGGATATGCCGACGATGGCCACGGTCCTGGTCTTCAGGAAGACGTCGCGCAGCGTGTCATCGGTGATCGTCTCGCTCATGGTTCCTGGATCCTTAGGGGTGGGGCGATGGGCCCGGCGCCGGGCAGGGCGAAAACCATAAATGGGATACGGGGAGGGAATTTGAAATGACGGACGACAGGCACGCGCCCGACACGGATGCGCCAGGAACGGACGCGCCGGCAACCGACACGCTGGCCGCCATGGGCAAGGCCGCGGTGTTCACGCCGGCGGACTTCGACCGCCTGCTGGAAGCAGGCTTGCCGCAGGCCCACCGCGCCGGCATCCGCACCCGGGAGATGGGGCACGGCACCGTCACCCTGACCATGCCGGCGTCGGAGGATTTCCTGCGCCCCGGTGGCACCGTCTCGGGGCCCGCCATGTTCGCCCTGGCCGATGTGGCGCTCTATGGCGCGGTCCTCAGCATGGCGGGGCACGTCGTGCTGGCGGTCACCAGCAACATGACCATCACCTTCCTGCGCCGCCCGCCGGCTCGGCCGCTGGTGGCCCAAGCCCGCATCGTCCGCATGGGCCGCAGCCTGGCCTATGGCGAGGTCACCCTCTATTCGGAGGGGGAGGACGACCCCGTGGCCCACGCGACGGGCACCTATGCGATTCCGCGGGGCTGAGGCAGGGGAATGGACGGCCCGGCGCCTCCATCCGGGCAATATCCTGGATTCATTGGGAAAACGGAAACGGCACCGAAATCGTCACGCTAAAAAACTCAATGAAATCAATGGGTTTGCAACTGTGGTATCATAATACCTTATCGCTAAGCATTTGATGGCCGGTATCTTTTTACCGTTGACACCCGGCCGTCACCGACATAAAAACCGCGCACTTCGGTGCCGGTCCCAGGAGCGGTGCCCTGGGGCCCATTTTGGCCCGGACCTCATTTTGAGTGAGTGCGCGGATGAAAACCTTGTCTCTCAAGCCGTCTGAGATCGAGAAGAAGTGGCTTCTCATCGACGCCGACGGCCTCGTGCTGGGCCGACTGGCCAGCATCATTTCCATGCGCCTGCGCGGCAAGCACAAGCCGACCTACACCCCCCACATGGATTGCGGTGACAACGTCATCGTCATCAATGCGGAGAAGGTGAAGCTGACCGGCAACAAGCGCAGCGATGAGATCTTCTACTGGCACACCGGTTACGCTGGCGGCATCAAGCAGCGCAGCCTGGGCCAGATCCTGGACGGCAAGTACCCGGAGCGGGTCATCGAGAAGGCCGTCGAGCGCATGATCACCCGCGGTCCGCTGGGCCGTCGTCAGATGGGTAACCTGCGCGTTTACAAGGGTCCGACGCATCCGCACGAAGCGCAGAACCCCGAGGTGCTGGACGTCGGCGCCCTGAATCCCAAGAACAAGGGGGCCTAATCCATGGCTCAGACCATCAACAGCCTGGCCGACCTGAAGCAGGGCGCCGCCGTCGTGACGACCGAGGCCGCCGAGCCGGCTCAGCCGAAGATCGACGCCCAGGGCCGTTCCTACGCCACCGGCAAGCGCAAGGACGCGGTCGCCCGCGTCTGGATTAAGCCGGGCAAGGGCCAGGTCACGGTCAACGGCCGTGACATCACCGTCTACTTCGCCCGCCCCGTGCTGCGCATGATGATCAACCAGCCGTTCCAGATCGTCGGCCGCGTTGAGCAGTACGACGTGGTGTGCACCGTGTCCGGCGGCGGCCTGTCCGGCCAGGCCGGCGCGCTGCGCCACGGCATCTCCAAGGCCCTGACCTACTTCGAGCCGGCCCTGCGCCCGCCGCTGAAGGTCGCCGGCCTGCTGACCCGCGACCCGCGCGTGGTCGAGCGTAAGAAGTACGGTAAGGCCAAGGCCCGTCGTAGCTTCCAGTTCTCCAAGCGCTGATCCTCAGCCGTTTGGATGGTTTTGCCGGAAAGGCGTCTTCCCTCGGGAAGGCGCCTTTTCCTTTTTGGCCTCCGCGCGTATATGCGAAAAGGGTCCACATAAATGCCACCAAGTGGACCTTGCGCGCGGGGCGGGGGCTCGTCACCGTCCCCGCAAGGTCATGGGCCCACCCCAGTTCCTTAGCTCTGCCCCCGGTCCGGGGCGGGGGAAACTGGTCGTTGGCCCAGAGAAAGGACGAAAAGGATGGCGGATCAGAAGTCGCCCGGCCCCACACCGCATGGCCGTGTGCGCCGTGCCTTGGGGTGGCGGCCCAGTTCCCAGACCCGCCTGTGGATTCGCCGTTTGGTGACGCCCTTGGCGGTGCTGGCGGCCCTGGCCTATGTCCTGGTCGACGTCTGCTTCCTGCCCCTGGTGCGCCCCTTCGCCACCCGCATGGGCCGCTGGTCGGCATTTCAGGCCTTGGGGCAGTTTGTCGACCGATTGGGGCCGCGCACCACTTTGGTCCTGTTCCTGGTGCCGTTGATCGTGCTGGAGCCGGTGAAACCCTTGGGCGCGCTGCTGATCGCCCAGGGCAAGACCCGCCTGGGCATCCTGCTGATCGTGGCGGCCGAGATCGTGAAGCTGCTGACGGTGGAACGCCTGTTCCAGCGCAGCCGGCACAAGCTGTTGACCATCCGCTGGTTCGCCCGGGTCCATGGCTGGATCGTGGGCTGGATCGACCGTCTGAAGGCGCTTCCCGCCTGGCGGGCCGTCATGGCCGTCGCCCGGGGCGTGCGGGCCATCGCCGTCCCGGTGCTGTCCGCCGCCTGGCGACAAGCGGCACGGTCCATGGCCCTGGCGCGGGAGCGGCGGCGCTACCGGCGCCCGGGCTGATGGAAATGCCGCGTTTGCGAACGGTGCGTATCCAAAAGGCCTAGGGCAAAGGCTCGACTATTGAGGGTGTGCCCTAGGGCATAAGGTTGCCCCCGCCTGCGGGGCAGTTGGCAGGCAAGATGGGGTTGGGTTGGATGACGATGGATATGACGACGGGCGGCCGCGCCATCGGCGGCGCCGCTTTGGGAATCGCCGGGGAGCTGGCGGCGCTGCCGGCTTTCGCCCGCCTGGCGCCGGACGTGCTCTCCGCCCTGGCGGCCGCCTGCCGTGTCGAGGATCGCGCGCCCGGCGACCTGGCCGCCAGGCAGGGCGTGCCCTTGGAGGATATCCATGTGCTGCTGTCCGGCACGGTGGCCCTGGTGGCGGGCAATGCCGAGGTGGGGCAGCGCCACGGCCCGGAAACGACCTTCCTGTTGGCGGAAGCGCTGACGGGTGCCCCCGCGCCGGTCAGCGTTCGCGCGGTGACCCAGGCCCGTCTTCTGGCATTGCCGGTGGCGGCCCTGCGCGCGCGTCTGGGGACGGGCGCCGACCTGGCGCTGTCGCTGATGGCCGGGCAGGCGGCGCGCGAACGGGTGCTGGTGGAGACGGTCACGGCCCTGCGGGAACTTTCGCTGCCCCAACGCCTGGCGGCGCACCTGTTGCGGGAGCATGCCGAGCGGCGGGCCGGCGGCCGTCTGGAGGTTGACCTCGCCACCTTGGCCACGGCCCTGTCCGCGGCACCGGAGGATGTGGCCTGGACTTTTGCCGACCTGCGCCGGCACGGCGTGGCGCTGGAGGAGGGTGTCGCCGTGCTGAAGGATTTCGACGCCCTGCGCGCCCTGGCGACACCCGCCCCGGTCCGCCGCCGCCTGGCGGAGGAATGGCCCGTGGCCATGTGGGACGTCGATACGCCCTGACGGGCGGCGGTTCAGCCATTCGGGCCCGCCGTTAGACAAGGGGAAGCGCGCCGTCTAGGATCGGGGCCGTGCCCCCACTCCTGGTTCCATTCCATGCTGCCGCCGTCCTCCCCCCGCCGTTTCAAGGCCCGACCGTGCTGGTCGCGCCGGGGATTCGGTTGGCCGAGACGGAGTTGCAGGAGAGTTTCCTGCGCGCCGGCGGTCCCGGCGGGCAGAACGTCAACAAGGTGGAAACCGCCGTGCAACTGCGGTTCGACGCGGCGGCCTCCCCCAACCTGCCGCAATGGGTGAAGGACAAGCTGAAGACCCTGGCCGGCCGCCGCTGGACGGGGGACGGTGTCATCGTCATCACCGCCCAGCGCCACCGCACCCAGGAACGCAACCGCGAGGACGCGCGTGAACGCCTGTTCGAACTGATCCGCGAGGCGACGGTGCGCCAGGCGGCGCGCCGCCCGACCCGGCCAACGCTGGGCTCCCAGAAACGGCGGCTGGAGGCCAAAGCCACCCGCAGCGGTGTGAAGCGGCTGCGCGGCACCGTGGATTTCGACTAAGACATTCCCATGACAGCCCCCACCACCCCCGACGTCATCGTCATCGGCGCCGGCGCCGCCGGCCTGTTCACCGCCATCGCCGCCGGCAAGCGGGGGCGGCGTGTGGTGGTGGTCGACCATGCCCCGGAGGCGGGGCGCAAGATCCTCATCTCCGGCGGCGGGCGCTGCAATTTCACCAACGTGGACGCGCAGCCCCAGCGCTATCTCTCATCCAACCCGCATTTCTGTATTTCGGCGCTGCGCCGCTACACCCCGCGCGATTTCCTGGATCTGGTGGAGCGTCATGGCATCGCCTGGCATGAGAAGAAGCTGGGCCAGCTGTTCTGCGACACCTCCGCCCGGGACATCCTGACCATGCTTCTGGCGGAGGCCGCCGACGCCCGGGTCGAGCTTCGCCTCGGCTGCGCGGTGGGGGAGGTCGAGCGGACTGGGAATGAGTTCGTCCTGGAAACGGCGCAGGGTCAGATGAGCGCGCCCAAGCTGGTGGTGGCCACGGGCGGCCTGTCGATTCCCAAGATGGGCGCCACGGACTTCGCCTATCGCCTGGCCAAGCGCTGGGGGATCTCTGTCGTGGCGCCCCGGCCGGGACTGGTGCCCTTCACCTTCACGCCGCAGGACCTGGCCCGCACCCAGGGCCTGTCCGGCGTGGCGCTGGATGCCGTGGTCAGCACAGGCACCGCCAAGGCGGCCGCCTTCCGGGAGGCGCTGCTGATCACCCACCGCGGCCTGTCCGGCCCCAGCATCCTGCAGGTGTCCAGCTATTGGCAGCCGGGCCAGCCCATCACCGTGGACCTGACGCCCGACTTGGATTTGGGGGAGCATCTGAAGGCCGCCAAGCGCGCGCGCCCCAATGCCGAACTCAAGACCATCCTGGGCGATGTGCTGCCGCGCCGCTTCGCCGAGCGGCTGTGCGGCGACGGTGGGGCGGGTGAGGTGGAAAGCCGCCCCTTGCGCGACCTGGCCGACAAGGCCCTGGCGGATGTGGCCGCGCGACTGAAACGGTGGACCGTGGTTCCCGCTGGCACGGAAGGATACCGCACGGCGGAGGTGACGGTGGGCGGTATCGACACCAACGACCTGTCGTCCAAGACCATGGAGTCCAAGGCCGTGCCGGGCCTGCATTTCGTGGGGGAGGCGGTGGACGTCACCGGCTGGCTGGGCGGCTATAACTTCCAATGGGCCTGGTCATCGGGCTGGGTCGCCGGCCAGGCCGTCTGATTCATCAATCCCCGCTGGCATCAATCCCCGCCCGCTTCCGCCGGCGCCTCGAGTACGGGCGACACGACCTGTCCCGGGGATAGGGGACGGCGGAAGGGATAGGCCAGCTGGCCCAGGAAGGTCAGGGGCACGGCGTCGGCGGTGCCGATGTCCACGGGGGGCCGGCGATCCAGCGGCAGGTAGCGGGTGCGGAAGATCACATCCCACAGCAGCAGGTTCTCGCCGTAATTGGTGTTGCCCTCGGCCGGAATGCGGCTGTGGTGCCAGCGGTGCAGGTCCGGCGTGTTGAACAGCCAGTTCAGGCCGCGACAATCCATGTCCACGTTGCAGTGGGTGAGGAAGCCGATATAGGTGGTGATGACCAGCACCCAGACGATCACGTCCTTGGGCGCGCCCACCAGCATACCCAGCGCCAGGGCGAATCCGCTGCTCAGCAGGCTGTCCACGAAATGGAATCGGCCGGTGTTCACCACCCACAGGCGGGTGACGCTGTGGTGGACGGCGTGATAGGGCCACAGCCACGGGATCTCATGGCATAGGCGATGCGCCCAATAGAGGCCGAATTCGGCCACCACCAGGCCCAGCACCACTTGCGCCGCCAGCGGCCAATGGGCCGGCCATACGCCCCCCGCGGCGGCCGGCGCCACCTGGCTGGCCCCCAGCACGGCGGCGACGCTGGCCAGGAACTGGCCGATGCCCTTGTTCAACGCCGTATGGCTGAGATCCTGCCGCATCTGGCCGTCACTGCGGGACCAGACCGTCTCGTAAGGCATGAGCCGTTCCAGGACAAGCAGGACGCCGGCCATGCCGAAATAGGTGATGTTGTAGGCGAGGATGGGATGGCCCAGCGCAGTCCCATAGGCATATCCGGCAATGCACAGGGCAAGCAGCCCCGGCCACGCGATCCAAGAGAACACCCGGCGCATTCGTCACCCATCTTAGAGCACCCCGGTGTTCAGGGCGCGACGCGGTGGCGGGGCCTGGCGAAAACCAGCCTCTGGCGTGATCCAGACAAAGACCGGTCCCCCATGCGACAGGACCGCCCCGGTGTCGTTTTGCGCTTAGAGGCGGGCCGGCGCAAGGGGCTGCGTCACAGCCAAAGCCACTAAGACGCTGATGCCTCTGGCGCCAGGTAAATCCAGGTCAACTCATGCTTGTTGTGCGAGAGATGCAGCAGGCGGGATCCGGGGATGGCGGCGAAGGCGCGGGCGCTGGCATGGTCGGTCTCGCCCTGGAACTTCAGCGTGCAGATGAAGTTGCGCGCGTGTCCGCCATCCTTCCACTGCCGAACCAGGCGCAGAAGTCGTTCCGGATAGCAAATGACATCGCTGCACAGCCAGTCGACCGGGCCTATCGTGGCCGGCTCCAGGCCGAAGGCGCTCTCCCGACGCACGGTGACGCGGGGCAGGCTGGCGATGCGCGGATCCAGCGGCGCCTTGTCGATGGCCGTGACCTCCGCCCCCAGGGATTGCAGCACCCAGGTCCAGCCGCCGGGGCAGGCGCCCAGGTCCAGGCAGCGATCCCCCGGGCCCGGCATGCGCCCGGCCAGCGTCAGCGCCTCCCACAGCTTCAGGTAGGCGCGATTGGGCGGCGTGGCCTTGTCCTCCACGAACGCCACCTCGCCATTGGCGAAGGCGCTGCTGCAGGCGGGCGAGGCCAGGATGGTGTGTTCGTCCAACAGGGTCCACGCGCCCAGGGGCGCCGTGTGGGCGGGCGAGGGGAAGACCAGGGGCTTGGCCGAAACGTGCGGCAACTGTTCCTGGATCAGCCGCGACCGCCGGTGATGGCCATGCTCATACACCGCCCAGTTGCGCTGGATGGCGCGCAGGGCGCGGGCGCCGTCCTTGATTGAGGCGATGGCGATGCGCCGGGGACTCAGCCAGGTGTTGATGGACCAGGCGGCGGGGCGTGGCGGCGCCTGGGTGATCACCAGGCGGCCATGGACGATGGCCGACGAATCGTCCAGCTCCTCCAGCAGGGGCTCCAGAAAGCCCTCGGCCGCCAGATAGGCGGCGCCAATATCGGCGGGGAGGGCCGCGCCGTCAAAAGAAGGCGCCCCGGGAGCCGTGCTCGCCGGGGCGTTGGTTCCATCCGGATGACCGGTCATGTCGCTTCGGTACTTCTGAACAGGTCGAAGGGCGGGACCATGATCCCGCCGGGGTCTTAAGGCAGGCAGCGTCTTAAGGCAGAATGTCGGCGGACGCAATGACGGCCTGGGTACGGTTGCGCACGCCCAGGGACCGCATCACGGCGGTGACGTGGATCTTCACCGTGCCTTCCGACAGGCCCAGCTCATAGGCGATCTGCTTGTTGGACTTGCCCTCCCGCAGGCAGCGCAGCACATCGCGCTGCCGCTGGGTCAGCGCCGGGCTGTTGCCACCCGTGGCGCCGCCGCTGGACGAGGCGCTGCTGCTGGACGAGCTGGAGCTTTCCCCATGGATGGCCGCCGGCGGGACGTAGATGCCACCGGAGAACACCAGGTTCAGCGCGCTCAACATGATCTTCACGCTGGAGGATTTCGGGATGTAGCCCGAGGCGCCGGCGTCCAGCGCCGCGCGCACGTCGGCCTGGCTTTCGGAGGCGGAGACGATAACCACCGGCGTGCCGGCCTGGATCTCGCAAATCTCCTGGATGCCGGCGAAGCCCGGCCAGTTCGGCATCTGCAGATCCAGAAGGATGAGATCGAATTCCTGCTCGCCCTGCGCGTACTCCAGCGCCTCATTGAATGTGCCAGCCTCGGTGAAGGTGGCATCGGCGCTGAGCTGGGTCAGCAGCCGGCAAAGGCCTTCGCGAAACAGCAGGTGGTCATCACCGATCAGGATGTTCATGTCCGACTCTCGTTCAGAGGTAGTAGGGAACCAAGGTTGCCAGCGAACCCAGACGAATATGGTGTCCTAGACGAATATCGTGTCTGCGTGCGTTAAGCATGCCTTAGCGGCTTTAGCCCATGCCCGTTGGGCAGAAACAGCCGCCTTGGGATGAACAGACCCGGTTCGGGAATATTGGAGGGTCAACTTTAGGCTAAACTACTACAAATTCCGGCCGGGGCTGTCACGCTGATTTGACTTGCGTCACCTGATTTAAGCAACGGAATTAGGCGCGATTGAGGCAAAAGTTACCGTTTGGACAGGATGTCATCCAACGAACGGGCGCGTCACCTGACCATGGATATAGGCATCGGCATAGGCCACCGACGCCCGCGATGGCGGTTTTTCTTGCCACGAAAGCGTCAGAAAGTCTCGTCAGCTTGATTGCACGCCCGCTTGCCGGTATGGCAGAAGGGCGGCACGGACGGGCCGATCCGGAATCGGGGCGGCCCACCCACCAATTCCAATAATCCCCGGTAATGCGGGGCTTGAACTCCAGGGGTCGGTTATGGTCAAGCGCATACGCAAAGCGGTGTTTCCGGTCGCGGGTCTGGGCACGCGGTTCCTTCCCGCGACCAAGGCGATCCCGAAGGAAATGCTGCCGCTGGCCGACAAGCCGCTGATCCAGCACGCGGTCGACGAGGCGAAGGCCGCTGGCATCGAAATGTTCTGCTTCGTCACCAGCCGGGGCAAGACCCCGCTGGAGGATCATTTCGACCTGAACTACGAACTGAACCAGACGCTCAAGAATCGGGGCAAGCTCGACCTGCTGAAGGTGGTCGAGAGCATCCAGATCGACAGCGGCAAGATCGCCTATGTCCGCCAGTCCGAGCCGCTGGGCCTGGGCCATGCCGTTTGGTGCGCGCGTGAATTCATCGGTGACGAGCCCTTCGCCGTGCTGCTGCCCGATGAGCAGGTGCTGGGCGACCGCCCCTGCCTGGCCCAGATGATGGACGCCTACAACCAGGTCGGCGGCAACCTGCTGTCCGTGTTCGAGGTCCCGCGTGAGCAGACCAACAAGTACGGCATTCTGGACATCGGCAAGGACGATGGCCGTCTGGCCGAGGTCAAGGGGCTGGTGGAAAAGCCGGAACCGGCGCAAGCCCCGTCCACCCTGTCGATCCAGGGCCGCTACATCCTGCAGCCGGAAATCTTCCACCACCTGGAGCGTTTCGAGAAGGGCGCCGGCGGTGAGATCCAGTTGACCGACGCCATGGCCAAGCTGATCGGCAAGCAGCCGTTCCACGGCTTCCGCTTCGAGGGCAAGCGCTTCGACTGCGGCGACAAGCTGGGCTTCGTCCTGGCCAATGCCGCCTACGCCCTGGCCCGGCCCGACATGGCCGACAAGGTGCGCGCCGCCCTGAAGGAAATGCTCTGAGCTCACGCCCGGGGCATGTCCGCGCGCTTTAATTAGGCGGCGAAAGACCCTAAAAGGTCACATGCGCGGCACAGGCGTGTCGCCTTAAATGACGGGGTGGTCGCCGGGTAGACACCGACGCCACCCCAGTTCCCGACATCCCGCCGACAGGGCGCCCGATGGGCCCCAAGCGGGGCGCGGGAAACGGGACGACGTGACGATAGGGGATCGGTATGCGCATCGCGGTGATCGGAACGGGCTATGTCGGCTTGGTCTCTGGCGCCTGTTTTTCCGAGTTCGGCGTGACCACGGTCTGCGTCGACAAGGACGCCAGCAAGATCGAACGCTTGAACCGTGGCGAGATCCCCATCTTCGAACCGGGCCTCGATGACCTGGTCGCCAAGAACGCCAAGGCCGGTCGGCTGAGCTTCACCACCGACCTCGCCAGCGCCGTTCAAGACGTCGACGCCGTGTTCATCGCCGTCGGCACGCCCTCGCGTCGCGGTGATGGCCACGCTGACCTGTCCTATGTCTATGCCGCCGCGCAAGAGGTGGCCCTGGCCCTCGATCCGGCGCGCTACACGGTCATCGTCACCAAGTCGACCGTGCCGGTGGGAACGGGCCGCGAGGTGGCGCGCATCATCGGCGAAACGCGGCCGGGTCTGGACTTCGATGTCTGTTCCAACCCCGAGTTTTTGCGCGAAGGTGCCGCCATCGGTGACTTCATGCGCCCCGACCGCGTGGTGATCGGCGCCGAATCGGAGCGTGCCCAGGCGGTGATGAAGGCCCTGTACCGCCCGCTGTACCTCATCGAGACGCCCATCGTCATGACCAGCCTGGAAACGTCCGAGCTGATCAAGTACGCGGCCAACACCTTCCTCGCCACCAAGATCACCTTCATCAACGAGGTCGCCGACCTGTGCGAGAAGGTGGGCGCCAATGTCCACGACGTGGCCAAGGGCATCGGGCTGGACGGCCGCATCGGCCGCAAGTTCCTGCACGCCGGCCCCGGTTATGGCGGCTCCTGCTTTCCCAAGGACACGCTGGCCCTGGCCCGCACCGCGGCGGACGTGGGATCGCCCCTGCGCATCGTCGAGACGGTCATCGACATCAATGACAAGCGCAAGAAGGCCATGGCCGCCCGCATCGTGGCCGCCGCCGGTGGCAGCGTGGAGGGCAAGCGCGTCGGCATCCTGGGCGTCACCTTCAAGCCCAACACGGACGATATGCGCGATGCACCGTCCCTGGACATCATTCCGGAACTACAACGCCTGGGCGCCACCGTGCAGGCCTACGATCCGGCCGGGATGCATGAGGCGGAGCGCCTGTTGCCGGGAGTCGCCTGGTGCGCCGACGCCTATGCCGCCATCCAGGATTCGGACATCCTGGCCATCCTGACGGAGTGGAACGAGTTCCGCGCGCTGGATTTCGACCGGGTGCGCCGGTCGATGAAGGCGCCGGTGCTTGTCGATCTCCGCAATATCTACAATCCTGACGATATGAAGGCCGCCGGTTTCACGTACCAGTCCATTGGCCGGCCGGCGCGCCGCTAAGGTCAAATGCAGCAAGGAAGCAGGTGCACGTCATGACCGCTAATCATCGGTTCCACCCCACGGTGCTGCGCGAGTACGACATCCGCGGCGTCATCGGCAAGACCCTGGGCCCGGACGACGCCCGCGCCATCGGCCAGGGCTTCGGCACCCTGGTGGTGCGCGCCGGCGGCACCCGCGTGGCCATCGGCTACGACGGCCGCCTGTCTTCGCCGGAGTTGGAGCAGGCCTGCGTCGAGGGGCTGATGTCCACCGGCCTGGAGGTCATCCGCATCGGCCTCGGCCCCACGCCCATGCTGTACTTCACGGTGCGGCACCTGGAATTGGACGCCGGCGTGATGATCACCGGCTCTCACAACCCGCCGGACTACAACGGCTTCAAGATGATGCTGGGCAAGGGCCCGGTCTATGGCGAGCAGATCCAGGAGATCGGCCGCCTGGTCCACGGCCAGGATCTGGTGACCGGCGCCGGCTCCTCCCGTACGCTGGACGTCAGCGAGGATTACATCAACCGCCTGGCGGCCGATTATGACGGCACCCGCGACCTCACCATCGTGTGGGACGCCGGCAACGGCGCCGTGGGCCACGTCCTGCGCCGCCTGACCGACAAGCTGCCCGGCAAGCACATCCTGCTGTTCGAGGAGGTGGACGGCACCTTCCCCAACCACCACCCCGACCCGACCGTGCCGGAGAACCTGGAAGACCTGATCCACGCCGTCCACACCCATAAGGCGGACATCGGCATCGGCTTCGACGGCGACGGCGACCGCATCGGCGCCGTGGACGAGCATGGCGACATCATCTGGGGCGACCAGCTGCTGGCCATCTACGCCGCCGACGTGCTGAAGAGCCACCCGGGCGCCACCATCATCGCCGACGTCAAGTCCAGCCAGACGCTGTACGACGACATCGCCAAGAACGGTGGCAAGCCCCTGATGTGGAAGACCGGCCACAGCCTGCTGAAGGCCAAGATGGCTGAGACGGGCTCCCCCCTGGCGGGTGAGATGAGCGGCCACATCTTCTTCGCCGACAAGTACTACGGCTTCGACGACGCCCCCTACTGCGGCGTGCGCCTGGCCGGCCTGGTCAGCCGCGAAGGCAGCCTGGCCAAGCTGAAGTCGGTGCTGCCGCCCGTGTTCAACACCCCGGAAGTCCGCTTCCAGGTGGATGAGGAGCGCAAGTTCAAGGCGGTGGAGGAGATCGTGGCCCGCGCCAAGGCCCTGGCGGGCAAGGGTGTCGAGGTCAACGACATCGACGGCGTCCGCGTGAAGACCGAGGACGGCTGGTGGCTGCTGCGCGCCTCCAACACCCAGGACGTGCTGGTGGCCCGCGCCGAGGCCTTCAGCGAGGCCGGGCTGGAACGCCTGAAGGGCAGCATCCGCGACCAGCTGAGCCAGAGCGGCATCCAGGCGCCGGAAGGCTTCTGATCCGTTTGGTAACCTGCTTAGAAGGCCGCGATCCTCCTGGGTCGCGGCCTTTTTCATATGCGGCTACGACGGCGGCCTTCTGAGTTACGCAGCCCTCCGTGAAGCAATGCGAATGGCCAGCGCTGTCACTCCCAGGGCCGGCTCGTGCGCCAAGCTCAAGAAACTACGATTCCAAGTGTTATCCCAACTAATCCGTACTGGAGCCCGCAACCATGAGTGAGCCCACCCTTGAGCAATGGAATCTTCAAACAATGGTGCTTATGCATGCCCTATTGGGGAGTATTTCGAGCAACTTTCGCATGGTGACACTCAGATGGAAAATTGATCAGTGGGTGATTGATTTTATTTTGGAAAAAGAAAACACAGAAGACTTCGAAGAAATATCAGAAATAATGGAAGATTATGACTCACTTCAAGAAAAATATATTAAATTTATGTCGATTATAACTGTGACCGATGCTCCAATAAGAATGCCAGAATTCCCGGAGAGGGCAATCTTTAGACGGAAAGAGATTTAGTCATTTCCATTATTGATTTTTATTGGCCAGAGCGCACAGGGAGGGAGCCCTGGCTCATTCAGCGGAGCCAGCCTGGAACGCCTGACTGGAAAAAACCTCTCATGCCGTTGTGACGACACGCCGCCGTACCACCCAGCCGCGACGCACACCCAAATACCAGTACAGGCCCACGACGACGGCCATGGTCAGCAGCACCGTGCCCACCTCCGCCAGGCCCGCCGGCTTGCCCTCTGGCGCGCCCACGCCCAGCAGGGAGGGGAAGGGCGGGCCCAGGACGCCCATGACATAGATGGCCGCCAGGTTCTGGCCCAGATGGATGCCGATGGCGGCCTCCAGCCGGCCGGCCTTGGCGGTGATCGCGGACAGCAACAGCGAGATGATGAAATAGAGCGCGCGCTGGTCCCACACCCCGTTGCTCCAAGATTGGGTATGCAGGGCGGCGAACAGCAGCGCCACGGGCAGGGCGGTCATCCCGGCGCTGCCCGTGGCGACGTAGAGCCCCTGGCTGATATAGCCACGGAACACCGCTTCTTCCGCCGTGACCTGCAGCACCACCATCCATGCCGTGGCCGCGGCGAAGGCCAGCACCTGGGGCCAGGGCTGGCCGCCGGGGGCGAAGGGTTCGCCATTCCAGACGTCGATCAGGCCGCTGACCACGACCGTCAGCAGGACCAACCCGCCCCACAGCAAGGCGGAGCGCAGCGCCAACCCGACATCCAGGCCGGGGGTGGGCGATACCAGGCTGCGCAGGGGGCGGCCGTGCAGCCAGCGGACCGCCAGGGTGAGGGGCAGCAGCGCGGCCGCCACGCTGCCCAGCAGCATCAGCAACTCGACAATGGCCCGCAGGCCCTCGCTGCGCTCCATCACCCGGTCCAGGTGCGTCCAGGACGGCAGCTTCACCAACACCACGGCGATCAGGACGCTGCCCACCACCACGATCAGCACGCCGGCCAGGAAAGCCCACCACGGCTCCCGCCGCTGGCGGGCCAGGGCCAGCAGGGACGGCGCGGGCGGGGAGGGCACGGCGGCGCCGTTCCCCGTCGCTGAAGCAGGAGGTGCCATGGGGGCAGGGATCAGTTGGCGCCGGGGGCGATGGTGATGCAGCCCTGGCCCTGGCGGCTCAACTGGGCGCAGGCGGCGCGGGCTGTCTTCTCGCTGAGGCCCGCCAGGCGGGCGCGGTACAGGGTGGACTTGGCGGACGACACCTCGACCACGTTGGGCACGGCGGCGTTCAGCAGGCCCCGCGACTTCTGCGTGGCGCGGGCGATGGCGGCCTGGGTGGCGGCGCGGTCGTTGTAGGCGCCGACCTGGATGCTCCAGCCCGCCGGGATGCTCTTGCCCTTGGCACCGGTGGCGACGGCGGGCGCCGCTTCCGCCGGGGCGGCCAGCAGGGTGTGGTCGGCCACGCTTTCCGCCGCCTTGCCCACGGCCTTGGCGGCCTTGCCGGCGGCGCTGGCCAGACGCACGGTGGAGGCCTTGGCCTTCGGCGCGGGCGCCTCGTCGGCCTCGTCCTCATCGCCTTGGGACGTGGCGTTGTCGTCACCGGCCTTGTCGCCGGCGCTGGCCAGCTGCACGGCCCCGCGGTCGCGCGGCGCGCGGATGGGCGCCTCCGCCGTCAGCACCTGGCCCGGCTTGGTCGCGAAGCCTTCGTCCAGCAGATCGGCCATGCGGTTGTCCCGCCACACGGCGCTGCTGCCGCCCATGACCACGGCGATCAGCCGGCGGCCGTCCTGCACGGCGGAGCCCACCAGGTTGAAGCCGGAGGCGTTGATGAACCCGGTCTTGATGCCGTCCATGCCGGGATAGCGGGCCATGAGGTGGTTATGGTTGGCCATGGTCTCACCGTTGTAGGTGAAGCTGGCCGTCTTGAAATAGGCGTACTGCTTGGCGTGGTCGTGGATCAGGGCCTGGGCCAGGCGGGCCAGGTCACGGGCCGTCGTCACCTGGCCGGTGTTGGGCAGGCCCGAGGCGTTGCGGAAGGTGGTGCGGCTCATGCCCAGGGCGCGGGCCTTGGCCGTCATCATCTGGGCGAAGCGCGGCTCGCTGCCGCCCAGGTTTTCCCCCACGGTCACAGCCACGTCGTTGGCCGACTTGGTCACCAGGGCCAGGATGGCATCGCGCACGCGGATGGTGTCGCCCGCGTCCAGGCCCAGCTTGCTGGGCGCCTGGGCGGCGGCGTGCGCGGAAACCTTGAACGGCGTGTCCAGCGTGACGCGGCCGGCGTCCAGCGCGTCGAACAGCAGGTACAGCGTCATCATCTTGGTCAGCGACGCCGGATAGTTCTGGGTGTCCGCGCCGGCGGCGTGCAGCACCTGCCCGGTTTCGGCATCCACGACAATGGCGGCGTACTTGGCGAAAGCGCTGCCCGGGGCGAAGGCGAGGCAAGCCAGGAGGGCGACGGTGGCCCAACGCCACACGGCGCGCCAAGCCAGAGCCGACTGACGGTGCCGATCCGAGCGATTCCAATGGGTCACGGTGAACTGCCCCTTCCGCCATGCCATGTCGATGATGCCGACCAAAGTAAAGGCCTGATGATTCCCTGTCCAGTATTGAAAATATCGTTAAGGGCAAAGAAGGCCCCGAGCATCATTTCGCGTCTTTACATGCGGGTCGCGCGCTTGCACGCCCAGTGCTACCTCGGATGGAGGAGGGGCTGCCCCGAAAGGCATGCTGCAGCGCAACATAACCACCCCCTGCGAGACGGGCGCGCCGGATGCTTCGGCTTATTAAACATACTTTTCCATAGCTTTCGCTTGGCATTACCCTTGTATGCCGGCGTGCCGCCGGCGATGTTACGGAAATTTTGCGCCGCACAAAAACCGGTTGACAAACTGCACCCCAAGGTCCACGTATGGGTTCGTGCTGCGACGCAACATGACGGTGCCTTTGAAGGGCCGTTCGCCGTCGGCACGCCGCCCGGCCGACGCCGGTTAGCCTGACCCGGGCACGGGCCGCATCGGGCGGCCGATGGATCATACGCGATCATTGGAAGGAGCACTGTCATGACCACCCCGAATACTGCCACCCCCGTCACCACCACCGCGTCGCGGGCCAAGAAGGTCGTCGCCGACGCCGCCGTGGAAACCGGCGCCGCCACCAAGCAGGCCGCCGAAACCACCGTGGCCGCCGCGCAGGACACCGTGACCAAGAATTATGAGCAGGCCGTCGCCCTCACCAAGGAGCAGGTGGAAAAGGCCAGCAAGAAGGCGTTCGAGGCCTATGAGGAGCTGACCTCCTTCAACAAGGAAACGGTGGACGCCCTGGTGCAGTCCTCCACCGTCCTGGCCAAGGGCCTGGAAAACCTGTCCAAGTCCTTCGTCGCCTACGCCCAGTCCTCGCTGGAGAGCAGCGTGGCCGCCACCAAGGCGCTGCTGGCCGTGAAGACGCTGCGCGAGGCGGTGGATCTGCAGTCCGAGTTCGCCAAGACCAGCTTCGACACCCTGGTGAGCGAGGCCACCAAGACCTCCGAGCTGTCGGTGAAGCTGGCCAACGAAGCGATCGAGCCCATCTCCGCCCGCGTCAACGCGGTCGTGACCAAGTTCGGCAAGCCGCGCCTGGCGGCGTGATCGCGGTTGGGCCGTGCCATGCGGCCGGCCGTTCCAGCCGATGCTGACGAACCCGGTGGGCGCGCGCCCACCGGGTTTTTTATTTTTCCACCGGGTTTTTATTTTTTGGTGTGATGGCGCGCCTTGCGTCCGGCCGGCCAACGCGGTTGGATGGTTAACCGTGCGCTCATCGCACGCCAGGCATGATTAAGGTCACCTGGGGTCTTCCAACGGCCCGCCGCGATCTCATATTATTCCTGGGATGACCACCCCGAAAGACACGTACCTGGAAGGCCATGACGGAGTTCGACAGTCACGGAAACGAGGGCGGCACTGGCGGCGACGGCACCAACACCGGCGTCGTGGTCAAGGCCAAGCCTAAGACCAAAAAGCCCTACATGTACAAGGTCTTGATGCTGAACGACGACTACACGCCGATGGAGTTCGTCGTCCACATCCTGGAGCGTTTCTTCTCCAAGAACCGGGAGGAGGCGACGCGGATCATGCTGCATGTCCATCGCCGTGGCGTGGGCGTGTGCGGTGTGTTCACCTACGAGGTGGCGGAGACGAAAGTAACCCAGGTGATGGATTTCGCGCGCCAGAACCAGCATCCCCTGCAATGCACCTTGGAGAAGGATTAGTAGGCATGCTCTCGCGTAATCTCGAGCAGACGCTGCACCGGGCCCTAGCTTACGCCAATGAGCGTCGGCACGAGTACGCGACCCTGGAACACCTTCTGCTGGCACTCACCGAGGATCAGGACGCCCTGGCCGTGCTACGCGCCTGCGGCGTGACCGTGGAGAAGCTGCGGGTCGAGCTGGGTGAATACCTGGACAACGAGCTGAGCAACCTGATCTCCAGCCGGTCGGAGGACGCCAAGCCCACCGCCGGCTTCCAGCGGGTGCTGCAACGCGCCGCCATCCACGTCCAAAGCTCCGGCCGGGAAGAGGTGACGGGCGCCAACGTGCTGGTCGCCCTGTTCTCCGAACGGGAAAGCCACGCCGTCTATTTCCTGCAGGAGCAGGAAATGACGCGCTTCGACGCCGTCAACTACATCTCCCACGGCATCGCCAAGTCGCCCGGCCGCTCTGAGGCCAAGCGCGTCAGCGGCGCCGAGGAGGAGACCACCGCCGGCGAAAAGGCGCCCAAGAAGGGCACCGAGGCGTTGGAGGCCTACTGCGTCAACCTCAACAAGAAGGCCCTGAGCGGCAAGATCGATCCCCTGATCGGCCGCGGGCAGGAGGTTGACCGCACCATCCAGATCCTCTGCCGCCGCTCAAAGAACAACCCGCTGTATGTGGGCGACCCCGGCGTGGGCAAGACCGCCATCGCCGAGGGCCTGGCCCGCCGCATCGTCCATGGCGAGGTGCCGGAGGTGCTGCTGAACGCCACCATCTTCGCCCTGGACATGGGCGCGCTGCTGGCCGGCACCCGCTATCGCGGCGACTTCGAGGAACGGCTGAAGTCCGTGTTGTCGGAGTTGGAGGCGGTCGAGGGCTCCGTCCTGTTCATCGATGAGATCCACACGGTGATCGGCGCCGGCGCCACCTCGGGCGGCGCCATGGACGCCAGCAACCTGCTGAAGCCGGCCCTGGCCAGCGGCGCCCTGCGCTGCATCGGCTCGACCACCTACAAGGAATACCGCAGCTACTTCGAGAAGGACCGCGCCCTGGTCCGCCGCTTCCAGAAGATCGACGTCAACGAGCCCTCGCTGGATGACGCCGTGAAGATCCTGGAAGGGATCAAGAGCTATTACGAGAAGCACCACAACGTCCGCTACACCCGCGAGGCCATCCGCTCGGCGGTGGAGCTGTCGGCCAAGTACATCGGCGACCGCAAGCTGCCGGACAAGGCCATCGACATCATCGACGAGGTGGGGGCGGCCCAGATGCTGCTGCCCGTGGCCAAGCGCAAGAAGACCATCCAGGTCAAGGACGTGGAGGCGGTGGTCGCCAAGATCGCCCGCATCCCGCCGAAGAGCGTCAGCCGCGACGACCGCGAGGTGCTGCTGAACCTGGAGCGCGACCTGAAGACCATGGTGTTCGGCCAGGACAAGGCCATCGACACCCTGGTCAGCGCCATCAAGCTGGCGCGCGCCGGCCTGCGCGACCCGGAAAAGCCCATCGGCAACTACCTGTTCTCCGGCCCCACCGGCGTGGGCAAGACCGAGGTGGCGCGCCAGCTGTCGCGCACCCTGGGTATCGAACTCACCCGCTTCGACATGTCGGAGTATATGGAGCGCCACACCGTCAGCCGCCTGATCGGCGCCCCCCCGGGCTATGTCGGCTTCGACCAGGGCGGCCTGCTGACCGACGCCATCGACCAGCATCCGCACTGCGTGCTGCTGCTGGACGAGATCGAGAAGGCGCACCCGGATCTCTACAACATCCTGTTGCAGGTGATGGACCACGGCAAGCTGACCGACCACAACGGCAAGACGGTCGACTTCCGCAACGTCATCCTGATCATGACCACCAACGCCGGTGCGGCCGACCTGGCCAAGCCCGCCTTCGGCTTCGGCCGGGAGCAGCGGCTGGGCGAGGATGAGGAGGCGATCAACCGCCTGTTCACCCCGGAATTCCGCAACCGCCTGGACGCCATCATCCCGTTCTCCGGCCTGTCGCCGGAAATCATCGGCCGGGTGGTGGATAAGTTCGTCATGGAACTGGAGGCGCAACTGAGCGACCGCGGCGTCACCATCGAACTGACGGACGAGGCCCGCGACTGGCTGTCGAAGAAGGGGTACGACCCGCTGTACGGCGCGCGCCCCTTGGGCCGGACCATCCAGGAGTACATCAAGAAGCCCCTGGCGGAAGAGTTGCTGTTCGGCAAGCTGGTGAAGGGCGGCGCCGTTCGCGTCACCGTCAAGGACGACGCCCTGTCCTTCGACTACGCCGCCGGCGGCAATCGCCCGTCGCAGCGGGAAAAGCCGGAGGAAAAGGTGCCGGAACTGGTCAACTGAGCCAGCGGCGCCCCCGCGCTTGAAACGAACGGGCCTCCAGGACATTCCTGGAGGCCCGTTCCATTTGACGCGGCGCCTCTCGCGGTGCCGTCAGGACCTCAGGACAAGGCGGCAAGGCGCCGGATCAGCGTATCCAGGTCGTTCCACACCAGCGGCTTGGCGACATAGCCCGCAAACAGGCCGGTGGTCAGGTGGTCGATGACGTCGGTTTCCGCCGTCATCAGCACGAGGGGAACAGGCCGGCTGCGCCCGGCTGGGGCGGGGCGGCCGTGCAGTTCGCGCGCCGCCTCGGCCCCGCCGATGCCGGGCATGTGCAAATCCAGCAGAACCAGGTCGAAGGGCGGCGCGGCGGAATCGAACAGCGCGATGGCCTCCGCCCCATCGGCCGCGCCGGTGGCGTCATATCCCAGGCGTCGCAGGACGGCCAGAATCAGTTCCCGATTCACCCGGTTATCCTCCGCCACCAACACCCGCGTCGCGGGAAGGGCGGAACTGACGGCCGTATCTTCTATACTCATCACGTATGCCTTTGGCGGTGTCGCGGCGGGCGGTTTTGTGGGCCGCCCCTGGGGCCCCTCCAGGGGGCGCCCACTGTTGACGCCACAATAGGCGGGTTTCCCCATGCCGCCCAGCCTCTTTGCCGCAGGGGCGAGCGGCGCGGGGCGATACTGATTTTGTGGCGCGGCGGCACCGATTATATAAAATCCAGGATTGTTCGGGCCACCCCTCTCGGTGACTCCGGCGATTGCCGTCACCCAGGTGGTTGTGCTGATGCGCGCAGTGTCCCTCTTCGTCATGGTATGGCTGGCCGCCCTGGGCGCCTTGGGGCTGCCCTGGGACCAGGCGTGGGCGGAGCCGGGGCAATGGCAAGCGCTGGGGCAGACGGCGTTCGAGCACATCGACCGCTCGCGCGGGTTGCCCAGCGACACCATCTTTTCCCTGGCGCAGGATCAACGCGGCTTCATCTGGATCGGCACCACCAACGGCCTTGCCCGCTTTGATGGCTATCACATGCGGATCTTCCAGCCGGATCCGGATGTGCCAGGGTCTCTGCCCGATGGCGTCATCCGCGCCCTGCACGTGGATCCGGCGGGCCGGCTCTGGGTTGGCACCCATGTCGGCGGCCTCGCCCTCTATGACCCGGTGACGGAGCGGTTCCGCACCATCGGGCCCGGCCCCAACGGGGTCAGCGCCGCCACCGTCTATGACATCAGCGACGATGGCGACGGCGGCGTCTGGGTGGCCACGCGGGGTGGCATGGACCACCTGACCGGGGATGGCCGGGTGGTGGCGCGGTTCCGCCACGCCGACAAGGATCCCACCAAGGATAAGACACCCGGCGACGATGCGCTGCCTCACAACACCGTGTTCACCGTCCACCAGGACCGCGCCGGGAACCTGTGGGCCGGCACGGCCAGGGGCTTGGTGATGCGGCCCGCCGGCGGCGAGCGCTTCGCCCCGCCGCCGCTGGCGGCCCCGTCGCCGGCCGCCGAAGCCCTGCTGGCGGACAGTGTCTGGCAGATCGAGGAAGGGGCGGACGGCCGCCTGTGGCTGGGGGGCGACCGCAGCGGCCTGGGCGTTTACGACACCCACGACCAGTCCCTGACGGTCATCCGTCCGCGGAGCGGGACCGAGCCGCCATTGGCGGCCGTGACCATGCGCGGGGCGGTGGAGGTACGGCCGGGCGTGCTGTGGGTGGCCACCCTGGGCAACGGCATCGCCGAGGTGGACGTGGCGCAAGGGGTGTACCACACCATCCGGCATGAGCCCGACATCCCCGCCACCCTGTCCAGCAACGCCCTGCGCGCCATCCTCAAGGACCGGTCCGGCCTGATCTGGACAGGGGGTGATTCGGGCCTGGACGTACACAACCCCACCAATGCGGCCCTGGTCACCCTGTTCACGGGCAACGGCCGCCCGCCCTTGGGCGACCTGCCCACCATCAAGAGTGTGGCGGTGACGCCCCAGGGGACGCTATGGCTGGGCGGCGATGGCGCCATCCTGCTGTTCGACCCGGCCACGCGCCAGGCGCGCCGCATCCTGGCCGGCGGCCCCACCGCGAATCCCGACCACACGCTGCCGCAACTGGACGTCCTGGCCATGGCCCGCCGGGCCGATGCGGACGCCGGCGCGCCCGCCATCGTGTGGGCCGGCACCCCCCGGGGCCTGTACCGCGTGGCGGAGGGCACGGGAACGGTGGAGCGTGAGCCGCTGCCCACCAACAATCCCTATCCCTACATCTCCCGCGTGGTGACGGCGGGCGGGACCACCTGGGTCGGCACCTTCGCGGGCCTGGTGCGCATCGGCGCCGATGGCGTGAAGACGCTGTACCGCCGCGACCCCGCCAACCCGGCCACGCTGGTGGACGACCGCATCATCGCCCTGGCCGTGGACCATGCCGGCGCCGTCTGGGCGGGCACGGAACACGGCCTGAACCGCCTGGATCCCGCCACCGGCGCGGTGGAACGGCTGGCGCATGACGCCACCGATCCCGGATCGCTGCCGCATGATTACATCAACAGCCTGGCGGAGGATGGCCAGGGCCGGATGTGGGTGGGGACCGCCCAGGGCGGCATCGCCATCCTGGAGGGACGCGACGCCGCGGGGCGGCCGCGCTTCCGGGTCCTGGACCGGCAAAACGGCCTGCCCAGCCTGCGGGTCAACAATCTGACTTACGACGGTCACAACCATGTGTGGGCCACCACGGCGGATGAACTGGTCAGCATCGACGTCGGCAGCCTGGCCGTGCGCGTGCTGGGACCGGCCGAAAACGCTCTGATCCGCCGCTATTGGGAAAACGCCTCCGCCGTCACGCCGGACGGCAAGCTGCTGTTCGCGGGTGATGGCGGCATGACCGTGGTTTCCCCGGACGCCATCGCCGACTGGCGGTTCGCCCCGCCGCTGGCGGTCACCGATGTCCGGGTGGGTAGCCAGAGCGTGCCGCCCGCCGCCATCGAGGGCGTGCCCCTGATCCTGCGCCCCGGCGACCGGGGATTCGAGGTGGAGTTCACCGCGCTGGACTTTTCCGCCCCTGATCGCAACCGCTACGCCGTCATGCTGGAGGGGTTCGACACCGCCTGGCTGGAAAAGGACGCGCAGCGCCGCCGCGCCGTCTACACCAACCTGGCGCCCGGCCACTACCGCCTGCTGGTCCGGGGCAGCAACAAGGATGGACGGTGGAACCCCGAGACCCTGTCCCTGCCGGTCACGGTGCTGCCGGCCTGGTATCAGACATGGTGGTTCCGCATCCTGGCGGTGGCCAGCGTGGTCGGGACCGTGGCGATGGCCTTCTGGGCGCGCCTGGCTTGGCACCGCCGCCGCCAGCGGGAACTGGAGGAATTGGTCGATGCCCGCACAGCCGACCTGGCCGCGTCCGCCGCGACGCTGCGGCGGGTGGGCGATGCCGGCCGGGACCTGTCGGCCTCGCTGGAGCGGGAGGCCATCTGCCGCGCCCTGCACGCCCATGTGACGGAGCTGATGCCCGCCGCCGCCCTGCGCGTCGCCCTGTTCGACGATCCCGACGCGACCCGCCTGTCGCTGGTCTATGCCGGCGGCGCGGCCGAGACGCCCCTGGGGGCTCTCCCGCCCGACGACGCGCTCCACCAGCGGGCGGAGGAGGGCCCATCCACCAGCAGCGGGCCAGCCGATACGTTGATGTACGCGCCCTTGCGTGTGGGCAACCGGCGCCTGGGCGTGGTGGAGGTGCGCATCAGCCGACCGGATGCGGCATTGCCCCGGCATGCGGAGGCCCTGCGCTCCATGGCCGCCTTCGCGGCGGTGGCCATCACCAATGCCGCCGCCTTCCGCGACGTGGAACGGGCGCGGGAGGAGACGGCGCAAACCCTGGCCAACCTGGAAAGCGCCCTGTCCCGCCTGGTCCAGCAGGAGAAGCTGGCCTCGCTGGGCAATCTGGTCGCGGTGGTGGCGCATGAGATCAACACGCCGCTGGGCGTCTCCGTCACGCTGGGCTCCCAGCTTCAGGGCGAGGTCGAGGCCCTGGCTGGCGCCATGGCGGAAAAACGCCTGCGTCGGGGGGACCTGGATGACTTCCTGGTGCAGACGCGGGCCGAGTGCGAAATCCTGAACCGCAACCTGCGCCGCGCCGCCGACCTGGTGCAGAGCTTCAAGCAACTGTCGGTGGACCAGACCAGCGAGCGCGTGCGCGCCGTCGCCCTGACCGAATACCTGCGCGAAACGCTGGTCAGCCTGGAGCCGCTGTTGAAGGCCCACAGCGTCGCCGCGACGGTGGAGGGGCCGGTGGGCCTGGTTGTGCCCACGCGGCCGGGGCAGTTGGCCCAGGTTCTGACCAACCTGGTGCAGAACGCCGTGGTCCATGCCTTTGACGAGGTGGCGCACCCGGCCATCCATATCCAGGTCGGGGTGAGCCCCGCCGGCACCGCCACCGTGACCGTTTCCGACAATGGGCGCGGTATGACGGCGGAACTGGCGGCGCAGGCGTTCGAGCCCTTCTTCACCACCAAGCAAGGGTCGGGCGGTTCCGGCCTGGGCCTGCATATCGTCCATAACCTGGTGACCGGCCCCCTGCGGGGCGAACTGAGCCTGGACAGCCTGCCGGGCAAGGGCACGCGCGTGCACATCGCCCTGGGCAGCTTCCAGACCAATGAGGCGCCATCGGTGCTGGAACCTACAGGCTGATCCCCCCTCCCGTGAAAGCCGGTTGGCGAAACCGTGCCGGCGGACAACTCCGCCATGGCGCACGGGCCGTCCCTCATGGCAGTTTCCCAACCCAACACGGTCTTGGCCCAAAGGGCCCTGGCCAGCAGGGCCTTGGAACGATGGCGGGGGTCGTCCGGGCCGGTCCAACGGATGGGAGACAGGGTTTGATGGGCAAGGACGTGACGCGACTGAGGAACAGGGCCATGGGCGCGGGCATCGCCCTGGGCGTGGCCGCCGGACTGATGGCCCCGGCGGGCTGGGCCGGCGAAAGCCCGGCCGCCATTCCGGACTCGGCGCTCTCCAGCGTGAAGGAATTGCAGAAGCGCGCGTTGGCCGGCAGTGGCGCCTATGAGGTGGTGGAGTCGCTGACCACCCAGGTGGGGCCGCGTCTGCCGGGCACGCCCAACGATGCGGCGGCCGTGGCCTGGGCGGTCAAGACCATGAAGGACCTGGGCCTGCAGAACGTCCATACCGAGGCCGTGCCCATGCCCGGCTGGCGGCGCGGCCTGGAGCGGGCCAGCCTCCTGTCGCCCATGCCGCAGCCGATCGCCGTGGCGGCGCTGGGCGCCAGCGTGGGCACAGGGCCTGAGGGCCTAGAGGCCGAGGTGGTGCGCTTCGCCAACCTGGCGGAGCTGCAGGCGGCACCGGCGGGCTCCCTGACGGGCAAGATCGCCTACATCGCCCTGCCCATGGCCCGCACCCAGGATGGCAGCGGCTATGGCGAGGCCGTGGCCATGCGCATCGCGGGCCCGGCGGCCGCGGCCAAGAAGGGCGCCGTGGCGGTGCTCATCCGGTCCGTTGGCACCGATGCCCACCGCCTGCCTCACACCGGCATGACCCGGTATGAAGAGGGCGTGCCCAAGATTCCCGCCGGCGCCATCTCCACCGTCGATGCCGCTCAGTTGGATCGCCTGCTGACCCCCGGACCCGATAACAAGGGGCCGGTGAGGATGAAGCTGGTGCTGGACGTGGCGCCGCTGGACCCCATCACCACCTACAGCGTGGTGGGCGACCTCAAGGGGACGGAGAAGCCGGACGAGATCGTGCTGGTCGGCGCGCACCTGGACAGTTGGGACCTGGGCACGGGCGCCATCGACGATGGCGCCGGCGTGGCCATCGCGCTGGCGTCGGCCAAGCTGATCAAGGGCCTGCCGGAAAAGCCCAAGCGCACCCTGCGCGTCGTGCTGTTCGCGGCGGAGGAGGAGGGCACCTATGGTGCCATCGCCTATGGCAAGGCGCATGCGGCCGAGGCCGACCGCTATGTCCTGGGCACGGAGGCGGATCTGGGCATTGGTCCGGTCTGGCAATTCAAGATGAAGGCCAACGCCAACAACGCCGCCGCCCTGGCCACCATCGCCACGGCGCTGCAGCCCCTGCGCATCGTCAAGGGCCGCGATGACGAGGAGGGAGAAAGCTCCGACCTGGGGCCCATGGCCAAGGCCGGCATGCCGGTGGCGGAACTGTCGCTGGACGCCACCACCTACTTCGATATCCACCATACGGCGGACGACACGCTGGATCGGGTGGATCGTGCCACCATCGACCAGTCGACGGCAGCCTATGCCAGCGTGCTGTGGCTGGCCATGCAGGCCAGCGGCACTTTCCGTGAACCGGCCACCCGTGAACCCGCAAGCCACTGACACGCGGCGGCGGCCTCAGTCGGCCGTGATGCGGTAGGCGCAACGGCGGGCGCCCTGGGGAATGTGGTCCACCCGTTCCACCTGGGCGCCCAGCACGGCGCGGAAGGTTTCCAGTTCCGAGCGGCAGAAGCCGGCGCAGGCACTGGCGGCGGCGCAGATGGGGCAGTGGTTTTCCACCAGCGTCCAACTGCCATCCGCCTCCCGCCAGCTGTCGGCCATGTAGCCTTCCGCCGTGCGGATGGCGGCCAGGCGACGAACCCGGTCGTCCAAGTCCGGGGCATCCGTCATTTCGTTCTCGTAACGGGCCAGGGTTTCCGCCTCACGTGCGGCAATGACGGTCTCCAGCGCGACCGGTCCCAGCCGTACCACCAGGGTGGACAGCAGCGAGGTCGCCAATGCCGCATGGCCATCGGGGAAATGGGCGTGCCCGGCCGCCGTCAGGTGCCAGCGCTGACGGGGACGACCGCGGCCCACCACGGGCTCGGCCACACTTTCCACCGCGCCCTCCTGCGCCAAACGCCCCAGTTGCTGGCGCGCCGCCTCACCCGTGATTCCCAGCGCGGCCGCCAGGGCCGCCGTGGGCTGGGGGCCTTCCGTCTTCAACAGCAGCAGAACACGGTTGAGGGGGGGCTGAGACATCATATTTCCAAGTTCAGGCTTGCTTTAATCTGCTGGGCGCATATTTTCCAAATGAGAACTTGGAAAAAAATGACCGCCGGGTCAAGGACAAGCCCGCAAGGAACGCCACCGCCCATGTCTTCCGCCCCCACCCCTGATCCAGCCCCCCAGCCGGCGCACCAGCCGGCCTCATCGTCCCGTGACACCGCCGGCTCCGTCTGGCGGCTGTTCTCCCCCGCCTTGTTGCCGGCCACGCTCATGCTGGGCGGCGGCGTCACCCTCTTCGCCGTCGAAACCTATGTCACCGCGACGGTGGCGCCGTCCATCGTCCGGGACATTGGCGGACTGGACCTGTTCGCCTGGGTCACCACTCTGTATGTCGCGGCGGCGGTTCTGGGCGCGCAATTCGTCGCCCTGCGGCCCCGGGCGCTGGGCTTGCGGGGTGTCTACACCGTTGGGGCCTTGGTGTTCAGCGCCGGCAGCCTAGTGTGCGCGGCGGCCCCGGCGATGCCCGTGGTGTTGCTGGGGCGGGCGGTGCAGGGCCTGGGCGCCGGCATGTTGTCGGGCCTGGCCTATGCCTTCATCCGCCATGTCTATCCGGAGGCGCTGTGGCGCAAGGCGTCCACCCTCTATGCCGCCATCTGGGGCGTCGCCACCTTCCTGGGCCCCACGGCGGGGGGGCTGTTCGCCGACGGGGCCAACTGGCGGTACGCGTTTTCCATCCTGGTGCCGCCG
Organism: Nitrospirillum goiasense; assembly: GCF_034427435.1. NCBI lineage: Bacteria > Pseudomonadati > Pseudomonadota > Alphaproteobacteria > Rhodospirillales > Azospirillaceae > Nitrospirillum > Nitrospirillum goiasense. The sequence goes on along the minus strand of NZ_JAXQNP010000002.1, from coordinate 2,164,591 downwards.
GCCCTGCTGATGGCGGCCTGTGCGGGACGGCTGCTGCCCCGGGTGGCGGATGAACGGCAGGATGCCCGGCCGCCTTTGGCCCAGATCGGCCTGTTGCTGGCCGCGGTGCTGCTGGTCAGCGCGGCCGGCACGGACGGGCGCGCCGACCTCAAGACCGGGATGCTGGCGGCCTCGCTGGCGATGTTCGCCGCCATGCTGGGCCTGGAGCGACGCGCGACCATCCGCCTGATGCCCCAGGACGCGACACGCCTGGGGCGTCCCATCGCCCGGCTGTACCTGGTGATGTTCGGGCTGATCATCACCGTCTCCAGCGATGTCTACATTCCCTATTTTCTGCAAACCCTCCACGGCGTGGCGCCGCTGACCTCGGGATATCTGGTCGCCCTGGTGGCGCTGGGCTGGACGCTGACGGCCTTTTTCACCGGCACGCTCAAAGGACGCGGGGCGGTCCTGGCCGTCAGCGCCGGGTGCGCGCTGGAGGCGGGCGCCACGCTGGCGCTGGCGCCGCTTCTCGGCACCGCGACGGCCTGGGACGGCTGGATGGCCATGGCGCCGGCGGTTCTGGCCATGCTGGCCATGGGCGGTGGTGTCGGGCTGTGCTGGGCCCATCTGGTGGCCGGCGTGCTGAGATGGGCCGGGGAGGCGGAGCAGGACAAGGCCTCCGCCGCCATCGCCACCGTGCAGTCGCTGGGAGGCGCCTTCGGGGCCGCCTTGTCGGGCGTCATCGCCAACAGCGCCGGCCTGGTCGATCCGGGCGGCCTGGTCGGTGCCCAGTCGGCCGCCCATTGGCTGTTCCTGCTGATGGCCGCGCCCGGCGCCGTCGCCTTCCTCGTGGCGCTGGTGCCGGACCGGGGGTGAGGCCCATCACGCCACGGAGGGCGGCGCCAGGGCGTGCGAAACAAGCAGCACACAAAATAAAACGGCGGCGGATCCCCAACGATCCGCCGCCGTCTTTCAAGGCGTCCCTAACCCCTGAAGGGATCAGTCAGCGTCGTGCTGGGCGGGCGGCGGCGGCATGTCGCCGTCGTCATCGCCATCCGGGCCGGGGCGGCCGGGGCCGCCATGCATGCCCTGGTCACCGTCGAAGCCAGGCCCGGGGCCGCCGAAACGGCCGCCCCCGAAGCCGTGATGGCCGCCGGGGTGATGACCGTGCGGGCCGATCACGCGGGCCAGCATCGTGTCGGCCTTTTCCTTCTGTTCCGGCGTGAAGCTGGCGTACAGCGGGGTCAGTACGGCCTTCAGTTCGCTGATGTGCTTGGCGTGCTCGGCCGCCATCTTGTCGGCGCGGTCCAGGCGCTCGGTCAGCGAGGGCGGGGTAGGCGGCTCGACCGGCTGGCCGGCCTTACGGGCGGCCTTGACCTGTTCCCAGCGCGCCTTGTGCTCGGCCTCGAATTTCTCCGCCTTCTGCTTCATTTCATCGGCGTCGGCACGGACCACGGCCTCAAACTTCTTCCACTGCCCTTCCTGGGCGGCAGTGATTTTCAGTTCGGCCTTCAAGAAGGCCAGGCGGCCATCCACATGTTCCCACGGACCACCGCGATGGTGCTCACGCGCCATGGGCGGCGGGGCATGGTGGGAAGAATCCTGGGCGAAAGCGCCAGCCGCCACACCGACGGCAAAGACGCCGACCGCCAAGGTCGAAAGGAGTTGGGTACGGAAGCGGGACATGGATCTACAAGCCTCGTCAGGTTTATCTTCGCCGTTCTAGAACCGGCTAAGCGGATATACGGCCCAACTTGGGAAAACTGTCGCCCGCTGCTGATGAAACCTTAAGAAGCGTGTCACTACCCGGGTATCTGGGATAGTCTGAAACAACAGCCCGCCCCACCGATACAGGGGCGGCGGATAGGGGAGCCGCCGGCAGATGGGCCTACTCCCCAGGGGGACCGCGGTCGATGCAGGGAATGGACGAGGAGGCCATGTGGCGGGATGAGGAGGAGGGGGCGACGACGCCCCATAAGCCGACCACCCTCCCGCCCTGGAAGATCCTGGTTGTCGATGATGATACCGAGGTCCACGCCCTGACCCGCATGGTCCTGAACCGGCTGCGCTTCCGCGACCGCAAGGTGGAGATCGTGTCGGCCCACTCGGGGGCGGACGGGTTCAAAATCCTAGCCGAGATGCCGGACATCGCCGTCGTCCTGCTGGATGTGGTGATGGAAACCGACGACGCCGGCCTGGTGCTGGCCCACCGCATCCGCCGCGAATTGGGCAATGAGGCCACGCGCATCGTCCTGCGCACCGGTCAGCCGGGGGTCGCGCCAGAGGAGCAGGTCATCGTCGACTACGACATCGACGACTACCGCCCCAAGGCGGACCTGAGCGCCGCGCGCCTGACCACCACCATCATCACAGCCTTGCGCTCCTACGGGCACATCATCGCGCTGGAGGAGAACAAGCGCGGGCTGGAGCGCATCATCGACAGCGCCGCGACCCTGTTCCAAATCCGGTCCATGCGCGACTTCGCCACCGGGGTCCTGACCCAGGTGGGCAGCTTTCTCAGCTGTGGGCCCCAGGGCGTGATCTGCGTTCACGCGCCCGAGGGGCAAGCTCTCAGCGTGCTGGCGGCCAGCGGCATCTATGCCCACCTGGGCGGCCAAGCCGCCGCGGTCGTGCCCGGCACGGCCATTCCCGGCGCGGACCTGATCGAACAGGCGCTCAACACCCGGCAGTCGCTGTTCGTGGACGACATCAGCGTCCTGCATATCCCCAGCCGAGAAGTCGGTCGGACGGTGGTGCTGATCAAGGCGCAGGAACCGCCATCAGCCATGGACCGGCACCTGCTGGAGCTGTTCGCCACCAAGATCCCGGCCGGCTTCGACAATGTCAGCCTGCTGGAGGGACTGGAGGGCGACGTGGCCCGCCGCACGCGGGATCTGAAGGCCACCAACGCCATGCTGACCGAGAAGCAGGAGCGGCTGGAACGGCAGGCCCATGACCTGGCGGTGCTGGCCCGCGACCTGGACCGCGCCCGCGTGCAGGCCCAGGCCGCCAGCCAAAGCAAATCGGAATTCCTGGCCAACATGAGCCATGAGATCCGAACCCCCATGAACGGCGTCATGGGTATGGTGCAGTTGCTGCTGGATACCCCTCTGAACGAGGAGCAGCGGGGCTTCGCCCAGGCCATCCGTGAAAGTGCGGAGGCGCTGCTGGGCGTCATCGACGACATCCTGGACATCTCGAAGCTGGAGGCGGGAAAGGTCGAGCTGGAGATCGTCGACTTCTCCCTGGGCGGGCTGCTGGACGGCGTCGCCACCATCCTGGCCCCCCGGGCCCGGGAAAAGGGCCTGGCCTTCAAGACCGGGCTGGTGGAGGGCGGGGAGGCGGCTGACGCCCAACCCGGCATCGCCAACGGCGATCGCGACGATGGCGACCGGCAGGTGCTGGTGCGGGGCGACCCGACGCGCCTGCGCCAGATCCTGGTCAACCTCATCGGCAACGCCATCAAGTTCACGCTGAGCGGCGAGGTGGCCGTCAGTCTGGTGCTAACGCCCGTGCCCCGCCCCGGGGGGGCAGGCCGACCCTGTTCCTGCGCGGCGAGGTCAAGGACACGGGCATCGGCATCAATGCCGAGCAGGCGTCCCGCCTGTTCGAGAGCTTCAGCCAGGCCGACACCTCCATCACCCGGCGCTTCGGCGGCACGGGCTTGGGCCTGGCGATTTGCCGCCAGCTGGTTCAGCTCATGGGCGGCACCATCGGCGTGTCCAGCGAACCGGGCGTGGGCAGCACCTTCTGGTTCTCCATCCCCCTGGAGCCGGCCGAGCAACCTTTCCAGGAGGGCTTCACCGCGCCCCTTCCCACCCACCGGCCCTCACCGGCCGTCTGGGGCGGCAGCAGCGCGCCGCCCGTGCCCGCGCAGGGACGGGGCGTGGGCCGGTGCGTCCTGCTGGTGGAGGACAATCCGGTGAACCAGGAGGTGGCCAGCCTGATGCTGGCCAAGGAGGGGTTCGAGGCGGTGCTGGTGCAGGACGGTGTCGACGCGCTGGAGGCCGTGCGCTGCCGCCGCTTCGACCTGGTGCTGATGGATATCCAGATGCCGCGCATGGACGGGATCGAGGCCACGCGCCGCATGCGCGCCATGGGGGCCCGCATGCCCATCATCGCCATCACCGCGAACGCCATGGCGGGCATGCGTGAGGAATACCTGGCGGCGGGGATGGACGACTATGTCGCCAAGCCTTTCGACCGGGGCCATTTCATCGGCAAGGTGGTGCATTGGGCCTGCGGCCAGCCCGCCCAGCAGGAGGCTCCGGTGGAGCCGGTGGCCAGTGTGCCACCCCTGTTCGGCATCCTGGCGGAGGACAGGCTGGGGGAACTGGCCACGATGGCGGCACGGCCGGATTTCATCCGCATCGTCAGCGGCTTCCTCACCTTGGGCAAGCAACGGGTGGAAACCTTGGCCGAGGCGGCGCGGAACCGGGATCTGAAGGCCCTGCGGGCCGAATTGCATGACCTGATGGCCACCGCCGGCACCTGCGGGCTGATCCGGCTGCAGGATCTGGCCATGGCCTTGCATGAGGCCTGTGTCGCGGCCGACCTGGACCGTGCGGTCGCGGTCGCCCAGTCGGCGGTGGAATTTGGCCGCCAGGATTGGGAACTGCTGCGCGAACGCTTCCTGTCCGACGCGGAGGACACGCCGCCGCCAACCGCGTAGGTCGGCCCTTTCAAATGTGCCTCTCTGATGAAAAAACGGCCGCCCCGGGATGTGGGGCGGCCGTCTTGATGAAGCCGGGATGCTGTATGGGTCCTGAAAGGCTTACTGGAACGTGGTGTCCAGGGCGCGCAGTGTCCACAGCGCCTGTTCACGCTCCTCCGGCTCGATACGCTCCGCACGGGCGCCGTCCAGGGTCACCCGACGGGTGTTGCGCACCACGGAGGCCAGGTAAGCCGGGTGGGCGCGGTAGACGAACAGGAAGGACTCGGCGGTGGCCACCAGATCGGCATCGCCCAGCGCGCGGGTCATTTCCTTTTCCACGGTCAGGCTCAGCGGCACCGGGTCCTGGGGGAAGGCCTCGGGGAAGCGGCGGCTGAGCTGGGCATGCACCCGGGCCATGTCCTCCGGCAGTTCCAGCGGCGTGCCGGCAACTCGGGGCAGGGTGATGGCGGCGCCATCGAAATCATTCACCACCACACGGGGCGGCCACAGCACGTGGGGCCGGTCGCTGGCATCGTCCTCACGGCCACGCCCGCCATGGGCGGGGCGTCCGCCCGGACGACCGCGCTGCTCACCGCCGTGGGGGCGGCTGTCACGGTTATCCTGGTGCCGGCTTTCCAGCGCCCGGTAGTTGGGACGGAAGTCGGAGTCCGGCCGGTCATAGTCGTAATGCGCGGGGCGGTAGGGACCGTCACCGCGCGACTGCCGGCGCTCACCAAAATCAGGTTCCGGTTGGCGGTCCCCCCGATCAAAGCGACCGGTGTCACGATCGGCACCGCCGCCCTGGCGGCTGCGCACCGGCGTCGGGGTCCGTTCCAGAACGACGACACGCTTTGTTGCGCCGCGGTCACCAACGGTGCCGCGCTGTGCCGCGTCGAGAGTTAGTTTAGTTTCAAAGCCCAGCGGCTTCTTGAGAGATAAAGTTGTCATGGCATCCATCCCGGCTCAAGGCAACGATACCAGTTTTTTGCTGCGGTGCCGCAACCAGAAAGTCGGTTCCACGCCCTCGTTTGATGCAGCCTTGATTTAACCAGCGTGCATGCCCCGAGCCTTCCCGTGCCAAGGCGTCCCCATCCGGTCATCTTCAAGCCCATCGTATTAACGGGTACATGAAAACGTTAATGAAACCGCAGGCGGAACGAGTATTGGCTGAAAGGTGGTTGGTGGCGACCCTGTTCGGCATCGTCGTGCCCCATGGTCATCACTATCAGGCCCAGCGGTTAAGGAAAGTTTTACAAGGATCGCCTGTAACGACAGGTCCGCACAGTATTGATGATTAATGACCGCATGTCCGCCACGCATCCGTTGCAGGACGGGCAATGGCGGCTGACCTTGTGTCCGGACCACCCGAATGGGGCTAACCCACCCGAATGGTGGGCGACTCCAAACAAAAAGCCGGGCGGCGACACTGATCGTCGACGCCCGGCTTTTAATCAAATCGCGGCAGGGATGGTTCCCATCCATGCCGCAGCGCAAAACGGATAGGCTCAACGGCCCTGCCGCATCAGCCGTTGTGGTTGGCCAGGGACTTGGCCAAGGCCATGATGCTGTCGCGCACCGAGCTTTCGGTGATGCGGGAATAGGCGCGCACCAGCTCCAGGGTTTCGCGGCGCTCGCTGGGCGGCCGGCCGCCCTCCACCGCCGCCTCGATGGCGGGTGCCGGGATCTCGCCCTGCGGGCCCAGGCCGTCGAAGAAGAAGCTGATGGGAACGTCCAGAACCTGGGCGATCTTGTGCAGCATGGACGCGGAGATGCGGTTGGCGCCGCGCTCATACTTCTGCACCTGCTGGAACGTCAGGCCAATGGCCTCCCCCAGCTTTTCCTGGCTCATGCCGATCAGGGTCCGGCGCAGGCGCACCCGGCCACCGACATAACTGTCCACGCTCGTGCCCGTCTCTTCCTCGGCAGCCAGCATGGTGCGCTTGCGGGTCTTGCTACGGCCGGTGTTCGGCTTGTCTGTCGTCATTTCCTAAAATCCTGTCGCACGTGGGGGCGAGGCGCTTCCCCGGACAGCGTGATGGCAACCACCGCCGATCTGGGGACTTGTCCTCATTGACCACCGTCATCAAGGGCCGATACACGGCACCCCCTGCACGGGATCGTCTTCTTTGCCGTTATCCGGGACGGCCTCCACCGGGGATCCGCTGTCAGCCGTTGGGGAGGCGACGCGGGAACACCAGCAGGATACCGTTCCGAAGCGGTCTGTATAAGGACATCGTAAACAAGTTTACATACCGTAAATAAGGGAATTCCTTTATCCCTGGTAGACTACAAAGTAGGGGATAGAAGCCCCGACGACACCCCTGTCCTGCAGTGGTATCCCCTTGTGCGCTATCTGCGGGCTTCTCAAAGTTCGCCCCACCATTTAGGTGCGTCTTAGCGTCGCGGACACGCGGCTTAAGGGCGCGGGGGGCGGGCGCATCGCTGCGGTTATGCCCGAAAAGGACGATAGGCCCTAAAAGAACAACGGGGCGGTGCCATAGGCCCGCCCCGTCGCGACTCGTCTCATTGTAACCCGCTCGCTTGCACGCGCCCGGCAAACGCCCGGATTAAGCCGTCCCCCTCAGGCCGCCACGATGGCGGAGAGGAAATCGGCCACGGCGCGCTGCAGTTCCTTGGCCTGCACCGACAGGTCGCTGCTGGCGGTGAACACCTGGCTGGTCGCCAGGCCCGTGTCGTTGGCGGCACGGGCCACGGTGCCGATGTCACCGCCGACACGGGTGACGCCCTGGGCGGCGTCGGTCATGGTGGCGGCGATGGCTTGGGTGGCGCGCGCCTGCTCGGTGATGGTGCGGGCGATCCCGTCGTTCACCTGGTCGATCCGCATCACCGCCCCGACGATCTCCCGGAAAGCCTCGACGGCCTGGGCGATGGCGGCCTGCATGGCGGCGATCTCCTGCTGGATGTCCTGGGTGGCCTGGGCGGTCTGTCCGGCCAAGCCCTTCACCTCGCTGGCGACCACGGCGAAGCCGCGGCCGGCCTCACCGGCGCGGGCGGCCTCGATCGTGGCGTTCAGCGCCAACAGGTTCGTCTGCCCGGCGATGGTCTGGATCAGGGCGACCACGTCGGTAATGCGGCGCGACGCCACGGTCAGCCGCTCGATCAGTTCGCTGGTGCCCTTGGTGCTGTCGGCGGTGGTGCGGGCCAGCTTGGCGGCCTCGGCCACGCTTTCCAGCACGTCGGCCGTTGTGGCGCGCAATTGTTCCGCGGCACTGACGGCGCCCTGGATGGTGCCATTGGCGGACTGGGCCGCGCTCTCCGCCGCGCTGGCGGCGGTGGAAGCGCCGGCGGCGGTGCGCGACACGGCGCGCGCCGTTTCCACTAGGCCGTGGGCGGCCTCGGTGACCGAGCCCAGGATGCGGCCCGCCTTGGTCTCGAAGGACTGGGCGGTGTCTTCCAGGGCTCGGCGGCGCATTTCCTCGGCCCGCACGCGTTCCTGGTCGCGTTCCACGTTGAGGCGCTCCACCGCGCGGGCGTTGTCCCGGAAGACGGACAGGCTGTCCACCATCTCCCCGATCTCGTCCTTGCGGGCGGTGGGCAGGGCCACGTCCAGTCGGCCCCCTGCCAACGCGCGGGTGGCACCGGCCACGGCCAGCAGCGGCGACAGCACGCCCCGCATCAGGAACAGGACCGCCAGCCCGCACAGGACCAGGCCCAGGGCCGTGCTGGCCTGGATGCCGTGGTTCAGGTCGTCGATCACCCCCAGCGCCGCCTGGTTGCCGGCGCGCACCTGGGCTTGGTCACCCTTGGCCACCAGCTTCATGGCCTCCGCCATGCGGTCCAGGTGGTCGTTCAGGCCATCCACCTGGGCGGACAGCTTCAGCAGCTGATCCGCCGGGGCGGAGCTCTTGCCCGCCAGCGGCTTCAAGGCCATGGCGGTTTCCTGCAGGGCCTCGAACTGGGTCTTGGCCATCTGCACCTTGGTGGCCACGTCGCCCAGCGGGTTGTTCTCAGCGGTGCCGTTCGCGCGCTCCCGCGCGGCGACGCGGCGCACCTCCTCCAGGCCGGCGGCGTAGGTGCTGGCGATGGCCCGCAGGGAGTTGCTGAGTTCCGCCGGCTCCGCCACCGACAGGGTGCCCATCAACGTCTGGGTCAACAGCACCTGCACCTGCATGTTCTTCAGGGTGGCGGCCAGGCCCAGGTCGGCCATGGCCCCGTCCGTCTGCGCGGTCGTTCCCTCCAGGATGGCGCGCGACTGCCGGGCGATGCCAATGCCGATGGCGCTTTGCAGCAGAACCAGGAACAACAGCGTGCCGCCTACCGCCATGAACTTGGAGCGCAGGCGCGTGGGGTGTGGCACCAGCCGCGCCATCAGGCGCCCCAGGCGGTTGGCGGCGCGCGCCACGGCGACCCCGGCGGGGCTGTTGAACAGTGGCGCCAGACGGGCGCCAAGGGCGGTCTTGAGGGCGGGCAGGCGGGCCGTGACGGTCGCAAGGCGGTCGGGGGCAAGGCGGTCGGGGGACGTCTGGCGCATGGGGGGCGGCCATCCTGACAGAGGCGGGGGAACCCCGGAGGACAGGCCAGCCGGGGCCATGCCACCTTACAAACCGCGGCGGGCACCGGATAATCACAGCCATGTTAAATTTGGATTTATACTTTGTGACACACTCCTAAAATTACCGAAAATGCAATGCATCTTCGGGATAGGATATCCAAAGCCATATCCATCCGCCGGCTCAGGCCCCCGCCGCCTGCGTCTGCGCCTGCTCTTGCGGTTGCGCGTCGGCCTCGGGGCGCGGCGCCAACCGCTTGAGCCCAAACCAAGGACGCAGGACGTTGATGCGCCGCACGACCTCATAGGTGGCGAAGCATCCCGCGAAGGTGATGGCCACCAGCAGGGTGGCCTCCAAGCCCTGGTTCAGGCCCAGGGGCGCCAGGTTGTGGCCCGCGACCACGGTGATGGTCTGATGGACCAGGTAGAAGGGGAAGACGGCCTGGACCAGATACCGCAGCACCGGGCCGTCACGGTTCAGGTGGCGGGCGCCAAAGCCCAGCGCCGCGACGATGGCCCCCCACTGCTGCGCGGCGTACACGACACGCATGGCCGCGCGGATGCCCCAGGGGGCGGCGGGCGCGCCGAAGGGATAGGCCCAGGTGTAATAGGCGACAACCGCATAGGCGGGAAGGGCCAGGGCCAGGCCCCACCAGCGCCAGCGCACGAAACCGTCCCGCAAGGGCAGGGATTTGGCGATGAGGAAGCCGAACAGGAAGGCCGTGAACGACAGGATGTGATTGTACCAGTCGTGCAGCAGCCAGTGCGTGATGGGGAAGCGCAGTTGCAGCATGTCCAGGGCGCACAGCGCCAGGAAGGGCAGGGCCACCAGCCGCCAGCCGGTCAACCGGGTCTCCAGCATCCCGCCCACCGCGCGCAGGCGCTGCCCCGCCATGGCCAATAAGACCGATAGCGCCAGGCTGTAGACCAGCAGGTAGGAGACGAACCACATGTGGTTATAAGTGGGCGTCGTCAGGCAGTCATTGACCCGGCACCAGTGGCCCGTGCCGCTGAGGTATTTCAGGTAGAAGGCGGGATAGTCGGTCTCCACCGGCGTCACCGCCTGTTCGATCACCTGATAATAGGTCTGCGGCGGCACCAGGACCAGGACGGCGAACGCCAGGGGCGGGACCAGGCGGGCCAGCCTCGCCTTGGTCAGGGCGGCCACCGTCATCTTGTCGGCCATGAAGCGGGTGGCGGCGCCGGAGACCAGGAAGAGCAGGGTGAGGCGCCACGGGCTGGTGGCCATCAGCACCGATGCCATCCCCGGAACCTCGCGCGGGCTTTTCACATGCCATTCCCAAGGCCCGTAGAACATGCCGACGTGGAACACGATCAACGTGAAGAACGCCAGTACCCGGATCCAGTCCAGGTCCGGACGGCGGGTGACGGTTGGCGTCGTACGGGAAGGCATCATGTTCTTTCGGCCCCTGGTCGTAAGACGTGTGGCGGTCGCGTGTACCGCTGCCCTACGCTGATCTTTGGAGAAAGGGCGGGCCATTTCCCTGACGCGAACGGCTGGTTTTAAGGGGCCGGCGGGGACGGATGGTGGCGCTGAAATGGTGAACGGTTGAAAATATGAGACGGGCGGCGGATCGTTTCCTTGCCTTCTGGAGTACGCCGAATCTGAAGGCTTGGGCGCTGGTGTGGCTGGGTTTCGCCTTTCTTCCCACCACCATCAACGCCTTCACATTGCTCACGGAATACGAACGTACCAACCAGGACATCCCGGGGTGGGAGCCCTTCCTGCGTGAGTATTCCAGTGGCATCGCGCTGCTGCTGGTGCTGCCCCTGGTCCGCTGGTCCATCAATCATGCCCCCGCCTGGACGGACGCGCCCGTCCGTTGGGTTGCCCAATTCCTGGGAACGGCCTTGTGCTTCAGCGCCCTGCACCTGGCCGCCGTGACCGTGGTGCGCATGGCCGCCTATGGCGCCCTGGGCCAGGCATACGGCCTGGACGACCTGCGGGACGACCTGCCCTATGAGATTCGCCGGGACCTCCTGACCTATTTGCTGATCGTGCTGGTGGTGGTCGGCGTCCGCCACCTGATCCGCCTGTCGCGCTCCCTGGCCCTGCTGGAGGCGGCGGCGAACGCCGGCGGCTCCCCAACGACGGCGGGTCCGCCCGCTCACCCGCCTAGGCCTGGACACCCACCTGGGCCTGCGACGGAACCGGCGCGGGTGGAACTGAAGGTCGGGTCGCGGCGCGTCTACCTGGCGCCGGCGGAAATCCTGCTGGTCCGGTCCGCCGGCAATTACATCGAGGTCGTGACCGCCGAAGCCGTTCATCTGGTCCGCCGCACCCTGGCGGATTTCCAGGCCGACCTGCCCGTTCCGGAATTCGTGCGGGTTCACCGCTCCCATGTGGTGAACCGCGGCGCCATCCTGCGCATCGACAGCCGCCCCTCCGGCGACATGGACCTCACGTTGCGCAATGGGGCCGTCATTCCCGCCAGCCGGCGTTACAAATCAGAGTTGTTCTAGAATAGATGTATGCCCAAGCGATTATCGGGTGCGCACCGTGAATCGCCGGAGGTATAGGTCTAAGGTCCGTTTGAAGTGGGACGGTGCATTGGGCCAGACTGCGATGGTCGACCGGGTGCACTGTTCTACAAGGTTTCACACCTTGCGATGAAGTGCCCCCCGGAGATGGGTGCCCCAAGTCCGGCCCAACCGGCATTGGTCGGCGTTAACCTTGTTTTTGTGTTGGCTTGGAGGCACTGCCGACCGATGGAAGCCTTGTCTTCGCACGCCATTCTGGCAGCGATCGTTGACTCCTCGGATGACGCCATCATCAGCAAGACGCTGGACGGCATCGTCACCAGTTGGAACGCGGCCGCTGAGCGGATGTTCGGCTATACCGCCGAAGAGATGATCGGCCGCAGCGTCACCGTGCTGGCGCCGCCCGGACGCGAGGCGGAAATGCCCAGCATCCTGGCCCGGCTGAAGCAGGGGGAGCGGGTCAGCCATTTCGAGACGCTGCGCCGCCACAAGGATGGCCATACGCTGGAAATCTCGCTGAGCGTCTCGCCCCTGCACGACAACGACGGCAACCTGATCGGCGCGTCCAAGATCGCCCGCGACATTTCCCAGCACCGCCGGTCCGAACGGCAAATCTCCTTTCTGATGCAGGAGGTCGACCACCGCGCCAAGAACGCGCTGGCGGTGGTGCAGTCCATCCTGCGCCTGACGCGCGCCGATACGGTCGATGATTTCGTGGCCCTGGTGGAGGGCCGCATCTCCGCGCTGGCGGCCATCCACAGCCAAGTGGCCAGCCGCCAATGGGTGGGCACCGACCTGGACAGCCTGACCACCATCTCCTTCGAGCCCTTTGATCCCGCCGGTTCGCGCGTCACCCGCAGCGGTCCCCAGACGGTGCTGGGGCCCCAGGCCTCCCAGGCCATGGGCTTGGCGCTGTATGAGCTGGCCGGCAATGCCGCCCGCTTCGGTGCCCTGAACCACCCCGACGGCCACATCGACCTGTCCTGGCACAGCGATGAGGAGGCCCTGTCCCTCAGTTGGCGCGAATGGGGTCTGCGCGATGTGCGCCCGCCCTTGCGCAAGGGCTTCGGCCTCACGGTCTGTCAGTTGCTGCTGGCGGGGCAGTTGGGCGGGCGCCTGAACTTCGACTGGCAGGACGGCGGCCTGGCCCTGGGCATCAGCCTGCCGCGCGCCAACCTGACGGCCTGACGCCCGCACCCATTTGGCGATCAGGCCAGGTGCGGTCTCTCCACCCCTGGCGCGGCCGCCCGGGACTTCAGCCCGAACCAGGGGCGCAACGGATTCACGCGCCGCACCGCCTCATAGGCGGCGAAGCAGGTGGCGAAGGTGCCCAGGATCAGCAGCGGCGCCTCCACCCCCTGGGGCAGGGCGGCCTTGGCCAGGTAATGCCCCAAGACCACGGTCGCCGTCTGGTGCACCAGGTAGAAGGGGAAGACCGCCGGGACCAGATAGCGCAGGGCGGCGCTGTCGCGGGTGAGGTGGCGGGCACCGAAGCCCAGCACGGCCGCAATGGCCGCCCATTGGTCGGCGGCATAGACGAAGCGCATGACGGCGCGCAAGGCCTCCGGCGGGACGGCATCGTCGGCGCGGTAGGTCCAAGCGTAGGCCGCGAAGGCGGCATAGGCCGGCAGCGCCACCATCAGCGCCGGCCAGCGCAGGCGTATGAAACCCTGGCGCAGGCTGTCGGAGGGCGCCGTGAGGAAGCCGAACAAGAAGGCGCTGAACGACAGGGCATGGTCATACCAGTCGTTGACGATCCAATGCGTCATGGGAAACCGGTCCAACAGGGCCAAGCGGATCACCCCCAGGAACAGGATGGGCAGCACCAGCAGACGCCAACCGGCAAGGGCTTGGTCAATGCCGCGCTCCAGCCGCTTCAGCGCCGGCGCCGCCACGGCCAGCAGGGCGCACAGCACCAGCGTGTAGGCCAGCAGATAGGCCACGAACCACATGTGGTTGTAGGTGGGCGTCATCAGGCAGTCGGTCCCGCGGCACCAGTGGCCGCTGCCGGTGACGTACCTCAGGTAAAAGTCGGCGTAGGGCAGGGCCTGGTCCGGCACCTTCTCCACGATCTCGAAAAAGCTCTGCGGCGGGACGATCACGAAGATAGCCAGCAGCAGCGGCGGTAGCAGCCGCGCCACCCGGGCGCGGGTCAGCGCCCAGACATCCACCGTGCCGGCGATAGTCCTCTTGCCCGCCAAGAACCGCGTGGCGGCGCCGGAAACCAGGAACAACAGCGTCAGCCGCCACGGGCTGGTCAGCATCATGACGGGTTCCAGCGCGGGAACCGGATGCGGACTTTTCACATGCCAGTCCCAGGGCACGTAGAACATGCCCACGTGATAGAGGATCAGCAGGAAGAAGGCGATGACCCGGATCCAATCCAGATCATACCGGCGCATCGAAGGGGAGGCAGGGGCGGAAAAGGGCATCGGCGGCGCATCCTCACGATCAAGCTGGCCTGGGGGCCTGCGTTGGCGCTACGCTGCATCCACCCGGCAGCCGGCCCAAGGCCGGAGGGCACCGGCGGCGGGACAAAGGGCGCGGATGGGGACTGAATGGCGATGTCCACGGCACCAACGGTGGAACCGGCGGCGCAAGCGGTGATGCTGCCGGGGTGGCGTCTTTCGGCGCGGGGCACCTGGGCGCTGGTGTGGCTGGCCTTCTATCTGTTGCCCACCACAGTGAACATTTTCTCCGTGCTCACCGAACACGAGCGCGGCGGCGCCAGCCGCATCGCCGCCTGGGAACCGATCTGCTGGGAGTATTCCAGCGCCATCGGCGGTTTCGCCGCCCTACCACTGGTCTATCTGGCCGTCAACCGGGCGGTCTGGGCCCGCGCCCCCTGGCGTAGCCTGGGGCTGCACAGCGTCACGATGCTGGGCTACAGCACCGTGCATGTCGCCATCATGATGGGGCTGCGGTCCATCCTCTATGGACTCGTGGGCGGGACCTACCACATGGGGCCGCTGGTCCGCGAATTCCCCTATGAGCTCCGCAAGGACATCATAACTTATCTGGTCGCCACCGCCATCCTGACCATGGGGCGCCAATTGGTGCGCCTGTCGCGGGTGGTCGCCCTGGTGGAAGCGCAGCAGGCGGCGGGGGCGGCGCTCATGCACGCCCCCACGCCCGTCCCTATGCCCGTCCCGCTGCCGCCCGTCGCGGAACCGCCGCCGCGCCTGGAACTGAAGGTCGGCACCCGCCGGGTGTTCGTGGCCCCGGAAGAAATTCTCCAGGTCAGCGCCGCCGGCAAATATGTGGAGGTCATGACGGCGGAGCGGGTGCACCTGGTCCGCCGGTCCCTGGCCGACATCCAGGCCGACCTGCCGCCCCAGTTGTTCGTGCGCGTCCACCGCTCCCGCCTGCTGAACCGCGCCGCCATCCAGCGCGTGGACAGCCGCCCCTCCGGCGACCTGGACATCACACTGACCACCGGCCTGACCGTCACCGCCAGCCGGCGCTTCAAGGCGGATTTGCTGACGGGGTGAGGAGCGGGTCCCGCCATGTCCTTAGGCTTAAATCAACCGCCGCCGCTGGCCTCGTTTTCCCGCACGAAGCGGACGATGGCGGCGGGGATGCCGGGGTTGATGGCCAGGCCGGGGTCGGTGTAGGTGGCCAGGTTGCCGGCGCGGTCGTTCAGGGGCGCGTTCTTCAAGATATGGTTCACCGCCTCCAGCCGTTCCAGACGCACGCCCTGACGCGCCTGGGACAGGCGGACGGCGTCGGACATGTCGACCTGCACGTCGTTGGCGCCTTGGAGCACCAGCACGGGGGCGGTGGTGCGGGCCAGTTCGGCGGCCGGGTCGCGCGTCAGTTCGGAGATCAGGTAGGGCTGCACGCTGGGGCGGAACAGGTTCATCAGCGGCGGCGGCACCTTGGTCACCGGCCGGCCCTGCTCCAACAGGGTGATGGCTTCCAGAGCGGCTTTCTGCACATCGAGCGGCAGGTCGGTGCGGGGGAGCTGCTGGCGCAGCAGGTCGCCGAACGTGCGGCCGGGGGTGGCCACCAGGATCAGGCCGGCCACGGGCACCCGTTGCGCCAGCAGGGTGACGGTCAGTCCGCCCTCGCTGTGCCCCAGCAGGAAGACGGGACCGATGCCAGGCTGGGCGCGCAGGAAGGCCAGCCACTGGCCGGCATCCTGCACATAGGTGTCCAGGCGCAAATCCTCCTCGCGGATCAGGGCGCCCTTGCTGGCGCCCACGCCGCGCTTGTCGACCCGCAGGCTGGTGATGCCCTTCACGGCCAAGGATTGCGCCAGTTGCCGCAAGGCGTCGGTCCGCAATGATGGGCCGTTGCCGTTGCGGTCGACGGGACCGGACCCGGCCAGCATCAGCACCGCCGGAATGGGTCCCGGGGGCGCCATGTCCGGCAGTTGCAGGGTGCCCGCCAGCGGGCCGGGCCCCCCATTGATGGCCACCTCCTGCTCGACGGCGCGGGCCGGCCCGGCGGCGATCAGCGCCGTCAGCACCAGAGCCCATCCCCATTGCCATGCCCGCATCGCCCGCCCTCCGTCACGCATCGCCCGGGGAGAACGCCGGGATCGGCGCCACCAGGCCCAAATAGAGATCCCGCATGCGCCGCCCCACCTCGGCCTCGCCGAATTCGGGGTCCACCACGGCACGACTACCCAGGCTGAGCCGGCGGCGCAGCGCCGGATCCTGCGCCAGACGGGACAGCGTGGCCGCCAGGGCCGCCGGGTCACGGGGCGGGGCCAGCAGGGCGTTGCGCCCCTCCACCGCCACCTCGCGGCTGCCCGGCACGTCGGTGGCCACGATGGCGCGGCCACAGGCCGCCGCCTCCAGCAAGCTCTTAGGCACGCCTTCCCCCCGCGGGAGGCGAGAACGGCGATGTGGGCGCGGGCCCAGACGGTCCGCACATCGGTGACGGCGCCCAGCCATTCGATGCCGGGTTCGGCCCCCCAGGCGCGCAAGGTGGCCTCGGGAATGGCGGCGGGGCTGTCGGCATCGGGCG
Source organism: Nitrospirillum goiasense (assembly GCF_034427435.1). Classification (NCBI taxonomy): domain Bacteria; kingdom Pseudomonadati; phylum Pseudomonadota; class Alphaproteobacteria; order Rhodospirillales; family Azospirillaceae; genus Nitrospirillum; species Nitrospirillum goiasense. Next base: position 2,147,969 of record NZ_JAXQNP010000002.1, on the reverse strand, counting down.
CACCGGCCAGCAGCAGGCGCAAATCGATCCCCTGGGCCCTGACCTGGCGCACGGCGGCCACCAGGTCCTCAACGCCTTTCAAGGTAAGCATGCGCGAGACCTGGGCGCAGGTCACCGGCCCAATGGGCTCGGCCAATTCCTCATAATGGGCGAGATCGACGCCGGAGCCGCGGATGAGGCGCGGGGATGGCGGGCGGGGCCAGCCGGCGGCCAGCAGGGCGGCATCGTCGCCGTTCTGCACGACCAGCGCATGGCGCCGCCGCCAGCCGGCGGCGTTCAGGGCCAGGCGCAGCAGCCCCCGGCCCAGGGCCGCCTTGGCCCCGGCGCCGGAAAGGCCCAGGCCCAAGCCCGCCAGGGTGGCGGCCACGCGGGTGTCGCGCAAGTCGTTGGGAAGTCCCGCCAGGAAAAGGGCGAGCCCACCCAGCACCGTGGGCTTCACCGCGATGTGGTGAATGATGGTTGGCCGTTCCCGGCGGTAAAGCCGCGCCAGCCGGCGGATATCGCCCAGGGCGCGCAGGGGATTGAAGCTGCCGCGCCGCCAGGGCAGGGGAATGACGCGGAACCCTTCCGCCGCGATGGCAGCGGCATCCCTGCCGACGCGGCAGGCCACCGCGACGTCGAACCCGGCATCCCGCGCCGCCCGCGCGGTGGGCAGCCGGTGGGAGCGGAAGTACCAGTCCTCCGTCACGACAAAGAGCAGGGTTGGGCGCGGGGCGTCGGACATGGTGGCCAGGGTTGGAGGCATCGGGGGCATGACGAGGAACAGGGATAGGTTCTAACGGTTTTCCAGGCCGCTGTCGTATACGACCTGCGGGACGGTTCCACCACCGGGACGTGGCGGAGGCTGAGGGCCGGTGATAGGGTTCGCAGCACGCTGGGGCATGAAACCGCTTCGATACGGGTTTCTTAAAGTGATTTATTACCTTAAGAATTTAAATTAACTATCAGAAATACAACGAACATACCCTAAGAAAGGGAAATGGGATGACACAGCGCCCGCGTTTCCACCTGGCTTTCCCCGTCCATGACCTGTCGGCCGCCCGTGCCTTTTACGGCGACGTGCTGGGGTGCCCCGAAGGACGCAGCTCACCCGACTGGGTGGACTTCGACCTGTACGGCCATCAGATCGTGGCCCATTTGGTTCCGGGGCGGGACGCCGACCGGAACCACAACCCGGTCGACGGGCATGACGTGCCGGTCCCGCATTTCGGCCTGATCCTGGCCTGGGATGACTGGACGGCGCTGGCCGATCGCCTACGGAACACCGGCCAGACGTTCGTGATCGAACCGTACATCCGCTTCAAGGGCCAGGTGGGGGAACAAGGCACCATGTTCCTGTACGACCCGAGTGGGAACGCGTTGGAATTCAAGGCCTTCCGCGACGATTCTCTCATCTTCGCCAAATAGGATACGATAGCCGAGGGGATTTTTCCGGCGCCGATGTCGGAAGCCGCCCCACGGGTCCGTCCTGGGGAAGAACCGGCGCCAAGCCGGCCCATCCTGTCCGCCGAAGGAACGTCTCATGCTGTATGCCATCCTGTGTTACCACCGCGAAGATGTCGTCGGCTCCTGGACCAAAGAGGAGGATGACGCCGTGATGGCCAAGCTGGCGGTGGTGCACGAGAAGCTGGCGCGGGAGGGCCGGCTGGGCCCGGTGGCCCGGCTGCTGCCCACGACGGCCGCCACCACGCTGCGCAAGGACAGCGACCCGCCGCTGGTGATTGACGGCCCCTTCGCCGAAACCAAGGAACAGTTGCTGGGCTTCTACCTGGTGGAGGGGGAGACGCTGGAGCAGGTTCTGGATACGGCGCGTGAGCTTGGTCGCGCAAACCCTGGCGGTTGCTACGAAATCCGTCCTGTCGGCCTATATCATCCCGCACCGTCCGCAGGGGCCTGAGATCATGGCCGGGCCCCTCGACATGGCCTGGATCGACACGGCCCTGGCGGCGGCCCGCCCCCAAGCCATGGGCGCCTTGCTGCGCTATTTCCGCGACCTGGACACGGCCGAGGAGGCGTTTCAGGAGGCATCGTTGCGCGCGCTGACGGCTTGGCCGCGCAACGGCCCGCCCCGCGACCCCGCCGCCTGGCTGATCTTCGTCGGCCGCAACGCGGCGTTGGACGGGGTCCGCCGCCAGGCGCGCCAGCAGCCCTTGCCGGCAGAGGACATCCTGGCCGCCGATACCGGTGACGGGGATGCGGAAGCCGCCCTGGCCGAACGCCTGGACGACGCCGGCTATCGTGACGACATCCTGCGCCTGTTGTTCATCTGTTGCGCGCCCGACCTGCCCGCCACCCAGCAGATCGCGGTGGCCCTGCGCATCGTCTCCGGCCTCAGCGTGGCGGACATCGCCCGCGCCTTCCTGGTCGGGGAAAGCGCCATGGAGCAGCGCATCACCCGGGCCAAGGCGCGCATCACACGGTCGGGCGTGCCATTCGAGACGCCGGGCGCGCCGGAACGGGCGCAGCGGTTGGGCACCGTCGCCGCCATGCTCTACCTGCTGTTCAACGAGGGCTATTCCGCGGGCGGCGACACGGCGGAGCGGCGGGCACCCCTGGCGCATGAGGCGATCCGGTTGGCGCGCCTGCTGCTGCGCCTGTTTCCGGCGGAACCGGAGATCATGGGTCTGCTGGCGCTGATGCTGTTACAGCAGTCCCGCGCCGCCGCCCGCTTCGATGCCCAGGGCAACGGCATCCTGCTGGAGGACCAGGACCGTCGCCGCTGGAACGCCCCGATGATCGCGGAAGGCCTGGCCCTGATCGACAAGGCCATGCGCCACGGCCAGCCGGCACCGTATCTGGTGCAGGCCGCAATCGCCGCCCTGCATGCCCGCGCCCCCAGCGCCGCTGAGACGGACTGGTCGCAGATCGACCTGCTGTACGCGACGCTGGAGCATCTCCAGCCGTCGCCGGTGGTGACGCTGAACCGTTCCGTGGCGACGGCCAAGGTGCGGGGGCCGGCGGCGGCGCTGGCCATGATCGAGCCGCTGGGCGACCGGCTGGCGGGCTATTTCCACTTCTTCGGGGCCAAGGGCGCCTATCTGACCCAGTTGGGCCGGACAGCGGAGGCGCGGGTGGCGTTCGACCGCGCCATCGCGCTGGCCCACACCCCGGCGGAGGCGGCCCACATCCGCCAGCACCTGGATCGTCTGATGGGCGAGGCGGCGCCCGTTCAAAAATAAATCCCGAAAAATCGCGGGGGCTGTCGGAAGCGGCGGGCGATGACCGTCCTTGGGATGGCCCTGCCCATGGGGCCGCCACGATTTCCCATTGGGACCCTCAAGGAAACGGGAGCAGGTGACCATGTCCGACAGCATCCAGCCCGCGCAGCAGGGCGTCATTCCCCATCTGGTGGTCGGCGACGCCAAGGCGGCGCTGAGATTTTACACGCAAGGCCTGGGCGCGGAGGAGGTCTTCCGCATGCCGGAAAAGGACGGTGACCGCCTGCTGCATGCGGAGATCCGCGTGAACGGCGCCCGTGTCTTCCTCTGCGACGATTTTCCGGAATACCGGGCGGAGATGGGCGGGACCGGCGCCCCACCTACGACGCTGAAAGGCACCAGCGTGTTCCTGCACCTGGAGGTGGCCAACTGCGATGCCGCCATGGAGCAGGCGGTGGCCGCCGGCGCCACGGTCGCCATGCCGGCCATGGATGCCTTCTGGGGGGCCCGCTACGGCCAGATCCGTGATCCCTATGGCCATATATGGAGCTTCGCCCATCCCCTGGGCGCGCCCGGCGAGCCTTGCCCGTTGGCGGCGACCTGACAGGCCCGGTCCGGAAGCGAGGCGCGGAAATGGAAAAGCCGGTCCTGAAAAAGGATCGGCTTTTTTGTCCAGGGACAGCCGCAGGAGGGACGCGAGGAGGACGGCGGCTTAGTTCAGCCTCCCTTTCCCCTGCAGGCGCGCCAGCAGGGCCTGGATGTCCAGGGGCAGGGGCTCCGCCACCAGGTCGCAGAACATTTCCCGAACCTGATCATCCACGTCACTCTGCGCGGTATCGTAGCGGTTGGCATAGGCCACCGGTCGCTGACAAACCGTCGCCATGGCGGGGGCGAGGGCCGGAGAACGCTGAAACTCTATGCTTTTCAACCGCTTGACCATGGCATCCTTCCTGCTACATCGGGCCTATGCCCTTCGCACCATCCCTAAAGTCTCCAGCGGCGGCTTTGTTCCACGCGGCCGAGCGGATGATGGCCCTTCCGTTTAAGCCGGTCAGGGCAGGCGGTGGGGCGATGGGTGTAGGGAAGGGGGCAACCCATTACCGCAAAATTGCCATTCCACTCCTTTGAACAGACCAGCCCAGGGGCCGCTGGACACTTTGCCGCATAACCGGATCGTAATAGATCATCTGTCAAATAGACCGAATAAATACAGCGATAAACATAGCATTCTCCCCGAAATACGGAGAGACGTGATCAACGGCGTTTGCCTATAGTCTCTCAACGATACGGACGAATTCTGGGGGTAACGACCCTCAACATCGCCCACAATCATCTGCGATTTCTTGATGACGTCAGAAGCGCAGCGGGCTTTCACAAAAAGGGGTGATCCATGCCATCCGCTGAGACGACGCCCACCTTCCGCGACGACCTGGTCAAGCTGATCCCCGCCATGCGGGCCTTCGCCCGGTCATTGACCAACAACGCTGCCGACACCGACGACCTCGTGCAGGACGCCATCGTCCGGGCCTGGTCCCATGCCGAGCAGTTCACGCCGGGCACCAACCTGCGCGCCTGGCTCTTCACAATTTTACGCAATCGTTATTATTCGGTCGCCAAGCACCAACAGCGCGAGGTGGGCGATCCGGATGGCGTGCATACGGCGCGCCTGACCATAGGTCCATCCCAGGAATGGGGCATCGCCAGCCGCGAACTGAAGGCGGCCCTGATGAAATTGCCCGTGGAACAGCGGGAAGCGCTGGTTCTGGTGGGAGGGGCTGGCGCCAGCTACGAGGAAGCGGCGGAAATTTGCGGCTGCGCCCTCGGCACCATCAAAAGCCGCGTCAACCGTGGCCGCGCCCGCCTGGCCGATATCATGGGCATGGACCCGGGCGATACCAGCCTGGGCACGACCGCCGGCCTGGGTGCCAGCAGCGCCTGGGACACGCGCCCGGTCAGCAGCCATTGACCCTTCGTCATGCCCCATACCCGCGCCTCGGAAAAAAGGATTTAGGTGAAGTGCCTGACAGGAAACCTTGGTCGCGGGACATCCACCAATGGCGGCGGATGTCCCAGCAATGGCTGGCCGCCGGAGATCCGGTAATGGCCGGTCATGACCCCAGTGACGCGGCAGCACCCATCATCGGGGAAGGGTATCCGGTGCCGCTGATGCCCGCGCCGTCCTGTGGGGCCTTCATCGTCCACCCCGTGCCCGCCGCCCGCGCCGCGTAAGGCCGCAGCCTAAACCGGCATCGCAGATCGCAGGGGGACAGCGCCCACCGGGGGCTGTCCTTCAATCACGCGGAAGGGTTCTCCGTTAAGCCTCTCATAACATTGGAAAGTCGCCCTTCGTTTTTGAGTCCATTCCACCCATATCAAAAAACCGATAAGGAAGATTATGGAAAAAATACCAAGCGGGTCACGGCGCGGCACGCTGCGGGATAACGCTGTTCCGTCACGGCTTACGGCCATTTGCACTCATTTATTCGACATCGGTGGATGCCCGCACCGACAATAGGCTTCTATCCAGACGGGATGAAGCCATGTTGACCATCGCACCTGTGCCCGATGCCGTCACACGGCGCCGGGATGAGATCGCCGTCCTGCTCCGCGACGCCCTGACGTTGCTGGACAACGACAGCCATGCCGCGGCGAGCTGCCTGCAGAAAGCGGCGGAGTTGTTGCGGGACAAGGCGGCGGAGGCACCACCCGCCGCCGGTGGCTTGGCCCCGTGGCAAGTGCGCCGGGTCCACGGGTATATCCAGGAGCATCTGACGACCCCCATCCGCATCCGGGACGTCGCCCTGCCGGTGCGCCTCAGCACCAGCTATTTCTCGCGCGCGTTCCGCATCACCTTCGGCGTGCCCTTCACCCAGTACGTCATCCATCAACGCATGGAACAGGCCAAGCGGCTGATGACCACCACCACGGAACCGCTGTCCCACATCGCGCTGAGCTGCGGCTTGGCCGACCAGGCGCATCTCACCCGGCTGTTCCGCCAAACCATGGGCGTGACGCCGGCGGCCTGGCGGCGCCGGGTACAGGACTTTCCCGACGTGGTGGCCGACGCCCAGGCCGTGAGCGAGCCGCAGGCCGCCTGACCTGTGCCGTCCCTACCGGACGGGACCTGGCGGACGGGCCCCATTTAAAAATTATCGGGCAAGTTCCGGCATCGCCGGTGCTATAGAGGCCGCTGGTTGACCCGAGCCCCAGGAAGTAACCGGCCCCATGGATTCCGTCGAACAACGTCTTATCGACCTGGAAACGCGCATCGCCCATCACGAACGCATGGCCGAGGAACTGTCGCAGGTGGTGGCGGACCAGGGCCGGACGATCGACATGCTGACCGCGCGGATGCGCCGCCTGGTCGCCCGCCTGCAAGAGGCGGAGGCGGGTTGGCGCCCTTCCCCGCAGGATGAGAAGCCGCCGCCGCATTACTGACGGCCCTGCCGCCTGCCCCTGCGAGCGGGGGCGAATTCAGCAAATTTCCATGGCGCGGCGGCGGCGGCGGTCCTACATCCTGGGCAGTCGCATCGCCCACGGGAGACCGTCCATGACCGCCTGGCCTGATCGCCGCATCCTGGATTTGTTTGGCATCGACCATCCCATCCTGCAGGCCCCCATGGCCAACGCCAGCACCCCCGCCATGGCGGTCGCGGTCAGCGAGGCGGGGGGATTGGGGTCCCTGCCCGGCGCGCAATACACGCTGGACGGCCTCAAGGCCGCGGTGGCGGAGGTACGGCGGGGCACGGCCCGGCCCTTCAATCTGAACTTCTTCTGCCACACGCCCCCGGTTCCGGATCCGGCCCGCCTCCTGTCCTGGCGCGCCCGGCTGGCGCCTTATTATGTGGAGTTGGGTCTGGACCCGGCCGACACGCCCCCGACCGGCGGCCGCACCCCGTTCGACGCCGATTTCTGCGGCCTGGTGGAAGAGGTGAAGCCGGCGGTGGTGAGCTTCCATTTCGGTTTGCCGGGCAAGGTGCTGCTGGACCGGGTGAAGGCCACGGGGGCCAAGGTCATCGCCTCGGCCACCACGGTGGCGGAAGCGCGCTGGCTGGAGCACCACGGCGTCGACGCCGTCATCGCCATGGGGCTGGAGGCGGGCGGACATCGCGGCAACTTCCTGTCCGACGACATGGCGACGCAAGTCGGCACCTTCGCCCTGGTGCCACAGGTCGCGGATGCCGTGTCGGTACCGGTCATCGCGGCGGGCGGCATCGCCGACGCGCGCGGCATCGTCGCGGCACTGGCCCTGGGCGCGTCGGCCGTGCAGATCGGCACCGCCTACCTGTTCTGTCCGGAGATCAAGATACCGGAGGTCCATCGCCAGGCCCTGGACAGCATCACCGACGACGGCACGGCCGTGACCAACCTGTTCACCGGCCGCCCGGCGCGCGGCATCGTCAACCGCCTGATGCGGGAGGTGGGCCCGCTTTCCGACGCCCCTACCGCCTTCCCCACCGCCGGTGGCGCCCTGGCCCCCCTGCGCGCCAAGGCGGAGGCGGCGGGATCCGGAGACTTCACCAATCAATGGGCTGGCCAGGCGGCCCGCCTGAGCCGCGCCCTGCCCGCCGGCGACCTGACACGGACGCTGGCGGCGGAAGCGCTAAAACACTTGGGTGGGCAACGCCTGGACGGAGAGATCAGCGACAGGTGAGGACGTGGTCCGTGGTCAGTTTGCAGGGATGCAACTGGGTTCCCAGATAGCGCTGGTCCCGGGTCGTGCCCGTGTTCATCTCCGGCAGGCGCAGGTACTTGTCCTCCTTACCGGGATTTAGGTACGTCTCCATATTATTGAAGCGCCATTTCTCCGCCTCCTCCCGCAAGAACCGGTCCTGCTCCAGCGGGTCGGGCAACACGAAGTCGGGGGCCTGGATGATGACGTCGGGCAGCGTGGCATCGGGCTCCATCGGTGCGGGCGGGGCCGGCACCGCCGTCGGCTTGGCCGGTATCAGGGCCGTGGCAGATGGCGTGGGCGGCGCGGCGGTTTGCGCCCAGGCCGACCCCGGGCCCAGTAGCAGGACGCCGACCAGACCCCCCCATCGCATGTGCCGCATGCCCTGCCCCGTCCGCTGCCGTCCCTTTCGGTCAGTGAACCATGCCGGCCGCGCCCGCACAACGTCAGGTCTGAAAACGGCGAGGGAAAACGCGGATGAAAAAACGCGCGCCGGAGGGACACCGGCGCGCGTCGGGAAGTTGGAGCACATAAGGGTCTTGAGGCTACGGGCTAGAACCGGGACGCCGCCTCACCCGCGCCCCGGCTTGAGCGGGCTCAGTACTTGAAGGCGAAGCCGGCCTCGTAGATGCGGCCGGTGCAGTTGTAATAGTTCAACCGGTTGACCGAGCCGACGTACTGGCTGTTGCACTCGTTCGTCAGGTTGATGGCGTTGAAGCTGAAGGTCAGGCGCTCGTTCACCGCGTAGGAGGAGGCGAAGTCCACGTTCATGGTGGAGTTGGTGCCCTCGACGTCGTTGCCGTTACGGCCCGGCACCTGGGTCAGGTAGCCGCTGCGATAGGCGGCGGAGATGCGGGCGCTGAACACCTTGTCGTCATAGTACAGGGTGCCGTTGTAGGCGTTCTTCGACAGGCCGACCAGGTCGGCCAGCGTCGTGGTGGTGGAGGTCGCCGACAGCAGATAATTGATGCGGCTATCCACGTAGGTGTAGTTCAGCAGGATGCCGAAATTGCTCCAGAAGTCCGGCAGGAAGCTGAACGGCTGCTGGAAGTTCACTTCCAGGCCCTTGAGGTCACCCCCCTTGGTGTTCACCGGCGTGCTGAAGGTGAACACCTCGTTGCCGGTCAGGCCGGTGCCGTTCAACAGGCTGAGCGGCAGGCCGGACGTGTTGTAGACCTTGTTCTCGCTCAGCGTCTGCACGTAGCTGTTGATGTCCTTGTAGAACAGGCCCAGCGAGATCAAGGCGCCCGGCTGGTAGTAATATTCGAAGGACAGGTCGGCGGTATTGGCGCGGATGGGTTTCAGGTAAGGGTTGCCCGAGGTGACCGTGCGGTTGGTGCCGGCCACGTTGACGCTGCCGCCGGGGTTCAGGCCGCTGAGATCGTTGCGCACCATGACCTTGGCCAAGGCCGCGCGGATCAGGAAATCATCCGTCACCTCGCCCACCAGGTTCATGGATGGCAACACATCATGATAGTCGGTGCCGACCGTCACCCAGGTCGGCGTGCTGCCCACCGCCTGGTAACCGGACGAGCTCTGGTCGGTGGTGACGAAGCGGACACCGACATCGCCGCGGATGGGCAGGCCCAGCCGGTCGGTCTTGAAGTTGGCCTGGACGTAACCGCCGTAGTCCTTCTCCTCCACCGCGTAATTGCTGCCCAGCGAGCCGGTGCCCGTCTGGCTGACGGCGAAGGTGCCGGTCTTGCTGTAGATGTTCAGCGCGTTGGCGAAGGCGTCGATATCGGGCACCAGCCAATTGCCGGGCGTGCCCGCCGCGGCGAAGCCGCCCACACCGCCACCGATCTTGGTCAGGCTGGCCAGGGTGACACCGGCCGGCAGATTGGGAACGGCGATTTCCGAGGCGCGCGTCTTGTTATAGGTGGTGAAGGTGAAGTCCTTGAACTGAAGGCCGGCCTTCAGCGTCAGCTCGTTGGTGACGTCATATTCGAAATCCAGGTCGCCGTTGCCGTAGGTGTTCTGGGTGCCGTTGGGACGCAGGCGGATGTTGGACAGGCCGTTCACCAGCTTCCAGTTCGCGGGGTCGGTGACGTCGAAGCCATAGGACAGCACCGGCAACTGGCTGTTGGTGCGGTAATCGTAGGAGTAGCCGTTGCTGCCGGTGCGATCCAGGGTGATGGTGGTCTGCACCGGGTTGTTGAAGGCGGAGATGGAGTAGCCGCCCAGCGCGTTCATGCGGAAGCTGGGGGAGAAGCTGTGCTTGATGTTCAGCGTCTCTTGCCCGAACTGAGTGCTGAGCACGTCATAGCGCGCCTCTGACCGGATACCGACATTGTTGAAGGTGCCGGCGATCAGGTTGCCGTTGGCATCCAGGGTACCGGAAGTGATCTGCATGACCGGCTTGCCGGTGACGATGCTGCCCACCGTGGTGCGCGCCTGGCTGAAGCTGATGGCCTCCAGGTCGTTTTCCGAGCGGGTGCCCCACAGGTCGGAGAACACGCCGTCCAGGCTGATCTCGGTATCCTCGTCCGGCTTCCACTGCAGCGAGGTCACCAGGCCGGCGCGGCTCTGGTTGTAGTCATAGACGCTGTAGCGCGGAATGCGCGGCATGAAGACGTTGGGGGCGTTGAAAGCGGCCAGTGCGCCCGACGCCGCGACACCGCCATTGTAGCTGCCCGAAGCGTTGGAGGCGTTGGACGCCCAGCGCGTGGTTTCGGAGCTGAGCTGCTGCGTTTCGCGCTTGGAATAGGACAGCCCGACCAGGAAGCCCAGCTTGCCGTCGTTGAAGGTGTCGCTGACCAGCACGGCGCCGTTGGGCTGCTTGCTCTCGTTCTGGTCGTTGTAGGTGACCTTGCCATTGATGGCCAGCTTGAAGCCGCCGAAGTCCAGCGGGTGGGGCGTGGACAGATCCACGCCGGCGCCCAGCGAGCCTTCCTCCTGGTCGGCCGACTGCGTCTTGTGGACGGTCAGGTTGCTGAACAGGTCGGACCCGAAGACGTTGAAGTCAAAGGCGCGGGAGCGGTTGTTGCCGCCCTGGGCGTCGGAGCTGCCGGTGGTGGCGATGGCGTCCATGCCGTTGATGCGCACGCGGGTAAAGGCCGGGCCCAGGCCGCGCACGGAAATCTGGCGCCCCTCGCCAGCGTCGCGGGTGATGGCGATGCCGGGAATGCGCTGCAGGGATTCGGCCAGGTTCTTATCGGGGAACTTGGCGATGTCTTCCGCCACGATGCTGTCGACCACGCCGGAACTCTCGCGCTTGGCCTGCAAGGCGATGTTCAGGCTGCGACGGAAACCGGAGACGATGATTTCATCCAGCGCGTCACCGGCCCCCGGCGGCACCGCGGTCTGGGGCGGCGCAGCCTGACCCGCCTGCTCCGCCGGCGCGGCCGGTGCCGCGGCCTGGTCTGCCGTCTGGCCTGCCGCCGGCGCGGCCGGCACGTCCGAAGCCGGATCGGCGGCGTACGCCGCACCGGCGCCGCCCGCGGTCAAGGCCAGCAGCAGCGCCATCCGGGAAACGTGGGTGGACAGTGTGTGGCGCCGCGCCCAGCTCGTGGTCTTGAGCATTTGACGTAATCCTCCGTTCAACCTTGTTGTTTTGCTTTGCCGGCCTTGTGTGCCCCGGGAAGGACTGGCCGGATGGTCCCGGCGAAGTGTTCCCAGAAAAACCAGACGTTGTCGCCTGGTCATGCCCACCGTCCGGCCTCCCCGTCCGTCCGATCCTTTTTGGGACCGGTGTCAATTTTAATCCGCCAACCGGGCCGGCGCTAAGAGCGGCCCCAGGCAGATCGCAGAAGCCGTGTCAGCGCCGCGCCAATGGCAGCGGCGCGCCCAGACGGCCCAATGATGATGTGTTGAGTAAAATATGTGAGGCGTGGCGGCCATTCTTGGCGCCCAGGCCCCTGCCCATCCGTGTCGGCATCCCGCACCCTCCCGTTTATCGGCGTCTTGGCGGCCTTTCTGGCCATCGCCGTTGCCCGTAAAATGACACCGGTTACCGGCCGATGCAAGCACCAAGAGTTGTTTGCAGTGCCGTCCCGTGTTCGCCCCCAGCCATCCATCGCGGAAATGCCGGTGTCCCAGTGGATTTCAGGCCGGGTTGGGGGCTGTCAGGTTCCTTGCTGGGTGAAGGGCACCCGGGCGAAAAGGCGCCGCTCGGCCCCCCGGGGATCCGCCTCCAGGCGCGACTCCAGGTCGAACACCAGGGTTTCCCGCCCCGCCAACGTGTAGGGCGTCCAACGGGGCGCACCGCCGACATTGGGATCGCCGGTTCGGGCAAAGGCGATGAAGGCGTTGCTCATCTGGTCCGCCAGATGCCGTGCCTCCGCGCTGTCGGTGGACAGGGCGTCCGGCACGGCGGTGTTATCGAACACCAGGGGGATGTCCAGCGTGTGCGGCGCCCGCCACTTGCCGCCATCCTTGGGGCTGCCCCAGTTCAGCTGATAGGCGTAGGTGGGGGCGGCCCCTTGCCTCCCCGGTCCTTGGCCCCCTGCTTCTTGGCCCCCTGCCTCTTGGCCCAGCGCCTGGATGGCGCGCGCCTCCGCCTCCATCACGGCGGCGCGCCAGGACCGGCCGGCGGTCGTCGCCGCGAAGAAGACATCGCTGGGGCTGTAGGCCGGGTACAGACGGCGGTATTCGGCCACCACCAGGTCGGGGTTGATGTCCACCCGCATGTGCTTGGCCAGCAGGCCCGGCACCTGGTCCCAGGTGAGCGTAAAGGTCGAAGGGTCGCTTCCGCCGATCAGCAGCCGCGTCTCGTCATGGGTGTTGCCGATGATCATGGGGATGGCGGCGGATTGCGCCGGGGCGTCGGGGTAGAAGGGATGGTGGGCCAGCACCTGGTCATCCAGCACGGGGCCCCAGTAGAGTCCGCCCATGCCCTGGCCAGCGACGCCGTGGATGGGGTCGGCGGCGTTCAGGGCCGACAGCAGCCTTTCCACCGGCAGCGTGGCCGCCTCGGCCGCCCGCTCCGGCGTCAGGCCCAGCGCCGCCAGATAGGCCGTGGCGCGCGCCGTGGCGTTCAACGGGCCGGAGGCGGTGACCTGCTGGCCGCTCATGGTGGCGGCGCGATGGAACAGGCCCTGCGCCGCCGGGGTGGCCATCAGGGTGGCGATCTTGGCCCCGCCGCCGGATTGGCCGAACAGCATGACCCGGCCGGGGTCGCCGCCGAACGCGGCGATGTTGTCGCGCACCCAGCGCAGCGCCAGTACCAGATCCAGGATGCCGGCGTTACCGGACTGGGCATAGGCCGCCCCGGCGAGACGGCCCAGGTACAGGTGGCCCAAGGCGTTCAGGCGGTGGTTCAGCGTCACCACCACCACATCCCCCCGGTGGACCAGGCGGGTCCCGTCATACAAGGGATCGCTGCCGGAACCGTGGGAGTACGCCCCCCCGTGGATGTAGACCATGACCGGCCGGTTGCCGCCCGCCTTGGCCTCCGCCGTCCAGACGTTCAGGAACAGGCAATCCTCCGACTGCCGCTCATCGAAGTGTGTCTGGGGACAGGCGGCGCCATACGACAGCGCATCCCGCACTTCCCGCCACGGCACGGGCGGCTGGGGCGCCTGGAAACGGCGCTGGCCGGTATCGGCGCCGTAGCGGATGCCCTTGAATACATCGATGCCGTCCTGGCGCAGGCCGCGCACGGGACCATGCCCCGTGATCACCACCGGGTCGGACGCGGCCCAGGCGCGCGGCGGCAAGGTCACGGCGGCGGCGGCCAGCCCCAGTCCCAGCACCTGGCGGCGATCGACGTATGATGAACTGGAACATGGCCCAGTGGATGACAAGGAAACGCGACTTTCCGCTTGGCGGTTGGCGTGAACCGGGTCCATGCTTCCTCCCACTACCCTATTATTATCGCCGATCAAAAGCAGGAGGGAGGCCATGGCCCCTACCCGTCCCGATCCCGGGCACACATATGACACCGGTTTCCGGCTCTTTGTGAAGACGGTACGTGCGGCCTGCGTCGTCTTGGCGGCCGTGGTCTACTGGATCACGGCCAGCGGCCCCTTAGGCCAAGCCAGGGCCGATGAGTTGCCCGTTCCCTTCCCCATCTGGCCTGGCGGCATCGGCCCGGGATCGGAGGGGGTGGCCATCCGGGAATCGGTGGTGGAACGCAGCGCCGATCCCACCCTGCATGATCGTTACACCCTGGGAATCACCCGGCCGCACTTGGCGTTGTACCGTCCCACCCATCCCAACGGCACCGCCCTGCTGGTCATGCCGGGCGGCGGTTATCGCTGGGTGGTGGTGGATAAGGAGGGGGATGAGATCGGCCGGCGACTCAGCGCGGCCGGCGTCACCGTCTTCGTCCTGACCTACCGCCTGCCGGGCGAAGGCCATGCCCAGGCCGCCGACGTGCCCCTGCAGGATGCCCAGCGCGCCCTGCGCCTGATCCGCGCCCGGGCGGCGGAATGGGGACTCGATCCCCACAAGGTCGGCGCCATGGGCCTGTCGGCCGGCGGCCACGTGGCGGCCAGCCTGGGCACGCGCTACGACGCCCCGGTCTACGCGCCGGTGGACGCCGCCGACCAGCAGAGCGCCCGCCCTGACTTCCTGGCCTTGATCTATCCCGTCGCCAGCATGGACCCGGCCATCGCCCACAAGGGGTCGCGCAGCCAGTTGCTGGGCGCCACGCCCACGCCGGCGCAGGACGCGGCCTATTCCACCGAGCGGGCGGTCACGCCCCAGACTCCGCCCACCTTCCTGTTGCATGCCGACGACGACCCGTCCGTGCCGGTGGAAAACAGCCTGCGCTTCTATGCCGCCCTTCACGCCGCCAAGGTCCCGGCGGAACTGCATATCTTCCGGCAAGGTGGCCATGGTTTCGGCATTCGTGGCGCCCGTGGATTACCGGTGGCGGCGTGGCCGGACCTTTACATCGCCTGGGTCCGTGGCCTAGGGATGATGCCATAGAGACCCTTTCGCAGCCCCCTGACACGGTGACACACGCCTGTCTTTATTGTCACCGGTGTCAATTGGTCGTTGATCCAGTCCCGGGCCGCTGGCAGGATGGACGACGCCAAGCCCGCATGACAGACGGGCCGCGGGAGGATTTCAGGGGACGGTCTCGTCCGTCCCCGCGGCGACCAGGATGGCCAAGAAGGATACATGCGAATGGGTGGGCCTGCGATGCGCGGACATGTCGTGGTGTTCGGGGAACTGTTGCTGCGCCTGGCCGCACCCGGCCATGAGCTGCTGCTGCAAAGCCCCAGCCTGACCGCCCTGTTCGGCGGGGCGGAGGCCAATGTCGGCGTCGGCCTGGCGCACCTGGGCCACACGGTCCGTGCCGTCAGCACCCTGCCCGACAACGCCCTGGGCCGCGCCTGCGCCGGGGAACTGCGCCGCCACAGCGTGGGCACGGACGGCATCCGCTACGCCGACGGCCGCATGGGACTGTATTTCCTGGCCACCGGCGCGGTGACCCGCCCGTCGGAGGTCATCTATGACCGCGCCCGCTCCGCCTTCGCCGAGGCCGATCCCGCCACCTACGACTGGCAGGCCCTGCTGGCCGGTGCCGACTGGCTGCACCTCTGCGGCATCACACCCGCTGTCAGCCCGCAGGCGGAAACCGCCGCCCGCGCCGCGTTGCAGGCCGCCCACGCCCTGGGGCTCAAGATCTCCTTCGACTGCAACTACCGGCAGAAGCTGTGGACGGTGCGCGGCGGCAACGCCCCGGCCATCCTGCGCGGCTTCATCGAGCAATGCGACCTGCTGTTCGCCAACGAGCGGGACGCCGCCCTGCTGCTGGACCTGGACGTGGACAGGCTGGACGAGGCGGCCCGCTTCCCGGCCGCGGCCCAGGCCCTGTTTGACGCCTGCCCCCGCCTGCAAACCATCGCCACCACGGTGCGTAGCCACCACGGCGTGGACCAGCAGGACTTCTATGGCAAGCTGGCCACCCGCCACAGCCTGCACCAGAGCCGCACGCACGCGCTGGCCGGCATCGTCGACCGCATCGGCAGCGGCGATGCCTATGCCGCGGGGTTGCTGCATGGCCTGATCCAAGGGTGGGAGCCCGACCGGGCGCTGTCCTTCGCCGTGGCCGCCGCCGCCCTGAAGCACTCCATTCCCGGCGACGCCCTGCCCCTGGCCGAGGCCGACATCCTGGCCGCCCAGGATGCCGGCGGACTGGACGTGCGCCGCTGATCCCCGCCCTTCGGAGCCCGAGCCTGATGACCGCGCACCTCTCCCCCGACACCCTGTCCACCGTGCCGGCGGCTGTGGCCCGTCCCGGCTATGACCGGTCGGCCTGCGGCATCGGCATCGTCCATTTCGGCCCGGGCGCTTTCCACCGCGCCCACCAGGCCGTCTACACCGACGACGCCCTGGCGCTGGAGGGGGGCGATTGGGCGATCAGCGCCGTGTCGCTGAAAAGCCCCGGCGTGCGCGACGCTCTTGTCCCCCAGGATGGGCTTTACACCCTGGTGACCCTGGATCGCACCATCGGCCACCGCGTCATCGGCTCCATCCGCGAGGTGCTGTGCGCGCCGGAAGCGCAGGAGCGGGTCCTGGACCGCCTGGCCGCTCCCGCCACCCGCGTCGTCACCATCACCGTCACGGAAAAGGGCTATTGCCTGACGGCGGCGGGGGAACTGGATACCGCCCACCCGGACATCATCCATGACCTGGCCCATCCGGAAACGCCGGTCAGCGTCATCGGCTATATTGTCGCCGGCCTGCGCCGCCGCCGCGCCGCCGGCTTGCCGCCCTACACCGTCATCAGTTGCGACAACATGACGGACAACGGCCAGCGGCTGGGCCGGGCCACGGCGCAATACGCGGCGGCCGTGGACGCCGGCCTGGGCGCCTGGGTTCGCGAGCAGGTGGCCTTCCCCAGCACCATGGTGGACAGCATCACCCCGGCCACCGATGACGCGCTGCGCCAGCGCGTGGTGGAGGCCACCGGCCTGGCCGACGCCTGGCCCATCCAGCGCGAGGCCTTCACCCAGTGGGTGATCGAGGACCGCTTCTGCAACGGCCGGCCGGCCTGGGACAAGGCCGGGGCCATCCTGACCAACGACGTCGGCGCCTTCGGCCGGGCCAAGCTGCGCCTGCTGAACGGCCCGCACTCCGCGCTGGCCTACCTGGGCAGCCTGGCGGGCGTTGAGACCGTGGCCGAAGCCATGACCACGCCCGAACTGGCCGGGTTCCTGGAACGGCTGATGCTCCAGGACGTGCTGCCCACGGTGACGCCGCCCCTGGGCTATGACCTGGCCCGGTACGCGGGCCAGATATTGGAGCGCTTCCGCAACCCGGCCATCCGCCATCTGCTGTCCCAGATCGCCTGGGACGGGTCGCAAAAGCTGCCCTACCGCCTGTTCGGGGTGATCGAGGATCGGCTGGCCCAGGGGCATGACATTTCCCGGCCCGCGCTGGTGGTCGCCGGCTGGATGCATTTCGTCCGCCGCCGGGCCGCCGAGGGCGCCGGGCTGACCGACCCGCTGGCGTCCACCCTGCTGGACGTGGCCGGCCAGTGCGATGGCACCGCTGGGGATGTGGACCGTTTCCTGGCGCTGGAGGCGATGTTCGCCCGCGCCCTGGCAGCCGCCCCCCACTTCCGCGATGCGCTGAAGGATGCTTACACCCGCCTGGGTAACGGCCGGCGCGACGCGGTGCTGGCCGCCGTCGCCACGATTTAAGCCCACGACCACAGCCTGAATCCTGAGGGCGCCGCCCTCCTCACGGTAGAGTTGGCTTGTAAATGACACCGGTTTCCTTTAGACACGATGGACAAGAAATGACGGGATCCAAGGGAGGGTCGACCCTGGCGCAGCGTGCCTCGCCCACCGCCAGGACAGCCACCGTCCAGGACAAGAATCGCCACGGGATGTTCCGGCCATGACCACCGCCTTCGCGCCCCCCACCGCCGCAGCCGCCTTCGTGGCGGCCCGGCGCGCCGCCCGGTTCCTGCCGGGTTACCCGGGCCCCGCCCCCATCGACCTGGCGCAGGGCTATGCCGCGCAGGAGGTGGCCATCGGCCTGTGGCCCGACCGCATCGCCGGGTGGAAGATCGGCCGCATTCACCTGGATTGGGAGGAGACGCTGGGCCAACCGCGCCTGGCCGGCCCGATCTTCGCCCGCAACGTCTGGCAGGCCGAGGACGCCGATGTGACGCCGTTCCCTGTCTTTGTCGGCGGCTTCGCCGCGGTGGAGGCGGAATACGTCTTCCGCCTGGGTGCCGATGCCCCACCGGACAAAACGGCGTGGACGGAGGATGAGGCGGCGGAGCTGGTGGCCACCCTGCACATCGGGATCGAACCGGCGGGCAGCCCGCTGGCCACCATCAATGATCTGGGGCCCCCCGTGGTGGTGTCCGATTTCGGCAACAACGCCGGCCTTATCCTAGGGCCCGAGATATCCAATTGGCGGGCGCGCGGCTGGGACAGCATGCGGTGCGAAACCGTCATCGATGGGGTCTGCGTCGGCACCGGCGGGGCATCGTCCATCCCGGGCGGCCCCCTGTCGGCCCTGCGCTTCCTGGCCAGCCACCTGGCCGGGCGCGGCCGGCCGCTGAAGGCCGGGGACCTGATTTCCACCGGCGCCAGCACCGGCATTCACGATATCGTGGCGGGACAGACCGCGACGGTGGATTTCGGCCGTGATGGCGTCCTGCGCTGTCGCGCCGTGGCGGCGTCGCCGCTGCCCGACAGCCCACCCTGAGGGCGTCCGCGCCACCAGGGGTCCGAGACAATAAAACGAACGGGAGGGATGGATTGATCAAGCGCCGACAACTGCTGGGGGGCTTGGCCGCCGGCATGGGCATGGCGCTCGGGGGCCGTGCGGCCCGGGCCGGCGCCCCGCCGCCCGGCACCTTCACCGCCTCCGACGTGCATGTGCAGGATTACCCCACGGTCCAGGCCATCCAGTGGATCGGGGAGCAACTGGCCAAGGAGACGGCCGGGCGCCTGTCCATGCGGGTCTATCATTCCGGCCAGATCGGGCGGGAGAACGACACCATAGACCTGACGCGCTACGGCGCGCTGGACTTCACCCGCGTGAACTTCGCGGCGCTGACCAACATCTTCCCCGTGTCCGGCGTGCTGACGCTGCCTTATGTGTTCGATGACGTGGCCCATATGCGCCGGGCCCTGGACGGCGCCGTGGGGCGCGACCTGCTGGCGGCGCTGAGCCGGCGGGGCCTCGTGGCGGCCTGCTTCTACGACAGCGGCGCGCGCTGCATCTACAACGGCCGCCGGCCGGTGCATGAGCCGCGCGACCTGCACGGCATGAAGATCCGCGTCCCCCTGTCGGACATCTTCATGTCCATGGCGCAGGCCATGGGCGCCAACCCCACGCCGCTGTCCTTCGGCGAGGTGTTCACCGCCCTGCAAACCCACCTGATCGATGGGGCCGAGAACAACTGGCCCAGCCTGGATTCCACCCGCCAGTTCGAGGTGGCGCACTATTGGGCGGAGACGCACCATTCCATGTCGCCGGAACTGCTGTTCATCTCCGAACGCAGCCTGCAGGCCCTGACCAAGGCCGACCGCGACCTGGTGCTGGACCTGGCCACCCGCTCCGTCACCATGATGCGGGCGCTGTGGGACAAGGATGAGGCCGCCGCCCGCGCCCATTGCATCGCCAATGGCGTCCAGGTGACCGAGGTGGACAAGGACGCTTTCCGTCGCGCCACGGAACCGGTGCTCAAGACCTACCTGGCCGACCCCGACCGCAATCAGTTCTACCGCCGCATCCGGCAGGAGGCCTGACCCATGCACGCGACCCAAGCCGTACCGGCCCCCACGGGCCTGGCCGGCACCCTACTCACCGGCCTGTCCCACGCCGCCACCGTGCTGGCCGCCATCGGCATGGTGGGGATGAGCCTGGCCGAGGGCTGGCAGGTCTTCGCCCGCTATGTCCTGAACGACAGCCCCGGCTGGACCGAGCCCCTCACCCTGCTGTTCATGACCACGACCGCCCTGATGGGGGCCGCCGTAGCGGTGCGGCGGGAAATGCACTTCCGCTTCATCGCCCTGGCCCAGGTGGCGCCACCCCGGGTGCAGGCCCTGCTGAACGCCTTCGCCCGGCTGGTGGTGCTGGCCATCGGCGCCGCGCTGGCCATCTGGGGCTGGGACCTGATGGCCGACAACTGGTCCATCACCATGCCCGGCACCGCGTTGCCGGAGGGCCTGAACTACCTGCCCCTGTCGCTGGGCGGCGCGCTGATCGCCCTGTTCGCGGCGGAACGGCTGGTGGTGCCGCTGCCCACCCCCGATCACATGGTTGTGGAGGATTGAGCCCATGGACATCGCCATCCTCTTCGGCGCCTTCGCCATCCTGTTGCTGCTGGGCGTGCCCGTGGGCTTCTCCCTCGCCGCAGCGTCGGTCGCCGCCATCGTCGCCATGGGCCTGCCGCCCATGGTGCTGGTGCAGCAGATGACCTCCGGCATCAGTTCCACCGCGATGATCGCCATCCCGCTGTTCATCTTCGCGGGTGAGCTGATGATGCGCGGTGGTATCTCCGAACGGCTGATCGGCCTGGCCTCGGCCCTGGTGGGGCATCTGCGCGGCGGCCTGGGCCAGGTGAACGTGCTGGCCTCCGCCTTCTTCGGCGGCGTCTCCGGCTCCGCCATCGCCGACGCCTCGGCCATCGGCGGCACCATGATCCCGCAGATGGTGGCGCGCGGCTTCGACCGCGACTATGCCGTCAACGTCACCATCACCTCCGCCCTGGTAGCACTGATGGTGCCGCCGTCGCACAACATGATCCTCTATTCGGCGGCGGGCGGCGGGGGTATCTCCATCGCCGACCTGTTCGCCGCCGGCATCCTGCCCGCCGTGGTGATGGCCGCCGCCCTGATGGTCACGGCCTATCTCATCGCCCGCAAGCGGGGCTATGCCGTGGAGCCCTTCCCCGGCCTGGCCGCGGTGGTGCGGCGCTTCATTTCCGCCAGCCCCGGCCTGCTGCTGGTGGTGCTGGTGTTCGGCGGCGTGCGCGCCGGCATCTTCACGGCGGTGGAGAGTGCCGCCATCGCCGTGGTCTACGCCGTCATCATCACGGTGGCCGTCTACCGCCGTCTGGGCTGGAAAGACTTCAAGGAGTGCTGCGCCGGATCCGCCCACACCACCGGCATCATCCTGTTCATGATCGGGGCGGCCAGCGCCTTCGGCTGGCTCATGTCCTACCTGCAGGTGCCGGCGGCGGCGGTGGCGGCGCTGAAGGCCATGGCCGGGACCAAGGTCATGGTGCTGCTGATCATGAACGTGATCCTGCTGGCGCTCAGCACCTTCATGGACATGGGCCCCAAGATCATCATCTGCACCCCCATCTTCCTGCCGGTGGCCAAGGCCTTCGGCATCGACCCGGTGCAGTTCGGCGTCATCATGATGCTGAACGGCGGCATCGGCCTGATCACCCCGCCCATCGGCTCCGTCCTGTTCGTGGGCAGCGCCATCGGCAAGGTGCCGGTGGGCCAGCTCATGCGGTCCATCTGGCCGTTTTACTTGGCGGCGGGCGTGGTCCTGATGCTTGTCTCCTACATACCTTTCCTGTCGCTATGGCTGCCCAATGCTATGAAATAACGTCACTAACGTTATGAAATAACAGAACATTCAGAACGACCTGCGACAAAACGCCCAGCTTGCCTAACTCTGTTTTGGGGCGCATATCGCCCGCCGGAACCATTGAACGACTTTGTCTCCCATCGCAAATCCGTAACGGAACTTTGCCAGAGAAGCATAGTTGTCGCATCCAAGCTCCGGCGGGCGAGTTATTTAAATGAAAACGCTTCTCACCATCACCCCTATCCTGGCCTTCTCCTGTGGCGTGGCGTTCTGCGGGCCCGTCAACGCCGCCGACGCCGACCTGCCGGAGGCGGAGAGCTGGAGCCTGCACGGCCAGTTCACCCTGGTGGAGCAGTACCATCCCAGCTTCACCTCCCCCTACCGGGGCGCGAACAGCCTGGATCCGGGGGCCCGCGGCAACGAGACGATGGACGCCACCCTGTACGCCGGCGTGCGCCTGTGGCCGGGCATGGAGTTCTACGCCAATCCGGAGATTGACCAGGGCTTCGGCCTCAGCAACACGCTGGGCGTGGCGGGCTTCCCCAGCGCCGAAGCCTACAAGGTGGGTGAGAGCGAGCCCTACATCCGCCTGGACCGGGCCTTTTTCCGCCAGACCTTCAACCTCGGCGGCGAGGTCCAGCCGCTGGAGGCCGCCGCCAACCAGCTGGGCGGCAGCCGCACCGCCGACAACATTGTCATCACCGCCGGCAAATTCTCCGTCACCGACATCTTCGACGCCAACACCTACGCCCATGACCCGCGCAAGGACTTCCTGAACTGGACCGTGGTGGACAGCGGCGCTTTCGACTATGCCGCCGACGCCTGGGGATACAGCTATGGCGCGGCGGCGGAATGGACGCAGTCCTGGTGGACCCTGCGCGCCGGCCTGTTCGACCTGTCGCGCAAGCCTAATGACAAGGCGCTGGTGCGCGGCTTCGGCCAGTATGAGGTGGTGGTGGAGGCGGAGGAGCGGCACCAGTTGATGGGCCGCGACGGCAAGGTAAAGGTGCTGATCTTCCAGAACCACGCCAACATGGGCAGCTACAGCGACGCCTTGCAGGTGGCCGCGCTGACCGGCGGCACGCCGGACACGGGCACAGTCCGCCGCTATGCCACCCGCGCCGGCTTCGCGCTGAACGCGGAACAGCAGATGGGCGACGATTGGGGCCTGTTCCTGCGCGCCAGCGCCAATGACGGCTCCAAGGAGGCCTATGAGTTCACCGACGTGAACAAGTCGGTGTCCATCGGCGCCTCGGTCACGGGCGCCTCCTGGGGCCGGGACAAGGATGCCGCCGGCCTAGCCGGTGTCGTGAACATGCTGAACGCCGACGCCCGCGACTATCTGGCCGCCGGCGGCACCGGCATCCTGGTGGGCGACGGCCGCCTTAGCTACAGCAGCGAGCGCATCCTGGAAGCCTATTACAGCGCCGCCCTGTGGACCGGCATCAACCTGACGCTGGACTACCAGTTCGTGGCCAACCCCGCCTACAACCGCGACCGGGGCCCGGCCAATGTGCTGGGCGTCCGGTTCCATGCGGAGATCTGAGGCGCGGCACCGTCGGCGTCAGCGCTTGGTCAACACCATGGTCCAACCGGGACTGGCCTCGGGGAAGGACACCTGGGTTCCCGGCGGGGCCTTTTCAAAAGCCTCCACCGCCTGGTGATAGGCGGTGAACGTGCCGCTTCGCGTAGCGTACAGCCAGTCCGCCCGCATCCCGACGATGAAGACGGCCAGCAGGGCGCAGGCGGGAATGCGGTACTTGCCTGGCGCCTTGACCACCAGGATCAGGCAGGCGATGAAAAAGATCAGGATGGGAATGACGAAGTAGCGGCCGCCGTAGCCCGGTATGTCGAACAGCACCCACTGATCGCCGAAGGCTCCGCTGGCCGGGCTGACCAGCCCGCAGGCGAGCAAGATAACGCCGGCAAGGCAGAGTTTGCGGAAGCCCGACGGCCCCTTGACCAGCGCAAGGGTGATGATGGACAGGCCCGCCACCGCGATGCACCAGGCCATCAGGGGGTGATGCCACAGCGCGTCCTGCTGCAGGATGTTGACGTTGGTGGTTCCCAGCAGCCCACTCAAGAACAGTTGGTCCGTCAAAATGCGCGCCAGCCGCGTGGCACTGGGCCCCAGCACCATATTCTGCCGTTCCCCCGCGCCGATGGTCAGCAGGCACACGGCCTGGGCCAACGCGGCAAAACCAACAATGGCCGCCTGAATGAAGGCGTGCCGCCGCTGATCCGGCGCACTGCCCAGCCACTGCCATAAGGCGACGGGGGCCAGGAACAGACAGAACGGCCCCGTCAGCCCGTTGAGCAGCAACACGCCATACTGCACCCCCCGCCAGCCCCGCGCCGCCGGCGCGGGCAGCACCAGCATCAGGAAGGACAGCAGCATCAGGTGCCATTGGGCATTGGTCAGGTTCAAATGGATTTCATAGGAGTTGGGCACGCCCAGGTAAAAGACCGCGAGCGCCCCGCGCGCCCAAAGGGACGGGATCAGCGGCGCCCCGCGCACCAGCAGCAAGACGGCGGGCGCCAACTGGGCGATGAACCCGCCGGCCATCATCCAGCCCGGCAGCCATCCCAGAGGCAGGGCCCGGGCGGCCAGGGCCATGGCGTAGGGGAAAAAGTTCAGGTATCCGGCGCTGGTCGCGAAGAGAACGCTCAAGCCCTTGGCATAGGCGTTCTGGAACCAGATGACGCCGTCTTCCGCCCACAAGGTGGGGTGCAGCACCCAGTCCGCGTCCCGGCTGATCAGAAGCGCGGAACAGAGAACAACGGCCAGTAGGGTGCCCAACACAGGGCGGGCGACCTGTCCGGCAACGCCGGGACGGTGGCTCAGCGGAAGGCGCGCATCAGTCACAGTGGGGGCTCATCTCACGGTATCGCCGTCGCGATCTGCAATCGGCGATATGTACCTTATCCGCTGACGGCGGCGGTATCCTTTTGACAAGCCCCCAAGGCTATCGGACCTCTATTAACGGCCCAGCCAGCCGCCATCGACGGCCAGGACGGTGCCGTGGACATAGTCCGCGGCGGATGAGGCCAGGAACACCGCGGCACCGCCCAAATCCTCCGGCCTGCCCCAGCGGCCGGCGGGGATGCGGGCCAGGATGTCCCGGTTGCGCGTCTCGTCGTTGCGCAGCGCCTCGGTGTTGTTGGTGGCGAAATAGCCGGGCGCGATGGCGTTGACGTTGATGCCCTTGGCCGCCCACTCGTTGGCCAGCAGCTTGGTCAGGCCGGCGATGCCGCTTTTGCTGGCGGTGTAGGAGGCGACACGGATGCCGCCCTGGAAGGACAGCATGGAGGCGATGTTGATGATCTTGCCGCCACCGCCCTTGCCCTGAGCGCCCTGCGCCATCATCTGGCGCGCCACGGCCTGGGCCAGGAAGAAGGGCGTCTTCAGGTTGACGTTCATCACCAGGTCCCAATCGTCCTCGGAAAATTCCAGGGCGTCGGCCCGGCGGATGGTGCCGGCGTTGTTGATCAGGATGTCGATGCGGCCGAAGGCGGCGACGGCTTGGTCCACCACCGCCTGCACCACGCCGACGCTGTCGAGATCGGCATGGACGAAGTGAAAGCGGGCGCCCACTTCCGTCACCGCCGCCTCGGTTTCCGTGGGCGTGCTGCGCCCCGCGGCCACGATATCGGCGCCGGCGCGGGCCAGCGCCACGGCCAATCCCTGCCCCAGGCCGGTGTTGGCGCCGGTGACCAGCGCCACGCGGCCCGTCAAGTCGAACGGGTTGAAAGCCATGGGATCGCCCTTCCTCAGCGCAGTTGGCAGATGTCCAGGACCTTCATGTCGGTGTAGTCGAGGTTTTCCCCGCCCATGGCCCAGATGAAGGAATAGTTGGCGGTGCCGGAGCCCATGTGGATGGACCAGGGCGGCGACACCACGGCCTCGTTGTTGGCGACCACGATGTGGCGGGCCAGCTCCGGCTCACCCATGAAATGGAAAACGCGCTGGTCGTCCTTGATATCGAAGTAGAAATAGACCTCAGACCGGCGGTCGTGCAGGTGGGGCGGCATGGTATTCCACACGCTGCCCGGCTTCAGCATGGTCAGGCCCAGCAGCAACTGCGCCGACTGGCAGGTCTGGGGAATGATGTACTGGTAGATGGTGCGCTCGTTGCTGGTTTCCAGCGCCCCGCGCTCCAGCGGCACGGCCTGGTCGATGGAGATCTTCACCGTCTTGAAACGGGCGTGGGCCGGGGTGCTGGCCAGGTAGAACTTGGCAGGGTTTCCAGCATCGGCCGAGGCGAACACCACCGTCTCCGTCCCCATGGGGACATACAGGCCGTCGCGCGACGCCAGCTCATAGACCGCGCCGTCCACCGTGACCGTGCCGGGGCCGCCGACATTGACGATGCCCAGTTCCCGCCGCTCCAGGAAGGGCTTGCCGGCGGCCGAGGCCGGTTCCGTCTGCAGGGGAAGATCGAGGGGCGCCTCCACCGGGGCGGCGCCACCGATGATGAAGCGCTCATTGTGGGAATAGTTCAGGCTGACCTCACCCGCCACGAACAGGTCGGTGATGAGGTAGCGGTCGCGCAGCTGCTGGTTACGGGCGCCATCCATCATGTCGGGATGGGTCGCCTGATAGACCTTCTTGAACATGGCCATTCTCCCCGTATGTTTGTGGTTTCCCCGTTTGGGAAAGAGGTGCGGCGTGGACGGCGTTGCCCTCGCCGCCCCCTGTCATCAGTCCAGCTTGTAGGCGCGCTTGGGCAGGCGGTAGGCCAGGTCGATGGCCACCTCCGCCGCGTCGTCCTCGTCGATGCGGTGTTCCGCCACCAGGCGCGCCAGGAAGGCGCAGTCCACCCGGCGGGCCACGTCGTGGCGGGCGGGGATGGACAGGAAGGCGCGGGTATCGTCGTTGAAGCCCACGGTGTTGTAGAAGCCCGCCGTTTCCGTCGTCTGCTCGCGGAAGCGCATCATCCCTTCCGGGCTGTCGTGGAACCACCAGGCGGGGCCCAGCTTCAGCACCGGATAGTGGCCGGCCAGCGGCGCCAGCTCGCGCGCATAGACCGTTTCATCCAGGGTGAACAGGATGACGGACAGGCGTGGATCATTGCCGTAGCGGTCCAGCAGCGGCTTCAGCGCGTGGACGTATTCGGTGCGCAGCGGGATGTCGGCGCCCTTGTCGCGGCCATAGCGCTGGAAGATCTGGTGGTTGTGGTTGCGGAAGGAACCGGGGTGGATCTGCATGACCAGCCCGTCCTCCAGGCTCATGCCCGCCATCTCGGTCAGCATCTGGGCGCGGAACAGCTCGGCATCCGCGGCGGTGAAGGTGCCCTTCACCACGCGGGCGAACAGGACCTCGGCCTCGGCAGGCGACAGGTCGGCGGTGGCGGCGGTGACATGGCCATGGTCGCTGCTGGTGGCGCCCACGGCCTTGAAGTCGATGCGGCGCTTCCGGTGGGCGTTCAGATAGCCCCGCCAGCTGTAGACGTCCTCCCCGGTGATGGCGGCGAATTGCTCCATGGCCGGGCGGAAGTTCTCATGCTCCGGATCGATGACCGCGTCCGGGCGATAGGCGGTAATGACCTTGCCCTTCCAGCCGCTGTCGCGGATGGCCTCATGGTGGGCCAGCGTGTCCACCGGGCTTTCCGTGGTGGCGATGACCTCGATGTTGAACCGCTCGAACAGGGCGCGGGGGCGGAATTCCTCTGTCGCCAGCTTGGCGGTGATGGTGTCGAAGTAAAGATCGGAGGTTTCGGCGCTCAGCTTCACATCCAGGCCGAAGACCTGGGTGAAGACATGGTTCAGCCAGGTGGAGGACGGCGTGCCGCGGAACAGGTGGAAATGGCTGGCCAGCAGGCGCCAAGCCTCGCGCGGGTCGACATCCGGGGCCGGCTGGCCGGCCGCCGGGATGCCCAGCCGCTCCAACGTCACGCCCTGGCTGTAGAGCATGCGGTAAAGGTAGTGGTCGGGCTGCAGCAGCAGGGCGGTGGCGTTGGGGAACGCGTCGTTGCCGGCGAACCATGACGGGTCGGTGTGGCCGTGCGGGCTGATGATAGGCAGCCCCTTCACCCCCGCATACAGGCGGCGGGCGATGGCGCGCACCGCCGGGTCGGCGGGAAACAGGCGATCGTCATGCAGGGTCAGGTGCTGGGCCATCGGGGCCTTCCTTCACTATCCGCCAAGATGCGGCAACCGTTCTTCCAGGAGCGGCGTCCGATAGCCGGTTCGCCACTCTCCTCCCGCCCCATTTGGTAGCGGTCTTGGTAACCGGTGTCAATTTGACATCGCATGGCATGGTGTCGAAATCCACCTCGGGGGAGACTCACCCCCGGGGCGGAACGGAGGATTCGCGCACCACCATGCGGCTGACGACGCCGGTGGCGGTGTGCCCCTCCTCCTCATCGCTGGAGATGCGGATGATCAGCTTTTCCGCCGCCAGGCGCCCCAGATCCTTGGCGGGCAGGCGCACGGTGGTCAGCGACGGCCACAGGCGGGTGGCGATGGGGCTGTCGTCGAAGCCCACGATGGTCAGGTCGCGGGGAATGCTGATGCCCAGGCGCTGAGCCGTCTTGTAAACGCCGGCGGCCATCTCGTCGTTGCTGGCGAAAATGGCGGTAGGCCGGGGTTCCCGCGTCAGCAGGCGGGTGGCGCAGACCTCCCCCGATTCGAAGGTGTAGGCGCCCTCCTCCACCATCTCGGGCCGCAGGATGATGCCATGGTTCTTCAGGGTGGCGACGAAGCTTTCCCGGCGTTCGTGCGCGGACCGGTGGCGCGACGGCCCGGCGATGAATCCGATGTCGCGGTGCCCCAGGGCCGCCAGATGCTCGGCCACCTCCGCCGCCCCCTGGCGGTCGTTGTAGACCACCATGTTCGCCGCCTCATCCAAGGAGACGGCCGACAGGCGCACATAGCGGCAGCCCAGGTCGCGCAGCACCTCGACCAATTGCGGGTTTTCCGACGCCGGCGGCACGACGATCACGCCATCCAGGTTTTGCCGCTGCACGAACTGCTTGGCATCGTTCAGGAAATGCGGGCTTTTCTGATCGCAGGGATGCACCACCAATTCGAACCCCGCCAGGCGGCAGGCGGCCAGCACGCCCTCCTGGATGTTGACGATGAACTGGGCGTTGGGGTTGTCGTAAACCAGCCCCAGCAGGAAGGAGCGCTGGAACGCCAGGCCCCGCGCCTGAGGGCTGGGCACGTAACCAATCTGCTCGATGATGCCGTTGATGATGGTGCGCGTCTCTTCGTTGACGAAGGGCGACTGGTTGATGACCCGCGACACCGTCTTCTTGGACACGTGCGCCAGGCGCGCCACGTCATTGATGGTGGGCGGCCGGTCCAGGGTCCATGTCACGGCGTCGACGGCCACGGTCTGGATGCCGGCGGCGCGGCCGCGCCGGGCCCGTGCTTTTGGCTGCGTGTCCTGGGTCATGTCTTGGTTGCTTCTCGTTCTTCTTGTCAGGACTTCCGTCGAAGGTCCGTTCCTCTTCCTAGCATGCCGCGTCCCGGCCGCCGTCACAAAAGGGATTTGCGGGCGACGGGACGGGAACTCCCTCTACCACCCCGGCCGCCCCCCCTGGGCGTCATTCCGCCGCACCCCCGAAACTGCCCCCTTGCCCCATTAGGAAACCGGTGTCATTTATGGGTCCGAGGGAATGGGGTCTAGCGCGCTTGACGTGCCATGCCCCACCATCGCCATAACAAACATGTGGGAGGATAGACCCGTGATCAAACGTATCCTGGCGACAACCGCGCTCGCGGCTGCGCTGGCCGCCGGCACCGCCACCGCCGCCGACAAGACGGACGCGCTGGCCTTTCCCGGTGCCCAGGGCTGGGCGGCGCATACGCCCGGCGGACGCGGCGGCAAGATCATCAAGGTCACCAACCTGAACAGCGAGGGGCCCGGCTCCTTCCGCGAGGCCATCGAGACCAAGGGCCCACGCATCATCGTGTTCGAGGTCGGTGGCGTCATCGACCTGAACCAGAAGACCGTCAAGGTGATGGAGCCTTTCGTCACCATCGCCGGGCAGACGGCCCCCTCCCCCGGTATCACGCTAATCCGGGGCGGCATGGACATCGGCGCCCACGATGTGGTCATGCAGCACATCCGCATCCGCGTGGGCGACGCGGGCGCGCCCAAGAAAAGCGGATGGGAAGAGGACGCCGTCAGCACCGTGGGGGCGGCCTACAACGTCATCGTGGACCATTGCAGCCTGACCTGGGCGACGGACGAGAACCTGTCGGCCTCCGGCCCCCGCTTCAAGGGCGACACGCCGGACGAATGGCGGCAGAACACCTCCCACCGCATCACCTACTCCAACAACATCATCGCGGAGGGGTTGGCCCGCGCCACCCATATGAAGATCGAGCATTCCAAGGGCTCGCTCATCCATGACAACGTCACCGACATCCTGATCGTCGGCAACCTCTACGCCCACAATGTGGAGCGCAGCCCGCTGTTCAAGGGCGGCGTCCATGGCGTCATCGTCAACAACCTGATCTACGACCCCGGCCAGCGGGCGGTCCATTACAACCTGCAGGCCGAGGAATGGGGCGACCATCCCTACCAGGTCGGCCAGATGGCGGCCGTGGGCAACGTGCTGCGCGCCGGCCCCTCCACCCCCACGCCGCTGGCCTTCCTGGAAATCGGCGGCTATGGCGACCTGGAATATTACGGCAAGGACAACATCGCCGTGGACCGGGCGGGCGGGCCGCTGCCCTTGATGGGCCGCTACACCACCTCCCCCGCCAAGGTGATCGAGATGGACAAGGCGCCGCTGTGGCCGGAGGGCTTGACGCCCCTGCCGGCGGTGGACGTGCAGAAATCCGTGCTGCACAACGCCGGCGCCCGCCCCTGGGACCGCGACTACGACGACGTCCGCCTGCTGGCCGACGTGGCGGAAGGCCGGGGTGAGATCATCAACAGCCAGGACGACATCCACGGCTATCCCAACGAAAAGCCCAGCACCCGGCCCTTCAACCCGGCCGATTGGAACCTGGACGACATGACCCCGCGCACGGCCACGGCGCTGGACGCCAAGTCCAAGGCCAGGGGCACCTGAGACGCGTTGCCCATAAGACAAAGGGCGGCCCCGCAAGGCCGCCCTTTTTCTTTGACCGGAAACCGGCTTACTTCTTCGGCTGATCCGCCGGCTTGGCCACATCGGGCTTGGCCCCTTCGGTTGCGGCCGCCGTGGGCGTCGGGGCCGGCGGGGGCCCCAGGCTTTGCAGGGCGGCCGCCAAGCCGTCCAGTTGCACCGGCACGTCCATGGGGCTCTTGTCCGGCTTGGCGTAGCGCACCATCAGCACCTTGCCGTTGGTGAACTGCTTCAGCACGTCCTGGTCCAGGTTGGCCGAGGCGATACACCCGCCGGCCTGGCACAGCGTCAACGGCAGGGCGATGGGCTTGGCGCCATCCAGGGTCAGTTGCAGGCCCGGCTGCACCGGCGTGCCCAGGGGCACGGTGATGGCCAGCACCGGCTTGCCATCCGTCGACATGTAACCGATCTGGATATGCAGGACGATGGCGTTGCCGGGATTGGCGATGGCGAACTGCTCGACGAAGCAGACATCGCCGCCGCCAGCCCCCTTGGCGCAATTCTTGGCCCAGGGCGGTCCCGCCGGCTTCTGCGTCCCAGCACTGGCCGATTTGGCGCCGCCGGCCTTGTGGTGCTGGTACAGCATGATGCCGCCCACCGTCAGCAGCCCCAGCAGGAACAGCAGGCCGATCACGATCAGGGGGGTGCGCGAACCGCCAACGACGACGGTGGGGCGGGCCGGCGCGGGATCCTCTTTATGGGTCATGGATATGCTTTTTCTGTTATGGGCGCGATGCCGCCGGGTATGGCCGCGATAAGGCCGGAATTGTTGGGACATCGCGGCGGCGCGGTCAACCTCTCCCGCCTCGCGCCCTGGAGGTGGGGGCCGTTGGACGGCGGCATCGCGGCCGCGCGCCTGGGCTGTGCCCCGCCCCAGGCCGCCTCGCCGTCAGAATTGATCAGCAACCGGACGCCGCCGCCGTCATCTTGAAGATGCCCTGGGCATTGCCGCTGTCGAATCGCAAATCCAGCCGGCGCCCCGCTTCCCCGTGCCCCGTGTCAGAGTCGCCGGTTTCCGATTTGAGGGGATCGCGGGAAATGAACTCGTAGAACGACCCCGGCACGACGCGGCTGGTCAGATTACCCCGGGCGTCGATGAAGGGACGCTCCACCATCGCGGCGCGCAAGGCCGTCTGGCGCACCGTGCCGTCGCGCGACACCTCCACCTTGGGCTTCATCTCATAGCCCCGGGCCTTGAGGTCCTCGGCCAACGCCTCCACGTCGGCCACCCGGTCGGTGGCGTGGTTGAAGCGGTTGCCCTCGGTGGCGATCCAGGCCAATTCCGCCGATTCCGCCAACAGGGTCTCATACTGCGCCAGGGTCGGCACCGGATGATGGCGGTCGAACAGGCGCAGCAACTCGCCCACCAGGGCCGTCGCCTCGTCCAGCGTCAGCGTGCCGCCGGCGGCCAGGCGGTCCAGCAGGCCCTGGGCGTCGGCGGCCAGGGGATCATCCTTCACCTGGAACACCTCCAGCGCCGCCGCCTGCACCGCCGGCGAGAAACGGTCGGGGAAGATTTCGCTGACGAAGAACTGGGCGATATCCTCCGGGTAATCGCGGTGGGTGTAAGCGTAGCCCATCATGCGCAGCCGCTCCAACGGGTAGGTCCCGCCGACGTGATAACCCAGCGGCTCCAACACCCGGGCGAAGGCGGCATGGCCGGGCGGCAATGCCCCCAGGCCGGGAGCGTTCACCGTGCGCAGGGCGCCGTGGTCGAACACCATGCGCCCGCCCTGCTCCCGCACATAGCGGGCCCCCTCCGGCACCTCACGCAGCAGGCCGCGGAACAGCTGCATGGTCAGGGCCTGGGCCACCACGGCGCGCGGCACGGCGTCGCCATGGTCGGCCAGGAAGTCGGGATGCAGGGCCAGCATCTCCATGAGCCGGCCGGCCTCCTCCGGACCGACCAGGCCCTGGGCGATCTTCTGAACGGTGGGCGTCTTCATGCGACCGTCCCTCCTCAACCGATGTCGAACTGCACGCCTTGGGCAAGCGGCAGGGCGCTGGAGTAATTGATGGTGTTGGTGGCCCGGCGCATATAGGCCTTCCAGCTGTCGGAGCCGGCCTCGCGCCCACCGCCGGTTTCCTTCTCGCCGCCAAAGGCGCCGCCGATCTCGGCACCCGACGGGCCCAGGTTGACGTTGGCGATGCCGCAGTCCGACCCGGCGGCGCTGATGAAGGTTTCGGCCTCGCGCATGTCGGTGGTGAAGATGCTGGAGGCCAGCCCCTGCGGCACGCCGTTCTGCAGGGCGATGGCCTGGTCCAGGTCGCGGTAGCGCACGACGTAGAGGATGGGGGCGAAGGTTTCCTCCAGCATGGGGCCCCCCTGGTCCGGCATGGTCACCAGCGCCGGGCGGACGTAGTAGGCGTCGCTGGAGCCCACCTCCACCCGCTCCCCGCCGATCACGGTGCCGCCGGCGGCCTTGGCGGCGGCCAGCGCCTTGACCATGCCCTCATACGAGGCCTTGTCGATCAGCGGGCCCACCAGGGTGCCGGCCTCTCGCGGGTCGCCCACCTTGACGCTGCGGTAGGCAGCGGCCAGCCGGTCCAGCAGGCGGTCGGCCACGGCCTCGTGCACGATCAGGCGACGCAGGGTGGTGCAGCGCTGGCCAGCCGTGCCCATGGCGGCGAAGGCGATGCCGCGCACCGCCAGTTCCAGGTCGGCCGAGGGTGCCACGATGGCGGCGTTGTTGCCGCCCAGTTCCAGGACGGCGCGGGCGAAACGCGCCGCCAGGCGCGGCGCCACGGCCCGGCCCATGCGGGTGGAGCCCGTGGCGGACACCAGCGGCACCAAGGGATGGTCCACCAGCGCCTGGCCCACGTCGGCGTGTCCCTGGGCCAGGATGGACAAACCATCGGGCGCGGAACCGAACTTGGCGGCGGCGCGGTCAAAGGCCGCCTGCACGGCGATGGCCGTCAGCGGCGTCTTTTCCGACGGCTTCCAGACGACGCTGTTGCCGCAGACCAGGGCCAGGGCCGCGTTCCACGACCATACCGCCACCGGGAAGTTGAAGGCGCTGATGACGCCGCAGACGCCCAGCGGGTGCCAGGTTTCCATAAGGCGGTGGCCCGGCCGCTCGGTCGCTATGGTCAGGCCGTAGAGCTGGCGGGACAGGCCGACGGCGAAGTCGCAGATGTCGATCATCTCCTGCACTTCGCCCAGGCCCTCGGACACGATCTTGCCGGCCTCCAAGGTCACCAGCAGGCCCAGGTCGCCGCGCACGGCGCGCAGTTCCTCACCCAACAGGCGCACCAGTTCGCCGCGGCGGGGCGCCGGCACCAACCGCCATTCCAGGTGGGCGGCGTGCGCCTTGCGCACCAGCGCATCGACGTCGCCAGCGGACAGGGCCCGCACCCGGCCCGCCTCGCCACCATCGATGGGGCTGCGCGCCACGATATCGCCGCCGGCCAGCACGGCCCGGTCCACGCCCAGCCGGTCCAGCACCGCCAGAATGTCACCGCGGGTTTCGCCCACTGCCGTCATCGCTTCGTCCCTCATGCTGCTTTATTGCTTAAGCGGTGCGCCCGGTCAGGCGACGCGCGCCACCACCTGGTCCACCGGGTTCGCCCCCTGATAGGCGCGGCCGAAGCGGTTGGCCAGGAAATCATCCAGCGCGATGTCCTCCTGGCGGATGAAGCCATGTGCCGGCAGCCGGCCATCGGCCAGCATGTCCAGCACGGCGCAGATGCCGGCGGCGGTGGTGGTCTGGATGGCGGTGCGCTGGCGGCCATGGGCATAGTCGCCGAACACGCGGCTGGAATAGCTTTCCTGGGTCAGTTGGCCGTCCAGCATGCCGCTGACGGTGACGAAGATGACCACCACGTCCTGCAGGGTGGCGGGCAAGGCCCCCTCCAGCACCGTCTTGAACAGGTCGCGCCGGTCGCGCAGGCGCAGGTCGTTCAACAGGGTCTTCATCAACTGGCAATGACCAGGATAGCGGATGGTCTTGTAGTTCAGGGTGCGCACGCGGCCCTTCAGCACCTCCGCCAGGCTGCCCAGGCCGCCGGAGGTGTTGAACGCCTCATAGGGCACGCCGTCCAGCCAGAACTCCTCCCGCTCCTCCAGCGCCGGCACCTCGCGCAGCGTGCCTTCGACGATGGCCTCACAGGGCTCGCAATACTCGTTGATGACGCCGTCGGTGCTCCAGGTCAGGTTGTAGCCCAGGGAGTTGCTGGCGTAGCGCGGCAGGGCGCCGACGCGCAGGCGCACGGCCTCCAGCGTGTCAAACTTCTTGGCCAGGCTGCCGGCGACGATGGAGATGAAGCCCGGTGCCAGGCCGCATTGGGGAATGAAGGCGTTGGGGGCGTTGGCGGCCAGTTCCTTCACCCGGCGTGTGGTGGCCACGTCCTCCGTCAGGTCCAGGTAATGGCAGCGGGCGATGGCCGCCGCCTCCGCCACCTTGATGGTGAGGTGATAGGGGGCGGCGCTCAGCACGGCATAGGCGCCGGTCAGCGCCTCGGTCAGGGCGGTCACGTCGCCGATGTCGACCTCGCGCCGCTCGATGGGCAGGCGCTTGGAGACGCCTTCCAGCGCCTTGGCCGAGCGGTCCAGGACCGTCACCAGGTAATCACCCGATCCCGCCAGGTTCTCCGCGATGATGGACCCGATCTTGCCCGCCCCGACGACCACGATGCGACGCATCTGCGCTCTCCCGTTTTCAAAGTTCCCTGTGAAAACGACTTTCCGGCAAACCCTTGACGGAATGAACAGCCAATGCGACCAATCTGATGCAATATGGTGGGCAAAATGAACAGTCAGACCGACAATTTTCAAGCGGACGACCTGGACATCGCGCTGCTGCGCCTGCTGGAGGCGGACAGCCGGCTGCCCACCGTCACCCTGGCCAAGCGGCTGGGCGTGTCCCGCACCACGGTGCAGGCACGGTTGGAGCGTCTGGTGGCACGCGGGGTCATCACCGCCTTCACCATCCGGCTGGATGCGGACTACCTCGCCCGCCGCATCCAGGGCCATGTCGCCATCACCCTGTTGCCCAAGGCGGCGCGACAGGTGGAAACGCGGCTGAAGGCCATGCCCCAGGTGCGCCAGCTCTACGCCGTCAGCGGCCCCTTCGACATGATCGCCGTCGTCTCCACCGAATCCATCGCGGAAATGAACATGGTGATCGACGACATCGGCGCGGTGGACGGGGTGGAGCGCACCAACTCCTCCATCATCTTGTCGCAGCGCCTGGCCCGCTGAGCGGCCGAGGCCAAGACTGAGCGGCTGAGTCGGCCCGAGGGCCCTCGGCGGCGGACGCCCCCTTTTCCGAAGATTGCCCTGGCAGCCCTGATCGCGTGCAAAAAATGGCGCGAGTCGTACGGCTTTTATCTATTCCGTTCGACCTAGGCAATTGTGCCGGTAATTATGTTTCCGAATCGTTTCAAATGTGCGCACGACTGTTACAAGGCAGTTACACATCGCCGTGAAACCGGTTCCCAAAGTCGTCATTTTTGCGACGCACCATTGACGCCCATAAAATATCCAAAATACCCTTTTCCCGTTGGTCCTGGCACAAGGGGGACACGACTCCAAAAGAGATTTGTCTGGTTGGGGCCAGCAATATCAACAATCTCCAGAACAGCGGGGAAATCCATGGGCATGCCAAAATTTGGGCGGCGCGCATTGCTGCTGTCTTCGACCATGCTTGTCGGCGCGTTGGCGGCGGCAAATAATGCTGCGGCGCAACAAACGGCCAGCGCCAGCACCGACATGCAGGAAATCGTCGTCACCGGATCGCGCATCAAGCAGGCCGCGAACCTGACCAGCGACAGCCCGCTGACCACGGTGGACAGCGTGGAGATGAAGCTCCAGGGCACCACCAACGTCGAAACGATGCTGAACAACCTGCCCGGCATCACGGCGGCCCAGACCAACGCGCAATCCAACGGCGCCACCGGCACCGCCACCATCAACCTGCGCAATCTGGGCGAATCCCGCACCCTGGTGCTGATCGATGGTCGCCGCATGCCGCTGGGCGACCCGACCTACCCCTATGCCGACGTCAACTTCATCCCCGGCGCGCTGGTGGAAAGCGTGGACGTGGTCACGGGCGGCGCCTCCGCCGTCTATGGTTCCGATGCCGTGGCGGGCGTCGTGAATTTCAAGATGAAGCGCGACTTCGAAGGCGTGAAGGTCGACTACCAGTTCTCCGCCGCCCAGCACAGCAACGAGAACGGCGACGCCCAGAAGGTTCTCAAGAATTCCAGCTATCCGGTCACCATCCCGGGTGATCGCTTCGACGGGTTCGTCCGCGACAGCTCCTTCGTGATCGGCGCCAATGCCCCCAACAACAAGGGCAACGTCACCGCCTACGCGACCTATCGCTGGACGGAACCGGTGACCCAGGCGACGCGCGACTGGTCGGCCTGCACCATGGCGACCACCAGCAGCAACGAGGACGCCCTGGCGACCCAGGACGATCAGCGCTACTGCTCCGGCTCCTCCAACAGCGCCTACGGCCGCTTCCGCACCAACGGCTCGGGCACCGGCTATTCGCTGAACCCGGACGGGTCGGCGTCCTTCGTCAAATACAATAGCGCCCTGGCCTTCAACTACGGCCCCTACAACTACATCCAGCGCCAGGACGAGCGTTACACCGGCGGCGCCTTCGCCCATTACGAGATCAACCCGGCCTTCGACGTCTACACCGACTTCATGTTCATGTCGGACCATACCAAGGCGCAGATCGCGCCGTCCGGCTTCTTCAGCGGAACGACGTATTCCATCAACTGCGACAATCCGCTGATGTCGGCGTCGGAGGCGACGACGCTGTGCGGCGCCAATGCCGGCAGCGGCAGCGCCACCTGGAATGGCTACGTCGCCTATCGCTTCACCGACAACAACGCGCCCCGCTACGACGACCTGCGGCACACCGATTACCGCTATGTCATCGGCACCAAGGGCGACCTGGGCGGCGGCTGGTCCTACGACGTCTACGGCCAGCACTCCGCCGTGATCTATAACGAGACCTATCAGAACGACGTTTCCATCACCAAGCTGCAGAACGCCCTGTTGGTGAAGAACGTCAACGGCGTCGCCACCTGCGAATCCGTGATCAATGGCACGGACTCCAGCTGCGTGCCCATCAACGTCTTCCAGTTGGGCAAGATCAGCAGCGCCGCCTACAACTACGTCTACACCACCAGCTTCAAGGAAGGCTCCACCACCCAGGACATCGTCAGCGGCTCCGTCTCCGGCGACTTCGGCGCCTGGGGCGTGAAAAGCCCCTTCGCCAAGGACCCGGTCGCCGTGGCCTTCGGCACCGAGTGGCGGCGCGACGCCATTGACCTGAAGTACAGCGAGAACGTGCTGTCCGGCGACCTGTCCGGCTCCGGTGCCGGCACCACCCAGCCGGCGATAGGCGCCACCGAGGTGAAGGACATCTTCGGCGAACTGCGCCTGCCTCTGGTCACCGACAAGCCGTTCATCAAGGACCTGTCGGTCGATGCCGGTTATCGCTGGTCGGACTACAACCTGGCGGGCAAGGCCAACACCTACAAGGCCAGCCTGAACTACGCCCCCGTCAGCGACGTGGCCTTCCGCGGTGGCTATAACCACGCCGTCCGCGCCCCCAACATCATCGAGCTGTTCCAGACCAGCACGTCGGGCATCGGCGGCGCGCTGGACCCCTGCTCCGGGTCCAACCCGTCGGCGTCGCTGGCTCAGTGCGCCCGTACCGGGGTTTCGGCGGCCCAGTACGGCAACATCTCCGACTGCACCTCCGTCGACGGCTGCAACACGCTGAGCGGCGGCAACAAGGCGCTGAAGCCGGAAACGGCGGACACCTACACCGCCGGCTTCGTCTTCACCCCGACCTTCGTGCCCAACTTCGCGGCCACGGTCGACTACTACAACATCAAGATCGAGAACCTGATCGGCACGGTGCCGACCTCGCAAATCATGTCGCAGTGCTTGAACACCGGCAATTCCTACTACTGCGACCTGATCCACCGCGGGGCGGCCGGCAGCCTGAACTCCAGCGACGGCTATTTCATCACCACCGACATCAACGCCGGCTACCGCCAGCAGGCGGGCGTGGACGTCTCCGGCACCTATCGCCAGGACCTGGAGGATTTCGGGATCAAGGACCTGGGCGCCCTCACCCTGAAGTTCATCGGCTCCTGGACGCAGTTCAACCGCTACCAGCCGTTGCTGCATGAAGCCAAGTACGACTGCGCCGGCCTGTACGGCAGCACCTGCGGCCAGCCCACGCCGCACTGGCGCCATCAGTTCCGCCTCACCTGGAACACGCCGTGGAACGCCGACCTGTCGGTCAACTGGCGCTATATCGGCGGCAGCAGCCTGGACAACAACAGCACCGACCCCAGCCTGAACGCCGGCTCCGGCATCTACAACAACATCGACGGCAAGATTTCCGCCTACAATTACTTCGACCTGGCGGGGACCATCAACCTGATGGACCACTACACGCTGCGGTTCGGCGTCAACAACCTGTTCGACAAGGACCCGCCCATCCAGTCCGCCAACGACGATTACGTCAGCGTGCTGGGCGGTTACGGCAACGGCAACACCTATCCCGGCATCTACGACACCCTGGGCCGGACGTTCTTCCTGGGCATCACCGCCGATTTCTAATCGGCGGAGGGGCTTCCTGGGCATCACCGCCGATTTCTAAACCGCCGACTTCCGAGACGGCCTATCGTATAACATCGATACGCGGCGGGTCCCTGCCCAGGGGCCCGCCGCTCTCGCTTCCGCCCACCCTTCCGTTCCACCATACCGGCACCCGCCTCATGACCAACGGCCAGTCCCCCTTCTCCATCCCCGTCCCGCGTGCCGCCTCCGCCGCCCAGAAGCAGCGCATCCAATCGCTGATCCAGCAGGCGCTGACGTTCCAAACGCGGGGTCAGTTGCATGAGGCGGAGCAGATCCTGCGCCAGGTGCTGGCGTTGGACGCCGCCGAGCCGGACGCCCTGCAACTGCTGGGGCTGATCGCCAAGCGCCATGGGGACTTGGACCAGGCGGAGCAGTTGCTGCGCCGATCGCTGGCCGTGGACAGCCGGCAGCCCCATGTGAACTACAACCTGGGCAACCTGCTGAAGGATACCGGCCGGCCGTCCCAGGCCCTGCCCTTTTATGAAAAGGCCATCCTGCACAAGTCCGACTATGTCGAGGCCTACAGCAATCGCGCCGAATGCCTGGTGGCGTTGGCGGGGCAGGAACCGGCCAACGCGCGGCCGCTGTTGGAGGCCGCCCTGCCCCTGTATCGCCGGGCCTTGCAGTTGCAGCCCGATTACGTGGCGGCCCGGGTGGGCATCGCCGAGGCCTACCTGCAATTGGACGAGCCGAAGCGGGCGGAGGAAATGCTGCGCGCCGGCCTCACCCGGCTGCCCAACGACTTCTACCTGAACAACAGCCTGGGATCGGCCCTGCGCCGCCAGCAGCGTTTCGAGGATGCCGCCCCCTACCTGAGGCGCGCGGCGGAGCGGGCGCCGGACCGCTGGCAGATCTGGTTGAACCTGGGCAACACCCTGCTGGCCTTGGGCCAGTTGGATGAGGCCATCACCTGCCTGAAAAAGGTGGTGGTGCTGGACCCCGGCAATTACGCCGCCCAAGCCGCCCTGAACCAGGCGTTGTGGGAAACGGGACAGCATGCGCAGCTGCTGAACTCCTACGAATGGGCCAAGGAGCGCAAGCCCAACGACCCCGATTTGCTGGAGATGGCGGCGGAGGCCTACATCCTGTTCGGTCGCCATGACGAGGCGGAGGCCAACATCGCCGCCGCCGCCGCCTTGCGTCCGGAATCCCCCTCGCTGCCCCGCCTGCGCGCCACCCTGCTGCTGGCCCAGGAGCGCGTGCCGGAGGCGCTGGAGGTCGCCCTTGAGGGATTGAAGACGGCGCCGGACGACCAGCGGCTGCTGTACCGGACGGCCGAGGCCGCTCTGCGCCTGAACCGTCCGGCCGAGGCGCTGGACGCCGCCCGCCGACTGGGCGCCCTGGTGCCGGATAGCCAGTTCGCCGTGGCGTTCGAGGCGACGGCCCATCGCCTGATGGGACAGGCGGACCCACGGGGGCTTTACGATTACGACCGCTTCATCCACGCGGTCGACCTGGCCGCGCCCGCTGGCTATGCCGACCTGGGCGCCTTCCATGCCGACCTGATGGCGGCGCTGGACGTGCAGCACGTGGCACAGCACGAGCCGATCGAGCAGACCCTGCGCAACGGCACCCAGACACGCGAAAACCTGTTCACCCGCGCTAACGCCGCGCCGTCCATCCTGGCCCTGCGCGACAACGTCCTGGCCGCTGCCCGGCGCTATATCGCCGGCTTGCCCGATGATGGCACGCATCCCTTCCTGCGCCGCAAAGGCCAGGAATTGCACTGGGCCGGGTCGTGGTCGGCCCGGCTGCGCAGCCAGGGTTATCACACCAACCACATCCATCCGGAGGGATGGATCAGCGGCTGCTATTACGTGGACATGCCGGACGCGGTGGCGGACGCGGAAGGCAAGCAGGGCTGGATCACCTTCGGCGCCTTCGCCCAAGGCAACGGCGCCACCCTGCCGTGGGAGCGGGCCATCCAGCCACGCCCCGGCCTGCTGGTGCTGTTCCCAAGCTATATGTGGCACGGGACCATCCCCTTCCACGGCGACCAGACACGCACCACCGTCGCCTTTGATATCGGCGGGCGCGGCTGAATGACGGAACACGGGGGTGACGGGGCTACGCCCTTCCCCTCGTGATTCGGGATTGCCTATTTTTTGCGCTGCCCAAAAAACATGCTGCAACGCACTTTAACCATCGCGGGCAATGATGATACCGTGACCGGTGTCAGGGCACCGGGGGCTATGGGTTGCCATCGCTTCCGCGAACAGGGGAAGTCATGAGCATCCACGTCGCCATCAACCACAAAACGATCTACCGTTACGACCGGCTGATCAATCTGGGGGCCCAACTGGTGCGCCTGCGGCCGGCGCCGCACTGCCGCACGCCCATCCTGTCCTATTCGCTAAAGGTCACGCCCAAGCAGCATTTCCTGAACTGGCAACAGGATCCCCAGTCCAACTGGCTGGCGCGCCTGGTTTTCCCCGAGAAGACCGATGAGTTCACGCTGGAGGTGGACCTGGTGGCCGACATGGCGGTCATCAACCCGTTCGACTTCTTCCTGGAACCGGCGGCGGAGAAATTCCCCTTCACCTATGAGCCGTGGCTGGCCAAGGACCTGAAGCCCTTCCTGGAGGCGGAGGAACCCGGCCCCCTGGTCCAGGCCCTGCTGGATGGGGTAGACCGCACGCCCACCGGCACCGTGGCCTTCCTGGCCGACCTGAACCTGAAGCTGCAACAGCGCATCGGCTACGTCATCCGCCTGGAACCGGGCGTGCAGACGCCGGAGGAAACGCTGGGGCTGGGCACCGGGTCCTGCCGCGACACCGCCTGGCTGCTGGTCCAGGTGCTGCGCAACCTGGGCCTGGCGGCGCGGTTCGCGTCGGGCTACCTGGTGCAACTCGTCGCCGACCAGAAGCCGCTGGAGGGACCGGACGGCCCCTCCGCCGACTTCACCGACCTGCACGCCTGGACGGAGGTCTACCTGCCCGGTGCCGGCTGGATCGGGCTGGACCCCACCTCCGGCCTGTTCGCGGGTGAGGGGCATATCCCCCTGGCCTGCACGCCCGACCCCTTCTCCGCCGCCCCGGTCACGGGCGGGCTGGACATGTGCGAGGTGACGTTCGAGCACGCGATGTCGGTGACCCGCATCCGGGAGCAGCCGCGCACCACCAAGCCCTACACCCCAGACCAGTGGGGCGCCATCGACCGCCTGGGGCACCAGGTGGACCGCGAGATCGTGGACGGCGACATTCGCCTGACCATGGGCGGCGAGCCCACCTTCATCTCCATCGACGACATGGAGGGGGCGGAGTGGAACACAGCGGCGCTGGGCCCCACCAAGCGCCTGCTGTCCGGCGAC
The DNA here is from genome assembly GCF_034427435.1 of Nitrospirillum goiasense. Taxonomy (NCBI): domain Bacteria; kingdom Pseudomonadati; phylum Pseudomonadota; class Alphaproteobacteria; order Rhodospirillales; family Azospirillaceae; genus Nitrospirillum; species Nitrospirillum goiasense. The sequence goes on along the minus strand of NZ_JAXQNP010000002.1, from coordinate 2,105,683 downwards.
CTGATCCGCCGGCTGCAGGCGCGCTACGCCCAGGGCGGCCTGCTGCATTTCGGCCAGGGTAAATGGTATCCGGGCGAAAGCCTGCCGCGCTGGGCCCTGCAACTGTATTGGCGCCGCGACGGCGACGCGCTGTGGACCCATGGCGAATACCTGGCCGACGAACGGCGCCATTACGGCTATGGGCCGGCGGAATCGGAGGCCTTCATCCGCCGCCTGGCGGAACGACTGGGCATAAACCCGGACTACGCCCGCGGCGCCTTTGAGGATCCTTGGCACTACATCCACAAGGAACGCGAGCTGCCGGTGAATGTCGACCCCTTCGACAGCAAGCTGGAGGACGCGGAGGAGCGGGCGCGCCTGGCCAAGGTGTTCGAGACCGGCCTGGGCACCCCCATCGGCTACGCCCTGCCCATCCAGCGGCGGCACGAGGCGTCCGGCCCCGTCTGGCTGTCCAGCGCCTGGACCACGCGCACCGACAGGCTGCTGCTGGCCCCGGGCGACAGCCCCATCGGTTATCGCCTGCCCCTGGGCTCGCTGCCCTGGGTCGACACCATCGACCGGGTCTATTCCTATGAGCAGGATCCGTTCGACAGCCGGCCGGAGTTACCGGCGCGTGAGGAGCTGGAAAAGCAGATGGCCCTGCGCAAGGGCCAGACGGAGCCCTTGCGCCAGCGCATGATGGCCGATGTCCGGGACAGGCAGGACAAGGTGCCGGAAAAAGGCGCCAGCGCCTGGTGGGTGGTGCGCACCGCCCTGTGCGTGCAGCCGCGCGACGGGCGCCTCTACATCTTCCTGCCGCCCACCAGCTACCTGGAGGATTGGATCGAACTGGTCACCCAGATCGAGGCCACCTGCGTGGACCTGGATCTGGCCGTCGTCCTGGAAGGCTATCCTCCGCCCCGCGACCCGCGCCTGAACAGCATCGCGGTGACGCCGGACCCGGGCGTGATCGAGGTGAACATCCACCCCGCGTCCAACTGGACGGACCTGGTCTACACCACCACCACCCTGTATGAGGACGCGCGCCAGACCCGCCTGGGTACGGAAAAGTTCGCGCTGGACGGCCGCCATGTCGGCACGGGCGGCGGCAACCATGTGGTGGTGGGCGGCCCGACAGCGGCGGACAGCCCCTTCCTGCGCCGGCCGGACGTGCTGCGGTCCCTGCTCACCTATTTCCAGAACCACCCCAGCCTGTCCTACCTGTTCAGCACCATGTTCATCGGGCCGACCAGCCAGCACCCTCGGGTGGATGAGGCGCGACACGAAAGCCTGTATGAGCTGGAGATCGCCTTCAAGGAGTTGGACCGCGCCGGCCCCAACCCGCCGCCGTGGCTGATCGACCGGGCGCTGCGCCACCTGCTGGTGGACGTGCAGGGCAACACCCACCGCTCCGAATTCTGCATCGACAAGCTGTACAGCCCCGACAGTTCAACCGGCCGCCTGGGTCTGGTGGAACTGCGCAGCTTCGAGATGCCGCCGCATGCGCAGATGAGCCTGGTGCAGCAATTGTTGCTGCGGACCCTGATCGCCTGGTTCTGGCGGGAGCCCTACCGCGCCGGCCTGGTGCGCTGGGGCACCAAGCTGCACGACCGTTTCCTGCTGCCGCAGTTCGTGACGCAGGATATCCAGGACGTGGTGACGGAACTGCGGGAGGCCGGCTACGCCTTCGAGGAGTCGTGGTTCGCCCCGCACCTCAATTTCCGTTTCCCCAAGATCGGCGCCGTCAGCCAGCGCAGCCTGACCCTGGAACTGCGCACCGCCCTGGAACCATGGCACGTGTTGGGCGAGGAACCGGGAGGTGGCGGCACCGTGCGCTATGTCGACAGCAGCCTGGAGCGCATCCAGGTGCGGATGACCGGCATGGTGGGCGACCGCTACGCCGTCACCTGCAACGGCCGGCGGCTGCCCCTGCACCCCACCGGCACCGAGGGGGAGTATGTGGCGGCCGTGCGCTACCGCGCCTGGCAGCCGCCCGGATGCCTACACCCGACTATCCCCGTGCATACGCCTTTGGTCTTCGATATTTTGGATCTGTGGACCGAACGGTCCGTCGGCGGCTGCACTTATCACGTTGCCCATCCAGGAGGGCGCAACTTCACCACCTTCCCGGTCAATGCCAATGAAGCGGAAGGCCGCCGCCTGGCGCGCTTCCATCCCTTCGGGCATACACCGGGGCCCATGACCATCCCGCCCGAAACACGGAACCCGGACTATCCCATGACCCTGGACCTGAGACTTGGCTGAGTAGGATTGCCTGACCGCGCGCCCCAACCGCCGCCGGAACAGCCCTCGCTGTTCCACGATGCCGGCGATCTCGGCTACGGCATCGGTCCCGTCTTTGACGAGATGGTGACGGGCACGGGGCACCTGCGTCCGCAATGGCAGCAGTTCTTCGCCGCCCACGGCCCCTTCTCGCCAGAGCAGATGGCGGACCGGTGGGCGGCGGCGCGCCAGCGGCTGTTCCTGAACGGCGTCACCTTCAACTCCTACCGCGATCCCCAGGGAACGGAACGGCCGTGGCCGCTGGACCCGGTGCCGCTGCTGCTGTCCGCCCGGGAATGGCAGGTCATCAGCGCCGGCCTGGTGCAGCGGGCCCGCCTGATCGAAAAGGTGCTGGAGGATTTTTACGGCCCCCAGACGCTGTTGAGTGACGGCACCGTGCCGCCGTCCCTGCTGTACGCCGACCCGGGATATCTGCGCGCCTGCCAGGGCCTGGCCGTGCCCGGCGGGCGGCGCCTGGCCCTGTTCGCAGCCGACCTGGTGCGCGATGGCGATGGCCAGTGGCGGGTGTTGACCTGCCGGACGGAGGCGCCGACCGGCGTCGGCTACGCCCTGGAAAACCGCGCGGTGCTGAGCCAGACCCTGGCCGACCCCTTCCGCGCCTGCAATGTCGAACGCCTGTCGCCGTTCTTCGAAGCCCTGCGCGCCGCCGTGGCCCGGGCGGCCCCGCAATGTTCGGGCGTGGACGGCCATCCCCGCGCCGTGCTGCTGACCCCCGGCCCCTTCAACGAGGCCTATTTTGAGCACGCCTACCTTGCCCGTCATCTGCGCATGACCTTGGCTGAGGGGGCCGACATGGTGGTGCGGGACCAGGCGGTCTACCTGAAGACGCTGGCCGGGCTGGAGCGGGTGGACGTCATCCTGCACCGCGTGGACGACGCCTTCTGCGATCCGCTGGAACTGCGCGTGGACAGCGCGCTGGGCGTGCCCGGCCTGTTGCAGGCGGTGCGCGCCGGCGCCGTCGCCGTGGTCAACGCCCTGGGCTCGGGCATGGCCGAGAGCATGGCGCTGCTGTCCCGCATGCCGGCGCTCAGCCGCCGCCTGCTGGGCGAGGACTTGCTGCTGCCCGACGTGCCCACCTATTGGGGCGGCGATCCCGACCAGCGCGAGGCGATGCTGGCGCAGTTGGACCGCATGGTGATCCGGCCCGCCTTCTCCAGCCTGCCCGGCCATGTCGCCAACGGCCCCGACCTGGATGAGGACGCCCGCGCGGCCCTGGCCGCCCGCATCCGGGCGCGGCCGCAGGACTGGGCGGGGCAGTTGCCGGTGGCGCCCTCCACCGCCCCGCTGTGGCGCGACGGCCGGGTGGAACCCCGGCCCCTGGTGGTCCGGGCGTTCCTGTGCGCCGCCAGCGACGGCGGCTGGACGGTCATGCCCGGCGGCCTGGTGCGCATCAGCGCCGACGCCCGCCACGCCGCCGTTTCCCTGCAGGAAGGGGCGGGCTCCAAGGATTTATGGATCGTCGGGGCGCAGCCGATCGGCCCCGTCCGCCGCCTGGCGTCCGGCCCGCCGGACGGTGCGCGCGAGCCCAGCCCCGTGCCGGGCAACCTGCCCAGCCGGGCGGCCGACCACCTGTTCTGGGTGGGGCGCTATGCCGAGCGTGCCGCCGCCGCCGTCCGCCTGCTGCGGGGTGCCGCCGTACGCCTGTCCGACGACAGCCGGCCGGCCGCGCGGGAGGAACTGGCCCCCCTGCTGCGCCTGATGGGCCGTGCCACCCTGATCCCACAGGAGATCGCCCAGTTGCCCGACAGCGATGCCGTGCGCGGCATGCGCCAGGCGTTGGAGATCGCCGTCGATCCCGCCAACCCTGGCAGCCTGGTGGCCACCACCGGCCGCCTGCGCCGCGCCATGGGCAGCGTGCGCGACCGCCTACCCCTGGACAGCCGCCAGATCCTGGGCCGCCTGGACGTGCTGGGGGCCGGCCTGGCTAAGGCCGATCGCGCCGCGCTGGCCGTCCTGCTGGGCGATTTCAGCCAGGTGCTGGCGGCGCAGACGGGCCTGGAACTGGACAGCATGCCGCGTGGCGCCGGCTGGCGCTTCCTGGTGCTGGGCCGCCGGCTGGAACGCGCCATCGACGCGGTGGAGCGGCTGCAGGCCAGCGGCATCACCAACGACCGTTCGGACGCCGCCACGCAGGAGGTTCTGCTGGAACTGGCGGAGGCCGGTCCCGCCTATCGCGAGCGCTTCCCCGTGGGCGTGCAGCGCGAGGCGGCTTTGAGCCTGCTGCTGACGGACCCGGAGCATCCACATTCCCTGCTCTTCCAGTTGGAAACCTTCCGGCGGCAGGTGTCGCGCCTACCCTCCCTGCCCACCTTCGGCCTGGGCGGCGGTGAGGATCCGCTGACCCGCCTGGGCGAGTTGGTGGCCCAGGCCAGCTATCGCCTGCAGGACCTGGCCCTGACCCGCGACATGGCGCTGCTGAGCGCCACCCTGTTCCAGTTGGGGTGGGCGCTGCCGGACATGTCGAACCTGCTGTCGCAAGCCTATTTCAGCCATGTCCACGCCCGTGCCGCCTGAGCGATCCCCCTCTCCAGCCCCCTCCCTGGCCGGCGCCACCGCTTCCCCGGCGGCGCCCATCCGGTACCGCTGCCGCCATACCACGCGGTACAGCTACACGGTGCAGGTTGTCTCCTCCCAGCTTATCGCCCATCTGGGGCCGCGCGATGTGCCGGGACAGCGGGCACACGTCGTGGCGCTGACGGTCACGCCCACACCCGCCGTCGTGGCGGATCGGCTGGACTGGCTGGGCAACCCCACCCGGTATGTGGCCATCGACACGCCGCACCTGGAATTGTCGATGACCGTGGACCTGGACGTCACCCTGACGCCGCGGCCGGCCCCCGACCTGATGGCCACGCCGGCCTGGGAGGAGATCGCGGCCCAGGCGCCTGGCCAGTTGGCGGTGGCGGAGTTCATTGAGGCGTCGCCCCGCCTGCCGCAGCCCAGCCCGGAGCTTGCCGCCTTCGCCGCCGCGAGCTTCCAGGCCGGCCGGCCCATCGGCGCCGGCGCCCGCGACCTGACGCGCCGCATCCACGACAGCTTCACCTTCGACGCCACCGCCACCAGCGTGGGCACCCCGGTGCTGGAGGCCTTGGCCCTGAAACGCGGCGTCTGCCAGGATTTCGCCCATGTCATGATCGGCGCCTTGCGCGCCCTGGGCCTGCCCGCCCGCTACGTCAGCGGCTATCTGCGCACCCTGCCGCCGCCCGGCCAGCCGCGCCTGGAAGGGGCGGACGCCAGCCACGCCTGGGTGCAGGTGTGGTGCGGGTCCGATGTCGGTTGGGTCGACATGGACCCGACCAACGACACGCTGGTCGACCGCAACCACATCACCCTGGCCTATGGCCGCGACTATGACGACGTCTGCCCCTTGCGCGGCGTCATCCTGGGCGGCGACGCGCACGCGTTGTCCGTCAGCGTCGATGTGGAGGAGGTGGCGGATGACCCGCCCGCCATCACGCAGGCGCAAAGCCAGGGCTTGGGCCAGGACTGGAATGGGCCCATGGTGCAGACCCAAACACAGTCTTCCTGCGCACCGGAGCCGCCCTACCCCTAGAGGGGCAACTGACTGATATGAGCACACCCTGTATATAGGGAACCGACGCATAAGGGGGCCGGCGAACAAAGGCCGGCTGGGAGGATCACCCCATGACCGTGGACAGCCTCAACCCCAAGGTGGACGCCTATCTGGACAGGGCCGGACAGTGGCGGGATGAACTGACCCGGCTGCGCGCCATCGCGCGGGACTGCCCGGTCGTGGAAGACTTCAAGTGGGGCCACCCCTGCTACACCGCCGATGGCGCCAACATCGTGCTGATCCATGGCTTCAAGGACTATTGCGCCTTGTTGTTCTTCAAGGGGTCGCTCCTGAGCGACCCCAACGGCATCCTGGTCCAGCAGACGGAGAATGTGCAGGCCGCCCGCCAGATCCGCTTCACCAACGGCGGGGACATCGCGCAACTGGCCCCCACGCTGAAGGCCTACATCCTGGAGGCCATCGCCGTGGAGCGGGCTGGGCTGAAGGTGGCGTTCAAGCCGACGGCGGATTTCACGATGGTCGAGGAGTTCCAGGAAATGCTACGCGACGACCCGGCCCTGAAGACGGCGTTCGAGGCGCTGACGCCGGGCCGCCAACGCGGCTATCTCCTGCACTTCGCCGCCGCCAAGCAGGCCAAGACCAGGGCGGCGCGCATCGGGAAATGCGCGCCCCTGATCCTGGCGGGCAAGGGGCTGAACGATTAGTTATCCGCCATGATGCGAGCCCGTAGGTCGGCATGGGTGAGACGCAAGGCGTTCTCCGGCACCTCGGACCACGTGCCGATGATATCGCCGGCGATGTAATGAAAGCCGGCGCCATCGGCGTAAGAGGCCATGTGACTGGTGTCCACGCCTTCCACCCCCGGCCGCAAGCGCAGGCGCAATGCCTCATGGGCGAAGTGCGAAAGCTCCGGCCCCCAGCGTTTGGGGGCGGCGCCGGGCGGCAATTGGATCGAGGCGATATAAACACCCGCCGCCGCCATGGCCGGCAGGTCATGGCTGTCCTCCACCGTGGCGATGACCACGCGGCTGAACTGCCGGAGCAGGGTGACGATCTCCGTGGCGCGGCCAACCGGCACGCCATGGGGAAGGCCGTAAACCTGGAAGGTCAGGAAGGCGGCCAGTTCCTTGGGGATCGTCTGCAGGGCCGCCAGATACTCCCGCCGGCGGGTTGGACCGGCCAGCGTCTCGAAATGCACGGGCACCGACAGGAAGCAGCGGAACTGGTTGCGGTACAACTCTCCATAGACCTCCATGGTCTGGCGCAGGACCGTCAGGTCCAGGGCCAGTATCTGCTGCGGGTCGTGGGGGTCGGCGGCGCAATCATAGCCCCAAAGCGGCTGGCGCCCCCGCCGCTGGCGCTTCGCGCGCACCTGGTAGATGGACAGCACCTCCTTGCGCACGTCCCAGATGGGGCGGTAGACGACCTCCACCGGCTCATCCGCCGGGGCATTAAACCCTTGCCATGGGTTGTTCGCCTTGTCAGCGCCAGTCGCCGGCACCTGCGACGGGGGGACTGTCAGCGCCGCCCCCATCAGCATGTCCCGCAGACTATTGCTGTGAAACAGCAGCTCCCCCCGACCTCCTGCACGGCGGAATGCACGCGCACGGTCGCGGTGTCGACATCGCCCAGCAGCAGGCGCTGCAATTGCTCCACCAGCTTGGCGCAGATCAGGCCCGCCTCCGTCCGGCCCAACTGGGCGAACACGACGATGTAGGCCTCCTCGCCGAACCGGAACCACGCGTCCTTGGGGTTCAGCATCTGGCCCAGCAGACGCTCGGCCAGCATATGAACGCGATCCGAGACCAGGGGCCAGCGCTCGCCCAGCCGGGCGTGCAGGCTTTCCAGTCCCACCATATGCAGGCTACCAGCGCAGGCCTGGGTCTGTGCCTGGAAGATGGCGCGCAGCTTGGGGGCGGCTTGGGTGAAGTGGCCGCCGCCACCAGGCTCTTGTGATGTAGATCCGTCCATGACCCACCGCCTGACCTAACCGTTATTTCAGGATAAGGGTGGCGCCAAGACCTTAAAAAAAACTTGCCAAGAGACGACCCACTGCTTTTGGTTAGTTAGCCGCGATATGCCACCAGCACCGCGCCGACCGCGATGAAGGCCACGCCCAGCCAGTTGGGCAGGCTCAGTCGCTCCCCCAGGAACAGTGCGCCAAACAGGGCGACCAGCACCACGCTCATCTTGTCGATGGGCGCCACCCGCGCCGCCTCCCCCAGCTTCAGCGCCCGGAAGTAACAAAGCCACGATCCACCGGTGGCCAAGCCGGACAGCACCAGGAACAGATAGCTGCGGGCGGAGACGGTGCCGGGTGACTGCCACTGCCCGGTGATTGGCAATAGGGCGGCGATGACCAGCAGGATCACGGCCGTCCGCACCAGGGTGGCGAAATCGGAATTCACCCCCTCCACCCCCACCTTGGCCAGGATGGCGGTCAGGGCCGCGAAGACGGCTGACAACGCCGCCCAGAATTGCCAGGTCAGTTGCGGGAAGTTCATGAGGGACACCCTGCGCTGAGGTCGGGTCGCCATCCTGACAGCACTTGTCACGCCGGGAATGCTAAATTCCCCGTTACCAGCTTAACGACAGGGCCCCTCATGGCGCACGATCCTAAAACTCTCCAGGCGGCGATGGTCGCGGCGGTGCCGGATCTGGAACTCACCTACAAGCCTATGTTCGGGGGCATCCTGGCCTATGCCGGGGGCAAGCCGGTGGCGTCGCTTTCCGACGTCGGGCTGGCGCTGAAGCTGACGGGCCCGGACCACGCCGCGCTGCTGGGCCTGCCCGGCGCCAAGCCGCTGCAATACGGCCCAGACCAGCCGGTCAGCAAGACCTACACCCTGGTGCCGGACGGCCTGCTGGCCGACCCGCCCGCATTGCGCGACTGGGTGCATAAGGCGGCCCAGGCGGCCGCCAAGGCGCCAGCCAGGAAAGCGAAAAAGACCTGAATCCTATTTCCGCCTGGTCACATCGCCCTCGGCCACGGTCATGAAGCCAGGGGCGCCCGGAGGCGCCATTTCAAACTTCACATGCAGCGCCCCAGGGCCAACCTTGGCATATCCCAAGCGGAATCCCGGCGACGAGGGCGTGGCGGCGGCCAGGAAGGTGACGCTTTCGCCCGGCACCACCTGGGCGTCGGTATAGTGGATGGTGTGCTGGCCATCCAGGTAATCGGCATGCAGGCCGCCGCCCTCCGGGTAGATCAGCATGATTTGGTCGAAGCTGGCGCCGGGCACGGGCTTGCCATCCTTGCCGATCACCTCGGTATGATCCTGGCGTAGAAGACCGCCACCACCGGCCACCGCATGGATGGTGGAGGTGCCGCGCGCCGTGCCGCCATCCTCGGTCTTGCCCCCGCCGCTCCATTCCCCCAACAAAAAGTCCAACGGCGCCAGGGCCGGCGCCAGGGCCGGTGTCAACGCCGGCGGCTTGGGGGACTGTTGGGCCAACGCGATGACGGGCGCCACGATCACCATCAGCGCGGCGGCGAATAGGACACGCATGGGGCACCTCCCGGACAGGGTGCCCTGACTTCACCACACCCCTGCAAAAAACGGAAACACTCTCCAACATCTGCATGGTTGACGGCGGCCAGCGGCCTGCTGATAGTCGCGGAAATTCGACATGGCTGCCCGCGGCCGGCCTTGATCCTTAAAAACAGTCCCTGGCCCGCGGCCCGGGGGCGGATGTAACGGCGTCCGCATGTCCCCCGTTTCCCGCAGAGGCGGGGCGGGCAAAGGCGGGGCGTATGGACGCTTTCAGGGAACACCCATGTTCGATATCGCCAGTGTTGATTGCACCGTGTCCACGGCCCCGGCCGAGTTCGTGCGTTCCATGCACGAGACCGGCTTCGCCGTGCTGCGCAACCACCCCATCGATCCCGCGCTGATCGACTGCGTGTACAAGGAATGGGCGGCGTTCTTCGCGTCCGAGTCCAAGATGGACCACCTGTTCTCGCCCGAGACGCAGGACGGCTATTTCCCCTTCCGGTCGGAAAACGCCAAGGACAGCCCCATCAAGGACCTCAAGGAATTCTATCACGTCTATCCCAACCGGCCCCTGCCGGCGGGCGTGAAGGAGGCGACGGAGGCCATGTACGCCGCCCTGACCCAGCTGGGCGCCGACCTGCTGGGCTGGCTGCAGCAGCACACGCCGGATGGGGTGAAGGCGAAGTTCTCCGTCGCCCTGCCGGACATGATGGTGGGCAGCACCCAGAGCCTGTTCCGCGTGCTGCACTACCCGCCCCTGGCCGACGGCTTTGAGCCGGGTGCCGTACGCGCGGCGGCGCATGAGGACATCAACCTCATCACCCTGCTGGTCACGGGCAGCGAGCCCGGCCTGCAGGCCAAGGACACCGCCGGCAACTGGCACGACGTGCCCTGCGACGCCGGCATGATCGCCGTCAACGGCGGCGACATGCTGAAGGAAGCGTCGGGCGGCTACTTCCCGGCGACCACCCACCGCGTGGTGAACCCGCCGCCGGAGCACAACGTCTCCCGCTATTCCATGCCCATGTTCCTGCATCCCCGGCCCGACGTGCGCCTCAGCGACGCCTATACGGCGGGTGAGTACCTGGACCAGCGGCTGCGCGAGATCGGCCTGAAGAAGTAAGCGGATGCGGCACGGGGCCGGTGGCCTCGGGCGCATGGTTCGGTGTAGGAAGGGGGGCCATCCGGCCCCCCTTCGCCTTTCCGGGACCAGCCCATGACCGACCGCCCGTCCGCGACCGCCCCCATCGACCGCCTGCTGGCCATCATGGCCAAGCTGCGGGATCCCGACGGCGGCTGCCCTTGGGACTTGGAACAGGACTTCCCCACCATCGCCCCGCACACCATCGAGGAGGCGTACGAGGTGGCCGACGCCATCGAGCAGGGCGACATGCCGGCGTTGAAGGAGGAACTGGGCGACCTGTTGTTCCAGGTGGTGTTCTACGCCCAGATGGCCAGCGAGCGGGGCCTGTGGAACTTCAACGACATCACCACGGCGCTCAGCGACAAGATGATCCGACGCCACCCGCATGTGTTCGGTGAGCAGGTCGGCGCCGTGGCCGACGCCACCGACCAGGTGAAGAACTGGGAAGCCCAGAAGGCGGGGGAGCGCGCGGCCAAGGCCGCCGCCAGCGGCGCCCAGGCCTCCGCCCTCGACGGCGTCATCAGTGGCCTGCCGGCCCTGACCCGGGCGGTGAAGCTGCAAAAGCGCGCCGCCCGCGTGGGCTTTGACTGGACCCAGGCCAAGGAGATCCTGGACAAGATCGAGGAAGAGATCGGCGAGCTGCGGGCGGAGATGGAGCACGCGGTGCCGGAGAAGGCCCGCATGCAGGATGAGCTGGGCGACCTGGTGTTCGCCCTTGCCAACCTGGCCCGCCATATCGACGTGGATCCCGAAACCGCCCTGCGCGGCACCAACGCCAAGTTCGAGCGGCGCTTCCGCCAGATCGAGGCCTGGCTGGCCGAGGGCGGCCGGGGGCCCAGCGACGCGACCTTGGATGAAATGGAAGCCCTGTGGCAGAAGGCCAAGGGCCTGGAACGCTGAATCACATAAGGAGGCAGTCTGATGAGTTACGCCCCGCCCCATATCCCCGGCATCGTCCTGATCTCCGGGGCCACCGGTGACTTCGGCGCCGCCTTCGCCCGCCGCTTCGCGGCCCTGGGCAGCCGTCTCATCCTGACCGGCCGCAATACGGAGAAGCTGAAGGCCCTGGCCGACAGCCTGGACGTGCCCACCCATACCCTGGCCTTCGACGTGCGCGACCGCAAGGCCATGGAGGCGGCGGTGGCCAGCATCCCGGCGGAGTTCGCCGAGATCGATCTGCTGATCAACAACGCCGGCTTGGCCCTGGGCATGGAACCCGCGCAGAAGGCCAACCTGGACGACTGGGAGATCATGGTCGACACCAACGACAAGGCGTTGGCGATCATGACCGGCCTGATCCTGCCCGGCATGGTGGAGCGGGGGCGCGGCCACATCATCAACCTCAGCTCCACCGCTGGCAGCTACCCCTACCCCGGCGGCCACGTCTATTGCGCCTCCAAGGCCTTCGTCACCCAGTTCAGCCTCAGCCTGCGGGCGGACCTGCTGGGCACCGGCGTGCGCGTGACCTCGGTGGAGCCGGGCATGGTGGAGACCAGCTTCAGCCTGGTGCGCTTCAAGGGCGACGCCGAGAAGGCCGCCAAGGTCTATGCCGACACCACGCCGCTGACGGCGGAGGACGTGGCGGAGTCGGTGACCTGGGCCGCCACCCTGCCCCCGCATTTCAACGTCAACCGCGTGGAAATCATGCCCACGGTGCAGGCGCCGGCCGGCCTGGCCGTGCATCGGTTTAAAAAGAACTGAGGCACCCGGCGTCGAACCGGCAGAAAATCTGGCCCGCCTTGGCATCCTTCCGCCAGTCTGAGAGACTGGCGCCAAGGCCCCAAGCGCGGGCCGTTCTGCTGCTGGGTTGGGGGGCCTGATGGCCGAGTTGCCGTTTTTCACCGTCATCGTACCCACCCATAAACGGGCGGTCCTGCTGCGCCGGACGCTGGCGTCCATCAACGCCCAGCGGGACGGGGTGGGCGGGGTGGAGATCCTGGTGATCTCCGACGCCACCGACGGCGACACCGACGCCGCCTGCGCCGAGTTGCTGACCCCCGCCGACATGTATGTCCGCCGCAATGGCCCCTCTGGCCCGTCGGCCAGCCGCAACATGGGGCTGGCGCTGGCCCAGGGTGCCTACATCCTGTTCCTGGACGACGACGATTCCTGGCACGACGGCTTCCTGTCGGCGCTGCGGGCCCAGCCGGCGGTGCAGCAGGGCCTGCCGGTCTATTTCAACTGCTCCATCGTGAATGAGCGCCGGGGGGCGGACGCCGCCATCCTGTCGGAAGGGGGCGCCGACCTGGCCGGCCGCCTGACCGATGAGATTTATCTGAAGAACCAGATCCCCGTCTGCTGCTTCGCCTTCCCCCGCGCCCTGCTGGCCGGCCTGAAGTTCGACGCGCACATGCGGGCGTATGAGGATTGGGAGTTCATGCTGGCCGTCTACGCCCGGCAGAAGGCCGTGCATGTGCCCCTGATCGGCGCGCGCATCTTCAAGGACAGCGGGGATGAGTTGGAGCGGCGCGGGGTCAGCCAGCAGTCGCACGACTACAACGCCGTCTTCGACTACCTCTACGTCTATCGCCGCCATCCCGCCCCCAACGCCGATCTGGGGCAGCGGCGCGCCAGCCTGCTGAACAGCTTCAACATCCCCGTCACGGCGGAGATGGTGTGACCGTGGGGCACGACCTGGACGCGCTGGAAAGCCGCACCCTGTTCTGCCTGTGGACGGGACATGAGGCGATGTCGGACGACCGGCTGCGGGCGCTGTGGACCATCTTCCGCAATACCGGCTGCGCCGTGGCCTTCCTGAACCGCGAGACGCTGGGCGACTGGGTGAAGCCGGCGCATCCGCTGCACCCCGCCTGGCCCCATCTCAGCGCCACGCACAAGGCGGATTACCTGCGCTGCTACCTCATGCACCATTACGGTGGCGGCTACACCGACATCAAGGCCACGTCCAAGACCTGGGGAGCGTTCTTCGACCAGCTGGCCCAGTCCGACAAACTGGCGCTGGGTTACCAGGAATTGCCCAACGGCGTCGCCCCCATCGAGGGCCCCTTGGGTGACGAGTTGCGACGGGACTATGCCGAGCTCATCGGCCTCTGCGCCTTCATCTTCCGCAAGGGCACGCCCCTGACCGCCGCCTGGCTGCAGCGGACAGAGGCGCTGCTCGATCAAAAGCTGCCGGAGTTGCAGCGCCACCCCGCCATCCATCCCCTGGACCGCCAGGGTATCCTGCTGCCGGACGGCACGCCCTCACCCTATCCGCTGAAATGGACGGAGCTGCTGGGCGACATCTTCCATCCCCTGGTCCACGAGTTCCGGGGGCGGATCCTGCAGGCGCCCCTCCAACCCAGCTTCACCCGTTACCGTTAGCTGGTGGCACGGCGGCCGCCGTGCTGGTGCGGGCGTTCCAATCGGGGGCGTCGGCCCCGCCCAGGTGCTTCAGGAAAAAGCCGTACTGCTTGCGCAGGGCATAGCGGATGGGGCCGGTGGAGCGGCCGGCGGAATGCCCCTCACCCGGCACCACCAGCAGATCGAAGGTCTTGTCCGCCTTGATCAGGGCGTTCACCACCTGCATCGTGGACGACGGGTCGACATTGTCGTCCAGTTCGCCCACCACCAGGGCCACCTGGCCGGTCAGCCGGTGGGCGTTGTCGACGTTGGATGACCGGGCGTAGCTCTCATCCACCGGCCAGCCCATCCACTGCTCGTTCCAGCTGATCTTGTCCATGCGGTTGTCATGGCAGCCGGCGTAGCAGAAGGCGGCCTTGTAGAAGTCGCCAAAGAACAGCAGGGCGGCCAGCGAGCTTTGCCCGCCAGCGGAACCGCCGTAGATGCCCACCCGGCTGATGTCCAATTGCGGATACTGCGCGGCGGCGGCTTGCCACCACTTGATGCGGTCGGGGAAGCCGGAGTCCTTCAGGTTCTTCCAGCACACGTCGTGGAAGGCCTTGGACCGGTTCATGGTGCCCATGCCGTCGATCTGGGCGACAACGAAGCCCATTTCCGCCTGGGCCTGCATGCCGACGACCTTGTCGCCGCCGGCATGGAAGCCGAAGGGCCAGAAGGTCTTGGGCACGAAGCTGTCATGCGGCCCGGCGTAGATGTTCTCGATGACCGGATAGCGGCGGCCGGGGTCGAAGCCCAGGGGGCGGACGATGACGCCCCAGATGTCCGTCTTGCCGTCGCGCCCCTTGGCCTTGAACACCTCCGGCGGGCGGAAGCCGGCGGCCAGCAGGCGGGTGATGTCGCCCCGCTCGATCTCCGCCACCAGCGACCGGTCGGCAGTGCGGCGCAATTCCATGACCGGCGGCTGATCGATCCGGGAATAGGTGTCGACGTAATAGGCCAGGTCACCGGACAGGCTGACGTCGTGATAGGCATCGGCGGTGGTCAGCGGCACCAGGTTACGGCCGTCGAAATCCACGCGATAATAGTGCTGGAAGTACGGATCCTCGCCCGGGCGCATGCCGCCGGCGGCGAAATAGATCTGGCGGCGCTCGTCATCCACCCGGGCCACGTGGCGCACCACCCACTCCCCCTTGGTGATCTGGGTCTTCACCTTCCCGGTGCGCCCGTCGATCAGGTACAGGTGGCTCCAGCCGTCCCGCTCCGACAGCCAGATGATTTCCGCGCCGCCCTTGTTCACGTCATGGCGGAAACGGCGTTCGTTGTTCACGAAGGTGGTGGCCGTCTCCGTCACCACGGCGCGCGGGGTGCCGGTGTCGGCCTCGATCTCGATCACCCGCACCATCTGGTGGCCCCGGCGGGTGTACTCGAAAACCACCGTGGCGCTGTCGGGCCGCCACTCGAAATCCGTCATCAGGTAGGGGTTGGGGAACAGGGTGGCGTCGATGGCCAACTGCCGCCCGGGCGTGCCGGCGCGCGGCACATGGAACAGCACGGGCTGTTCCTGGTCCACGGCGTCGCCCGGCTTGGGGTACAACTGGGTGTGCAGCTTGGGTTCGATCTGGTCCTTGGGCGAGGATTCCACCTTGTGGACCTCGCGCCGATAGCCGGGCCGCACCCGGTAGAGGATCAGCTTCCGCGAGTCCGGCGACCAGGCGATGGTCTCGCCATCATAGAAATCGCCCTCGCTGCCGTCGGTGCTGAGCGGCGTCACCATGCCGGTGCCGACCTCGCGCAGCGCCAGGTTCTGGTTCTGGATCAGGGCCTCCCACCGCCCGTCGGGGGAGCGCTTGGGCGCCGTGTCGCCGGGTTGCGTCAGGTCGCGCACCACGCCGAATCCCCGGGGGCGGCGCCCGCCCTCCTCCGGCTCCTGCTTGCAGGCGTAGTCCGACAGGCGGCAGGACCAGTCCGCCTCGTCCCACTCGAAGGCCAGGGTCTGGCCGTTGTCACTGAGCTCGGCCCGCTCGAAGGGCAGCCCAAGGCCGGTAAAGCTGCGCCCCGTGGCCTTGCTCAGTTCGGCGGCCAGCCGGTCATGATCGAAGGCGGGGGTCTTCCGCAGCGTCGCCGCATCGACGATGACGAACTGGACGCCACCCGGCACCGTCTTGCGGTACAGGAACCCGCCGCTCTTGCCCACCCAATGGGCCGGCCAGGCGACGTTCTCCGTCAGGCCCATCCAGCGGTCGCGCAAGGACAGCGCGCGTTCGTAGTCCGCCTCTCCGGGAACCAGCCCCGCGGCCGGCGCCGACACCCCGGTGACCAGCGACGGGGCCACGGTCCCCGCCGCCTGACCCGCGGCGCGGGCGCCGACGGCATGGGCCGCCGCCGCGGCGGCAGGCAGGGCGGCGATGAACGAACGACGACGCATGAACAGCTCCCCATTATCGAAGCCGCCATTTAAGAATGTATACAATATCCGAACAAGGGGATTCTTGAGCGCCGTCCGCTGTATGCGACCCAGCCCCCCCGCTAGCTGAGTTGCTCTTCCAGGCTGCGGGTGCGCGGTGTCATCTCATCGCCCGTGTGCTTGGTGGACGCAGGCTCGATCAACAACACCCAGCATTCCTCCTGCGCCACCGGATTATGGCGGACGCCACTGGGCACAGTCAGGAAATCCCCCTGGGCGAGATCGACCGGCCCATCCTCGAACTCGATGCGCAGGGAGCCTTTCACGATATAGAAAAGCTCATCCTCTCCATCATGCGCGTGCCAGACAAGCTCACCCTTGAGCTTCGCGGCCTTGAGCAACTGGTTATTCACTTGGCCGATCACCTTGGGCGACCAGTAATCGGTCACGCGATCAAACGCGGCGGCAAGCGTGGTTGGGGACAGCATCAGGCTCTCCTGCATAGGAACATGGGTGAAACTTTGCCCTTACCGTTACTTGGAAACGGGCTCCATCCTGGCCCTCAATGCCCGGATGAAGCCTTGCGGGTCATCAACGGCGAAGGCCACCGTGCCCACGGTCCGGGCGGGCCGCAGGAAGCGGTGGCGTACCTGCGGAACCGTCAAGGCCAGGGCCACATTGGGCGCCACCAGCCGGCTCACGTTTTCCGGGCCCCGGCGCGTCAGGCCGTCCGCCGGGCCGACATGGCCGATGGCGTCATAGGGGACCAGCTGGTCGGCCATGAGACCGAAACGCACGCGCACCCCCTGCGGTGTCAGCAGTACGGGACGCAGACGAAAGGACTTGGTCAGCCCCAGCAGGTAAATGAACCCGATATCGCCCACGGCGAACAGGGCCAGCGCGGCCGTGCGATGATGGACGCCCAGGGCCACATCCACCACCGCGATCTCCATGACCTGGGCCGCCAGCAGGCCGCCCATCAGTGGCGTCAGGTCGCGGTGATAGCTGAAGGGCTGGCTGTCCGGCGGCACATCGGGCTTGGCCCCCCAGCGAAACAAGGCCAGGTGGAGCAGCGCCAATTCCTTGGCCATAAGCCCGGCCACAGGTTGCGGGACCAGGCAGGCAAGGCCCGCCTCCAAGCGGGACATTCCATCGGCTTGCCCGTCACCCGTCCGGCGCCAGGCATGCCAAGCGCTCACGCTTCCCCACAGCACATGGCCGCCGACCAGTCCCGCCACACCCGCCACGGCCCAGGGCATGGCCGCCAGGGCCGTCCGCAAGGGCGGGGTGAGGCCGAGCACGCCGCTGATGAGGCCGAAGGCGATGGCGGACACCATGGCGCGCCCGCCGGGCGGGCGGGCGTGCCGCAGCCGCTCCGCCACGGCGAAGCTGGTGGCCAGGCTGTCGGCGGTGATCCAGAGGAACAGCAGCGCGGCCAAACCGGCATGCGCCGCCGCCCAGGGCGTGCGGATGACCAGGGACGCCAAGGCGATGAGCGGAAAGGGCGCCAGGCGCACGAGCGGGATGAGGCCGGGATGGACCGTCTTCACTGCCATGATCCTGACTCCCCTATTCAAGAAACCTCTGCCCTGGCCCCAGTCCCAGCGTCTTCGGCCACCCTCACTCCACGTCGAACAGCGTGGAATGCAGCGCGCGCCAACTGTCAGCGTCGGGGGCCATCAGCAGGCCGCCGACGCGGTCGGTGGGGCCATAGGGGCTATCATCCAGCTTGGCGGCATAACCGCCGGCCTCGGTATACAGGAAGGCGCCCGCGGCGTGATCCCAGGGCTTGATCATGTTATTAAGGCTGAAATGCGCCTGGCCGGTCAGCAGGTCCAGGTAATCGTGGGCGGAGCAGCGCTGGGTATAGGCCTCGGCCACACGTTCCCGCCGCTGGGTCAACTGGCGGCGCATGTCGCTGTCGAAGAAGCGGATGTTGGCGATGCCGCGCATCTGCGCCACCGCTACGGGCGGCAGCGCGACGCAGCGCGTGCCGGCATCGGCGGCATTCGCCCCCACCAGCCAGGCACCCTGCCCCAGCCGGCCGCGCACCGTGCGCCGGCCCACGGGGTCATGGATCCAGCCGGCCACCGTCCGGCCATGGGCCGACAGCGCCACGATGACGCCAAAGCGGGACTTGCCCGCCACGAAGTTGGCGGTGCCGTCGATGGGGTCCACGATCCAGACGGGATCAGCCCCCAGCAGGCGGTCCAGGACGGTGGCATCGGCCGACACCGCCTCCTCCCCCACCACGGTGCTGCCGGGCAGAAAAGCCGTCAGGCGGGCGGTCAGCGCGCGTTCCGACGCCTCATCCGCCACCGTCACCAGGTCGCCCGGCCCCTTTTCCCGCACGTCGTCGCCCGCGAGATGCTGGAAGCACGGCAGGATTTCCGTCTCGGCCACGGAACGGATCAGGGCATCGACGGCGGCCAGGTCGATGGGGGGCAGATCGGGCACAGGCAAGGGCGCGGTCATGGGGCACATCTATGGTTTGCGGCGGCGGCGTGCCCCCTAGCAATAGAATCGATAGGCCAAACCATAAAGCCCCAAAAAGAAAAAGGGCCGCCGCCTGGACGAACCAGGAGGCGACCCCTTCCAAAAACAAGGCCGGAAAGCCGGGCCCTGGGAATGGCAAGGCTTAGAAGCCCATGCCACCCATGCCGCCCATGCCACCCATCCCGCCGCCTTCCGGCAGGGCCGGCTTGGCTTCGGGCTTCTCGGCCACCATGGCTTCGGTGGTGATCAACAGGCCCGAGACGGACGCGGCATGCTGCAGGGCGGTGCGGACCACCTTGGTCGGGTCGATGACGCCGAACTTGAACATGTCGCCGAACTCACCGGTCTGGGCGTTGTAGCCAAAGCCGGCGTCGTTGTTGTCCAGCAGCTTGCCGACGACGATGGAACCGTCGGTGCCGGCGTTGAAGGCGATCTGCCGCACGGGCGACTGCAGGGCCTTGCGGATGATGTCAACGCCCACGCGCTGGTCGTCGTTCGCCGGCTTCACGTTGGCCAGCGACCGGGTGGCGCGCAGCAGGGCGGTGCCGCCGCCGGCCACCACGCCCTCTTCCACCGCGGCGCGGGTGGCGTGCATGGCGTCGTCAACGCGGTCCTTGCGCTCCTTCACCTCGACCTCGGTGGCGCCACCGACGCGGATGACGGCAACGCCGCCCGCCAGCTTCGCCAGACGCTCCTGCAGCTTCTCACGGTCGTAGTCCGAGGTGGTTTCCTCGATCTGCGCCTTGATCTGGCCGATACGGGCCTCGATGTCGGCCTTCTCGCCGACGCCGTCCACGATGGTGGTCGCGTCCTTCGTGATCACCACCTTCTTGGCGGTGCCCAGCATGTCCAGCGACACGTTCTCAAGCTTGATGCCCAGGTCTTCGGAGATGACCTGGCCGCCGGTCAGGATGGCCATGTCTTCCAGCATCGCCTTGCGGCGGTCGCCGAAGCCCGGGGCCTTCACGGCGGCGATCTTCAGGCCGCCGCGCAGCTTGTTCACCACCAGGGTGGCCAGCGCCTCGCCTTCCACGTCTTCCGACACGATCAGCAGCGGACGGGTGCTCTGCACCACGGCCTCAAGCACCGGCAGCAGCGCCTGCAGGCTGCCCAGCTTCTTCTCGTGCAGCAGGATGTAGGGGCTTTCCAGCTCCACCGTCATCTTTTCGGCGTTGGTCACGAAGTACGGCGACAGGTAGCCGCGGTCGAACTGCATGCCCTCGACGACTTCCAGCTCGGTGTCGAAGCTCTTGGCCTCTTCCACCGTGATGACGCCCTCGTTGCCCACCTTGTCCATGGCCTTGGCGATCATGGCGCCGATCTCGGCCTCACCGTTGGCGGAGATGGTGCCGACCTGGGCGATCTCGTCAGAGGTGGAAACCTTGCGCGACTGGCCCTTCAGGTCATCGACGATGGCGGTGACGGCCAGGTCGATGCCGCGCTTCACGTCCATCGGGTTCATGCCGGCGGCCACGGCCTTCACGCCTTCGCGCACGATAGCCTGGGCCAGCACGGTGGCGGTGGTGGTGCCGTCACCGGCGACGTCATTGGTCTTCGAGGCCACTTCGCGCACCATCTGGGCGCCCATGTTCTCGAACTTGTCGGCCAGCTCGATCTCCTTGGCGACGCTGACGCCGTCCTTGGTGATGCGCGGGGCGCCGTAGCTCTTGTCCAGGACCACGTTGCGGCCCTTGGGGCCCAGGGTCACCTTCACGGCGTCGGCCAGGATGTCCACGCCGCGCAGCATGCGGTCGCGGGCATCCGTGTTGAACTTCACGTCCTTGGCAGCCATTTTTAAGTTCCTTTTTCGTTTCCCTCAGGCGCCGGGCGCCGGCATCCGCCGGCTTGGCTTCCTCGCTGCGCCCTGCGGTGCTCGCTCCGGCGGACGCGGTCGCGTCCTATAAGAGCTGAAGTTGCGCTTGAGCCTTGGCTTTATTCCAGGACGCCGAGCAGATCGGACTCGCGCATGATCAGCACGTCCTTGCCGTCGATCTTGGCCTCGGTGCCGGACCACTTGCCGTACAGCACCTTGTCGCCGGCCTTCACGCTCAGGGCGACGATCTCGCCCTTTTCGTTGCGGGCGCCGCTGCCCACGGCCAGGACTTCGCCCTGCTGGGGCTTTTCCTTGACGGTGTCGGGGATGATGATGCCGCCAGCGGTCTTCTGATCCTGCTCGATGGGCCGGATCACCACACGGTCGTGCAGGGGCCTGAAACTCATTTGGAACCTCCAGGGATGGGCGCCGGCCCCTTCTCATGAAGCGGGCCGGCGTCGGGTGGCCGGCACCTTAGCCCAACCGCCAAGGCGGCCGAAAGCTAAGGATGCGCGGCATGTTACGAAATGCTGTGGGAACGAGGCGTCAGGACAGCTGGGCCTGGCTTTCCGGGGCAACCCGTTCGGTGAGCGGCGGGGTTTCCGTCACGGAACAGGCGGGGAAGCGGTCACGGAACCGGGCCACGTCCGCCGGCTCCAACGCCACCGTGAGGTGGGCGTTGTCGTCGTCGTCCTCGCGCTCCGTCACCTCGCCCTTGGCATAGAGCCAGGCCATGGCGGCGCCATCGCTGACCGGAACGCTGACCTTCACCACGTCGCGGCCCGCCACCATGCGGCGGTCCAGGACGTTGAACAGGCTCTCCAACCCCTCCCCGGTCAAGGCGGACACAGCCACCAGTCCATCGGGCCGGCGGCTCTGGCGCACCAGGGCGTCGCGGTCCAGCGGAGGCAGCTTGTCGATCTTGTTCAGGACCTCCACCACCCGCGGGTCGGTCTCGACATCGATCCCCAGCTCACCCAGCACCGCCTCCACATCCGCGCGCTGCGCCTCGCTGTCCGGATGGGCGGCGTCACGCACATGCAGGATGATGTCGGCGGCCAGCACCTCCTCCAGGGTGGCGCGGAACGCCTCCACCAGATGGTGGGGCAGGTCGGAGATGAAGCCCACCGTGTCCGACAGGATGATCTTGCGGCCCGACGGCAGGACGATGGACCGCATGGTCGGGTCCAGCGTGGCGAACAGCAGATCCTTGGCGAACACGTCGGCCCGCGCCATGCGGTTGAACAGCGTGGACTTGCCGGCGTTGGTATAGCCGACCAGCGCCACCACCGGATAGGGCACACGCTCGCGCGCCTTGCGGTGCAGGCCGCGGGTGCGCCGCACCTCCTCCAGCTCCGCCTTCAGCTTGATGATGCGGTCGCCGATGAGGCGGCGGTCCATTTCCAGCTGGCTTTCGCCAGGGCCGCCCAGGAAGCCGAAACCACCGCGCTGCCGCTCCAAGTGGGTCCAGGACCGCACCAAGCGGGAACGCTGGTAGGTCAGCGCCGCCAATTCCACCTGAAGCTGGCCTTCCCGGGTGCGCGCCCGCGCCCCGAAGATCTCCAGGATCAGGCCGGTGCGGTCGATGACCTTGGCCTTGAGGTCGCGCTCCAGGTTGCGCTGCTGCACGGGCGACAGCGCGTGGTCCACCACGACCAGGCCGATGCCCTGTTCCGCGATGCGGTGCGCCGCCTCCTCCAGATAGCCGCCGCCCAGCAGGGTGGCGGGCTTGGGCCGCGTGACGCGCACGCACTCGGCCGCCACCACCTCAAGCTCGATGGCGGCGGTCAGGCCGACCGCTTCCTCAAGCCGGGACTCGGGGCTGCGTTTATCGTCGAGGTCTTCGCGTAAAATGGGATGGATCACCAGGGCGCGCCGGGCGGATTGCTCCACCGGCGGCGCCTCTGGCCTATCGGAAAGGGGGGCGGACACATCCGCCGGACGATCCGTCACAGCGCCGCCGTCCTTTCCGTCAACCGGCCTGACCGTCCCGATGCGGGACGGGGCCGACTGGTCACGCGTATCAATCGTGGTCGCCTTCCTTGGCCGACTCGAACAACTGGATGGGGTGCGCCGGCATCACGGTCGAGATCGCATGCTTGTAGACCAGCTGCGAATGGGCGTCCCGGCGCAGCAGCACCGAGAAATTGTCGAACCAGGTGATGATGCCTTGCAGCTTCACGCCGTTGACGAGGAAGACCGTCACAGGGGTCTTGTTCTTCCGCACATGGTTCAGAAACACGTCCTGAACGTTTTGCGACTTTTCGGACATTGCATGCCTCGCTCTTTATTGCGGGCCCTCTAGGAAGGGCCCGGGGGTTGCCTTTTCGGCGGTTATGGAGCCGTGCGTCAAAGTGCCGGCAGCCCCGGGAACACCCCGGAGCGTCAGCCATCCTAGCACAGGAACTGATATGGGGTGCTAGAGCGCATCCACCAAGGTGCAAAGTTCGTCGCAGCTGGGGAAGTGGCGCAAGGGGGGAAAGCGCTCAAGGCGCCCTCGCCATGCGGGGTAGCCCCCACCATCATCGGCACGCAGCCGGTGCGGTGCGCGCACTCCATGTCGATGTCGGCGTCGCCCACGAACCAGACATCCGGTCCCGGCACCATCCCCGACGGCTTCAGCGCCAGGTGGACCGGCGCGGGGTGCGGCTTGTCGGCTTCGGCATCCCCCGCCCCCACCAGGGCGCCGCACCAGCGGTCCCAGCCCAGGGCCCCGGCCTCCGTGCGCAGGAAGCGGCCGGTCTTGTTGCTGACCACGCCGACATAGACGCCGCGCCCGGCCAGCCTCTCCAGCAGCCTGCCCGCCCCGCTCAGCGGGTCGAGGTATTCCAGGTGGTGGGCCTCGAAGTGGGCGTAGAAGATGTCCCGCGCCCGTTCCCAGCCTTCGCCGAACAGGGCGGGAAAGGCGTCGCGCAAGCTCTGGCGCACGCGGGTGTAGCTCTCCTCCAGCGTCCAGGTGGGCAGGCCGAAGGCGTCCAGCGCCGCGTTGGTGGCGGAATGGACGCAGCGCCAGTTGGTCACCAGGGTGTTGTCCCAGTCGAACAACACCGCCTTGGGAAGCGTAAGGGCGGGTAAATCGGAAGCGGACAAGGTCGGACGCGCGCTCACGGCGTGGCCGCCACCGGGTCGTCCACGCCGACATGCGCCAGATAGGCCTGGCGCAAGCGCCGGCCCAGCGGGCCCGGCACGCCGTCGCCCACCGGCCGGCCGTCGATGCGGGTGACGGGAACGCAGAAGGTGCTGGCGCTGGAGATCAGGGCCTCACGCGCGGCGTGGGCCTCCTCCACCGTGAACGCCCGTTCCTCGAACGGGATGCCCAACGCCTCGGCCTCGGCCAGCAGCGACAGCCGGGTGATGCCGTTCAGGATGCGGTTGCTGGCCGCCCGGGTGACCAGCACGCCCGCCTGGGTGACGATCCAGGCGTTGCTGGAGCAGCCTTCCGTGACCGTGCCGTCGGGGTCCACCTGCCACGCCTCGAAGGCGCCCGCCTCCGCCGCCCGCTGCTTGCCCAGCACCTGGGGCAGCAGCGCCACCGACTTGATGTCGCGCCGGGCCCAGCGGATGTCGGGGATGGTGATGACGGAAACGCCCTTCTCCAGGTGCTGCGGCGCGCTGAACTTCGTGGCGCGGCAGGTCACCACCAGCGTGGGCACCGGGTCGGCCGGGAAGCGGAAGTCACGCGGCGCCTCCCCCGGGTGATCTGGACATAGACCAGGCCATTGCGGACCCGGTTGCGCCGCGCCACTTGGCGCATGACGAAGCGCAGGCTCATGGGGTGCATGGGCCAGGGCAGGTCCAATTCGTTCAGGGAGCGGGACAGGCGGGCCAGGTGGCCATCCTCGTCGGCGAAGACGCCGTCGACCACCGACACCACTTCGTAAACGCCGTCGGCGAACTGGAATCCCCGATCCTCGATATGGACATGGGCGTCGCCGTGCGGGACGTAGCGACCGTTGACATAGGCTGTCCGCGGCATGGAATGAACCTCATCTAAAATCTGAAGCGTAGGCAAAAACTGAATTAGTATCAGCCTATTGCACGCTATTCCTCACCCTTCCCGTCACCCCGGTCATTGCCGTGCACCCCCAGCGACTTCAGCTTACGGTGCAGGGCCGACCGTTCCATCCCCACGAAGGAGGCGGTGCGGGAAATGTTGCCGCCGAAGCGGGTGACCTGGGCCAGCAGGTATTCACGCTCGAACACCTCACGGGCGTCGCGCAGCGGCAGGGACATGATCTCCCCGCCCTTTTCCCAGCGCAGCACCGTCGGCGTGATGGAGCCGATTTCCGGCGGCAGCATGTCGGCGCGGATGGGCTCGTCCGGGTCGCCCGGCACCATGATCAGCAGCCAATCCATGACGTTGCGCAGCTGGCGCACGTTGCCTGGCCATTCATAGGCCTGCAACGCCGCCATGGCGTCCTCGCCCAGGATGCGCTGCGGCAGGCCCGACGCGGTGGCGGAGCGCTGCAGGAAATAACGCGCCAGCAGGGGGATGTCCTCCCGCCGCTCGCGCAGCGCCGGCACCTTCAGCGGCACCACCGCCAAGCGGTAATACAGGTCCTGGCGGAACTGCCCGGCCTCGATCTCCGCCGCCAGGTCGCGGTTGGTGCTGGCGATGACACGGACGTCCACCTCCACCCGGGTGCTGCCGCCCACGCGCTCGAAAGTCTGTTCCTGCAGCACGCGCACGATCTTGCCCTGGGTCTCCAGGGGCATGTCCGCCACCTCATCCAGGAACAGGGTGCCGCCGTGCGCCTGCTCGAAGGTGCCGACCTTGCGGCCGGCGCCGTCGATGGCATGCTCCGTCCCGAACAGCTCCACCTCCAGCCGGTCCGGCCGCATGGTGGCGCAGTTCAGCGCCACGAAGGGACCGTCGGCCCGGCGGGAGTGTTCGTGGATGATGCGGGCCACGATCTCCTTGCCGCTGCCCGGCGGGCCGCTGACCAGGACGCGGCTGCCGGTGGGCGCCACCTTGTCCAGCGACTGGCGCAACTGGTTGATCAGCAGCGACCGGCCGATCAGTTCCACCTCGCCACCGGCGCGCAGGCGCAACTCCCGGTTCTCGCGCCGCAGGCGGGCGGCCTCGATGGCGCGCTCCACCAGCAGCAGCAGGCGGTCGGACTTGAACGGCTTCTCGATGAAGTCGTAGGCGCCCTTCTTCAAGGCCGCAACCGCCGTTTCGATGGTGCCGTGGCCGCTGATCATCACCACCGGCACGTCGGGGTGGTCCCGCTTCATCTCGTCCAGGATCTGCAGGCCGTCCAGGCGGCTGCCCTGCAACCAGATGTCCAGGATGATCAGGCTGGGGCGGCGGGCGGCGACGGCGGCCAGGGCCTGGTCGGCGTCCGCCGCCTCCCGGGTCTTCATGCCCTCGTCCTCCAGGATGCCAGCGATCAGCATCCGGATGTCAGCCTCGTCATCGACGATCAGAATATCATGCGCCATGGGTCAACGCCTTTGGAGTCAAACGCCTTTTTAGGCACTGGTGCCGGTCGCCGGGACCGGGCTGGCCGCCGCGTCCGCGTCTTGCGGAGCGGTCGCCTGTAGGAGCGGTAGGATCAAGGTGACGCGGGCGCCACCCCCGGGGTTGTCATCCAGCCCCAGGGTGCCGCCATGGTCTTCCAGGATTTTCTTCACGATGGCCAAGCCCAATCCCGTCCCCTTGGCCCGGGTGGTGACGTAGGGTTCGGTCAGGCGGTCGCGGCCCTCGTGCGGCAATCCCTTGCCGTTGTCGGCGATGGTCAGGACGATGTGGTCGTCCACGCCCTCCACCTTCAGGGTGATATGGCCGGGCGGCCCCTCGCGGCCGTTGGCGGCATCCTCTTCCACCCGGCCCTCGATGGCCTCCATCGCGTTCTTCAGCAGGTTGGTCAGGGCCTGGGAGATTTGGCGCCCATCACATTCCACCTCGATCCGCTGGGGCGGCAGGATGCTTTCGAACTTGATCGCGGTCTGGGCCGCCGCCTGCAGGAACACGGCCTGGCGGCACAGCTCCTGGATGTTCTGCGGCTTCATCACCGGCGTGGGCATGCGGGCGAAGGCGGAGAATTCATCCACCATGCGGCCGATGTCGTCGACATGGCGGACGATGGTGTCCGTCATCGCCTTGAAGGTTTCCGGATCGCTCTGGATTTCCTTCAGGTACTTGCGCCGCAGGCGCTCCGCCGACAGTTGGATGGGGGTCAGCGGATTCTTGATCTCATGGGCGATGCGGCGGGCCACGTCGGCCCAGGCCGCCTTGCGCTGCGCCGACAGCAGTTCCGACACGTCGTCGAAGGTGATGACGAAGCCGCGGATGCCGTTGGCGCTGGTGTCGGCGGCCACCCGCACCAGCAGGGTGCGCTGGGTGTTGCCGCGGCGGATCTGCACCTGCGCCTCCACCAGGCGCGAGGGGCGCCGACGGATGGTGGACATCAGTTCTTCCAGCTCCGGCACCACCGCCAGGATGTCGCGGCCCACCATCTCATGCAGGTCGGGAATGTCCAGCAACTGGGCGGCGGACTGGTTGGGCAGGTTGATGAAGCCCTGCTCATCCAGGCCGATGACGCCGGCCGACACGCCCGCCAGCACCGCCTCGGTGAAGCGGCGGCGCAAGTCCAGCTGGCGGTTGGCTTCCACCAGGTCGCTGCGCTGGGAGGACAACTGGCTGGTCATGCGGTTGAAGGCGCGGCTGAGGGAGGTCAGCTCATCCTCCGGACCCGGCAGCACCTCTGGCACCCGGGCGTTCAAATCGCCGGTGCGGATGCGCTCCGCCGCGATGATCAGGGCGCTGATGGGCGTGATCAAAGCGTTGGCGAAGTTCAGGCCGGCCCAGATGGCCACCAGCAGCAGCAGCAGCGAGACGACGATGAAGATCAGCATCATCTTCGTCTGAAGGCCGAAGCGCTGCCCCTCCAGCTCGGTATATTCATGCACGGCCGTCTGGGCGGCGGTCATGTGTTCCATGACCTTGGCCTCCACCGGCCGGCCCAGCAGCAGGAAGATGTCGAAGTCCGGATCCAGGCGGATCAGCGCGGTGATGCGCTTGTCGGCCTCGTTGAACTCCACATCCACATCACCCTTGCGCGCCTTCTCCATGCGCTCCTTGGGGAAGGCGTCGGCCTGGAACACGGACCCCAGGGTATAGCTGCCGTACTGCCGCCCCTGCCCGTCGAAGATCACCGCCTCGGTGAAGGAGCGCTGGAACGACTCGTTGCGCAGGAAGGAATAGAGGTAGAGCGGGTCCAGGGTGATCAGCGGGCCCAGGCGGAACAGGTCGTTGGCCACCCAGCGGGCGTCGTTGCTGATGGCGATCTGGTGTTCATCCAGATAGGCGCGCGCCACCACCAGGCTTTCGTTCACCGCCGTGCGCACCCGGTCGCTGAACCAGGACTGGACCCCCAGGTAGAAGAAAAAGGCGGAGAAGGCCGCCATGACGATGGCCGGCAACACGGCCAGCAGGCTGAACACCGCCACCAGCCGCACATGCAGGCGGGAGCCGGCAAGGCCGCGCCGCCGCTCGATCCACAGGCCGACGATGCGCCGGGCCATGAGCGCCAGCAGCGTGAGCAGCAGGGCGCCGTCCAGGGTCAGCAGCAAGCTGACGGTGTGGGCGTTGTTGCCGAAGGGCGGCTGCTGCGTCAGCGCCGCATAGGTGGCGAAGCCCGACAGAACGGCGGCGAAGGCCAAGGCCACCGCCAGCTTGTTGCCCAGGCCGAAGCGCGTGGCCCTGACGGACAGGCGGCGCCACCAGCCATCGGCCTTGGCGGCGTGCGGGATCTCCGGGCCGGGGGGCGGGGTGATCAGCGCCGGCGGGGTGGCCGTCATGGCGCGAGAACCAGGGCCGGCGCCGTAGCCGGGGCTTTGGGATATGAGACCGCGTGTAAGGCGAAACGAAGCACGGTTGCTGCCAAGTCGGTGGGCCCAAAGGGATTACACGGGCGCGATGCCACCCCCGACACGGGAAGTGAGCGGGCGAAGCCACCGAACGGCACCGATCCGGCGCAATGCCGAAGGGGTCCCGCCCGGAAATGGTCGCTGTTGCCCAGGCGCCCACCTCTGTTACCAGAATGCAACGCGCGTTTCCAGCCGTCCGTCTTACGCCCGTTGGTGGAATGGGCCCCTGCTACTTCAAGCCGCGGACCACCTGGATGTCCAGGTCCCTGATCTTCTTGCGCAGGGTGTTGCGGTTCAGGCCCAGCATGTGCGCGGCCTTGATCTGGTTGCCGCGCGTGGCGATCAGCGACAGGGACAACAGCGGCCGCTCCACCTCGCGCAGCACGCGGTCATACAGGCCGGCGGCCGGCACGCCGTCCTTGTGGGCGGCGAAGTAATCCTTCAGGTGGCGCTCCACCGCCGCGCCCAGGCCTTCGTTCTGCGGCTCCTCCGCCGGGGCGGCGGCGGGGGCGAAATCCGCCAGCTCCTGCTCGATGACATCGATGCTGATGACTTCCTGGGTGTACAGCGCGGCAAGGCGCCGCACCATGTTCTCCAGCTCGCGCACGTTGCCCGGCCAGCGGTGGCGCCGCAGCCGGTCCAGTGCCGCGTTGTCCATGCTCTTCAACGGCAGTCCCTGCTGGTGCACCAGGCCGAAGAAGTGGCGTACCAGCGCCGGGATGTCCTCCGTCCGCTCCCGCAATGGCGGCAGGCGGATGGGCACCACGTTCAGGCGATAGAACAAATCCTCGCGGAACTGCCCCTGGCGGATCAGGGTGCGCAGGTCGCGGTGGGTGGCGGCGACGATGCGTACGTCCGTCTTGATGGGCGTACGCCCGCCGACGGTGGTGTACTCGCCTTCCTGCAGCACGCGCAGCAGGCGGGTCTGGGCGTCCAGCGGCATGTCGCCGATCTCGTCCAGGAACAGGGTGCCGCCCTGCGCCTGCTCGAACCGGCCGGTGGAGCGCACGGTGGCGCCGGTGAAGGCGCCCTTCTCATGGCCGAACAGCTCGGACTCGATCAGTTCGCGCGGGATGGCGGCCATGTTGACCGCCAGGAAGGGGCCGTTGCGCCGCTTGCCGTAATCGTGCAGGGCGCGGGCCACCAGTTCCTTGCCGGTCCCCGACTCACCGGTGATCATGACCGTCAGGTCCGTCCCCATCAGGCGGGCCAGGACACGGTAGATTTCCTGCATGGCCGCCGACCGGCCGATGAGGGGCAGCGCCTCCTCCTCCGCCTGCGCGGCCGCCGCGCCGGCCGCCGCCGGCGGGGCCGGCTGGGGCGTGGACAGCGCGCGCTCCACCATGCCCATGAGGTCCTTCAGGTCGAAGGGCTTGGGCAGGTAGTCGAAGGCCCCCCGCTCCGCCGCCTTCACGGCGGTCAGCAGGGTGTTCTGCGCGCTCATGACGATGACGCGCAGCTCGGGGCGCAGCTTCTTGATGCGCGGCAGCAGGTCCAGGCCGTTCTCATCCGGCATCACCACGTCGGTGATGACCAGGTCCCCCTCCCCATCCTGGACCCAGCGCCACAAGGTCGCGGCGTTGCCGGTGACCCGCACGTCATGGCCCAGGCGCAGCAGGGCCTGGTTCAGGACGGTGCGGATCGCCCTGTCGTCGTCAGCGACAAGGATGGTGGATGGACCCATGGATTAAACGCCCCCCTCTGACGCCGTCCGCCCAGGGGCGACCGGCAACGAAACCTTGAAGATCGTGCGACGCGGCACGCTGTCGAAATCGATGACCCCGCCATGGTCGCCGATGATCTTGGCCACCAAGGCCAACCCCAGCCCGGTCCCGTTCATCTTCGTGGTGACGAAGGGATCGAACAGGTTGGCCCGCAGGTCTTCGGGAATGCCGTCACCATTGTCCTGCACGCTGATCAGCAGCGGCAGGTGCACCCGGCTGTCCGATCCCGGCACCGCCAGGCGCACCCCATGCTGGTAGGCGGTGGACAGGATGATCTCCCCGCCCTTGTCGGGGCAGGCCTCGGCCGCGTTCTTGACCAGGTTCAGGAAGACCTGGATCAACTGGTCGCGGTTGCCCAGCACCGGCGGCAGCGACGGATCATAGCGCTCGATAAAACGGATGGCGCGGCCGAAGCCGCTCTGCGCCACGCGGCGCACATGCTCCAGCACGCCATGGATGTTCACCGCCGTCTTTTCCAACGGCCGGCCATCGGTGAAGACCTCCATGCGGTCCACCAGGGCCACGAT
Source organism: Nitrospirillum goiasense (assembly GCF_034427435.1). NCBI lineage: Bacteria > Pseudomonadati > Pseudomonadota > Alphaproteobacteria > Rhodospirillales > Azospirillaceae > Nitrospirillum > Nitrospirillum goiasense. Next base: position 2,075,085 of record NZ_JAXQNP010000002.1, on the reverse strand, counting down.
GCGGTCGGCCTCATCACAGATGAGGCGCGTCAGCATGCGGTCGCCTTCCGAGGCGTTCTCCTCCAGCAGTTGGGCGGCGCCGCGGATGCCGGACAGCGGGTTCTTCACCTCGTGCGCCAGCATGGCCGCCATGGCGACGACGGAGCGGGCGGCCCCCCGGTGGGTCAGCTGGTTGTCGATCTTGCGGGCGATGGACCGCTCATGCAGCGACAGCACCACCAGGTCCGGCGGATCGGACAGGGGCGCGGCCTTGGCCGTCAGGAAATGCAGGCCAATGCGCGGCGTCTCCAGCATGATGCTGTAGTCCGACACGCTGCCACCCGTCATCCGCGCCTGGTCGATCAGGGAATGGACGGGGCTGTCGCCCGGAATCAGGGTGTCGAGCAGGCTACCCACCAGCAAGGTGGCGCTCGCGTCGAAAAACTCCTCCGCCTGCAGGTTGGCGAAGTGGACGCGGCGCTGCCGATCGATGACCAGGATGGGTTCCGGCAGGGCGGACAGGATGGCCGTGGGATCGACCACGCCATTCGCCGGGGCCGGCAGGGCCGCCGTCCGCCCCATCAGGCCGCCGCCTTCTTGTCGCCGGCGGTGTCGTCGTCCTCGGCGTCGCAGCCGGCCTCCGCCGTCAGGCCCCGGCCGGACAGGTCGCGCCCGACGATGCCGCGGTCCAGCAGATCCTGGTACCAGCCGCGCACGAAGTCCTGCACCAGGTCGGCCTTCTCGATGGTGTTGACCTTGGCGCGATATTCGGCGGAGCCCGGCAGGCCCTTGGAGTACCAGGCGATGTGCTTGCGCCCGATCTTCAGCCCGGCCTCGGTGCCGTAATGCTCCAGGATGGCGTCATAATGCTCCAGCACCAGGTCGCGCTGTTCCACCAGCGTCGGCTCCGCCGGGGCCGCGCCGGTACGCAGCATCTGGATGACCTGGTTGATGAACCAGGGGCGGCCATAGGTGCCCCGGCCGATCATGACCCCGTCGGCGCCACTCTCTTCCAGGCAGCGGGTGACGTCGGGGAAATCCACGATGTCGCCGTTGGCGATGACGGGCAGCGACACGGCATCCTTCACCTGGCGGATGAAGGCCCAGTCGGCGGTGCCGTTGTACATCTGGTTGCGGGTGCGGCCGTGCACGGTGATCAGGCGGATGCCGCACTCCTCCGCGATCTTGGCCAGGCGCGGCGCGTTCAGGTTCCGCTCATCCCAGCCCTTGCGCATCTTCAGGGTCACGGGCACGGACACGGCCTTGACCACCGCGTCCAGGATGCGGCCGGCCAGCGGCTCATCCTTCATCAGGGCGGACCCGGCGTAGCCGTTCACCACCTTCTTCACCGGGCAGCCGAAATTGATGTCGATGATGGACGCGCCCCGGTCCACGCACAGCTTGGCCGCCTCCGCCATCACCTCGGGCTCACAGCCCGCCAGCTGGACGGACAGCACGCCCTCCTGCGCATCCGGGTCGATCTTCTTCTCGGATTCGCGGGTGGCGCGGATCATCGCCTGGCTGGCGATCATCTCGGAAACGACCAGACCCGCGCCGGCGCGCTTCACCAGGCGGCGGAACGGCGTATCGGTGACGCCCGACATGGGCGCCAGGATCACCGGATCCTCAATGGTGATGGGACCGACCTGGATCGGCGCTAACTTACTGCCCATTTCCTAGGCGCTTTCCATGACTGCTTCAAAATTAGGCGTTCAAGCTATCATGAGGTCATGGCAAAGGGAAGCGACGCCGCCGAAGGTGGCAGATGCGACTATGGTATGGCAGGGGTATGGTGCGGTGGCATGGCAGGCCGTGAACGCCAGCGGCCAAACAACCCTGGCGGCGGCCTGTGAACGCGCGATATCTCTGTCCGGCGCAGGGGCCATCCCTGGCCTCGACTTTCTTTTCATCGTTTCCGGTGTCTCGACCCATCATGCCGTCCTGCCTTGCCCTGATCGTCGCCGCCGGCAGTGGCTCCCGCTTCGGCGGGGACATGCCCAAGCAGTATTTGTCCCTGGCCGGCCGCCCGGTCCTGGCCCGCACCGTGGCCGCCTTCCAGAACCATCCGGAAGTGACGGCCGTGCGCGTGGTGATCAACCCCGCCCACCGCGACCTGTATGAGGCGGCGGTGGCCGGCCTGGACCTGCCGCCGCCCATCGCCGGGGGTGCCGCCCGCCAGGACAGCGTGCGCAACGGGCTGGAGGCCGCCGCGGCCGAGGGCGGCTATGACCTGGTGCTGATCCACGACGCCGCCCGCCCGCTGGTGGACGCCGCCAGCATTTCCGCCGTCATCGGCGCCCTGGCGGAGGTGCCGGCCGCCCTGGCGGCGGCCAGCGTCAGCGACACGCTGAAGCGGGCCGGCACGGACGGCGCCGTGGCCGCCACGGTGGACCGCACGGCCCTGTGGCGGGCGTTGACGCCGCAGGGCTTCCGCTTCGCCGACATCCTGACGGCGCACCGCGATCTGGCGGGGCAGGAACTGACCGACGACGCCGCGGTTGCGGAAAAGGCCGGCCTGCCGGTCCGCCTGGTGCCCACCAACCCCGACAACCTGAAAGTGACCCATGCCGAGGATTTGGCGCGGGCGGAGAAGATCATCATGAACCAGTTGGGCGATGTCCGCGTGGGCCACGGCTATGACGTGCACAAGTTCACGGAAGGCGACCACATCGTGCTCTGCGGCCTGAAGGTGCCGCACACCCACAAGCTGGAAGGACATTCAGACGCCGACGTGGGGTTGCACGCCCTGACCGACGCCATCCTGGGCGCCATCAGCGCCGGCGACATCGGCAGCCACTTCCCGCCCACGGACGAGCGTTGGCGCGGCGCCGACAGCGGCAAGTTCCTGCAGCACGCCGCCAGCCTGGTGACGGCCAAGGGCGGCGTCATCGCCCATTGCGACATCACCGTCATCTGCGAACGGCCCAAGGTGGGCCCGCACCGCGAGGCCATGGTGGCCCGTGTCGCCGAGTTGCTGGCGATCGCGCCGGACCGCGTGTCGGTGAAGGCCACCACCACCGAGGGCCTGGGCTTCACCGGCCGGCGCGAGGGCATCGCCGCCATGGCGACCTGCACAGTTCGCCTCCCCTGGCCGGCCACCGGAGCCTGACGCCCATGTTCCCGGCGGAGATCACGGACACGGCCGAACGCCTGCTGGCCGCCTGCCAAAAGGAAGGCTTGTGGCTGGCCACGGCCGAGTCCTGCACCGGCGGCCTGATCTCCGCCAGCCTCACGGCCATCGCCGGTTCCTCCGCCGTGGTCGACCGGGGCGTGGTCACCTACAGCAACCAGGCCAAGATCGACCTGCTGGGCGTGCCCGACGGCCTGATCGCCCGGCACGGGGCCGTCAGCCGCGAGGTGGCGCACGCCATGGCGGAGGGGCTGCTGGCCCGCTCCCGCGCCGACATCGCCCTGTCGGTGACCGGCATCGCCGGTCCCGGCGGCGGCAGTGTGGAAAAGCCGGTGGGCCTGGTCTACCTGGGCTGCGCCCGCCGTGACCGCCCGGTGGTGGTGGAGCGCCACGTCTTCCCCGGCGACCGTGACGCGGTGCGCCTGGCGGCGGTGGCGCGGGCGCTGGCCTTGGGCCTGGCTGCCGCGGCAGAGGACGGAACGGGGGAAGGCTAACCCAGCCCCCTGGGGTCCTGAACCAGGGCGACGCATTCAATCAAGGCTGCTTTTCCTGCCGGACGTATCGGACTTCCAGTCCCACGCCGCCGACATAGTCCTCACCCCCGTATTGATGGTGGTAGTTGGTCAGCAGCACCATGAACTGGGTTTGGACGCGTTGCCCTGTCGCGTCCGCAATGGCCTGGGGAAAGATGGTGACGGTGGGCCCGGTGGGCAGGTTCATCTTCTGGGCCTGCTGGCGCTGCAGGGGCCGCCCCTGCGCGGCGGCGAATGCCGTGATCGCCGCCAGGTAAGGCTTGACCGTGGGGATGCCGTTCGCGGTCATGCGGCGAACGGCGCAGGCATGATAGGGCGGCAGTTCCAAGGTGATCTTGTACAGGGCCAGGGGCGTCTTCTTGTACCAGCCGATGCCCGGATCATCTTTCAAGATGCCCTTCACCTGGTCCGGCGTCATGGCGGTCAGGTCCTGTGCCCCGGCCTTGACCGCCTCATCATCCGGAAAGCGCTTCAGGCAAAAATCCTCGAAGACCTCAGCCAGTTCCGTCGCGGCGGCGACATCCTCAGGCGATGGATCGGGCAATTGAACAGGGGGCGGCTGCGGCGTCGCCTCCTGCGCCGCCACCCCGTGGATCAGCGCCCCCACGATCATCACCGCACCAGCGGCCGCCTTCCATGCCCACGTCAAAGCGTCCCCCTCCTGCCAAGCCCCTTCCCCATCCGGACGGCTGAAGAATTGAGCCCATATTGGTTGCGTCCGTGCAACCACTCTCTATTGCCGACGCTCAACCGCGCCCCAACCACCACTCCAAGGCGCTCTCGACCACCTCAGGCGGCATGGCGTGCCCGCCATCGAACACCCGCAGTTCCACCAGGAAGCCGCGCCGTGTGAACGCCGGTGCGGTGGCGCGCGCCGTCTCCTCCAAGGGCAAAACGCGGTCGGCCCTGCCGTGGCTGATGAACACCCGGATCTGGCCGCCGCCGGGCACCGCCCCCTGGGTATGCAATGGGGCGATGTGCCCGGGGGAAAAGGCGATCAGCGTGGAAAACAGGTCCCGGTTTTCCGGCCCCAGGGACAGGGCGTAGGTCGCCCCATCAGAGAATCCCGCCAGCGCCACCCGGGCCGGATCCACGGCATAGCGGGCGAAGACCAGGGCCAGGAAGGCGTCGATGCGCGCCGGATCGGTGCCATAGCGCGGCCCCCAGCGCTCGTCCGCCTCACGCTTGCGCGCGGCCAGCATGTCCCAGGTGTAATCCCCGGAGTCGGGGGCGGCGATGAGGATGCCCCGGGCCTCCGCCACCGGCGCCAGCCGGGCGATCATGTCAGCGCCGCGCTGGCTGGCACCGTGCAGCATCACCAGCACTGGCAGGGGCTGGCCAGGCCGGTAGGATCGGGGAACGAGGACCATGCCATCGCCCAGGCGCACGGGGCCGACCGGCGCCTCCACCGCCACGGGCGTAACCCGCGGCCGGGCTGTCAGATGAACCAGATCATCCGCCCGCGCCGGCGCCATCATAAGCGGCAGCAGGCAGGCCAACACCCCCAAGACACGCCCGCGCATCCCGTCCCCCGCCCGGCTTCCCCATTCCGGCAGCTTGGGGGAGGGGTCGACCCCGCGTCAACCGATGGCCAGGGCTCCGCCCCGGTTGCATGCCGGGGAGACTGGGGCATAGTCTGGCGCTCCGTACCGCCTTCAATGTCCCGCCTTCACGGTCCCGCCTGCCGGAGTTTCCCCCATGTCGCCGCGTTCTCTTGGTCTGGTCCTGGCGCTCGCCGCTGCCCCACTGTCGCTGCCCCTGGTCGCGCTGCCCCTGGTCGCGCTGGCCCTGGCGGCCCACGCCGCCGCCCCGCAGGTGAAGACCCAGGCGCCGGGCTACTACCGGCTGATGCTGGGCGATTTCGAGATCACGGCGTTGAATGACACGGTCCTGACCCTGCCCATGGACAAGCTGATGACCAACACCACGCCGGCCAAGGTGGCGGCGGCGTTGGCGCGCAACCATCAGCCCAGCCCCACGCCCACCTCGGTCAACGCCTTCCTGATCAACACCGGGGGGCAGTTGATCCTGGTCGACACCGGCCTGAACGGCCTGGCGGGCCCCCAGGCGCCCAGCCACCTGCTGGCCAACCTCAAGGCCGCCGGCTACACGCCCGAGCAGGTGGACGCGGTGCTGATCACCCACATGCACAGCGACCATATCGGCGGCCTGATGACGGATGGCCACCCCACCTTCCCCAACGCCACCGTCTATGTCGACGCGGCGGAAAAGGGCCATTGGCTGAACCCGGAGGCCGAGTCCAAGGCCCCGGCGGATGAAAAGCGCGGCTTCGCCACCGCGCACAAACTGCTGGACGCCTATGCGATGGCCGGCAAGCTGAAGACCTTCGACGGCGTGACGCCGCTGTTCCCCGGTGTCACCGCCCTTCCGGCCCATGGCCACACGCCGGGCCATTCCGCCTACGCGGTCGAGAGCAAGGGCCAGAAAATGCTGTTCTGGGGTGACCTGATGCATGTCGCCGCCGTGCAGTTCGACACCCCGGCCACCACCATCCAGTTCGACAGCGACAGCCCCGCCGCCGCCAAGGAACGGGCGCGCATCTTCGCCGAGGCCGCCAAGGACGGCTATTGGGTGGCCGCCGCCCACATCTCCTTCCCCGGCATCGGCCACATCCGCCCCAAGGACACCACCGACGGCAAGGCCGACCCCAAGAGCTATGTCTGGGAACCGGCGCAATACAGCCTGGGAGAATAAAGAAACACGACCGCCCCTCACGGATCGGACTCAACCTGCCCGCTATAGAGTTCCGCGCATGACCGCTTCTCCTAAACATTCCGAACTGCCCAAGTACACGGACTTTTTCAAACCCACACTTGAGGCCCTCCGTGACCTCGGCGGCTCCGGGTCGGTGGAGGAGATAGAAGATGCGTTGGTATCTTCAATGAAGATTCCAGCGGAGTTGCTGAACGTCACTTATTCCAAGAGCGGTGCACCAATTCTACCGGACCGGATGTCATGGGCGCGTAGCTTTCTGAAGATACCGGGGTTCATCACCAACCCCCGCCGAGGTGTCTGGATTCTCACAGAAGAAGGTCGAACTGCGGCGGAAAGGCCTAGCGCCGATCTTCGACGCATTGTCGCCGATGCTTACAATGCGTCCCTGGCTGCCAAAAAGGCCGTTGAGTCCGAAAACGACATCGCCCTAGTCGATAGAGGGGAGGAAGTGGACGACTGGACCAGTCGCCTTCTCCAGCGTCTCATGACCATGTCCCCATCCGCGTTCGAGCAACTATGCAAGCGCATCTTGAGGGAGAGCGGCTTCACCAGGGTGGAGGTGACCGGGAAGACAAATGATGGCGGCATCGATGGTGTGGGTGTCCTGCGTATCAATCTCGTTTCGTTCCATGTTCTTTTTCAGTGCAAGCGCTGGAAGAACGCGGTGGGCTCGGAGGTTGTTCGAAATTTCCGAGGTGCCATGCAAGGGCGTGCCGATAAGGGATTGATCATAACGACGGGCACTTTCACCGCTGAGGGGCGACGCGAGGCGACACGGGACGGCGCACCCGCCATCGATTTGATTGATGGCGAAACCCTTTGCGGCCTGCTCAAGGACCTCCGGCTTGGAGTATCAGTCCGTGAGGTCATCGTCGAAGAAATCACCATAAACAATGAGTTCTTCGATCAGTTTTAAATCGTGGATCAGCCCAGGATATGCCCATGGCCTACAAAATCCGTGTCCATGCCTTGAATCTCGTCGCGGCGGCAACCGTTCTGACCGCTAGCCCCGCCCTGGCCGACGACCAGGCCAACACGGCCCGGCTGTTCGCCGATCCCGGCGTGCGGCAGATGACCTTGGCCACGGCCCAGCAGTCGGCCGTGGTCATGAACAACCCCTGCCCCAACGCCCAGGCCACCGCCTCGACCGACGTCGCGGTGTTCCAGCCGCTGGTGTTCGATGCCGCCGGCCAGTTGCAGACCGGCATCTGGCGCCAGCAGGTGACGCTGGCCGGCTGCGGCGTCACCCGCACCCTGAACGTCCTGGGCTGGAAGCAGGCGGGCCAGGCCATCGCCATGGGCGCCCTGCTGCCGGGCGGCACACATACCGACGTCCTGCTGCAGCGCGACGCCATCCAGCAGGTGGATCAGTTGGTCAAGATCACCCCCGGCGCCACCGAGGAAGGCTGCGCCCGCGAGTATGTGGCCGACACCCGCTTCGTGGACCGCGAGGTCCCCCCCGCCCCTGGCCCCGCCCCCGGCGGCAAGTCGCCGCCCTGGCGCGAGGTGTGGACCTTGCAGACCTGCACCAAGCGGATCGAGGTCCCCATCCGCTTCATCCCCGACGCCACCGGCACCACCATCACCGCCGGCCCGCAGAACGCGGTCAAGGTGACGCCGCTGGCGAAGTAGGGGCCCCGGTTCAGGCTTATGCCACCGTCACCAGATGGGTGCCGTCAGCCCGTCCCTCGATCCGGATGTCCCGGTCCAGGAAGCGGCGGATGATGGTCACGGCGGTCAGGGTGTGCCGCGTCGGCCGCACGGTGGTGAAGCGCCCGCCGCCGGCCAGCGCCAGGGGCAGCAGCAATTGATCAGCCAGATAGGGCCCGGCGAAGGCGCCAGAGGCGATATAGCCGGCCAGGCGGTTGGCCGTCTGGCGGCCGATATCCTCGGCCCGCAGGCCGATGCGGCCCACGGCGCTGACCACCTCCGTCACTTGGTCAAAGTTGGCCGAGAGCATCAGGATGTTGCCGGGGCCCCGCCCCTCCGCCACCGTCTCCACGCACCAGGCCTCATCCGGCCAGTCCAGCACTTGGCGGGCGGCGGCGACTTCGCGTTCCGCGATGTTGGCCGGCAGGTTGGACAGCAGCGCTTGGCCACGGACACCACGCAAGGCGCCACGCTCCATGAACTCCTGGGGCCGTAAGGGGGCCGGGCTCACCGACACCTCCACACGGCCGCCGCCCACCGGGTAGAATCCCGGGCGCACCAGGGTGGCCGTCACCGCCGGCCCCATGCGGGACACCAGCGGCAAAAAGGTCTGCGCCGTGAAATCGAAGGGCGGCGCGGCATGGGCGTGCGTTCCGCCCTCCAACACCAGGCGTGACGGGCCATCCGCCAGCAACAGGGGCGGCAGCAGGGCCTGGAGCACCAGCCCCGTGCTGCCCGCCGTGCCCACAGCGAAGGTGTAGTCGCCCGCCCGCACCCGGCCCGGGGTGAAGGTTAGGCTGCCCGCCCCGATGGCCGCCCCGTCGGCGGTGGCGCCGCCAATGGCGCAGGCCGCCTCCACCGCCGTCAGATGCTGACGCATCAGGCCGGGCTTGTCCCGCTTGGCGCGGATGTTGTCGATGCGGAAGGGCTGGCCCGTCACCAGTGACAGGGACAGGGCGGTACGCAACACCTGCCCCCCGCCCTCGCCCTCCGATCCATCAATGATGATCACTGTATCCCCCCGTCCTGTGCGTGAAGGGTCCTACCCCTTCACGCACAGGACCTGTTTCAACGTATGCACGATTTCCACCAGGTCGGCCTGCGCCGCCATGACGGCCTCGATGGGTTTGTAGGCGGCCGGCGTCTCATCGATGACGTCGGCGTCCTTGCGGCATTCCACCCCCTCGGTGGCGTGGGCATGGTCCTCCAGCGTGAAGCGCCGCTTGGCCTCATGCCGGGACATCAGGCGCCCGGCCCCGTGGGAGCAACTGTTGAACGCCTCCGCGTTCCCCTTGCCCCGCACGATGAAGGACTTGGCGCCCATGGACCCCGGAATGATCCCCATCACCCCACTGCCTGCGTTCACCGCGCCCTTGCGGGTGACCAGGACGTTGTTGCGGTCGAAATGGCGTTCCCGCTGGACGTAGTTATGGTGGCAGTTGATGGCCTCCATCGCCGCGTCGAACGGCTTGGTGATGACGGTCCGCATCGCGGCGATGACGTTGGTCATCATCATGCGCCGGTTCAGCGCGGCGAAATCCTGGGCCCAGCCCACCGCCTCGACATAGTCGTTGAAGTGGTCGGTGCCCTCGGGGAAATAGGCCAAATCCTCATCCGGCAGGTTGATGAACCAGCGGCGCATGTCCTTCTTCGCCAACTCGATGAAGAAGGTGCCGATGGCGTTGCCGATCCCGCGCGACCCGGAATGCAGCATCACCCATACCTGGCCGCCTTCATCCAGGCACAGCTCGATGAAGTGGTTGCCGGTGCCCAGCGTCCCCAGATGCGCCAGCGTGTTGGCGCTGGCCAGCTTGGGGTATTTGGCGGTGATGCGGGCGAAGCGTTCCGCCAGGGTGCTCCACGCCGCCACGATCTCGGCGGGCGGATCGCCCCAGGACCCGCTGTCACGGCGGCCCCGCCCGACGTCCCGGCCATGGGGCACCGCCCGCTCGATGGCGGTGCGCAGCCCCGCCAGGTTGTCCGGCAGGTCGGCAGCCGCCAACGAGGTGCGGGCCGCCATCATGCCACAGCCGATGTCCACCCCCACAGCCGCCGGGATGACGGCACCCACCGTGGGGATGACGGAGCCGACAGTGGCGCCGATGCCGACATGGACGTCGGGCATGGCGGCCACATGCTTGAACACAAAGGGCAGGCGCGCCACCCGCGCCAACTGGGCACGGGCCTGGTCGTCCACGGCCACACCCTTGGTCCACATCTTGATGGGCACGGCGCCATCGGCCACCGTGACCTCAAAGCCCTGCCCGGCGACCAGATCAGTCATGGTCATTTCCTTCAAATCCTTCATATCTTTAACAGTCACGGCGCAAGGTGGCGACAAGAGTGGTGCGGAAAACGGCACATGCTCTACCCACTGAGCTACAGGCCCGAAGGCCCGGCCGGACTTGAACCGGCGACATTGTAGTTCCCCGCGGCATTCGCCCGGAAACCCGCGCGTGCAGTCAAAACAGTGCGAACAGTCTCAAAAAAGGCGACGAGAGGTGTGGGAAACAGGGGCTGCATGCTCTCGCTGCTGAGCTACGCGTCCAGCCCCCGAATGGGACGGACACGACCGGACTTGCACCGGCGACCTTGCAGGTGACGGAGTTCCCCACGGCATTCGCCCAAACGATGAAAGCGGCACCAGCGACAAGGCATGGCCAGACGATGACTGAGCTATCCGGTTGCCCGGAGGCGGGTTTGAACCGCCGCCTCCCACCAGTCGGTGGGCGCTCTATCCAAGTAGTCTGGCCGGCATTCGCCAGCGCCGCTCGCGTTGGAAAGCGCGACGGCCGAGCCGCCGGTGACAAGGGGAATGGGGAGGTTAGCGGAGTCGAACCGCAGGCCTTACGGCCATGCCTACTGTACTCCCCACCGCATTCACCGGCGGTGACCTGGGATGGACGGGCTGGGTCGTGGCGACCAGGGGGGACGGAACCGCCCTTTGAGCTATCTTCTCCAAGGCGGGCTCGAACCGCATCTCCCGGCCCTCACGGACCGGGCGCTCTACCACGGGCTTAGGTGGAGGATGTAGTTCCATCCAGCATTCGCCACGACCCAACGCATCATCCCCGGTCAGACGACCGTCGCGCTCACCTCCGCAACCCAATCCCGGCCCGCTCCGCCGGCGGCGAAACGGGCCAGGGTTTCGAACACGGCGTCGGAGAAGCCGCCGACGTTCAGCACGTCGGGGCGCTCCACCGCCTGGGTGGTGCCATAGGGCTGCAGGTCGATGCAGACCAGTTTGGCCCGGGGGCACCGCCGCTTCAGGCGCTCCCACTCCTGCATCGTCGCCGTGGCGCCTTGGCGCCGGGCGTCGACCCAGGACTGGTTGTCCGAAACGATCACCACCAGGTCCGCCACCGCCCGCTGCGCGTTCAGCAAGGCCAGCGGGGCGGAGACGGTGGTGCCGCCGCCGCCGATGGCGGCCAGCTTGGCGGCATTCACCGAAACCGGGGCCCCAGGGTCCAGGTCCAGCGGCACCACCTTGGTCTCGAACGGCAGCACCAGGGTGCCCGGGTTGCGCCGCATCACCGCCGCCGCCACCAGGGCGGCCACATCGATGCAGCGCACCGCCGTCGTTGCCCCCTTGCGGTGGCCGGTGATGGGACTGGCCATGGACCCCGACACGTCGGGGCACACCACCACCCGGCCGGGCAGAACCGGCACCGACGCCAGCGACAGCTCCAGCGCCGTTTCCAGCGCCGCGACCACCACCGGCGGCACGTCCTTGCCCACCATGCCCCGCGCCGCCAACAGTTGATAAGGCAGGACGCGGGACCGGGTGATCATCTCGGCATCCGCCAGCCGTGCCGCCACCCGCTCCGCCAGCCCCTCCACCGCGAACGCGCCGTGACGCGCCAGGGTGTTGAGGTTCATGCGCAGCGCCTGCCAGCCCATGCGGTCCGCCACCTCCGCCCATTGCGCGGCCGCCAGCGGCTCCGCCGTCAGCCACTCGAAGGGCACCGGCGGCAGGGGCAGCGAACGGTCCCGTTTCCAGGCCTCGAACGCCGCGACCTCCGCCGGCAACGCCGCCACGTCATAGGGCTTGCCGATCAGCCAGCCATAGAAGGCGCGACGCGTGGCGTCCACCGGCGCCGGATGGACCATTTTCACGATGTCCGCCAGCGACGGGTCATTGCCCGTCGCCGCCCGCATCAGCTGCGCCATGGACGCCTGCTCCAGCCACTGCTTCACCAGGCGCTTGGGCCGGGTGCCCAGGGAGGTGCGGCCCACCACGCCCGACCGCATGATCTGCACGAAGGTGCGCAGCATGCGGCCGTTGTCGATGACGCGGCGGAACACGGCCACCGACAGGTGGGGGTCGGCCACGGTCAGCCAGGCGGTCAACAGCGCCGGCATATCCTTCATCACGCCTTTGGTGCGGGCATAGACGGCAGCCTGGGCCACGAAGCGCGGGTCAACCGCCTTGGCCACGGCCAGCACCTCGGCCAACTGGGCCTCGGCCGTGCCATAGAAGCCGTCGTTCAGCGTACCGGTGGCGGCCAGCTGGGCCAGGGTGTGTTCCGGACCATAGCTGTAGGCCGGCGCGCCCTCGCGGTTACGCGCATCCGGCATCAGTTTCGCGATCATCGACGCGAACAGCTGCTTGTTGGCCATGGTCCTCACTCCTTTTCCTCGAAGCTTCCGCCTCGGGGGCCGCCGGCGCATTCCGGCGGCCCCGATCCGATGCCAGGATAAGAGCAACGGCCGTGCCAGAAGGTGAAGGCGCACCGGAGTAAAAACTTATTTCATTGATATTAAATAGACATTTTCATTTCCGCCATCACGGCCGCTCTAAATACGCCTTCCGCCAATCGGAAAAATCGGATACCAATCGATACGAATTTATAAAAATGGATAATCCTTATGTCTCGCCCCCTCACCGTCATCGGCTTCCTGGGCTCCACCCTGGACGCCGCCAAGTTCGGGCCCAGCCGCTGGCAGAAGTGGCGGCCCAGCGTGGGCATCTGCATGCATGAGGATTTGCGGGTGGACCGCTTCGTGCTGCTGCATGGGGAGCGGCATGGCCGCCTGGCCGAGCAGGTAGTGGAGGACATCCGCACCGTCTCGCCGGAAACGACGGTCGAGCAACGCACCCTGGGCTTCACCAACCCCTGGGACTTCGAGGAGGTCTACGGCAAGCTGCTGGACTTCGCCCGCGCCTTCCCGTTCGAGCCGGAGCGGGAGGACTATCTGGTGCACATCACCACCGGCACCCATGTCATCCAGATCTGCCTGTTCCTGCTGACGGAGGCGCGCTTCCTGCCCGGCCGCTTGCTGCAGACCCAGCCCTCCCGTGGCGAAGGTCTCAACCCGGCAGGGGAATGGAGCGCCATCGACCTGGACCTATCGCGCTATGACAGCATCGCCACCCGGTTCGCGGCGGCGGCGGCTGAGGGATCGTCCTTCCTGAAATCCGGCATCGAAACGCGCAACGCCGCCTTCAACCGCATGGTGGATGAGATCGAGCGCGTGGCCCTGCGCAGCAAGGCGCCCCTGTTGCTGATGGGCCCCACCGGTGCCGGTAAAAGCCACCTGGCCCGCCGCATCTATGAGCTGAAGCGGCTGAAGCACCAGGTGTCCGGCCCCTTTGTGGAGGTGAACTGCGCCACCCTGCGCGGCGAGGGCGCCATGTCCGCCCTGTTCGGCCACCGCAAGGGCGCCTTCACCGGTGCCGTCAGCGACCGGCCGGGCCTGCTGCGCGCCGCCGACACCGGCATGCTGTTCCTGGATGAGATCGGGGAACTGGGCCTGGACGAGCAGGCCATGATCCTACGCGCCATCGAGGACAAGCGCTTCCTGCCCGTGGGATCGGACAAGGAGGTGGCGTCGGATTTCCAGTTGATCGCCGGCACCAACCGCGATTTGGGGGCCAGCGTGACCAAGGGCGCCTTCCGCGACGATCTCTACGCCCGCCTGAACCTGTGGACCTTCACCCTGCCCGGCCTGGCCCAGCGGCGGGAGGATATCGAACCCAACCTGGACTATGAGCTGGACCGCCACGCCCAGCGCGATGGCCAGCGCGTGACCTTCAACAAGGAAGCGCGGGCGCGCTACCTGGCCTTCGCCACTGGGCCGGAGGCACCCTGGCCGGGCAATTTCCGGGATTTGGGGGCCAGCGTCACCCGCATGGCCACCCTGGCCCCCTCGGCCCGCATCGACCAGGACACGGTGGAGCAGGAGATCGCCCGCCTGCGCCGCCTATGGGGCACACCCGCGACAGACGATGGCCTGGCGGCGCTGCTCACACCCGATGCCTTGGACACGCTGGACCCGTTCGACCGGGTGCAGTTGGCCGAGGTGGTCCGAATCTGCCGCGCCTGCCGCAGCCTGTCAGAGGCGGGACGCCAGCTGTTCAGCGCCTCCCGCACCCGGCGGGCGTCCTCCAACGACGCGGACCGGCTGCGGAAGTACCTGCAGCGCTTCGGGCTGGAGTGGTCCGGTTTGGCAGCGCCCTGACCCTCACCACGGCAGTTCGCGGCCGTCGTAGGCGAAGAAGCGGCCGGTGTCGTCGGGGTGCAGGCGGTCCAGCATGTCGAGGATTTGGGCCGCGGCGCGGTCCGGCGGGCGGACGTCCAGGCCGGTCTTGGCGAAGGGGGCCGACAGGGGGGTGTCCACGGTGCCGGGATGGACGGCGACGCACAGCGACAACGGGCGGGTGCGGGCCAACTCCACGGCCGCCGTGCGGATGATCTGGTTCAGCGCGGCCTTGCTGGCACGGTAGCCATACCAGCCGCCCGTGGCGTTGTCGCCGATGGACCCGACCTTGGCCGAAAGGGCGGCGAAGACGCAGCGCCGGCTGGCCGGGAACAGGGGCAGCAGGTGCTTGGCCAGCAGCGCTGGGCCGATGGCGTTGACCGCAAAGGCATGGGCCAGGTGCGCGGGGTCAAGCTGGCGCCAAGTCTTTTCCGGCGCGAAGGCCTGATAGGGCTGAGGCCCCGGCCCGTGCAGGAAGCCCGACGCCACGATCACGGTATGCAAAGGCGCGCCTGTGTCCCACACCCGCGCCGCCAGGGCGGCGACGGCGCGTTCGTTGGTGATGTCGCAGGGCGGGTCCTCCCGCCGGCCGGCCAGCAACACCTGGGCATGGGCGCCCCGTTCCGTCAAAGCGGAGGCGAGCGCCCGGCCCAACCCGCCGGCCCCCACCACCACGGCGCATCCTTCCGGTGCCAAACCGCTCTCGCCCGCCATGCCACCACCCTCACGCAGTCCCATCACGCCATGACCACGGCCTCGCCTGATAGCGGGCCGTACGGTCATCCTACGTGTCGGAGAGAGGAAAGGATCAAGGCCTAGCCATCAGGGGCAATCCCTTCGGGGTAATCCAAAGAGCTATTACCGCTTCAGGCACAGGCGGGAAACGTCAAACCGCCCCCACCGGCCGGCCACCGGGCGCGCCGTAGAGCTGGTGCGCCCGGGTCTCGAAGGCGGCGACCATGCGGCGCACGGCTTCGCCGAACAGGGCGCCGATGATCTTCTGCAGGATGACGTTGCGGAACTCGAAATCCACGTAGAAATCCAGCAGGCAGCCGTCGGGGTGCGGCTCGAAGATCCAGTGGTTGTTCAGGTAGTGGAACGGGCCCTCGGTATAGGCCACGTCGATGCGGCGGCCCGGTTCGCTCAGCACCACCTTGGAGGTGAAACGCTCCCGCACCATCTTGAAGCCGATCACCAGGTCGGCCCAGAAGGTGTTGCCCTCGCGGCGGCGGATACGGGCCGCCACGGCCCAGGGCAGGAACTCCGGATACTTTTCCACGTCCGCCACCAGCTGGAACAGCTGTTCCGGCGTGTAGGGCAGGACGCGCTTCTCGGCATGCGTGGGCATCAGGCTTACTCGGCGGCGGCGTCAGCGGCAGGGGCGGCCAACGGGGAACGACCGGCCAGCTTGGCCTCGCGGGCTTCCCGCAGCTTCACGAAATCATCGCCGGCATGGTGGCTGCTGCGGGTCAGCGGGGAGCTGGACACCATCAGGAACCCCTTGCCGCGGGCCACGGTTGCATAGCTGGCAAACTCATCGGGGGTAACGAAACGGTCCACCGGCGCATGCTTGGGCGTGGGCGCCAGGTATTGGCCGATGGTGATGAAATCCACGTCGGCGGCGCGCAGGTCGTCCATGACCTGGCCCACCTCCTCCTTGGTCTCACCCAGGCCGACCATGATGCCGGACTTGGTGAAAATGCTGGGGTCCAGCTCCCGCACCCGCGACAGCAGGGACAGGGAGGTGAAGTAGCGGGCGCCGGGACGGATGCCGGGGTACAGGCGCGGCACCGTCTCCAGGTTATGATTGAAGACGTCGGGGCGGGCCTCCACCACCGTTTCGATGGCGCCCTGCTTCTTCATGAAGTCGGGCGTCAGCACCTCGATGGTCACGCCGGGGGCCTCACGCCGGATGGCGCGGATGGTGCGGGCGAAATGCTCAGCGCCGCCGTCGGCCAGATCGTCGCGGTCGACGGAGGTGACCACCACATGCTGCAGCTTCATGCGAGCCACGGCCTCGGCCACGTTGTCGGGCTCATGCGGGTCCAGCTGGTCGGGACGGCCGGTCGCCACGTTGCAGAAGGCGCAGGCGCGGGTGCAAACGGCCCCCAGGATCATGAAGGTGGCGTGGCGCTGCTTCCAGCACTCGCCAATATTCGGGCAGGCCGCCTCCTCGCACACCGTGTTCAGCTTCAGGCCGCGCATCAGGTTGCGCGTCTCGTTGAACACGCCGCCGGCCGGGGCCTTCACCCGCAACCATTCCGGCTTGCGCTGGATGGGGTTGTCCGGACGGTTCTGCTTTTCCGGATGGCGGATCTTGTCGGCGGTCATGGGCATGCAGCCTTTGAAACGAATGTTTCCTGAAACATAAGGGGGCCGGAGCGGAAGGCCAAGTGCGCCGGGCGAACCCCACGCATGCACCACCCGCCCCGGCCCCCCTGTATCAAAACTTTCTGGCTCCCCGTTCCTACAGCAACGGCATGAGGTCAAACCTCATGCCGTTGTAGGATGCGACCGCATCCGCCGGACCTTTGTGGGGAGCGAAGCGGACCGCAAAGGGAGGAAGCCAAGCGGCCGGATGGCCGCGCCCGGCGTCTGAGGGAACGCTTAATAGTGAATCGCCCGGCCATAGGCGGCCAGAACCGACTCATGCATCATCTCCGACAGGGTCGGGTGCGGGAAGATGGTGTGCATCAGCTCGGCCTCGGTGGTCTCCAGGGTCTTGCCGACGACATAGCCCTGGATCAGCTCCGTCACCTCGGCCCCCACCATGTGGGCGCCCAGCAACTCGCCGGTCTTGGCGTCGAACACCGTCTTGACCATGCCTTCCGGCTCACCGAGGGCGATGGCCTTGCCGTTGCCGATGAAGGGGAAGCGGCCGACCTTGACCTCATAGCCGGCGGCCTTGGCCTTGGCTTCGGTCAGGCCGACGCTGGCCACCTGCGGGTTGCAGTAGGTGCAACCCGGGATGTTCAGCTTGTCCATCGGGTGGACATCCTTCACGCCGGCGATCTTCTCCACGCAGATCACGCCTTCATGGCTGGCCTTGTGGGCCAGCCAGGGGGCGCCGGCCACGTCGCCGATGGCGTAGACGCCCGGCTCGTCCGTGCGCAGATAGCCGTCGGTCACGATGTGGCCGCGGTCCAGCTTCACCTTGGTGTTCTCCAGGCCGATGTTCTCGGTATTGGCCTGGATGCCGACGGCGGTGATGACCCGCTCCACCGTCAGGGTCTCCACCTTGCCGCCCACCTCGATATGGGCGGTGACGGTGGCGGCGCCCTTGTCCAGCTTGGTCACCTTGCCGCCGGTGATGATCTTCATGCCCTGCTTTTCGAACTGCTTGCGGGCGAAGGCGGAGATTTCCTCATCCTCCACCGGCAGGACGCGGTCCATGACCTCCACCACCGTCACCTCGGCACCCAGGGTGCGGAAGAAGCTGGCGAATTCGATGCCGATGGCGCCGGAGCCCACGACCAGCAGCGACTTCGGCATGGTGTCGGGGACCAGGGCCTCCTTGTACGACCAGACGAACTTGCCGTCCGGCTCCAGCCCCGGCAGGGAGCGGGCGCGGGCGCCGGTGGCGATGATGATGTGCTTGGCCGCCAGGGTCTGGGCGGTGCCGTCCTTGGCGGTGACGGTGACCTTGCCACCGCCGGCCAGCTTGGCGCTGCCGTCGAACACCGGCACCTTGTTCTTCTTCAGCAGGCCCTTCACGCCCGCCGACAGCTGGCCCGCCACCTGGCGGGACCGCTTCACCACCTTGGGCAGGTCGAAGCCGATGGCGCCGGCCGACAGGCCGTAAGCGTCGGCATGCTTCATGTAGCCGTAGATCTCGGCGGAGCGCAGGAGGGCCTTGGTCGGGATGCAGCCCCAGTTCAGGCAAATGCCGCCCAGATGCTCGCGTTCCACCACCGCGGCCTTCAGGCCCAGCTGGGCGGCGCGGATGGCGGCGACGTAGCCGCCGGGGCCGGCGCCCAGGACCAGCACGTCGAATTCGGTATCGGCCATTTCGCTCTGTTCCCTTCAAAAGGCGCCGGGCCCGCCCAACCTTGGGGGCGCCCACCCCGCGCTTTTGGTCAACGACAAGAGAAATCCCCGGAAGCGTCGGGCGCTTCCGGGGATGGGCATCACAGCATCAGCGTGATGGGGTCCTCGATCAGCTTCTTCAGGACCTGCAGGTAACGGGCGCCCACGGCGCCGTCGACCGAGCGATGGTCCACCGTCAGCGTCAGGCTCATGACCGTGGCCACGGCCAGGGCGTCACCCTTCACCACCGGCCGCTTCTCACCGGCACCCACGGACAGGATGCAGCTCTGCGGCGGGTTGATGATGGAGGTGAAGCTCTTGATCCCGAACATGCCCAGGTTGGACACGCTGAAGGTGCCGCCCTGGAACTCCTCGGGCTTCAGCTTGCCTTCCTTGGCCTTGGCGGCCAGGGACTTCACCTCGGCGGAGATGGTGGCCAGGCCCTTCTGGTCGGCGTTCTTCACGATGGGGGTGATCAGGCCGCCATCGGTGGCGACGGCCACGGAGACGTCCACGCCCTCGTACTGCAGGATGCCGTCCTCATGCCAGGACACGTTGGCCTCCGGCACCTTGCGCAGGGCCACGGCCACGGCCTTCACGACGAAGTCGTTGACCGACACCTTCTCGCCCGACTTCTCGTTCAGCTGGGCGCGCAGCGCCAGCAGGGCGTCGATCTCGCAATCGACCGACAGGCCGAAGTGCGGGATGGTCTGCCAGGCTTCGGTCAGGCGCTTGGCGATGGTCTTGCGCATGCCGCTGTTGGGCAGAACCTTGTACTTCATGCCCAGCTTGTCGGCCAAAGCCTTGGCGTCGATGCCCCCCTTGGGCGCAGCAGACGGTGCGGCAGCGGCAGCAGCGGCTGGAGCCGGGGCTGCGGCTGGCGCGGCAGCGGTGGGAGCGGCAGCGGCGGCCGGCGCGGCCTTGACGGCCCCACCCTTCAGCGCGGCCTCGACGTCGGCCTTGACGATACGGCCGGACGGGCCGGTGCCCGACACCTTGGCCAGGTCCAGGCCGGCCTGGGCGGCCATGCGGCGGGCCAGCGGGCTGGCGAACACGCGCTTGCCGTCATGCGCCGGGGCCGGAGCCGCAACGGCGGCGGCCGGGGCGGCCTCAGCCTTGGCGGGGGCCGGGGCGGCGGCTTCCGCCTTGGCGGGCGCGGGAGCGGCGGCCTTGGGTGCTGCGTTCAGGGCGTCGGCGCCCTCGCCTTCCTCCAGCAGGATGGCGATCTTGGCGTTCACCGCCACGCCGTCGGTCCCTTCCGGCACCAGGATCTTGCCCAGCGTGCCCTCGTCCACGGCCTCCACTTCCATGGTGGCCTTGTCGGTCTCGATCTCGGCGATGACGTCGCCCGCCTTGATCGTGTCGCCTTCCTTCTTCACCCACTTCGCCAGCTTGCCCTCGGTCATCGTGGGCGACAGGGCCGGCATCAGGATATCGATCGGCATGGGTTTGCTCTCCCCCAGGGGGCCGTGGCGTCAGGCCAGGCGCCCCAAATCTCTGACGGATGCGGCAGAAGGCACCCCCTGCCCCTATCGGGGCGGGAGGCGCCTTCCCGGCCGGTTCAGCGGTACAGCACGGCCTTGGCGGCGGTGACGACGTCATCCACCTGCGGCAGGGCCAGCTTTTCCAGGTTGGCGGCGTAGGGCATGGGCACGTCCTTGCCGTGCACGCGCACCACGGGCGCATCCAGGTAATCGAAGGCGTGCTCCATCATCACCGCGGACATTTCCGCGCCGATGCCGGCGAAGGGCCAGCCCTCTTCCACCGAGACCAGTCTGTTGGTCTTCTTCACGCTTTCCACGATGGTGTGGACGTCCAGGGGACGGATGCTGCGCAGGTTGATGACCTCGGCGCTGATCCCCTGCTCCGCCAGCTTCTCGGCGGCGGCCAGGGCCATGCCCACCTGCAGAGAGAAGGCGGTGATGGTCACGTCCGTGCCGGCGCGCTCGATCTTGGCGCGGCCGATCGGGATGATGAAATCCGGATCGGTCGGCACTTCGAAGTGCTGGCCGTACAGGATTTCGTTTTCCAGGAAGACCACGGGGTTCGGGTCGCGGATGGCGGCCTTCAGCAGGCCCTTGGCATCGGCGGCGCTGTACGGCGACACCACCTTCAGGCCCGGGATGTGGGCGTACCAGCTGCTGTATTCCTGGCTGTGCTGCGCGGCCACGCGGGCGGCCGCACCGTTGGGGCCACGGAACACGATGGGGCAGCCCATCTGGCCGCCGGACATGTACAGCGTCTTGGCGGCGGAGTTAATGATGTGGTCGATGGCCTGCATCGAGAAGTTGAAGGTCATGAACTCCACGACCGGGCGCAGGCCGCCGAAGGCCGCACCCACCGCCAGGCCGGCGAAGCCGTGCTCGGTGATGGGGGTGTCGATCACGCGGTCGGGCCCAAACTCCTGCAGCAGGCCCTGGGTCACCTTGTAGGCGCCCTGGTACTCGGCCACTTCCTCGCCCATGACGAAGACGTTGGCGTCCTTGCGCATCTCCTCGGCCATGGCGTCGCGCAGGGCCTCGCGCACCGTCATGGTCTGGGTGTTCTTGAAGAAGCGGTCCTCGTCCGACGGGGGCGGGGCCACCAGGGCCTTCACCGCCGGGGCCACCACCGGGGCGGCGGGAACGGCGGCCGGCTTGGCCTCTTCCTTGGACACCTGGGCGGGCGCCTCGGCCTTGGCGGCCGGCGTGGCGGGGGCCTGGGCGGCGGTCACGTCGCTGGCGCTCTCGCCTTCGCCGGCCAGCAGGGCGATGGCGGTGTTCACGGCCACGTTCTCGGTGCCTTCCGGCACCAGGATCTTGGCCAGGGTGCCTTCGTCGACCGCTTCCACTTCCATGGTGGCCTTGTCGGTCTCGATCTCGGCGATGACGTCACCAGCCTTGATGGTGTCGCCTTCCTTCTTCACCCACTTGGCCAACTTGCCTTCGGTCATGGTGGGGGACAGGGCCGGCATCAGGATATCGATGGGCATTTTCTTATTCTCCGGCCAGCGATCAGGCTTCCACGAGGATGTCGGTCCACAGCTCCGAGGCGTCGGGCTCGGGGCTGGTGGTCGCGAAGTCGGCGGCGTCGGTGACGATGGCCTTCACGTCGCGGTCGATGACCTTCAGGCTTTCCTCGTCGGCATAGCCCTTGGTGAACAGCAGCGACTTCAGATGGTCGATGCAGTCATATTCCGACCGCATCTTGTTGACCTCTTCCTTCGTGCGGTACTTGGCCGGGTCGGACATGGAGTGGCCGCGGTAGCGGTAGGTCTTCATCTCCAGGATCATGGGGCCGTTGCCGCCGCGGACATAGGCCACGGCCTCGTCAGCGGCCTTCTTGACCTCCAGCACGTCCATGCCATTGACCTGTTTGCCGGGGATGCCGTAGGCGCTGCCGCGCAGGTACAGCTCACCCGCCGAGGCGCGCTGCTGCGAGGTACCCATGGCGTACTTGTTGTTCTCGATGACGTAGATCACCGGGAGCTTCCACAGGGCGGCCATGTTGAAGGACTCATAGACCTGGCCCTGGTTGACGGCGCCGTCACCCAGGTAGCAGACGTCGATGCAGCCGTCCTTCTTGTACTTGTGGGCGAAGGCCAGGCCCGTGCCGATGGGCGTCTGGGCGCCGACGATGCCGTGGCCGCCGTAGAAGTTCTTCTCGCGCGAGAACATGTGCATCGAGCCGCCCTTCCCCTTGGAATAGCCGCCCGCGCGCCCCGTCAGCTCCGCCATCACGCCCTTGGCGTCCATGCCGCAGGCCAGCATGTGGCCGTGGTCACGGTAGCTGGTGATGACGCTGTCGCCCGGCAGCTGCGCCGCCTGCATGCCCACCACCACGGCCTCCTGGCCGATGTACAGGTGGCAGAAGCCGCCGATGAGGCCCATGCCGTACAGCTGACCGGCCTTCTCCTCGAAGCGGCGGATCAGCAACATTTCCTTGTAATAGTGGAGGAGTTCCTCCTGGGTCGGCTCCGGCGCTGCGTTCTCAGCGGGCTTGGCACGGCGTCTCGTGGTCGTGGCCACTGGCGTCTCCCTTCTCAAGCGTGGGCATTGCGTCGCGGTCCCCGGGGGTCGGCCCCAGGTGCACTCCGGGCCGGGTCGGCCGGCACGGCATCACTGCTAACCACAAGTGCGGTGCAATGCAAGGAGTGTGCACTGCAATACCTTGCTTCAAAAGGATTATTTACGATTAACCTAATTCTGGCTAATCGGTGGATTATCAGCGGTTTACGGCGTTTTGGCCGGCGCGTCCTTGTCTTCATGCGGGGCAGGCTTGCCCGGAAGAAGGATCACGAGGTCATCCGGACGGGAGAAATCGAGCACCTTGCGGGACTCTTCCTCCAGCATGTCGGGGTCCAGATTGTCGGGGCGCAACAGGCGGGCGCGCCGCTCCATGGCCTCGCGCTCGGCGCGCACCTGGTCCAGCTGGGCCTTGGCCTGGCTGACCTGGGTCTGCAGCTGGGTCAGCGCCACCAGCCCGCGTTCGCCCTGCACCGTGTGGTAAGCGAAATAGGCGACAACGGACGCCCCCACCACAGGTGCAACCACCTGGCGCAGGGCGCGGTTCAGTGCGGTACGGAAAGAACGGGCGCCAATCATGGGGCCATGGTTCCACAAGGGTTCCGCAACCGTCAAATGGAAAGCGGCGCCTAGTCTGGGTGCAGCATTTAATTCATCTGAAATACCAACCGGCGCGCGACTTCAACCGACTATAGGGCAAAGAAAAAGGGGTGGAAGCCAGGCCCCCACCCCCACTTTCCGGCTATTCCGGACGATACCGGAACGATGCCCGGTTTCAGCCGCGCTTCAGCGCGCCGCGCCCCGGGAACACCGCCGCCAGGTCCAGCGCCTCTTCGATCCGAATCAGCTGGTTGTACTTGGCGATCCGGTCGGAACGCGACAGCGAGCCGGTCTTGATCTGGCCGCAGTTGGTGGCGACGGCCAGGTCGGCGATGGTGGCGTCCTCGGTTTCGCCCGAGCGGTGCGACATGACGGCGGTATAGCCGTTGCTCTGGGCGATGCGCACGGCCTCCAGCGTCTCGGTCAGGCTGCCGATCTGGTTGACCTTCACCAGGATGGAGTTGGCGACACCCTTCTTGATGCCATCGGTCAGGCGGGCCGGGTTGGTGACGAACAGGTCGTCGCCAACCAGCTGCACCTTGGACCCGATGGCGTCGGTCAGGGCCTTCCAGCCGGCCCAATCGTCCTCGGCCATGCCGTCTTCGATGCTGACGATGGGGTAGCGGCCCACCAGGTCGGCCCAATAGCGCACCATGGCATCCGGATCGAGGGTCTTGTTCTCACCGGCCAGCACGTACTTTCCGTCCTTGAAGAACTCGGTGGAGGCGGCGTCCAGCGCCAGCACCACGTCGTCGCCCGGCGTGTAGCCCGCGGCCTCGACCGCCTTCATGATGAAGGACAGAGCTTCGTCGGTGGAGGCGAGGTTGGGGGCGAAGCCGCCCTCGTCACCCACGGCGGTGTTGTGGCCGGCGTCCTTCAGCTTCTTCTTCAGGGCGTGGAAGATCTCGGCGCCGATGCGGATGGCGTCGGCGCAGCTCTCCGCGCCCACCGGCATCACCATGAATTCCTGGATGTCGATGGGGTTGTCGGCGTGGGCGCCGCCGTTGATGATGTTCATCATCGGCACCGGCAGGATGCGGGCGTTGGTGCCGCCGACATAGCGGTACAGCGGCAGGTCCAGCTCGGCCGCCGACGCCTTGGCCACGGCCAGCGACACGCCCAGGATGGCGTTGGCGCCCAGGCGGGCCTTGTTCGGGGTGCCGTCCAGCTCGATCATGGCGGTGTCGATGGTGACCTGGTCGGTGGATTCCAGGCCGCCGATGGTGTCGAAGATCTCGCTGTTGATCGATTCGACCGCTTTCAGCACGCCCTTGCCCAGGTACTTGCTCTTGTCGCCATCGCGCAGCTCAACGGCCTCGTGGGCGCCGGTGGAGGCGCCGGAGGGCACGGCGGCGCGGCCGAAGGCGCCGGACTCCAGCCGAACGTCGACCTCAACGGTCGGGTTGCCCCGGCTGTCGAGAATCTGGCGGCCCTGAATATCGATGATCGCGGACATGGGTTCTTCCCTTTATGCGTCGTGACGGCGGATGCGTCGTGGCGGGACGGTGCCCGTCATAGCCTTTAGGGCCGGCCCCAGGCAAGACCAGCAGGCGCGGTATCGCCTATGACGTTTTAAAGTCGGCGGTTGTGGACGGGCGCGGTGACGGCCCCGCCTCACCCGGATAGCCCCTTTCCTGCGGGAAAATTGGCCACCTTATTCCCGTTATGGCAGAGTGGGGGCAACTGTGCCGTTGGGGAGCCCGCCTTGCCGCAAGCGCCGCGCCGTTTCGTGCCCCTGCTCATCGCCGTCCAATTCCTGCTCCTCAGCGCCTGCGCCCTGAACCGGGGCACCGATGGCGACCTCGGCGTCAGTTCCACGACGTTCTTCAGCCGCCTCACCAACCCTGCGGACATCCGCGAGCCCTCGCTGGCGGAGGCGACCACCGTCGAACTGCAGGTGCGCGCCGACGAGAACGGCCGCGTCGTCGCCGTGACCGCGCCGCCGCAAAGGCACGCCTATGGCATCGATTGGCCGCAAAAGGCAGATGACCCGGCGGTGAAGGCCGCGATGGATGCGGCCCAAGGCTGGCGCCTGCGCCCCTTCCCCTATCGGGGACGGCCCGTGCCGACACAGGCCACGGTAACGGTGCATGTCCTGCCGGCCGAACGCTGGGCTCAGGCCGACACCCCCTTCCCCGAGATCAACTGGTCCAAGCTGCGCATCAGTCTGAGCCGCGATCTGCCTTTCGGCAGCCACTATACGGTTACCGTGGCGGGTGACGGCCATGTCGTCTTCGAGAGCCCCGCCCGGCCCGAGATGGCCGTCTTCTCAAGCCGCGCCATGTTGCCGCGCGGCCTGTTCCTGCCGGGCCGGCATGAGGACCATATCGCGCCGGATGCCGTCCGCGCCCTGGTGGCCAAGTTCCAGGCGGCACGCTTCTTCGGCTTGGCGCCGGAGTACAAGGCGCGAACGCGTGAGGCTCCGTTCAGCACCCTCACCTTGGATACCGGTCACGGCAGCCGCCAAGTCAGTGATTATGTTGGCCGCGATGTCGGCATGCCCCAAGCGGTGAAAGACCTTGAAGACGAGGTGGACCACGTCGCCGGCACCGCCCGCTGGATCCAGGGCGCGCCGGGCGTCGTCGGCTTCCTGGCGGCGAGCGGATTCGACTTCAAATCCGACATGGCCGCCATCCTGGCCGTCAGCGACTATGGCTGGAACGACGTCAGCACAGTGCTGGAATTCATGGACCGGGGTGTGGATTTGGAAAAGACCTCGACCGTGGGCCACCCGCCAGCGGAGCCTGTCGGAGCCATGCTGCTGCGCCAGGCCCTGACCAAGGGACAGACCGCCGTCTTCACCCGCCTGACGGCGGCGGGTTGGCTGACGCGGTTGGCGCCCGGGGACGCGGATCGCATGTTCGCGCTGGGCGCGGCGGGCTGCGACGCGGGCTTCGCCCGGGCGGCCATGGCGGCGGGCCTGACGGTGGATGGCCCGGCCGCCGGATCGGATAACGGCCCCGATGGCACGGCGTTGATCACCCTGGCCACCCGCCCTTCCTGCAGGTCGGAGCAGGCACGGCTGGACACTGCAGCCCAATTGCTGGCCCTGGGCGCCGCCCCCAACCGACGGGATGAAGACGGCCGCACCGTCCTGTTCCATGTCCGCAATCTTGACCTCCTGGAACTGCTGCTGGCCCACGGCGCCGACGCGACGCTGCGGGACCCGGCCGGCAACAGCGCGGTCCTGTACAGCCAGGAAGACGCCATAACCCTGCGCCTGCTGCAGGCGGGCGCCAGCCCGGAGGGGCGCGACGAGGACGGCCACACCTTGAGCGAGCGGACAACGCTTTACACCATGCCCGCAACCGCGCGCTGGTTGGCGGCGCATGGGCAGGCCCATTGAAACGCGGATGACCGACATGTCGCTCACTGGGTTTGGCTGGCAGCTTCGTAGCCACGCGGTCGCCGGGGCCGTGGCGGCGATCTGCCTGTTGACCCTGGCGCCAACGGCCGTCGCCCAGGCACCAGAGGTGATTGGCGTCAGCGGCAAGCTGGCGGAGCGTCACCTGCTCGGTTCACAGGTGGTTCGTTCGGCCGCCGTGGAACACGTCGAGGACATCGGCATGACGATCAGGGTGAGCCCAGAAGGCGACGTCCTGTCGGTACGGGCGACGCCATTCCACGGCGGCAGTCCGTCCCCCAATCCGGCGGCCATCGCGGCCGCGCAATCAGCCGCCCGCTCCGTGGGATTTTCCCCGTTCACCTATCGGGGGCGGCCGATCACAGCCGAGGTGCACATCGATTTCGTCGTCCGTCCTGCGGAACGGTGGGCGAACCGGAGTGCGCCCTTTCCCAAGATCGATTGGGACACATTACGGATCACCCTGACACGCAGCGGCTGCTTCTTCGGCTGCCCGGCCTATGAGGTGGAGATCGATGGCACCGGCCGGGTCGTCTTCTCCAGCGAACCAGCCAATCAGACGCCGCCCAAGAGCCTGGGGAGCCGGGTCGGCCAGGTGCTCCACGGCGTGGCGATGCCGGGACGGCACGAGACTCAGGTATCAAAAGCGGCGGTCGTGACGCTGGTGCATGCCTTCCAGGACGCGATCTTCTTTGGCCTAGCCGATGATTACGAAAGTGCCATCACCGACCAGCCGACCGTTTCCCTTACCGTTGACACCGGCAATGGCAAGAAACGGGTGTTAGACTATGCCGGCTTATGGATCGGCATGCCGGAGGCTGTGCGCCAGCTTGAGGAAGCTGTGGACCGCGTAGCCGGGACGGCGCGCTGGGTTCGCGGCGGCTCGGGCTTGGTCGCGTGGTTGGATGAGCAGGGATTCAACTTCAAGTCCCGGGAAGCCGCCGCGATCCTGTTGAACGCTGCACAGCCAGCCGATGCAGATACCATCGTGGCTATGGTCGACCGGGGCCTGCCGCTTGACACGCCGATCAAAAGCGGTGCGGGGAAGCCGGACACCCCGCTGGGCCTAGAACTGCTGCGTGAGGCATTCCATGATGGCCAGCTTCCCGTCTTCAGGCGCCTGGTCGCCGACGGGTGGTTAAAGCGCTTGCCCCCCAGCGAGGCGGGCCACCTCTTCGCCGCGTGGGTCGGGGGCTGCAATCCCGACTTCATTGATGCAGCCATTGCCAGCGGCATCCCGGCTAACGCCCAAACAATCGCGGACCCAGTCTGGAGCATCGATGCCGGCGGGACGGCGCTGAATCGCCTGGATGTCGCCCGGTGCAAGACCGACGCGGATCGGATCGAGACCACCCGGCGCCTGGTCGCCCATGGCGCCAACCCCAACCACCGTGACAGTCGGGGGCAGACCGCGCTTTATTGGATGGAGGACCCGGATCTTTTGGAGCTGCTGTTGTCATCCGGCGCCGATGCCCGGATACGCGACCGGGACGGTGCCGGTCCCGTCCTGTATTCTAGTCAGGATACAGTCGTCCTGCGCCTGCTGGAAGCTGGCGCCAGTTCCTTGGGCCAACTCGAACACGGCGAAACACTCGACAACAGGCTCAAGGACGGCACCATGCCCGCAACCGCGCGCTGGTTGGCGGCGCATGGGCAGGCGACGGCCCCCAGTGTGAAGCCATGAAGCAGCGGCCCGCAGCCCCCCGCTTTGCGCTCCGCCTGTTGAGCGCGGCCGGGCTATTGCTCCTGGCCTTGGCAGGCTTCCCAGCGCGGGCAGCGCCCGAGCCGCAGCCGCTTCCCGCCGAGGACACCAGCAAGCTGCGGATAACCTTGACCCGCCTGGGATGCGGCATAGGGCGCTGCCCGCAATACAGCGTGCAGATCGAGGGATCGGGCCGCGTCGTCTTCGACGGCGGCGGCGATCTGCCGGCGGGCCAGCGTTTCCCCACCGTCGTCTATCGTCGTCCACCCTTCTTCTCCCCCGACGTGGTCGTGCCCGGCCGGCAGGAGGACCATGTGCCGCCCGAAGCGGTGGCCGCGCTGGTGCGCCGCTTCGAGGAGGCGCATTTCTTTGACCTGGCTGACAGCTATGTCGCCATGGTCACCGATCAACCGCACTACAGCCTGACCCTGGAGACCAGCCAGGGCCGCAAGCATATCGAGGATTATGCCGGAACCCGGGTGGGAATGCCGGCCGTGGTCAGAACGCTGGAGGATGACGTCGACCGCGTCGCCAATACCGCCCGATGGGTCGATGGCGCGCCGGGGCTGGTTGAGTGGCTGGCCGCCACCGGGTTCGACTTCACGTCGGTATCCGCCGCCGCCCTCGCCCTGCGCAGCCCGAACCCGCCTGCCACCGAAACCGTCCTAGGCATGATCGACCGTGGCTTGCCATTGGAAACCGTCGCTAGGGGACGCGATGGCCAGCCTGACAGTCTTGTAGGACTGGACCTGCTGCGCGAGGCCTTTAAATTCGGGGAAGCGGCCATTTTCAAACGGCTAGCCGCCCAAGGCTGGCTGGCGCGCCTGCCACATCAGGAGATCGAAGAGGATTTCGCGTCCAACAGCGCCGGTTGCAGCCCCGATCTGGTCGATGCCGCCGCTGCGGCCGGCATCAAGATGGACGCCACCACCGCGGCGCCCGGCACTGACTATGGCGCCGGCGGCACCGCCTTCACCGGGGTAGGATTCGCCACGTGCAAGACCGAAGCAGACCGGCTGGAAACGGCCAAGCGCTTGCTGGCGCATGGTGCCAACCCCAACCACGTGGACGCCGTCGGCAGGAACGCCTTGTTCCAGGTGACCAGCGTGGAGATGCTGAGCCTGCTACTGGCTGCTGGCGTCGATCCGAATGTCCGGGACAAGTATGGCACAACGCCCGTGCTGCATACCGATCAAGACGCCATAGCGCTTCGTCTGCTCGAGGCGGGAGCCGATCCGGGCGGCCACGATTTCCAGAAGCACACCCTGGCCCAGCGCACCAGGATCTACACCATGCCCGCCACCGCGCGCTGGTTGGCGGCGCATTCCTCCAAATGAAACGCCGGCGGTAGGTCGCCCTGCCGCCGGCGTCGGACATTCAGACCCAATGGCCGAAGCCGTTGATCAGAAGATCGGGTTGGCCTTGGCGATGCGGTCGATGGCGACCATGGTTTCCAGCAGGGCCGGCAAGTCCTTCAGCTTGACCATGTTGGGGCCGTCGCTGGGGGCGCAGTCGGGGTTCTCATGGGTTTCCATGAAGACGGCGGCGACACCCACGGCCAGGGCGGCGCGGGCCAGCACCGGCACGAACTCACGCTGGCCGCCGCTGGTGGTGCCCTGCCCGCCCGGCTGCTGCACGGAATGGGTGGCGTCCATCACCACCGGGTAGCCCGTCTGCGCCATGATGGGCAGGCTGCGCATGTCGCTGACCAGGGTGTTGTAGCCGAAGCTGGCGCCACGCTCGCACAGCAGGATGTTCTCGTTGCCGGTGGAGGCGATCTTGGCCGCCACGTTCTTCATGTCCCACGGCGCCAGGAACTGGCCCTTCTTCACGTTGATGACCTTGCCGGTCTCTCCGGCCGCCAGCAGCAGGTCGGTCTGGCGGCAGAGAAAGGCCGGGATCTGCAGCACGTCCACCACCTCGGCCACGGGGGCGCACTGCTCCGCCGTGTGCACGTCGGTCAGGACGGGGCAGCCGAACTTCTCCCGCACCTCGGCCAGGATGGGCAGGCTCTTCTCCATGCCCAGACCACGCGCTGTGCTGACCGACGTGCGGTTGGCCTTGTCGAAGCTGGTCTTGTAGACGAGGCCGATGCCCAGCTTCGCGGTGATCTCCACCAGGGCGTGGCTCATCTCCAGCGCGTGCGCGCGGCTTTCCAGCTGGCAAGGGCCGGCGATCAGCATGAAGGGCTTGTCGTTGGCCACGGCCAGGTCGCGGATGCGGACGGTGCGGATATCGCTCATCTCAAGATGCTCCCAAAAGCCAAAAGGCCGCCGCTGACGATGCGGCGGCCCCCTGGGACTCTATGTTGCCCTCAGGCGCCGGTCGCCGGCGTCCGCCGGCTTGGCTTACGGACCTCACGGTCCGGGCCAGCCGTCGCCGGCCTCCCTTGGCCTGGAACCAGGTCCATGCCAAGGGTTACACGGGCGTTCCCGCTTAAACCAGCCGGCTCTGCGCGATGGCGGCGCTGATGAAGCTGGTGAACAGCGGATGCGGCTCGAACGGCTTGGACTTCAGTTCCGGATGGAACTGCACGCCGATGAACCAGGGGTGGGACGGGATCTCGACGATCTCCGGCAGCTCGCCATCGGGCGACAGGCCAGAGAACTTCAGGCCCACCTTCTCCAGCTGGTCCTTGTAGGTGATGTTCACCTCATACCGGTGGCGGTGACGCTCCTCGATATGGTTGGCGCCATACACCTCCGCCACCTTGGAGCCGGGCAGCAGCTGGCAGGGATAGGCGCCCAGCCGCATGGTGCCGCCCAGGTCGCCCTCGGCGCCGCGCTTCTCGGTGTCGTTGCCGCGCACCCACTCGGTCATCAGGCCGACGACCGGGTGCTTGTACTTGTGGCCGAACTCGGACGAGCCCGCGTCCTCCAGGCCCGCCAGGTGGCGGCTGGCCTCGATCACCGCCATCTGCATGCCGAAGCAGATGCCGAAATAGGGCACGTTGCGCTCCCGCGCGAACTGGGCCGCGCGGATCTTGCCTTCGGACCCACGCTCGCCGAAGCCGCCGGGAACCAGGATGCCATGCACCCCTTCCAGCCGCTGCACAGCGCCGCCGCCCTCGAAGATTTCGCTATCGATCCAATCCAGCTTGACCTTGACGTTGTTGGCGATGCCACCGTGCGTCAGGGCCTCGGCCAGCGACTTGTAGCTGTCCAGCAGGCTGGTGTACTTGCCGACCACGGCGATGGTGACCTCACCCTCCGGCTGGCGGACACGGGCGGCGATCTCCTTCCAGCGGGTCAGGTCCGGCGCCTCGTCGGCCGGCAGGCCGAAGTAGCGCAGCACCTGCTCGTCGAAGCCCTGCTCGTGATAGCTGACCGGCACGTGGTAGATGGTGTCCACGTCCAGGGCGGCGATCACCCGCTCCTGCCGGATGTTGCAGAACAGGGCGATCTTGCGGCGCTCGTTCTCCGGGATCGGGCGGTCGGAGCGGCACAGCAGGATGGACGGCTGGATGCCGACCGACAGCAGCTCCTTCACCGAGTGCTGGGTGGGCTTGGTCTTCAGCTCACCCGCCGACGGGATGTAGGGCAGCAGGGTCAGGTGGATGAACAGCGCCCGCTCCGGCCCCAAATCGTTGCCGAGCTGGCGGATGGCCTCCAGGAACGGGGTGCTTTCGATGTCGCCAACGGTGCCGCCGATCTCGCACAGGATGAAGTCCTCATCCTTCACGTCGCCCAGGATGAATTCCTTGATGGCGTCGGTGACGTGCGGAATCACCTGCACGGTGGCGCCCAGGTAGTCGCCGCGGCGCTCCTTGGCGATGACGTTGGAGTAGATGCGGCCGGTGGTGATGTTGTCCGACTGCCGGGCCGAGACGCCGGTGAAGCGCTCGTAATGGCCCAGGTCCAGGTCGGTCTCCGCACCGTCGTCGGTCACGAACACCTCACCATGCTGGTAGGGGCTCATGGTGCCGGGGTCGACGTTCAGATAGGGGTCGAGCTTGCGCAGGCGGACCTTGTAGCCACGAGCCTGGAGCAAAGCACCCAGAGCGGCCGACGCCAGTCCCTTACCCAAGGAAGAGACCACGCCGCCGGTGATGAAAATGAAGCGCGTCATGGAAGCCTAGTTTAGCTAAAGGCCGCATGTCGGGCCAACGCGAATGCGCCGGCCCCCCGAATTGAAAGAGGCGGCTTTCGCCGCCTCCGTTCTTGTGTCGCCCGCCTTTTACTGGCCGGTCGGAACTTTGGGCTCGCCCGAGGAGGGAGCCGGGGTGGTGGTCGCCGGGGCCGGCTGCTGCGCCGCTGGCGCGGCCGGCTGGTCGCCGGTGGGCACGGCGCCGGGCGCGGGCGTGGCCGGCGCCGGAGCCGCGGCGGGGGCCGCCGGCAGCTTGTCGAACACCGAATCATGGTGTGTGGCGGCGCGGTTCAGCAGGGCCAGCACCAGGCTGGTCACCAGGAAGGCGCCGAAGAGGATGGAGGTGGTGCGGGTCAGCAGGTTGGCGCTGCCCCGGGCCGTCATGAAGCCGCCCATGGTGCCGCCGCCCATACCCAGCCCGCCGCCTTCGGAACGCTGGACCAGGACGACGCCGACCAGCGCGATGCCGATCAGAATGTGCAAAACCAGGACGACGGTGGACATCGAAGCAGCAATCCTATCCAGCAGGCCAAAACAGGAGGTGTTGGCAAAACATAAAATAGCCGCCCGCCCCCATGCGGGGGCGGCCGACCTTCAAGCGCATCTCTTTACCCAGTCCGAACCCGGGGCGCTAGCGGCAAGTTTCCGCGATGGCCCAGAATTCGTCCGCCTTCAAGCTGGCGCCGCCCACCAGGGCCCCGTCCACATCGTCGATGTGGAGCAGGCTGGCCGCGTTGTCCGGCTTGACGGAACCGCCATATAAGATGCGCACGGCGTCCGGCTGATCAACCAGCGTTGCGAGACGGCGCCTGATCATGGAATGCATGGCTCCCACATCCTGGGGCGTGGGGGTGCGGCCGGTGCCGATGGCCCAGACGGGCTCGTACGCCACCACGGTGTTGGCGGCGGTGGCCCCGTCAGGCATGGACTCGTCCACCATGCGGGCGATGACATCCAGGGCGCGGCCGGCATCGCGCTCCGCCTCGGTCTCGCCGACGCAGACGATGGCAACCAGGCCGGCGCGGTGGGCAGCGGCGGCCTTGGCCTTGACCTCACCGCTCAGTTCGCCGTGGCCCTGCCGGCGCTCGGAATGGCCGACGATGACGTAGCGGCAGCCGGCATCCGCCAGCATGGGGGCCCCGATGTCCCCGGTGTGGGCCCCCGAATCCTTGCCGTGGCAATCCTGGCCGCCGACGCTGACCGGCGCGTCGGACACGGCCTGGACCACGGTGTGGATGAGGGTGGCGGGCGGACACAGCAGCATGTCGAAGGCGACGTCACCCGCCCCCAGCATGCGGCCGGCGAGATCGGAGGCCAATGCCGCGCCCCCTTCCCTCAGCCCATGCATTTTCCAATTACCGACAATGAACTTGCGGCGCATTTTGTTATCTCCCCGAGTTTAACGCACTCAAAGGAACAGGCGCGCGGGGGCCTTTATAGTGGTGGCCCACCTTGTCACACCTGTCCCTGTCGTCATGCTGTAACAGTCATGCGACGGCATTTCCATGATTCAGGCCGTGACAAGGCCGTGAGTCGGCACGTCCGGCCCATGCGCGTCGCCCGCCCAACCATCTATTGCCGGCCATGGTGCCTGCTTCTATGATGCCGCGCCCTGACGGGAGGGTGGGTATGCGGGGCCTCGGCCCCTTTCCCCACCCGCAAGCCAATTCGCAAGACGCAGCAGGCACATGCTTCAGTTCATCCGCAAATTCTCGGGCTCGTGGTTCTCCAAGATCCTGTTCGTGTTCCTGATCATCAGCTTCGGGATCTGGGGCGTGGGCCGGGTGGGCACCACCGTCAGTGACCAAGCTGTGGCCCGGGTTGGCGACACGGAGATCACCCCGCAAGACGTGGACCGCGCCTTCCGCCAGCAGGTGAACCGCCTGCGCCAGACCATGGGGCCTGAGTTCACCGCCGAACAGGCCAAGCAGATGGGCCTGATGCGCGCGGCGCTGCAGGACGAGATCCAGCGGGCGCTGATCAAGCAGGCCACCCACGATTTCGGCCTGCGCGTGTCGGAACAGGCGGCGGCGCAGAAGATCGCCGACATGCCCGTGTTCAAGGACAAGTCCGGCCAGTTCGATCCGATGCTGATGCGCGCCCTGCTGCGCCAGAACCAGCTGACCGAGGAAGAGATCGTCGGCGAGGTGCGCGAGGACATGGCCCGCACCGAGGTGACGGAGGCCCTGGCCGCCGGCGTGCGCGTGCCGCAGGCGCTGGCCCGCGACCTGGTGCGCTATCGCGGCGAGCAGCGCGGGGCGGAAACCCTGTTCGTGGCCGACAAGGCCATGCCGGATCCGGGCACGCCCGACCAGGCGGCGCTGGAGGCCTTCCACAAGGCCCAGGCCGCGCGCTACACGGCGCCCGAATACCGCGCCCTGACCGTGGTCACCCTGTCGACCGACGCCATCGCCAAGACCGAGGAGGTCAGCGACGAGGACCTGAAGAAGGCCTACGACGCCCGCGCCAAGGACTTCGTGAAGCCGGAACGCCGCGATCTGGACCAGGTGCTGGTCGACACCAAGGAACAGGCCGACAAGGTGGTCCAGGCTGCGGCCGGGGGTAAGTCGCTGGCCGACGCCGCCAAGGCCGCCGGCGTGACCATGCTGCCGCTGGCCGGCATCACCAAGGCCGACCTGCCGGCGGAGCTGCAGGAGATCGCCTTCTCGCTGCCCCAGGGCAAGGTGTCGGAACCGGTGAAGAGCGGGTTCGGCTGGCACGTCGTCGCCGTCACCAAGATCGTCCCCGGCAGCACCCAGACCCTGGACCAGGTGAAGGCCCAGCTGGTGGAGCAGGTGAAGGCCGAGCGCGCCACCGACCAGCTATACGACCTGTCGAACAAGCTGGACGACGCCATTTCCGGCGGCGCCTCGCTGGAGGAGGCCGCCAAGAAGGTGGACGCGACGGTGACCAAGATCGCCGCCGTGGACCGCGACGGCAAGGACGCCGCCGGCAAGCCGGTGACCGGCCTGGCCGCCCCCATCGCCAAGGTGGTGCAGACCGCCTTCGGCCTGGCCTCTGGCGACACCAGCAGCACCACGGAAGGCGAGCGCAACAAGAGCTATTTCGCCGTGCGCGTCGACAGCGTGCAGGCCCCAGCCCTGAAGCCGCTGGACCAGGTGAAGGACCAGGTCATCGCCGACTGGAAGTCCAGCAAGCGCGACGAGGCCGCCAAGGCCAAGGCCAAGGAGATCGCCGACAAGCTGAAGGCCGGCGCCTCGCCCGAGCAGGTGGCCAAGGAGACGGGCGCCGTCTATACCCGCCAGCCGCCGGTGGGCCGTACCCCGCCCAAGGACAGCCCCCTGACGCCCGAGCTGGTGGACGCCCTGTTCACCCTGAAGCCGGGGGAGATCACCACCGGCCCCGTGGCCGACGGCCAGATGGTCGTGCGCCTGGCGGCGCTGGTGCCCATGCCGGAACCGCTGCTGGCTGACCGCGCCACCGTGGCCGCCAAGCAGCTACGCGACGGCGTGGCCGGCGACCTCTACGTCCAGTTCCTGGACGCCCTGCGCCAGCGCTACCGCATCACCGAGAACCGGACGCTGCTGCAGCGCCTGGAACACCAGGAGTAAGGTGACGTGATCCCCTTCCCCGATGAGACGGCCTTCGGCACGGCGTACGCTGCAGGCCAGGCGCAGGTCGTCTGGACGCGGCTGGTCAGCGACCTGGAGACGCCCGTCGCCGCCATGCTGAAGCTGGCGCATGGGCGCCCGTTCTCCTTCCTCCTGGAATCGGTCACCGGCGGCTCCGTCCGCGGCCGTTATTCCCTGATCGGGCTAAAGCCCGACCTGATCTGGAAAAGCAAGGGGACCCAGGCCTGGATCAACCGGCGGGCCGCCACCGACCCGGCGGCGTTCGAGCCGTTGTCGGCCCCGCCCCTGGACGCCCTGGCCGATGTGCTGGAGGAAAGCCGCATCGACCTGCCGGCGCACCTGCCGCCCATGTCCGCCGGCCTGTTCGGCTATCTCGGCTATGACATGGTCCGGCTCATGGAAAAGCTGCCGGAGAAGAACCGGGACGCGCTGGGGGTGGAAGATGCTGTCCTCATCCGCCCGACCATCATGGCCATCTTCGACAGCATCGAGAACGTGGTCACGCTGGTGACCCCGGTGCGGCCGCAGGCGGGGGTGTCGGCGGAAGCGGCCTACCTGGCCGCCAAGGAACGCTTGGCCGACGCCATGGCCGACCTGGACCGGCCGCTGCCCGTGGGCCACGATGCGGTGGGCGAGGTCGAGGGCCTGCCCGACCCGTCCTCCAACGTCAGCCGCGCCGACTATCACGCCATGGTGGAGAAGGCGAAGGAGTACATCCGCGCCGGCGACATCTTCCAGGTGGTGCCCAGCCAGCGCTTCTCCGTCCCCTTCGCCCTGCCGCCCTTCGCGCTCTACCGCGCGCTCAGGCGCATCAACCCCTCGCCCTTCCTGTTCTTCCTGGATTTCGGCGATCTGGCCGTGGTCGGCTCCAGCCCCGAGATCCTGGTGCGATTGCGGGACGACACCGTCACCATCCGCCCCATCGCCGGCACCCGCCGCCGCGGCAAGACCCCGGCGGAGGACAAGGAGCTGGAGGCGGATCTGCTGTCCGACCCCAAGGAGCTGTCAGAGCACCTGATGCTGCTGGACCTGGGGCGCAACGACGTGGGCCGGGTGGCCGAGGTGGGCACGGTCACGGTGACCGAGCGCTTCACCATCGAGCACTATTCCCATGTGATGCACATCGTCTCCAACGTTGAGGGCAAGCTGGACAAGTCCCGCTTCAACGCCATCAACGCCCTGGTGGGCGGCTTCCCCGCCGGCACCGTCTCCGGCGCGCCCAAGGTGCGCGCCATGGAGATCATCGAGGAGCTGGAGGGCACGCGGCGCGGCATCTATGGCGGCTGCATCGGCTATTTCGCCGCCAACGGCACCATGGACACCTGCATCGCCCTGCGCACCGCCGTCATCAAGGACGGCGTCATGCACGTCCAGGCGGGCGGCGGCGTCGTGGCCGACAGCGATCCCGAGGCCGAGTACCAGGAGACCGTGAACAAGGCCAAGGCCCTGTTCAAGGCCGCCGAGGAGGCCGTGCGCTACGCCCAGGAAAAACGGTCGACGCGGAATATCTGAAGGCCGCTTGAAAGAAAAGCCGCCGGTGGGAGCCCCTGCCGGCGGCTTTTTTATGGTCTGCGCGCGTCACGGAGAAAACGCGCCGCACCTCTCAGGCGCCTGCCCACCCAGCTTGCATGGGCGGTGGTCAGACCGGCCCGACGAAGTCGAAGCCGGCATCCTCGACGGCGCGTTTCACCTGGTCGCCATCGGCGGGGCCGGTGACGGCCACCACGCCGGCCTCAAGGTCCACGGACACCTCGACCGTGGGACTGACCGCCTGGATGGCCTTGGTCACCGACCGGGCGCAGCCCTGGCAGGTCATGCCGTCGATCCGATATGACGCGCTCATCTCTCTCTCCAAACTGCCACGGGCTGCAAACCGCCACCGGCCAAGCGGCCCCAAGCCAAACCGCCAAGGCCGCCCTGCCGGACGTGAAAGGGCTTTTAGCTCCCACCCGGCGGGGGCGCTATGACGGACGTCAATGGCACCAGCGTGAAGCCCTTGGCGGCCAGGGTGGGCAGCCAATGCTCCAGCGCCGTCAAGGTGACGTCGTGGGGATGGCCGATGGCGATGGCGGTGCCATGGCGGCGGGCCACCTCCTCCACCTTGGCCAGCATGGCCTGCACCGCCTTGGGCGTTTGGTCGTCGTCCAGGAAGACGTCGCGGCTGACCAGCGGCAGATGGTAGCGCGCGGCCAGTTCCGGTCCCTTGGTGTCGGGCGTGGTGCGGCTGTCCAGGAACATCAGGCCGCGCCGCGACAATTCGGCCAGCACGACGGCCAGCTTGCCCTCATTGGCGGTGAAGCGGCTGCCCATGTGGTTGTTGATGCCGACATAGCCATCGAAGGAGGCGAGATCCGTTTCCAGGCGCCGCTGTATTTCCTCATCGCTGAGGTTCACGGTCAGGGCACCGGGGCCTGGGTCGGCCTTGCCCATCGGCTCCATGGGCACATGGACGATCAGCTCATGCCCCGCCGCCCTTGCCGCCCGGGTCTGCTCGGCCAGATCGTGGGCATAGGGCAGCCAGGCGGTGGTGACCGGGCCCGGCAATGCCACGGCGCGGGTGGACCGGGGCCGATCCAGGCCCAGATCGTCGATCACCAGCACGATGCGCGCATGCGCGGCACCGGGCACGGGGGGCGCCATCGGGGGCGCCGGCACGGCGTTGCGCCGCCAGGCGGCGCCGGCCTTGCCAGCTTCCGGCTTGCCCGGCTCAGGCTTGGGCGCCTCGGCCTTGGGCGGCACAGTTGGCGGCGGCGTCAACGCTTCGGCATGCTGTTCCGGCAGCGGCGCCACGGGCGGGGCGGACGGCGTGCCGGGCGGGCGGGGGCCAGTCTTGGTTGGTCCCGATGGGGCGGGCGCGGTCGCAACCGCGGGCTTGTGCGGATGGCGGTTGCCCAGCACATAGGCGCCCAGCAGGGCGACGATGGCCGTGAGGCCGACGATGCCAGCCAGTTGCGCCCGGGTCAGGCTGATCCGGGCGCCTTTGCGCCGGCGCGCGGGCGCACGCTTGGCGGGGCCCTTCTGGCCGGGCCGTCCCAGCGGCGGCGGGGGAGTGACGCGGCGGGGCATCAGCGGGCCCCCATGGTGGGAACGGACGTGGCGGGAACGGTCGCGGTGGAAACGGTCATGCCTGTCCCTTGAAGAAGCACCGGCAGCGTGTCGCCGGCCGGCCCACCACTAGTGCTACAGCGCCGGCGTACTGGCAATCTCCTAGGCGGCTTATGCCGCTTATCGGATCCGCACCCAATCCGGTTGCCCTGCCAACATCGGCCGGACTACTGTAAGCCGCCTCTGGTGTAAGCCGCCTTTGGCCATGTCCAATTTCCCCGAACGGGTCCCAGATCATGCTGCTGCTCATCGATAATTACGATAGCTTCACGTACAACCTCGTGCATTACATCGGCGAGCTGGGCGCCGACGTGGCCGTCTGGCGCAACAACGCGCTGAGTGTGGACGACGCGCTGGCCCTGAAGCCGGAGGCCATCGTCCTCTCCCCCGGCCCCTGCGATCCCGACAAGGCCGGCATCTGCCTGCCCCTGATCGCCGCCGCCGCGGACAAGCGCATCCCCCTGTTCGGCGTCTGCCTGGGCCACCAGGCCATCGGCCAGGCCTTCGGCGGCCGTGTCATCCGCGCGCCCCTGCCCATGCACGGCAAGGTCAGCCAGGTCAGCCATGCCGACGGCGGCGTCATGAAGGGCCTGCCCTCGCCCTTCGCCGCCACGCGTTACCACTCCCTGATCGTGGAGCGGGAAACCCTGCCGGCGGAGCTGGAGTCGGTCGCCTGGATCGAGGGCGGGCCCCAGGGGAACGTTGAGGACCAGATGATCATGGCCCTGCGCCACCGCACCCTGCCCATCCACGGCGTGCAGTTCCATCCCGAGAGCATCGCCTCCGACCATGGCCACCAGATCCTGGCGAACTTCCTGGATTTCGCCGGCGTGGCGCGCAAGGCCGTCAAGAAGACCGGCCTGGCGGCATGAGTGGTGACATCGGCGACATGAAGGCGCTGCTCGGCCGGGTGGCCGAGGGCAAGCGCCTGTCTGAGGATCAGGCCCTGGCCGCCTTCGACATCATCATGTCCGGCAACGCAACCCCATCGCAGATGGGGGGCTTTCTTATGGCGCTGCGCGTGCGCGGCGAAACGGTGGATGAGATCACCGGCGCGGTGCGCGCCCTGCGCGGCCGCGCCGCCCGCATCGATTGCCCCCCCGGCACCATCGACACCTGCGGCACCGGCGGCGACGCCAGCGGCACCTACAACATCTCCACCGCCGTGGCCTTCGTCCTGGCCGCCTGCGGCGTGCCGGTGGCCAAGCACGGCAACCGCGCCCTGTCCTCAAAGTCCGGCGCCGCCGACGTGCTGGGCCAGTTGGGCGTGAACGTGGAGGCGGAGCTGGAGGCCGTGCGCGCGGCCCTGTGGCAGGACGGCATCACCTTCCTGATGGCCACCCGCCACCATGGCGCCATGCGCAATGTCGGCCCGACCCGGGTGGAACTGGGCACCCGCACCATCTTCAACCTGACCGGGCCCCTGTCCAACCCGGCGGGGGCGCGGCGCCAGTTGATGGGCGTGTTCGCCGAGCGCTGGGTGGAACCGCTGGCCCAGGTGCTGAACCGCCTGGGCACCGAGGTCGCCTGGGTGGTCAGCGGCGAGGACGGGCTGGACGAGATCACCACCACCGGCGCCACCCATGTGGCGGAATTGCGCCACGGCGCCGTCCGCCGCTTCCAGGTGACGCCGGAGGATGCCGGCCTGCCGCGCGCCCGGCCGCAGGACATCAAGGGCGGCGACGCGGCGGAGAACGCCCGCGCGCTGCGTGCCCTGCTGGCGGGCGAACGCGGCGCCTACCGTGACATTGTTCTGATCAATGCCGCCGCCGCCTTGATCGTCGCGGACAAGGCCACCACTTTGCGTGACGGCGTGGCCCAGGCGGCCCAGGCCCTGGACGACGGCCGCGCCGCCGCCAAGCTGGCGGCCCTGGTCCACCACTGCCCCCTGCCGCCCCCGGTGACGGAAGAAGCCGCCCCGGCAACAGCGGCGGCGAAAAACGAAGGAACCCGCTGATGAGCGATGTCCTGGCCCGGATTTGCGCCGACAAGCGCGACCATATCGCCAATGCCAAGGCCGCCCGCCCCCTGGCGGAGGTGGAACGGGCGGCGCGCGACGCCGGCCCCACCCGCGGTTTCGCCCGCGCCCTGCAGGCCAAGGTGGACGCGGGGCTCTACGCCCTGATCGCCGAGATCAAGAAGGCCAGCCCCAGCAAGGGCCTGATCCGTGCGGATTTCGATCCGCCGGCCCTGGCCAAGGCCTATCAGGAGGGCGGCGCCGCCTGCCTGTCGGTGCTGACCGACGTGCCCTATTTCCAGGGGGCGGATGAGTATCTGGTGGCGGCCCGCGCGGCTTGCGACCTGCCGGTGCTGCGCAAGGACTTCATGCTCGACCCCTATCAGGTGGCCGAGGCCCGCGCCCTGGGCGCCGACTGCATCCTGCTGATCATGGCGGCACTGGACGATGCCCAGGCGGCGGAGCTGTATGACGCCGCCACCGGCTGGGGCATGGACGTGCTGGTCGAGGTGCACGACGCCGACGAGATGCGCCGGGCCCTGGCCCTGCCCGGCGGCCTGCTGGGCGTGAACAACCGCAACCTCAAGACCCTATCCATCGACCTCGCCACCACCGAGATGCTGGCCGGCATGGTGCCGCCCGGCCGCCATCTGGTGGCGGAAAGCGGCCTGTACAGCCCGCAGGACCTGATGCGCATGGAGATCGTGGGCGCCCGCCGCTTCCTGGTCGGCGAGTCGCTGATGCGCCAGGCCGACGTGGCGGCCGCCACCCGCGCCTTGCTGGGCCTGGACCAGAAGGTCGCCTGACATGGCGGAGAACAGCGGCTTCACCCATTTCGACGCCGCCGGCCAGGCGGTGATGGTCGACGTCTCCGACAAGGCGGAGACGGAGCGCCTGGCCATCGCCCGCGGCCGCGTGGTCATGAAGGCCGAAACGCTGGCCCTGATCCAGGCCGGGCAGATGGGCAAGGGCGACGTGCTGGGCGTGGCGCGTCTGG
This sequence comes from Nitrospirillum goiasense, assembly GCF_034427435.1. Taxonomy (NCBI): domain Bacteria; kingdom Pseudomonadati; phylum Pseudomonadota; class Alphaproteobacteria; order Rhodospirillales; family Azospirillaceae; genus Nitrospirillum; species Nitrospirillum goiasense. The sequence goes on along the minus strand of NZ_JAXQNP010000002.1, from coordinate 2,033,143 downwards.
CCGGCATCATGGCGGCCAAGCGCACGCCCGACCTGATCCCCCTCTGCCACCCGCTGGCCCTGACCAAGGTGACGGTGGACCTGACCTGCCTGCCCGACCAGAACGCGGTGGAAATCGAGGCCACGGCCAAGCTGAAGGGCCGCACCGGCGTGGAGATGGAGGCGCTGACCGCCGTCAGCGTCGCGGCCTTGACCCTTTATGACATGTGCAAGGCGGTGGATAAGGGCATGGTCATCGCCGATATCCGCCTGGTCGCCAAGGACGGCGGCAAAAGCGGCCCCTACCGCGCGGACACTCCCTGACCCCGCCCCCAAAGCTGTTGCCAAGGCCCGCCCATGATCCCCGTTGATGAAGCGCTGGCGCGCATCCTGTCGCACTTCCAGCCGGTGGCCGGGGAGTTGGTGGGGGTGGGCGAGGCAGTGGACCGTGTCCTGGCCGCCGACGTCGTCGCCCGCGTGACCCAGCCGCCGACCGCCGTTTCCGCCATGGACGGCTGGGCCGTGCGGGGATCGGACCTGGCCACCCTGCCCGCCACCCTGACCCGCATCGGCGAGGCGCCGGCCGGCCGGCCCTACACCGGCACCGTCGCCCCGGGGCAGGCCGTGCGCCTGTTCACCGGCAGCGTCATCCCGGATGGCGCCGACACGGTGGTGCTGCAGGAGGATTGCGACGACCTGGGCCACGCCGTGCGCGTGCGCGAGGGCACGCCCGGCCGTTGGGTGCGCGCCGCCGGCCTGGACTTCACCGCGGGCACCGTGGGCCTGAGGGCCGGCCGCCGCCTGACCGTGCGCGACGTGGCCCTGGCCGCCGCCATGAACCACCCCTTCCTGACGGTGCGTCGTCGCCCCCGCGTCGCCATCCTGGCCACGGGTGACGAGGTGGTGATGCCGGGCGAACCGCTGGGCCCGGGCCAGATCGTCAGCAGCAACGGCCTGGCGCTGGCGGCCCTGGTGCGGCGCCACGGCGGCATCCCCGTCAACCTGGGCATCGCGCCCGACGACGCCGACACCCTGGGCATCCTGGCGCGCGGGGCCGCGGGCTGCGACCTGCTGGTCACCACCGGCGGCGCCTCCGTCGGGGAACACGACCTGATCCGCAACGTGCTGGGCGCCCAGGGTCTGGAACTGGACTTCTGGAAGATCGCCATGCGACCGGGCAAGCCGCTGATGTTCGGGCGCCTGGGCGCCACCCCCCTGCTGGGGCTGCCGGGCAACCCCGTCTCCAGCCTGGTGTGCGCCGCCCTGTTCCTGGTGCCGGCCCTGCGGCGCCTGCAGGGCCTGGACCCGGCGGAACCGCACCGGGCGCGGGCGGCACTGGGGGCCCCCCTGCCCGCCAATGATCGGCGCCAGGATTACCTACGCGCCACGCTGCGCCCCGGCGATGGCGCCCTGCCCATCGCGACCACCTTCGGCCAGCAGGACAGTTCCATGCTGAGTCGCCTGGCGGCGGCGGATTGCCTGATCGTCCGGCCGCCCCACGCCCCCGCCGCCGAGGCCGGTGACACCGTGGACATCGTGCCGCTTGACGGGATTTAAGCCGCCAGCCGTGGAGCCCGCCCTAAATCTGTCATCGTCTGATGGTTTTTGATCGCTAACGCTTGACGTGGGCCGTGAACCAAAATAGAACATGGCCAGTACGTTTCGGGTTTGTTCCATATATAGCGGTTCGACGCAGCGAAGGGGGCGATATGCTGACGCGTAAGCAACAGGAGCTTCTGCTGTACATTCACCAGCATCTGGGTGAAGGCGGCGTCTCCCCCTCATTCGATGAGATGAAGGACGCTTTGGGCCTGAAGTCCAAGTCCGGCATCCACCGCCTGATCACCGGGCTGGAGGAGCGCGGCTTCATCCGCCGCCTGCCGCACCGCGCCCGCGCGCTGGAGGTGCTGCGCCTGCCGGAGACGACGCCGGCGCCGAAGAAGGCCGCCGCCGAGGTCGAACCCCGGTTCAAGCCCAATGTCATCAAGGCCGACTTCCAGGCCGGGCTGCCGGGCAAGGACCCGGGTGACGCCGTCGGCTCCGTGAGCCTGCCGCTGTATGGCCGCATCGCCGCCGGTCTGCCCATCGAGGCGCTGCGCGACAGCGGCAGCAGCATCGACATCCCCGTTTCCATGCTGGGCATCGGGGAGCATTACGCCCTGGAGGTGGCCGGCGACAGTATGGTCGAGGCCGGCATCCATGACGGCGACACGGTCATCATCCAGCGCTGCGAGACGGCGGAGAACGGCGCCATCGTCGTCGCCCTGGTGGACGCCGCCGAGGTGACGCTGAAGCGCCTGCGCCGCAAGAACAACTCCATCGCCCTGGAACCGGCCAACCCCTCCTACGAGACGCGGGTGTTCGGCGCCGACCGGGTGCGGGTACAGGGCCGCCTGGTCGGTTTGTTCCGCCGGTATTGATCATTCCCTGCCGATCTAGGCTGCGACTGCGGCCGCCGGAGCGTTTCGGGGAGCGTAAGCGGACTGAAACGCGAGGATAGCCAAGCCGCCGGATGGCGGTGCCCGGCACCTGAGGGGAAAACAAAGGTAAAACGGCCCTGGTGACATCAGTCCCAGGGCCGTTTGCTTTGCGGATCGTGCACCGTCTCGATGCGGATGGCGCCCCGCTCGAAATACAGGGCATGGGCGCCGCGCGCCGCCAGCACGTCGGGGCCGATGACCTGAGGGGCGTCACAGCCCGCGGCCGGCACGCGGGAGATGACCAAATCGGCGTTGTCGCAATCCTCCGCCAGGGCGTCCCGCGTCCAGGCGATGGCGACCAAGCGCCCCTCCGGCTCGGCCGGATCGCGCCTGTCCGGCCGATAGAGATCGGGGTGGTAAAGGCAGCCCAGGCTGTCGCAGCGCAGGCTGCCGTCATCCGTGCCCACGGTGGGCCAGGCGGGGGGCCGCCCCTCCCCGCCATCGCGCTTGCCCCAGGTCTCCACCTCGAAACCGCCGCCGCGCGAGGACGACAGCCACAGCTTGCCGCCCCCATCGCGCACCGCCACCATGGTGCCGCCACCCGACACCACCATGTCCGGCCGGGGCGTCAGCGGCGCCAACACGCAGCCCAGGGCGATGGGCGCCAGACCGATCAGGCGCCAGCGGCGGCGCCAGAGCATCAGCCACAGGCCCCCCACCACCATGAGACCGAAGGCCAGGTCGGACAGGGCGGCGCCGTGCAGGGCGGCCCCCGGCAAGGCGGCGGTGATACGGGCCGTCCACAGGATGCCCTGGCAGCCCCAGCCGATCATGTCGATGATCCAGCCCTCCAGGTGGAACGGCATGGCGACATAGGCCACCAGGCACAGCGGCATGATCCACAGCTCGGTGATGGGGATGCCGATGAGGTTGGCCAGCACGCCGTAATTCGCCACCTGCTGGAAGTGGTAGAGGCAGAACGGCATGGTGGCGATGGTGGAGATGATGGAGGTCAGGCACAGTCCCCCGACGAACAGCACCACGCGCCGCGGCCAGCCGCCCTCCTTGCGCCAACGGCTCAGCGGCTCGCGCAGCACCTCATAGGCGCTGATCAGCGCCAGCACGGCGCCGAAGCTCATCTGGAAACTGGGACCGGGCAACTGCTCCGGCTGGTACAGCAGGCAGAGGATGCCGGCCACGGCGATGGCCCGGGGGCTCAGCACCGAGCGGTCGGCCAGAATGGCCACCATGGCCAGCGCTGTCATGAGGACGGAGCGCAAGGTCGGCACCTGTGCCCCCACCAGCATCATATAGGCCAGGGTCGCCAGGATGGCGAAGGCGGCCGCCCATTTCTTGATGGCATATCGCAGCGCCACCCCCTCCCAGAGCGCCAACGCGGCGCGGGCGGTGAAATAGAAGATGGCCGCCACCAGGCTTATGTGCAGGCCGGAGATGGACAGGATGTGCTGCAGGCCGGAAACGCGCATGGCCTGCAGGTCATCAGGCGGAATGCCGGTCTGCTCCCCATTCAGCAGGGCGATGGCGATCATGGCGGGCGCGCCCGTCAGCCGTTCGGCCACACGGGCGGCGATCAGCTCGCGCAGGGCCACCACCCGGTCGTTCACCCACCCAAGCACGCCCACCGGCGCCGGCGCCACCACCTCCGGCGTTTTGAAGGCGAAGCCCACGGCGCCGATGCCCTGGTAGAAGGCGGAGCGGCGGAAGTCGTAGGCGCCGGGCTCCGGGCTGTCGGGCGGCGGGCGCAGGGCGGCCAGGATGCGAACGCGCGTACCCGCCGGCGGGGCCGCGTCGGTCGGCCGCAAGCGGATGCGTACGGCCGGGGGCGTCGCCTCCGCCGCCAGGCGGGGGATATGGGGATCGGCCAAGGTGACCCGTACGCCCTTGTCCAGGCGCTCGACATTGGCGACGCGGCCTTCCACGGGAACCGGGCCCAGGGGGCGTTGAAGAATTGGCGTCTTCAGCCAGGTGGTGCGCGCCTGCACCGCCGTGAACCCAACCCCCAAGGCCAGCAAGGCGCCCAGCGTCAGGCGCAGTGGCAGCCGATCACCCGCCAGCAGGTACAGGCCGAGAACGCCCAAGGCGAACAGCAGGCCGCTCCACGGGGGCGGTTCGCCCGGCAGGGCGAAATAAAGGGCGATTCCGGCCCCCAGGAAGACCGGCACCCAAAGGACCCACCGTTCGCGCTCTTCCACCAAATTGACATACGCAGATGCGACAATGCTGACTAACGCGCCGAGCACACGATGTGTGACGCGCATCACATCTGACGGGGGTGGCTCGGTTCCAAATTCGCTCCGCCCAGTAGTTAAATAGGACGGAACGCCCACGTTCCAATCCTGTTCCCCGCTACCGGGCGACCGGCCTGCGGGCGCAAGATTTGGAGGACTGCCAGTCTGTCCAGCGGGACCCGCCTCAGGGTGCATCTTCGTTCCGGGTGTGCTATCTCAGCGGCTTCCGCATCCTGGTGATGCGCCCTTGGCGGCTATCCTGCCGCCGGACCTTATCACCAGACATCTCGATAGTCGCGTCGCGTCGTCAACCTTTGGATGACGTCCCCTCGGGAGACCGTCTCCGAAGCCCCTGGCGAAGCGCCGCCCGCCCGCATGCCGGAGAGTGCGTTTCCCATGAGTGTCGTCACCCGCTTCGCCCCGTCCCCCACCGGCTACCTGCACATTGGCGGCGCCCGTACCGCCCTGTTCAACTGGCTGTACGCCCGCCATCACGGCGGCACCTTCCTGCTGCGCATCGAGGATACGGACCGGGCGCGCTCCACCCAGGCGGCGGTCGACGCCATCATCGACGGCCTGAGCTGGCTGGGCCTGACCTGGGATGGCGACGCCGTCAGCCAGTTCGAGCGGCGCGAGCGTCATGCCGAGGTGGCGCGCACCATGCTGGCCCAGGGCCACGCCTATTACTGCTATTGCTCGCCGGAAGAGCTGGAAGCGATGCGGGAGCAGCAGAAGGCCGCCGGCCTGCCGGTGCGCTACGACGGGCGCTGGCGCGACCGCGATCCGTCGGAAGCGCCCGCCGGCGTCGCCCCCGTCATCCGCCTGAAGGCCCCGCGTGAAGGCGAGACGGTCCTGCACGACAAGGTGCAGGGCGAGGTACGGGTGCAGAACAGCCAGTTGGACGACATGGTGCTGCTGCGCGCCGACGGTACGCCCACGTACATGCTGTCGGTGGTGGTGGACGACCAGGACATGGGTGTCACCCAGGTCATCCGTGGCGACGACCACCTGACCAACACCTTCCGCCAGTTGCAGATTTACCAGGCCATGGGCTGGACGCCGCCGGACTTCGCCCACATCCCCCTGATCCATGGCCCCGACGGCGCCAAGCTCAGCAAGCGCCACGGCGCCCTGGGGGCCGAGGCCTACCGCGACCTGGGCTATCTGCCGGAAGCGCTGCGCAACTACCTGCTGCGGCTGGGCTGGAGCCATGGCGATGACGAGATCATCAGCACCGAGGACGCCGTCGCCTGGTTCAACCTGGAAGGCATCGGCCGCTCCCCCTCGCGCATGGATTACGCCAAGCTGGACAACCTGAACGGCCATTACATCCGGCAGGCCGACGACGACCGGCTGGTCGGCCTCATCGCCCCCCGCCTGGCCACGGCGCTGGGGCGGGAGCTGACGGAGGGCGAGCGCGACGTGCTGCGCCGCGCCATGCCGGGCCTGAAGGCGCGGGCCAAGACCCTGGTGGAACTTGCGGCCGGCGCACAGTTTTATGTCACGACGCGCCCCCTACCGCTGGACGACAAGGCTTCCCAACTGTTGTCGGACGAGGCGCGCGCCCAGCTGGCGGTGCTCGCCGCGCGGTTCGCGGCCGCGTCCGACTGGACCGCGGCGGCCCTTGAGGAAATCGTCCGCGCGTACGCCGGGGAGACGGGCCTGAAGCTGGGCAAATTGGCCCAGCCGTTGCGCGCCGCACTCTCCGGCTCCACCGTGTCGCCGCCGATTTTCGAGGTGGCGGAAGTCTTGGGCCGGGACGAAACCCTGGCCCGTATCAGCGATGTCGCAGGGGGTGCGTGAACCCTCCTGGCGTCATTGCCTTCGGCGGTGCGGAACACTACACTCCGCACCGCGTCATAAAGACCAATAAGGGGCAGAGGGCCCCACTTCGTATAAACAAGGACGTGCCGAAATGAGCGATACGACGACACCGGCGGCCGGAAAGAAAACGGTCACCCTCACCGACAACCAAACCGGTAAGTCTTATGAATTCCCGGTCATGCACGGCACGACCGGCCCTGACGTGGTCGATATCCGCAAGCTCTACGGCGAGACCGGCTACTTCACCTACGACCCGGGCTTCACCTCGACCGGCAGCTGCGAGTCCAAGATCACCTTCATCGATGGCGACAAGGGTGTTTTGCTGCACCGCGGCTACCCCATCGAGCAGCTGGCCGAGAAGAGCGACTTCATGGAAGTCTGCTACCTGATGCTGCACGGTGAGCTGCCGAACGCCAAGCAGAAGGGCGAGTTCGAGCGCTCCATCACCTACCACACCATGGTGCATGAGCAGCTGTCGCAGTTCTTCCGCGGCTTCCGCCGCGACGCCCACCCGATGGCCGTCATGTGCGGCGTGGTCGGCGCCCTGTCCGCCTTCTACCACGACAGCACCGACATCGAGGATCCGCGCCAGCGCATGGTGGCCTCCCACCGCCTGATCGCGAAGATGCCGACCCTGGCCGCCATGGCCTACAAGTACTCCATCGGCCAGCCCTTCGTGTACCCGCGCAACGACCTGAGCTATGCTGAGAACTTCCTCAACATGACGTTCAGCGTCCCGTGCGAGCCGTACAAGATCAACCCGGTCATCGCCAAGGCGATGGACAAGATCTTCATCCTGCACGCGGATCACGAGCAGAACGCCTCCACCTCCACGGTGCGTCTGGCGGGCTCCTCCGGCGCCAACCCCTTCGCCTGCATCGCCGCCGGTATCGCCTGCCTGTGGGGCCCCGCCCACGGCGGCGCCAACGAGGCCGTGCTGAAGATGCTGGCGGAGATCGGCCACAAGGACCGGATCCCCGAGTTCATCGCCCGCGCCAAGGACAAGAACGACAGCTTCCGTCTGATGGGCTTCGGCCACCGGGTCTACAAGAACTACGACCCGCGCGCCAAGGTCATGCAGCAGACCTGCAAGGAAGTCCTGGCCGAACTGGGCATCAAGGACGACCCGCTGCTGGACATCGCGGTGGAGCTGGAGCGCATCGCGCTGGAAGACCCGTACTTCATCGAGAAGAAGCTGTACCCCAACGTCGACTTCTACTCGGGCATCATCCTGAAGGCCATCGGCTTCCCGACCAGCATGTTCACCGTGCTGTTCGCCCTGGCCCGCACCGTGGGCTGGATCGCCCAGTGGCAGGAGATGATCGCGGACACCTCGCAGAAGATCGGCCGTCCGCGTCAGCTGTACACCGGCGCCACGACGCGGGATTATGTCCCGGTCGAACAGCGCTGAGGCATAGGCGGGCGAAACGATGGGCGAGCGGGTTCATCCCAGTGATGGCGATAAGGAGAGCGGCGGTGGCCGGTCCCAGCCCCGCGCGCGCATCCTGCCCGCCCGTTCCCTGGAAGGTCACCTGCCGGCCAACGACAACCCCGTGCCCCCGGGCCGGCGGTTGAAGCGGTTGGCCTTGATGATCGTCACCACCCTGGGCGTGGTCCTGGGCGTCGCGGCGACCGTGGTGTCCCTGCTGCACTGAAGGGCGATGGCGAAAACCTTCCCCTGGTTTTGGAAAGGCCGTCCGGGCAACCGGGCGGCCTTTTCCTTTCGCCCTGCTTCCTCCAACGCCCGAACCAATGTCATGCCGTCAATGCCTTCGTTGATGGCATTGACGGCATAACCTACCGGCTATGCCGGGCACCTGGGTGGAGACGTCCCTGTATTGGGCGTACCTGCCCCCAATAACGGACGGCAAAAGGGAACGTACGCCTATGACCCAGACCGTATGCTGCGAGTGGGGCCTGGCCGGGGTGGAGGCGCTGCGCGAGGCCGTGGCGGTGCTTGTGATCGTCGACGTGCTGTCTTTCTGCACCGCCGTAGACATCGCCGTCAGCCGAGGAGCGGCCATCCTGCCATTTCCCTACGGCGATCCCGGCAAGGCGCGAACGGCGGCGGCGAGCGCGGGCGCGAGGTTGGCCTCCCCGCGCAACGCCGGCGGCCAATTGAGCTTGTCCCCCCAGTCGCTGATGACCATTCCGGCGGGAACCCGCCTGATGCTGCTGTCGCCCAATGGCTCCCGCTTGTCGCTGGCGGGGGGTGCCGCAACGGTGTTGGCCGGTTGCCTGCGCAATGCCGCCGCCGTCGCCGGGACCGCCCGTATGTGGGCGAACGGTGGGGATATCGCCGTCATCCCGGCGGGCGAGCGTTGGCCCGATGGCAGCCTGCGGCCGGCGGTGGAGGACCTGCTGGGGGCCGGCGCCATCATCGCGGCCCTGGACCTGTCCCCGTCGGCTGAAGCGCGGGTGGCGCGCGACGCGTACCGGGCCGCTGGTGCCGACTTGGCCGATATCATCCGGGGCGGCATGTCCGGCCGCGACTTGGCCGGCTGGGGCTATGCCGGTGACGTGGACCTCGCCCTGGCCGTGGACACCAGCGTCACGGCCCCCATCCTTCGCGATGGGGTTTATCAGGCGATGTGAGCCGTCTCCAGCGCCTGGGCCAGCACCTCGAAGATCCGGGGGTGGTCGCACTGGGCGACATTGAACCGCAAAAAGCCGTCCGCGCTGTTGGTCAGGCTGAAGACGTCCCCCGGCGCCAGCACCACGCCCTGGTCCAGCGCGGCCCGGGCGAGAGCCACGGACGATACCCCCGGCGGCAGCGCCCCCAAAGGAACATGCCACCCCGTGGCTCCACCCAGGGCTTGAGCCCCAGGGCCTCCAGCCGCCGCACCGTACGCCCCATGGCACCGGCCAGGCGACCGCGTACACCCTCCATATGCCGCCGGTAGCTGCCATCGGTCAGCAACTGATGGACAATCCGGGGATTGGTGGTGGCGTTGCCGAAGGCGGTGGCCAGCTTCACGTCGGCGATGGCCTGGATCCAGTCGGTCCGGCCCACGATATAGCCACAGCGCACCGCGGCCGACAGCGTCTTGGAGAAGCTGCCGATATGGATCACCCGCTCCAGCCCGTCGAAGGCGGCCAACCGGGGCGACGGGTCGACCTCGAAGTCGCTGAAGATGTCATCCTCGACGATCAGGATGTCATGGGCCGCCGCCAGGGTCAGCAGCTTGTGCGCCACCGGCGCCGTCAGGCTGGCGCCCGTGGGATTGTGCAGGGCGGCGTTGGTGATGTAGAGGCGCGGCCGATGGGCGGCGGCGGCGTGGGCGAAGACAGCCAGGTCCGGCCCGGCGGGGGTATAGGGCACCGGCACCGCGCGGGCGCGGTGGGCGGCCACCACGGCCTTGAAGTTGTAGTAGCAGGGGTCATCCAGCAGCACGACGTCGCCCGGCTCCAGAAAGTAGCGGCAAACCAAGTCGATGGCCTGGCTGCCGCTGTCGGCCAGCAGGATCTGGTCGGACGCCGCCGTGATGCCCCGCGCGGCGAAGCGGTCGCAAAGGTGGCGGCGCAGGGCCGGATAGCCCAAGGGGTTGTCATAATCCAGCAAGGCGCTGGACGGCGCCCGCGCCAGGGCGCGGAAGGCGCGCCGGATGGCCGGTTCCGGCATCCAGTCGGCGGGCAGCCAACCGCAACCGGGTTTCAGCACACCCTCGCCCGGCTCCAGCGCTTGCCGCATCAGCCATAACGGGTCCACCGCGCGGTCCGGCGGCGGCTCGGCCCCCGCCAACGCCGCCCCCCTAAGCGCCAGGGGGGCGGCCCGCTTGGCCACATAGAATCCAGAGCCCGGACGGGCGGCCAGCACCCCCTCCGCCACCAGCCGGTCATAGGCCTCGACCACCGTGGACTTCGACACGCCAAGCCGCTTCGCTGTGGCGCGGAGAGACGGCGCGCGAGCGCCGGCCAACAGCAGTCTTCCGTCCACGCGAGCGTGGATGTCCGCCATGACCGTATCCACCAGGGTACGCCCCATGACCAACGGGACCGCCGCATCCGCTGACTGTATTGCCATCTGAACCAGTACAGTTTAGCCAAACCGTACTGCACCATACCTTGCGTCATCCCTCCGGGGAAGCCAGCATCCGGCGCATCCGCAACCAGGGCACCCCCATGACGGACACCACCGCCCCCACCAACATCAACGTGGCACCAACCCGCCAAGCCGCCGCCGGCCTGATATTCGGGCTGGTCGGTGTCGTCATTTTCAGCGGCAGCCTGCCGGCGACCAAGATCGGCGTCGCTGGATTGGACGCCAATTTCCTCAGCCTCGCGCGGGCGGCCTTGGCCGGCATCATCGCCCTGGGCCTGCTGGCCCTGCTGCGTCCCCGTCGCCCCGGCGTGCGCGACCTGCCGGGCTTGGCCATCGTCGCGGGTGGCGCCGTGGTGGGGTTTCCCCTGCTGTCGGCCTTGGCCTTGCGCTGGATGCCCAGCACGCATGCCGTGGTCTTCAGCGGCCTGCTGCCCATATCCACTGCCGTTTTCGGCGCCGTGCGCGGCGGCGACCGGCCGCGAGCGTCCTTCTGGGTGTTCTCTTGCGCCGGGGCGGCCGCCATCGCCGCCTACGCCTTGGCCCCCGCCCTGTCACAGGGCGGCGTACGACTGGCACCGGGCGACGGGCTCATGATCCTGGCCGTCGCCGTCTGCGGCCTAGCCTATGCGGAGGGGGCGCGGCTGTCGCGCCATCTCGGCGGCTGGCCCGTCATTTGCTGGGCGCTGGTGCTGTTCCTGCCACTGACGGCGCCGCTGGCCTGGGTCACTTTCCCCGTCCATTGGCAGGCGGTCGCCCCATCGGCCTGGGCGGCGCTGGGCTACATCACCCTGTTCAGCATGCTGATCGGCTTTTTCTTCTGGTACCACGGCCTGAGCCTGGGCGGCACGGCGGCGGTGGGGCAGGTCCAACTGCTGCAGCCCTTCTGCAGCTTCGGCCTGGCGGCCTTGCTGTTGGGCGAGCCGGTGGGGCCGGAGATTCTGGGCACGGCCCTGGTGGTGGTCCTCTGCGTCGCGGGCGCCCGGCGGGCCGCCCGCCGCGGGTAGGGCGGCCACCACCGGCGTGGCCAAAAATAATCAGAGGCCCGCCTGCTCCGCCTCGCGCTGGCGGGCCTGGATGACGCGCATGACCACCTCGGCCGCACGGCGGCTGGGCGGTGTGTCGCCCTGGCCCAGCCAGGCCGCCACCTCGGCCACGCCCTCGATCTGCTCCTGGCGGGCGGCGGGGTCGTCCAGCAGGCGGCCCAGGGCCTCCGCCAGGCGGGACGGCCGGCATTCCTCCTGCAACAGCTCCGGCACCAGCATGCGGTTCAGCATGATGTTGACCAGATTGACGAAGCGCACCTTGATCAGCCCGCGATAGAGCCGGTAGGTCAACGGATGGATGCGGTAGGAGATGACGGCGGGCAGCCGGGCCAGCGCCAATTCCAGCGCCACCGTGCCGGACGCCGCCAAGGCGGCCTCGCTGGCGGCGAAGGCGTCGTACTTGTCCTGGTCCCCCTCCACCACCACGGCCGGCAGGGGCCAGCTTTTCACCGCCTCCTCCACCAGGGCCTTGGTGGCGGGCACCGTGGGCACGGCCGCCACCACGCGCGGCAGGCGGGGCGCCAGGATGTCCAGCGCGCCCTTGAAGTCAGGCAACAGCTTGGTCACCTCGCTGCGCCGGCTGCCGGGCAGGATGGTCACGATACGGGTATCGGATCCAAGGTCGTGCTTGGCGCGGAAACGATCAGCGTCGCCGGCGTCGGCGCCGCTTTCCACGATGGGGTGGCCGACGAAGCTGGTATCCAGGCCCACCTTCTCGAAATAAGGGGGCTCAAACGGCAAGAGGGCCAGCAAATGGTCCAGGAACTTGGCGATCTTGGCCGCCCGGCCGGGACGCCAGGCCCAAACCGTGGGCGCCACGTAATGGATCAGCGGGATGGACGGGTTGGCCTTCTTGACCCGCCGCGCCACGCGGAAACAGAAGTCCGGCGCGTCGATGGTCACCACCGCGGCCGGCTTCATCTCCAGGATGGCCTGTTCGGTTTCCTTCATGCGGCGCAGGAGGCTGGGCAGCTTGGGCAGCAGCTCCGCCAGGCCGAACAGGGCCAATTCCTCCATGGGGAAGAGGCTTTTCAGGCCCTGGGCCTTCATGCGCTCGCCCCCCACGCCGGCGAAACGGATGGCGCCGAACGTCTCCTGCTTCAGGGCCAGCATGAGCCGGCCGCCCAACACGTCGCCCGACGGTTCCCCCGCGACGAGGAAGACCAGGGGCACATCCTCGTTCATACCGCCTCCGTAACGATTCCGGTGACGAACAGGCCGGCGCCATCCGCCGCCTGGGCCACCTGTTCCCGACCCAGGGTCAGGGTACCGCCCGCTTCCACCGCGATGCCGCGGAAGCCGTGGGCCGCCGCCTTTTGCACCGTTGTAACGCCGATGGTGGGCAGATCCAGGCGGATGTCCTGCTGGGGTTTGCGCATTTTCACCAGGATGGGGCCAGGCCCCTCCCGCCGCAGGCCGCCGCAGCGCTCAATCAGCGCGTCGGTGCCCTCGATGGCCTCGACCCCCAGGACCAGGCCCTGCTGCACCACCACGGCCTGCCCCACGTCCAGCAGACCCAGGGCGCGGGCCACAGCCACACCATGCCGGATGTCGGCCTCGGCGTCCGTGTCGGGCGCCAGGGCGCCCATCGGGCCCACAGGGCTCAGCAGGCCCTGCACCAGCGCCTGCACAGCCACGACGCCGAACCCCTCCTCCTCCAGCGTCGCCACCAAGGCGCGCAGGATGCCATCGTCGCCCAGGGCCCTGGCGCCGATGCGGGCGAAGAACTTGGCGGCGAACCAGTCGGGCCGCATCTCCGCCAGGCTGGGACGGCGCACACGGCCGGCCAGGACAATCTCCCCCACGCCTTCGGCGCGCAGGCGATCCAGGATGGCGCCGGCGGCGCCGATGCGGAAGCTGGCCTGGGGAACGTCGGGCGGCAGGGTGGCGCCCTGCCCCTCCAGCGTCACAACGAACACCGGACGGCCCAGGGCGCGGCAGGTATCGACCAGCCGGCCGGGCAGGTCGCCCCCGCCCGCCAAGATCCCCAGCTTTACAGGGGCCTCGGGCATCAGCGCGGCTGGCACAAGGGGCGTCCATTACGCCCGCGAATGAAGGTCAGCACTTCCCCCACAACCGGGGCCGGGTGGGCGCTTTCGACCGCGGCCATGCGGTCCATCAAGGTGCCCTCTTGCCCGAAAATACCATCGAACGCGCTGCGCAAAGACTGGATGTCCTCGCGGGCGAAGCCGTGCCGGGTCAATCCCACCAGGTTCAGGCCCGCCAGGAAGGCACGATCCCCCTTCACCAAACCATAGGGGATGACGTCATTCTCCACGCCCGACATGCCGCCGATCATGGCATGGGCGCCGATGCGCACCCACTGCAGCACGGCTGACAACCCGCCAAGAATGGCGTTGTCGCCCACCTCGACATGGCCGGCCAGGGTGGCGTTGTTGGCCATGATGACGTTGTTACCCACCTGGCAGTCATGGCCAACATGGGTCGAGGCCATGAACAGGCAGCCATCACCCACGCGGGTGACCATACCGCCCCCCTCCGTGCCGATGCTCATGGTCACATGCTCACGGATGCGATTGTTGCGACCGATGATCAACTCCGACGGCTCACCCTTGTATTTCAGGTCCTGGGGGACCTGACCAATGGAAGCGAACGGAAAGATGACGGTGCCCGACCCCACCTGGGTGCGGCCCTCGACCACCACGTGGCTTTTCAGGTCCACGCCATCGCCCAGCGTAACATGGGGCCCCACCACACAGAACGGGCCGATCTTGACGCCGGCGCCGATCTGGGCGGCCGGGTCGACCACGGCGGTCGGATGGATCACGGTCTCGGCTGCGGAAGCGCTCATCTGGGATAAGGCCTAGCTGTCCATCACGATCATGGCGGCGTAGGTCGCCTCGGCGCACAGTTGGCCGTCGACCCAACCCTCGCCCTTGAACTTCCACACGTTGCGGCGGCTCTGCACCTTCTGGACTTTGATCTCCACGCGGTCGCCCGGCACCACCGGGCGGCGGAACTTCGCCTCCTCGATGGACATGAAGTAGACCAGCTTGCCCTCGGACGACTCTCCCAGCGTGTGCATCACCAGCACGGCGGAGGTCTGGGCCATGGCTTCCACGAGCAGGACACCCGGCATGACAGGCTTCTGCGGGAAATGGCCGGTGAAGAACGGCTCGTTGATGGTGACGTTCTTGATGCCCGTGCAGCTTTCACCCGGCACGATGTCGACGACCTTGTCGATCATCAACATGGGATAACGGTGCGGAATCATCTGCATGATCCGCAGGATGTCCAGGTCGGGAACCTTGCCAGGAACCTTCTGCTCTTCAGTCGTCACGTCCATCACCTTGTCCATTCCTACCCCGCACCAGACGGCCCAGCGCCGCTACCTGGCGCAGCCATTGGCGCATGGGTACGGCCGGCGACCCGCCGACCTTTTCCCCTGGCTCCACATCCCGCATAACACCGCTTTGTGCCGCGATCTGCGCGCCCGCACCGATCTTCAAATGCCCCGTCACGCCGGCCTGCGCCGCCAGCACGACATGATGGTCCAGCCGCGTGCTGCCCGATATCCCCGCCTGGGCCACGATGACGCAGCCGGCACCGAGGTGCACGTTGTGCCCGATTTGCACTAAATTATCAATCATACAGCCCCGGCCGATGATCGTATCAGGTCCCGCCCCCCGGTCCACGGTGGCATTGGCCCCGATTTCCACGTCATCCTCGATCAGGACACGCCCCATCTGCGGCACGCGCACATGCCCCGCCAGATCCATGGCGAAACCGAAACCGTCCTGGCCGATGCGGGCGCCGGGGTAAATGGTGACGCGCGATCCCACGACGCAGTGGGTCAGCGAGGCGTTGGCGCCGATGACGGTGTCGTCTCCCAGTTGGACGTTGACCCCGATGGTGGCATTGGGGCCGATGCGGCACCGGGCGCCGATCACGGCCCCCGCCTCGACCACGGCGCCAGCGGCGATGTCGGTGCCCTGCCCCACCTCGGCCGTGGGATCGACATGGGCACCGGCGCTGATCGCCCCGGTGGGCGCCGTCGCGGGATAGAAGGCCTGGGCGCACAGGGCGTAGGCCTTGTAGGGGTTGCGCGACAGCAGCAGGGCGACACCCGCCGGCGCCTTGGACGCCAGCGCGGGATGCACCACCACGGCGCCGGCCTTGGTGGCGCTGAAGGCGGCCACGTACTTCTTGTTGTCCAGGAAGCTCAGTTGCCCTTGGTCGGCGGCGTCCAGGGCGGCGACGTCGCTCAGCACCAGGCCGGGGTCGCAGCCGGGCGCGATCTCGGCACCAGACCGTTGCGCCAGGTCGGCAAGGGTGAAGGGCCCGGCCCGGTTGAAGAAACGGGGATCGGCCATGAAGCGGACCTTTCGAGGACGGTGGCGGGGCCCGCGCGCCCCATCCTGCGAAACGGGGGCGCCCGGGAACCGATCAGTTCGGAATGTTGACCGTTATCTGCGGCAAAGTGGCGTTCAAACGCAACAGCACGGTGTTGGTGATGTCCTGCGCGTCGTCCGCCATATAGATGATGCTGGACCGGGGGATGACCAAGGTGGCCCCGTTTTCCCGCGCCACCTCACCCACCACATGCACCATGGTGTCGCGCAACTGGGCGCTGGCGGCGGAAAAGGCGTTGTCCAGTTGGCGCTTGCGCTCCTGCAGGCGCCGCTGCACTTCCGCCACCTGTTGCTCGAAATCCTTGCGCTTGGCGTCGAAGGCCTCCTGGCCCAGCACGGTGCGCTGGTTGGCCAGTTCCTTTTCCGCCTGCCGCAGCAGTTGTTCCTGCTGCGATTGTTCCGCCTGGAATTTTTGGGTCTGCTCGCTGTCCTGCCGCTTCATGCTCTGCATGGCAGAGCATTTCTCCAGCAGGAACTGCACGTCGACAACGGCGATGGTGGTAACGGGCTTCTGCTGGGGTTCGGTGGCGGCCGGCTTGGGCTGGGCCTTGGCCGGCGGCGCCGCCAACGCGGGATGGGCGATGGCCCCAAAACCAAGAACGAGGGCCGCCAAGGCGGCCCTCGCACCGGAAACGTAAACGGCCGGGGAAGTGGTGCGGCGTACGAACGCCATCATGTCCCGTCCCTTCGTCCTTAGAACTGCGACCCGAAGCTGAAGCGGAACTGCTGAATGCGGTCGTAGCTCTTCTTCATCCACGGATAGGCCAAGTCGATGCGGATGGGGCCAAACGGCGACTTCCAGGACACGCCAACACCGGAGGAGGCGCGGAACGCGAACTCGTCATGGAAATCGTCGCCCGGCAACGGCGACTCGCCGCTCTGGTCCAGGGCGCCGATATCCGTGAAGACGTGGAAGTCCACGCCCAGTTCCTCCGGCAGGCCCAGCGGGAAGGTGACTTCCGACGTGCCGCGCACCAGCCGCTTGCCGCCCAGGGCGTCGTTGCCGCCGTTGCTGCTGAAGGCGCGCGGGCCGACACCGGCCACCTGGAAGCCGCGCAGGGTGTCGCCGCCCAGGAAGAAGCGGTCCTGAATGCGCACGAACTCGCCACCCAGGCCCAGGATGTAGCCAACCTCGCCCTCGATCTTCAGCACGACGTTGCTGAACAGAGGGAAGTAGATGCCCGAGGTCAGACGGTTGCGCAGGAAGTGCACGCTGCCGCCCAGGCCGGCCACCTGGTTGGTGACGGTGAAGTAATAGCCGGAGGTGGGCTTAAGGCGGCTGTCACGGGCATCGAAGGTCAGGGCCGACTGGATGGACGAGGTCGTCGTCGCACCCACCTGCTCCTGCACGAAGCGCGTGGTTTCATAGGTGATGTCGCTGATCCGGGTGTGGGACAGCGTATAGGTCACCAGTTCGCGCAAGCGTTCGGAGATGGGGAAGCCGGCACGGATGTCGAAGCCCGTGCTGGACATGTCGTAGCTGTAGGACTCTTCCGTCGTGTTCGCGTTGCGGTCGGTGCGGAACAGGTCCACGCCCATCGCCAGATCCCGGTTCATGAAGTAGGGATCGGTATAGGAGATGGTGAATTCCTTGGAGTAGTAGGACCACATCGTCGAGAAACGGATGTCTTGGCCCGTACCCAGGAAGTTGCGCTGCCGGATCGAGAAGTCGATCAGGGCGCCTTCGGTGGTGGAGTAACCCAGACCCACCTGGATTTCACCGGTGGACTGCTCGCTGAGGTCGACGGTCAGGACCGCCTGGTCGGGCGTGCTGCCTTCGCTCGGCTTGATCTTGACGTCGTCGAAGAAGCCCAGGTCCTTCACACGCTGCTCGGAGCGCTTGACCTTGGAGGCGTTGAAGGGGTCGCCTTCAGCCAGCAGCAGCTCACGCCGCACCACCTTGTCCAGGGTGATGAGGTTGCCGTTGATGTCGATGCGCTCGACGAACACGCGCGGGCTGGGGTTGATCTCGAAGTGCAGGTCGACGGTCTGCGTGTCGGGGTGGCGCTCCTCATTGGGGTCCACCTGCACGAAGGCGTACTGCTGGTCACCCAGCTTGTCCTGCAGCTTGTTGATCGTGCTTTCGATCTTGTCGGCGTTGAACCAGTCGCCTTCCTTGGTCTCGATCACCTCGCGCAGCGGCGCGAGATCGATGTCCTTGATGGCGCTGGTCAGTTCGATCTTGCCGAACTTGTAACGCTTGCCCTCGTCCAGGGACATGGTGATGAAGAACTTCTCACGGTCCGGCGTTAGCTCCGCGACCGACGACATCACCCGGAAATCGGGATAGCCGTTGCGGAAGTAGAAGCGGCGGATCTGTTCCTTATCGTAGGCCAGACGGTCGGGATCGTAGGTGTCGTCGCTGGACAGGAAACGCCACCAACGCGATTCCTTGGTGACCATGACGTCGCGCAGGTCGCTGTCGTCATAGATGTTGTTGTTGATGAAGCTGATCAGCTGCACGCCGGTCAGCGGGCCTTCATCAATCTCGAACACCAGATCGACGCGGTTCTGTTCCAGCTGGACGATCTTGGGCTCGATGCGGGCCGCGAAACGGCCGTTGCGGCGGTAGACGTCCAGCATGCGCTGCACGTCCTGCTGCACACGGGACCGGGTGAACACCAAGCGCGAGCGCAGCTGGACTTCGGACTGCAGGTCCTCCGTCTTGACGCGCTTGTTGCCCTCGAACACCACCCGGTTGATGATCGGGTTCTCGACCACGGACACCACCAGGGTGTCGCCATCACGACGCAGGGTCACGTCGGCGAACAGCTGGGTGGCGAACAGGGCCTTCAGCGATTCATCGATCTTGTCCGGATTGAAGGCGTCGCCCTGCGACACCACCAGGTAGGAGCGGACGGTCGCCTGCTCGATACGCTGGGTGCCTTCGACGCGAATGTCCTTGATGACGCCACCGGACAGGATCCCCTGAGCCCAGGCACCGGACGAAAGAGCGACAGCTGACGTTGCGGTGGTGCCGGCGATAACCAGGCACAGCGCCGCTACTCTCGAAACCGAACCCAATTATTTCCCCCGGTCAAACTTTGGAGATCAGAGACTTAACGAAGCTGCCCACACCGAAGTGGATCAGATCGTTCCAAGTGGCGAAAATCATGAGACTAAGTACCAAAGCCAGGCCGATCCGGAAACCATATTCCTGAGCGCGCTCGCCCAGGGGACGGCCCCGTAAAGCCTCCAGGCCATAGTACATAAGATGCCCGCCGTCCAGCATGGGGACGGGAAAGAGATTGATCAGGCCCAAGTTGACGGACAGCACGGTCATGAACCAGATGACCTGGACCAGGCCCAGTTGCGCCATCTCACCGGACATTTGCACGATACGCAGCGGCCCGCCCAAATCTTCCGTGCCATGGGTGCCTGCGATCATTTGGCCCACCGCGTCCAGCGTGCCCACGACCAGCGCCCAGGTCGCCTTGGCCGCCGCCCACACCGCGTTCAGCGGATCACGGCGGTGGTATTCATCCTGGCCGCGAACGACGCCCAGGCGCCCGATGCGGCTCTTGTTGCCGAAGCGGTCTTCCGACTCCACGGCGCGCGGCGTGACCTTCAGGCCCAGTTGCGCGTCACCGCGCTGCACCGTCACATCCAGCGTCACGCCCGGATTGACGGCAATGATCTGCTGCAGGTCCTCGAAGCGCTCAATCTTGTGGCCGCCCAGTTCCAGCACACGGTCGCCAGCCTGCAAACCGGCCGCCGCGGCGGCGCTGTCCGGTTCCACCTGCTGCACGACGGCCGGCGTGTAGGGCTGGCCGTAGAACATGAACAGCATGGACAAGGCGACGATGGCGAACAGGAAGTTGGCCATGGGCCCGGCCACCACGATGGCGGCGCGCTGGCCCACCCGCTTGTGGTGGAAGGACACGGCGCGCTCTTCCGGCGTCATGGCGCGGGTTTCGGCGCCGGGCCGGCTGGCGGCATCGGCGTCGCCGAACATCTTCACGTAACCGCCCAGCGGGATGACGCTGAACTTCCAGCGCGTGCCGGCACGGTCGTTGAACCCCCAGATTTCCGGGCCGAAGCCGATGGAAAACACCTCAACCCGGACGCCGTTGCGCCGGGCCACGTAGTAGTGGCCGAACTCGTGCACGAACACGAGGACGGTCAACACCACCAGGAAGGTGCCACCATAGGTGCTGGCGTAGTTCACGATCTGATGCATCGTCCCAAACTCCAATAACACCCCCTCCTTCCGGGCTTCCCGCCATCCCGCCGCAAGGCTGGGGAACTGGGACACGCATACGAAGGGGCCCATTCGCCTGGTCGCGATGGTGCGCCCCCTTGGTGAACAAACCGTCACCGACGGAGGCGTCGCAACCTGACTGGCAGGCCCCGGTCATCCTTGAACGGCCGGGACCCCCGTTTCCTATCGCGCCTGAATCGCTTCAGACGCAATCCGCCGCGCCACGGTATCGACTTCGCGCACATCGTCCAGTGAATTAAGGCGCGAATGCGGCACAGTCGTCATCGTGTGCTCGACAATGCGTTCGATATCCAGGAAACCGATGCGCCCGTCGAGGAAGGCCGCGACAGCGATCTCGTTGGCGGCGTTCATGACGCAGGCGGCACAACCGCCGGCGCGCATGGCCTCGCGCGCCAGGCGCAGGGCCGGGAACTTCTCCGGATCGGGGGCGTAGAACTCCAGGTGACCGGACGTCACCAGGTTCAGCCGCTCACCCGGGGTGGCGATGCGGCGCGGCCAGCCCAGGGCCACGGCGATGGGGGTGCGCATGTCCGGCGTGCCCAGCTGCGCCAGGACGGAGCCGTCGATATATTCCACCAGGCTGTGCACCACCGACTGCGGATGGAGCAGGACGTCGATCTTGTCCTCGGGCATGCCGAACAGGTGGTGGGCCTCGATGACCTCCAGGCCCTTGTTCATCATGGTGGCGCTGTCGACCGAGATCTTGGCGCCCATGTCCCAGGTGGGGTGCGCCACGGCTTCCTTGACCGTGGCGCGGGCCATGTCTTCCCGCGTCTTGTTGCGGAACGGCCCGCCCGAGGCGGTCAGGATCAGGCGGCTGACGCCCTCCACCCGCTCGGAGTCGAAGACCTGGAAGATGGCGCTGTGCTCGCTGTCGACGGGCAGCAGGGTGGCGCCATGGCGCTTGACCTCGGCCATCATCAGGGCGCCGGCGCAGACCAGCACCTCCTTGTTGGCGAAGGCCACGGTGGCGCCACGCCGCGCGGCGGCCAGCGTCGGCTCCATGCCGGCGGCGCCCACGATGGCGGCCATGACCCAGTCCGCCGGACGCGCCGCGGCGTCCACCACCGCCTGCGCGCCGGCCGCGACCTCGATGCCGGTGCCGGACAGCGCGTCCTTCAGGGCGGCGTAGTGGGCCTCATCGGCCACCACCGCGGCCTTGGCCCGCAGTTCCTTGGCCTGGCGGGCCAGCAGGTCCACGTTCTTGCGGGCCACCAGCGCCTCGACCTGGTATCGCTCCGGATCGGCGGCGACCAGTTCGACCGTGTTGCAGCCCACCGAGCCGGTGGAGCCCAGGATGGTCACCGTGCGCGTGGCCGGCGCGGGGGCGGCCGCCCCCTCGGATACCGCCACTTGGGCCGCCGCGACGGCCTGCAGGGAACTCACCACCATGACCCATTCTCCCCAATCAGGGCGTGGAACAGCGCGAACACCGGCGCCGCCATGACCAGCCCATCAATACGATCCAACAATCCGCCGTGCCCGGGGATCAGCGCCCCGCTGTCCTTCACGTCGCACCGGCGCTTCATATACGATTCGAACAGGTCGCCCGCCTGTCCCACCACGGCGATCACCGCCGCCACCAGGGCGCCGGCTCCGGGTGACGAGACGGTCGCCAGCGGCGACAGCGCCAACCCTACCAAAGCCGCGGCCGCCATGCCGCCCAAAAGGCCAGCCCAGGTCTTCTTGGGGCTGATGCGGGGCGCCAGCTTGGGCCCGCCGATGGCGCGGCCGGCGACATAGGCGCCGATGTCCGTGGCCCAGATGGCCAGCAGCAGGAACAGGAACAGCCAGATGGCCTCGGGCCCGGCGCGGTTGCGTATCCAATCCAGCGCCAGGCAACCGCCACCGACATAGGGGACGATCAGCGCGAAAAACAGGGGCGCGGGAAGGCGTCCGCCCTGCCCCGCCGCGGCGTCACCGGCCGGGGGAGCGCCGGGGCGCCCCCCGGCGGCGGCCCACCACAGTAGCACCGTCTGCGCCGTCAGCAGGACCAGGCCGTACAGCGGACCGGCCACGAACTCGCCGCTGAGCGTCACCAGGATGGTCATCAGGCCCATGGCCGTCGCCCAGGGCTGACGGCCCGGCACCACCAGGCGCAGCCATTCCAGGCCGGCGATGACGGCGACCGCCACCAGGACCGCCTGGAAGACAAGGCCGCCCAGCCACACGGCCGCCAAGACCGGCGGGCCAAGGACCAAGGCGGAAAGGATACGGGTCTTCAAATCACCCGGCAGCTTGGCCAACAGCCCTTCAGCGCGTTCCAACCGTTGCCCCATACCGGCGATCGCGCCGATGGAATTCCTGGATGGCGTCATCCAATTCCTGGCGACCAAAGTCCGGCCACAGCGTTTCCACGAACACCAGCTCCGCATAGGCCATCTGCCACAGCAGGAAGTTGCTGATGCGCTTTTCCCCGCTGGTGCGGATCAACAGATCCGGGTCGGGGATGTCCTGGGTATAAAGGGATGCGCCCAAGCGGTCCACGGTCACCTGATCGGGCGTCAACCGGCCGGCCCGCACCTCTTCCGCCAAATGGCGGGCGGCGTTGGCGATTTCCTGGCGCGAGCCGTAGCTGAGCGCCATCACCAAGGTCAGGCCGGTATTGTTCGCCGTCAGGGATTCGGCGTTCTGGATCAGCGTGATGATGTCCGGCGCCAGGCGCGACCGGTCGCCGATGATGCGCAGCCGCACGCCGTTCTTGTGCAGGCTGGCGATCTCCCCCCGCAGATAGAACCGCAGCAGGTGCATCAGCTCGCTGACCTCCCCCTCCGGCCGGCTCCAGTTCTCGGACGAAAAGCTGAACAGCGTGAGGTAGGAGACCCCCATTTCCCGCGCCGCCTCCAGCACGCGCCGAACCGCCTCCACGCCCTTCTTGTGGCCGGCGGTGCGCGGCAGGCCGCGGCGCGTCGCCCAGCGCCCATTGCCATCCATGATGATGGCGATATGGGCGGGTGGACGGACGTTCAGGGGCACTGCGGCACCGGACATGGGACTCTCGGACAGGAACTGGGACGGTCTAGGGCGCGGGCGGGGAAACGGGACATCAAATCTGGGTGATGTCCTTTTCCTTGGCGGTGAACGCCTCATCGATCTTCTTGATGTGGGCGTCGGTCAGGGCCTGCACCTTGTCCGACCACGTCTTGTGCTCATCCTCGGACAGGTCGCCGTCCTTCTGCAGCTTCTTCAGCATGTCCATGCCGTCGCGCCGCACGTTGCGCACGGCCACGCGGGCCTGCTCGGCGTACTTGTTGGCCACCTTCACCAGTTCCTGGCGGCGCTCCTGGTTCAGGTCGGGGATGGGCACGCGGATGATCTGGCCATCCGTCTGCGGGTTCAGGCCCAGGCCGGCCTCGCGGATGGCCTTTTCGGTCGCCTTGACCATGGTGCGGTCCCACACCTGCACGGTGATCAGGCGCGGCTCCGGCACGCTGACGGTGGCCACCTGGGTCAGAGGCATGTGGGAGCCGTAGGCCTCCACCGTCACCGGTTCCAGCAGGCTGGCCGACGCGCGGCCGGTGCGCAGGCCGGCGAATTCCTTGCGCAAGCTTTCGACGGCGCCATCCATGCGCCGGGTGATGTCGTCCATTGAGGGAGCGGCCACGTTCAAGCCTCTTCTTCCGTAATGATCGTGAAATGACCCCGTCCGTCCATGACCTCGGCGAAGGCGCCTTCCTCATGGATGGAAAAGACGAGGATGGGAATGTTGTTCTCGCGCGCCAGCGAAATCGCCGTCGCGTCCATGACCTGCAGGTCGTTCGACAGGACATGGAGGTAGCTCAGCGACGACAGGCGCTCCGCCGTGGGGTCCTTCTTCGGGTCGGCGGTGTAGACGCCATCCACCTTGGTGCCCTTCAGCAGGGCCTCGCAGCCCATTTCCGAGGCGCGCAAGGCGGCGGCCGTGTCGGTGGTGAAGAAGGGGTTGCCGGTGCCGGCGGCGAAAATCACCACCCGGCCCTTTTCCATGTGGCGCACTGCGCGGCGGCGGATGAAGGGCTCGCACACGCTGGCCATGGGGATGGCGGACTGAACCCGCGTGGGGACGCCGATGCGCTCCAGCGCGCTCTGCATGGCCAACGCGTTCATCACCGTGGCCAGCATGCCCATGTTGTCGGCCGTGGCGCGCTCCATGCCCGACGCGGCGCCGGAGACGCCGCGGAAGATGTTGCCGCCGCCGATGACCAGGCAAACCTGGACACCCATCGCGATGACGGTCTTGACCTCGTCGGCGACGCGATTGACGACCTTCTGGTCGAGACCGAATTCACGGTCCCCCATCAGCGCCTCGCCCGAGATTTTCAGAAGTACGCGTTGGTATCGGGCAGCCACGGGGTCAGGTCCTCTCGCCAATGGGTGGGCCCGGCGGCAAGCCGGGTTGGGAAGCCACGAGTGTCCGGGGTCAGATCCGGCATAGCTCTACTGCAAACCGGCCCCCGCCGCCAAGCCTGGCGTTGCAGGGGGCTCATGCAATGGAGCGCGGAATTGAGCCGAAATCGAGGCGTACGAAGGGAGCGGCGCCGGCAATGGCACCAGCAACCACTCTACCTACAGGGAAATGTCGATGAAATCGCCATCCCGCGCTGACACAGAAAAGGTGCCGCCGGAAGGGGCGGACGCCCACCCCGCACCGGGGGCAGGCACCCAAGAAACCGGCGCGTCCATCGCTGGACGCGCCGGTTTTACTCAACGCTCGGAAGGCTGACGGATCAGCGCGCCATCGAGGCCACTTCGGCCGCGAAGTCGCTTTCTTCCTTCTCGATGCCGTCGCCCAGCACGAAGCGCACGAAGCCGGTCAGCTTCACCGGGGCGCCCACGTCCTTGGCGGCGTTCTCGACGACCTTGCGGATCTTGGTCTCCTGGTCGATGACGTAGGTCTGCTCCAGCAGCACCACTTCCTCGTAGTACTTGCGCAGGCGGCCTTCCACCATCTTGGCGATGATGTCCTCGGCCTTGCCCGAGGCGCGGGCCTGGTCGGCCAGCACGTTCCGCTCACGGTCCAGGGCGGCGGTGTCGACGTCGGCGATGTCCAGGGCTTCCGGACGGGCGGCAGCGATGTGCATGGCGATCTGGCGGCCCAGCTCCTGCAGCTTGGCCTTGTCGCCGGTCGACTCCAGGGCGACCAGCACGCCGATCTTGCCCAGGCCGCCGGTCAGGGCGTTGTGGACATAGGTGGCGACCACGCCGTCGGTGACCGACAGGCGGGCGGCGCGGCGCAGGTTCATGTTCTCGCCGATGGTGGCGACCAGGTGGGTCAGCTCTTCAGCGACGGTGCGGCCGTTGCCGAAAGCCTGGCCCTTCAGGGACTCGACGTCGGCATCGGCCAGGGCCAGCTTGGTCACGCCGGACACCAGGGCCTGGAACAGGTCGTTGCGGGCGACGAAGTCGGTCTCGGCGTTGATCTCGACGGCGGCGCCGACGGTGCCCTGAGAGGCGACACCAACCAGGCCCTCGGCGGCGACGCGGCCGGCCTTCTTGGCGGCGGCAGCGAGGCCCTTCTTGCGCAGCCAGTCGATGGCGCCCTCGATGTCGCCGGCGACCTCGTTCAGGGCCTTCTTGCAGTCCATCATGCCGGCGCCGGTCTTCTCGCGCAGCTCCTTAACGAGCGCAGCCGTAATCTCAGCCATCTTCGCCTCTCTCATCGCGTCAGGGCGGACGGGCGTCCGCAGGGATTTTGATCAGGGATCGGAGGGACGTCGCCGTCCGCATCCGGGAAATTTCGCTGGGTCGCCACCCCGGTGGGGCGCCACCCATATGACAGCCGCCCCGAAACGGGGCGGTTGGTCGGCCTGGGATGGGATGCCGTCAAGGCATTCCATTGGAAATACGGTCCATGGGGAAAACAGTCCATGGAGCCCAGGCACTCCAGGGGCACCCTGCCCCCGGACAGCAACGCGGCCGGACCGGCACCTCCGTTACGGAAGCCCCGGCCCGGCCGTTCGCTTAAACTCAGGCCTCGGCCGCGACTTCGGCTTCCTCGGCCGGGATCTCTTCCACCGGGGCCTCTTCCGAAGCGCCGACGTCGATGCCCGAGGCGGCCATCTCAGCGTGCAGGCCATCCAGCACGGCGCCGGAGATCAGCTCGCAGTACAGCTCGATGGCGCGCAGGGCGTCGTCGTTGCCGGGGATCGGGAAGGTCACGCCATCGGGGTTGCTGTTGCTGTCCAGCACGGCCACCACGGGGATGCCCAGCTTGTTGGCTTCCTGAACGGCCAGCGACTCCTTGTTGGTGTCGATGATGACCAGGATGTCGGGCAGGCCGCCCATCTCCTTGATGCCGCCCAGCGCCCGCTCCAGCTTGTCGCGGTCACGGGTGCGGTTCAGCAGTTCCTTCTTGGTCAGGCCGGCGATCTGGCCGCCCAGCAGCTCATCCATTTCGCGCAGGCGCTTAATGGACTGGGAGATGGTCTTCCAGTTGGTCAGCATGCCGCCGAGCCAACGGTGGTTGACGTAGTACTGGCCGCAACGACCAGCAGCCTCGGCCACCTTCTCCTGGGCCTGGCGCTTGGTGCCGACGAACAGGACGCGGCCACCGCCGGCGACCACGTCACGCACGGCCTGCATGGCGCGGTGCAGCATGGGCACCGACTGCTCCAGGTCGATGATGTGCACGCCATTGCGCACACCGAAGATGTACGGGGCCATCTTCGGGTTCCAGCGACGGGTGTGGTGACCGAAATGCACGCCGGCTTCCAGCAGCTGGCGCATGGTAAAGGTAGGCATAGCCATGAAACGGAACCTTTCTCCGGTTTGGCCTCCGTGGGCAATGCCTCTCGGCCACATGGCCTTGAGACACCGGAAGCGGACCACCCAGATAATAAGGGCGCCCCGCAAGCCCACGTGTGGGATTGACGATGGCCGGTGTGATACTCCGCCGCCCCGGCGATTTCAACCCCGAAGCACGTCCCCGGCCTTGCGGGAACGAAAGGGGTCCCCCGCGCCCCACGCGGGCCCGGTCGCAGACGCGGGATTAAGGCGTCGCTCCCGAGGTTGCGGCCCCCGGGGCGCGCGCCTATGGTGCCCGGCATGTTCGCCCCCTTGGAAACCCCGGCCCAATCCGACGAGGCCTCCGCGATCGCGGAGGTGCGCGCCGCCTTGGCCCTCAGTTATACCGACTTGGGCCACGCCAATTGGGGCCACGCCGATTTGGGCCACGCGGATCGGGACCTGAAGCCAACGGCCTTCACCGTCGTTACGGCAGCCGCCCTGCCGGACGCGGTACGCCCGCGGCTGGACCACATCGACGGCATGACCGCCGCCCTGGCCCGGCATGCCGGCTGCCCGGTCAGCGTCAATGTCCAGGCCCGTGTCCGGGACCAGGGCCCGGGCCTCGATCGCCTGCGCCGCCGGGTCATCCTGGCCAGGCAGACGGATGGGGGCCCCCTGGCCCTGGGCCTGCTGGCCGTGGACCTGCTGGCCCTGCCGCCGGCCGTGGCGGCGGAGGCGCTGGCGGAAAGGACGCCCTTCGGCACCCTGCTGGCCGATGCCGGCCTGCCCTTCCTCAGCCGGCCGCGGCTGTTCTTCCACCTCGCGGCGGATGCGCCGCTGGCCCGCCTGCTGGGCGGCCGGGAGGGGGAGACGCTCTACGGCCGGTTGGCCCACCTGGCCCTGACCGCCCCCGGCGCCGAGCGCCCCGTGGCGCGGGTGGTGGAGATTTTGCCGGAGTAGCGCGGGGGCTAAGGCTGAAGCCTCGCTCTTCAGCGCTGAAAATCCCTAAATCCTGCATCGCTCCTGCACAACGTCCCGCTTATGGTGGAAAAAACACCAAGCGATGGGATGAGCATGACGACGGACACGAGCGCACCGGATCAGTCCCCCTGGAATTCCAGGACATTCATCGCCCGGCTGATGATCGCGCTCGTCCAGGCGGCGGGCCTCTATCTGCTGATCGAGGCCGCGGCCCCGCCGCCGGCCTGGCCCGCCACGGTTCCCACCCTGTTCATTCCCCTGCTCATGATCTGGTCGCTGATTCCCCTATTGGCACTGCTGGGGGTGGGGCAGTTATCCCGGCGGCCGCTGTTGCTCTGGCTGTTGGCGGCGACGGTGGTGGTCGCGGGCCTCGGCTGGTATGCGGGATGGCGGCTGCCGGAACTCCCCGCGATGGATGACAACCCGCATGCGCCCCCGGCGGTGATTTGGAATTATGGCGGCCTGTGGCTGCGCCTAGCCATCGGCCTGTTCATCGCCCATACCCTGGTCGTGGACGCCGTCACCGAAGGGCGCTGGCGCCCCAGCTACATCCGACACTTCGACACCGCCTGGAAGCAAGGGGTCCAGGCGGCATTGACCGGGGTCTTCGTCGCCGTCTTCTGGCTTACGCTGCACCTGGGCGCCGGGTTGTTCGAACTGCTGAAAATCACGTTCTTCCGGCGCCTGATCGAGCATGACTGGTTCGCCCTGCCCGCCACCACCCTGGCCATGGCCACCGCCATCCATGTTACCGATGTGCAGCCGTCCCTGATCCGGGGAGCCCGCACCCTGGCGCTGACATTGTTTTCCTGGCTGCTGCCGCTGTTGGTGGTGATCGTGGTTGGCTTCCTGGGCAGCCTGCCCTTTCTGTCGCTGGCGCCCTTGTGGAACACCCATTTCTCGTGCGGGCTGTTGCTGGCGACGGCGGCTTTGCTGATCTTCCTGATCAACTGCTGCTACCAGGACGGCGCGGCGGAGCGCACCACCATCCTGGCCAAGCGCTGGGCCGGTTCGGTGGGCGCCCTGGCCCTGGCGCCGCTGGTGGCGCTGGCCGCCTGGGCCCTGGGCCTGCGTGTGGGGCAGTACGGCTGGACACCCCAGCGGGTGGATGCGGCGATCATCACCCTGGGCATCTCCGCATACGCCGCCGGCTATGTCATCGCCGTGCTGCGCGCGCCCCACCCGAGCGGTCCCCATTGGCTGCGCCGACTGGAGACCACCAACCACCTGACCGCACACGTCGCGCTGGTCTTGTTGCTGGCCTTGCTCACTCCCCTCGCCGATCCGGCGCGGCTGATGGTCGTCAGCCAGATGGCCCGCCTGCGATCGGGCGCGGTCGGCCCCGCCGACCTTGACGTGGTTGCCCTGCGCTTCGACGGCGCCCGGTGGGGACGCGACGCGCTCATGGCCTTGCGCCAGGAGACCGACAGCCGATGGAGCGCGACGCAGACCGACACCCTGCACGCCAACGCCAGCACCGCGCTGATCAAGGGTAGTCGCTATCAATTGGAAGGCGCCCTGAAACACCCGGTGACAGCCCAAGACCTGGCCAGCCGGATCAAGGTCTATCCCGCCGGGCAAAGCCTGCCTGAGGATTTCCTTCAGACCTACAGCGCCCTCAAGCAGCGGCAGGGTGAGGGAGGCTGCGCCATCGCCGGAAACGGCCCCTGCAACGCCTATCTCATCAGCGTGCAAACGGGCGGCCCCGTCGCGGTGCTGATGGAGGATGGGTACGGCACGGTGCCGATGTTCGAGCGGGACG
The DNA here is from genome assembly GCF_034427435.1 of Nitrospirillum goiasense. NCBI lineage: Bacteria > Pseudomonadati > Pseudomonadota > Alphaproteobacteria > Rhodospirillales > Azospirillaceae > Nitrospirillum > Nitrospirillum goiasense. The sequence continues at coordinate 2,003,544 of NZ_JAXQNP010000002.1, read as the reverse complement.
GCCAGAACGCCTGGCACCAGACCGGCACGATCCGGGATCTGACATGGTGTGATCGCGTGCGGGATGCCTTGCAGCGCGGCGACGCCACCCCCGTGCCGCCGAACCGCCCGGACCTGTTGGTGGCGGGCGTGCGGCTGCACATTGATCCCGATGATGGCGCCTGCAAAGGTTCCAAATCCGTGGAAACACGGATCATGGAACCACCGCCCCCCGATAAATGACGACGGCGGAAGCGCTGGCGGCTCGTCCCCTCGCTCAGGCGGGCTGCTGTGGCAGCGTCACGGTGGCGGTCGTGCCGATATTGGCGGGGCCGGGGCCGTGGCGCAGCGTGCCCCCGGCCTGGGATAGCATGCGGCGGACGATGAACAGCCCCAACCCGATCCCCGGCTGCGCCTGGGCATTCGACGCGCGATAGAAGCGTCGACCTACGGATTCGCGTTCCATTTCCGGAATCCCGATGCCCCGGTCGATGACCTGGAAACGCACCTCATCGGCGCCCCTTGCCGCGGTTAGGGTCACGCCCTCGCTGGCCGGGGAGTACTTCAGGGCATTTTCCAGCAGATTGCGCAGGACGGCGATGATCATGTCACGGTCCGCCCTGAAGACCAGGGGCGGTTGGGAAACCAGCGCGCGGACACGATTTTCCGCGTCCATGTGCGACAGCCCCCCAAGCACGGTGCGCAACACCTCGGTCCATTCCAGATCCTGGACCACCGGCGCCGAACGCGGCTCCCGTTTGTCGGTAACGATCCGGTCGACCAGGGCGGCGACCTGGCGCACGCCGTCACGAACGCTGGTCAGTCTTTTCTCGCCGGCCTCCGGCAAGGGGGACAACGTGATTTCCAGCATTTCCGTCGCCCGGTCGATACCGGTCAAGGGCGTGCGGATTTCATGCACCAGGACGTCCAGCAGTTGCTGATGCTCCGCATTCATTTCGCGTTCCGTCGCCAAGGTCGCGGCCAATTGCTGTTCCAGGTGACGCCGCCGGTCGATTTCAAGCGCCAGTTCCTGGTTGCGCTGCAGGACGTCGGCGCGCAGGCGCGACCCCAGCATGGCCAAAAAGCAGGCGAACCAAAGGTGATGGGCCAAGCCGGCCTCGATGACCATCCACGGATAGAACATCGTCGGATCAGCCATTCCCGCCAAACTCCGCCCGATCCGGTAAAGCGCCCAACCATCCTGAATGGCCAGATTTAGGAAGATGTACGGCAGCAGTGTCAGGCGCAGCCAGGACCAATGCCCCTTCTGACGCCACAGCACCGGGATGGCCGCACCATGGGCGATAGTGGTGATAGTGGCGCCCGCGAAGGCACGCAAAGCGCCGTCCGTTGGATTGATGTACAGGAGAAGCGGCCAGTAAATAACCGTGGCGAGGATACAGAACGGCACCAGCCATTTGCGGGACGGCTGGCCCAGAAAAATGATCGCCCCGTTTATGCAGGTGGATTGCGCCGCGTTGGTCAACACTGCGGTGGTGAAGCCGGTCATGCCGGTCAGGAAATCGGCCCCCGGCTTGTAAAGCAGGCCGGTGATGGAGGCAGCGGCACCGATAATAAACCCCGTCGCGATCATTCGGACGCCGCTCAGATGCCGGTAGGCATTCCAGATCAGCGCCGAAATCCCGGCGTTCAGGATCTTCATAATAAAAAACACGATCAATACGGTGGGCATGGACGGCAAATGGACGCTGCGCAGCCGGAGAGGCCGCCAGCATATATCGGACAACGGGCGATACGAAGGGAAAGCCCCGCCTGTCCTTACCCGGTCACGGGGAACCGGCGCGCCTTGACCCGGGTGGCGCGACGGTTCCCCTTGGCCTCACTGACCCATGGCCTTAACGTCCCGGAACCTGCAGCCGCTCCAGATCCGCGATGAGGCCCGGCCCGACCGGTTCCCACCCCAGCACCCGCCGCGTCTGGGCACTGGATGCCGGCATGTCCAGGCCGGCGAAGCGCGCCATCCAACCGAAATACTGCGGAGCTTCCGCCGCCGGCACGGACCGCACGGGCAATTCCAGCCGCCGGCCGATGGCTTCGGCGATGGCGCGCATCGGCACGCCCTCCTCGGCGACGGCATGGTACTTCGCGTTCGGCTCCGCCCGCTCCAGCGCCAGCCGGTACAGGCGGGCCACGTCATCGAGATGGGCGGCGGGCCAGCGGTTGCGCCCCTCCTCCAGGTACACGCACTCCCCCTTGTCGCGGTACAAGGCGATGATCGGGGTGATAAGGCCCTGCGTCACCGGGTCATGGACCTGCGGCAGGCGCACCACCGACACGTTGCCCCCCTCCGCCGCCACGGCGGCCGCCGCTTCCTCCGACGCGGCGCGGGGATGGACGGTCGAACCGACGATGGCGTTGCCCTCCCTCGCCGGCTCACCCGGAACGGTGTTGGCGATGGGCGTGCCGGAGGTGATGAGCAGGGGGCGGCTTGAGCCGGCAAGCGCCGAGCCCAGCGCCCGGATCACCCGGCGATCATCCTCGCAGTTGGCGACGAAGCGGGAGAAATCATGGTTGAACGCCAGGTGGATGACGCCGTCGCAGCGGGTGGCCCCACTGCGCAGGCTGTCCTCATCCTCCAGGGTGCCGTGATGCACCTCCGCCCCAGCCGCCGCCAACGCGGCCGCCTTTCCCTGGGAGCGGCATAGGCCCAGCACCTGATGCCCCGCCGCGATCAATTCCCTGACCACGGCCGAGCCGATGTTGCCGGTGGCGCCGGTGACGAACACGCGCATGATCCGAATCCCTTATCCAGATGTCAGTGTTTTCGCTGAAAGAAGCCGAACGACGGAGGCCGGTGCCCTGTACCCGGCTTCATGGCGACAAGTCTTGGCGGCGGCGCTATGCTGGTAAAGTAGTGACGTTATCCTATTAAAGTGGTTACCCGGATGAGCGACGCCGCAACCGCCAGCACCGGCCTGGGCACCTACCTGCGCGACCGGCGCCTGAAACTGGACCCGGCTGCCCTGGGCTTCCCTGCGGGTCGCCGCCGCACGCCGGGCCTGCGGCGGGAGGAAGTGGCGCAGCGGGCCAACATCAGCCCCACCTGGTACACTTGGCTGGAACAGGGCCGGGGTGGTGCGCCCTCGGCCGATGTGCTGGACCGCATCGCCCGCGCCCTGATGCTCACGGAGGCGGAGCGCGAGCATCTGTTCCTGCTGGGCCTGGGCCGACCGCCCGAGGCGCGCTATCGCCAGAACGACAGCATCACCCCCCGGCTGCAGCGCGTGCTGGACGCGCTCAACCCCTGCCCCGCCATCATCCGGACGGCAACCTGGGATGTTCTGGCCTGGAACCGGGCCGCGACCGTGATGCTGACCGACTACGGGGCGCTGCCGCCGGAGCGGCGCAACATCCTGCGCACCCTGTTCCTCGATCCCAGCGCCCGTGCCGTGCAATACGATTGGGACAGCGTGGCCCGGTTCGTCCTGGGCGCCTTCCGCATCGACGCGGCCCGCGCGGGCGCCACGGCGGCGGTGGAACCCCTGGTGGAGGAACTGAGCCGGCTCAGCCCCGAATTCGCCGCGATGTGGCGGGATAATGACGTGGTGAGTTCCCCGCACGAGGGGGTGAAACAAATCCGCCACCCCGTCCTGGGCCCGCTATCTTTCGAGTTCTCCACGTTCGCCGTGGACGGCCGAACCGACCTGACCCTGGTGGTCTACAACCCGGCGACGGAGGAGGACGCCCGGCGGATTCAATCGCTGATTTGAGGGAATTTAGGGGCCGTGGCGGATGGGGTGGGATTCGAACCCACGGGACCCTTGCGAGTCCGCTAGTTTTCAAGACTAGAGCCTTAAACCACTCGGCCACCCATCCGTCTTATACATCAGGGGTTTACCGGATATCTCTCGACCAAGGCAAGAGGCTTGGCCACCCGATTCCCACCGACGTCCCGGCACTTTAGGCCGGGCGGACCCATCGTCTAGCATTCCCGCCCCGCCCGCGTCCATACGGTTGCGCAGGGCTCCCCCACGATTCCGGCGCCATGGGCAGGACGAATGGAAGTGGCTGCCGCTCATCCCGGCAATTCCCCCTCGCGCCCCTCACCCAAGGCCGGGTACAAGCAACATCAGGCAGTTGCCATGACCTCGTGGTGAAACAGGGAGCAAGACATGTCGGATATCAGCCGCCGCGCCTTATTGGCGGGTGCCTCGGCCGTGGCCACCAGTTTGGCCCTGCCCTTGACGGTGCGGGCCGCCGAGGCCGCCACCGCACCGGGCGACGCCGCCGCGGAAACGCTGCTGGCCGGCATCGCCGAGCGGCTGCTGGTGGAATATCCGGAAAACGCCACGGCCCTGGGCATCGACAAGGACGCCCGCGCCGCCCTGCATGGCCGCCTCACCGACCGCTCCGCCGCCGCCGACCGGGCGCGCGCCGCCTGGGCGGCGGAGACGCTGAAGACCTTGCAGGCGGTGGATCGCGCCCGGCTGTCGCCCGCCCAGGCCCTGAACGTGGACGTGACCGAGGACTCGTTCCGCACGGCGGTGGAGGGCTGGCGCTTCCCCTTCGGCGACGTCGGCACGCTGTCCGGGCAGAACAGCTTCCGCAACATGCCCTACTCCGTGACGCAGTTGGGGGGCGCCTATGTTGACGAGCCCACCTTCCTGGACACCCAGCACACGGTGGAGACCACGGCCGATGCCGACGCCTATCTGGCGCGGGTGGAGGCTTACGCCGGCCAGTTGACGGCGGAGGCGGAGCGCCTGGACCACGAGCGCGGCCTGGGCATGGTGGCGCCCGACTTCGTGCTGGACATCATGCTGGGCCAGATGGTGCCGGCGCGCGCCGAGCCCATCGCCCAGTGGGGCCTGGTGGAGTCCCTGCGCCAGCGCGCCGCCAAGGCCAAGCTGCCGGCCCGCTACGCCCAGGAGGTGGAGGCGCTGTGCACCGCCAAGGTGGCGCCGGCGCTGGACCGGCAGATCGCGGCGCTGAAGGCCCAGCGCGCCGTTGCGGTGGCGGAGCCCGGCATCTGGAAGCGCCCGCAAGGCGAGGACTTCTACACCTGGGCGCTGAAGGCCGGCACCACCACCACCCGCACGGCCGACGAGATGCACGCCCAGGGGCGCGAGCAGATCGCCCAGATCCAGGCGGAGATGGACACCCTGCTCAAGGCCCAGGGCCTGACCCAGGGCACGGTGGGCGAGCGCATGACGGCGCTGAGCAAGCGGCCGGACCTGCTGTTCGCCAACGACGATGCCGGGCGCGCCAAGCTGCTGGAATACCTGAACGGCCGCATCGCCGACATCCGCACCCGCCTGCCCCGCGCCTTCGCCACCCTGGTGAAGGGCAACCTGGTCATCCGCCGCGTGCCGCCGGCCATCCAGGACGGCGCCCCCAACGGCTACGCCTCGGCCGGCAGCATCGATGGCAGCGTGCCCGGCTATTATTACATCAACCTCAAGGACACGAGCATCTGGCCGCGCTATTCGCTGCCCACGCTGTGCTACCATGAGGGCATCCCCGGCCATATCTGGCAGGGCGAATACGCCAACAAGCTGCCGCTAATCCGCACCCATCTGGCCTTCAACGCCTATTCCGAGGGCTGGGCGCTGTACTCCGAGCAACTGGGCAACGAGCTGGGCGCCTATGACGACGACCCGCTGGGCAGGCTGGGATACCTGCAATCCATCGGCTTCCGCGCCTGCCGCCTGGTGGTGGACACCGGCATGCACGCCAAGCGCTGGAGCTTCCAACAGGCGCTGGACTGGTTCCATGCCAACACCGGCATGCCGGTGGCCCAGCTGCGCAGCGAGTTGAACCGTTACTGCGCCATGCCGGCCCAGGCCTGCGGCTACAAGATGGGGCACAACCAGATCAACATGCTGCGCCGGAAGGCCGAGGGCGCCCTGGGCGCCCGCTTCGACCTGAAGCGCTTCGACGACGCCCTGGTGCTGTCGGGCAACGTGCCCCTGACCCTGCTGGAACGGATCATCGACCAGCACATCGCGGCGATGAAAGCCTGAGGCTGGACAGGCGGCGGCCGGGAAAGGTTCCGGCCGCCGTATCAATCCAGGTCACGCCCCCCTTTCGCACACCACCGCCGTGGTCACGCGCAGCCGACGCGCCTGGAAAACACGACCCACCGGCCAAAGAATTTAAAGAGCCAGTGGTCGCCACCGCAATGCCAAGAACCCGCGTGTGCCAAGGCAACCCACCGCATCAATATGCTCAATGCCTCAGCATGAACAACCGCACCCAATTTGCACCTGTATGTATCCCCAACAATTCCTGTGCTGCATTGTCCATACTCTGTGTTCTCACTATCTGGATGAAATATAATGCCCGGGTATCTTTTCCTTATTTCCTCAAGAACATCATTTCCCGGATCCCTGCCATCGAAAGAAAGATAAAACTCATTGCCACCTGGGGGACCATGATCCATGTAATCATAGAATGTATTAAGCGTGATCTGCTCCCAATCTCCGACTTCAGCAGTCATTGGCGGGAATTCCCACATCAGAAATAAACCAAGTAGCGCCGAGCATGATACAAGTGAAATAATCTTACAAAATGGTATGAGGCTTATGACCCTCATGATCCTCATTTTTTACCTCCCATATATTTGAGGGCATAGCTGTCCGCACAGCACTCATCCTCTTTACATTGTCCACCCTGTTGTTGATGCCCCCATTCGTGTAAAATAGCGAATCTCATTGTTTGTTCAGGTGTGGATTTCCCGAATCCAGGAATGTAAGTAGGCGCGGCTGCCGTTCGGAAAATTTGGCTATGATTGCCCTTGGTGTATCCGCCGACGATTATCCCATTATGCTCATCCGCGTCTTTTTGAGCTTCCTTCAGGGTGGGAAATGGCAAGGCACGATCCCCTGGCCGTAGAGAGCCAAACTGTGGAACGAATTCAAAATTAGGAAGTATTTTTCCTGCCATGAACCCCTGAGTCGGCAAAAGCCCTTCGTCCTGTAATTTCTTATATTCTTTATTGAAAAGCTCCTGCGCCTTAACCGGTTGGAGCAAATCTTTTTCTTCAACACGCAAAAAACCGCAGGCATGAGGCGCCGCTTGTGCTTGAGTGTTGGTCCGCAACGCGAAACCTGCCTGAGGCTTCGCCGCGCCACCACTGTCGGTCCAGCGCCCGTCCTCATCGCGCGGCTGGTCGGGGCTGTACTTCGCCAGATTGTCGTTGGCCCGCGCCAGGCGGACGGCGGCATCCCAGTCCAATTCCGGCAGGCGCAGATGAACCGCGCGGATCATGGCCTGGGCCAGGTCGCCCCGGTTCAGCGCGTCGGCGATCTTGGTGAGACCGGGCAAGACGGCAGCACCCGGTTCCGCGCCGGCATAGGCGCGCTTCAGCAAGGTTTCCACCTCCGCCGCCGAACGGACGTGGAAACCACCAACGCCCTTGGCCAGCAGGGGCACGCCGGCCAGGGCCAGGCCCTCGGCCGTGCAACTGATCCCCAGGCCACCCGGGCCGTTGCTCAGGCGGTACCGACGCTGCCAACCATCCATGCTCGCTCTCCCTGTTGCTGGAAGAGCACCGTATGTTCTATTTTTGTTCTTGTCAATTTAAAGGTGAAGGGGGCAGCCGTTCTCGCGCTCCGACGCCCCCTCGCCCTGTTGCCTACTTGCTTGCCGCGAACAGGTTCAGGCCCAGCGCCTCGGCGATGGATTGCACCGCCAACTGGCCGCGCACACTATTGCCGGCGGCGTCCAGGCGGGAGGAGTAGACGCCGATGGCCAGCTTGCCCGGCGCCACCGCCAGGATGCCACCGCCCACACCGCTCTTGCCCGGCAGGCCCACCTTGAACAGCCATTCGCCGGTGGTGTTGTACAGGCCGGCGGTGGCCATGACGGCCAGCACGCGGGCGCTGGTGGCGGGATCGACCACCGCCTTGCGGCTCATCGGGTTGGTGCCGCCGTTGGCCAGCGTGGCGCCCATGGTGGCCAGGTCCACCGCGCTGACGTTGTAGGAGCATTCGCGGGTGTAGAGGTCCACCGTCATCGCCGGGTCGGCGTAGAGATGGTCATAGCTTTGCAGCAGCAGGGCGATGGCCTGGTTGTGCTGGTTGCTGGCCATTTCCGACTGATAGACGTCCTGGTTCAGGGCCAGCGCCCGGCCGGCGAAGGCGGAGGCCGTGTCCAGGACCGTCTTCCAGCGGGCGGTCAGGTCGGCGCCCGGCACCAGGCTGGCAGCGGCGATAGCCCCGGCGTTGACCAGAGGATTGCCGGCCGGGGGGCTACCCGTCAGCTTGTCGTTGTTCAGCTCGATGGCCAGGACGGAGTTGAAGGGCTGGCCCGTGGCGTTCACACCGATCTTGGCCATCACCGCGTCCGGCCCCTGGTCCTTCAGCACCCGGGCCAGGGTGAAGACCTTGGCGATCAACTCAACGGGGAATTCCTGCCCCGCGTCGCCCGCCTTGAACACCCGACCATCCGCCGTTACCACGGCGATTCCGTAGAGCTTGGGATCGGCCTTGGCGAGGTAGGGGATGTAGCTGGCGTTCTCCCCATCCATCACGCCCTTGAACTTGGCATAGGCCTGGTCCACAGCCTGCTGAATGGCGGCATCGGGCGGCAAGGCCTCGCGCGCGGCGGCGGCGCCAATCCCCAACATGGCGAATGAGAGTATGGCGGCGGCGCCCCAGGCGCACGCCCGCCGGCTCAAACCGGATGTCATCGACGTATGATCCCCCTCGCATTTCAGACTGGCCGGCATGTCGGCGCCGGCGATTGCCATCACTGTAGCGGCGTGGGCGGCGCGGTCATACGCCCTATCTCTTGCCTCCAGTGACCATCCGCCCCTTTCCCCGCGCCGCGCCGGGAGATAGAACGGGAAGGGCATCATGCGGGCTTGACGTCGATGTTGCGGGCGCCTGGTGTTTCAGGAGGAGTGTTGGGTTGATCGTCGGTATCGATTTGGGCACCACCAATTCCGCAGTGGCCATCTTTCGGGATGGCAAGGCGGACCTGATCCCCAACAGCCTGGGCCACCGGCTGACCCCGTCCGCCGTCAGCCTGGATGAGCAAGGCACGGTGCTGGTGGGCCTGCCGGCGCGCGAACGCCAGGCCACCCACCCCACCCTGACCGCCACCGCCTTCAAGCGCCTGATGGGGTCGCAGCGTGTCACCCGCCTGGGCAAGCGCGACTTCCTGCCGGAGGAGCTGTCGGCCCTGGTGCTGAAGTCCCTGAAGGCCGACGCCGAGGCCTATCTGGGTGAGCCGGTGACCGAGGCCGTCATCACCGTGCCCGCCTACTTCAACGACAAGCAGCGCAAGGCCACCCGCCGCGCGGGTGAACTGGCCGGCCTGAAGGTGGAGCGGCTGCTGAACGAGCCCACGGCGGCGGCCCTGGCCTACGGCATCCACCAGTTGGAGGCGGAAACGCGCTTCCTGGTGTTCGACCTGGGCGGCGGCACCTTCGACGTCTCCATCCTGGAAATCTTCGAGGGCGTGATCGAGGTGCGGGCCACCGCCGGCGACAACCGGCTGGGCGGCGAGGACTTCAACGAGTTGATCGTGGACGACCTGCGCCAGCGCTTCGCCGCCGACTGGGGCCGCGACGCGCGCGAGAGCGACGCGCTGTACCAGCGCCTGCGCGCCGCCGCCGAGCGCGCCCGCCGCGCCTTGAGCGAGCAGTCGGCCGCCCCGGTGCGCGTCGTCTGGAAAGACAAGACCTACGAGTACGAGCTGACGGCGGAGGCGTTCGAGGCCCGGGCCGAGGGCCTGCTGAACCGCCTGCGCGAGCCGGTGCTGCGCGCGTTGCGCGATGGCCAGCTTGAGGCGCGGTCGCTGCGTGAGATCGTGCTGGTGGGCGGGGCCACGCGCATGCCGGCGGTGCGCCGCGCCGTCACCCGCATGTTCGGCCGCTTTCCCGCCCATTCCGTCCATCCGGATGAGGCCGTGGCGCTGGGGGCGGCCGTGCAGGCCGGCCTGAAAAGCCGGGACGCCGCCCTGAACGAGGTGGTCATCACCGATGTCTGCCCCTATTCCCTGGGCGTGGACGTGGCGGAGCGCAACCCCGACGGCAGCCTGCGCACCGGCATCTTCTCCCCCATCCTGGAACGCAACACCGTCATACCCGCCAGCCGGGTCAGCAGCTTCCACACCCTGCAGGCCAACCAAAAGGCGGTGACCTTCACCATCTATCAGGGGGAGTCGCGCGACGTTCAGGACAACGTCGCCCTGGGCGAGGTCAGCATCCCCGTCCCGCCCCGGCCGGCCGGCGGCGTCACGGTGGACTGCCGCTTCACCTATGACATCAACGGCCTGCTGGAAGTGGATGTCCATGTTCCGGAAACCGGGGAGCAGCGCACCCTGGTCATCACCGACGGGGATGCGGAGCCGGACGACCTGGACATCCGGCGCGAGGCGCTGGCCGCGCTGAAGGTCCACCCGCGCGACACCGAGGCCAACCGCGCCGTGCTGGCCCGCGCCGCCCGCTGTTATGAGGACTTCCTGGGCGAGAAGCGCGCCTATGTCGCCCACCTGATGGCGCAGTTCGAGAGCATCCTGGAACGGCAGGAGCCGCGCGCCATCGAGACCGCCCGCCTGGCCCTGAGCGACGCGCTCGACCAGCTGGAAGGCGAGACCTTCCTGTGAGCGGACCTGTGAATGGACCCGCGCCCGGCAGCCCCTGGGACATCCTGGCGCTGGAGCCCACAGGCGACCAACTGGCCATCCGCCGCGCCTATGCCCGGCGCCTGAAGGTCACCAACCCGGAGGACGACCCGGACGGCTTCCAGGCCCTGCGCCAGGCCTACGAGGAAGCCCTGCTTCTTGCCCGGCGACAGACCCCGGATGAAGAGTTGGCGGCGGCGAAGCCCCCCCAGCCGAAGGCGGCGGAAAAGAAAGCAGAGCCGGAGGCGACGGAAAAGACCGCCCAGCCGGAACCGGAACCGTCGGCGGAGCCGCCCCCGCAAACGGACCTGGACGCGGCCGTCGCCCACCATGTCGCCCTGTGCAACCATCTGGGCGGCCTGCTGTCCGCCCCGGGAGCCGCCCCGGAGCCCGCGGACCCCGCCGCCTTGAAGGATGCCCTGGCGGCGGTGCTGGCCTCCCCCGCACTGGCCCATATCGACGTGCAGAACCGGACGGAGGATTGGCTGGCCCGGCTGCTGCTGTCCACAGCCCCCCGGTCGGATGCGCTGGTCATCCCGGCCATCGCCCATTTCCGCTGGGACGAGACCAAGGCCGGACTGCAAACGCCCCTGCTGGCGGCCGTGCGCAAGCGTGGTCGCGACCTGGCCTTCCTGGACAAGTTGCGGGACCGGAGCCACGCCTACGCCACGGCCTATCGTCTGCTGCAGGCGCCCCCGGCGCGGTTCAGCCCGCGCCTGCGCCTGACCGTGCCGGACCTGTCAAAGGACGTGCGCGGCCTGATCGCGCTGATCCGCCATGACTATCCCAGCCTGCAGGCCAATTTCGACGCGGACGTGCTGGCGGCCTGGGACCGCTATCTGGGGGAGGAGCCGGTGGCCGCCCCCCTGGCGTGGCTGCTGGTGACGGCACCGCTGTTCCTGCTCGCGTATGTCGGCCTGCACATCGGCCTGCCGACGGCAACCTTGGCGCAGTGGCCCACGGGCTTCTTGCTGGCGGGCCCCCTTCTGGCCGCCAGCGGCCTCGCCTACCGGCTGGGCGTCCAGATGCCGGCGCGCTGGCTGCGACAGCGCTGGGCCCGCGATGCCGGGCCGGCGGCCCGGCTGGGATGGGCCCCGTTCAGCCTGGCGCTGATCCCCCTGTCGCTGGCGCTGCCGCCGTCCATCGGCATCCCGGTGACGGCGGCGGCGGCCACGCTGGCCCTGTGGTGGGCGGGACTGTTCCAGCGGACCTACGCCAACGATACCAACAGCCAGGCCGTGCGCATCCTGCTGGCCAACAGCATTCCGCTGGTGTTCTGGCTGTTCTGGATCGGCCCGCTGCTGCCACCGGCGCCCATGCCGGCCTTCACTGTGGCCGTGACCGGAGCCCTGCTGGCCACCAGCATCGGCGGCGGCCTGTTGAGCCGCTGGTGGTATGCCGAGATCGGGCCCGCGCGTCGCCGCCGGGGGCTGCGACTCTTGCAGGTCGCGGCGTTCGCGGCCCTCGGCGTCTTATCCATCGCCGACAGCACGGCCGAGCTTCTGCCCTGGGCCGTAGCGGCGGTCACCCTGGTGCAGATCCTGGAACGCGTGCCCTCGCTCGCCCTGCCGGCAAAGCTGGCCAAGATGCGCTATTACGTCCTCTGGGGGCTGGGCGTGGTGCTGCGCGTCGCCCATACTGGAACCATGACGGTGGACACGCGCGACGTGTTGCAGATCGGCGGGCTGATGCTGTTGGCCAGCGTGCTGACGATGACCATTCATCAGTTGAGGCCGGTCAGGGCCGCCTGATCCGGCCCCCTTCATTCAATCCGCCAATGACGTGCCCAGCTGATCCAGCAGGAAGCCGGTGCCGTGCTCGCGGGACCCATTGTCCTCGTAGCCATCGAGGAAAGCCCCCTGCTCAGTCACCTTCAGCGTGGTGCGGCCATCCCCCGCCGGCTTCAGCTCCATGGTCGCCAAGGAGATGGAAATCTTGCGCTGATCAATATGCATCTCATAGCTGTAGACGATGCGCTCGTTGGGCACGATGTCCAGATAGTGTGCGTCGAAGGTTGTGGTGGTGTTGCCGTGGGAGCCGCCCTGCCAGCGCCCGCGCGCCCGTTCCCTGCCGCCCACGCGGAAATCCAGGCTGCGTTCCAACGGCACCCAATCGTCCCCGCCAGCGAACCATTTGGACTTGGCCTCCAGGTCCGACAGGGCGCGCCAGACCCGGGCTGGCGGGGCGTCATAGGTGCGCTCCAAGCTGAAAAGGGCGTGGACAACGGACCGCGCCGCCGGCGCCTGCACGGCACCGGGCTCCATGCGCGCCACCTCGGCCCCCAGCTTGTCCAGCGTCTGCGACCAGCCCTCCGGCGCGCCGCCGATGGCCGCCAGCATGGCGGGGTCATAGACGGTGTAGGTCTGCACGATGTCCAGCCGGGTGCCGCCCACGGCGTCGGCGAAGGTAACCTCCGTCCAGGCGGTGAACAGCACCGTGCCGTCGCCGCCGTCCACGCGCAGGTCCAGCACCAGGCGGTCCATAGGGGTGACCTCGGCGAAGCTGCCGCGCGTCCAATGCCGCGTGCCGTCCGGCGCCTGCATGCACACCTCGAACGCGCCGCCCACGCGCATGTCCACGGTGGCCTCGGGCACGGTGTAATGCTCCGGCGCGAACCAGTGCTTCACATGCTCCGCCGTGCTCCACGCCCTGAACACTGTCTCGCGCAGGGCCGGGATGGTGCGGGAAATGCGTACGGGATCGGGGCGCAAAGCCCCGGCCGTTCCACCCTGGGTCATGATTCCTCTCCGTCGTTGTTTTTCAGTGTTTCGAGATAGTCGCCCAGCCGATCCAGGCGGCTGGCCCATTCCAGGCGGCGCTGGTTGATCCATTGCTCCGCCAGGCTCAACTGCGCGGCATCGATGCGGCAGGTCCGCACCCGCCCCACCTTCTCCGACCGCACCAGGCCGGAACTCTCCAACACGGCCAAATGCTGCATGACCGCCGGCAGGGACATGTCCAGGGGCCGCGCCAGCTCACTGACCGACGCCGGCCCGCGCACCAACCGCTCCACCAAGGCGCGGCGGGTCGGATCGGCCAGCGCCTGGAAGGTGAGGTCGAGGGGGGATGGTTGGTTAAGCATATGCTTTAGTATCTTGGCACGGATACTAAAGCAAGGAGTTTAGTGTTCGGGTGCGAGATTGGAGTTGGGTCAGCGGTGGCGGGCCGGAAATGCAAAAAGGGCCGGCGGCATGCGCCACCGGCCCTTCATCACACTCGAACCCGCGCGGGTGAAGGCTTACTTGCCTTCCGGCGCCAGGCCGCGGTTCTGCAGCATGGGCTCGATCTCCGGGTCCTTGCCGTAAAAGGCGCGGAACATGGGGCCGTAATCCTCGGTATGGCCCTTGGACAGGATCATCTGGCGGAAGCGTTCGCCGTTCTCCCGGGTCAGACCGCCATGCTCCTTGAACCAGGCGTAGCTGTCGTCGTCCAGCATCTCCGTCCACAGATAGGCGTAGTAGCCGGCGGCGTAGCCGTTGCCCCAGATGTGCAGGAAATAGCTGGAACGGTAGCGCGGGGGCACGTCGTCCACGTCCAGGCCGGTCTTGGCCAGGGCTTCCTTCTCGAAGGTGTCCACGTCCTGCTTGGGCGCGTCGGCCGGCAGGCTGTGCCATTCCAGGTCCAGCATGGCGGCGGCGACGACCTCACCCAGGGCATAGCCCTGGTTGAAGGTGGCGGCCTTCTTGATCTTCTCCACCAGGTCGGCCGGCATGGTCTGGCCGGTCTGGTAGTTCTTGGCGTAATGGGCCAGGACCTTGGGATCCAGCGCCCAGTGCTCGTTGAACTGCGACGGGAACTCGACGAAGTCGCGCGCCACGTTGGTGCCCGACAGCGTCTCATAGGTCTGGTTGGCGAACAGGCCGTGCAGGGCATGGCCGAATTCGTGGAACATGGTGGTGACGTCGCTGAAGCTGATCAGCGCCGGCTGGCCCGGGGCGGGCTTGGTGAAATTGCAGACGTTGTAGACCACGGGCTTGGTGCCCAGCAGCTTGGACTGCTGGACGAAGTTGGACATCCAGGCCCCGCCCGACTTGTTGTCGCGCTTGAAGTAGTCGAAGTACATCAGCCCCAGTGCGGAGCCGTCCTTGTCGATGACCTCATAGACCAGCACGTCGGGCTGGTAGACCGGAATGTCGGTGCGGCGCTTGAAGGTCAGGCCGTACAGCTGGTTGGCGGCATAGAACACGCCCTCCTCCAGCACGGTGTGCAGCTCGAAATAGGGCTTCAGTGCGCCTTCATCCAGGTCGTACTTGGCCTTGCGCACCTGCTCGGCGTACTTGTCCCAGTCCCAGGGCTTCAGGGCGAAATCCTGGCCGTCCTTCTTGATCTGCGCCTGGATCTCGGCCGCCTCGCGCTTCTGCTCCGCCGCCAGGGCGGGAACCATGCGCTTCATGAAGCCTTCCGCCGCCTCCGGCGTCACCGCCATCTGGTCGGCCAGGACATAGGCCGCGTAGTTGGGGAAGCCCAGCAGCTTGGCCTTCTGCGCCCGCAGGTTGGCGATGTCGGAGATGGTGGCGCGGGTGTCGTTGGCGTCGCCCTTCTCGGCGCGGTCCCAGCTGCGCTCGAACAGGGCCTGGCGCGTGGCCCGGTCGTCCAGGGAGGACAGCGCCGGCTGCTGCGTGGTGTTCTGCAGCGGCACCAGGTACTTGCCCTCCAGCTTGCGGCCCTTGGCGGCCTCGGCGGCGGCGGCGATGGCGCCATCGCCCATGCCGGCCAGCTTGGCCTTGTCATCCACCACCAGGCCGCCTTCCTTGGCCGCCGCCACCAGCTTCTGCTGGAAGGCGGTTTCCAGCGACGACAGCTTGGTGTTGAGATCGCGCAGCGTGGCCTTGTCGGTGTCATTCAGCATGGCGCCGGCATGGATGAACTGCTGGTAGTAGACCTTCAGCAGCTGGGCCTGCTCCGGGTTCAGCTTCAGGCCGTCGCGCTTGTCGTACAGCGCCTTGACCCGCTGGAACAGCTTGGCGTTCAGGTAGATGGCGTCGTTGTGCTGGGCCAGCAGGGGCGACACCGTGGTCTGCACCGCGTCCAGGGCGTCGTTGGTGTTGGCCTGCACCACGCCGGAGAAGGTCTGGCCGACCCGGTCCAGCATGCGGCCGGACTTCTCCATCGCCACCAGGGTGTTGTCGAAGGTGGGGGCCGCCGGGTTGTCGGCGATCTTCTTGATCTCGGCCAACTGGATCTTCATGCCCTCCTTGAAGGCGGGCAGGTAGTCGGTGTCCTTGATGATATCGAAGCGGGGCGCCTCGAACGGCAGGGTGCTGGCGGCGGCGAAGGGATTGGCGCCAGCCGCGGCGGGCTTCGCCGCAAACGCCGGAACAGCGGCGAGCGTCGTAAGCGCCAGCGCGCCCACGGTTCCAAGCAGAACGGTACGTGTCATCGGGATCCCCTGACAGTCTCTTGTTTCATCCCCCCGCCCATCACCCTTTGGCGATACGCGGGGCATCCGGCGGTGTCCCCCCCGCAGGGTCCCGCCAAGGGGGGTGGTTGTACCACGTCTGGCGAGGAATCGTCGCACCTTCCGCGCCGAGGCGGGGACAAGACATGCGGCATTTCAGCGGCGCCGTCTTCTTACCGGGAAGCGGCGTTGTAGCGCGTGGCCGACAGCGTCCCGGACACGGCGCTGATCTTGGTGTCCTTGAACCCGGCCGCGCGCATCCAGGCGCGCACCGGCGCCTCGCCGAACGTCGCCTTTGGGCCCTTGCCGTGGACGATCCAGAGGGCCGCCCCGGCGGGCAAGGCGGCGTGGGCGGCGACCGCCCGCTCCAGGTCGCCCGCGTCCCGCGCCACGGCCAGCGCCAGGCGGGCGTCCGCCGGGGTGGCGGCCACGGCACCCGCCAGCGCCTCCGCCAGGGCCGGGTCGTCCGCCGTGCCGATGACCCAGGCCGGCGTGCCGGGTCCCACGCCCAGCTTTTGCGCCAGGCTGGGCGGCGGGGTGGTCAGCTTCTTGGCCCAGCGGGCGGCGGCATCGGCCCCCAATGCCAAGCTCAACGGTCCGTCCGGCGTGGCCATGACCAAGGCGTCGCCCTCGACCGCCACGGCGCCCACGGCGGCGACCGGGATGGTCCGCCGCACCTCGCCCCGCAGGATCAGCTCCCGACTTTCCAGCAGCGCCTTGACCTCACCGGCGCCCCCGTTCCAGGTGGCATGACACAGTGCCTCCAGTCCCATGACATGCCCCCATTCCCGGGCGACGCCCTTAGCGCTGGGCGGTCGCCAGTTTGATGGCCAGGCCGACGAACACCACGCCGGCGATGCGGTTCAGGATGGTTTGCGCGTGGGCGGAGCGGGCCAGCCAGCGGTTCAGCCCGCCGGCCAAAACGGCGATCGTGGAAAAGCAGACCAGCGCCACGGCGGCGAACACCGCCCCCAGCAGGAAGATCTGCACCGTGACGCTGCCGCGCCCGGGTGTCGCGAACTGCGGCAGGAAGGCCAGGAAGAAGATGGCCACCTTGGGATTGGTCACGTTCATGACGATGCCCCGGCGGTACAGGACAGGGTAGCCGTCCGCCGCCGCCTTGGCCCCGCCCAGCGCCTCCGCCGGGGCGCGGAAGGCCTTGTAGGCCAGGTACAGCAGGTAGGCGGCGCCCGCGACCTTCAGCAGGGTGAAGGCCAGTTGCGACTGCTGGAAGATGACGGCCACGCCCAGCGCCACCGCCGTGGTGTGCACCACCAGGCCGGTGCACAGGCCCAGCGTCACCGCCACCCCGGCCCGCCATCCCCGCGCCGCCGACAGGGTCAGCACGAACAGATTGTCCGGCCCGGGCGCGAAGGCCAGCACCACGGCGGCGGTGAGGAAGGCCAGCAGGGTTTCCACGGGGATCATGGGCGGACTCATGGATGCGGGTCTCAAAGGTCTGCGGGTCGTTCTTCAACCGCCGATCCTTCCAGACTTTGGTCCTTCCGGCCACTGTCCTTATCGCATCCGGTGATTATACTGCCCCGACTTTACCCGCAGAGAGAGACGCCGTGCCCGCCCCTCCCCGCCTGACGGTCTGGTACAATACCAAATGCCCCGTCTGTAACGCGGGCATCGACTGGCAGACCAACCGCCTGGTGCAGGCCGCCCGCGCCGGTATCATCGCCTTCCGCGACATCAATGGGGAGCCGGAGGCGCTGGCCCGCTTCGGCGCGGATGTGGAGGCGGTGCGCCGCCGCCTGCATGGCCTGGATGCCGAGGGCCGCCTGCTGGTGGGCGCCGACTGCGCCATCGCCATCTGGCGCCACACCCCCGGCGACGCCTGGCTGGCCACCCTGCTGGGCAACCGCGTGGTGCGCCCCCTCACCCGCCTCGCCTACGACCGCTTCGCCGACGTGCTGTACGCCTGGAACCGGCGTAAGGGGCATTGGTGATCCATCCGGAATGACCGCATGAAAATCCTGATCGACGTCGACGCGCTTGAAACAGCGGGACTTTTGGCCCCCGAAACCGCCGCCATGCTGCGAACTCACGCTGTGAGGGGAACCGGCACCACCGCCATCAACGCCCTGCTAGCGCTGGGCGTCGTCGCCACGGCCGCCGGCATCAATGCTTTGCTGCCGCGCCCAAGCCTGACAGCCATCTTCGGCACGGCTTTCATTCTCAGCGGCAGTTGGTTTTCCCGGCACTCCATCCAGTGGCGCAAGTTGGGCGCGATTTGGATGGTCGTCGGCGCCTTGGTCCTGTCGGCGGCGTTGGCCATCATCATCCAACGCCCCCTGGCCGGATCGCTGGTGCCCATACCCATCTTGCTGCTGGTGGGATGGTATGCCGGCAGCCGGCTGCTGATCGGATTGGTTCCCTTGGCCATTGCCGCCGCCATCGGCGGCAGCACCGGCTACTGGCATGCGGTGTACGAAATCTCTGTGCAGGAACCGTCGCTGACCATCGTCCTCTTTACTCTGCTGGGCTGGCTGGCCTGGCACATGGCGCTGAGATGCGCGGGTAAAACACAGGCCCTGGCCATCGTTTTCGCCCGCGTCTGCGTCGTCCTGGTCAATCTCGGATTCTGGATAGGATCACTGTGGGGGGACACCCCTGGCAGATTGTGGGATCAAGCCGGAGCGGACCGCATGTTCAGTAGCGCGGGAGCCGCCATCCCTCCCGTGGCTTTCGCCATCGCCTGGGCCATGGCATTGCTGGCCGCCGGCGCCTGGGCGGCGTCTAAGGGCCGCAACTTCCTGGTTAACACCGTGGCCACCTTCGCCGTCATCCACATGTATACTCAGTGGTTCGAACGACTGGGCCTCACCCCAATCTCCGTAACCGTGGGCGGTCTGATCGCGTTGGCGGTCGGCTTTCTGGCCTGGCACTACAATAGGCAGATCTTCAGCGACGAAGACTGATGATAGCACCACGGTTCCCAAAACCGTTGGCCCCTACTCGGCCGCCTGCACTGCCGGCAGCGGGATGGGTTCCAACGTCACGGCCACGCCGCTCAGCACGGCATTGCCGGACAAGGGGTCGCGCATGGTTTCGTCCAGCAGGGCGTTGAGGTTGGCGCCCGGGCGCTGGCTGGCGAGGCCCAGGCGGGCGCCGTCGGCGTCGTGGCCCCAGCCGTGGGGCAGGCTGATGACACCGGGCATCATGTCGGCGCTGATGGCCACCTGGGCCTCGATGGCACGGCCGGCGCGGGACAGGCGGGCCTGCCCGCCATGGACGACACCGTGGCGGCGGGCATCGTCGGGATGCACCAGCACCGTGCAGCGGAACGGACCCTTGGCCAGGATAGGCAGGTTGTGCATCCAACTGTTGTTGGAGCGCAGGTCGCGCCGGCCGATGATGACCAGGTCCGGCGCCGGCTGGTCCAGCGCCGCCAGCGCGCGGGCCAAGTCCGCCACCAGCATCTCGGGCGCCAGTTCGATACGGCCGCTGGGGGTGCGCAGCACCTCCGGAATGCGGGGCTGCAAGGCGCCCAGGTCGATGCCGCCGACGCCGTCTTTCACCTTGGCGAGGGTCAGGCCGTCCGGCTTGCGGCCGAAGCCATCGCCATAGGGCCCCGCGCGTAACGCCAGGTCCAGCAGGCGCTCCGGCCCCGTCCAGCGGGAGACGGCGGCCAGGACGGCGCCCGTGTGGTCCCCCGCCCAACGGCTCACCTCGGCCGTCGCCATGGCGTCGTCCAGGACGGCAGGATCGGTGGCCGCCCCCTTGCCCTCGGCGATGGCGGCCAGCTTCAGCAGCACCTGCCATTCCGGCAGGGCCCCCGCCGGCCGCGGCAGCAGCGCCGGGCTGTAGCGGGCGTGGTTGCGGTAGGACAGTTGCGGGAAGGCGACGTCGTAGTGGCTGTCCTGGAAGGGGGAGACGCCGGGCAGGATGACGTCGGCATGGCGCGTCGTCTCATTCAGGTAGATGTCGACGCTGACCATCAGATCCAGTTGGTCCAACGCCCGGGCCAGGCGGTCGCCGTTGGGGGATGAGAGCACGGGATTGCCGGCCACCGTGACCAGGGCGCGCACCTGGCCCTGGCCCGGCGTCTCGATCTCCTCCGCCAAGCAGCCCACGGGCAGTTCGCCATAAACCTCCGGCGCGTTCGACACGCGAGAGCGGCGGCGGCCCAGGGGCACCCCCCGCCCCTTGCCGCCCGCCCCCACCGTGTTGGCGGCGAAGGCGGCGGCCTTGGGGAACATCGCCCCGCCCGGCCTGTCGAGATTGCCGGTGAGCACATTGACGGCGTCCACCAGCCAACTGGCCAGGGTGCCGAATTCCTGGGTGCAAGTGCCGATGCGGCCGTACAGCACCGCCGGCTCCTGCGTCGCCAGGTCCCGCGCCAGGGCGCGGATGGTGTCGGCGGGGATGGCCGTGTGGGCGGCGGCCCGTTCCGGGGTGAACGGGGCGATGGCGGCCCGCAGTTCCTCCAAGCCCGCCACATGGTCCGCCAGCCGGCCAAGGCGTACCAATCCCTCCTGGAACAGGGTGTGCACCAGGGCGGCCAGCAGGAAGACGTCGCTGCCCGGCCGGATGAAGTGATGCTCATCGGCCAGGGCCGCCGTCTCGGTCCGCCTGGGGTCGATCACCACCAGCCGGCCGCCGCGCGCCTTGAGATCCAGCGCCTTGCCGCGGAAGTCCGGCACCGTCCACAGGCTGCCGTTGGACGCCATGGGGTTGCCGCCCAGGACGACCATCAACTTGGTGCGCTCGATATCCGGCACAGGGATGCTCAGCCAATGGCCGAACATCAGGCCACTGGACAGCTGCTTGGGCATCTGGTCCAGGGTGGAGGCGGAATAGATGTTGCGCGTGCCCAGCGCCCGCGCCAGCACCGGCGTATACAGCAGTAGGCCCATCTTATGGGCGGCAGGGTTGCCGATATAGGTCGCCGCCGCATCCCGTCCGTGGGTTTCCAACAGGGGGACCAGCCGCCGCTCGATCTCCGCGAACGCCTCGTCGTACGTCGCCTCGACAAAGCGGCCGTCGCGCTTGATCAGCGGCGTGCGCAGCCGGTCGGGATCCTCGTGCAGATCCTTCAGCGCCACCCCCTTGGGACAAATGAAGCCGTGGCTGAAGACATCGGCGTCATGCCCCTGGATGCGGGTGACGGCCCCGTCCACCAGCGTGACCTCCAGGCCGCAGCAGGCCTCGCACAAGGGACAGATGCGGTGGGCGACGGTTTCGATACCGGTCACGGGCGGGCCTCCCAGGTTTATTGTGGCCCAACTATCGCGGGTGGACAGGGCAGCTGTCCAGACCTCGCGTCCACGGGGCTCGACGTCTTTAGACCCTCGACATCCATTCGGTTACAACCCATCTTATGGGACATGAGCAACCTTGCCCCCACCTTCCCCGACGGCGAAGACGAAGCCGCCGCTGAGCTCGCCGCACTTACGGCGGCGATCGAGAAGGCGCGCGCCAACAAGCGCGGGGTCCCGCATGAGGAAATGCGGGTTTGGCTGCGCGCGTTGGCCGAAGGTCGCTTTGACGCTCCGCCACCGGCGGCCCGTGACTTGTGAGTGTCATTTGGCGCGAAGACGCCCGGGATGACATCGTCCGCATCACCGCCTATATCGCCCACGACAATCCGGTGGCCGCTGGTCAAGTCGCCCGCGCCTTATTCATCGCTGGTGAAAGCCTGATGGACTTTCCCCGCCGGGGACGCCCTGGGCGTGTGGCAGGAACCCGGGAACTGGTCGCCTATCGACCCTACATCATCGTTTATGAAATCGATGCGGAGGGCGACGTGCATATCCTGCGCGTCTGGCACGGCGCCCAGGATCGCCTGTAACGGCAAAACGCCCGGTCCGCTGGAACCGGGCGTCTCCTGATCTCATTCCGCCAACGACGCCGTGGCGCTGATCTCCACCAGCAGGTCGGGGGAGATCAGGGGCCCCACCTGCACGATGGTGGTGGCCGGCTTGGCCCCGCCGAAGACGGCGCCATGGGCACGGCCCACATCCTGCCAGGTGCTCATGTCGGTCAGGTAGATGCGGGTTTCCACTACGTGCTCGGGCCCGGCGCCCAGCTCGGCCAGGGCGGCCACGATGCGCTCCAGGATCACCTTGGCCTGGCCGCCGGCATCGCCGGGGTGGAAGGCCTTGCCGTCCGGGCCGCCACTGGCGGTGGTGCCGGACACAAAAATCAGGTCGCCGGCCTTGACCGCCCGCGAATAGCCAATGGCCTCCCCCCAGGCGGACGCCACTTCAACCTTTTGCCTACCCATGCTTTCAGTCCTTTTCCAGCACCGAACACGCGGCCCGGCGCATCTTAGTTGCGTCCGCACCATAACAAACGTCGGTTTGTTATCCAGCGTTGCCAAAGCAAAGCTGACACGCGGGCTCAGGGGTCCAGCGGGTCACCGGCGTCCAGGGTCAGCGCCGACAGGGTGGGCAGATAGGCCACGTCGAAGGGCGACACCCGCTCCAGCGCGGTGAAGGGGACATATCCCAGATCCTCCTGGTTGCGGGTGGCGAAGCGATCCTCGGTGATATAGCCGCTCTGCCCCAAGTCGGTGACCACCAGGGCCTTACGGTCCATGGGCATGCCATAGCGATAGATCAGGCGGTCGGCGTTGCGCAGGTTGGTGGTGGTGTGGCGGGCGTGCGGTTCCACCAGGATGGCGGCGGCGGGCACGCCGTAGTCCTGGACCAGGGCCTTCTTCATCTCCAGCGCCTCGTTATAGGGCGTCTGGTTGGGGTGGACGTAGCCACCGCTGACGATGATGACCGGCGCCTTGCCATCGTGGAAGCGCTTGGCCGCCAGCTTCACCCGCAACAGGCTGGGGGCCGACAGGGCCACGCCCGCCGTTTCCGGCCCATAGCCCGGCACCACCAGGGCCGTATAGGGATAGTTGGCCCACTTGATGGTCTTCAGGCGGGCCACGGCCGCCTTGTTCTCCCCGGCCTCCAAGGGCTCCAGCCGCGCGGCCTCGTCCCGGCGGTTGATCTCCAGCAGCAACAGGGCGAAGGCCTCCGTGGGCTCGAAGAACAGGCTGTCGTCGGCCAAGCCATCCGCCAGGACGGAGGCCGCACTCTTCACCAGCGTGCCGTAGGCGGGTGTGGCCACGTCATAGGCCGGGCCATCGATGGCGGGACCGCGCGGCTTCTCGCCGCCGCCGTACACCGCCAGGATATGGTGGGCGGTGGCGGCGGCCTGCGCCCAGGCGCGGACGACCACGTCGGCATCCTGGCCCGGCATCGACGGGTAAAGGCCGCTGGCGTCCAGCGCCGCCACCAGGCGCCGCGTGGCATCGGGATGGGCCTTCAGCGCGGCGGCCAGGGCCTGGCCGGCGGCGGTCACTTCCGCGTCCGACCAATCGAAACCCCGCACGTAACAGCCGGTGTCGCCGCCGCACGTCTCCACCGCCCCACGCGCCCGGGCGCGGCGCTCCGCCGCCAGGCGGCTCAGGTCCGGCGACGTGGCCACGGCGGCCAGCGCCTGCGGGTCGCGGGCCAGCAGGCTGAGGCCGTAGAACAGCTTGTCACGCAGCGGCTGCTTGTAGACCAGGGGCTGAGGTGCGGGAACCGAAGGCGGGGCGGACAGCGCCGGCCCCGCCATCACCATCCCGGCCATCACGGCAATCACAGCCACGCGTGCCCAGCACCGCATATTTCCACGTCCTCGGTCCGTTAAAGGGTGGACACCCTACACGGGAACAGGGTCGCTTGCATGACGTCGCGCGCCCGCCCTGCATCGGACCAGACGTATCGGAACGTTGCGCGCCGTGGAAACTCGCCGTCATAGTGCGCGGCGCCTAAATATTGCCCAACAGGACCATCGACCACCTTGCCCGCCCTGTCCCGCCTTGCGCTCCTGCTGCTGTTCCTGGTCCCCCTGCTCATCCCGGGGGGCGGGGCCTGGGGCGCCGCCCGCCCCAAGACGGCCAAGGCGCAGGTGGACGACGGGGCCGAGGCCGTGCCCACGGTGCGCCTGCCCGATACCGCGCGCCCTTTGCGCTACCGCCTGAACCTGACCATCGACCCGGATCAGAGCGAGTATTCCGGGCAGGTCGACATCAAGGTCGCGCTGGCCAAGGCGGCGGACCATATCTGGCTGAATGGCCGCGACCTGGAGATGGCGGCGGTGGAGGTGGTGACGGCGGCGGGGGAGCATGTGCCTGCCACCTGGGAGCAGGTGACACCCGACGGCGTGGCGCGGGTGGACTTCGCCCAACCGCTGCAGCCGCAGACCCTGACCCTGCGCTTCACCTACAGCGCGCCGTTCGACCCCTCCCTGGACGGCCTCTACCGGGTCAGCGAGCAGGGGCTGAACTACGCCTTCAGCCAGTTCGAGGCCATCAGCGCCCGCCAGGCCTGGCCCTGCTTTGACGAACCGCGCTTCAAGACGCCCTACGACATCACCCTCACGGTGAAGGCCGGGGACGAGGCGGTGACCAACACCCTGCCGGTCCGGCAGGAAGCCCTGCCCGGCGGCGGCCGGCGCCTGACCTTCGCCCCGACCCGGCCGCTGCCCACCTATCTGCTGGCGTTCGCCGTGGGCCCGCTGGACATCGTGAAGGGCCCGACCATTCCCCCCAACGGCGCCCGGCGCAAACCCATCCCCGTGCGCGGCGTGGCTCTGCACGGCAAGGGGCCCCGCCTGGCCTATGCCCTGTCGGTCACGCCGGGCCTGTTCCTGACGATGGAACGCTACTTCGGCATCCCCTACGCCTACGGCAAACTGGACCTGATCGCCGCCCCCGATTTCGACGCCGTGGGCATGGAGAACGCGGGCACCATCCTCTACAGCGAGCAGCGGTTGCTGGTGGCGGCCGACGACACGGTGGACGCCCGCCGGCGCTTCCTGGTGCTGCATGCCCATGAGATCGCCCACCAATGGTTCGGCGACCTGGTGACCCCGGCGGGGTGGGACGACATCTGGCTGAACGAGGCCTTCGCCAGTTGGCTGGCGCCCAAAGCGGTGGACGCCTGGCAGCCGCGCATGCTGACCGCGCGGATGGTGGAGCAAGAGGCGCTGGAGGCCATGGATCTGGATTCCCTGGCCTCCACCCGCGCCATCCGCCAGCCCATCACCACCACCAGCGACATCGAAACCGCCTTCGACAACATCACCTACCGCAAGGGTGCGGGCGTCCTGGCGATGATGGAGTCCTATGTCGGCCCCGACGCCTTCCGCAAGGCGGTGACCACCCATCTGCGGCGCCATATCGACGGCGTGGCCACCGCCCAGGACTTCTTCGGCGCGCTGGCCGACACCATGCACGACCCGGTGCTGGTGGACTCGCTGCGCTCCTACATCAACCTGCCGGGCGTGCCCCGCCTGTCCCTGGGATGGACCTGCCCCCGCACCGGGCTGCAAGTCCTGACGGCCCAGCGCCGCTACCGCCCCTTGGGCTCCGAGGCCAGCACGGCGGCGCACTGGACCCTGCCGCTGTGCGTCCGGCCCAATGCCACCAGTGCGACGTCCTGCATGATGGTGACGGCGGCGCGCCAAACCTTTCCGCTGGGCCAGTACGCCTGCCCGGCCGTACTGGTCCCCAACGCCACGGGCACCGGCTACTTCCGCCTGTCGCTGACGACCGAGCACTGGCGCCGGCTCATCACCGTGTTGCCGCGCCTGCCGGCGGCGGAGCAGATGGCGCTGCTGGAAAGCCTGTGGGGGGAGGTGGTGGCCGGCCACCAGCCCCCGTCGCTGTACCTGACCGCCGCCGTCGGTCTGGCCGGGGTGCCCGCCTGGGACGTGGCCTCGGCCCCCTTCCCCCGGTTGAAGCAGTTGCTGGACCTGGCCACGACGGACGGGGACCGGGCGGCGTTGCGCCTGTTCCTGCTGCAGGCCTGGCGTCCGGTCATGGCCCGGGTGGGCCTGACGCCAGGCAAGCTGGACCGGGTGGCGCCGGAGAACACCGCCCTGTTGCGGGACCGCCTGGTGGCCTTCCTGGCCCTGGAACTGCGCGACGAGACCGTGCGCGCCCAACTGATGACCCTGATGCGCGACCCGAGCGCCCCGCCCCCGGCGGAGGTGCGGGCGACCGGCATGGCGGTGCTGGCGCAGGAGCTGGGACGCCCCTACGTCGACGGTCTGATCGACCAGTTGAAGACGTCCACCGATGCGGAGTGGCGGGAAATGGCGCTGGATGCCCTCAACCGCGTGACCGACCCCGTCCTGGCGGGCCAAATCCGCGACCTGGTCTTCGCCCCCTGGCTGAAGCTGAACGAGGTCAACATGCTGATTCGCGGCCAGGGACGCGAACCCAGCCACTTGCCGGCCTACTGGGCCTGGGTGCAGGCCAACGTCGCCCATATCCGGGCGCGCGGTTCCACCACCACCATGGGGGCGCTGACCCTGCCGCTGGAGGGCCTGTGCAGCGCGCCGGCGGCGGACCAGGTCGACGCCTTCTTCCGCCCCCTGGCCGGGGAGCTGGAAGGCGGCGGGCGCACCATCGACCAGGCGGTGGAGCGCATCCACCTCTGCGCGGCGCAACGCGCCGGCACGCTGTCCCAATTGCCCGCCAAATCCGCGCCCCCCAACCCCGCGTCCTTACCGGGTCAAAGGCCATAATCCCTCGAGCTTACTCCCGAAAGTTTCGGTCATCTGGCTGAATTGTTTAAGCCAATGGCTTACTGTACCAACTAAATGGACAGTGTCCCCGTGGGGGGCGGCGACGCCGGGGCACGCGGGTCCAAGCGCACACGGGAGTGGTGCGCGCTTGGGCGGCTTCCGCCAGGCATCACGGTGGACTAGTCATCGGGGTGGCTGGGCGTCGCGGTGAGGATGACCAAGTTCAGGGGACGCATGAGTCAGGTAGCAATCAACCAGGACGCCGAACCGGTCGACCATGCGGCGATACGCCTGATGATCGTCGAGGACGATGCGTTGGTGGCCTTGGGTATCCGCCTGACGGTGGAGGATTTGGGGTATGAGGTCTGCGGCATCGCCGCGTCGGAACCGGAGGCCATCGCCCTGGCCGCCAGCAGCCACCCCCATCTGGCGCTCATGGACATCCGCCTGAAAGGCACGGTCGATGGAATCGACACGGCCCGGCGGCTGCGGAACGAATTCAGCCTGCGCTCGGTCTTCCTATCGGCCTATACGGATGAGCAGACGATGGCCCGGGCCAGCCAGACCTATCCCTTGGGCTTCGTGCAAAAGCCCTATTCCGCCGGCCAGCTGAAATCGGCCCTGGATTTGGCGTTGCGGCGGCTTGCCGCACCCAAGGACTAGGGCGAAATCGCCGTTGAGCGCCGGCCGGCCAGGGCTCAAAAAGGCCTAGGACGAATTCTTGCTTGGAATGACGGCCCATCTGTCGTGTTATCAGGACGATAGCGGTGCATTCCTGGTTAACGCGCTGTCAAAGTTTCACACATCGTTCGGCGGCTTTGCCTTATTTCCGCCGGAAGATGCTGCAAAATCATTGTCGTGGTCCCGTGAGCCTCGGGCCACGACGTCAAGACGTGCGGAATCCAATCCGCGCGTAAAGACGCATAGAAGGAGAGGAATATGCGCTTTAAAGCCCTGATGCTCGCCCCGGTTCTGTTGGTCGGTCTGGCTGCTTGCGACAAGCACGACGCCCCGGCCCCGGCGAAGACCGAAGCCCCCGCCGCCGCCCCGGCGGCCCCTGCGGCTGAAACGCCGGCCACCCCGGCCGCCCCGGCTGACAGCTCCGCCACCCCGGCGCCGGCCCCGTCCGACGCCACCCCGGCCCCGGCCACGCCGGAGCCCTCCACGACCGAACCCCCGAAGGGCAACTAAGCCATTTCGTCGGGGCTTTGGCCTAACGTTTACGGGCCCGTTCCTCACCGGAACGGGCCCGTTTTCGTTTTTGCGATTGCCTCAGGCGCCGGCGGGGCATCCGCCCCTTGGCTATCCTCACTGCGCCCCCCCTACACACTACCTGGGCGGTGCTCGTTGCGGCGGCCGCAGTCGCGGCCTAGGGGCGCTTTTGCTGGCTCGGGAGTAAAGTCACTCCACTTCGACCGGGCGGGGACGGCCGTCTTCGCCGATGGCGACGTAGGTGAAGACGCCTTCGGTCACCTGCACGGCCTCGCCGGTGGCGCCGCGGCGTACCCAGGTGTCGATGCGGACGCGGATGGACGTGCGCCCCACGGCCAGGATCTCGGTATAGCAATTCAATTCGTCGCCCACCGCCACGGGGCGATAGAACTTCATGGCCTCGATGCCCACCGTCGCCACCCTGCCCCGGGCGCGGCGTATGGCCTTGGCGGCACCCGCCAGATCCATTTGGGACAGTACCCAGCCGCCGAAGATGTCGCCGTTGGCGTTGGTGTCCGCCGGCATGGCGAAGGTGCGCAGCGCCGGCGCGGAGGAAAAGTCGGGGGTGGGCGGCTGGTCGTTCATCGATCCGTACTCCTGAAAGCGATACAGGCCGCCCATACCCCCGATGTGGGAGGCTGGCGGGTCCGTTCTTACAAAATGTGGTGGTTGGCGGGGATGCCCCGCCGCCCCAGTCCTTGAACTGCGGCGGCGCCCACTCCTATAATGGGGTATGAGCGACCTTTTCCAGAACACCGCCCGCAAGCAAGACAGCTATTCCGCCCAGGACATCGAGGTCCTGGAGGGGCTGGAGCCTGTCCGCCGCCGTCCCGGCATGTATATCGGCGGCACGGACGAACGCGCCCTCCACCATCTGGTGGCGGAGGTGCTCGACAACGCCATGGATGAGGCGGTGGCCGGCCACGCCAACCGCATCGACCTGGAATTGGCCGCCGACGGCACCGTCTCCATCCGGGACAACGGCCGCGGCATCCCGGTGGACGACCACCCGAAATACCCGGGCAAGTCGGCGCTGGAGGTGATCCTCACCACCCTGCATTCCGGCGGCAAGTTCAGCGGCAAGGTCTACGCCACCTCCGGCGGCCTGCACGGCGTGGGCCTGTCCGTCGTCACGGCCCTGACCGACCAGCTGACGGTGGAGGTCGCCCGCGACCGCACGCTCTACACGCAAAGCTACAGCCGCGGCGTGCCCCTGACGCCGCTGGTGAACGCCGGCCCGGTGAACAACCGGCGCGGCACCCTGGTGCGCTTCCACCCCGACGCCCAGATCTTCGGCGACGGCGCGCACTTCAAGGCGGAGCGTCTGTACCGCATGGCGCGGTCCAAGGCCTATCTGTTCCGGGGCGTGGAAATCCGCTGGAGCTGCGATCCCTCGCTGCTGAGCGACGACAGCGCGGTGCCGGCGGCGGAAACCCTGCACTTCCCCAACGGGCTGCTGGACTATCTGATGTCGGCCCTGAAGGACCGGCGCACCGTCACCCCCACCGCCTTCGCCGGCCAGGCCGACTTCCCCAACCAGGCCGGCCGCGTGGAATGGGCCGTGGCCTGGCCCGAGGATGACGAGGGCTTCAGCCACACCTACTGCAACACCATCCCCACCCCCCAGGGCGGCACCCATGAGCAGGGCCTGCGCCAGGCGCTGACGCGCGGCCTGAAGGGCTATGGCGAGCTGGTGGGCAACCGCAAGGGCCCGTCCCTCACGGCCGAGGACGTGGTGGACGGCGCCACCATCCTGTTGTCCGTCTTCATCCGCGACCCGCAGTTCCAAGGCCAGACCAAGGAAAAGCTGGTGAGCGCGGAGGCTGTGCGCCTGACCGAGGCGGCCATCAAGGACCATTTCGACCACTGGCTGTCGGCCGCCCCCGACGCCGCCAAGGTGCTGCTGGACCGCCTGGTGGAGAAGGCGGAGGAGCGGGCGCGGCGCCGCGCCGCCAAGGACATGGCGCGCAAGACGCCCACCCGGCGCCTGCGCCTGCCGGGCAAGCTGGCCGACTGCTCGCGCCAAAGCTCCGAAGGCACCGAGATATTCATCGTCGAGGGCGACAGCGCCGGCGGCAGCGCCAAGCAGGCGCGCAACCGCGAGACCCAGGCCATACTGCCCCTGCGCGGCAAGATCCTGAACGTGGCCTCGGCCAGCACGGACAAGCTGCGCGGCAACCAGGAACTAAGCGACCTGGTGCAGGCCCTGGGCTGCGGCGCCGGCAAGGACTTCTCCCCCGACCGGCTGCGTTATGAGCGCATCGTCATCATGACGGACGCCGACGTCGACGGCGCTCACATCGCCTCGCTGCTGATGACCTTCTTCTATCGCGAGATGCCGGCGCTGATCCAGAACGGCAACCTCTACCTGGCCCTGCCCCCGCTGTACCGCCTGTCCCAAGGCAGCAACGTCCGCTACGCCCGCGACGACGCCCACAAGGACGAACTGATGGCCACCGTGTTCAAGGCCAACCAGAAGGTGGAGATCAGCCGCTTCAAGGGCCTGGGCGAGATGCAGCCCAGCCAGTTGAAGGAAACCACCATGGACCCGGCACGCCGCACGCTGCTGCGCGTGACGGTGCCCGACATCCGCGATCCCGAGCAGAAGGACGACGCGGAAAGCACCGCCAGCCTGGTGGAAAGCCTGATGGGCCGCAAGCCGGAGCTGCGCTTCAAATTCATCCAGGAAAACGCCAAGTTCGCGCAGGACTTGGACGTCTGACCAAACGCCCGGACGCCACCGTCCGGGCGTTTCACTTTTCCGCCGCCTCAGCTGTGCCAGACGCCGTTCAGCGCGCCGGCGTAATAGCTGTTGTTTGTGCTGCCCTGCGATGTGGTCAGCGGGTTGAAGCCCGCGTGGCCGTTGCTGAAGGTGGTCATCTTGCCCAGCAGGGTGGCGACGTCCGTGGGCGTCAGCAGGACGCCGTCGCTGGCCTTGATGGTGGCGACCTCAGCGCTGGTGCTGCCGAACCAGTTGGTCAGGCGGGCCGTCTGCCCGGCGCCCAGTTGCTCCACCACCAGGTCGTTGCCCGACCGCTGCAGCCAGACCTTGTCATGAGTGACGATCAGGTCCAATTCGCCGGAGGGGCCCACGCCATTGCTGGACAGGGCCAGGGTGGCGCCGGTACTGCGGGCGACGATGGTGTTGCCGGTGCCCGTGAGGTTGAGGGTGTCCCCTGCCCCGCTCAGGGCGATGGTGTTGCCGGCCCCCGTCACCTTCAGGCTGGCCTGGGCGCCGACGGTGATGGTGTTGCCCGCGCCATTGACCGTGGCACTGGCCTTGGCGGCCAGATTGACGGTGTCGCCTGAGGCCGTCACCCCATTGCCCGTGCCGCTGAGCGCCAACGTGTCCCCCGCCACCGTCATGGTGATGGCGTTGTTGGTGCCGCTGACCGTCTCCGTGGCGCCGGCGGGCGCCGAAATCGTCAGGAACGCGGTGGTGCCGGTGATGGTGTTGCCGCCGTCCGTGACCGTCAGCCTGGCGCCGCTGGCCAGGGTCGCGCTGTTGCCGGTGCCGGCCAGGCTGGCGCTGGCGTTGGCGGTCAGGGCCAGGGTGCCGCCGGCGGCGGTGGTCACCTGGTTCCCCGTTCCGCCCAAGGTCAGGGTATCGCCGCCGCCCTGCACCAGGATCACATCGCCGGTGGCGTTGATGGTTTCGACGCTGTTGCTGGCGGTGATGGAGATCGTGGCTCGGCTGGCGGCGCTGCCCAAGACGACGTTGCGGCCACCGGTCAGGGTCACCTGGCCGCCGGTGCCGGTCAGCGACAGGGTCGCGCCGCTGCCGGCGATCAGAGTGTCGTTGTTGCCGGTGGCCAGCAGGATGCCGACGTTGGTCAGCGTGTCGACCTTGCCGCCGCCCACGGCCGAGGCGCGGCCGGCCACCAGATCGATGGTCATGCCGCTGGCGTCATAGCGGATGGTGGCGGCGGCGGAGCCTGTGAGGGTGGCCCCGGTGCCGCCCCCCACCAGGACCGAGGCGCCAGCGGTCGCGGCGACGCTGGCGGCGCCCAAGGCCGTCACGGTGTTGCCGCCCCCCAGGACGGTGGCCTTGGCCCCATCGCTGACGGTCACGGTGTTGTTGGCGCCATTGACCGTCCCGTTGGCGCCCTGGGCAACGGTGACGGTATTGAGGTTGCCCAGGACGATGTCGCCGCTGGCGCCACTGACAGTGACGGTTTGACTATTCCCCGTCAGGGTCTGTCCCCTGGCCGCCAGGATGAAGGTCGCCCCTGCCCCGTTGGCGGCCAGCGTGCCGCTGCCCAGGATGGTGACGGGCGCGCTGTTGGCGGCGGCGGTCAAGGTGGCGCTGCCGCCCCGCAGGAAGTTCAGCGACGTGCCGGCACCGTTCACCGCCAGGTCGGATTGCGTCGTGATGGTGCCGGCGCCGGCATAAATGCGGTTCGTCGCCTTGCCCGTATTGGCGACGGTGATGTTGCTGGCGCCGGCCAGGACGCGGACGATGTTGCCCACCGCCTGGACCACCATGTCACTGCCGCCCACCGACAGGCTGTTGCTGATATTGTTCAGGAACACGGTGTCGGCCGTGCCGGTGATCGTCTGCGCCAGATTGACCCCGGCGAAGCTGATGGTGGAATTGCTGCCCAGGTCGGTGACGGTGTTGCCCGTGCTGGTGAGGTCAAGCCGGCCCGACCCGTTGAGGGTGACCTGATTGCCAGTCCCATTGACCGTCAGGCCGCCCCGGTTCGCGACCGTGAGATAGTTCAGGGAACCGGTGAAGCTGGAGGCGAAGCCGCTGAAGGACACCTGGTCGCCGGCATAGGCGTCGAAGACGGCGTTGTTGTTATTGATCTGGACGATGTTGCCGCCGCCCAGGATGGTGACCACGTCGGCGGTGGCCGATACCGTAATCTGTCCCCGCCCACGACGATGGTGTTGCCCACGAAGCTGTCGACGATGACGTTGCCGCTACCGATGATGGTGGTTTGCCCACTGACCACCGCCTGCTGCAGCGTGATGGTGTTGCCGGAACCGACGATGGTGTCACGGTTCCCCTGTACGATGATCGCGCCGCTGTTCAGCAGCGTTGAATGATTATTCGCCGTGATCGTGGCCATTCGTGCGTTCCCCAACAAACACGCCAAGGCACTATGGCGATGGACGCAAGCGTCTCACACCACGCTTAAGATTATGTCACCGTTTTGCAAACGTTGTCGGCAATAAAAAAGGCCGCGTTGCCGCGGCCTTTTTCCAATGAGCGGGCTAAAGGGCTGGGTTTCTGGCCCAGCGCCGCCCGAATTCTGCGATCACGCGGGGGGACGGCTCAGTGGCCGTGACCGCCGTGGCTGTGGCCGTGGTCGTCATGGCCATGGCCGCCGTGTCCATGATGGCTGCTGGCCTCGGCCGGCTTCACGGCGGCGATGGACAGCGCGGCGAGCAGGCTGAGGCCGAGGAAAGCAGCGATGCCGATGGTGACCATGGGTGTCATCCTTCAATGCGAAAGGCGGTTGAGCCAACAAGGGAAGCCTAGAACAGTTTTCGCGCGATATGCAACCGGCCAGGTGACAATGTCGTGTCATCTATTCAGATGATGGGGGGCCAGCCGGCGAAAACAAGGGCCGGCCGGACAACCGCGCCCCTTTCCAGACCCGCGCCGCGATGCCGCGCCCTCCGCATGAGGCGGAGGGATGCGCCGGCGACTCGGGGGGCCACACCCCAGGCACTAAGAAAGAAGGAGACGCGGCAGTTGACTTTAAAGGAAATCCTTGCCCTTGCGGGCTGAAATTGATATCGAACGCGCGAGCCTTGACCATGTCGTGACCTTCCGCCAAGTCGCGCATGGCTCCAGTGTGGGCAGCGCCGGGCCGTCTTTACTGGTCTTGGAGGCCGCCTCCAGTTACGTTGAGACGGGTTTGGGCGTGGGAATGGCGGCCCCGTCAACCTGGCGCTTTGTCCTTAGGAGGGTTGGCAATCCTGCCAAACTCATCCCCTAAATGACGCACACCATACAGATATAGGTCGCATGCTTTTCTCGGAAATTGGGCTAGGCCCGGAAGTCCTTCGCGCGGTTGAAGACGCGGGCTATAGCCAGCCGACCCCGATTCAGGAAAAGGCGATCCCCTGGGTGTTGCAGGGCCGCGACGTGCTGGGCTGCGCCCAGACCGGCACCGGCAAGACGGCGTCGTTCACCCTGCCCATGATCGACATCCTGGCATCGGGCCGCGCCCGCGCCCGTATGCCCCGCTCGCTCATCCTGGAACCGACGCGCGAGCTGGCGGCGCAGGTGGCCGAGAACTTCGAGGTCTACGGCAAGTACAACAAGCTGAACATGGCGCTGCTGATCGGCGGCGAGTCCTTCGGCGACCAGATCAAGAAGCTGGAGCGCGGCGTCGACGTCCTGATCGCCACCCCTGGCCGCATGATGGATCTGTTCGACCGCGGCAACATCCTGCTGTCGGACATCAAGATCCTGGTGATCGACGAAGCCGACCGCATGCTGGACATGGGCTTCATCCCGGATATCGAGCGGATCGTGGGCCTGCTGCCCAAGATGCGCCAAACGCTGTTCTTCTCGGCTACCATGCCGCCGGAGATCCGGCGCCTGGCCGACGCCTTCCTGATGAACCCGCGTGAGATCACGGTGGCCCCGCCGGCCTCCCCCGCCGCCACCGTCACCCAGGCGGTGGCCATGGTGCGCAATGAGGACAAGCGCGAGGCCCTGCGCCACCTGCTGCGGACGGAGGACGTGAAGAACGCCTTCATCTTCTGCAACCGCAAGCGCGATGTCGCCATCCTGCACCAGTCGCTGACCAAGCACGGCTTCAACGCCGGCGCCCTGCATGGTGACATGGTGCAGTCCAAGCGCACCGAGACGCTGGAGCAGTTCCGTCAGGGCGAGATCTCCTTGCTGTGCTGCAGCGACGTGGCCGCGCGCGGCATCGACATCGCCGGCGTCAGCCATGTGTTCAATTTCGACGTGCCCCACCACGCCGACGATTATGTCCACCGCATCGGCCGCACCGGCCGCGCCGGCAAGACCGGCCGCGCCTTCATGCTGGCCACGCCGGACGATGGCCGCACCCTGGGCGCCATCGAGAAGCTGATCGGCCGCGAAATCCCGCGCATCATGATCGATGGCCTGGAAACCCCGGACATGTCGGAAGGCGAGAGCGAGGGCGGTCGCCGCCGTCGCCCCGCGCGGGGCGCAAGCGCCCGCGGCGAGGCCAAAGGCCCCCGCCGTCGTGGCGGTGCGGACACCCCCCGCGAGGCTCAGGCCGCCATCGAAGCCGCCCCGCAGGCCGAGGAGGTGGCGGAAGCCCGCCGCCCCGACCGCGCGGAACGGCCCGAACGCGCGGAGCGTCCTGAGCGGAACAGCCGTGACCGTGATCGCGGCCGGAACCGTGACACCCGCACCGATACCCCGCGCGATGCCACGCGGACGGAGCCCCGTCCGCCCCGCCAGGATGACCGGGGTGAGCCCCGTCGCCGCTGGCGTGACGAGGATGACGGCCCCAGCGTGGTCGGTTTCGGCGACGATGTGCCCGCCTTCATGCTGCGCGTCGCCCGCCCCGTGGCCCGCGCCACCGCGCCGGAAAACTACGAGGACGCCGACACGCCCGAGGCGTGACGGCCGAAACGCCGGAGGCTTGGAAGCAATCCATGCAGACCATCTTCGTGCAGATCAAGTGCGAGCTGGGCAAGGCCTATGACGTGGCCGATTCGGCGGTGGAGAGCCTGGAAGAGGTGTCCGAGGTCTACTCCATCTCCGGTCAATATGACCTGATGATGAAGTGCTATCTGGCGGACGGGGCCGATATCGGCCATTTCGTCACCCAGCGCCTGCAAACCCTGCCGGGCGTCAAGGACACCTTCACCATCATCACCTTCAAGGCGTTCACCTGATACTCCCGCCGGTCCGCCAGCGGACCGGAATCGCGCGGCGGATGCCGACGATATCGGGAGATGCGCCCGTGGAACGGGCCAGCCGTGTTGACTTGGCCCACGGCATGGGCAAGAAGGTGATCCATGAAGCGGAGCAAGGACATCGGCCACATGGCCTGGAACGGCGGTAGCCCCATCGGCGGGCCCCTGGACGAACCCCTGGGCGACCCGTTGAGGAGTGTGTCCCGTTGAACGCATGCCCCCTGATCGCACGTCCCTCGGCCAAGCGGCGGCACACCGCCATCGCGGGCGCCCTGATGGTCGGCCTCTTGTCGACCACGGCGCTGGCGCAACAGCAGCCGGCAGCGGCCACGCCTGCCCCCTCGGCCACCCCCACGGCCACAGGAACGCAGGCGGCCGCCCAGCCGCCCAAGAAGGACCAGCCCCCCGTCCTGCTGGAGGCTGATCAGGTCGATACGGACAACGAGCTGGGCATCACCACGGCCACCGGCAACGTTCAGCTGTCGCAAGGCGGCCACGTCGTCCTGGCCGACACCATCAGCTACAGCGAGCGGACCAACGTCATCACCGCCAGCGGTCATGTGGTCATGATCCAGCCGGACGGCGAAGTCATGTTCGGCGACTACGCGGAGCTGACGGAGGACCAGAAGCAGGCCTTCGTCGACCAGTCCCGCATGCTGTTGCAGGACAACAGCCGCCTGGCCGGATATCAGGCGGAGCGCATCGACGGCCGCTACACCCGGGTCACCCGCGGCACCTACAGCCCCTGCAAGCTGTGCGAGGACGACCCGACGCAGCCGCCCACCTGGCAAATCCGGGCCAAGCAGGTGACGCACGACAGCACCTCGCACGACATCTACTTCCGCGACGCCACCATCGAGGTGGCGGGCGTTCCCATCACCTACCTGCCCGCCTTCTCCATGCCCGACCCCTCGGTGGACCGGCGCAGCGGCTTCCTGACGCCCACCATCGGCTACAGCAGCAACCTGGGCATGTTCGCGCGGGTGAAGTACTATTACGACATCTCGCCGGACAAGGACCTGCTGTTCGACCTGACGCCCAGCGCCAATGACGGCCTGCTGATCGGCGGCAAGTACCGGGAACGCTTCACCAACGGCTATTTCGAGGTGCAGGGCGCCGCGACCTACGCCGAGAACACCCAAAGCTCGAGCACCGGCACCATCAGCCCCAAGGAGCTGCGGGGCTATGTTCAGGGCATCGGCCGCTTTGACATCGACGACGCCTGGCGTTGGGGCTTCGACCTCAACCGCGTCACGGACGACAACTTCCTGCTGCGTTACAGCTACAGCTCCGAACAGCTGCTGACCAGCCGCCTGTACACCGAGCGCTTCGCCGGCCGCGACTATTTCAACGCTGGCATCTACGGCTTCCAGGACCTGCGCCCGTCCAACACGTTGGAAGAGCCGGTGGCCCTGCCGCTGATCACCTACAGCGCCTTGGGCGAGCCGGGTGAGACGTTGGGCGGCCGCTGGTCCTACGACGCCCAGATCCTGGACCTGTGGCGCGAGCAGGGCACCCGGTCCCGCCGGGCCTCGCAGGTCGCCGGCTGGCAGGGGGACTACACCAACGGCCTGGGCATGGTGACGACGGTGAACGCCCTGCTGCGCACCGACGGCTATTCCATCGCCAATCAGGAGAACAGCGTCACCGGGGACCGCGAAAGCTTCAACCGCTTCCGCATCTTCCCCCAGGGCCAGATCATGACCCGCCTGCCCTTCGTGCGCGAGGATGGCACGGTCTCGGAAATGATCGAGCCCATCGTGGCCTTCACCGCCGCGCCCAACTATCACAACAGCCGCGACCTGCCGAACGAGGACAGCGAGGATATCGAATTCGATTCCACCAACCTGTTCCGTCTCAGCCGCTATCCCGGCGTGGATCTCCTCGATGGCGGCCAGCGCGTCACTTACGGTATCCGCGCCGGCGTGTACGGCAATGGCGGCGGCAGCAGCACGATTTTCTTCGGCCAGAGCTACCGCCTGCAGCACAACACCGACTTCGCGGTCAATTCCGGCCTGTACAGCCGTCAGTCGGACTATGTCGGCCGCCTGGAGCTGACCCCCAGCCCCTGGATGGACATCAGCTACGGCTTCCGCCTGGATCCGACCACCGGCGCCCAGCGCATGCATGACTTCACCGGGTCGTTCGGCCCGTCCGTCTTCCGCGTGTCAGGCAGCTATCTCTACATCAACAAGCTGGAACTGCAGAACGGCACGGTCGCCGACACCACCACCAACCTGCAGGAAGTCAGCGGCGGCATCAGCTCGTCCTTCCTGAAGTACTACACGGTGGCGCTGTCCTCCCGCTACAACCTGGCCGAGGGCGGCGGGCCCGTGTCCACCAGCCTGACCACGACCTATCAGGACGACTGCTACACCTTCTCGCTGATCATGGAACGCGATTATTCCCAGCGCATCGGCATCGCGTCGGGTAACCGCATTTACTTCCGCATGATCTTCAACAAGCTTGGCATGTTCGTCAGCCCGGCCTTCACCGGCACCGCGCACTGACGCATCGGCGTCGGCGGGCATCGGGCCCGTAGTTCCGTATCGCGATCCGGCGGGCTCCCGACAGGGCCCGCCCACCCCGAGGGAGAGAACCGATGCCCGCTTCCCCGCCCAACCGCCGTTCCCTCATCCGGGGCCTGGCCATCGCCGCCCTGGCCCTCGCCGGCATGGCCGCCACCGGCCTGGTCACCGCCCAACGGGGCGCCGCCGCCGCCGCCCTGCCCAGTTCGGCCGCCGGGTCCGCCTATGATTACAAGTTCACCTCCATCGACGGCGAGCCGCTGCCCCTCAGCCAATTCAAGGGCAAGGCCATCCTGGTGGTGAACACCGCCTCGCTCTGCGGCTTCACCCCGCAGTACAAGGGACTGGAGGCGCTCTACACCGCCTACAAGGACAAGGGCCTGGTGGTGCTGGGCGTGCCGGCCAACGACTTCCTGGACCAGGAGCCGGGCAGCAACAAGGAAATCAAACACTTCTGCGAATCCACCTTCGCCATCGACTTCCCCATGACGGAAAAGGAAGTGGTGACCGGCGACAAGGCCCACCCCTTCTACAAATGGGTCAGCGCCGCCAAGGGGGCGCCGAAGTGGAACTTCCACAAGTACCTGATCAGCCCCGAGGGTGCTCTGATCGCCGCCTTCCCCAGCCGGGTGGAGCCGGAATCGCCGGAATTGAAGGCCGCCATCAACGCGGCGCTGCCCCATAACGGCTGATATCCAATCCATTCCGTCAGGGTTGGTGTCGGCGGCGATGGCCGCCGCCGACGGTATAAGGCCGACAGCCGCTTGAGTTTGCGGGGCGGCCCCGCTAGGGTCAGGCCCGGGAGACATCGTTTCCCGGGCTTCCTAATTCCTTGTTCTCCCTGACCTATCTGCTGGGTGTTGGCGCCACCATGAGTTATGGCCTCTATGATTACAGCCGCCGGGCCCGCCGCCGTTTCTGGGGGCGGCTGGGCAAGTTCCTGCTGCTGGCCGGCGTTGTCGGCGTGGCCTGCGCCTTCAGTTACGAGGTGGGCCAGGAACAACTGATCCGGCGGGAGCAGAACCTTCAAACGCAGTTGAACCAGGCGCAGGCCTCCAAAGAGGAGACCGAGCGCAAGGTCGCCCAGTTGCAGGCGGCCCTGCAAACGGCGGAAGTGCGGGTGAGCGAGCTGCAGGTGCGCTATGACCGCGACGTGCCGACCGGTGACCTGGGCCGGCTGAAGGACCTGCTGGCCAAGAAGATGGTGGAGGGCGTGGACGCCGGCCGCCTGGCCCTGATCATCGAGCAGACGGGCACGCCGCGGTCTTGCGGCAAGGCGGAAACCAAGCGCTTCGTGCTGTCGACCTCCTTGTACAAGGGGCCCAACACCTCGGCCGGCTTCGCCGATGGCGCCATCACCGTCTCGGGCGAAGGCGCCACCTCGCGCAGCCCCGACGGGGCGCCGCAATCCTGGTTCGACCCGGCCAAGCCCGTGACCTTGAAGTTCACGGACAAGAACGGCAAGGAAACCCAGACGACGGGCATGCTGCCGCTGCAGCATTCGGTGATCATCGACGACACCGAATACCGCTTCAAGATCAGCCCCGGCTCACGCTCCTTCGTCGACGTCGTCGGCGATCACTGCCCCTTCCCCTGATCCGCCCCTTTACCGTCTCCGGTACTGGGCGCCGACGGCGGACAGGTCGCCGGCATCCAGTTCCAGGTCCAGGTCGACCGGATAGCCGCCGTAGAACTCCGGGTTCACGCCGCGGAGCAGCAGGCGCGCCCGCGGATCGGTCAGGATGGGTCCCGTCGGTTGCACCGTCAGGGCCTGGTAGGCGTAGTCGGCCAATGCCCGGGTAACCAGGGCGACCTTGCCATTGTGGTCCGGGTTCAGGACCACGGGAATCCCGGCCGCGCCGCCGGACATGTCGGTGTAACCGATGTGGCCCGGCCCGTCCGCCTCCAGCCCGCCATAGGTCAGCACCGGCGTCAGGCCGTCAAAGCGCCCCAGCAGGCGTCCGCCCAGGGTGCCCTGCAGGGTGTAGCCCGCCGCCGACCAGCCCGGCAGCACCTGGGCAAGGTCCACCCCGCTGACGGTGGCGCTGAATCCCCCGCCATCGTCGGGGGCCAGGTGGACATGGCCACCGGCCCAGGCCAAATCGCCGCCCTGCAGTTGCATCCGGCCATCGGCCAATTGAAACTCCACCCCGACATCGCCCATCGCCAGCGCGGCGCCGATCGCCTTGGCCTTGAGGCGCTGCGCCGGCGGGCTATGCAGCGGGAACAGGCCGTCCAGGGTCACATGGCCTTCAAGGCCATCGATGAACAGACGCGGCCCGGCCAGGCTGACCCCGTCGGCCCGCAGCTCGCCCGAGCCGGTCAGGCGCCCCTGATCCCAGGACAGCCGGGCGCCGCCGGCAACCGTGCCCTGCCCACTCATGGGTGCCGCCAGGCCGGCGCCCGGCAGCAACTGGGTCAGATCCGGCACGGCCGACAGGACCAGCGGTTCCAGCACCGCCGCCGCCTCCCCCCGCTGATCCGCCGCCGTCCAGTGGCCGCTCAGCCCCAGGACCAGCGGCGTGCCCAGCCCCCGGGCCTGGCCGGCCAGCGACAGCGTGCCGCCGGGATCGCCCGACAGCGTGACCGCCAGCGCCAGGGGCGGCAGCACGGTCCCCTGCACGCGGCCCCCCTCCAGGGTGACCTGCCAGGGACTGCCCCGATGGGTGCGATCAAAGCCGGCGGACAGGTGCGCGCCGTCCAGATGGGCGTCGAGCAACACCGGCGCCGCCAGCGATGCGGCCGTGGCCTCCAGGGTGTTCAGGCCACCGGAGTCCCAGTCGGCGACGGCGCGCAGGTCCGTGGTGCCGCCGGCGACCAGGGGGCGCTGGCCGGCCCCAGCCGTCCCACCACCGCGCCCTGCATGTCGGCATGGCCGCGCCGCTCCTTGCCCAGCCCACCCCGCCATGTCACCGCCAGATGGCCATCAGCGCCAGGGTCCCAGCCCAGGCTGACGGGCGTACCCTGTCCGTCCCGCAAGCGCCCGCCGGCCTGCGCCGGGCCGGTCAGGGCCAGCGTCCAGGCCCCGTCCCCCTGGGGGGTCGCGGTCGCGGTGAGGCTCAGGAAGGATGCCATCAGGGGCAGTTGCGGCGCCGTCACCCCCTCCGCCGACAGGGCCAGGGCCAGCGTGCGCCCCTCGCCGTTTCCAGTCTCGGCGGTTCCGGTCAGCGTCAGCCGCCCCTCACCGCCCCAGCTTCCAGCCCCCCGGGCCTTGAGCACCAGGCCCCACGGGGCGGCGGGCAAGCCCCCGGGGCGTGAATCCCCCACCCACGGGCGGGTGCCGTCCAGCGCCAGATGGGCGTCAGGCGTGTCGACGGTGGCGCTGATCGTCCAGCGGGCGCTGTCGCCCCACCCCACCACCTGGCCCGTCAGGTGGCCAGCCAGCGGGCCGGGCCAGTCGCGAACCCGCAGGCCCTTCACCGTCAGGTCGGCCTTGGTCGTCGTGTTGGCAGAGGTCGCCAAGGTGCCGGATAATTGCGGTCCGGCCCCCGGCGCCGGGTCCACCGTCAGCGCGGGTCCATTCTGCGTCTTGGACAGGCGCAGGGTCAGGGCGAACGCCGGCCATCCGTCCCCCGGTTCCAGCACCGCCTGACCTTGCCAGCCGGCCGGGGCGCTCTCCCCTCCTTGCCGATCCAGGGTGGCGTTCAGCGCCAGCGGCACGGACCAATCGCCATGAACCACCTGGGCCGCGCCGATTTCGACATGGTCGATGGGCATGTCCATCAGCCGGCCCAGAGCTTGGCCATCGACCAGTCCGGCATCCACGCTGACACCCGTCAGGGCCAAGCGCGCGGGCGTACCCCAGGGTAGCAGGCCCGTGAAGGTCACCAGCGCGGTGTCCGCCTCCAGCCCGGGTTGCAGGCGCACGCCCGCCTCCAGCCAACCCCAGCCGGCATGCCGCACCGTGACCTGCGCCTGGGGAAAGCCGACCTCGACCAAGGCCGCCGCCAACCGCCGCTCCGCCGTTGCCGGCAAAAACAGCCGACCGGCCAGAATGGCCCCGCCGATGACGACGCCGATCAGCGGCAGCGCCCACAGCCACCGCTTGCGCCAAGGCGGCAGCCGGCCGCCCAGCGATGGCGGCCACCGCAAGCCCGGCGACGTGCGTCTCGGCGGCTTGGAAGCCCGGACGTCGGGCGGCCGCATCCCGGCCGGCGGCCGTAAAGGTGGCATGGACATGAGGGCGTACCGATCCCTTCCCGGCCCCGGTGGTCCCCCGGAGCCCTGGTGGAGAGTGGCAAGACAGGCGACGGACGGCAAGCCGGGGCGCAGCCCCCTGCACCCGGCATGAACCGACCGTCGCGCGGTGCCGAACCACCCCCTATGCAAGGCCCTTGCCGCCGCTCCGCCGTTTCAAGCCGCCACGGGAGAAAAGGTGCCTTGGGACGGGGCTTGTCGCAGGCAGGGGGCGGCTCCGCCACAAGGGCGGTTCAAATAAGCGAGCGGGGGCGCTATGGTCCGGCGACCGGCAAAGCCGGATACGGACGCGCCCACCACAAAAACGAGCTTCCCAAAATGGATCTTGAGAACACCCTGTATCTCGACCTGCCGGCCGGCCGCGTCGTCATCGCGCTCCGCCCCGACCTGGCCCCCAACCACGTCGCCCGCATCAAGGAACTGGCCCGCGACGGCTTCTACGACGGCCTGAGCTTTCACCGCGTCATCGAGGGCTTCATGGCCCAGGGCGGCTGCCCCACCGGCGATGGCACCGGCGGTTCCGGCAAGAAGCTGAAGGCGGAATTCTCGGCCGAGCCGCATGTGCGCGGCGTCTGCTCCATGGCCCGCGCCATGAACCCGGACAGCGCCGACAGCCAGTTCTTCATCTGCTTCGACGACGCCACCTTCCTGGACCGCCAGTACACCGTCTGGGGCAAGGTCACCGAGGGCATGGAATTCGTCGACGCCCTGAAGAAGGGCAGCCGCACTAACAACGGCAGCGTCACCGCCCCCGACCGGATCGTGAAGATGCAGGTCGCGGCCGACGCCGCCTGACCCCAACGGTCCGCATCCCGGTTCAAGGTTCGACCGCCCGCCCCCCTTAGGGGGCGGGCGGTCTGCTTTTGGGGACGGGGTAAAATCGGCCGCCCGGGACGGTCGAGGAAGGCAAGGTTCGGCAGAAACTGCCGCACCACCCCCTCCCTGCCGGTCCTGCCTACCCGCCATCCAGTCAAGCCATTGATTTTCCTACATCTCGAATGTTGGCACACCCCCTGCATATGGGGAGGCGACTAACAAGCGGCCGGCATCGACCGGAAGCAGCGTTCGAGGCGAAAATGGAAAACCCGATTTACGTGGCGCTGTCCCGACAGGAAGCGCTGTCCCGGCAGCTGGATGTGGTGGCGAACAACATCGCCAACATGAACACGACGGGATACAAGCAGCAGCGCATGCTGTTCCAGGAGTACCTGGAAAAGCCGGCCCGCGGCGAACGGGTTTCTTTCGTCCAGGACTACGGCCTGATGCGCGACACCCGCGCCGGCGCCCTGCAGGTGACCAACAACACCCTGGACCTGGCGCTGAAGGGCGAAGGCTACTTCACGCTGGAGACGCTGTCCGGCCCCCGCTACACCCGCGCCGGCAATTTCCAGCTGAACGACCGCCGCGAACTGGTGGACCAGAACGGCCTGCCCGTGCTGGACACCAACGACAACCGCATCACCATCCCGGATGGCGCCACCGACATCAAAATCCAGGGCGACGGCACCGTCATGGCCGACCGCGCCCAGTTGGCCAAGCTGAAGATCGTCAGCTTTGACGATCAGCAGCAGATGCAGACCCTGGGCGGCGGCCTGATGACCACCACCCAGACGCCGCGCCCCTCGGCCAACCCGCAGGTGACGCAGGGGGCCATCGAAGCCTCCAACGTCCAGCCCATCGTCGAATCCACCATGATGATCGACGTGCTGCGCCAGTACCAGATCGCCCAGAAGCTGGTGGAAGAGGAACATGATCGCATCCGCAACGCGATCACCCACCTGGCCAAAGCCCAATAACGCACCCGTGCCGTCGAAGAATTAGGAGACACAGATCATGCGCAGCCTCTCCATCGCCGCCACGGGCATGCAGGCCCAGCAGACCAACGTCGAAGTCATCTCGAACAACATCGCGAACATGACGACGACCGGGTTCAAGCGCCAGCGCGCCGAGTTCCAGGACCTGCTCTACCAGAACATGCGCCGCGTCGGCTCCAACTCGTCCGACGCCGGCACCATCGTCCCCACCGGCATCCAGATCGGCGCCGGCGTGAAGACGGCCGCCGTCTACCGCATCAACGAGCAGGGCAACATCAACACCACCGGCAACAGCCTGGACCTGGCCATCAACGGCAACGGCTTCTTCCAGGTGACGCTGCCCAATGGCCAGATCGCCTACACCCGCGCCGGTTCCTTCCAGCTGAACGCCAACAGCCAGGTCGTCACCTCTGACGGCTATCTGCTGAACCCCGGACTGACCATCCCGCAGAACGCGGTGGACATCACCGTCGACGCCTCGGGCCAGGTGCAGGCCAAGATCGACGGCCAGGTGAACCCGGCCATCGTCGGCCAGTTGACCCTGGCCAACTTCCCCAAC
Organism: Nitrospirillum goiasense; assembly: GCF_034427435.1. Classification (NCBI taxonomy): domain Bacteria; kingdom Pseudomonadati; phylum Pseudomonadota; class Alphaproteobacteria; order Rhodospirillales; family Azospirillaceae; genus Nitrospirillum; species Nitrospirillum goiasense. The sequence goes on along the minus strand of NZ_JAXQNP010000002.1, from coordinate 1,958,854 downwards.
GCGGCGGGCCTGGAGGCCATCGGCGACAACCTGCTGCTGGAAACCCCGGCATCGGGACAGCCCGCCACCGCCGTGCCCGGCTCCACCGGCTTCGGCCGCATCACCCAGAACGCGCTGGAAACCTCGAACGTCAACGTCGTGACCGAGATCACCAACCTGATCCAGGCCCAGCGCGCCTACGAGATGAACTCGCGCGTCGTCACCACGACGGACCAGATGCTGCAGTCCATCACCAACATGAAGTGATGACGGCGGATAGCGGAGAACAGTCATGAAAGCCTTGGCCACCATCCTGCTGGGCACCAGCATCCTCTTCAGCGCCGGCGCCGCCACGGCCGCCGACCTGCATGGCGATGTGGACGTCAACGCCGACACCATCCACCTGGGCGACCTGTTCGACGCGCTGGGCCCCAACCAGGCCACCATCGTCATCGGCCAGGCCCCCGCCCCCGGCCACCGCATCACCTACGACGCCTCGGTGCTGGAGCGCATCGCCGCCGCCAACGGCGTCGATTGGAAGCCCGCCGGCAATGAGCGCGTGATCGTCAGCCGGCCCTCGGTGGACGTGACCGCCGACCAGATCCAGGCGGCCTTCACCAAGGCCCTGGCCGATGCCGGCGCACCGGCCGGCATGGAGGTGCAGCTGGACAATCCCGGTACCGTCCTGCGCCTGCCGGCCAACAGCGACAGCAGCATCGGCTTCACCAATGTGAACTATGACGCCGCCCGCGGCCGCGCCACCGGCGACCTGGTCATTCCCGCCACGGGCGAGCCGGTCATCCGCCAGAGCTTCGGCGCCCGGGTCGCCGTCATGGTCACCCTGCCGGTGCTGAACCGCCGCGTCGCCCCGGGCGAAACCATCGCCGCCAGCGACGTGGAATGGACCAAGATCCCCCGTACCCGCATCAGCGGCGACGTGGTCACCGAGGCCCGCGACCTGATCGGCCTGACGGTACGCCACGGCGCCAGCCCCTACCAGCCGGTGCGCACCGACGAGGTGCGGGCGCCGGTGGTGGTCACCCGCGGCGCCCTGGTCACCATGATGCTGCAGTCGGGCAACATGATCCTGACGGTCCAGGGCCGCGCCCAGACCGAAGGGGGCATCAACGAGATCATCCGCGTCACCAACACCGCCAGCAACCGGACCATCGATGCCCGCGTCGCCGGCCCCAACCTGGTCATGGTGCAGCCGGCGGCTCAAGCCCCCGTTGGTCAGGCCCCTATCGCCGCCGCCCGCACCACCCGTACCGCCCTGAATTGAGGAGAGACATCATGCCTGTGCCTTCCACCATCCGCGCTCTCCTCATCGCCACCGTCGCCACCGTGGCGCTCAGCGGCTGCGGCGCCGTCGACCGCATCAACAACATCGGCAAGGCGCCGGACATGAGCAACCTGTCCGACCCGACGGCGCAGAAAGGCTATCAGCCGGTGCGCATGCCCATGCCCACCCCGCCGGTGCTGGAGCGTCAGGCCAACTCGCTGTGGCGCCCGGGCGCCCGCGCCTTCTTCAAGGACCAGCGCGCCAGCCAGACCGGCGACATCCTGACCATCTCGATCTCCATCAACGACAGCGCCAACGTGTCGGATGAGACCAAGCGGTCGCGCGCCAATTCCGACAGCATGGGCATGCCCAACTTCTTTGGCCTGGAGGCCCAGATCCCCAAGGTGCTGAACTCCGCCACCTCTGCCTCCAGCCTGGTGTCGACCACCAGCGCCAAGGCATCGGACGGCAAGGGCACCGTCGCCCGTTCCGAGCAGATCGACCTGAAGATCGCCGCCCTGATCACCCAAGTGCTGCCCAACGGCAACCTGGTCATTCAGGGCAAGCAGGAAGTGCGCGTGAACTACGAGCTGCGCGAACTGACCATCCAGGGCATCATCCGCCCCGAGGACATCGACAACACCAACGCCATTTCCTACGAGAAGATCGCAGAGGCCCGCATCTCCTACGGCGGCCGCGGCCAGATCACCGACGTGCAGCAGGAACGCTACGGCCAACAGCTGCTGGATGTGCTGCTGCCCTTCTGATCGGGCTTCACCTCATCGATATCCAGCGATCCGGCGGTGCCCCCGCCGCCGGGTTTCCCCTTCACACCAGATCATGTCCCGCCGCCGGCCTTGCCGGCTTTCCTTTCCATTTTCGCCTGTTAGTCCCCTCTGTCCACGGGGCCTCTGTGGACCTTTATTGACCTCGAACAAACTAAAAAGGGCCGGTGTCGCATGCACCGGCCCTTCTTTTATGAGGGTAGAATAAAGGTGGGGCTCAACGGGCCAAAATCCTGGCGGCCTCCTTGGTCCGGGCGACGGCCTGGCCCACCTGCTGGTTGGCGGCCGATATGCTGGAGAGGCTGCGCGTCACGGTTTCAACGGCACCCGCCGTCTTCTGCATATTCGACGACATGTCGCGGGTCACGGCGCTCTGCTCCTCAACCGCGCTGGCGGTTGAGGCCACGAATTCCCGAACCGCGCCGATGGATTGCCGAATGGCTTCCAACGAGCTGACGACATCGTCGGAGACGGCCTGCATGCCCCCGATCTCCTCGGAAATTTTCTGAGTGGCGCTCGCGGATTGGTTGGCCAAATTCTTAACCTCCGTGGCCACCACCGCGAACCCCTTGCCCGCATCGCCAGCCCGCGCCGCCTCAATGGTGGCGTTCAAGGCCAACAGATTGATCTGCCCCGCGATGGATCGGATCACATCCACGACCCCCTCCATGGACTTGGCGACCTCCGCCAGGCGCTGGGTGGCGGCGTCCGCGCGCTGGGCCAGTTCGGCGGTGCTGTCCGTGGCCGACCGGGACTGGGCCATGCTCTGCGCGATCTCACGAATGGAGGCGGCCAATTCCTCGGCACTGGACGCCATCATCTGCACGGCGCCCGATGTTTCGCCCGCAGCGTGGGCGGCATCCTCGGATTGGTGGCTGGATTGGGCCACGGCCTGATCGATTTCACCAAAGTTCTGGTCGATCAACTGCTTGAGGTCGACCATCATCTGGACCTGGGCCGTGATGTCGGTGGCGTACTTCACCACCTTGAACGCCGTGCCGTTCAGGTCGAAGATCGGGTTGTAGGACGCCTCGATCCAGATTTCCTTGCCCCCTTTGCCGATACGCTTGAACTGCGCCGCGCGATATTCGCCCCGCCGCAGGTCCCGCCAGAACGCCTGGTACTCGGCGCTATCCCGCATCGCGGGCTCCACGAACATGCTGTGATGACGGCCCTTGATCTCGTCCAAGGTGTAGCCAACGGCGCCGAGGAAGTTGCTGTTGGCCGTCAGGATGGTGCCGTCCATCGAGAACTCGATAACGGCCTGCGACCTGTTGATCGCCTCGACCTGACCCCGCATGTTGACGTAATCCATCTTTTGCGCCGTCACATCCGTGGCGAATTTCACCACCTTGAACGGGCGGCCGTTGTCGTCGCAAATCGGGTTGTAGGTCGCCTCGATCCAGACCTCCTTCCCCCTTTGCCGATGCGCTTGAACTGCGCCGCCTGGAATTCGCCCCGTCGCAGGGCTTCCCAGAAGCGGGCGTAGTCCGCGCTGTCCTTGAACTGTGGCTCGACGAACATGCTGTGATGCCGGCCTTGGATCTCTCCCCACGTGTAGCCCATGACCTTCAGGAAGTTCGCGTTCGCTGCCAGGATGGTGCCATCGAGGGCAAATTCGATGACAGCCTGGGACTTGTCCAAGGCCACCAGCTTTCCCTTCATCTCCAGAGTACGGCGCGTTCCGAACATGAGGAAATCTCCTTGAAATGGTTTTGCGGCCGACTTTTTTCGCGTCATCATGTCGCATTGACAAAACACCGTGACAACCGGCTGCGACAACAGACCTTCTCATTAAAGCGATTAACGCCCGGTTTATAGGGAAAATTGGATCACTATTATTAAGTATATAATCAAAAGTATTGATTCAATCACCTGTGGTTAAATCTTTTTAACGATTTGCAACTCACTGCTTAGATAAAATTTCTCCATCATACTGATTTTCAATCCTCCATCTTGTCGGATAGCGCCAGAGTTTGGCATCCAGTGCCAAATAAAGTGTCCAGTTGGTTATATTTTGTCCGCACGGTGGCAATGATGACTTGGATATGATAAGGCTCATGGGGATTGTGCGCGGCCGGATACCGAACGCGAGGACGCCAGGCCATTGACCGCTGAACGGACACGCAAAGGCGGCGCAGCCCTGCCACTGGCCAATCACCCCTCGTTCAAGACATCGGTGATGGACGAAGCCATCGCTTTCGCTGAAAGCCGCTTGGCAGCGACCGCCGTGAAGGCCGCCGTTGGCGCGCCGGCCTGCGACATGCGGGCAAACCACTGTCCTCTAACCGAGAGCGACCTTTGGTTCTGCGCCTATGATTTTCCCGTCACCCTGCGGTTTTCCGAGGGGGCCTACGTGCGCCTGCAAGTGCCCTGCACGGGGAACGGTGTGAAGACGACGGCCAACAGCACCGTCGCCTTGGCCCCGACCATGGCCTGCATCTCTTCCGCCGACGCGACGATCGACTTCCATCAAGACTTTCAGCAGTTCGCCTGGCGGGTCCCCGTCACCACCCTGACACGCAAGCTTGCCGCGCTGACTGGTGAGACGATTACAGGGCCGCTGCGGTTCAACGCGGCGTTGGACCTTCAGTCTCCCCAGGGGCGAACGCTGAAAGAAATCCTGATCACCTTGGCCAATGCCGCCGATAGCCTGTCCGGACCGGGCAGCCGACTGGTCTTAACGGAGGTGGAACAGGCGCTGGTGACGGCCCTGCTGGTCACGGGCATGCACAATCACCGGCACCTTCTCGACGGCCCCGTCCGTGGGATCGCTCCTTGGCAGGTCCGCCGCGCGGAGGATTTCATGGCCGCCCACGCCGAAGACCCGCTGACGATTGAGCAGATCGTCGCGGCGACAGGAGCCAGCGCGCGCAGCGTCTTCCGGGCCTTCGCCCAACACCGCGGCTACTCGCCCATGGATTTTCTGAAGCGGACACGGCTGCACCGGGCACGACAATTAGCCGAAAGCGGCGCCAACGCCCTTACCGTGACCGAGATCGCACTATCCTGCGGCTACGCGGACTTGAGCCGTTTCAGCAAGGACTTCCTGGCCGCTTTCGGCGAGTCCCCGTCGACCATCCTGCGCCGGCATCGTGCATGAGAGCGGTAGGCGGCGGCCCGAAGACCGCCGCCAATGACCTCAGTCGTCGCGCTGCGTGCGCTCCATCCGCTCGTGCCGTTCCTGGGCTTCCACCGACAGGGTGGCGATGGGACGGGCCTCCAGCCGGCGGACGCCGATGGGTTCCCCCGTCTCTTCGCAATACCCATACTCGCCCAGTTCGATTCGCTCGATGGCCTCGTCGATCTTGCTGATCAGCTTGCGCTCCCGGTCCCGGGTGCGCAGCTCGAGGGAGCGGTCGGTCTCGGCGGAGGCGCGGTCGGCGATGTCCGGTTCCTGGATGCCGCCGTCCTGCAAGTTGACCAGGGTTTCAGTGGACTCTTTCAAAAGCTCCGCGCGCCATTGCAGCAGCTTCTGACGGAAATACTCCGTCATCACGGGGCTCATGTACGGCTCATCCTCGGACGGGTGGTAATCCGGGGGAAGTATCGGAGACGACATATGTTTTGGTCCGAATCCAGTGTGATCGAGACGGCGCGGAGTATAGGGAGAGCGCACGCAACCCGCAATACTGACCGCAGCCCCACAAGGCCAGGTTTAAGCTATTGATAGCAATGACGATTGTCACCGCGCCCACCCAAAGCGGGAGCGCGGCCAGCCGTTTGGATTATCGGTATTAAGCATATGAGAATAGGGTGGGCGGCCCAAGGCCGTGTCCGGGTGGCTGCACCGGCGGGGCCAGCCCCGCCGGCACCCCGGCGAAGCGGCGCGTCGCCCCTCAGCGCTGCGCCGATTCGAACTTGGCCAGTTCCACCTGGGCACGCAGGTCGATCTCGTCCAGGACCTCTTGCAGGCGCGGGTCGGAAACGGTGTCGCGCCGGCTCTGCACCATGCGCACCAGGTCCTGCAGCCGCTCACGCGGGAAGGTGCCGGCCAGCAAACCCAGGCGCAACTCCTCCAGCTTGTCCAGCAGCGTCTCCGCCCGCTGGCGCGCCTTGCGCTTGGCGTTCAGGGCGTCGTCCACCTCCTGCAGGGCCAGCAGGGGGGTGATGGCCATGGCGGTCTGGGCGCCGGTCACCGACTTGGCGCCCTCATCACCATCGCTTTCCGACACATGGGTGCGAAAGCTGTCGCCGCCAGCCCGTTGCGTTTTGCGCGTCTGGCTGGTGGGAAGGGAGGAACCAGGACCTTCGATCTTCATATCGTGCCGCCACCGCAATCAGGGCCGGCCGCCCGGCGCATCCGGACCGATGCCCCCGCCAGCCCAGGTTAAAGGACCGGGGAAAAGGGGCAATTCCGCCGGTTTGGCGGGCCTGCGGCCTGTCTTATTGTTACCATCCGCAGGGAAGAGGCGCATAGGGCAATTTTTGCCGGGGACAAACCGCCACCACCGGCCCAATCTCGCCATGCGGAACACCAGCGCCCACGGGGCGGCGCGTCGCGTTCCCCGCGCCACGCCTGGGAATCGGCCGGATTTGGGCGCATGCTGAAGTTGGCATGAAGTTCGCTTAAGGGACTGGCATCTGTTTCAGGGAGTATCCCGCCCGTGTCCACCACCGTCCCCACCGGCCCCGTCCCCACCCGGCCCGCCGCCACCGCCTGGGGCCAAGCCCTCAAGCGCGCCGCCGCCGCGATGGCCGCCGTCCTGTTCCTGGCCCTGAGCACCGCCCAGCCCGCCCAGGCGCAGTCGCGCCTGAAGGACATCGTGGATGTGGAGGGCGTGCGCGACAACGTGCTGGTGGGGTACGGCCTGGTCGTCGGCCTGAACGGCACGGGCGACACCATCAACAACGCGCCCTTCACGCAGCAAAGCCTGTACGGCATGCTGGAACGCCTGGGCGTCAACATCCGCGGCACGACGCTGACCACCAAGAACGTGGCGGCGGTGATGGTGACCGCCACCCTGCCCCCCTTCGCGGCGCAAGGAACCCGCATCGACGTGCAGGTGGGCACGCTGGGCGACGCCAAGAGCCTGCAGGGCGGCATCCTGGTGGGCACGCCGCTGCTGGCGCCCGATGGTGATGTCTACGCCGTGGCCCAGGGCCCCGTGGCCATTTCCGGCTTCACGGCGCAAGGGGCGGCCGCCAGCGTCACGCGCGGCGTCCCCACCGCCGGCCGCATCGCCGCCGGCGCGCTGGTGGAACGCACGGTCGACTTCCGGATGTCCGACATGCAGGCCTTGCACCTGGCCTTGCACAACCCCGATTTCACCACGGCCAAGCGCGTCGCCGACGCCATCAACGCCGCCATCGGCACCGGCACCGCCCTGGCCATGGACCCGTCCAACGTGACGGTCAACGTGCCGGCTGGCCGCAGGGCCGACCTGGTCGGCTTCATGCGCGATATCGAGCAGTTGCGGGTCGCCCCCGATAATCCGGCCACCGTGGTCATCGACGAGGCGTCGGGCGTGATCGTGATGGGGGAGAACGTGCGCATCAACACGGTCGCCATCGCCCAGGGCAACCTGACCATCAAGATCACCGAGACGCCCCAGGTTTCCCAGCCCGGCCCCTTGAGCAACGGCACCACCACCACCGTTCCCCGCACCAACATCCAGGTGGATGACGGACAGGGCAAGAAGCTGGCCATCCTGCCCTCGGGCGTGTCCCTGCAGGACCTGGTGCAAAGCCTGAACGCCCTGGGCGTGAGCCCCCGCGACATGATCTCCATCCTGCAATCGATCAAGGCCGCTGGCGCCCTGCAAGCCGAACTGAAGGTGATGTGATGAGCGACGAGATGAGGCTGTCGCCGCCCGGCTACGACGCCAAGGCCCTGATGGACGCCAAGGGCACGCCCAAGCCGCACGGCGCCCCGGGCGATGGGACCAAGGACGACGCGGCCGTCGAGAAGGCGGCCAAGGAATTCGAATCCGTCTTCATCAGCCAGATGCTGCAGCACATGTGGGAAGGCGTGGAGGTCGATCCCAACTTCGGTGGCGGCCACGCCGAGGAAATGTTCCGCGGCATGATGATCGAGGAACAAGCCAAGGCCATCACCAAGGGGGGTGGCCTGGGCATCGCCGACGAGATCAAGAAGGAAATGGTGCGGATGCAGGAGAAGGCGGGCGCCACCGACCCCTTGCGCCGGCCACGGAACGCCTACGCCCAGGCGCAGGCGAGCCTGGCCCAGCATATGCCGCTGGACACCGCGACGGACGCCCCGGCCGGCACCGGCACCGGCACAGCATCGGATGACACGCCATGACCCCTACGGACATCCCCTTCCCACCCCTGAACCCGCCCCCGGCCAGCCCCGGCGCGGCGGAGGCCCGCGCCCAATCGCTGATCTCCGCCATGGAGCGGCTGATGGCCCTGTACCAGGAGGAAACGGCGCTGCTGAAGAAGCGCGACATCAAGGCCATGCTGGCCCTGGTGGAGCGCAAGCACCTGCTGACCAAGGGCTATGAGGATGCGGTGCGCATCATGAGCCTGGATATGGCGGGACTGCGCACCCTGGATCCGGACCTGAAGGCGCGGATGAAAGACCTGGCCGAGGTGTTCCACCGCGAGTCCATGGAAAACGCCACCGCGCTGCGGGCCGCCGCCGCCGTGGCGCAGTCGGTGGTCAACATCATGGTCAACACCATCAACAAGCAGCGCAACCAGGAACAGGGCTACATCGCCAGGCACGGCGCCGCCCGCCCGGCGGGCTATCGCCGCGCCGGCATTCCGCCCCTGGCCGTGAACCAGTGCCTGTGAGCGCACGCTCGCACAGCTGAGCCCATCACCCCGCCCCGGCCCTGCGCCGGTTGGCGGGCCTTGGCGTCTGGACCGCATCGCAAGGGCGGCAGAATCTGCCCCCTGCGGCAATAAGCTCCCTCCCCCACCGCCGCTCTTCACGCCGCCGCCGAACCCGCTTCGGCCGACATCCGCCGGAAACCTGGGTTTTGCCGGCACCTGCTGGTGGCACGTCGATTGCTTTCCTCGGGCGATGGGCACTTTTGCCCGTCACCGTTCCCTCCCATCCCGGCGGGAACCTGCCTAGGCCCAAGGAAGCGACACATGACCGGTTTCCAGCCCGTTCAGAGCCTGTTCCCCACCCAGGGGACATCCGCGGCCGGCATCCTGGGCGGCGGAACGGCGGCGGGCGGTGACGGTGCCACGGATTTGTTCACGCAATTGCTGAGCGGCATGGTCGAGGCCGACAGTGTCGGCAGCCAGTCCACCGGCCAGGGAACCGCGTTCCTCGGGACGGGCCAGGGCGCCTCAAGCGCGACGACATCCCCCTTCACGCCCTCCACCGTGCCCTTCGCCACCGGCAAGGCGGGCGCGACCGGCAAGAACGGCATCGCCCCGGCGGGAACCACGACGGGCACCGCCGTGACAGCGCTCATGACCGGGATCACGGCAAACAGCCCCTCCGCCTTGCAGGCGGGCACCGGCTGGACACAGACCCATTGGTCGGCCGCCACCGCCACGACGGACGCCGTCACGGACGGGGACGGCAAGGATGCCGCCACCAGCCAGGACGGCACGGCCACGGATACCACGATGGCCGCCCTCGCCACGGCCATAAGCACGCAGCAGCAGCAGCCTCTTCCGACGCCGGCGGCCGCCCCCCAGGCGGCCTCAGGGGCCACCGGCCAAGTGGCACAGGATGCCACCAAGGCCACGGGGCTTGCCGATGCCAAGGGCGTCGATGCCACGCTGGCCCAGACGGCCGCCACGGCCGCCCAGCCCGGCACCAAGGCGCAGACTGAAGGCGACGGCACCGTTGCCCTGGCGGGCATGACGCCGGTGGAGCAGCCCACGGCCGCCGACGCGACGCTGGCCGCCCAGGCGGCCGCGGCCCTGGCGGCTGGCCAAGCGACGACCACGCCGGCCAAGGGCAATGCGGCCGCCACCGCCGCGACCACCCTCGCCGTGGCTGACCAGAAGGCCGCAGCGCTGGCGACCGGCGCCCCCGCCACCAGCGCCCGCGCCACGCCGCCGGTCCCCAGCCCAACGGTCCCGACAGCCGCCACGGCCCAAGCCCAGAAAACGCAAACCGACGCCGCCGCGCTGGCCGCCACGACAGCCGCGGTCGCCGCCGGCGCGGCGGACGTCAAGACGGGCAAGGCCGATGGCGTCGCCGTTTCGGGCTCGGGCCTGAAGGGCGGCACGCCCAGCAAGGCCAACGCCAAGGGCGACACGGTCAAGCTACCGGGCGTCAGCGTCACCGCCAGCGCCACCGATCAGAAGGTCGGCGCGGCCGATACGGCGGACCAGACCCGCCAGCAGACGGCCGACAGCGCCACGGACGGCAATGGCAGCAATGGCCTTCTCGCCAACACCTCTGGCGAGGGCATGATCTACGCCGATGCCCACGCGGCGGCCGCGGCCCCCCTGACCAAGGTGGGCGATGCCGCGGCGGCGGCGGCCCCCATGGCGACCCTGGCCACCGGGGCCGGCGGCAACACCGCCGCGACCGCGACACAAACCGCTACGGCGACGGCCCAGGCCACCCTGCAGACGCTGCTGCAACAGCAACAGGCTGGCCGCACCAACACGGCTAGCAACGGCTTGCTGGCGACGACGGAGAATGGGTTGCTGCCCGCTGCCGCGGAGACGACCGGCACCTCCACCTCGGCCAGCGACGCGGCGCTGAACGCCAGCGGCTTCATGGGTATGGTCGACGGCCAGCACACCTTCGCCACCGGCTTCGCCGCGCAAATGGCGGGCACCAGCCAGGCGGCGCGCCCGCCGCAGTACCCGCCGGTGTTGCAGCAGGTGACCATGGGCTTCCAGAAGGCCGCCAGCAACGGCATGGACAGCATCACCGTCCAGTTGTCCCCGGACGACATGGGCAGCATCGATGTGAAGCTGGACTTCCACAAGGATGGCAAGGTTCACGCCAGCGTGACGGCGGACAACGCCAAGACGCTGGACCTGCTGCAGCGCAATTCCGACGACCTGAAGAACGCCCTTCAGGACGCCGGATTGCAGACCGACGGCGACAGCCTCTCCTTCAACCTGAAGGACGACAGCGAGGCCCAGCAGCAGCAGGAACGCCGCGGCGGTTCACGCGGCCCGCAATTCTCCATGGACGACACGGCGACCACCGAGGACGCCACGTCCGAAAACATCATCATCCCCTCGCTCGGCCGCGTCGACGTGCGGATCTGAGGAATAGGCTTCAGGGAGTAGGATCATGACCAGCGGCGTCAGCGGCACCAGCAACAACACCACCACGAACAATACGACCAACAACACGTCGGGCACCGGCTCGTCCAGTGGCAGCCCCACGGGCAGCAATCCGCTGAGCGACCTGACGAACAACTACACGACCTTCCTGACGCTGCTGACGACACAGCTGAAGAACCAGGACCCGACGTCGCCCATGGACACCAACCAGATGACCCAGCAGCTGGTGCAGATGAGCTCGGTCGAACAGCAGATCGAGGCCAACAACCAGTTGAAGGCCATCCAGTCCACCCTGGCCTCCGGCCAGACCAGCCAGGCGCTGAACTACCTGGGCAAGTATGTGGAGATGCAGGGCGACCAGTTCCCCCTGCAGAACAGCACGGCCAACGTTTCCGTCACCTATGCCAGCGCGGCGACCAGCGCCACCATGAACGTCTACGACAGCACCGGTAAGCTGGTCAGCACCACCGACGTGTCCGGCGCCGCCGGCACCCACAACTTCTCCTGGAACGGCAAGGACAGCTCCGGCAACACCCTGCCCGACGGCACCTACAGCGTGAAGGTGAGCGCCACGGACAGCAGCGGCAAGGCCGTGGCCACGACGGTGAAGGTGGCCGGCAAAGTCACCGGTGTCGACATGTCCGGCGACACGCCCACCCTGCAGATGGGCGACATGACCGTGAACATGAGCGACGTCACCACCGTGCTGTCGGCTTCCTAAAGCCGGCAAAACCTGCCCGAAAGTGATAGGCACGTTCAGCTCTTATTAACGCCCCGCCCGTATGGTGATGCAGTCCCTGGTCCAACCCGGGGGCTGTACGCACTGTATGAGGTAAGGCATGTCGGCAGACGAAGCCGGGCGCGGCCCCCGCACGCCGCTGACCGGGGCAACGGTCCACGGTATGGCCAGAACCGCCGGAAACGGTGGCTCGAAGGACTTGACGCTGGATGACCTTCCGCCGCCGGACACGAAGCGCTGGGTCATGCGCCGCAAGGCGCAAGTGGTGGAGGGCGTACGCAACGGCCTGCTGACCATGCATGAGGCCTGCGCGCGCTACACGCTGTCAGAGGAGGAATTCCTGTCCTGGCAGCGATTGATCGAAGCCCATGGCCCCCGCGCGCTGCGCACCACCCGCCTGCAGGATTATCGCCGCACCGGCAACCACCCGGAAGAGACAGAGTCCCAAACCCGGCATGGGTTTGGTGCGTCCATCCCGGGAACGCCGGGATAACGCCAAGCCGCCCGGCGTGGGGCGTCAGTCCGGCTTCAGGCTGTCGGCGATCATATGCAGGCCCTGTCCACGCAGGGTCTGCTGGCGCTGGATCAACCGGCGGGCGGCCAGGGCCTGTTCAACCGCCTCGCCTCCGACTATGCCGCCGCCCGCGCCCAGCGCCGCGGCCACGCGGGCCAACTCCTGCGCCTCTCCCTTGGGATCATGGCGGTTCAGCGGATGCTCGCTGGCCAGTTCGGTGGTCAACCATTCCACCAGCACCTCCCGCCCTTCCGGCAGGCGCTCATCGGCCAGCAGCCGCGCCAGCAGGCCCATGGATGTCGGCACCTTGGTTTCCGCCTCAAGGCGCGCGGCCACGGCCGCCGGATCGCGCAAAAGGTCGATCAGCGCGACCAGGAAATCCGAAAGGGAACGCTGGTTGCCGAACAGATCCTGGATGACATCGGGAAAGCGCAGCAGGTCGGCGGCGATACCGCCCAGCATCTCCTGCAACCGCCAGGGCGTTTCCGGGGTGGCCAGGCGCATCACCTCTTCCAGCTTGCCGCCCAGGGTGCGGATGCCGGCCAGCCGCACGGTCATGAGGCCTTTGAAGGCGTGGTCATGCCCCTCGGGGCCCACCAGCCGTTCCACCGCCGCGCTCAGTCCGGCGACGTCGCCATTCAGGGGGACCGACCATTTCCGGCTGGCCGCCTGGAAGTCGCGCGCCTTCTGGGCCACCACATCGACATAGCGGTCCAGGTCCGCGATGCGGGCGCGGGTATTCTGGCCGGTGATCTTGGATTGCAGCGTCGCCGCCTTGTGCAGGGCCGCCTGCACCATGGCGCCGGTATCCTGCAAACGGCGCACGTGGGTGGCGCCGTGCAGCAGTTCCGTGGGGCTGATCTGCTGCCGGGTGAGGTAATCGCGCAAAATCAGGCCGATGGCGCGGCGGGACTGCGGGCCGTACAAGTCCTCGGGCGCGGAACAGAGCGGCGTGCCGTCCGGCGCCTCGCGCAGGATAGAGGGCTTGACCACCTCCGGCGCGGTCTTCTCGAACACCAGGGTGCCGCTGGGAAAAGCGTTCATGACGGTGCGCACGGCCATCACCCGGACGGCCTTCAGCTTGCCCTGGGCCAGCCGGCGATTGGCCTCGGTCACCGCGATCTCCTCGGTGTCCCCGATGAAAAGAATGGTCCAGCGCCCGTCTTCCAGGCCCTGCAGCTCAAACTTGCAGCTGCGGAATTTCAAAGCCATGTCCCGACCGTGCCCATATCCTCAGCCTGCCCCAGCCCCCGGGCTCGCGCCCAAGCCCCTGGCCACGACCCGGCGCCCCCGGAATCGGTTCCCAACCGCACTATAGGCGATTGGGCCCGGCCCCAGAAGAAAATAGGGCCGCGCCTGACCGTCAGAAAAAAAGGGAAGCGGCGGACCACTTCCCTTTTTTCCTGAACAGTCATCCCAAGAACTGGTCCACCCGGAACCGGCCCTGGCTTCAATCAATCGAACGGATTGTCGCTGCCCTTGCGCAACAGGAAGCGCAGCGGCACGGCCGGCAGCTTGAAGGTCTCGCGCAGGCCGTTGATCAGATACCGGGTGTAGTGTTCCGGGATTTCGACGGGACGGCTGCTGAACAAGGCGAAGGTCGGCGGGCGGGCCTTCACCTGGGTCATGTAGCGGATCTTCAGGCGGCGGCCATCCACCAGGGGCGGCGGATGCGATTCCAGCATGCCCTGCAGCCAGCGGTTCAGCTGGGCCGTCGGGATGCGGCGGTTCCACAGGCGGTATACCTCGAACGCCGCGTCCAGCAGGACGTCCAGCTTCTGCTGCTTCAGCGCCGAGATGGTGATGGTGGGGATACCCCGCGCCTGCGGCAGCGACGTTTCCAGCCGGTCGCTCAACTGCTGTAACGCCTCAGCGCGATTGGCCACGGCGTCCCATTTGTTGACGGCGATGACCAGGCCGCGCCCTTCCTCGATCACCTGGCGGGCGATGGTCAGGTCCTGCTTGTCCAGGATGGCGTCGGCGTCCAGCACCAGCACCACCACGTGGGCCATGCGCACGACACGCAGGGTGTCGGCGACCGCCAGCTTCTCCAGCTTGTCTTCCACGCGGGCGCGGCGACGCAGGCCGGCGGTGTCGACCAGCTTCACCGGCCGGTCGCGCCAGCTCCACTCCGCCGCGATGGCGTCGCGGGTCATGCCAGCCTCGGGGCCGGTCAGCACCCGCTCCTCGCCCAGCAGGCTGTTCAGCAGGGTGGACTTGCCCACATTGGGGCGGCCAACGATGGCCAATTGCAAGGGCTTGGCGTTGTCCCGGGCCTCGGCCGCCTCGTCATCCAGCGGTTCTTCGGCCTCCGCCTCCTCGTCCTCCGGCTCGTCCGGGGGCAGGTAGGGGGTCAGGGCCTCCACCAGGTCGGCCATGCCTTCGCCATGCTCGGCGGACAGCGGCACGGGATCGCCCAGGCCCAGCTCATAGCATTCCATGAGCCCCGGCTTGCCGGCGTTGCCCTCGCACTTGTTGGCCACCAGGATGATGGGGGTCTTGCCCTTGCGCAGCCAGGCGGCGAAGTGACGGTCCAGGGGGGTGATGCCGGCCCGCGCGTCCACGATGAACAGGCCGACGTCGGCCCGGTCGATGGCCTTTTCCGTCTGGCGGCGCATGCGCGCCTCCAGACTGTCGTCAAACGCCTCTTCCAGGCCGGCGGTGTCCACCACCGTCAGCTCGATGCCGGCCAGATAGCCGTCGGCGGAACGCCAATCCCGGGTGACCCCGGGGGTATCGTCGACAATGGCCAGCTTCTTACCGGCAAGTCGATTGAACAGAGTCGACTTGCCGACATTGGGCCGGCCGATGATAGCGACCGTCAAGCGGCGGGGACTCGCCATAACTAAAACGCCTTATCGATACGCGAAGAGGTCGCCGGCGTCCGTCAGCACAAACAGGGTGTTGTTGACCGCGATCGGGGCAACGCTGATGGGGTCGTCGAACTCAATCTTGTTGAGGATGTCGCCGTTGGCGGGCGACGCTTCCACAACCTGCCCCAGGCTGTTGGCCATAATCAAGCGTCCACCGGCTGCAATAGGACCAACCCAGTTAATCGGATCCTTGCGCTTCTCCGGATTCTCCCAGCGTTCCAGCTGCTTGATCCAGCGGACACGGCCGGTGTCACGCGTCAGCGCCACCAGCTGGGCCTCGTTGTTCACGACGAAAACCCAGTCGCCGACCACGGCCGGCTGGTTCTGGCCGCCCACATCCTGTTCCCAGACGTGCTGGCCGGTGCGCTGGTCGATGGCGACCATGCGGCCGGAATAGCTGATGGCGTAGACCTGGCCGCGATCCACCACGGGCAGGCCCTTGATGTCCGCCAGATTGGCCAGGTTGGCGCCCCGGCGCGCGGACGCGAGGTTGTCGCTCCACGCCGGATGGCCGTTGTCCACACGCAGGGCGTACAGCTCACCCGAGGAATAGGGGATGATGGTGATGTCGTTCTCGACTGCGGCGCTGGCGCCGCCCAGCAGGGCCGCCGGCTCCGGGAAACCGGCGTGCGTCCATTGCAGCACGCGGTTGTTGGATGCCAGGACGATGCACTGGTTGTCGATGGTCACCACGAACACGCGGCCGCCGGCGACCGTGGGGCCGGAACGGATGGGGGCGGCGATACGCTGCCGCCAGGCAACCTTGCCGTCCTTGGGGTCGACCTTGATGGCCTCGCCATAGCCGGTGGTGACGAACACCGCGCCGTCGCCCACCGCGACGCCACCACCCATGGCGGAGCCTTCCTGATCCGGCCGCTTCATCTCGCTTTCCCAGATCTTCTTGCCGGTGGCCTCGTCGAAGGCGTGCAGCACGAAGTCGGTATCCAGCAGATAGACCTTGCCGTCGGAAACCACCGGACCATCCAGCAGACGGTTGTCGCTGGACGAGCCCTCGACGCTGGCCTTCCAAGCCTCCTTCAAGGTCTTGGGCAGGCTGACGTGGCCAGGGTTGTGGGCGGCGTTGCCACCGGGCTGGGTCCAGTCGGTGTTGGTCACGGCGTCGGGCAGCGTGACCTGCTTGGACTGGGCCTGGCTGTCCGGCTCGATCTGCTGGTCGAGCTGCAGCACCGAGATGCGGTTGCCGGCCAGCTTTTCCTTGGGCTTGCTGTCATCGCCCAAGCCCAGCCAATCGAACATGCCGCAGCCGGTCAGCAGCGTGCAGGCCACCAGCGCGGTGCTGAGACCAATGGCGCGGCGGACGCGCATGGGCCGGGCCGCCGCAGGGCCCCCGGCGGCGGAGGCGGAGGCCACGGTGGAGATCAGGCCGGTGACGGCGTTCTTGTCGGTCATTTCTGCTCGGCGTAGAGGGCGGCGAGATCGGCGGCGCGGGCGCGGACACCCTGGGGTGCGGCCGGGTCGGCGGACAGGGACTGGAAAATCTCCCTGGCCTTGGCCAGGTCGTTGGCACGCAGGTACAGCAAACCGGACAGTTCCTGCGCGGTGTAACGCCAGGGGCCCTTGGTCAGGCCCGCGATGCGCGACTGCAGTTGCGCCGGGTTGCCGGTATCCACCTGCTGCATCACGGCCAGGATCTGGGCCAGGTCGCGGAACAGGGGATCGTTGTCGGCGCTGCCGGCGATCTGGTCGTAAATGGCGATGGCGCCGGCGGCGTCGCCGCTGGCGGCCTTCAGCCCCGCCTCTTGCAGGCGGGCCAGCGTGGCCGGCGCGCCACCAAGCTGCGGCGTCACGGCCGCCAGCGCGGCCAGCGCGTCCTTGACGTTGCCGCCATCAAGGGCGGGGGCCACCTTCTCCGTCGCGGAGATCAGGGCGCTGGTGCGCTCGATCGCCTGTTTGGTGCGGTGCTGGTTCCAGGCCACATAGCCGGCCGTGCCGGCCAGGATGGCAACAGCCCCCACCAGCAGGTAAGGCCCGACCTGGCGCCACAGTTTTTCCAGTCGTTCGCGGCGAAGGTCATCATCGACCTCGCGGAAAATATCGCTCATCAGCTCACTCTTCGACACCGAGGCCGGCACCATAACAGCAATCCGCGCCGATACCAGAGGGGCGCGTGACGGTCAAGGAAAGTCCGGATCGGTTGCCCCCCAAATCCCCCTGCCCGCCGTCCCCGAAAACGGCGACATCGCCCCGCCAGTCATGGCCGGGCGGGCAGCATAGATTAAATCAGCCGACCTTGGCACGGGCGGAGAGGCCATTTCCTATCGGTCGGTCGCTTTTGCCGCGCAAAATAAACCGCCTCTGTGGATAAGTCTGTGGAGCGTGGCAGGGGAAACCATTGCATCCCTGTCCAAAAGACAAAGCCGGGACCGCCCCACACCCCAGCTATAGGGCCACCCGACCGGATAAGGCCAGGAATGGTGCCGGGCCCCGGGCCCCGATTCCCCTGCCCGAAAGGTGGATAACCCCACCCCAAGGGAGTAGACGCAGCAAAGACTGGCGGTCCCCGCCGCATCGCGGTAATGACCCAGGGCCCCATTCCGGGCCATTGCCTTGCCACCACGCGTGATCCATAGCCGCCATGACTGACACCGCGCGCCGCATCGTCGGCCTCATCGCCACCGAACTTTCCGCCCGCCCCGAACAGGTGGCGGCGGCGGTTGCCCTGCTGGACGAAGGCTCGACCGTGCCTTTCATCGCCCGCTACCGCAAGGAAGCGACGGGCGGCCTGGACGACACCCAGCTGCGCACCCTGGATGAGCGGCTGCGCTACCTGCGCGAGATGGAGGAACGGCGGGCCACCATCCTCAAGTCCATCGAGGAACAGGGCAAGCTGACGCCCGAATTGCAGACCCAGATCGCCACCGCCGACACCAAGACGCGGCTGGAAGACCTGTACCTGCCCTATAAGCCCAAGCGGCGCACCAAGGCGATGATCGCCCGGGAGGCGGGCCTGGAGCCCTTGGCCGACCTGCTGCTGAACGACCCGACCCACGAGCCGGAGGCCAGCGCCGCCCCCTACGTCGATGCCGAGAAGGGTGTCGCCGACACCAAGGCCGCCCTGGACGGCGCCCGCGCCATCCTGGTGGAGCGCATGGGCGAAAACGCGGAGCTGCTGGGCTTCCTGCGCGGCTATTGCCAGGAACACGGCCGGCTCGTCTCCACCGTCGTCGAGGGCAAGGCCGAGGAGGGCGCCAAGTTCTCCGACTATTTCGACAAGGCGGAGCCCCTGTCCAACCTGCCCTCGCACCGCGCCCTGGCCCTGTTCCGGGGCCGCGCCGGCGGCATCCTGGACCTGGCCATGAAGGTGGGCGAGGATCCGGCGCCCGGCCAGCAGCACCCCTGCGAGGCGGCCATCGCCAACCAATTCGGCATCCAGGACCGGGGCAGGCCGGCCGACCGCTGGCTGCTGGACACCTGCCGCTGGGCCTGGCGCACCAAGATCGCCCTGCACCTGGAACTGGACCTCATGGGCACGGTGCGCGACCGGGCGGAGGATGAGGCCATCGCCGTCTTCGGCCGCAACCTCAAGGGCCTGTTGCTGGCCCCGCCCGCCGGCCAGCGCGCCACCCTGGGCCTGGACCCCGGCATCCGCACCGGCGTGAAGGTGGCGGTGGTCGACGCCACCGGCAAGCTGCTGGAAACCACCACCATCTATCCGCATGAGCCGCGCCGCGACTGGACCGGGTCCATCGCCACGCTGGCGGCCCTGGCCGGCCGCCATGACGTCGGCCTGATCGCCATCGGCAACGGCACCGCCTCGCGCGAGACGGACAAGCTGGCGGCCGACATGATGGCCCAGTTCCCGCAGCTGAAGCTGACCAAGATCATGGTGTCGGAGGCCGGCGCCTCGGTCTATTCGGCGTCGGAGGTGGCGGCCAAGGAGTTCCCCAACCTGGACGTCAGCCTGCGCGGCGCCGTCTCCATCGCGCGCCGTCTGCAGGACCCGCTGGCCGAACTGGTGAAGATCGATCCCAAATCCATCGGCGTGGGGCAGTACCAGCATGACGTCAGCCCGACCAAGCTGGCCCGCACCCTGGACGCCGTGGTCGAAGATTGCGTGAACGGCGTGGGCGTGGACCTCAACACCGCCTCGGTGCCGCTGCTGGCCCGCGTGTCGGGCCTGAGCGACAGCATCGCCCGCAACATCGTGGAGCACCGCGACACGCACGGCGCCTTCCGCAACCGCCGCCAGTTGCTGGACGTGTCGCGCCTGGGCCCCAAG
The DNA here is from genome assembly GCF_034427435.1 of Nitrospirillum goiasense. Lineage (NCBI taxonomy): Bacteria > Pseudomonadati > Pseudomonadota > Alphaproteobacteria > Rhodospirillales > Azospirillaceae > Nitrospirillum > Nitrospirillum goiasense. Next base: position 1,939,259 of record NZ_JAXQNP010000002.1, on the reverse strand, counting down.
GCCTTCGAACAGGCGGCCGGCTTCCTGCGCATCCGCGACGGCGACAACGCCCTGGACGGGTCGGCGGTGCACCCCGAATCCTACGCCGTGGTGGAACGCATCATGGCCAAGACCGGCCGCACCCTGTCGGCCTTGATCGGCGACGTGCCCTTCCTGCGGTCGCTGGACCCGGCGGATTACGCCGATGATCGTTTCGGCATCCCAACGGTCGAGGACATCCTCAAGGAACTGGAAAAGCCCGGCCGCGACCCCCGGCCCGAGTTCAAGACCGCCGCCTTCAAGGAAGGTGTCGAGGAACTGAAGGACCTGCAGCCCGGCATGGTGCTGGAGGGCGTGGTCACCAACGTCACCGCCTTCGGCGCCTTCGTCGACGTGGGCGTGCATCAGGACGGCCTGGTCCACATCAGCCAGTTGGCCGGCAAGTTCGTGAAGGACCCGCACGCCGTCGTCACCGCCGGTGACATCGTCAAGGTCAAGGTGCTGGAGGTGGACCTGAAGCGCCGCCGCGTCGCCCTGACCATGCGGCTGGAGGAGCAGGCCGCCCGGCCGGCCGGCAATGGCCCCCGCCAGGACGACGCCCGCCCCGGCAACCGTGGTGACGGCCGCGGCCCTGGCGGCCAGCGGCCCCAGGGGGGGCGCCCACAGGGGGATCGCCCACAAGGGGATCGTAAGCCCGGGGATCGCAAGCCGGGCGGCGGCAAGCCCCAGGAGTCGCGTGGCGGCAGCTTCGGCAACGCTTTCGGCGGCGCCCTGGCCGACGCCTTCGCCCGCGCGCGAAAAGACAAGTAAGCCGGAAACGGTGATCCAGCGGCATGGGCCCGGCGCTCATGCCGCTAGCGGAGGCTGGCGCCCAGCCCCCTTAACGCTTGTGAATCATCTTGGCGCGGGCCAGGGCCAGGGACTTGGTCAAGGCCTGCCCCAGTTCCCCACCGTCCCCCTTGATATCGTCGCGCACCACGACGTGCATGGCGTCGATATGCAGGCCCACCACCGTCAGCAGGGCATCGGTGGGATTGTCCAGGTCCACCAGGAACTGGTTCATGGAATTGGCGAAATCCGACAGCAGGTTGTAGCCGAAGGTACGGCCCAGGGTCATGATGCCGTCGGAAATCTTGTAGACCTTGCGCAGGTGCCGGGCGCGGTTGTCCGGGTCGCGCTTCGCCTGTTCGAACGCGGCTTGCAGGCTGGTCAGGTCGATGCGGGTCTGGGCCTGGTGCGCCTTCGCCATGCGGGCCACATGGTTGTTGGCCCGCTCGATGGCTGCTGGATCGATCTGCCCGGGCTTGCCGTCCGTCCCGCCCACCTTGGCGCGCAGCTTGTTCGGCAGCTCAATGATCTCCACCACCCGCGTGCCCTTGCCGGGCAGGGGCTTGCCTGGCGTTTCCTTGTCGGCCTTGTCCGTCATACCCGTCCCTCCTCTAAGGGATCACAACTTTCCAGCACATCGTCCGCCGGGTTCATCATTGGTCTTAATCCACTGTTTCCGTCAGGCCTTCCGCCGTGCCGATGGCGGCGGGTTCCCCGGCGGCCGCTTCCGGCACGGCCTGGCCCACGGGCGGGAGCGCCTCCTCCCGCGACTCTTCCAGGGTGACGCGCTGGCCGGCCAGGACGCGGCGATCCTCGCCGTTATACGGCAAGGTCTGGCGCCGGCGATCGGGCCCCATGTAACCCGGCGCGCGGATGAAGGGCCTGGGCTTGTCCACGATGGCCAGCAGCCGTGACGCGACGTTGGCCACCGACATGGGCTTGGCCAGGTATTCGGTCACCCCGCTGTCGCGCGCCATGAACACGGCCTTGTCATCAGCCTCGCCGCTCATCATGACGAAGGGGATGAACTTCAGCTTTTCATGCTCATGGGCGCGCACCCACCGCAGCAATTCCAGCCCGTCGACAGGCGACATGAGGTGATCGGCGAAGACGATGTCGATGTCGCTGGCACCCTGCATCTGGGTCGACACGTCCAGGATGGCGGTCGCCTCCTCCCCGCTTTCGGCTTGGAGCACGCGGCCGACGCCCAAGCCCCGCAGCACCCCGACCAGGATGGTACGCACGAAGCGGTTGTCGTCGGCCACCAGAACGCTCAATCCGTCCAAGCGGTAGTATTTTCCGGACTTTGCTGATGCCATAACGCCTGATGCCAGCCGGCCCCCTCAATGCCCGCCAGTGTAGCCCCTTCTGTCCACGGACGCGCGGGTTAAAGCGGTGAAAGCGGGCCCCACCCCCACGCCGACCGCCACCCTATCCCGTTGCACACCCGCCCCGCCGTATTGCCGCCAGGGGTTCGCACGCAGTTAACGGTTTGGTGACAAGCGCCGCCTTAAGGTTCCCCATCCCCGGACGGAGCGCCCCTGCGGCGCCCCATTCCCCAGGGGAGGTGTTGAAAGGAGCGCCAGTCCCATGTCCCGGCCTATCCCTCATAACAATCTCATCGAACGCACGTCGGTCCTGACCTACACGCTGATGGAGCAGTTGCACGATGTGCTGAACACGCCCAGCGCCCCCGACGACGTGACGCTGGGCATGCTGATGGGACTGTCCATGTTCCTGGATGACCAGATCGGCCCTTTCCGCATGACACAGCTGCTGCAGGCGGCCCCCGACATCATCCTGCGCACCGACGCCCATGTGACGCGGGAGCAGATCGACCGTTTCCTGCCGGTCCTGCGCGCCTTCGGCGACAAGTTGGCGGCATTGACGCCCGACCATTTCGCCGAGGCCACAACCAGCCTGTCGTGACCCGGGCCGCAATCGCGGCCTTTTCACCGGACGGTGCCAAGCTTATCTGTAGAAGGTCACCGCCCCCGTCAACCGCCGCCATCCCATCCGCGGCCGCCATGGTTGAACGCACATGCTGTCGCAGTTGGACAACGCCCACCCCGCCCTGTTCCTGGTCTTCGCCTGCGTCGCGGTGCTGACCGCCGCCGCCCTCAGCGTCGGTTATGTCTGGCGGCGCCTGGGGCGCTTGGCCGTGCGGCAGTCCAACCTGGCCCGCACCGCCTCCGACCATCTGACGCGGTTGCAAGGCGACCTGACCGATTTGGCGGGCCAGGTGCAGCGTCTGGGTGAGTTCAACCAGCGCCTGGCGGAGGAGGTGGACATGCTGCGCCACCGCCTGGCCGATGGCGGGTATGAGGCCCAGGACCATCACCCCCGAGTCCTGCATTGAGGGGCGGCGGCATGGCCGCCGGCATAGCCCCCGTTCGTGAAGATGAAATCCGCCGCTGGCATGACAGCGGCCAGGCCTGGGACCGCTGGGCCGACGCCATGGCCGATCCCGCCGCGCGGCTGAACGGGCCGCTGCTCGCGGCCCTGGACCTTCATCCCCATCACCTGCTGCTGGACCTCGCCAGCGGCGCCGGCGAACCGGCCATCACCGCCGCCAAGGGCATGTCCCCCGCCGGCCAGGTGCTGGCAAGCGACCTGGTGCCCGCCATGCTGGCCGGCGCCCGGCGCCGCGGCGCCGGCCTCGGCTCCCTGTCCTTCATGACGGCCGACATGACCGCCCTGCCCCTGGGCGCCGCCAGCGTGGACCGGGTCAGCTGCCGCTTTGGCTTGATGTTCGTGCCCGAGGCCCCGCGCGCGGTGGCGGAGATGCATCGCACCTTGCGCCCCGGCGGCATCGCGGCGGCGCTGTGCTGGGGCCCGCAGGCCGACAATACCCTGTTCCGGCTGGTGGATGACGCGCTGGGGGGAATGCCCGAGCTGGCGGTGCTGTTCCGCTTCGCGGAGGACGGCAGCCTGTCCCGGCTGTTCCAGGACGCCGGCTTCGACAGCGTATCGGAAACGGCCGTGCGGCAGACGGCACTGGCCGATGCCGCCAAGCCGTTCTGGCGCCCCACCCTGGACATGGCGTTCGCCCCCGCCCTGGCCCGACTGGCGCGGGAAGAGCGCGCGGCGCTGGAGGGGCACATCGCCGCCCGCGTGCAAGTGCAGGCGGATCAGGACGGGCGGGTGCCCGTCCATCTCCATGCCCGGCTGGTGGTGGCGCGGAAAGCCTGATCAGGCGGGCGGCGGTGCCGCCGTCTCCTCCGCCGCCGCCTCGGCCGCGGGAGCATCCTCCCCACCGATCTCCCCGCCAACCAGGGACTCGGCCTGGTCCATCAGGCGCCGATACTGGCGCACGCTGAACGGCAGGGTGACGAGATACCCCAGACCCAGGATCAGCAGGGTGGTCCAGGGGGCGCTGACCACGCCCGCCGCCAGCAGGACCAGCCCCAGGAAGACAAAGACGACATAGCGCGGGTGGATGCGCAGGCCCTTGAGCGAAAAGGTGGGGATGGCGCTGATCATCAGCGCCGCCATGCCCACGGTCCAGATCACGACGAAGACCGGATGGCCCACAACCGTGCGCCCCAGCTCGAAACTGGCGACGATGGGCAGCAGGGCCAAACCGGCGCCGGCCGGGGCGGGCACGCCAGTGAAGTAATTATAGGCCCAGACCGGCTTTTGCGCGGCGGAGCCCAGGGCGGTGTTGAACCGCGCCAGGCGCAGGGCGGCACAGGCGCCGAACAGCAGGCAGGCGATCCAGCCGAAGCTGCGCGCCTCGTTCAGCCCCCACATGTACAGGATCATGGCGGGCGCCACGCCGAAGCTGACCACGTCGGAAAGGCTGTCCAGCTCTGCGCCGAACTTGCTCTGGGCGTTCAGCAAACGGGCGATTCGGCCGTCCAGCGCGTCCAGGACGGCGGCCACCACGATGGCGACGACCGCGTGTTCCCAGCGCTGGTCGGTGGCGAAGCGGATGCCCGTCATGCCGGCCGACAGCGCCAGCACGGTCAGCATGTTGGGCAGAAGCTTGTTGATGGTGAGGCCGCCCAGGCGGGGCGGCCGGATGGCCCGGCGCCGCCGCCCCAGCGTGCCCCCGCCCAGGGCCGGGGGACGCTGCGCCATCAGCGCACCACGCCCTGGCGCTGCGGCTCGACGCTGGTCAAGTCGGCCAGGATGGTTTCGCCGCCCAGCGCCTTCTGCCCGACGACGACCAGGGGCTGCACCCCGTCCGGCAGGTAGATGTCGGTGCGGCTGCCGAAGCGGATGAGGCCATAGCGCTCACCGGTCGACACCACCTGCCCCGGCTTCAGAGTGGAGATGATGCGGCGGGCCACCAGGCCGGCGATCTGGACGAAGGCGATCTCGCGGCCATCGGGCATGGCCAGGCGGATGCTCATGCGCTCATTCAGGTCGCTGGCCTTGTCCAGGGCGGCATTCAGGAACTTGCCCGGGTGGTATTCGGCCCGCGTCACCGTGCCCTCGATCGGGGTGCGGTTGATGTGCACGTTGAACACGTTCAGGAAAATGCTGATGCGGGTCATCGGCGCCGGGCCCATGCCCAGTTCGGGCGGCGGCACGGCCTGGGTGATCATCTGCACCACACCGTCGGCCGGGCTGACCATCAGGCCTGGGCGGGTGGGCACCACGCGGTCGGGGTCGCGGAAGAAATAGGCGCACCATGCCGTCAGGATCACCCCGATCCAGCCCAGGAAGGTGGACAGCCAGAACAGGATGAGGGTCGCCACGGCGAAGGCCAGGATGAACGGCCAGCCGGCACGGTTGATCGGCACGATGACGGTGCTGAGAGCGGACATTTGCACTTTCCGAAGACGGGCCCACGCGGGAGGGCCCAAGGAGGACGGTCGATCCCCTAGTGTAGACACCCCCGCCCCGGATTTTAAGTGCCATTCCATGTCGTTCGGGTCGACTGCAATGGACCGGGCCTGTTCAAGGCCGTTTTTCGCGCTACCCCTTGTTAGGGTCAATGGCCCCATGACCCACCCAGCGAACTATAACGGGTTGCCTACCAGGCTCTTCCGCAAGGGCGGATACCCTTTCGGTTCGTTTTGAGGAAAAATGTAGTCACTCTGGGTCAGCCTCTGGCAACGGCGCGCCCCGGTACTTCGCGACGTTGACAGGTTGAAACCGTGCGTGCCGAACAGACAATCGATCGGGAACTGACGCAGCGGTCCTCCACGGCCCGTCGCCCCCGGTATCGCATCGTGGTGGTGGAGGATGAGGCGCTCATCGCCCTCGGCCTTGAGCAAATCCTCCTGCTTCAGGGGCACGAGGTCTGCGCCGTGGCGTCGTCGGTGGATGAGGCGGTCGACGCCGTGGACCGCCACCGCCCCGATCTGGTGCTGATGGACGTCATGCTGCGCGGCGGCGGCGATGGCGTGGAGGCGGCGGATCGCATCTGGAAGCGCTTCGGCATCCGCAGCCTGTTCACCAGCGCCGTCGACGCCAACATCCTGCGCAGCCGCGCCCCTTCCGTCTCCCTGGGCTTCATCACCAAGCCCTATCGTCCTGAGGATTTCCAGCGCAGCCTGGGCGCCTTGAGCCTCGCCTGACGGTCTGACCAACCGTAACGCTGGCAGAGCCAACGGCCGCGCGGTATGACGGCGCCATGCCGCCCATCGACCAGACCGCCCTTCCCATCGATGCCGTGCTGCCGGACCTGTTGCGGGTGCTGGCGGACACGCCCAACGCCGTGCTGCAGGCCGCCCCCGGCGCCGGCAAGACCACGCGCGTTCCCCTGGCCTTGCTGGACCAGCCCTGGCTGGCCGGCCAGAAGATCATCATGCTGGAACCCCGGCGCCTGGCCGCCCGCGCCGCCGCCAAGCGCATGGCCGACACCCTGGGCGAAGCGGTGGGGGAGACGGTGGGCTATCGCGTCCGCCTGGACACCCGCGTGGGCCCCCGCACCCGCATCGAGGTGGTGACCGAAGGCCTGTTTCTGCGCCAACTGCAGGGCGACCCGTCGCTGGACGGCGTGGGCGCCGTGCTGTTCGACGAATTCCATGAACGCAGCCTGGACGCCGACCTGGCGCTGGCCTTCTGCCTGCAGGCCCAGGGCCTGCTGCGCGAGGACGTGCGCCTGCTGGTCATGTCCGCCACCCTGGACGGGGCCGCGGTGGCCACGCTGCTGGCCACTGGGGAAAGGATCGCCGCCCCCCTGGTGTCCAGCGAAGGCCGCGCCTTCCCGGTGGAGACGCGCTGGGTCGAGCCGGCGCCCACCGACCGGCTGGAGACGGCGGTGGCGCGCGTGGTCAAGCGGGCGCTGGCCGATGAGCCGGGCAGCGCCCTGGTCTTCCTGCCGGGGACGGGCGAAATCCGGCGCACGGAAAAGGCCCTGGCCGACCTCGGCCTGCCCCGCGACGTGGTGATTGCCCCGCTGTACGGCGACCTGGCGCTGGACCAGCAGGAGGCCGCCATACGCCCGGCGCCGGTGGGCCAGCGCAAGGTCGTGCTGGCCACGGCCATCGCCGAAACCAGCCTGACCATCGACGGTATCCGCATCGTGGTCGATGCCGGCCAGGCCCGCCTGGGCCGCTTCGACCCCGGCAGCGGCATGAACCGGCTGGAAACCGCCCGCGTCTCGCGCGCGTCCGCCGACCAGCGCCGGGGCCGCGCCGGCCGCCTGGAGCCGGGCGTCTGCTATCGCCTGTGGAGCGAGCAGGCGGACCGCGCGCTGGCGCCCTACGCCCCGCCCGAAATCCTGCGCGCCGACCTGGCGCCCCTGGCGCTGGAGTTGGCGGCCTGGGGTGTCGATGACGTGACCGCCCTGCCCTGGCTGGACCTGCCGCCGGCGGCCCCCCTGGCCCAGGCCCGCACGCTGCTGGGCCAACTGGGCGCCCTCGGCGCCGACGGCAAGATCACCCCCCACGGCCGCCGCATGGCGGCGCTGGGCATGCATCCGCGCCTGGCCCACATGGTGCTGGTGGGCATGGATTTGGGCATGGGCGCCGCCGCCGCCCATCTGGCGGCGCTGCTGGAGGAGCGCGACCCCCTGCGCGGCATTTCCCGGGACGCCGACCTGCGCCGCCGGTTGGACCTGCTGTCCGGCCAGGACAGCGGCATGGCCGACCGCAACGCCCTGCGCCAGATCCGGGAAAGCGCGCGCCAAACCATGCGCCAGCTGCGCATCACCGACCGCAGCTTCACCGGCGAGGATGCCGGCCGCCTGCTGGCGCTGGCCTATCCCGACCGGCTGGCGCAAAAGCGCCCCGGCGGCCAAGGGCAATACCGCCTGGCCAACGGCAAGGGCGCCGTGCTGGACACCGCCGACGCCCTGTCGCGCCAGGACTGGCTGGCGGTCGGCGACCTGGACGGCGACACGCGCGAGGCCCGCATCTACCTGGCGGCCCCCATCACGCGGGAGGAGATCGAGGAGGTCTATGCCGACCGCATCGTGACGGAAGAGCTGGTGAGCTGGGACGGGCGCGACCAGGCCGTGCTGGCCCGCCGGCGCCGCCGGCTGTTCGGCCTGGTGCTGAAGGACGAGGCGCTGAGCCAGCCCTCGCCCGAGGCCATGGCCGCCGCCATGATGGCCGGCATCCGCGAGATGGGCCTGGCCGCCCTGCCCTGGACCAAAGCGCTGGAGGGATGGCGGGAACGGGTGCGCTTCCTGCACCGCTCCGGCGGCCAGAACACCTGGCCCGACCTGTCGGACGAGGCGTTGCTGGCCAACCTGGACAGCTGGCTCGCCCCCTATCTGGCGGGCATCAGCCGCGCCGGCCACCTGCAGCGCCTGGACCTGCACAGTGCGCTGACCGCCATGCTGGACTGGTCGCAGGGCCAGGAGCTGGAGCGCCAGGCGCCCACTCATATAGACGTGCCCAGCGGGTCGCGCCTGCCCATCGACTATTCCGGCGAAATCCCCACCCTGGCGGTGCGCCTGCAGGAGCTGTTCGGCCTGGCCCAGACGCCGAGCGTGGCCGGCGTGCCCGTGCTGCTGCACCTGCTGTCCCCGGCCCACCGGCCCATCCAGGTCACCCGCGACCTCGCCTCCTTCTGGGCCAACACCTATCGGGACGTGAAGAAGGACCTGGCGGGGCGCTACCCCCGCCATTACTGGCCCGACAACCCGCTGGAGGCGGAACCGACGGCCCGGGCCAAGCGGCGCGGGACGTGACGGGGCACACGGGTCAGTACTTCGTCGTGACGGTGAACAGGAACTGCCGCGGCGCCGACCGCATGAACGTCTGGTAATCGCCAGACACGGCGTAACCGCCGATGCCCACGGACCCGATGTTGTGCCGGTCCGTCAGGTTGTTGACGCTGAGGCGGAATGTCAGGTCCGGCAGGGTGTTCCCCTGGGGGAGATGATAGGCCACATAGGCGTTCATCTCCCAATAATCGGGCACATAGATGTCGTTGGTGTAGGTGAACGGGTTGTCCAGATAGACGGTGCTGGTGACGCCGGTTTCAAACCCGTCATACCGCGCCGTAACCTGGGTGATGAGGGACACGCCGGGATAGCCCGGTTGATAATGGCCCTTCAGCGGACTGGTGCCGTCCGGCATCGTCAGGTCGGACTCATAGCGCAACTTGCTGACCGACACCGACTGGGACAGCGTCAGCCACGACGCCGGTTTGGCGCTGACGGTCGCGTCCCCGCCCACCAGGCTGGACCGGGACACGATGCCCACGGTGCGCACCGGGTTGAACTGCGGCCCGCTGGTGCCGTTCAGCAGACGGTCGAGGACGATGCCGTAGTAGGCGTCGACGGTCAGGCTGAGATCGCCGAAGTCATGATAGGCGCCGACGGTGAAGTTCCAGTCCCGCTCCGGCTTCAGCAGGGCGCGCGCCGCGTCGAAGATGTCCTGGCTGTCCGCCGCCCAGGCGGAGGAGACAGGGCCGATGTTGCCGCGCGACGACACGCGGTAACCGATCATGCTTTCCCCCATATCGGCGTAGATCGAGGTGTCGGGGTCCGGACGCCAGTCGACCGACAGATGCGGCAGGAAGGAATCGCGCGCGCTCAACGTTCCGTTCGGCGCCTGGTCGGGGCCGACGCCGCCGCCGCTGGTCGTGAAATCCACGGCCTTGATGCCGCCCTTGATCGTCACCGTCTCCGACGGCTTGTAGACATCCTGCACATAGATCTGCCGGGAATCGGTGCTCCAGCGGGAGTCGTTCGCGGTCTGGAAGGCCGGGCCGTAGGTATCGTACGGCCCGATGGCCTTCAGCGGGGCGCCCTGCCCCGGCAACGGCTGGTTATACCAGGCGAATTGCGAGGTGGACGTCCCCCGCTCGATCCACAGGCCGGCGGAAAGGGTGTGGGCGCCCCAGTCATAGGACAGGTTGGCTGTGCCCCCGAAGCGCTGGGGGCGGGTTCGCCAGACCTGCGAAGAGAACGGGGCGCCGGTCTGCGACGGAGTGGTGACGTCCGCGATTTCGATGTTGGAGTCGCTGACGGCGCCATAGGCCATGACGCTGCCTGACAGCGCGTCCGACAGGCGGAAATTGTGCGTCAGGTTGCCCACGAAATCGTCGGTGGCCTGCCCGGTGTCATAGGGGACCAGCGATGCCAATTCCCCGCAGGTATAGGCCCCGCACGACGCGTTGGCGTTCTGGGGTGACGCCACAAAGACCGCCCGTGCGTAGTTGGGGTAGAGGATGTCGGTCCCGTTCCAGCCAAGCTTGGACAACATATCGAACGACGTATTGTTGTATCCCCAGATCTCCGCGCGGGAGTAGGAGAAGAACGCGGTAAAATCGCCCCATGGCACGTCCTGAACCACCTTGGCGTTGGCGTGCAGCATGTATTGCGTGCCCGCATCCGTGTATTTGTCCTTGGAAATCCGCTCGACGCCCAGCAGGACACGGGGACCGTCGTCGCCGATCCGCCCGGTCTGCCCCGTGACGCTGGTGACCAGGGTGTTGTTGCTGCCATAGCCCTGGGTCACGCTCAGCGACGGCTTGGTGTCGGGATCGATCAGCGCATAGCGCATTTCGCCGCCATCCACCGAGTTCGAGAACGTGTCCACGCCGGCGGACCCGGGGGCGACCTTGATGCTGCCGATATCATCGGTCACGCCGATGTTCAGCGGCGCCGTCCCGGTGACGCTGCCATAGCTGCCGTCATTGAGCGGAATGCCCTCGAAGGTGATCGCCAGCTCGTTCTGGCGGAACCCCCGGACCAATAGGAAACCGTCCGAAAGGTCCAGGCCATAGGCGTCGGTCGAGGTGAAGGTCACCCCGGGCAGGTTCTTCACCAGGGCCAGGGCGCTGGTGCCGGCCATGGCGTCGGCCCAGTCGTTGCTGTTCAGCACGAACTGGTTGGGCCCCACCGGCGCGGTGGTCCCATCGGTGGCACTTCCCCGGCGCGCCACGACGACGATCTCCATCTCCTCGACCGGCGCGTCCCCGGACGCGGTGGCCGGTTCCTGGGCCAGCGCCGGTGAAGAAAAGCCGCCAAGAATAAGGGCAAGCGCGGACGCCCGCAGGCTGCCCGCCATACCCGGCGGCGACACGCGGGAGCGGGGAAAAAGTTCACAGAGGGTCATGATGTTCCAATCTGGCCGTGCGGAAACCTGCCCTTCGCCAATATTCGAAGGGCGCTCCGTCTGTTTGTTTTGTTTTCAAAAGTTGGGATAAATACCGGGCGTTCCCAGCATTGTTTATGGCTAACGCCTGCAGGTTCCCTGCCGTTCGACCCATGCGTGGATCGCCTGGTAGCGGCGGTCGACCCAATCCAGGCCCAACCGCTTGAGGTGCCCTTTCGGCAGGACGGCAAGGAGGAAGGTCTCGATCTGCCAGAGCGCCCAGAGTTGAAGGCGAAGCCGCAGCGGCAGGGCATGGTGGGGGTGGGGGCAGGTCATTTGAGTACCCTTCCCTTACTTTCGCCGGGCGCGGGGAAACAGACGGCCCGTCCGATGCAACGGACGCCGTCGTCCCGGTCCGCGGCCACAGGGCCCCGATTTGCGGGATGGGCGCATCCAGCCCGATGGCCGCCTCCAGGATTTTCAGGAAGATCAGGGCGACGGCGATGAAGAGGTAGCCGCGCAGCACCCCCATCCACAGCCGGGTCATGCCCGTCATCTTGGGCGGCGGCAGTTGGTCCAGCGGCGGCATGCGCCACGTCCGGCGCCGGGCCGGCGCCATCGCCTGGAAACGGCGGTCGACATCATGCCCCATCAGGCCGTTCCGCCCGACATGGCGCCGCACATGGGGGGCCAGCGCAGCCAGGCCCACCAAGCCCAGCATGACGCCGCCGGCGAGGATTTTCAGGATGATGACGGCACCGATATCCGGGAAGACGGTGGCCACCGTCAGGATGATGGACAGCAACACCAGGACCCAGATCACCAGGCCGGTGAAGAGGTTGCGCCACGTCCCGTTGCACCAGGGGCCCAGCACCGCCCGGTCGTTGCACAGCAACAGCAGGAACACGGTGGCGCTGGGAAGCAGGACCCCCGCCAGGGCCTGGACGGCGTTGGTCAGGAAGCCCAGGAAGGCATCGCTGGAGAACGCCACCAGCCCGGCGGCGATGGCGATGAGCGCGCCATACGCCACGTAGAAGCCCGTCGCGTCGGTGATCTTGCGGTGCAGGGAGTGGCGGACCCGGAAGACGTCGGCGATGGCGTAGGAGGACGCCAGGGAAACCGCGGCGGCGCCGATGAGGCAGGCATCCAGCAGGGCGATGGCGAAGAACGCCGCCGGGACGGGCCCGACATAGTCATGCAACGCGACGAGGACGCCGCCCGTCTCCGAGAAATGCCCGAACTCGGGCTTGCCGGCGAACAAGGCCGCGCAAAACGCCATCATCGCGACGGCGCCGATGATCACCAGGCCGATCCCGATCCAGAGATCGACCTTGGCATAGGTGGTGAACGCCGGCGTGATGCGCTTGTCGATGATATAGCTTTGCTGGAAAAACAGCTGCCAGGGTGCGATGGTCGTGCCGACAATGGCGATGATCAGCAGCATGACCGTCGCCATGTCGGAATGCGCCGGCCACTGCGGCACGAACAGGCCGTGGGCGATCTCGCCAATGGGGGGATGCACAGCGAAAAGCACGGGCAGCAGAAGCAGGCTGCCGGCCACCAGGACCAGGGCAAAGCGCTCGAACTGCTTGAAGCTGCCCGTGCTGACGGCGCCGATGATGAGTACGGACGCGGCGATGAGGCCCGGGACTTTCGGCAGGCCGAAATACTGCAGCACGAAGGTGATGCCGATGAATTCGGTGACGATGGTCAGCGCGTTCAACAACACCAGGTCGATGATGCTGAACGCCCCCCAGAATTTGCCGAAGCGGTCGAAGATCAGCCGGGCATGGCCGACACCTGTCACCGCCCCCAGCCGCGCCACCATCTCCTGGTTCACGTACAGCACGGGGATCAGCAGGATCAGCGTCCACAACAGGGTGAGGCCATAATTCTGCCCCGCCTGGGTATAGGTGCCGAAGGCGCCGGCGTCGTTGTCGCCGACCATGACGATCAGCCCCGGGCCGATGATGGCCAACAGGGTGAGCAACCGGGCCCGCCAGGTCTTGCGGACGGCAGTGTCGCCGCGCCGGATCGTGCCGAACGCGCCCTGGATGTCGCCGATGTGGGCGGCATCCAGCACCGCCGGCGCGCTTGACGCCAGCTCGATCTGCTCCAGCGCGGTGGGGGAATGGCCGGAAAAATCCGACGCCGCAGGGCCGTGGTCGCGGCGGGGGACACGGTGGTTCATGGTTTCAGACCTCCCCAACGACGCAAGGCCGCCTGGCCTGCGTCTCGGCCAGACCAACGATAGTCGCGCGGCACCGCTTTTCGGCGCCGGCCGACAACAACACGATCAATGAGTTCATGATTTCATTCCTGGGACCGCCCCCAGCGGGGGGCTGGACGCGGCCAGCGGCGCGCGCGCCCACACGCCTCAAAGGGCATGTACCCCATGAGTCGGCAAGCAACGGCGGAGCCTGTCGCGATGGCCTCTGATCAGGCGGATTTCGGGTATGGAAGCGCCGGGGCGGGGTCACTCGGCGGTGGCACCGCCCCGGCCATCAGCCACGCGGTGGGGCGCCGCGCGGTGATGTCTCAGCCCTGAGCCTGGGCGCCCCAGTCGGAGACGGGGCGGCCATTCGGGCCCATTTTCCAACGCAGGCAGAGTTTCGGCCGCTGGCACTGAAAGCCAGTCGGGGCCAGGGAGTGCGCCAGCGCCAGCGGCGCAAACGGACGAGCGGACACGGTGGACGCCCGGCGGGCGTCGAAGTCGAGAAAAGCGGCCATGGCCACCTCCATGAGGTCAAGCGGTTGCTCGAACCCGGGGCGGCCTGGCGCAACAATGCCGGCGTCGAGGCGCTGGCGCTGCTACGGTGACAGGGCGATCCCCGGGACGATCCACCCCTGTGAAGTGCCGACGGCAGGCGTGCGCCTACTATCGCCCTCCAGGGGGTCGGTGCTAGATCGCGGGTTCATGTGATCCCTTACGGTGCAGGACGGCCCCAGCCTGGAAGAGGCGGGAGCACGCGGCGGCGGCCCTATGACCATCGCGGCGCACCCCAGTCATAATTAATTCACCGCGTATATTACAAGTATACGCGGGTATGTCGGCCGCGCCGATCCGATGTCGCTTGGCAGACGAACTCATTGTTTTTGAATGGATTAGTGGGTGCCTTGCTTGGCCCGCCCCCTTCAACCGGCCCGTCGCGGACGAGGAATGCCTTTCCCTCATGCATGTAATCGCGCCACCTGCGGGACCGACTGCAGTATCATCGCAGAGATCGTTGATGAGCGCATGCGGGCCCAAATGACCATCCCCAACGAACAGCGCCCTTCATCGGGCGGCTTCTGGAATACCAAGAAGAACAAGATCCTGGGATCGGCCATCATCCCTGCCATCGCCGTGATCATAACGGCCGCCGTCTTTATAATAGACACCATTACCCCTTATGAGATTTCGGCGGCCACATTTTATGTGGTGGTGGTCCTGCTCTCGTCGATTTTCTGCAGGACAACCGGCGTTTTGTCGGTGTCGGCGATTTGCTCCACACTGACAGTGGTCAGTTTCATTTTGACGCCCGACGGTAATTACCGGAGCGGCATCGCCAACACGTCGATCAGCCTGTTGGCGATCGGGGCCACGACCTATCTGGCGATCCGGATCGAGACGGCGCGTCTGTTGACCGAGAGGGCGCAAGCCGACCTCGCCCACATGGCCCGCGTGACCACCTTGGGTGAAATGGCCGCGTCCATCGCGCACGAGGTCAACCAGCCCCTGGCGGCCATCATCACCAACGCCAACGCCTGCACCCGCTGGCTGCGCGCCACGCCCCCCAATCTTGAGAAGATCGGCGAGTCCATCGCAAGCATCGTCGATGACGCGGAACGGGCCAGCGACATCATCCGGCGCGTCCGCGCGCTGGCCACCCGTGGGGAACTGAAGAAGGCCCGGGTAGGGATCAACGACGTGATCCAGGATGTGGTGGCCCTGATGCAATCCCGCCTGCGGGAGGACCAGGTGACGGTGCGCACCAACCTGGCCGAGGACCTGCCCCCCATCTTCGGCGATCACGTCCAACTGCAACAGGTCGTGCTCAACCTGCTAACGAATGCCGTGGACGCGATCAACGCGGCCCCGGGGAGCAAGCGCGAAATCAGGATCGAGTCCTCGACGCGCGACAAGGACGATGTCCTGGTCAGGGTCGAGGACGACGGGATCGGCATCGCCCCGGGCGGCATGGGCACCCTGTTCGACGCCTTCAAATCAACCAAGCAGGGCGGCATGGGCATAGGGCTTTCCATATGCCGCTCCATCATTGAAAGCCATGGCGGCGCCATCTGGGCGACGCCCAACAGAACAGCCGGCGCGACCTTCCATTTCACCGTGCCCGGCGAGAGGAAGAAGACACCATGACCGCCCCTCAATCGTCCCTCGAAGCCAAAGGCGCCATCATCGTCGTTGATGACGATCCCTCCGTGCGCAAGGCACTGACCAACCTATTCAACTCCCTCGACCTGCCAGTCCACGCCTTCGCCTCGACGCAGGAATTCCTGGATTGGCCCCTGCCCGGCATGCCGCTGTGCCTGGTGCTGGACATCCGGATGCCCGGCCAGAACGGCCTGGATTTCCAGGAGGCTTTCGCACCGGCGCATGAGGAAATCCCGGTGGTGTTCATCACCGGCCATGGCGACATCCCCATGTCCGTCCGCGCCATGAAGGCCGGTGCCATCGAGTTCCTGACCAAGCCGTTCAAGGAACAGGACTTGCTGGACGCGATCTATGCGGGCTTGGCGAAAAGCGCGGCCCGCCGGGCGGAAAAGGCCAAGGTTTCGGACGTGTATGGCCGCTACCAAAGCCTGTCGCCGCGCCAGCGGCAGGTCATGGACATGATCCTGAAGGGACAATTGTCCAAGCAGATCGCGGCCACGCTGAACCTGAGTGAAATCACCGTGAAGATCTGCCGCGCGCAACTCATGCGCAAGATGGAGGCGACATCCCTGCTGGAGTTGGGCCGCATGGCGGAGAAGATCCAGGGTGTGGCCAAGCCGCCTCCCCAGGAATGACCCGGCGCGTGAAGCCCGCCCGGCTCTAGTCTCCGCCCCCTCAGGCCCGCCCAGCTTAGGCCCGCCCAGTTCAGGCCCGCCAGGACTCGACCACGGCGCGCGCCACGGCGGCGATGAAGGCGTCCGCCGTCTCCCGTGGGCCGCGAACGCTGGCGACATAGACGGCCACGGCGTACCGGCGGCCGTCGGGCGCCGTCATCAGGCCCACATCGTTGTTGGCCAGCGTCACGCCCTCGACAGAGGGGCCGGCGCCCGGCTTGTGCGCCACCGCCCAGCCGGCACCCAGGCCCGCCTTCAGGCGATGGGGCTGGGTCGTCGTCTGGTCCAGGATGTCCAGCAAACGACGGGTGCTGGCGGGGCTCAGCAGGTCGCCCTTGTTCAGCCGTTCCAGCAGCACGGCCATGCCCGCGGGCGTGGCCGTGTCGCGGGGATCGCCCAGGTACGCGTCCCGCTTGGCGATGCGGGTGGCCGTGGGCACGGCCTCGGCGGCGGCCTGGAACGCCGCCGGCTCCCGGTAGGCGTCCGTCCAGGTCAGGCCCAGGATGTCGCTTTGCAGGTGACGTTCGTCCCGGTCCACACGGATGCCGTCCAGCCCCCGGGCATTCAGGGCCGCCTGCACCGTCGCCGGACCGCCGATCAGGCGCAGCACCGTGTCGGCGGCGATGTTGTCGCTGTCCGCCACCATGCGGACCATAAGGTCCCCCAGCGTGGTGGTCCAACCGGCGGGCGTGATGTTCTTGGCCAGGGGCTGCCAATAGACGGACCGATCCTCTGGGTAGAGCGTGACCTTGTGGTCGAGGTCCATGGCCCCCTTGTCCACCAGGTCCAAGAGGGCGATGGCGACGGTCAGCTTGAACACGCTTTGCTCGGGGAAGCGCTGGTCCGCCCTGATCCCGGCCACGGCACCCGTGGCCGGATCACGCACCGCGACACCGGCCCGTCCCGGGAAATCATGGGCGAGCCGGTCCAGGCGGGCCTGAAGGCCGCGCATGTCCAGCGTTCCGGCGGCGGCCGAGGACAGGGTGACCGCAAGGGTGAAGAACGCGGCGCAAGCCGCACCCAGGAGCGGTTTGCGCATCGCGTCAGACCTTGGTGGTCAGGTCTGTCAGCTTGCTCAGCAGGTAATCCAGGTCATCGCTGGCCATTTCCTCGAACTGGGTGAGGATGCGCTCCAGCATCTTGCGGCGATGGCGCTCCAGGTCATGCTCCCCGCCATCGAATTCCGTCTCGCTGGCGACGTCCAGCGCCACCTTGATGGCCGGATAGATGGACTGCGGCATGCCGGTGCGGTCGAACAGCGCCTTCATGCCCAGCTTGCCGGCGTCATGGATCAGCATGCGGGCGTTGGGCGTGGGGATGCGGGCCAACTGCGCCAGCGCCACCTCGAAAAAGGCGACGTCGCCCATGCACAGCGACCGCAGCAGCAGTGACGGCGACAGACGGCCGTTGCGGTAGAGCTGCTCCACCAGCGTTTCCAGCTGGGCGTCGGTGGCGACACCCACCAGCCCGTAGGTCGCCTTCTCCCGGCCTTGCAGGACGATGTCGCTGGCCACGTCGGCCGGCAGCTCATGCCGTTCCACCAGCCGTTCGCGCAGCTGTTCCGACACCATGGTCACCAGCCGCTCGGCGATGGTGACCGGCAGGCTGCCCCGCTCGATCAGGGGGGCGTGGACGGCGTCGCTCTTGGGGAAACGGTTCAGCACGCGGGTCAGCGCGGCCTCCGTCACCCGGGCGGCCTCGTTGCCCATGAGGGTGGCGACGGCGGTTTCCGCCCCCGTTTCCACCAGCACGTCGGCCACGCCCTCGGACACCTCGGGCCGCTTGGCCACGGCCGATTGTTTCGCGTCCGATCCGGTCTTGATCAGCTCGATCAGATCGGCGTCGGTCAGGACCGCCGAGACCTCGATGAAGGGCAGCGACACCTCCTCCACGTCGCGCGCCAGTTGCAGCGCCACGTCGCGGGGAATCGCGGGATAGGTCTTCAGGCTTTCCGACAGGGCGGACCGGACACGCACGGCGGCGTCCCGGGCCATCAGGCGGACGATGTCCTCGGCCAAGGCCCGCTCGGACGGGGAAAGCTGGTCGGCGCCGAACTGGGCGGCGACCTTGGTGGCCATTTCGGCCCGTGTCGTGGCGGATGGATCGGCCAAAAGCCGTTGCACATCCTGATGCGTCAAGGTCTCGGACATTGGCAGGGCAACCCGCTCCCTTCGCTACCGGCCGGCCACCTGGCTTGTCATCGCCTCCCGCCGACGATATCGCGCGACAGGAATGGAGGGCGCCAGGTTTCGCCACAATTAGGTGTCCCCGATGGGCACCGGGTCACCACTGTCATTAATAATACAGCCTTCCCCATCTTGGCCAACGCCATTTGGGTGATATTCTGCGCCTTGTCCCGGGTGTCCTCCTCCCAGGCGCCCCCCTTGGGTATGTCAGGCCGGATCGGTGGCGGCGGACTGCCGCCGGTTCCGGCGGCGCAGCGCACGCTCCAGGTCCTGGATGCGCGCCTCCACGTCGACCAGACGCTCGGAGGTCACCTCCAAGCCGCGGTCGTCATAGACGTAACTGCCCGGGTGGTCCGCCTGCCAACGGGCGACCGTCGCGTCCCGCTCCCGCAAAAGTTCAGCGATTTCATCGCGGTACAGGCTGACCAGCGCCGTGATCCAACGGTTGAGCGGCCAGGATGGCCGCGCGTGGTCGATCTGGAACCCCTCCAGCATGCGCACGACGTCATCGGCGGCATACCAGGTTTCCCCCGTCACCCACCGGTTGGTGGTGAACAGCCGCGTCACCCGGCCCATGCCATCGACGGAAATGCCCACGAGATGGCTGAGGGCGCCATTGCCGTCGGTGTCCGGCTGCAGATCCGGCAGGGGGGCGGGCACCACGCCGTCGGGCATGCCCAACGGCCGCATGAAGGTGTGAAAGTGCCCGACCTCCTCCCCAACCAGCTCCGACTCCGGGTGGGCGTGGAAGTAGTATTGCGCGTGGTATTCGCTGTCGTAAACGTCGCCGGGCGGATGGTGCTGCCACGGAACGAACGGCGGCACGGCGTCCTGCATCGCCTCGCTCAGCACCGTGTCGCCGGTCTTGGCCAACACCCGGGCGCACAGCGCCACCTCGCGCGCCGCCTCGACCAGGCGCGCCAAGGTATCGGAGGGGAGGCCGTCGATGATGGAAGCGCCGCTGTCGGCCCCACGAAGGAAGGGCATGGGGCTGGTCCCTTCCCGCGTCAGACGCCGCCGCCGGCGCGCCGTCCGGGCTGCAAGGCCCATTCGGCCACCTGGCGGGCCAGCATGTGGAAGGCCTCATCATACGCGGCCAGCACGGCGGTGAAGCCCGTGCCCTTGGCCGGCACCCTGATCTCGAAGCCCTGGCTTTCCTGGATGGTGCGGCGGGGCAAGGTCACCATCTTGCACTCCACCCGGACATGGACGGTCGGCACGTCCTCCACGGTCGAGTGGGGATATTCGGCCTGGAAGTCGCGGATGTCGGTCAGCAGCACATAATCGGCGCGCAGGCCCGAGCCCTCGCGCGCGACCCCCGTGATCCGGCCGGAATATTCGAAGGACTCGATCAGCAGGCCCTGCAGCATTTCCGGCAGCGGGTCCTGCCACTCGGCGTCGAAATAGCCGAAGCCGGCCTCCATCTGCCGCAGCGGGACCCGGCTGGTGTTGAGGACGGAGGTGGTGACCGGCACGCCCACGAGCAACTGCCACCCCACCGGCGGGGCGGGCGAGAACTCCCGCGCCGCCGTCAGGCGCACCACATGCGGCGGGCTTTCGAAGATGGAGCAGGCCGGCAGCGCCCCCAGCGCCAGGCCACCGCCCACCAGCCCCATGCCGCGCGACAGCAGGCGGCGGCGCGTCAACGCCCCGCGCGCGCCCGTCAACGCCCCCTTACCGGCCCCCCTCATTTCACCTCCACGCCACGCTGCCGGCCACCGAAGAGGAAGCCGGACGGATCGTTCTCAATGCGGTTGGTCACCCGCGACAGATTATTGCTGAGCGTGCGCAGGTCGCCGATGAGCTGGGTCAAGTCGTACAGACCGCTGGAGGTGAAGTCGCGGATGGGACCACGATTCTCCTCCACCATGCCGCGCAGCTGTTCCACCGTCTGGTTCAGGTTGCGGGTTAGGACCTTCACGTCCTCCGCCGACTGGTTCAGGTTGCCGCTGATGCGCTTGGCGTCGCTGCCCACCGTGTTCACGGTGGCGCGGGTATCAGTCAGCAGCGCCTCAGTCTGCTGACTGATCTGGCGCACGCTGCCCCGCAGCTCATTCACCAGGTGGCCGGCGTCCTGCACCGTGCCGTTGGCGGCACCGGCGGTGGAGGCCAGGTTGGCCAGCATGGAGGCGAAGGCCTTCTGGTTGTCGGGCGTCATGAAGCCCGCCAGGCTGTCCGACAGCTTGATCAGGTTTTCCAGCAGGTGCGGCGCCTCCTGCAACAGGGAGGCGATGTTGCTGGGGCGCGAGGGGATGACCGGGACGTCCACGTTGTTCTGCGTCTCGCGCAGCAGCGGCGCCTCCTGGCTGCCGCCGGCGATCTCGACATAGACGCCGCCGGTGACGCCCACCGGCTCCAGCGAGGCCACGGCGTCGGACTTGATGGGGGTGTCCTTGGGCACCTCCACCTTCACCTCGATGCGCTCCACATTGCCGGGGTCGATGCGGATGTCGGTGACCCGCCCCACCGCCACGCCGCGATAGCGCACGGGGCTGCCCGCCACCAGCCCGGTGACCGAGCCGGAGAAATAGATGCGATACGGTGTCGACGCCTTGTCGAACTGGACTTTCGCCAGCCAGACGATGGCGATGAACAGGGCCGCCGTCAGTGCCAGGATGAAGCCGCCGACGAGCGCGTAGCTGGCGCGCGTTTCCATGAGTTTCAGTCCCCAACTGCTCAGCGTTTCACGGCCGCGCGTCCGCGTGGGCCATGGAAGTAGTCATGGATCCAGGGATGCGTGTCCGCCAGCAACATGTCAATGGTTCCCACCGTCATCTTACGGTCGACCAGCACCGCAATGCGATCACAAATGGCATAAAGGCTGTCAAGATCGTGGGTTACCATGACGACGGTCAGCCCCAGGCTGCGTTGCAGGGTACCGATCAGCTCGTCGAAGGCGGCGGCGCCGATGGGGTCCAGACCCGCCGTCGGTTCATCCAGGAACAGGATTTCCGGGTCCAGCGCCAGGGCGCGGGCTAGGCCGGCGCGCTTGCGCATACCACCCGAAAGCTGGGACGGGTATTTGGAGCAGCTGTCCGGCGGCAGGCCCACCATGGAAATCTTGATGCGGGCCAGTTCCTGGATCAGGCCGGCGTCCAGGTGGGTGTGTTCCTTCAGCGCCACCATGACGTTTTCCGCCACGGTCATGGAGCTGAACAGCGCGCCGTCCTGGAACAGGACGCCCCAGCGGCTCTGGATGCGGCGTCGGGCGGCGCTGTCGGCCGTCCACATATTGGTGCCCAGCACCTCCACCCGGCCGGCGGTGGGACGCAGCAGGCCGATGATCTCCTTCAGCAGCACCGACTTGCCGGTGCCGGAGCCGCCGACGACGCCCATGACCTCGCCCCGCCGCACCTCCAGGTCCACGCCATCATGCACCGTCTGGCGGCCGAAGCGCGTGACCAGGCCGTGCACCCGGATGACGGGCTCGGCATTGTTCCCCACCGCCATGTCCGTCGGAGCGTCCTGGATCATCGCCGCCCTCATATCTTGAGGTAGGAAAAGAGGATGGAGAACAGCGCGTCGAGCACAATCACCAGGAAGATGGACTCGACCACCGAGCGGGTGGTCAGCTTACCCACGCTTTCGGCGCTGCCGGTCACGTTCAGGCCTTCGAAACAGCCGACCAGCGAAATCACCATGGCGAAGACCGGCGCCTTGATCAGGCCCACCAGCAGGGTGGTCGGGTTGACGGCCACCTGCAATTGCCGCAGGAACTGGCCCAGCGTGATGTCCAGCGTGGCATAGGACATGACGGCGCCGCCGAACAGGCCCACCACATCGGCGTAGAAGCTGACCAGCGGCAGGGCCACGAACAGGGCCGCCAGCCGGGGCAGCACCAGCATCTCGATGGGGTCCAGCCCCAGCACCTGCATGGCGTCCACCTCCTGGTTCACCTTCATGGTGCCGATCTGCGCCGTAAAGGCGGAGCCGGAGCGGCCGGCCACGATGATGGAGGTGATCAGGACCCCCAGCTCGCGCAGGATACCGATGCCCAACAGGTTGACGACGAAGATCTCCGCGCCGAATCGCCGCAGCTGATCGGCGCTTTGGTAGGCCAGCACCACGCCGATCAGGAAAGTCAGCAGGCCGATGATGGGCAGGGCGTTCAGGCCCACCTGTTCCAGGTGGAAAAAGAAGGCCGTCCAGCGGAAGCGGCGCGGATCGCGCGCCACCCGGGCGATGGTGAGGAAAACCAGCCCGAAGAAGCTCAACAGCTGATACGCGTCCTGCGCCAGGCTGAAGGCGCCCTTACCCACCCGCTCCAGCAAATCATGGAAGGGATGGAAGGGCGTGCTGACATCGGGGTGGCGCACCACGGCGCGGCGAACGTCACGCAGCAGGGTGCACTGGGCGGAGGTGGCCCCCACCACGGCCACCGTCTCGCCCTCCGCCCGCAGGCGCTCGATCAGGCGGTCCAGCACCAGGGCGCCGGCGGTGTCCATGCCCGACAAGCCCGACAGGTCCAGTAGGACCTGGCCCGGCTTGCGTTCCGGCTTCAGGCGGGTCAGCGCCGTGTCCAGCTGTTCCGCCGCCGCCAGGTCCCAGCGGCCCTGGGCCGCGAGCAGCCAGTGGTCGCCGTCCCATGCCGTCCTGATTACGCCGATGCCTGCCGCCGCCATCTTACCCCTTGCCGCCCCCGCGGGGTGGCTTTCCGGCGGCCCCCGCCCCCATCCTGTCGGGGGCGCCGGGCGGCCTTGCTCGTCCTTCACTTGACAGAAAGGCCCGTCGCGGGTCAACAGCAGCGGCCGCGAGGTGGCCATCCGGATCATCCGGACGGCGGCGGCACGGCTTGGCGCTGGCATGCCAGACCAGCCTCCCCTATGATTTCGCGCCCCGGGACCGGGGCGTCTCCGTTTCCCCCGAGGCCTTTCCCCATGGATCTCAAAAGCCACATCCGCGGCGTCCCGGACTATCCCAAGCCCGGCATCCTGTTCTACGACATCTCGCCGCTGCTGGCGCACGCCGACGCCTGGGCCGTCGCCATGGGCCGCATGGCCCGCCTGATCCAGGACACCGGCGTCGATTTCATCGTGGGCATCGAGTCCCGGGGCTTCCTGATGGCCGCCCCCCTGGCGCTGAAACTGGGCCTGGGCTTCGCCATGGTACGCAAGAAGGGCAAGCTGCCAGGCGACGTGGTGCGCCATTCCTATGACCTGGAATACGGCAGCGACACCGTGGAAATCCAGGCCGACCTGGTGAAGCCCGGCCAGCGCGTGGTGGTGGTGGACGACCTGCTGGCCACCGGCGGCACCATGAACGCCGCCATCAAACTGCTGCGCGACGTCGGCGCCGACGTGCGCGCCGCCGCCTTCCTGATCGAGTTGGACTTCCTGGAAGGCCGCAAGAAGCTGGATGTGCCGGTTTTGTCTTTGCTGAATTACGACAAGTAATTCAGCGGGTTCCTAAAACTTCG
This sequence comes from Nitrospirillum goiasense, assembly GCF_034427435.1. Taxonomy (NCBI): domain Bacteria; kingdom Pseudomonadati; phylum Pseudomonadota; class Alphaproteobacteria; order Rhodospirillales; family Azospirillaceae; genus Nitrospirillum; species Nitrospirillum goiasense. Next base: position 1,915,353 of record NZ_JAXQNP010000002.1, on the reverse strand, counting down.
GCGCCCCCGGTCGGGGTTCACCAAGGGCATGAGGCTCCTCATGCCCTTGGGGCGTCTCAAGGATGCCCCGCCTCGCTGTCGTGCCAGCGCCGAAGCGCCAGGCGCTGCACCAGGGACAGTACGGCGAAAAGGGCGATGCCCAGCAGGGACAGCAGCGCCAGGGCGGCGAACATACGCGGGGTGTTCAGGCGGTTGCTGGCGTCCACGATGCGCCAGGCCAGGCCGCTGCCCGTGCCCGACCCCGCCACGAACTCCGCCACCACCGCGCCGATGAGCGCCAGGCCGCCCGAGATCTTCATGCCCGCCAACAGGTAGGGCAAGGCCGACGGCAGCTCCAGCCGCCACAGCACCTGCCACTTGCTGGCGCCATAGAGGCGGAACAGGTCGCGCAGGCCCGCGTCGGCGGAGCGCAGGCCCAGGGTGGTGTTGCCCAGGATAGGGAAGAAGGCGACGATCCAAGCCAGGATGAGCTGCGCCAAATCCACCCGCTCATACCCCACCCAGACCAGCAGCAGCGGGGCGATGGCCATCACCGGCGTCACCTGCAGGATGACGGCATAGGGATACAGGGCGGAGGCGAGCAGCGGCGACCGGGTGAACAGGATGGCCAGCGCCACCCCGCCCGCCACCGCCAGGGCGAAGGCTTGCAAGGTCACGGTGAGCGTGAACCACAGCGACAGGCCCAGCGTGTCAGGATCGGCCAGCAACGCCGCCACCACGGCGCTGGGCGGCGGCAGGACGAAGGCGGGAATGGCCAGCAGGCGCACGCCCCCCTCCCACGCGGCCAGGACGATGACGCCTAGAATCATGGGCGCCAGGCGACGCAGCGCGCTCATGCCGCAGTCTCCCCCGATGGATGGCTCGGCGAACGCATGGCATCGGCCAAGGCCAGGGAAACTTGGCGGCAGGCGGCGGCGTAGCGGGCGTCGGTGCGCAAAGCCTCATCCCGGGGATAGGGCAGGTCCAGCGGGATGTCGGCATGGATGCGGCCCGGCCGCGGGGCCATGACGATGGCGCGGCTGGCCAGATACACCCCCTCATAGACGCTGTGGGTGACGAACAGAACGGTGAAGCGCTGCTCCCCCCACAGGGCCAGCAGGTCGTCGTTCAGCTTCTGACGCGTGATCTCATCGAGCGCGGCGAACGGCTCATCCATCAGCAGCAGGCGCGGACGGGTGACGAGCGCGCGGGCGATGGAGGCGCGCATCTTCATGCCGCCCGACAGCTCACGCGGATAGGCCTGGGCGAAATCGGCCAGGCCCACCTGGGCCAGCAGGGCGGTGACGCGGGCGTCGGCCGCGGCGCGCGGCACCTTGGCCAGGTCCAGCGGCAGGCGGACATTGTCCTGGATGCGGGCCCAGGGCATCAGCGTCGGCTCCTGGAACACCATGCCGATCCCGCCGGCGGCCGGCGCCCGCGACCATCGGATGTCGCCGGCCGAGGGGGTCACCAGGCCGGCGACATGGCGCAGGATGGTGCTCTTGCCGCAGCCGCTGGCGCCGACGATGGCCAGGAACTCCCCTTCGCCCACGGTCATCGAGATGTCGGTCAGCGCCAGCGTCCCGTTGGGATAGCGCTTGCTGATGCCCCGCAATTCCAGGAATGGCGTTTCCAGAGAGGGTGCCGGGCCCTGCCCCATCGCGCGACCTCGCGTCATTGAAATACCGGAAAGATACCGGCCTTAACCTTTACCCGAGGGACGGGCCCGGGCGCCAGTGGTGGACGCCCCCCTTTTGCCAGACTGGGCTTGCCTCACCGGGCGGGGTAACCGATCATGGCGGGGTTTCCCGTGCGACGCACGGGTTGAACGGGGCGCCGAATCCCGCTACCTGATAAGGGTGGGCGGTTGGGCCGCCGGTTTGGCCCCCGTCTTGTTCGTTCCCAAGGAGATCCTGGTGACCCTGCCGATCCGCTTCGACGACGAAGAACCCGATAGCCCCGAGACCGCGCCGGAAGGCGGCAAGGAGGAAAAGGGCAAGGGCGCGCCCTTCTCACCCGTGGCGCAGAGCCTGTTCAAGAGCCGCACCATCCTGCTTTTCGGTGAGATCAACCAGAAGATCGCGGAAAGCACGGTCGCCCAGCTGTTCGCCATGGCGGCCGAGAGCGACGACCCCATCCGCCTGGTGATCAACTCCCAGGGCGGCCATGTCGAAAGCGGCGACAGCATCCACGACGTGCTGCAGTTCATCCGCCCGCGCGTCCTGGTCCTGGGCACCGGCTGGGTGGCCAGCGCCGGCGCCCACATCTTCCTCGGGGCGGCCAAGGAAAACCGTTACTGCCTGCCCAACACCCGTTTCCTGATCCATCAGCCCATGGGCGGGACCGGCGGCCAGGCCACCGACATCGCCATCGAGGCGCGTGAGATCGTGAAGATGCGCAAGCGTCTGAACACCATCATCGCCCGCGAAACCGGTCAGCCGCTGGAAAAGATCGAGCAGGATACCGACCGTAATTTCTGGATGTCGGCGGAAGAGGCCAAGGACTACGGCATCGTCACCCACATCATCAGCAAGGCCGACGATCTGAAGTAAGATCGCCATGCCTTGAGACGACGATCAAAGCCGCCCTCGCCCTCACCGGCGTCGGCGGCTTTTTTCATGGCCGTTCTCCCGCACTGAAAAACCACCCCATGACCGGGCCCGCTATGATGGTCCCCTGTCCATCCCCACCCAACAGCCCGCCAAGGGAGAAAGCGGTGGGACATGGCCACCCTGGTGAGCGGCCGGCTGTTTGATACCCCTGTGCCCGCGCGCCCTCGCCTGCCGGTGGTCCCCCTTTCCACCGACGAGGCTGCCGGGGCCCTCTAGGGCGCGCCCAATACACACAATATTGCAATGACTTAGGATGTTGTCATTCCTTCATGACACCGTCATCGGCCCGTCATTCACATAAGATAATTTAATTTTCATTAATATTCGGCCCGACAGAGGCCACCCGCGCCCGCCGAAGCGGTCGGCGCGACACAAATCATGGCAATTGGGATCCTCGCGATGCACAAGAAGGCTAAGAGCCTTTTGCTGGCGTGCTCCGCCTTGAGCGGAAGCGCCGTTTTGTTGCCCGTCCTGATGCTGGCGGCGTTGTCCGCCCAAAACCAGGCGCAGGCGGGTGTGGTGTCCGGCCAAGTCACTGACCGGGCCAGTGGCGCGGCTGTCGGCGGTGCGGTCCTATCCCTGGGCGGCCACACCGTGGTCAGCGGCCGGGACGGGCGCTACGCCTTTCCCGACCTGCCCGCGGGCACGTACGACCTGTCGGTTCGGGTGGGGGATGGCGCGCCGGTGCGCCAGCCGGTCGAAATCCCGGCCCAAGGCGACGCGCGCAGCGACGTCGTGCTGGCCGGCGTGGCGGCGAGCGGCGTCGGCGAAGTGGTCGTCACCGGCCAGAAGGAGCGTGACCGCTCCATCGTGGACCAGATGGCCGCCACCGGCACCGTCAGCGTCCTGACCGCGGAGGCCATGAAGCGCAACCCCGACACCAACGTGGCCGAGGCGCTGGCCCGCCTGCCCGGTGTCGCGGTCGCCACCAACGCCACCTCCGGCTCCCCCAGCCAGGGCAACCACAACGGCGTCGACGCGGCCGGGCGCGGCCAGGGTGAGTTCGTGTCCCTGCGGGGCATGGACCCGGAATACAACGTCAACCTGATCAACGGCGCCAACGTGGCCGAGGGCATGCCCTATGGCCGGCAGGTGGAACTGAGCCTGCTGCCGCCCTTCGGCATGGACAAGGTGGTGGTGTCCAAGACCTCCACCCCCGACATGGACGGTGACGCGGTGGGCGGCACCTTCGACTTCCGCACCCACTCCGCCTTCGATTTCGACGCGCCACTGCTGCAGGTCTACGCCCAAGGCACCTTGAGCGGCCGGGCGCTGGATTACGGCCTGGACGCCGGCGGTGGCATCGGCCAGGTGGAGGTGGCGGACCGCTTCGGTCCCGACAAGCGCTTCGGCGCCTATGTCACCGCCTACTACGGCAAGCGCAACTTCGTCAGCAGCATGCAGGACTACCAGGTCGGCCAGTGGGAATTCCTGCAGACCACCTCGGAACAGGGCGCCAGCGCGCCCGGCGTGGACAAGGCCAACAACCTGCTGCTGACCAGCCTGAACGCCCAGTTCACGCGGGGCACCCAGGAACGCTATGGCGGCAACCTCTCGCTGGATTGGCAGGGCGACGCCACCAGCCTGCACCTGCGCACCACCTACGCCAAATCCGACATCCGCCAGGAGGTCTATCAGAAGGGCCTGCAGGCCGACGGCTACTCGGCGGCCACGCAGCTGTCCAACGGGCTGTATATAAACGCCGAAAGCGACGCCGACGAACATTACTGGTTCGAAACGGCGCCGGAAGTATCGGAACTGATGACCAGCCAGCTGGGCGGCACCACCCGCCTGGACCATCTGACGCTGGACTACGACGTGTTCTACAGCTGGGGGCAGAATTCCGCGCCGGACCACGCCGAATTCGCCTATCAGACGGGCGGCCTGGGCAGCCCCTTCCTGCTGACTTACAACAGCGCGGGATATCCCATCCCCGTGCTGACGGCCGCCCAGCGGGCCTATTTCAACAACACCGCCAACTACACGGCCATCGACGGCAGTGGGGAATTCACCGAGTCCTACAGCGAACAGCGCAAGCTGGGGGCCCACCTGGACGCCACCTACCAGATGGGCGACGGGCTGCTGGACTACATCAAGGCCGGCGCCAAGATGGTGGACAGCCATCGCTTCGCCTATTCCCGCGATTACAGCGACCTGCAGCCCTACCCGGCCGGCTCCAGCCTGGCCAGCAATCCCTACATCCAGGACGGCCAGCTCTCCTCCATCATCCCCGGCATCTACGATTACACCGTGCCCCTGGGCGATGGCGACGGGCTGTCCGCCGCGCTGAAGAAGCTGGCCTACCAGCGGACGCTGTCGGCCGACGACTACAACGGCAACACCCTGCGGGGGGGCGAGGCGGTCTACGCCGCCTACATCATGGCCGGCATCAAGCGTGACGGGTGGGAGGTCATCCCCGGCCTGCGCTTCGAACACACGCGCATCAACAATACCTATTGGAACACGGCGTCGGGTGATGGCCAGGTGTCGTCCTGGCAGTCCAACAGCACCGTGTACAACGAGGCGCTGCCCAGCCTGCACGTCAACTACCGCCCGGACGATGGCGGCGTCTATCGCGCCGCCATCTGGACCAGCTACATGCGGCCCGCCCTGTACCAGTTGGGCGGCGGGTCGCAGACCTCGCTCAATTCCGATGGCAGCATCAGCATCACCCAGGGCAACCCCAACCTGAAGCCGACGGAATCGGTCAATTACGACCTGTCGGGCGAATGGGTCCTGGATACCGGCACCCACCTGATGGCCGGCGCCTTCTACAAGGCGCTGTCGCATTACCTCTATGACCGCGGCACCGACTACCACGCATCGGCCGTGGCGCAGACGGGGGTGTCCAGCATCTCCCAGCCGGTGAACGGCGGCAGCGGCCATGTCTATGGCATCGAGCTGACGGCGAACCAGGAACTGCGCACCCTGGCCCCCGGCGCCCTGGACGGCTTCAGCCTGGGGGGCAACCTGACGCTTCAGCAGGCCGCCGTTCACCTGAACAGCAGCGGCATCGAGGACACCTCGCCCATGCAGGGCACGCCCAACGTGCTGTTCAACGCCTCGCTGTCCTACGACCGGGGGGGCTTCGACACCACCCTGTCCTACCGCTACAGCGGCGACAGCCTGGTCCGCTATCGCTTCGGTACTTTCGGCGGCAACGCCCTGAACGAATGGCTGCGCGCCACGCAGCGGCTGGACTTGTCGACCGGCTACACCTTCGCCAATGGCCTGCAGGTGGGCTTCGCCGTGCAGAACCTGCTGGACGACTACAGCTACTATCGCACCATCGGGCGCACCGCCGACGCCATCCCGGAAATCGTGGAACCGGGCCGCAGCTACATGTTCAACGCGACCTACACCTACTGATACCAGCCGTCATTGACGCATGGCGCGCGGGCCCAGCCTGCGCGCCATTTCCTCATTTCAGGGGCATCATTTCGGGGCCGGCATCGGCCGCATGGCTCACGCTGCAATGCAGCATGACAACGCTTACCCATTTTCGGCGATGCTAGGGGCGCATCGTTCAGCCGCTGTTGTTTTCCTGGAGTACCTCCCCGTGCCCTTGCCCCTGCTCGCCCTCGCCATCGCCTCCTTCGGCATCGGCACGACCGAGTTCGTGATCATGGGCATGTTGCCGGACCTGGCGCAGGATTTGAGCGTCAGCATCCCCCAGGCCGGCATGCTGGTCACCGCCTATGCCCTCAGCGTGGTGGTGGGCGCGCCCGTGCTGGCGGTGGTGACGGCCCGCCTGCCGCGCAAGAGCGCGCTGATCGGCCTCATGGGCATCTTCATCCTGGGCAACCTGTTCTGCGCACTGGCCCCCAGCTATGGCCTGCTGATGGCGGCCCGCATCGTCACCGCCCTGTCGCACGGCACCTTCTTCGGCATCGGCGCCGTGGTGGCCGCCGGCCTGGTGCCACGGCACAAGCGCGGCCAGGCCATTTCGCTGATGTTTTCCGGCCTGACGCTGGCCAACGTGCTGGGCGTGCCGCTGGGCACGGCCCTGGGGCATGAGTTGGGCTGGCGCGCCACCTTCTGGGCGGTGGTGGCCATCGGCATCATCGCCGCCTCGGCCTTGGCCCTGTGGCTTCCCCGCGGTCTGCCAGGAAGCAGCGGGGGCAGCCTGCTGGGCGAGTTCCGCGTGCTGGGCCGCCCCCAGGTGGCCATGGCCATGATGATCAGCGTCATCTCCTCCGCCAGCCTGTTCAGCGTGCTGACCTACATCACCCCGCTGCTGGAGCATGTCACGGGTTTCTCGCCCGACCAGGTGACCTACGTCCTGTTGCTGTTCGGCGTGGGGCTGACGGTGGGCAACCTTCTGGGGGGCCGCCTGGCCGACTGGAAGATGATGCCCATGGTGATGACGACCTTCGGCATCATCGCCCTGATCCTGGTGGCCCTGGTGTGGACCAGCGCCACGCCCGTCGGCGCGGTCCCGACCCTGGTGCTGTGGGGCATCGCCGCCTTCTGCGTCGGGTCGCCACTGCAGATGCGGGTGGTGGACCAGGCGCGCGGGGCGCCCAACCTGGCCTCCACCCTGAACCAGGGGGCGTTCAACATGGGCAACGCCCTGGGCGCGTGGTTCGGCGGCATCGCCATCGACCATGGCGTGAGCTATGTGCACCTGCCCTGGCTGGGGGCGGGCCTGGCCGTTTGCGCGCTGACCCTGACCGCCATCGCCGCCGCGACCGACCGGGGCCAGCCCCAGACTGGCGACGACGGGGAGCAGGCGTGCGCCGGCTACGCCCATTGACACGCGGCGCGTCCTCTTACCCCTCCTCGCCCACCCTTTGATTGTGGCCCCATTTGCGAAGACGGGGCCCCTTTAGCCAAATTCCGCTGCCCACGCTTGCGCCAGATCAAACTTGGCGCGGCGCGCCCTGATCATGGGCGGACCACCGAAAGCGTTAACTCTTCTTTTACCCATTCCGCCCCTTTCATTATACATGCACAGGAAACTCATCAATCCAGTAAACCCCCTTTCCAGAAGCGAGATATGGGCATGACCATTCGTCAGAAATTGCTTGGCATGGTTGGTTTACTGGCATTGTTAACGTGTTTACTTGCCGTGCAGCGCGCCGTTCAGGCGATTGACAACCTGGCGGCGGCCCGTCGTGTTTCGGTGGCGGAGGGGGCGGCATCGGCGGTGCTGGAGGCGGCCACGCGGATGGCGGTGGAACGCGGGCTGACCAATGTCCTGCTGTCATCGGCCACCGTGGACCCGGGGGCACGCAAGGCAGCCGCCGACGCCCGCGACGCCGCCGTGCGGGAGGGGCAATCCGCCCTGGCCCAGGCGGAGGCTGCGGGACTGGACGCCGGTGCGGCCCGCACCGCCTGGCAGGCGCTGGACATGGCGCGTCAGTCGGCCTGGCAAGCGGTGGATCAGGCCGGTCCCCGCGACGCGGCCGCTTGGTTCGGGGCGGCCACCCGGGCCGTCGATGCCATGCTGGCGTTCAAGGACCGCATCGGCGACGCCCTGCCCGCCTCGGCCGACACCCGCCTGGTCGACACCTTGGCGCTGGCTGCCGATCTGGCACAGCTCAGCGAGCAGATCGGGCGCGAACGGGGCCTGCTGGCGGGGGTGCTGGCGGCCGGCAAGCCCTTGTCCCCCTCGCAGATGGAAAGCCTGGGCCGCGCGGAAGGCGCCGCGGCGCAAAGTGCCGCCTCCGTCAGCGGACGGGCGGCACGGCACGGCGCGGACTTCGTGGCGGCGACCGCCGCCACCGAAGACGCGCTCAAGGGCATCAACGACACGATCGGCCGCATCGTCGCGGCATCCAACCAAGGAACCGCATACCCCGTCGACAGCAAAAGCTGGTTCGCCTCGGCGACGGAGGCCATCGGCAAGGCCGTCACGGCCCGGCATGCCGTCGAGGAGCTGGCGCGGAGCCACATCCAGGCGTTCGGGCGGGCGGCTTGGCTGAACCTGATGGTCAGCCTGGGCCTGGCCGGCGTGTGCGTCCTCGTCGTACTGGTCACCTTGTGGGTGGTGGCGCGGCAGTTGCTGCGCCCCCTGGATACCCTGCGCCAAGTCATCGCCCGGCTTGCCACCAAGGATTACGCCGTGGAGGTTCCGTTCTGCGACCGCGCCGACGAGGTGGGCGAGATCGCCGGCGCGGTCGCCATCCTGCGCACCAACGCCATGGCCGCCGACACGCTGGCCGCCCAGCAACTGGCCGAAGAAAGGGCCAAGGAGGCCCGGCGCCAGCGCCTGGAAGCGGCCACGCGGGAGTTCGCGGAGTCCATCGACAAGGTGGTGCGGGGCTTCTCCGGCGCCGAACAGTCCCTGCGCCAGGCCGCCGACACCCTCACCGTCTCCGCCGACGACACCATGGCCTTGTCCAACAACGTGGCCGGTGCCGCCGAGGAAACCTCCGCCAATGTGCAGACGGTGGCCGCGGCGGCCGAGCAGTTGAGCCAGTCCATCACCGAGATCTCCCGGCAAATGAGCGATGCCGCCAATACCGCCAATACGGCGGTCCACGAGGCCTCCGTCACCAAGCGCTCCATCGACGGGTTGGCCACCGCCGCGCAGCGTATCGGGCAGGTGCTGGACCTCATCCAGGCCATCGCCAGCCAGACCAACCTGCTGGCGCTCAACGCCACCATCGAGGCCGCCCGCGCCGGTGACGCGGGCAAGGGCTTCGCGGTGGTGGCGGGCGAGGTCAAGGCGCTGGCCGGGCAGACGGGCAAGGCGACCGAGGAGATCCAGTCGCAGGTGGATGCGATCCAGGGGGAAACGGCCCAGGCCGTGGCCGCCATCGAGGGCATCGCCGCCACCATCGCCCGCATGAACGAGATCACCACCGGCGTGTCATCGGCGGTGGAGGAGCAAGGGGCCGCGACACGGGAAATCGCCCGCAACGTGCAGGAGGCGTCCATCGGCACCCGCGCCGTCTCCGCCAACATCGTGGGCGTGCGCGAGGCGGCGGATGGCACCGGTGCCGCGACCGGCAGCGTCATCGCCTCCTCCGACCTGCTGGGCAAGGAGGCCGACACGCTGCGCGCCGTGGTCAGCCGCTTCCTCGACGCGGTGAAAGCGGCCTGAAACCATACGTCTGAAAAAAATTGTCCGGCCGCCGGAATAATCCGGCGGCGCCGGCGTCCACCTCGGGAAGGGTCCACCACCGGGCCCCCAATGGATCAGAGGGACGCCGGCCCATGCCAGCCTCATACACGATCAAGGACATCCTCCGCCGCGGCGGGTTGCTGCCGCTGCTGGCCATCGGCGCCGTGGCCGGCGGCGCCACCGCCGCCTTCGCCTATGCCGGCGGCTGGCTGACGCCCGGCCAGTTGCACCCGGCGCAGATCGTCAACGCCCTGGAGGCGCATGACGGCCGGCATGAGGGCTTTCGCCGCGCCCATGCCAAGGGCCTGTGCGTGGTGGGCCATTTCGACGGCAACGGCCAGGGGCTGGCCTTGAGCAAGGCCAGCCTGTTCCGCCAGGCGACCACGCCGGTCATCGGCCGCTTCTCCCTGGCCGGCGGCGTGCCCAACGCGGGGGACGGCCGGGTCACCTTCCACAGCCTGGCGCTGAAGTTCGACCTGCCGGGCGGGGAGCAATGGCGTATGGCGCTGAACCATGTGCCGGTCTTCCCCGTCGCCACCCCCCAGTCCTTCCTGGATTTCCAGTTGGCGACCACGCCCGACCCCGCCACCGGCAAGCCCGATCCCGCAAAGGTGCAGTCCTATATGGCCAAGCATCCGGAAACCAAGGCCTTCGCCGACTACATGGCCAAAGCGCCCCTGCCCAACAGCTTCGCCAACGCCAGCTACAACAGCGTCAACGCCTTCCGCTTCACCAACGGCCAAGGCCAAACCCGGCCGGTGCGCTGGATTTTCACGCCCGAGGCGCCGTTCGGGGAGCTGGACAAGACGACGCTGGCCAGCCTGCCGCGCGACTTCCTGTTCGACGAGGTGGCGGGGCGGCTGGCGCACGGGCCGCTGGTCTGGCACCTGTCCATCCTCCTGCCCAACCCCGGCGACCCCACCGATGACGCCACCAAGGCCTGGCCGGACGACCGTCAGCGGGTGGAGGTCGGCACCCTGACCATCGACCGTGCGGTGACGGAGGATGACGGCCCCTGCCGCGACGTGAACTTCGACCCCACCATCCTGCCGGCTGGGGTGGCACCCTCCGACGACCCGCTGCTGGCCGCGCGCTCTTCCGTCTATGCCGTGGGCTACACCCGCCGCACGGGTGAGCCGGCGGCCCCCAGCGCCCTGGCCAACGACACGGCTTTTCCCGCCCCCACCCCCGGCCAGTCCGCCCCCAAGGAGTCCGCGCAATGACGTCGACCACCTTCAGCGGGCCCGCCCGCCTGCTGCACTGGATCATGGCCGCCCTGATCGTCGCCATGCTGTTCATCGGCGTGGCCATGGTCGCCACCGTGGGGACCAGCCACAACTGGCTGGTGCCGCTGCACAAATCCGTGGGCGCCACGCTGCTGGTGCTGGTGCTGGTCCGCCTGGCCGTGCGCGCCACCCACCGGCCCCCGCCGCTGCCAGCGGACATGCCCGGCCCGCAGAAGGCCATCGCCCATCTGTCGCACCTGCTGCTGTACGCCCTGATGATCGCCCTGCCGCTGGTGGGTTGGTCCATGCTGTCGGCCGGCGGGTATCCCATCACCGTCTGGGGAACGCTGCACCTGCCGCCGCTGCTGTCGCCTGACCGGGCGCTGTACGCCACCTTGCGCCACCTGCACACCTATCTGGCGTACACCTTGTTCCTCACGGTGATCGCCCACTTGTCCGCCGCCTTGATGCATGGCCTGCTGTTCAAGGACGGCGTGTTCCAGAGCATGGCGGCCTGGCGCACCCGGCGCTGACAGCGGGAACCTGGACTCCGAGGGCGATGGCCATGAAGGACATGATGCTGCTGGTCGAGCCGCTGATACCGGCGTTGCGCCGGTATGCACGGGCGCTGGTGAAGAACCACGCCACGGCGGACGACCTGGTGCAGGACTGCCTGGAACGGGCCGTGAGCCGCTGGCACCAGCGCCGGGCGGACGGCGACGCCCGCACCTGGCTGTTCAGCATCCTGCACAATCTGGCCGTCAGCCATATGCGCCAGAACCGCCGGCGGGGCAGCCACGTCACGCTGGAGGACGGGATCGACGAGGCCATGATCGCTAGTCCCGCGACGCAGGAGGACGCCCTGCACCATGCCGACGTGATGCGGGCGCTCCACACCTTGCCGGAAGAGCAGCGCAGCGTGCTGTTGCTGGTGTCGGTCGAGGATCTGACTTATGCCGAGGCGGCGCGGGTGCTGGACATTCCCATCGGCACCGTCATGTCCCGCCTGGCCCGCGCCCGGGAGAAGCTGTCGCAGAAGATGGAGGGGACGCCCACCCCCGAGACGACGAAAAGCGGCGCCACCATTCATCGCCCCCCATTTGGCGCCCCCCGGTTGGGCGCTGGATTTTTCAGGAGAGTGAAATGACCGCCGGCCGCCCCATCACCGAGGAGGATCTGCACGCCTACGTCGACGGCGCCCTGGACGCGCGGCGGCAGGCGGAGGTGGAGGCGTACCTGTCCACCCACGCCGAGGCCGCCCACCGGGTGGCCGCGTACGCGGGCCAGCGCGCCGCCCTGCGCGCCGCCTTGGCGCCCATCGCGGAGGAACCGGTGCCGGACCGGCTGAACCTCGCCCACCTCATCGAGGCGCGGCGGCATGAACGGGCGCGGTCCTGGCTTCCCGCTGCCGGGGCGGGCCCCTGGCGCAGCATGGCCGCCGCCCTCGCCCTGGTGCTGGTGGGTGGGGTTGGCGGCTGGTCCATGCACGGCATGACCGCCGGCAAGGCGCCCATGACCCCGGTGGCCATGCTGACGCAGGAGGCGATGGACAATTATCGCGTCTATGCCGCCGACACGGCGCGGCCGGTGGAGATGACCGCCAGCGAGCAGGAGCAGTTGCTGCGCTGGGTGTCGCAGCGCCTGGACCGCAAGGTGGCCGTGCCCGACCTGTCGGCCGCCGGCTACCGCTTCATGGGCGGGCGGCTGGTCGCCACGCCGCACGGGCCCGGCGCCATGTTCTTTTACGACGACAGCGCCGGCAACCGCATCGCCATGCTGGTCCGTCCCATGAAGCTGGACGGCGACGCCCCCATGACCGAGCACCGGAAGGACGCCGTGGGCGGCGTGACCTGGGCCAACAGCGGCCTGGGTTACAGCCTGGTGGCCGACGCTCCGCCGCAAGCGCTGCACCCCCTGGCGGACGAAGCCCGACGGCAGTTGCGCGCCAAGATTTGAGATTTCGCGGGCATGGCGGCGAACCAAACACCGCCTCAAGTCTTATAGGGGCTGGGCCAGGAGGTCGCCCCCCAAATGACCGATCACATCCGCAAGCACATCGAACTGAAGGCGCCGGTGGACCGCGTCTGGCGGGCGCTGACCGATCCTGAGGAATTCGGCGCCTGGTTCCGGGTGAAGCTGGACGGCCCCTTCGTACCCGGCCAGGAGGCCACGGGCCTCATCACCCGTCCGGGCTATGAGCATGTACGGTGGCGGGCCACCGTCGTCCGGATGGAAGAACCGCGCCTGTTCTCCTTCACCTGGCATCCCTACGCCGTGGATCCGGAAAAGGATTATTCCGGCGAGACGCCGACCCTGGTGGAATTCACGCTGGAGGAGCGGAACGGCGGCACCCTGCTGACCATCACGGAAAGCGGCTTCGACACCCTGCCCGACAACCGGCGTGTGGAAGCGCTGCGCATGAATGAGGGCGGGTGGACGGTGCAGGCGTATAATATTCGCGCCCACGTCGACGGCCCCACGCAGGACTGAGGCGGCCCCCTTTCCACAACTTTCACAAAGCCCCCAAAAAAAGATCAGATGACGGGAATAAATCCCAATGGCTGGCGTCTTATCGGCATCCCCAGTCGGGGACGAGAAATTCTTCCCCCAATGCCGAAATAAAGGAGCTCAGACCATGATCATCCGGAATCTGTCCCTGTTGCGCAAAGTCGCCGCCACCCTCGTGATAGGCACCCTGTCCCTGGCCCCGTCGGCTTTCGCGGCACCGCCGGCCATCGCGGCCACCCTGGCCGGCACCGCCGTCCGGCACGCCTGCCAGCAGACCCTGGGCCTGACGGTCAATGACACCGATTACGCCGCCTGCGTCACCACCCTGACCCAGGCCGCGACCGCCGCGCCGTTCCACGACCTGTCCCCGATGCCCGCGGGCCGCGCCTGCGCCGAGGTCGGAACGGCACCGGGCAGCGCCGACTTCGCGCGGTGCGTCGCCTCGCTGGAGGGCGCCTTGGACCAAGCCCGGCTGGCCCCCAACTGACGGTGGTGAGCCCAAGCCACCATCGGCCCGCGCCAAGACGGGGCGCGGGCCGATGCTCACATCAGCACATGCCGATTGGGTTGTGGCAGGGGTGGCAGATCGGTCTCCCCCAGCGCCTCGCGCAGGTTGATCTCGATGGTGTCGGCCAGCGCCTCGATGGGCAGGGCGTTGGCCTGGGTCCCGAACGGGTCCTCCAACTCATCCCCCAGGGCATCGAGGCCGAAGAAGGTATAGGCCACCAGGGCGGTGATGACCGGCGTGCCCCAGTGCAGCACGTCGGCGAAACCGAAGGGCAGCAGGAAACAGAACAGGTAGGCCGTGCGGTGCAACAGCAGGGTGTAGGCGAAGGGCACCGGCGTGTTGCGGATGCGCTCGCACGCCGCCAGGACGGCCGACAGGCGGCCCAGTGTGCCATCCAGCACTCCGTACTGGATGTCGCTGAGGTGCCCGCCCGCCAGCAGGTCCGCCAGCACCTGGCCCATCTGACGCAGCAGATAATCCGGCCGATTGCGGGACGCCTCGAACCCCGCCAACTGGCTGGCCGACAGGAAGCGGCGGGGCTTGGTCAGGTCGCCGCCCGGCCGCAGATGGCAGACGCAGGCATGGCCGAAGGCCATGGCCAGGCGCAGCAATTGGCGCCGCGCGGCCCGGGGCTCCCTCTCCCCTTGGCCGTCCCTCTCCAGGATCAGGGTCTGGCGGCCCAGGTCGCGCACGGTGGTGAGCAGTTGCCCCCAATCCTTGCGTGCCTCCCACCAGCGGTCATAGCAGGCGTTGTTGCGGAAGCCGAGGAAGACCGACAGCGCGATGCCCAGCAGGGCGAAGGGCGCGCCATTGAAGGCGGGCGCCCAGCCGGGATGGCTGCCCCGCACCCAGACCACCAGCATGGACAGCGCCAGGATCACCAGCACCTGCGGCAGGATGCGCAGGATGATGGAGCCGCGCAGGATGAAGAACAGCCGCAGCAGGCCGGGCCGGTCCCGGACGATCATGGCGCCACTTCCCTCAACAAAGGCCATCGGCCTTGTGGGTTGAAAGGGGCCGGCGGCGTTGTGGACCATGCGCCCGGGGCGCCGCCAAATCCAAACGCAAAAACAGGCGGCTGGCATCCGTCAGGACGCCGCCTGGCCTGGCGACAACAAGAATATGAAAATACTGCAAGACCATTCAAATAATCACAGAAATAACATCAGTGAATTTTCAAGAAACAGCAGGACTGTCCAATCCCGCCGAGGCCGCCACCCATACAAAGGGTGCACAGACCGCGTGCGCCGCCGATATCCGCGCATGAACCCCTTACCGGACCTTCAAGGAGATCATGATATGTTGAAATCATCCGCCGCCCTCCTCTCCCTGTGCGCCCTGCTTACCCTGGGCGCGCAGCCGGCCCTGGCCGCCGACGCCGTGCAAACGGTCACCGTCCACCCCTCCATCGACCGCGCCTGCCAGGACGCCCTGCACGTCGGCCCCAACGACAGCCTCTACGCCGCCTGCGTCGCCAGCCTGAAAGACACCCTGAGCGCCACCAAGAAGATGCACGCGGAGCGCTGCCAGACCGCCTGCAGCGAGGCCGGCCTGACCGAAGGCTCCCCCGCCTTCGACCGCTGCGTCGCCAACCTCAACGGCGCCCTGGCCCAGGCCCAGCTCAGCAGCAACTGAGCCGCGGCGCCCAAGCCGACCGGACGGTACCGCGCCCCATCATCAGGGGCGCGGGGCTGCTGGGGGATACAGTGGATACCGGCGCCGCTCAACCGCCAATAGTCGTAGCAGACGCTGGGGGGGAGCGGAGGATCTGATCCTTCGACATAGCGCCCCAGGGGACGACAGGCATGATAAGGTTAACAAGAATTAACACTTAAAGGTCGTATAACCGTAGGTTGATTACTCTTTATCGGTGCTTTTTCCAAGATATTGCTAATCAGATTTGATCTGATGCCTTTCCGATCAATTTAAAGCACCATACCACCGGACGTCTTTCATCCGGGAGTTGCTCCATGTCGTATCCATTGTTACCCGCCACCAGCCGTCGCTTCGTCTTGAAAACCGGCGCCGCCGCCTTGGGCGCCGCTGCCCTGGGCACTGCGACCCTTGGCGCTTCCAGGGCTGCCGAAAACCCTCGCCAGATGCTGAAGCGGTACAGTGTCTATTCGGAGGAAGGCAAAGAAGCGCTGCGGAAGTATGCCCACGCCGTCAAGATCATGAAAGATCCGAAGTACAATTACCCACCAGCCCCCACCAGTTGGACTTTCCAGGCCTATATCCATTCCTGCCCGATAAACGGATTGGATGACCAGTCCCCCGGCCTGACCAACGGTTCCCCAGAATTCATCGACCGGGTGAATAGCTTCTACGGCTCCGACCCCAAGAATCCGGAACATAAAAAGTGGCGGGAGCAAGCGCTGGCTTGCTGGTCGACGTGCCCACATGGCAGCCCCTGGTTCCTGCCCTGGCATCGTTGGTACATGTATTATTTCGAGCAGATCATTCAGACTGTACTGCAAGATTCCAGCTTTGCCCTCCCCTACTGGGATTATGCAAGCAACGATGGAAACTCGCTGCAATTGCCGGAAGAATTTCGCCATTCGCACAGCCCGCTGTTCGAATGCCTCCGCGGCATGGGTTTCCACAATCCAAATGAAACCAAGGTTAAGCAACAGACCCAGCCGATGAACGAGGGCGGCTACATGGCCTGGTCCCAGGTGGACTATAACCCCTCCCTGACCGCGCCGCGTTATTACCCGGCCGACACCGGCAGCCAGCTACACTTCCCGCCCGCGATCGAATGGTACGATTACGGATATACTGGGCGCACGGAAACCCAGCCTCACGATAATGTTCATGATGGCGTGGGCGGGCTGATGGGCAACGTGCCGACCGCCGCCCAAGACCCCATCTTCTATGCCCATCATTGTCAAATCGATCATTTGTGGGCGAGCTGGCAGAACGGGGCTGCCGGGCAACAGAAGATCAACTTCGCGTCGCCGGGAAAGGGCACAAAAAACTGGCCCGATGAGGCACAGTGGTTGCAGAAGCAGTTCAGCTTTGTCGGCGGCGATGGCAAGTTGGTTACAGTGGGCCCGCAGAGCGCGCTGGATTACCAGAAATACTATTCCTATGACAAGCTGGCTCCAATACCGCCCATCGCCGGTCCTGGACTTGCTCGGCAGGAGCAGAGTGTGGAAGGGGGCAAGACCAAGGTATTGCTTAGCGAAGCGGCCAACGTTGCTGTGCCGGCCGCCGGCGCCTACATCGAACTTCCGGACACCAAGGGTAAGGCGCTGCCGGCGAACCTGCTCCTGAAGGGCGTCACAGTGCAACGCCGACCGGACGGGCCACTCTATGTCTTTATCAATCTTCCTTCAGTGGACCAGGCAGATGTGGTCGGCCCCTACTTTGTCGGCCCCATTAGTCTGTTCAAGGCCGGCAGCCGCATCGTTGGCACACCGAAGACCGGCGCCCATGATCACGACGGCCATGGCGGCAGCACCGATTTCACCTATAGCATTCTCGATATTCTGGTCGAACAGCAGAACAAGAAAATATGGACGGGTGAGAAGATCACCATCTCAATTCTTCCCGCCGGCGCCGCCCCGGACGGAGACGATCTGCCGTTGCTGACCATCAGCGCAGTTCAGCTTCTATCCTGATCACAACCCTGACCACCAACAGGGTTGCGTGTGCCCCCCGGCCAGGACAGCGGCTGGGGGGGCGTTTAACAACTCGCAGCAATGCCTGCTCCAAGCTGCGGATACTCAGGGCTTGGGCTGCTGCTGGGTGATGCAGTGGATGCCGCCGCCGCCGCGCACGATGTCCAGCGCCGGGACCTGGACGATCTGGCGATCGGGGTAGAGGCGGCTGAACAGCTTGGCGGCTTCCGCGTCCATGGGGTCCTCGAAGGCGGGCAGGACCACGCCGCCGTTGGCCAGGTAAAAGTTGGTGTAGGACAGGGTTAGGCGCACGCCATCCTGTTCCTGGCGCGCCGGCGTACGCAGGGTGACGATGTCCAGCTCACGGCCCATGGCGTCGGTGGCCATGGACAGCCGCTCGATATTGTCCTGGAAGGTATCGAAGTTGGGATCGTCCGGGTCGTCCGTGGTCATGGCCAGCACCAAGCCGGGGCGGATGAAACAGGCGATCTCATCGATATGGCCGTCGGTCTCATCCTGCTCATAGCCCCGGCCCAGCCAGATGATCTGGCGCACGCCCAGGAAGTCGCGCAGGTGACCCTCGATCTCGCCCCGCGTCAGGCCGGGATTGCGGTTGGGGTTCAGTAGGCATTCCTCGGTGGTGATCAGGGTGCCCTCGCCATCCACATGGAAGGAGCCGCCCTCCATGATCAGCGGCGCCTTGAAACGGGGAAGTCCCAAGCCCTTCAGGATTTCCGCCGCCACCTGGGTGTCAGCCTGGAAATCCTCATAGTTGCGGCCCCAGGCGTTGAAGTCCCAGTCCACGCCGCCGATGCCGCCCTTGCCGTCGATGACGAAGCTGGGGCCGTTGTCGCGCAGCCAGCTGTCCGACAGAGGCACCGGGATGACACTGACCGGCGCGCCGGAACACAGGATGGAGGCGTCGGCCACCTCCCCTGGGGGCGCCACGATGGTCACCGGCTCGAACTGCGCGATGGCCTTGGCCACGGCGGCATAGGCCTGGCGCGCCGCATCCAGGCCGTTGGGGAAGGTCTCCGCCCGGTTGGGCCAAGCCATCCAGCAACGGTCGTGGGGATGCCACTCGCCGGGCATGACGAAACCCGCCGCAGCGGGGGAACCGGGGGTGAAGGTCATGGGCTTCCGCTCCGCCACCGCCCCGGAGCGGGGCGGCCTGTCAGGAAAGAAGAGTATTCCGCCTGGATGGCGGGCTGGCAATCGGCGCTAAAGCCGTCTGCGTTAAATCGAACGCAGACGGCTCTCGCTGAGCCTGATCACCAGCAGCTTCACGCCCAAAGGGGATTCCACCTTCGGGCGATCCGCTCTAGGGGCTAGACCCGCCCCGCCTGGCTTTCCTCGCGCTCGCGGATGCGGGCGCGGCGGGCCTCCAGGAAGCCGGCCAGGGCGATGCCCGTGGCCACCACCGCCACCACGATGGTGGCCAGCGCGTTGATTTCCGGCTTCAGCCCCAGGCGGATGGACGAGAACACGATCATCGGCAAGGTGGTGGAGCCGGGGCCGGAGACGAAGCTGGTGATGACCAGATCGTCCAGCGACAGGGTGAAGGCCAGCAGCCAGCCGGAGACGATGGCGGGCGCGATGATGGGCAGGGTGATGACGAAGAACACCTTGGCCGGGCGGGCGCCGAGATCCATCGCCGCCTCCTCCAGCGAGACGTCCATGCTGACCAGGCGCGACTGGATGACCACGGCCACGAAGGACATGGTGAAGGTGATGTGGGCCAGGACGATGGTCAGCACGCCGCGCCCCGCCGGCCAGCCGATCAGCTGTTCCGCGCTGACGAACAGCAGCAGCAGGGCCAGGCCCATGATGACCTCGGGCATGACCAGGGGGGCGGAGATCATGCCGGCGAACAGGGCCCGGCCGCGGAACGCGCCGAACCGCGCCAGCATCAGCCCCGCCAGGGTGCCCAGCACGACGGCGCCGCAGGCGGTGGCGAAAGCGATGCGCAAGGACAGCCACGCCGCCTCCAGCATCTGGCTGTCGGCCAACAGCTCATGATACCAGCGCAGGGAAAAGCCCGTCCAAACGGTGAGCGAGCGGTTGTCGTTGAAGGAATAGACCACCAGCAGCACGATGGGCAGGTACAGGAAGGCCAGCCCAACGCCCAGCAGGACCATCGGCAAACGGGACTTTTTCATCACGCGGCCCCCTTGTCCTGGTCGCGGCCCTGGAAGTGCTGGAAGATCATGATGGGGCCCACCAGGAAGGCCAGCAGGGCGATGGCCACCGCCGAGGCGGACGGCCAGTCACGGCTGTTGAAGAACAGGTTCCACAGCTCCCGCCCGATCATCAGCGTGTCGGACCCGCCCAGCAGCGAGGGGATGACGAATTCACCCACCGCCGGGATGAACACCAGCAGCGACCCGGCGACGATGCCCGGCAGCGACAGCGGCAGGGTGATGGTCAGGAAGGACTTCCACGGCCGGGCGCCCAGGTCGGCCGCCGCCTCCAGCAGGGTGAGGTCCATCTTCTCCAGCGTCGCGTACAGCGGCAGGATCATGAAGGGCAGGTAGGAATAGGTGATGCCGATGTAAACCGCGAGGTCGCTGTACAGGATCTTCAGCGGCTCGTGGATGATGCCCAGGCCCATCAGCAGGTTGTTCAGCAGTCCCTCGTCCTTGAGGATGCTCATCCAGGCGTACACGCGGATGAGGAAGCTGGTCCAGAACGGCAGGATGATCAGCATCAGCAACGGCCCGCGCCGCTTCTCCGGCGCGGTGGCGATGGCATAGGCCATGGGATAGCCGATGACCAGGCAGCACAGCGTGGAGACGAACGCGATCTTCAGCGAGTTCAGGTAGGCCAGCAGGTACAGGTCGTCATCGAACAGCGCCTGGAAGCCGCTGAAACGGATATGCAGGTCCAGACCGCCGTCCACCCATTCGACCAGCTTGGTGAAGGGCGGGATGCCCACCGCCGGCTCCGCCACGCTGATCTTGAGCACGATCAGGAAGGGGATGAAGAAGAACAGCACCAGCCAGGCATAAGGGCCCAGGATGACGCCGCCCCGGCCCGTCAGGCCCAGGCGGCGGGTGACGCCCAGGACGCGGTCCTTGAGGGTGCGCGGCGCCACGGGGGGCAGGCCGGCGGAAGTGCCGGCCGGAACCGGGGAGGACTGGGACGGGTCTTGCGCGGGCATGGCGGCTCCCCTTCCCTCAGTCCGTCAGGACGACGCCGGCGAACGGACGCCAGCACAACCAGACCTCATCGTCCCAGGTGATGGGCAGTTCGGTCCGCCGGGTGACGTTGGGCGCCGTCGCCCGCACGCGTTTCCCGGACGGTAGGTCGATCTGATAGATGGAGATGTCGCCCAGATAGGCGATCTCGCGCACCACGCCGCGGGTCACGTTGCGCCCCGTGTCGGCGTCCGCCGGCCGGTCCTTGGTGATGCTGACCTTCTCCGGCCGGATGGCGACCCAGCAATGGCTGCCGGCCGCCAGGTGGGCGGCATGGGTGACGTACAGGTCGCAGCCGGCCTCCGCCGAGCGGATGAGGGAGTGGTCGGGCTCCGACTCCACGATGTTGCCCTCGAACACGTTCACCGATCCGATGAACTCCGCCGTGAAGCGGCTGTTGGGGTATTCGTAGATCTCGGTGGGCGTGCCGACCTGGGCGATGTGGCCGTGGTCCATGACCGCGATGCGCGAGGACATGGTCATGGCCTCCTCCTGGTCATGGGTCACGACCACGAAGGTGACGCCCAGCTTTTCCTGGATGTTAACCAGCTCGAACTGCGTCTGTTCGCGCAGGCGCTTGTCCAGGGCACCCAGCGGTTCGTCCAGCAGCAGCAGCTTGGGTTTCTTGACCAGGGAGCGGGCGAGCGCCACGCGCTGCCGCTGGCCGCCGGACAGCTGGTGCGGCTTGCGCTTGGCGAAGGGGGTCAGCTTCACCAGTTCCAGCATCTCCGCCACGCGGGTGCGGATCTCATCTTTGGGCACGCCGTCCTGGCGCAGGCCGAAGGCCACGTTGTTCTCCACCGTCATGTGGGGGAACAGGGCATAGGACTGGAACATCATGTTGACCGGGCGGTCGTAAGGCGGGATGCCCGCCATGTCGACGCCATCGATGAAGATGCGGCCCTCGGTCGGCTGCTCGAACCCGGCCAGCATGCGCAGCAGCGTCGTCTTGCCCGACCCCGACCCGCCCAGCAGCGAGAAGAACTCCCCCCGGTAGATCGACAGGCTGACATTGTCCACGGCGGTGAAATCGCCGAAGCGCTTCGTCACCTTTTCGATCTGGATGTAGGGCTTGGCCGCCGGATCGTGCCAGGGCTCGAACTTCATGGCGGGGCCTTTGGCGGCCGGGGGCTTGCCAACGGGACCAGAAGCGGCGGGACCGGAAGCGGCCGGCCGGGGACGTGGGTCGGGGGCGTCGGACATGAGGCGGCGGATCACGAAGCTGGAAGTGGGCCGGATGCGGACGTCCGATGGGCGCTTCCTGGTTGGGAACCGCTTGCCCGGAAAAGCGTTCCGAACTTGCTGAATGCCAGGGTGCGCCCCCGCTGTCCACAGGAACTATGGGGGCCGCGACCCGGGGCCGCGCGTTTTTTCGCAACTGCAAATTTGCCCCTAAATGAGGGGGCCGCCGGCCGGGGCGCCGGCATGAAAAGGGGCGCCAGCCCGCAGGCGGCGCCCCTCCTCTCCCGGTGCCGGAAAAACCCGTTTAGCGGCCGGTCTTGATGCGGGTCCAGGTGCGGTTGCGTTCCTGCTCCGCGCGCTGCGCCAGTTGCTTGATGGTGAACAGCTTGTCCATCACCTCCTTCGGCGGATAGATGCGCGGGTTGTCTTTGATTTCCGGCTTCAGCAAGGGCAGCGAGGCCGGCACGGCATTGGCGTAGGAGACGGCGTTGCTGATGCCGGCCATCACCTTGGGGTCCAGCATGTAGTTGATGTAGGCGTAGGCCTCGGCCACGTTCGGCGCCCCCGCCGGAATGGCCAGGGTGTCGAACCACAGCTGGGCGCCTTCCTTGGGAATGGCGTAGTCGATCTTGACCTTGCCGCCGGAGCGGGCCTGCGCCTGCAGGACGTCGCCGGAATAGCCGATGGCGACACAGGCGTCGCCGCTGGCCAGCGGATCAATGACGGAGGGCACGAAGGTCTTGATGTAGGGGCGGATGCTGGACATCAGCTCCCCCGCCTTCTTCACGTCGTCCGACTTCTCACTGCTGGGCGGCAGGCCCAGGTAATTCAGGACGGACGGCAGGATATCGGCCGGGCTGTCCAGCACGACGATGCCGCAACTGGCCAGCTTCTTGGCGTTCTCCGGATCGAACACCTGCTTCCAGCTGTCGATGGTGGCCGTGCCCAGGGCGGCCTTCACCTTGTCCGGGTTGTAACCGATGCCGACGGTGCCCCACTGGTAGATGGCGGCGTATTCGTTGCCCGGGTCCACCTCCGCCAGGCGGGACATCAGGACGGGGTCCAGATTCTTCAGGTTGGGAATCTTGGACTTGTCCAGCTTCTGCACCGCCTGCGCCTGGATGAACTTGCGCAGGGTGGGCTGGGCCGTGGGGACGATGACGTCATAGCCGGAATTGCCCGTCAGCAGCTTCGCTTCCAGGGTTTCCAGGTCGGTGTAGACATCATACTTGGTCTGGATGCCGGTGGCCTTGGTGAAGTCGGCCAGCGTGGTCTCGCCGATATAGTCGGTCCAGTTATAGACATGAACCGTCTTGCTCTGCGCCCAGGCGGCGCCTGCGACCACCGCCACCAATCCCGCCAGCAGCGGCACCAGCTTCTTTTTCATCCACTTCCCCGTTCTTGGAAAATCGGCCGGGCCATAAGACCCCAGGTCGGGGGGCATTTGCACCCCATGGCGCCGGCCCTGTCAAGCGGAGGGGGTGGCCTGTCGCCCATTTGTACTACATGCCACGCGCCGCCCGCCCCTTTGGGCAAGCCCCGGAAAACACAAGCACCTTTCGACACGCCCCCGGCATCAGGTCGGCGTGCCGCGCGCCGCGATCTCGCGCGTTTCAGGCGTGAGCGGCCGCGCCTCCTTGCCGGCCTGGAACAGGGGGGTGGGCTTGGGCTCCTTGGGCCGGAACTGGTTGAAGCCGCTCAGCTTGCCGCTGGCCTGTTCCAGGGCCACGCGCTCCTGGTCGCGCCGGCGCACCTCCTCCACCGTCTCGTGCGCCTCCTCCTCCGACAAGCCCAGGAACTCCAGCGCGCCCTGGCCGAAGGCCAGCGCCGATTCCAGGGTTTCGCGCACCTGCAGATCCACGCCGGCCGCGATCAGGTGCAGGGTGTGCCGGCGGTCGTAGGCGCGCACCAGCAGGCCGGCGTGGGGAAAGCTGGACTTCACCAGGTCCACGATCTTGTTGGCGGCGTCCTTGCCGTCCACGCACACCGCCACCGCCCGCGCCCGGCCGGCGCCCGAAGCGTGGAGCACGTCCAGATTGGTGCCGTCGCCGTAATAGATCTGGAAGCCGAAGCCGGCGGCCGCCTGGATCATCTCCACATCCGTGTCGATGATGGTGACGTCCAGGCCGCGCGCCAGCAGCGTCTGGCTGACCACCTGGCCGAAACGGCCGAAGCCGATGACCAGTACCGCGCCGTTGAGCCCGTCGGGCCGCGCCAAGCCCTCCGTATCCGGCGCCGGTTCGGGCAGCAGGCTCCACACCACGCGCACGGTCATGGGCGTCAGCACCATGGACAGGATGACGGTGGCGGTCATGACGGCGTTGACCTGCCCGTCCAGCACCCCCACGGCGGCACCGGCGCCGTAGAGCACGAAAGCGAACTCGCCCCCTTGCGCGAACAGGGTGGTGCGCTGAAGCGATTCCCGGCCATCGGCGCCGGACACCCGCGCCACGGCATAGATGGCCGCCGCCTTGGTGATGACACAGCCCGCCAGCACCAGCAGCACCAGGCGCCATTCCGCGACAACCACCGACAGATCCAGCGACATGCCCACAGCCATGAAGAACAGGCCCAGCAGCAGGCCACGGAAAGGCTCGATATCCGCCTCAAGCTGGTGGCGGAAGCCGGACCCGGACAGCAGCACGCCCGCCAGGAAGGCGCCCATGGCCATGGACAGGCCCGAGCTTTCCATGAGCAGCGCCGTGCCCAGCACCACGGCCAGCGCCGCCGCTGTCATCGCCTCCCGCACCCGCGACCCGGCCAGCAGGCCGAACAGCGGGTTCAACACCCAGCGTCCGGCCACGACGACCACGGCCAGGGCGGCGGCCGCCGCCGCCACGCCCACCCAGCTGCCGCGCAAATCGTGGCTGGCCTCCGGCGCCAGCAGCGCCACGACGGCCAGCAGGGGCACCACCGACAAATCCTCCAGCAGCAGGATGGACATGGCGCGTTGGCCAAAGGGGGTCGATATCTCCCCCTTCTCCTCCAGCGTCTGGATGATGGCGGCGGTGGAGGATTGGGCGAAACCCATGGCGGCGACGAAGGCCACCGCGGGCGGGAAGCCCGCGACCACGCCGGCGATGGTCATGAGGGCACCGCAGACGGCCGCCTGAGCCACGCCCAGGCCGAAGATCTGGCGCCGCAAGGTCCACAGCTTGGCTGGCCGCATCTCCAGCCCGATCAGAAACAGGAACATGACGACGCCCAGTTCGGCGAAGTGCAGCACCGCGGCCGGATCGGCCAGGACGCCGAAGCCGAAGGGACCGATGGCGAGGCCCGCCGCCAGATAGCCCAGGATGGAGCCGAAGCCCAGTCGCTTGAACAGTGGCGCCGCCACCACGCCGGCGCCCAGCACCGCCACGATCTGCACCAGGTCGACGCCGGACGACGTGTCGGTCACGCGGGTTCCCCCCAGATATCACCAAGGGGATGCCACCCCGAACGGCTGGCCCCCATACCGAGGCGGACCCTAACAAGGATGCCGCGGGCGGGGCAAGGCGGGCACCGTTGCCCCACCCGCGGCTGTCCAGGGGAAATGCCCCAGCGGGAATGTCTCAGCGGGAATGCCCTAGCGGAAATAATGCGGCAGGAAGCGTGAGGCGCCGGTGATGATCGGGCCCGCATCCTCGCGCACGCACAGGCCGGCGGCCTCATCCCCCACCACCCAGGCGCCCAGCACGACATGCCGGCCATCGTCGCGAGCCAGGTCCACGGCGCGCTGGTAGACCAGCGGCCCCTGCCCGTAGCCACCGGATGTGTGCGCCACCTCCCGCCCGTCGCGGACCAGCCGGATGTTGGCGCCCTCGCGCGCCTGCATGGGCTTGGCGATCCAGTCCGGCCCCACGGCCGCGGCGGAGAAGCCGGCGGGCAGCAGGTTGGGATGGCCGGGGAACAGGTCCCAGAGCACGGTCAGGATGGCCTTGTGCGACAGCAGCATCTTCCACGGCGGCTCCACCACCGTCAGCCCCCCCACCGTCATACCGGCTGTCGGCAGGTGGGCGCCGAAGCGCTCCACCGCCAGCCATTCCCAGGGGTAGAGCTTGAACCACAGGCGCAGCGGCCGGCGCTGCTCATCGACGAAGCGCCTCTTGCCCTTGTCCCAACCCACCTGGGTGATGGGCAGATGGGTGGCGTTCAGGCCGGCCTGGCGCGCCGTGTCCACCAGATACTCCACCGTCCGCAACTCCTCCTCATAGTCGGCGTAGGACGACAGGTGGACCAGGGCGCCGGGCGGCTGGCGCCGGCCGATTTCCCGCCAGCGCGCGATCAACCGCTCATGGATGGAGTTGAACTGGTCGGCGTCGGGCGTCACGTCGCGCAGCCAGAACCACTGCACCACCGCCGATTCGATGAGGGTGGTGGGCGTGTCGGCGTTGTATTCCAGCATCTTGGGCTGGGCCACTTCCTCCCGCTCCGGGTTGAAGGCCAGGTCGAAGCGGCCGTAAAGCGAGGGATCACCCCGCCGCCAACTGTCGATGACATAGGCGCGGTAGGCGGGGCTGAGGCCGAAGCGATCCATCAGGGCGGGCGTCGCCACGATGGCCGCCACCGCCTCGAGGCATAGCTGGTGCAGGGTGTTGGTGGCCGCCTCCAGATGGTCGATCTCCGCCGCGGTGAAGGCATAGGCGGCGCTCTCGTCCCACCACAGCCCCTCCTCCCCGCCGCCGGGCGGCAAGCCCAGCGAATGGTAGGTCAGGCCCTGGGCTTCGATGCGCCGGGTCCAATCGGGGCGGGGCGTGCAGGAAACACGGTCCATGATGGGTCTCCCTTACTCGCCACCCCCGCCGCCGCCATGTCCACCCCCGCCCTCGCCGCCCCCGCCATGGGCGGCGGCGCTTTCCCCGAAGCCGCCGGTTTCAACGCCGCCGGACTTGGAGCTGGAGAGGTAGCTTGTGCCATGGCCGCCGCCACCGCCGCCGGAGCGGCAGTCGGCCTGCTGCTGGTTCTGGTTCGCCTTGCAATCCTGATCATGCTTTGAATCACACCCGCCCAACGACAGCGTCGTCGCGGCGGCCAGGGCCGCCAACGTGATGTGGTGACTGCGTTTCATGGATTTGGTTCCCAAAGGGTTGGCACCGGGGTGCCCCCATCAGCCGGCTCACGTCAAAACGTCTGTTCGAAACCCCGTTGGCCCGAAACCAGTCGGCCGGGGCAACCCCGCGCGATGAAGGGTGCGCCGGCCCGCATCTTTGCACCAATGGCGCCATAACATGTCTGTCCATGCATAATTGTGCGAGACACAGGTTATGCCCGCGACCCGGGAGGGAACGCTGCGCCCTTGACGGCCCGGCCCCGGTGGCGGCACATCCGGCCCATCCCTCTCTGCCCATGGTGCCGTTCCCCATGTTCTGGCGTCCCATGACGGTGGCCGACCTGCCGTCCGTCTTCACCCTGGCCTGCGCCATCCATGTCGACTTCTTCGAAGCGTTCGAGGTCATGGCCGACAAGCTGGCGGCCTATCCCACCGGATGCCTGACCCTGGCGCGGGCCGACGGCGGCATCGGCGGCTATGTCCTCAGCCATCCGTACGCCCGGGGCCGGGTGCCCAAGCTGAACCACATGCTGGGCGGACTGCCGGCGGACGCTGACATCTATTACCTCCACGATGTCGCCATCGACGCCGCCGCCCGCGGCCAAGGCCATGCGGATGCAGCGGTGGCGATACTGACCGAGCACGCCCGCGGCGCTGGCTTCACCGAAATGCGCCTGCTGTCGGTCAACAATTCCACGGCGTTCTGGTCGCGGAAAGGTTTTGCGGCCATACAAGAAACGTCCGTTGACGTGTCCAGCTATGGCGAGGACGCCGTCTATATGGTCAAATTACTTTAAATTGTTCCATCTTAAGTAATAACGGCGATGCCGATATAGCAGATCACGCTCAGCCGAAAGTCAGGGTATAGCCTGCCCGCGAGAACGGCGCGGCATCCTGCCGCACCCCTTACCGGCTGGTGGTTTGCTTCATGCCTTTCCTGAAATCGCTGCGCGGCATCAGCGGCCGCATCCTGGTCGTCCCCGCCCTGGCCTTCTTCACGCTGGCGGCCCTGGGCGGGTACATGGTGATCAATTCCAATCGCACCATCCTGGAGGAACGCCAGGCCCGCGCCCGCATCGCCACCGAGGGGGTGGTGAGCATGATCGAGGTGCTGGAAAAGAAGGCCCAGGCCGGGGAAATCGCCGAGGACAAGGCCCAGGCCCTGGCTATCGACGTGGTACGGGGCTTCCGCTATGACGGCAACCACTACGCCATCATCCATGACCTGACCGGCATGACCCTGGCGAACGGCCAGGGCCCCGCGACGGAGGGCAAGCGCAACCTGGACGCCACCGACGCCAACGGCGTCCATTACGCCCAGGAAATGCTGGATCGCGCCAAGGCCGGCGGCGGCTTCAATTATTATGTCTGGCCACCCAAGGTGGGCGCGCCGCCGGCCCGCAAGGTGACTTACTCCAAGGGCACGGCCCGCTGGCAGTGGGTGGTGTCGTCGGGCATCTACCTGGACGATGTGGAGGCGGCGGCCCGGAGCAGCACGGAGCGTACGGCAGGCCTGGTGGCGACACTGGCGCTGCTGACCCTGGGCCTGGCGCTGTGGCTGAGCCGCAGCATCACCGGGCCGTTGTTCCGTCTGGCCAACGCCACCAACCGCATGGCCGATGGCGATCTGGCCACCCCCGTCCCGGCCGTGGACCTGAAGGATGAGATCGGGACGCTGGCCCAGGCCATCCTGGTGCTGCGCGACCGTTCCGCCGACGCCGTGCACCTGCGCCAGCGGCAGGAAGGCATGAAGGAAGAGGCGGAGCGGGAGCGCAAGGCCGCGCTGTCCCGCCTGGCCCAGGACTTCGAAGGCAGCGTGATGCAGGTGGTCAACGGCATCGCCACCGCCACGACGGAGATGGCCACGGGCGCCACCGCCGCGGCCACGGCCGCCGCCCAGGCCGAAAGCCAGACGACGTCGGCCGCCGCCGCCGCGGAGCAGACCAGCGCCAACGTCGCCACGGTGGCCGCCGCCACGGATCAGTTGAGCGCCTCCATCAGCGAGATCGCGCGCCAGATCAGCCAATCGTCGGCCATCGCCGCCGACGCGGTGGAGGAAGTGGGCCGCACCAGCACCGCCATGAGCGACCTGGCGGCCTCCGCCGCGCGGGTGGGCGACATCGTGGCGCTGATCACCGGCATCGCGGGCCAGACCAACCTGCTGGCCCTGAACGCCACCATCGAGGCCGCCCGGGCGGGCGAGGCCGGCAAGGGCTTCGCCGTCGTCGCCAGCGAGGTGAAGAACCTGGCGACCCAGACCGCCAAGGCGACGGAGGAAATCCAGGCCAAGGTCGCGGAAATCCAGGGCATGACCGATACGGCGGTGGACGCCATCGCCGGCATCGGCCAGACCGTGAACCGCATGAACGAGATCACGGCCGCCGTCGCGGCGGCGGTGGAGGAACAGGGCGCCGCCACGGCGGAAATCGCCGGTAACGTCCAGCAGGCCGCGACCGGCACGCAGCAGGTTTCCGGCAACGTCGCCGCCGCCCGCCGGGCGGTCAGCGAAACCGGCGAGGTCGCCCACACCGTGCGCCACGCTGCCGGTGAGTTGTCAACGGAGGCGGAGCGGCTGCGCGGCCAGGTGCACGCCTTCCTGGCCAACATTCGCTGAGGCCCTCCAACTACGCCGTCACACGTTCAGCAGCAGGTTCTCCCGCTCCCAGCTGGAGATCACCTGCTGGTAGGCGGCGTCCTCAGCCTGCTTCACGGCGGTGACGCAGGCAACGAAGCGTTCGCCGAACAGCTCGCGCAAGGGGCGGCTGGCGTTCAGCTTGGCCAGGGCGTCGCCCTGGTGGCGGGGCAAGGTGAAGGCCAGGCGGTGGGCCGTGCCCTTTACCGGCTCCGTCGGTTCCAGTTCCTGCACCATGCCCAGATAGCCGCAGGCCAGGCTGGCGGCGATGGCCAGATAGGGATTGGCGTCGGCGCCGGCCACGCGGTTCTCCACCCGCCGCGCCTCCGGCGGGCTCAGTGGCACGCGGAAGCCGGTGGTGCGGTTGTCCCGGCCCCAATGCACGTTGATGGGCGCGTCCGACCCCTGCACCAGGCGGCGATAGCTGTTCACATTGGGCGCCAGCAGGGGCATGGCGCTGGGCAGGTATTTCTGCAGGCCGGCGATGTGGCTCATGAACAGCGGCGTGTCGGCGCCATCGGGCCGGCCGAACAGGTTGCGCCCGGTTTGGGCGTCGACCAGCGACTGGTGGATGTGCATGGCGCTGCCCGGTTCGTTCTGCATGGGCTTGGCCATGAAGGTGGCATAGATGCCGTGGCGGATGGCGGCCTCCCGCACCGTGCGCTTGAACAGGAAGACCTGGTCCGCCAGGCTCAGCGCGTCGCCATGGTTGAAGTTGATCTCGATCTGGGCGGCGCCGGCCTCATGGCTCATGGTGTCGACGTCGATGTCCTGCTTCTCGCAGTAGTCGTAGACCGCTTCGAAGATGGGGTCGAACTCGTTGACCGCGTCGATGCCGAAGGCCTGGCGCCCGCTTTCCTGCCGGCCCGAGCGGCCGACGGGCGGGATCAGCGGATAGTCGGGGTCCTTGTTGACCGCCACCAGGAAGAACTCCAGCTCCGGCGCCACCAAGGGCTTCCAGCCCCGTTCCGCATAAAGCTCCAGCACGCGCTTCAGCACCCAGCGCGGGCTGATGTCCACGCTGCCGCCATCGGCATAGACGCAGTCGCAGATGACGGCGGCGGTGGGCGCCTCGTACCAGGGGACCAGACGCACGCTGCCCGGGTCGGGCAGCATGTAGACGTCGGAGTTTTCCGGGTTGGTGACGCTGTTGGGCGGGGTGTCGCCCGTCACGGTCTGGATGAACACGCTTTCGGGCAGGCGCAGGCCCCGGTCGCGCAGGATGCGCAGGAACTTCTCCGCCGGGACGATCTTGCCCCGGGCGATGCCGGACAGGTCGGGGACCAGGCATTCCACTTCGGTGATGCGATTGCCGCGGATGAATTCTTCCAGGACAGCCATGGGTCATGCACCTCGATGATGGGGCCGGCCAGGGAGGAACCACGAGGGGTGGACCGGGCCCGGGCCGGACGGAATCGGCGGGGACGGTCCCATGATATCGGGGCGGGAATGCGGCGCGGCAGCGGCCAAAGCGGGCCGCATCCCTAGCGCTTGCGGCCTATGCCGGGGTGACATCGCCCCCGCGCCGGTGATATGTGCCAAGGGCAACGCCCCCTCAACGAACCGGACCTCCCGTCGCCATGATCCGTTTTTCCGGCCTCCGGGCGCTCAGCTTCCTGGCGCTCGCCCTGCTGGCCGCGCTCCTGGCGTACGCGACCATCTCCCCCCTGCCGGACCTGACCATCGCCGGCTGGTTCTGGACGCCGGAAGGCGGCTTCGCCTGGCGGACGGACCCGGTCGCCAACGTGCTGCATGAGGCGGTGCAGGTTGGCGCCCGCGTCCTGGCCGGCGTCCTGGTGCTGGGCACCGCCTGGACGGCCTGGCACAGCCGATCGCCCCAGGGCCGCTCCCCCCGGCGCGCCACACTCCTGGGCGCCGACGTGCGCGCCTGGGGCTTCCTGCTGCTGTCGCTGGCCATCGGGCCGGGGCTCATCGGCAACGCGGTGCTGAAGGACCATTGGCACCGCGCCCGTCCCGTCCAGGTGGAGGAGTTCGGCGGGGCGGCCCCCTACACCCCGCCGGTGCTGCCGGCGCCCAAGGCCAATTGCGGGCGCAACTGCTCCTTCGTGTCGGGGGACGCGGTGCTGGCCTTCTTCCTGCACAGCTTCGCCTACACCGCCCGGCGGCGGCAGCGCCTGTGGCTCTATGGCGGCTTGGGCGTCGGGGCCGGCGTCGGCCTGCTGCGCATCGGCATGGGCGGCCATTTCTTCAGCGACGTGCTGTATGCCGGCCTGCTGGCGGTGCTGACCAGCGCGCTGCTGCACGCCGTCCTTTACGGACGCCGGACCACCCTGGGGCTGTGGTGCCGCTGGCTGCCCGGCTGACATGATGCCTTCCCCAACCGATAGCTGGCCCGACAGCTGGTACGTCCACTCCTCCCCGCCGGGGCCCGCCGCGCCGGCGCTGGACGGCGACACCGCCTGCGACGTCTGTGTCATCGGGGCCGGCTACACCGGCCTCTCCGCCGCGCTGACCCTGGCGGAGCGCGGCTATGACGTGGCGGTGGTCGAGGCGGAACGGGTGGGCTGGGGGGCATCGGGCCGCAACGGCGGACAGCTCATCAGCGGCTACAACAAATCCATCAGCGCCGTGGCCCGGCTCAGCGGCGCCGAGGACGCGCGCCGCCTTTGGGATCTGGCGGAAGAGGCCAAGACCCTGCTGGTCCAGCGGGTGGAGCGCCACGCCATCGCCTGCGACCTGCGCTGGGGCTACATCAACGCCGCCGCCCGCTCCCGCCATCGCGCCGGATTGTTGGCGCAGCTGCGCGACGCGCAGGACGTGGGCTATGGCCGCCTGCGCCTGGTGGAGGGTGACGACCTGCGCGCCCTGGTGGCCAGCCCCCGCTATGACAGCGGGCTTGAGGACAGCGGCAGCGGCCATCTGCACCCCCTGGCCTACGCCCAGGGCCTGGCCCGCGCCGCGCGCGCGGCCGGCGCGCGGATCTATGAGAACACGCCCGCCCTGGCGATCACCACCGATGCCGCCCCTGTGCTGACCACTCCGCGCGGCCGGGTGCGGGCGCGCTTCCTGGCACTGGCCGGCAACGCCTATCTGGGCGCCTTGGCGCCGGCCTTGACCCGCACCCTGGTGCCCATCGTCACCTACATGCTGGCGACGGAACCCCTGGGGGCTGAACGGGCGGCCGCCCTGCTGCCCGGCGACCACGCCGTGTCGGACACCCATGTCGGGCTGCACTATTTCCGCCGCAGCGCCGACCATCGCCTGCTGTTCGGCGGCGGCGTCAATTTCGCCAACCGCGCGACGGCGGACGCCCAAGCCAAGCTGGCACGGGCCCTGCGACAGTGCTTTCCCCAATTGGCCGGGGTGGGCATCGACCATTTCTGGCATGGCAGCGTGGGCATGACGGTCAGCCGCCTGCCCCAGTTGGGCCGCCTGTCACCCACCGCCTATTTCGCCCATGGCTACAGCGGCCATGGCGTGGCGCTGACCGGCATCTGCGGCCGCGTGCTGGCGGAGGCCATCATGGGCCAGGCCGAGCGCTATGACGTCTTCGCCCGGCTGCCGCAGCGGACCTTCGTGGGGCCGCCGTGGCGCGTGCCCCTGCTGCGGCTGGCCAGTCTATGGTATCGCCTGCGGGATATGGTTTGAGACTGTCGCTCTTTAAAAAAAGGGCAGTTCCGCCTCGACCGGCTCCTGCACCGGGGCCTTGGGCATTTCCGACAGGGGCACGTCGAAGGTGACGACGCTGGCCGGAATGCCGATCAGCAGCAGGGGGCACGGGTTGCCCACGCCCCGATGCACCCGGTCCTCCAGCTTGCGCCAATGGGTGGTGGCGGCGCCGTACTTGTCCTGGCAGAAGGACGCGGCCCAGGCCTCGGCGAAGGACGGCGCGCCGCCGGCCATGCGGCGGGCCACGTCGTCCTGCTGGCGGGTGGTCGGCCGCAGGCCCAGGGCCAGCACGTCGGCGTCACAGGTCAGGCCGCGGCTTTGGGCGAAGCGCCGCACCAGGGGCACCATCTCATCCTGCAGGCTGCGCCCGCGCGTGACGATGACGCCGACGGAAATGACGCCCTCCGCATGCAGGCGCTTGAAGTTCTCCAGGTCGCGGTCGAAGAACGGGTCCTTGTTGTTCCATTCGATCTCCAGCGCGATGACGCCCACGCCGGGAACGTCCCGCACATGATCGACCTCATGGCTGATGGATTCACGGCGCTTGCCGTTCACCCGCTTCTCGATGGTGAAGTGCGCCTTTTCCCAGCCGTGCTCAGCCAATGACCGCCTTAGGCGTTGGGTGATCTTGGCCTCGCCACCGCCAGAGCCCACGATTTCGGTGACGGGGATGGAGAGCGCGCCGATGACGGCGTCCAGCTCGGCCATGGCGTCGGGGAAATCGACACCCAGGATGGCCCGCGCGTGGGAAAGGAACTCCACCTGGAAGCCGCGCTCTAGCAAGGTCGGAAACATTGGGAAGAAACGTCCGCTGGCGATATCGAGGGCGCGACCCTACCCGATCCCGGGCCCCTGTCGATACCGGATCGAACACCCGTGGCGACGCCGCGCCCAAAGGCCGCTGCCGATCGACGCGGCGGGTACGCCTGTAGGCATTTATCACCTTTGATCATACCGCTTAGGGCGGCCGGCTGTCCGGGAGATGCGTAGTCGACCGACGGGCTGGTCGACTAAGGTCCGGGCCGTGGGGGCTGTGCGCCGCCGACTCGGCAGCCGCGGACAGCGCTGCAAAATTCGGCCGAAACGACCCGACTGTGATCGCGCCGATCCGTTGAACAGGAAATGATCCAAGAGGCGACCGTGACCGGACAGCAGGATTTCACGACAACACTGCAATTGAAATCCGCCGGCGACATGGACAAGGCCGAGGATTGGATCCGTGCCAATATTCGCGGACGCTGGGCCGTGGAGTTCCTGGGCATGGAAGAAAAACTGGATCCTGGCCTGAACCGCCGGTCCCAAGTCTTGCATGTCTCCTTTCGTTTCGGCCTGCGGGAAGATCTGGAGCGGTTCAAGCGTGACTATGCCGGCATCAAGACCGCCACGGCCGCGGCCGCCCCCCGGCGGGCTGGCGGAAAGGCAGCCCTGCCGGCAAAGCCGAGGAGCAAGGGGCTTTTTGCGTGGCTACGCTCATGATGGCGCGGCTGCCCCTTGTGATTATCGCTTCCCTTCTAATCGGAAAGACCTATTTTCCCCGCCCCTGGCCACTTTAGATTCCTAATGAATTCATTATTTTGCCAACTTTGCCCCTTAAGTTCTTGCATCTCTCGTCGGCAAAAGGGAGGGGGCCGGCCCATATAGGTGCCGTTCCGCCCCACCCGCGCTGTGAAGAATTGGCTGCCTAATGGAGTAGGTCTATGCCCGGCCAATCCTTTTTCGCACTTGCAGCAGAATATCGGATGGTGTCAGGATCGTGCCAGACGTTTAGAAATATACTCCATGGTTAGCGATTTCAGGGGCGTGCCCCTTACTGTTAATCGCCCATAAACAATCAACCGCAGGCTGGAGCCATGCGCAAATTAAAAGAAACCCTCGGGCCGTCGCTTATTTTGGATCGTCGCTTCCTTGCGTACTTTCATGACATTTTGGTTGCCGGGGTTTCGTTTATTGTTTCGCTGTACCTGCGGGTTGGGGATGGGATTGTCCATTATACCCAAGCACTGGTTCCGGGCGTCATTCTGTTCACGGTCATTGCCGCAGCGGCCTATCGACTGTTCGGCATGAATTCAGGGGTCTGGCGCTACGCTTCGTTGCGCGACCTCATGGCCATTGCCCGGGCCGTCACCACCAGCATCCTCGTGTTCCTGTTGCTGATGTTCCTGGTGACGCGTCTGGATGACCTCCCGCGCTCCGTCCCGCTCATCAACTGGTTCGTGCTGGTCGTCCTGCTCGGGGGCCCGCGCCTGCTCTACCGCTTGGCCAAGGACCGTCGTCTGGCCGGTATCCTTGAGAGCAACGCCCGCGACCGCATCCCGGTGCTGCTGGTCGGCGCCGGTGACGAGGCGGAGATTTTCATCCGCGCCATGGCCACCGACCGGGACGCGGCCTATCGCGTCGTCGGCATCCTGGATGACAAGGGCGGGCGCATCGGCCGTGAAATCCATGGCGTGAAGGTGCTGGGCCGGCTGGCCGAGCTGTCGTCCGTCGTGGGTGACCTCGCCGCTGGCGGCCAGTGCCCGCGCCGCCTGATCCTGACCCGTCCCCGCGCCCGCCTGTCGGGCACCCGCCTGGGCGCGCTGGTGGAGAAGTGCGAGGCGCTGAACCTGGTGCTGGCCCGCCTGCCCGACCTGACCGATTTCCGTGACGCCGTGAACGATGGGCCCATGACCGTGCGCCCCATCGTCATCGAGGATCTGCTGGGCCGCCCGCAGGTGGCGCTGGACAAGGGCGCCATCGACGGCCTGGTGGCCGGCCGCACCGTGCTGGTCACGGGGGCCGGTGGCACCATCGGCTCGGAACTGACGCGCCAGATCGCCCAGTTGAAGCCCCGCCGGCTGATCCTGCTGGATCACAGCGAGTTCAACCTCTACTCCATCGAGATGGAGATGCGGGAGAATTGCCCGGATCTGGACTGCCGCGCCGTGCTGGGCAATGTGCGCGACCGCAGCCGCATCCTGGAAGTGTTCCATGAGGAGAAGCCGGAACTGGTGTTCCACGCCGCCGCGCTGAAGCATGTGCCGATGGTGGAGCTGAACCCGGTTGAAGGCGTGCTGACCAACGTGATGGGCACCCGCAACGTGGCCGACGCGGCCATCGCCGCCGGGGCCGCCGCCATGGTGCTGATCTCCACCGACAAGGCCGTGCGCTCCACCAACGTGATGGGCGCCACGAAGCGCATCGCGGAGTGCTACTGCCAGGCCCTGGACATCGTCGCGTCCAGCGGCGCGGGCAAGGGCTGGCAAACCCGGTTCATGACCGTGCGCTTCGGCAACGTGCTGGGCTCCACCGGATCGGTGGTGCCGCTGTTCAGCCGCCAGCTGCGCGCCGGCGGACCGCTGACCGTGACCCATCCGGAAGTGTGCCGGTATTTCATGACGGTGCGCGAAGCGGTGGAACTGGTGCTGCAGGCCTCCGCTTACGGCATGAACGCCGGCCGGGATGACCGGGGCCGCATCTTCGTGCTGGACATGGGCCAGCCGGTGAAGATCGTGGACCTGGCGCGCCAGATGATCCGCTTGGCCGGCCTGCGTCCGGACAAGGACATCAAGATCACCTTCACCGGCCTGCGTCCCGGCGAAAAGCTGTACGAGGAAATGTTCGCCGCCGCCGAGCCGCCGGAGCAGACCTCCGCCGAGGGCGTGCTGGTGGCTTCCCCGCGTGCGGTGGACTTGGCCATCCTGCGCCGCTCGCTGGACGAGCTGGACGCCGCCTGCGCCACCGCCGACGCCGTCCGCCTGCAGGCCTTGCTGCACCATATCGTTCCGGACTACAGCCAGCTGGAGCCGGTTCCCCTGCCCTCGGAAACCGTGCTGCCTAACCAGGCGTGATACGCCCTGAAAGACGAAGGCCTGAAAGACGAAGGCCCGGAACATCCCGTTCCGGGCCTTTTACTTTGCGCCGCATCCGCTGGAGCGGGCGAGCCGGGAACCCGCGCGGCTGCTTACGGCACTCGGGCGAAGCGCACGGGCGCGTCGGACCAGTCCACCAGGACGATGGCATAGGGGCTGGTCAGGCTGCCGGTGGCGCTGTTGCGGGAGGACTGGTCGAACTCGTGATACTCCACCACCAGCCGGTCGCGCATGCCGTCGCGGTGTTCCACCCGGGTGTTGACCACCTCGACCCCGGCCCCGGAAGAATTGCGGGACCCGACGAATACCCCCAGGGCCATCAGGCGGTCCGGAAGGGTGCCGGGTGCGCGCATCCCCACCAGATCCCACAGCGACTGCCATTCAGCCTGGTTGCGCGCCACCAGATAGGTCGTGCTCTGCGCCCGGCTGAGGGTGCCGTGCCATTCCCCCCGGCCAACCAGGCTGGGTGAGACGGCCGCTGGCAGGGGGTTGTCGTTGGGCGGCGGTTCCCCGCCCAACCAGGCCATGCTGCTGGAGCAGCCGCTCAGGACCATCCCCATCCCAACGGCAAGCCCCAAGGCCGCAAGGCGGCGCAGAGGCGCCCGCCCATGACGATGCGTCACCCCCGCCCGGCTGTCGCATCGGGCGCAGGTTTGGCTCCGGGAACCCTCCCGGCGGATGAACCGGGGGCGGATCATGCCACCCGGGGCAGGACGGTTTCCACCAGGGTCGCCCAGTAACTGGCACCCATCGGCAGAACATCGTCGTTGAAGTCGTAACGGGGATTGTGCAGGGCGCAGCCCAGCGCGCTGCCGCCCTGGCCCAGCCAGACATAGGAACCGGGGCGGGCGTTCAGCATGTAGGCGAAGTCCTCCGCCCCCATGCTGGGCCCCATGTCGCTCAGCACATTCTCCGGCCCCGCCACCTTGGCCGCCACGGCCGCCGCGATGGCCGAAGGCTCGGCATGGTTGATGGTCGGTGGATACCCCAGGTGATAGACCAGCTCACCGGTGGCGCCGAAGACGGGCGGCAGAGTGGTCACCAGGTTGCGCAAGCCATCCTCCAACTGCTGCCGTATCTCAGGCGTCAGGGCGCGCACGGTGCCGGCCAGCTTCACCTCGTTGGGAATGATGTTGTAGGCGGTACCGGCATGGATGCGGGTGATGCTGACCACGCCGCACTCGACGGGGGAGATGGTGCGGCTGACCAAAGTCTGCGCCGCCACCACCAGTTGGGCCGCCACCACCACGGGGTCCACGCCCAGGTGCGGCTGGGCGGCATGGCCGCCGCGCCCCTGGATGGTGATCTCGAAGCGGTCGGCGCCGGCCATAACCGGCCCCGGGCGCACGCCCATCTTGCCCGGCGGCAGTTCCGGCCAATTGTGCATGCCGAAGACCAGGTCGCAGGGGAAGCGGTCGAACAGCCCCTCCTCCACCATGCGCTTGCCGCCGCCGGCCCCCTCCTCCGCCGGCTGGAAGATGAAGTTCACGGTGCCGGAGAAATTGCGGGTTTCCGCCAGGTAGCGCGCGGCCCCCAGCAGCATGGTGGTGTGCCCGTCATGGCCGCAGGCGTGCATCTTGCCCGCCACCTTGGAGGCG
Source organism: Nitrospirillum goiasense (assembly GCF_034427435.1). NCBI lineage: Bacteria > Pseudomonadati > Pseudomonadota > Alphaproteobacteria > Rhodospirillales > Azospirillaceae > Nitrospirillum > Nitrospirillum goiasense. The sequence goes on along the minus strand of NZ_JAXQNP010000002.1, from coordinate 1,876,706 downwards.
TGGGCGAAGGTGTTCTCCTCCTGCATGGGCAGGGCGTCCATGTCGGCGCGCAGGCCGATGGTCTTGCCGGTGTCGCGCCCCTCCCCCTTCAGCACGCCCACCACGCCGGTGCCGGCCAGGCCCTGGTGAACCTCGATCCCGAAGCCGGTCAGTTTCTCCGCCACGAAAGCGGCGGTCCGCGTCTCTTCGAACGCGACTTCGGGATGTTCGTGGATGTGGTGCCGCCAGGCCGTCATATCGGCATGGAAGTCGGCGATGCGGTTCTGAATGGCCATGACCGGGTTCCCGGGACGCACGCGAGGCGAAGCGAAGGACGAAAACGCGCCGACACCGCCCCAGACCAGGGCGGTGTCGATCGCGCGGGCTTGATTAACGTATCATAGCCACGGCACGGGGGTCCCCGCCAGGGGGTTCCCCACCGGGCAGGCTGGGCGGGGCCTTACGACGCAGTTTCCAGCGGCAGGTGCAGGATCACCCGAAGCCCGCCTTCCTCCCTGTTCTCAAGCCGGATTTCGCCGCCATGGGCCCGCACCACGTCATTGGCGACCGAAAGGCCCAGGCCGGTGCCGCCGGTGTCGCGGGAGCGCGACGCCTCCAGCCGGTAGAAGGGGCGGAAGACGTTATCCCACTCCTCCTCCGGAATTCCCGGCCCCTCATCGGTGACGAAAACCGCCACCGTTTCCCCTTGCACGGCCACGGCCACGTCCGCGCTGACGCCGTACTTGAGGGCGTTCTCCACCACATTGGTGAAGGCGCGTTTCAGGGCGGTGCGGCGGCCGACCACCCGCACCGGCCCGGGCGCGGGGCTGAAGCCGACGGGCTTGCCCGCGTCGCGGTAGTCCTCCGCCGCGCGGGCCAGCAGCAGATTGAGGTCCAGGGGCTCCAGCGTCTCCTGCGCCGCTTCATCGCGGGCGAAGGCCAGGGTGGCGCCGATCATCGACTCCATCTCGCCCAGGTCTTCCAGCATCTTCTCCCGCACGCCATCATCGTCCACGAACTCCGCCCGCAGGCGCATGCGGGTCAGCGGCGTGCGCAGGTCATGCGACACGGCGGCCAGCATACGCGTGCGATCCTCCACGAAGGCGCGCAGGCGGCGTTGCATCTTGTTGAAGGCCGCGGCGGCCAGCCGCACCTCGCGCGGGCCGGTTTCGTCCAGGGACGGGGCGTTCATGTCCACGCCCAGCCGGTCAGCCGCGGCGGCGAAGCGGCGCAGCGGCCGCGTGGTGAAGCCCAGCACCCAGGCGGACAGCAGAATGGCCACGGCGGCGCTGCCGGCCAGGGAGGCCAGGAAACCCGGTTCCGACAGGGCGTCGGCCCCTGCCATCGGAATGTGAACGTTCAGCCAGCTGCCGTCGGCCAACTGGTGGCTGGCCATGACGTATTTCGGCTCCGGCGGGGGGGTGGTGATGGTGCCGAAGGGCGGCAGGGCGATCATGTCGGTATGATGGGGGCCCGGGGAGCTGACGTTGGGCTTCTCATAGACGTCCAGCGACACCTCCTGCGTGGTGCCGCCGACGTTGACCTTGAAATTGCCGTCGCGCAGGCCGGCCAGCATCTTGTCGCGGATGTCCGCCGGCTGGTGGTCCACCACGCCGGCGATGCTGGCCAAGCATCCGGCCAATTGCCCGCTCTGGGCGGCGGCCACCGCCTCCGCCCTGTCCGTCCGGTACAGGCCCAGGGCGATGGCCTGGCTCAACAGGATGCCGCCGACCAGCACGGCGAAGATGGAATACGACATGCGGTCGGTCAGGGCCCTCATGGCGTGCCCACCTCGGCGGAGAAGATATAGCCGCCCGATCGCACCGTCTTGATGATGGCGGGATCGGCCGGATCGGTTTCGATCTTGCGGCGCAGGCGGCTGATCTGCACATCGATGGACCGGTCGAAAGGTCCGGCGGCCCGGCCCCGCGTGATTTCCAGCAGGTCGTCGCGCGACAGCACCCGGCGCGGCCTCTGCACCAGGGCCAGCAGCAGTTCATATTCACCGGCGGTCAGCGCGATCTCCTCCCCCGAGGCTGCGCTGAGACGCCGCTGGGCCGGGTCCAGCATGTAGCCGGCGAAGCTGAACGCCCCCGCGGCCGGACCGCCGCCGGGTGCCGCCCCTTGGGACCGGCGCAGCACGGCCTTGATGCGCGCCACCAGTTCGCGGGGATTGAAGGGCTTGGGCAGGTAATCGTCGGCACCGATCTCCAGGCCCAGGATGCGGTCGGCATCCTCCCCCATCGCGGACAGCATGACCACCGGCGGGCCGGATTCGGCGCGGATGGCGCGGCACAGGGCCAGCCCATCCTCGCCCGGCAGCATCAGGTCCAGGACGATCAGGTCGATGTTCCGGTCGGCCAGGAACTTGCGCATCTCCTGCCCGTCGCGGGCGGCGGTGACGCGATAGCCGTGGCGGGTCAGGTAACGGGTCAGCAGATCGCGGATTTCCCGGTCGTCGTCGACCACCAGCAAATGAATGTTCTCAGACATCTCTCGTCCCATATGCGGGCCCTGGACCCGCCCCCGGCGATGGCAATCGCGGCGACGCCGGGGGGCCTGTCCAAGCATGGACAACTGTACCGGCAATCCCCGTCGCGACCGATGGTGATGTTGTAACGACACTGTAAATGCCCGCAAGGGCGGTTACGCACTGTTTCATTCGGCGGCACCGCCGGAAATCACGGCGAAACAGGCCCATGGTGGGATGGGACCGTCAACGAACAACAGGAAGCCTGGGGCTGGGGAGCCCAAGCGCGGGCTGATCTTCACCCAACGCAGACCCCGTCCCACACGCCAAACCGTCCTTGAGGAGAACCACCATGAACCGCTTCGCCGCCTTCCTGACCGCCACCGCCCTGATGATGGGTGCCGCGGCCCCGGCCTTCGCCGACGACGCCACGGTCAGCAGCTCCGACGCCCGCAAGGCCGTCCAGTCCTACCTGCAGGCCCACGACAAGGCCAACCTGCGGGTCGGCAACGCCACCCGCAAGGACACGTACTACGCCGTGTCCGTCGCCACCGCCGAAGGCATCCCCGTGACCTCGTTCCGCGTCGATGCCGCCAGCGGCAAGGTCATGGATCGCTAAGCCCGAATGAACAGCGTTCGCGGATGCGCCGCCTGGCGCAATCCGCACCGATGCGAGACCGGCGGCGGTGGCGCCCCTTCCCCAATGCCGGTTCGAAACGGGATGGCCAGATGGTCGTGTGGCCATCCCTGATCGCACCCGGCGGACGGTGACCCGTAAGCACCGTCCGCCGGTTTCACCCTCGCCCCACCTTCCCGGCCGTCCCAGCCCTCCCACCTTCGGAGACGCCTCATCATGAAAAGCCGACGCGGGCCCCTGCTCACGCTGACGGATGGCGGTGAAGGCGGCTCCCTGCAACAGCGCCTGTTTGAACGCCTGCGCCACGCCATCGCCACCGGCATCGTCGCCCCGGGCGAGCGCCTGCCCTCCACCCGCACCCTGGCGCGGGACATGGGCCTGTCGCGCAACACCGCCGTCGCCGCCATCGAGCGCCTGACGGCCGAGGGTTACCTGGAATCCCGTGTCGGCTCCGGCACCTTCGTCGTGGAAAACCTGCCGCCCGACTACGCCCCGGCCGAGAGCCGCGCGCCGGCGCCACGCCCCCAAGGGGCGACGGCGACGGAGGCGGCACTGCCCTCGCCGACCCTGCCCTTCCGCCCCGGCATCGCCGCCGGCGACCAATTGGACATCGAGGCCTGGCGGCGGGTGCTGGGCCGGTCCTGGCGCACCCTGTCGGCCCGCGCGCTGGAGCGTGACAGCGCCCCGGGCTGGCGCCCCCTGCGCGTGGCCCTGGCCGGCTTTCTGGAGGCCAGCCGCGGCCTGCGCTGCCATCCCGACCAGATTCTGATCCTACCCGGCCGTGCCGCCGCCCTGGACCTGGCCGTCGGCCTGGCCGCCGCCCCGGGCGACCGGGTGTGGACCGAAGACCCGGGTTGCCCGTTGACACGGGCGCTGGTGCGGCGCCTGGGCATGACGCCCGTGCCCGTGCCCGCCGACGCCGACGGGCTGGATCCGGCCAAGGGCGCGGCCCTGGCGCCGGACGCCCGGCTGGCCGTGGTCACCGCCAATTGCCAGATGCCCCTGGGCACGGTGATGAGCCTGGAGCGCCGCCATGCGCTGCTGGACTGGGCCGCCCGGGTGGACGCGCGCATCATCGAGGATGACGGCGACGGTGGCTTCACCTTCGACACCCGTCCGCCGGCGACGCTGATGAGCTTGGACCGGGCCCCCGGCCGGGGCGGCCGCGTCCTGCATGTCGGCGGGTTCGAGCGCATCCTCTATCCCGGGCTGCGCATCGCCTATCTGGTCGTGCCAGAGGACCTGCTGGACCGGGCGCTGGAGATGCGTGCGCTGTTCGAGTTGCACGCCCCCGTGGTGGAGCAGAGCGCGCTGGCGGAATTCATCGACGAGGGGCACCTGGCCTCCCACCTGCGGCGGGCGCGGCTGACTTACCAGGAACGGCGGGAGACGCTGATCGATGCCGCCCGCCGCCTGTGGGCGGGCGCCTTGACCCTGACGCCGGCGGCGGCCGGCCTGCAGATGGCCGCCCGCCTGGCGGACGGCTTGGCGCTGAAGCCGGCGCCGGGCGCGTCCCGCCTGGTTACCCCGTCCCTGGCGCCCACCATGGCGCTGGCGCCCGACATGGCCCTACGCGACGCCGCCCGTGCCCGGTCCATCGATGTGACGCCGCTCAGCGGCTTCCACGCCGGCCGCGACTGCCCCCAGGGCCTGGTGCTGGGCTACGCCGCCTTTTCGCCCCCCCTGATCCTCAAGGCGGCCCAACGCCTGGCGGAGACGCTGGACGCGCATGCGGGCGCCGCCTGTGCCTATTGACGCCCGTTGATTACGCGGCGCCGCCCCGTGCGGGAAATATCGTTGCGCGGTCACCGGCACGCACAGACCGGCCCGGGCCTGCCGCCCCAATGCGGCCATTGCACCAAAGACGGATGGCTTGGGCAATTTGTCCAGCGCATGCGGGCTTTTCAGCCCCAGGGTTTCGGGGTTAAGGTCCATTTGCCCGCCGAATTGATCAACATCAAAGCTGATGGCCTCGGTCCACTGGCATGGTACATCTGCTCGGTCGCGGCCTGCCGGCACTTGCCAGCGGTGGTTTTACTGCCCACTATGGCAGTCATGCCCTCGGTCGGTGGTGGTTGTGTGTCGACCGGTAGCTTGCCGCTGGTCTTCTAGGATTAGAGGACCGCTCCACGAAGGAGCCATCGGACAGATGGATTACGAAGCCTTTTTCCGCTCCCAGATCGATGGCCTTCGCCGTGAGGGCCGCTACCGCGTTTTCGCCGATCTGGAACGCCGCGTGGGTGAGTTCCCGACAGCCTCCTACTACCCTTCCCCGGATGAGCCGCCGCGCGACGTGACCGTGTGGTGCAGCAACGACTATCTGGGCCAGGGCCAGAACCCGGTGGTGCTGGCGGCCATGCGCGAGGCGCTGGCCAAGTCCGGCGCCGGCGCCGGCGGCACGCGCAACATCTCCGGCACGAACCACTACCACGTGCTGCTGGAGCGGGAGCTGGCCGATCTGCACCGCAAAGAGGCGGCGCTGCTGTTCACCTCGGGCTACATCTCCAACGAGGCGTCGCTGTCGACGCTGCCCAAGCTGCTGCCCAACTGCGTCGTCTTCTCCGACGCGCTGAACCATGCCTCCATGATCGAGGGCATCCGGCACAGCGGCGCGGACAAGCACATCTTCCGGCACAACGACCCGGAGCATCTGGACCAGTTGCTGAGCCGCTATCCGGCCGACCGGCCCAAGCTGATCGCGTTCGAGAGCGTCTATTCCATGGATGGCGACATCGCCCCCATCGCGGAAATCTGCGATGTGGCCGACAAGCATGGCGCCATGACCTACCTGGACGAAGTCCATGCCGTGGGCATGTACGGTCGCCGCGGCGCCGGCGTGGCGGAGCGTGACGGCGTGCTGGACCGGCTGACGGTCATTGAGGGCACGCTGGGCAAGGCCTTCGGCCTGATGGGCGGCTACATCACCGGTTCGGCCGCCCTGGTCGACTGCGTGCGTAGCTTCGCCTCCAGCTTCATCTTCACCACCTCCATTGCCCCGGTGATCGCCGCCGGTGCCGCCGCCTCCGTCCGCTACCTGAAGGAGCATGACGAACTGCGCGCGCTGCACCAGGAGCGGGCGGCCACCCTGAAGCGCCTGCTGCGCGAGGCGGGGCTGCCGGTCATGCCGTCGGTCAGCCACATCGTCCCGGTGCTGGTGGGCGACCCGCGCCTGTGCAAGCAGGCCAGCGATGACCTGCTGACCAAGCACGACATCTACGTCCAGCCCATCAACTACCCCACCGTTCCCCGCGGGACGGAGCGGTTGCGCATCACGCCCACGCCCTTCCATGACGACCACCACATGGCCCGCTTGGTGGACGCTCTGCTGGATGTGTGGAGCCGGCTGGAACTGCGCAAAGCGGCGTGACGCCGCCCACTGATCAAAGGCCGCCCGCCCGGGCGGCCTTTTTCATTCAACCGATACCAATGCACCGAAGCGCCGCGACGGGACGCGTCTTGCGCTTCGACGCGGCCCCAGGCTGAGATCCTGGTGTCGGGTTCGAGGGACACCATGGTTGAGCAGACTGATTTCGATGATCTTGTGGAGCAGCTCAAGGTCGAGTTCCGGGACGATGTCCACGACCGCCTGGGAGCCCTGTACGAAACGCTGAAGGCCGTCTCGCTCGGCCGCATGTCCTCCACCGACGGGCTGCTGGCCATCCGCCGCGACTCCCACAGCCTGCGCGGCGCGGGCAGCTCCTTCGGGTTCCCGCTGGTCAGCCTGATCGCCCAGCGCCTGGAAGCCTATCTGACCAACCTGAAGGATCTGACGGAAAATCAGATCGTCGACCTTCACACCTTCGCCGACCGCATCGCCGAGGCGGCCGACCGCGACGACACGCCCGACTTGGCGGCCACCAACGCCGTCATCCGCGCCTTGCCATCGCGGTACGAATTCGACATCGCCGACGTGGAAATCCACGATGTCGACATCATGCTGGTCAGCCCCAACAAGATCGTGGCCCGCCGGGTGGCGGCGGAACTGGCCGCTTGCGGCTTCAAGGTCAATACCCTGGTCGACCCCATCGAGGCGCTGGCCGTGGCGGTGCGGGTCCCCCCGGACATGATCATCGCCTCCGCCGTCATGGACGGGCTGGGTGGCGTCGATCTGATCCGCGCGCTAAAGGCCATCTCGCTGACCGAGACGGTGCCCATGGCCCTGCTGACCAGCCTGGACGCCACCAGCCTGAAGGGCGTGCCCGACGAGGTGGCCATGGTGCGCCTGGGCCCCAGCTTCGGCGACGACATCGCCTCCGCCATCACCCGCTTCAACCTGGGCTGATCGCTGGGGCTGATCGCCGGATACCGGCCGCTGCCAGGTGATCAGGGCTTACTGCCGCGTCTGGCGTTCGGGAACGCCACGCAAGGCGTAACCCGTGTGGCGCAGCCATGCCAGGGCCCTGCCCCTGTCCCCGAAGACCGCTTCCGCCAAAGCCAGGGCGCTGGCTGCACGGAAGATCTGTTCGCTGGCCTCCATCGGGGACAAGCGGCGCAGCCTGGACAAAAGACCAGATGCCCGCCGGGCGGCGGAAAGGCGATAACGACGCATGGTTCGAAGTGACGGCTTGGTCATGGAGTATCCTCCACCAGGTCACATGGACGCACTTGCGGGATCATTTCAGCCTTGATACAGGCGCCCCGCGTCGCGGAATGGCCCGCGTGCCTCCCATTATGCTACGCGTGATCCCCGTGACCATGACTCAAATCAGCCCCTCCGGCAACCCATCGCGACTCAGCCGATCTCATCGAGGTATTGCCGGGAGAGGCGGACGTAATGGGGGACGGTCAGGGGCAGCGTGGCTTTGTCCTGGTCGGTCAGCGGGCGCAGCAGGCGCGCCGGGCTGCCGCCCCACAGTTCCCCGGCCTTGACCCGCTTGCCCGGCGTGACCAGCGCGCCGGCCGCCACCATGGCGCCGCTTTCCACCACGGCGCCGTCCATGACGCAGGCCTTCATGCCGATGAAGGCGCCGTCCTCAATGACGCAGCCGTGCAGCAGGGCCATGTGGCCCACCGTCACGTCATCGCCGATCACGGTGGCGAAGCGCTGGTGGGTGCAGTGGACGGTGGTGCCGTCCTGGATGTTGGTGCGCTTGCCGATGCGGATCTGGTTCACATCGCCGCGCACCACGACATTGTACCACAGGCTGGCCTCCTCCCCGATCTCCACATCGCCGATGACGACGGCGTTGGCCAGGAAGGCGCTGGCGTGGATGCGGGGCAGCACGCCCTTGTAGGGCAGCACCGTGGGCCGCACGGTCGTGAGGGCCTCGCTGACATTGGTCATGGTCATCTCCACGCGCAGAATGAAAAGCGGAATGAAAAAGGGCCCGAGCGCTTAACACCCAGGCCCTTTAACCATAAGGCTGTCGCCCGCTTACGGGAACCCGATCACGGGCCCCAAATCACGGGAACAGCGGCGCCTGTTCCAGGCCGCGATCCTCGGGATAGCCCATCATCAGGTTCATGTTCTGGACGGCCTGGCCGGAGGCGCCTTTCACCAGATTGTCGATCACCGACAGCAGGATGGCGCGGCCAGGCACACGATCCGGGAAGACGCCGATCAGGCAATGGTTGCTGCCCTTCACATGGCGGGTCTGCGGCGCCACGCCGGCGGGCAGCACGCGCACGAAGGTCTCGCCCTTGTAGGCGTCCACCAGGGCGGCGCGCAGATCGTCGGGCGTCTTGCCCGGCGCCAGCTTCACGTAGATGCTGGAATGGATGCCGCGGCTCATGGGCATCAGATGGGGGGTGAAGTTCAGCACCACCGGCTTGCCGGCGGCCTCGCTGACGCCCTGCTCGATCTCCGGCGCATGGCGATGGCTGCCGACGCCGTAGGCATGCACGCCCTCCGCCACCTCGCCATACAGGTTGGCCTGCTTGGCGTCGCGGCCGGCGCCGGACACGCCCGACTTGGCGTCGATGATGATGTCCTCCGCCAGGATCAGGCCCTGGCGCAGCAGCGGCAGCAGCGGCAACTGCGAGGCGGTGGGGTAGCAGCCGGGGTTGGCCACCAGGCGGGCGCCCTTCACGGCGGCGCGGTTGGCCTCCACCAGGCCGTAGACCGCCTCCGTCTGCAAGTCCGGCGCCTTGTGGGCGTGGCCGTACCAGGTGGCGTAGGTCTCCACATCATGCAGGCGGAAGTCGGCGGACAGGTCCACCACCTTCAGCCGCGACGGCAGGCCGGCGATGACGTCCTGCGTGGTGCCGTGCGGCAGGGCGCAGAAGACGAAATCGACACCGTCCCAATCCACCTGGTCGATCTTCACCAGGTCCGGCAGGTCATACCCATTCGCCAGGGGGCCGCCCAGGTGGGGGAAGACCTCGGCCAGGGGCTTGCCCGCCTGTCGCTCCGCCGTCAGGGCCACCAGGCGGACGTCGGGGTGACGGACCAGCAGGCGGACCAGTTCGGCGCCGGTGTAGCCGGATGCACCGAGGATGGCGACGCGCAGGGCGGTGGACATGGGATGCGTTCTCCTAAAGGCGGAAGGGGGTGCCGGATAAGGGCCAGATAATCAATCGCGGCCGATACTGCAACCAAGGGGCACGGATGGCCAAGGACACATCGTCCCCTCAGCCATGCGTTATTGTCCGCCCGCCTGACGTCAAAGCGTCACGCCCCCGCGCCGGGACGCCCCGTCAAGCGGAGCGCGAGACAGGAGCGGGCGTCGACGCGCCCTTTTCCCCCGCATGTTCCATCGCCGTCAGGAACTCCTCCACCTCGGTCTGCAGCTGTTCCGCCTGGACGGACAATTCCCCCGCGGCGGACAGCAACTGGCTGGAGGCGCTGAGCGTGAAGTCGGCGCTTTCCCCCACGGTATCCATGTTGGCCGCCACCTCGGCCGTGCGCGCCGCGGCCTCCTGCACGTTGCGGCTGATCTCCGTGGTGGCCGCCCCCTGCTGCGTCACGGCCGACGCGATGGTGGCGGCGTTGCCGCCCATCTGTTCGATGACATCGGTGATGTAGGTGATGATGGAGACGGCATCGGCGGCGGCGGCCTGCACCGCGCTGGCCCGGCTGGCGATATCCTCCGTCGCCTTGGCCGTCTGCCCAGCCAGCGACTTCACCTCATGCGCCACCACGGCGAAGCCCTTGCCCGCCTCGCCGGCGCGGGCGGCCTCGATGGTGGCGTTCAGCGCCAGCAGATTAGTCTGGCCGGCGATGTCGTTGATGAGTTGCACCACCGTCTGCACCCCTGCCGCGACATCCGAAAGCTCCGCCATGACGGTGCCAGCCTTGCGCGCCTCCGTCACGGCCCGCGCTGTGGTAGACGCCGTGAGTTCGACCTGGCGACCAATCTCCGCGCTGGAAACGGTCAGCTCCTCCGTCGCGGCGGCCACCGTCTGGGCGTTCTGGTTGGCGGCGGTGGCCCCGCTGGCCACCGTCACCGCCAAGCCGCTGGTGGTTTCCGCCTGTTGGCGCAGGCCGCCGGAGGTCGCCTCCAACTCCGTCGCCGCGGCGGCGACGGAGCGCAGCTTGCCGGACACCATGGCTTTGAAGTCGCGCACCAGAACCTCCAGCGCCTCATGCCGACGTTGCCGGGCCTCCTGGGCCGCGGCGCGCTCTTCCTCCATCCGGCGGTTGGCCTGGGCGTTGTCGCGGAACACCCGCAGCGCCCGGGCCATCTCACCCAGTTCGTTAGGCGCCTCAGTGCCCGTGACGCTGACCGTCAAGTCCCCCTCGGCCAGTTGGCGCATCGTGCGCGTCATATCGCCCAGCCCGCGCGACAGCCCCCGGGCGATGAACAAGGACAGCGCCCCAACGACCAGCAGGGCCGCGCCGCCCTCGATGGCCCCCTGCACGACCAGAGCGCGGCCTTGCGCCTGGATATCGTCGAGATAGACGCCCGAGCCGACGACCCAGCCCCAGGCGGGCACCAGGCTGACATACGACAGCTTGTCCACCGGTTCCGTCTGGCCGGGGCGGGGCCATTTGTAGGGGACGAAGCCGCGCCCCTGCGGCCCGGTGGCCATGGCCACGAAGTCCCGGAAAAGATAGGTTCCGCCGGGATCCTTGAAATCGATCATGTCCTTGCCGTCCAGGGACGGCTGGGTCGGGTGCATGACCATGACGCCCTTGGTGTCGGTAACGAACACATACTCGCCGGCGAACCGGACGGCCTTCAGCGCCACCAGCGCCGCGGCCTGGGCGTCCGCGCGGGATAGGGTGCCCTGCTTTTCCTGCTGGATATAGGCGTCGACGATGGTTTGGACGGCGCCGACCGCATGCCGCACCATGTCGCGGCGCCCCTCAAATAGATGGGCCCGCTGTTGCGCCGCGCCAATAATGATGAAGCTCAAGGCCGCCAGAATGGCAACCGCTACAAGAACACCAAGACGCTGGTTAATTGTTCTGTCACCAAACCAAGCCATCGCCGCGCCCCATCTTGAATTATCCGTATGTAATAGAACGCCAGCTATATACGCGGGACCTGGGCTTCTTCAACCGCCAGCCGCCACACTTAAGTTTAGGCCGCAGCCACCCCGCCAATAAATTGTCACCAACGACCCAATGCGCCACGCGCAATGCGCCGCAGCATTAACCAGACTTGAATTACGCCCTGACACCGATGGTCACCAGGACAGCCAAATCACCGAAAGCGCTGTTCTTGAGGAAAGTCTGCGAGACGATCCTTGAGGTTGGCTTTTATCCAAATTAAAGTGGCTTTGTGTATGCACATCGGGTAAGTCGGCTTCGGACCAATACTGGCACACCCCTGGGGTTCCCGCCGCCTTAGAAGAGGGCGGCCACGCCCCGCTTCAGGTACCTCTGTCGTCGCCATAAGGGCCACGCCAGGGGATGAACGGCCCGCGTGGCTGCGGGCACGCCTAAAAGAGGCGTCGCGGTGCCGAGTATGAAGCATCTCAAAGAGATGTGATCGGAGAAGGTGATGGCTTCGTCCATTGGTTCTGTCCCACCGTCGCAAATCGCGGCCTATACGACAGCGAATATCCAGTCGCTAACCACCCAGGACGTCGCGGCCCTCACCACCGCCCAGATCGCTGTCCTTTCCACCACCCAGGTGGCAGCCTTCACCGTCAGCCAGATGGTGTTCAGCGCCCAGCAGTTGCAGGCCTTCAGCGATGATGACATCGCGGCCTTCAGCCCCGCGGATATCGAAGCGCTGAAATCCAACCAGGTCCAGGCGCTGTCCGCCGACCAGGTGGACGCCATCACCAGTGGCCAGCTGGCGGGCCTGTCCACCGCGTCCATCCGCGAATTCAGCCGCGCCCAGGTGGGCTATCTCACCACCGCCCAGTTGAACGCGCTGTCGACCACCCAGATCCAGGCGGTCAGCACCGCCCAACTGGGTGGCCTGACGGCAGCCCAACTATCAGCCCTCAGCACCGCCAACCTGTCGGCGCTCAGCAGCAACCAGGTGGCGCAGCTGACCACCGCCCAGGTCCGGGCGTTGACCACCGACCAGTTGAACGCGCTGACGACCGCCGATATGCGCGAATTCTCCGCGACGCAGTTGGGGGCCCTCACCACCGACCAGGTGGCGGGGCTAAGCACCCGCAACTTGTCGTCGCTGTTGCCGTCACAGGTCAGCGGCCTGACATCCGCGCAGATCAGCGCCTTGACCACCGGTCAGGTGGCCAGCCTGACACCGTCCCAGGTCGGCGCGCTGACCGTCGTGCAGTTGCGGGGGCTGGACAGCGCGCAGTTGAACGCGCTGGGCACCACCGACATCGGGGCGCTGGGCACGGCGCAGATCGCCGGCCTGTCGACGGCCCAGGTGGCCAGCCTGAGCGTCGCCAACCTGTCGGCCCTGACCAGTGCCCAGGTGACGCGATTGACCAGCGGCCAGATCCGGGCCCTGACCACGGCGCAGCTGAACGGGCTGACCAGCGCCGACATTCAGGAACTTGCCCCGACGCAGGTCCAACAGCTGACCACCGACCAGATCAGCGGGCTCGGCACCGCCGCCGTGGCGGCGATGACCCCCAATCAAACCCTGCTGCTGACCGCGGCCCAGATCCGCGTGTTGGGCACGGACCAGGTGAACGCGCTGTCCACGGCCGATCTGCGCCTGCTGACCGGAACGCAACTGGGCGCGCTGACCACTGACCAGATGGCCGGCCTGGCCACCGCCAGCCTGTCGGCGTTGAGCGTCTCGCAGGTGTCGCAGCTGTCCACGGCACAGGCTGGCGCCTTGGGCGCAAGCCAGGTCCAGGTCTTGTCCACCGCCCAGCTGACGTCCCTGGGAACCGGGCAGATCCGGGCGCTGAACACGGACGCCCTGGCCGCCCTGACCACGGCCCAAGTGTCGCGCCTCACCTCCGCCCAGATTCGGGCGCTCAGCACCGATCAGGTCAACGCCCTGACCACGGCGGACGTCCAGGCTCTGACGGTCGCCCAGCTGCAAGTCCTGACCACGGCGCAGCTGGGCAATCTGGCCACGGCCAGCCTGGCGGCGCTGACCACCAGCCAGGTGGCGCAATTGGCGGTCGCCCAGGTCCGGGGATTGACCAGCGACCAGCTGAATGCGCTGGCCACCGCCGACATCGCGGCCCTGACCACCGCGCAGGTCGCCGGCCTCACCACAGGCCAAGTGGGCAACCTGGCCACGGCCAGCGTGGCGGCCCTGTCCTCGGCCCAGGTGGCGCAGCTGACGACGGCGCAGATCAAGGTCCTGACCACCGACCAGTTGGGCGCCCTGCCCTCCGCCGATGTGCGCGCCCTCACCTCCGCCCAATTGCGGGCGCTGACCACGGACCAGCTGTCGGCGCTGAGCGGCAACGCCATCGCCGGCTTCACCACCACGCAGCTGAACGGCTTCACCTCGAACCAGCTGGCGGCGCTGACCACCGACCAGATGGCCGGCCTGACGACCCAGCAGGTGGCGGGCTTCGCCTCATCCCAGGTTCGCGGCCTGACCAGCGACCAGCTGAACGCGTTCACCACCGCCGACATCGCGGCGCTGACCACCACACAGCTGGCGGCGTTGAGCACGGATCAGCTATCCAACCTGACCACCACGAACGTGGCGGCCCTGACCAGCAGCCAGGTTTCCCGCCTGACCAGCAGCCAGCTGAAGGCGCTGTCCAGCGATCAGATCAACGCCTTTGATACGAGCGATGCCCGGGCCCTGACCACCGCCCAGGTGAAGGTGCTGACCACCGACCAGATCACCGGCCTCAGCAGCGCCAACCTGGCGGCGCTGACCTCGGCCCAAATCGCCAACCTGACGGCGGACCAGCTGGGCGCGCTGGGCACGGACCAGGTCGCCGCCCTGGCCACCAGCCAGGTGCTGGGCCTCTCCAGCGGACAACTGCGCGCCCTGTCCAGCGACCAGATCAACGCCTTCAACACTGCCGACGTCCGCGTGCTGGCGACCGCGCTGACCGCCGCCCTGTCCACCACTCAGGTGGCGGCGCTGGACTCCGACAGCCTGGCGGCGTTCAGCACCGCCCAGGTGGCCGCCCTGACCAGCGCCCAGGTGCGCGCCCTGTCCAGCGACCAGTTGAACGCCCTGTCCACGACCGACATCCGCGCGCTGACCACGGCGCAGGTGGCGGTCCTGACCACGGACCAGATGTCTACCCTGGCCAGCGGCGCCCTGTCCGCCCTGAGCAGCACCCAGGTGAACCGCCTCTCGGCCGGTCAACTGCAATCCCTGACCACCGACCAGCTGAACGCCTTGGGTAGCGCGGACCTGCGTGAATTCACCTCCACCCAGATCGCCCAGCTGACCACCGACCAGCTGTCGGGCCTGACCACCGCCAGCCTGTCCGCGCTGGCGACCTCGCAGCTGCTGGGGCTGTCCACCGCTCAGGTGACGGCCCTCACCAGCGACCAGGTCGCGGGCCTGGCCACCAGCCAGGTGGCGGCCCTCACCACCGCCCAGGTGCGGGCCCTGAACAGCGACCAATTGAACGCCCTGTCCACCGCCGATGTCCGTGCCCTGACCACCGCGCAAATCGCGGCCTTGGGCGCCGCGCAGGTGTCCACCTTGGGCACCGACGCCTTGGGCGCCCTGTCCACGGCGCAGGTGGCGCGCCTGACCAGCGCCCAACTGCGTGCCCTGAACAGCGACCAGTTGGGCGCCCTCTCCACCGCCGATGTGCGGGCGCTCAGCACCGCGCAGGTCGCGGCCCTGACCACCGACCAGCTGTCCACCCTCAGCAGCGACAACCTGTCGGCCCTGGGCAGCACGCAGGTCCTGGCCCTGTCCAGCGGGCAACTGCGGTCCCTGACCACGGACCAGCTGAACGCCTTGTCCACCGCCGACATGCGGGAGTTCTCCTCGGCCCAGATCGCCCTGCTGACCACCGACCAGCTGTCCGCGCTGGGGTCGGACAACCTGGCGGCCCTCAGCAGCGCCCAGGTGGCCGGGCTGGGCACTGCCCAACTGCGGTCCTTGACCAGCGACCAGTTGAACGCGCTGGGCAGCGCCGATATCCGCGAGTTCAGTTCCTCGCAGTTGGCCGCGCTGACCACCGACCAGGTTTCCAGCCTGGGCACCCAGGCCGTCGCCGCCCTGACGACCGCGCAGGTGGCGGGCCTGGGAACCGCCCAGGTGGCGGCGCTGACCACCGATCAGGTGGGGGCGCTCAACACCTTGCAGGTGGCCCGGCTGTCCACCGCCCAGTTCCGGGCGCTCAGCACCGATCAGTTGAACGCCCTCACCAGCGCCGACATCCGGGTGCTGACCACGGCGCAGATGGCCGTCCTGACCAGCAGCCAGCTGTCCTCCTTCAGCAGCGACACCATCGCGGCGTTCAGCACCGCCCAGGTGGCCAGCCTGTCGGCGGGCATGTTGACCGCGCTGACCAGCGACCAGCTGAACGCCCTGAACACCGCTGATATCCGCGCCCTGACCAGCGCCCAGGTGGCGGCCCTGACCACGGACCAACTGTCCACGCTCAGCACGGACAACACCGCGGCCCTGAGCACGGCACAGGTGTCGCGCCTGTCGACCAACCAGGTGCGGTCCCTGACCAGCGACCAGTTGAACGCGGTGGGCAGCGCCGACATCCGCGCCCTGACCACCACCCAGGTGGCGGCGTTGACGACGGATCAATTGTCGGCCCTGGCGTCGAACACCCTGTCGGCGCTGACCAGCGCCCAGGTCAGCAAGCTGTCCGGCACCCAGGTCCAGGCCCTGACGTCGGACCAGCTGAACACCCTGACCACCGCCGACATGCGGGAGTTCACTTCCGCCCAGCTGGCGACGCTGACCACGGACCAGTTGACCAACCTGGGGTCCGACAACCTGTCGGCGCTGACCAGCGGCCAGGTCGCCGGCCTGACCAGCACCCAGATGCGGGTGCTGACCACGGACCAGTTGGGGGCGCTGACCTCCGCCGACATGCGGGAGTTCAGCTCCACCCAGGTGCAAGCCCTGACCACAGACCAGATCGCGGGCCTCAGCACCGCCGCGGTTTCCGCGCTGACGACGACGGAACTGGCCGGCCTGACCTCGGCCCAACTGACGGCCCTGACCAGCGACCAGGTGGCCAGCCTGACAACGCTGCAAGTGTCGAAGCTATCCACCGATCAGATCCGGGCCCTGGGCAGCGACCAGCTGAACGCGTTGACCAGCACCGACATCCGGGCGCTCACCACCGCGCAGGTGGCGGCGCTCAGCACGGGCCAGGTCGCCGCGTTGGGCAGCGACACCGTGGCGGCGCTCAGCACCGCCCAGGTGGGCCGCCTGTCCACCGATCAGGTGCAGGCGCTGAGCAGCGACCAACTGAACGCGCTCAGCACCGCCGATATCCGCGCCCTGACCACGGCGCAGGTCACAGCGCTGACCACCGCGCAGGTATCGACATTGGGATCGACCAACCTGTCGGCCCTCGGCAGCGTCCAGGTGTCCAAGCTGTCCAGCGGCCAGGTCCAGGCCCTGACCACCGACCAGCTGGACAGCCTGACCACCGCCGATATGCGGGAGTTCACATCCGCCCAGCTATCGGCGCTGACCACCGACCAGTTGGCCAACCTGACGTCCGATAACCTGTCGGCGTTCACCAGCGGCCAGGTGGCCGGCCTGACCAGCGCCCAGATACAGGCGATCGGCAGCGACCAGTTGAACGCGCTGACCACCGCCGACATCCGGGAATTCACCTCAACCCAACTGGCGGCGCTGACCACCGACCAGCTGTCGGGCTTGAGCACGGCCAACGTCGCCGCCCTGTCGACCGCGCAGCTGGCCGGCCTGACCACGGGCCAGGCGTCCGCCCTGACCACCGATCAGGTGGCGGTGTTGAGCACGCTGCAGGTGTCCAAGCTCAGCACCACCCAGATCCAGGCGCTCAACAGCGACCAGTTGGGCGCGCTGTCCACGGCCGACGTCCGCGCCCTGTCCAGCACCCAACTGGCGGCGCTGACCACCGCCCAGGTGGCCACCCTCAGCAGTGACACCGTCGCCGCCCTGTCCAGTGTGCAGATCACCAAGCTCACCACCGCGCAGGTCGCGGCCCTGGGCAGCGACCAGTTGAACGCGCTGGGCTCGGTCGACGTGCGGGCCCTGACCTCCGCCCAGGTGGCGACGCTGAGCACCGACCAGTTGTCGGCGCTGACGGCCGCCACCCTGTCCGCCCTGACCAGCGCCCAGATCAACAAGCTGTCCACCGACCAGGTGGTGTCGCTGACCAGTGACCAGCTGAACGGCCTGACCACCGCGGATATGCGGGAGTTCACCTCCGCCCAGCTATCGGCGCTAACCACCGACCGATTGTCCGCCCTCAGCACCGACAACGTCGCGGCCCTCACCAGCGTGCAGATCGCCGGCCTGACCACGGCGCAGATTTCGACCCTGACCACCGACCAGACGTCAGCCCTCAGCACGCTGCAGGTGTCCAAGCTCAGCACCGACCAGGCCCGGGCATTGACCACCGATCAGCTGAACACGCTGAACAGCGCGGACGTGCGCGCCCTGACGTCGGCGCAGTTGCTGGCGCTGGGCACCAGCCAGGTCGCCAGCCTGGGTACGGACACGGTGGCGGCGCTGAGCAGCAGCCAGGTCGCCAGGCTGTCGACCGACCAGATTCGCGTCCTGGGCACCGACCAGTTGAACGCCCTGACCACGCTGGACATCCGGGCGCTGACCAGCGCTCAGTTGCAGGCGCTTAGCACCAGTCAGCTTTCCAGCCTGGGCAGCGACAGCATCGGGGCGCTCAGCAGCGCCCAGGTGGCCCGCCTGGGCACCGACCAAGTCCAGGCGCTGGGCAGCGATCAGCTTAACGCCCTGTCGACGGTCGACGTTCGGGCGCTGACCACGGCGCAGGTGGCGGCGCTGACCACCGCGCAACTGTCCACGCTGGGCTCCGACAACCTATCGGCCCTGAGCAGCATCCAGGTTTCGAAGCTGTCCAGCGACCAGTTGAGGGCGCTAACCACCGACCAGTTGAACAGCCTGACCACGGCTGATATCCGGGAATTCACCTCCGCCCAGTTGGGGGCGCTGAGCACGGCCCAAGTGGCCGCCCTGATCACCGACGCTGTGGCCGCCCTGACCACCACGCAGTTGGCCGGCCTGACGACGAACCAGGCGGCGGCCCTGACCACCGACCAGATCCCGGGCCTCAGCACGCTGCAGGTGTCTAAGCTGGGCACCGCCCAAATCCAGGCGCTGACCAGTGGTCAGCTGAACGCGCTCTCGACGGCCGACATCCGCGCCCTGTCCACCGCCCAGCTGGCGACGTTCAGCACCGATGAGGTGGCCGCCCTCACCACCGACGCCGTGGGTGCCCTGGCCACGAACCAGGCCGCGGGCCTCAGCACCGCGCAGGTGCGCGCCTTGGGCAGCGACCAGCTGAACGCGCTGACGACGACGGCGGTACGTGCCCTGAGCAGCGCCCAGGTGACGGCGCTGTCAACGGACCAGGTGGCAAGCGTCGGCACCGCCAACGTCGCCGCCCTCACCAGTGCCCAGGTCACCCGCCTGACCACCAGCCAGGTCCAGGCGCTGTCCACCGATCAGTTGAACGCCCTGACCACGGTGGACGTTCGCGCGCTGACCACGGCGCAGATCACGGCGCTGCGCACCGCCCAGGTGGCCGGGCTGGGCAGCGATGGCCTGGCGGCCCTGACCACCGCCCAGGTGGCGCGCCTCACCACCGATCAGGTCGGGGTGTTGGGCAGCGACCAGCTGAACGCCCTCACCACGGCCGCCGTCCGCGCCCTGTCGACGACGCAGTTGGCCAGCCTGTCCACCGCCCAGGTGGCGGCGCTTGACACGGCCCGCGTGGCGGCGTTGACCAGCGCCCAGGTCTCCACCCTGGGTACGGCTCAGATCCAGGCCCTGACCAGCGATCAGCTGGTGGCCCTGCCCACCGCCGACATCCGCAGCCTGACATCGGCCCAAATCGGGGCCCTGGGCACCGATCAGCTGGCCAACCTGGGGACGGCCAACCTGGCGGCCTTCACCACCGGCCAGCTCGTGGGCTTGACCAGCGACCAGTTGAACGCGCTGACCACCGATCAGCTGGGTGCCTTGACCACGACCCAAGTCACGGGCCTCAGCACCAGCCAGATCCAAACCCTGACGACGGCCCAGTTGAACGCCCTGTCAACCGCCGACGTGCGCATTCTGAGCAGCGCCCAGATAACGGCCCTGACCACCGCGCAATTGTCGGCGTTGAACAGCGACAGCGTGGCGACCCTGACCAGCGCCCAGGTGTCCAGGTTGACCACCGTCCAGGTGCAGGCGCTCACCTCCGACCAGCTGAATGCCCTGCCTCCCGTGGACGTGCGCGCCCTGACCACGGCGCAGGTGCAAGCGCTGGGCACGGCTCAGCTGGATGGCCTGTCGACCGATACCGTCCAGCGCCTGGGGACCAACCAGGTGGCGGCGCTCAGCACCAGCCAGTTGGCGGGCCTGACCACCGACAACCTGTCGGCGCTGACCAGCGCCCAGGTGGCGCGCCTGTCGTCCAGCCAAGTGCAGGCCCTGACCACCAGCCAGGTGAGCGCCCTGACCACCGACGACATTCGGGAATTCACCACGGCGCAGATGGCGGCGCTGACCACCGCCCAAGCCAAGGCGCTGACCACCGATCAACTGTCCACCATGGGGCGGCCTCTGGCCCTGGCCGTCACCAGCGCCCAGGCCGCCGCCTTCACGACCGACCAGATGAACGCCTGGCTGGCAAGCGTCCTGAGCGCCTCAAGCTAGGGCTTGTTGAGAATCATCTGGAGTGAATGACGGCTGCGACGAGATAGATCATGGCTGAGAAGCTCTGATCTGTTTTGTCGCAGCGCATGGCGATGCGTTTGAACTCTTTGAGTTTGCAGAAGAAATTCTCGATGAGGTGACGCCACTTATATATCTCGGCGTCAATCTTGCGTGGACTTGCCCGGCGAGGATGCTGGGAGATGACGACCTTGGCGCCACGCTCGTCCAGATCGGCGATGATGGTGGCAGAGTCATAGGCTTTGTCACCGATCAATCCGCCGAACTCCAAATCCTGGATCAAAGGGGCGACACCAACAGTGTCAAACCGATGGCCTGGCAGGAGGACGAAACGCACCAGGTTTCCGAGCGCATCCGTAAGAGCCAGGATCTTGGTGGTCATGCCGCCCTTGGAGCGACCTATGGCCTGGCTCTGAGTCCCCCTTTTGCGCCCTGACCATGCCGGTGGACTTTGACGATGGTGGCGTCAACCATGGCGTATTCCATGTCGGGCTCGTCCGAGCACGCCTCGAAAAGCCGAATGAAAACATCAGCTTTGACCCAGTCACGGTAACGTTTGAAGATCGTGTTCCACTTGCCGAACGAGGCGGGAAGGTCTCGCCAGGGGCTGCTCGTCCGCGCTATCCAAAGCACCGCCTCAATGAAAAGGCGATTGTCGCTACCGCTCCGCCCTGGATCACTCGGCTTCCCAAGGCAATGCGGTTCCATCTTCGCCCATTGGGCATCGGTCAGTACAAAGCGTTCCATCCGAAGCTTGAATCACGACCAAGCAACGGATGGAAGATAAATCTCAACAAGCCCTAAAGCGCCATCATCGCCAGGCCAGGTATCGGGCGCTGAATCCGGGGCCGACCGGTATTATTTCGATTCCGATATGAGGCTGGGCGGCCGAGCTGGCGGTGCGGCTGAGCCATATTCTGGCACCACGCCCACCCCCAAAAAGAAACGGCCGCCCCGGATGGGACGGCCGCTCTTGTACTGAAGTACCTTTGAAATCAGGCTTAGGCGGCCTTGCCGCTCTTGGCGATGATTTCGTCGGCCACGTTCTTCGGCACCGGGTCGTAGTGCGAGAACTCCATGGTGTAGGAGCCACGGCCCGAGGTCATGCCACGCAGCTGACCGATGTAACCGAACATTTCGGACAGCGGCACATGGGATTCGACAGCGATGTTGTGGCCACGCTCCAGCTGGCCCAGCACCGTGCCGCGACGACGGTTGATGTCGCCGATCACGTCACCCAGGTAGTCGTCCGGAACCACCACTTCGACCTTCATCACCGGCTCCAGCAGGATCGGACCGGCGGTCCGGATGCCTTCGCGGAAGCAGGCCTTGGCGGCGATTTCGAACGTCAGGGCGTTCGAGTCCACTTCGTGGTACTTACCGTCGATCAGGGTGGCTTCGAAGTCCACGGTCGGGTAGCCGGCCAAGACGCCGTCTTCCTTCTGGACTTCCAGGCCCTTGCCCACCGACGGGATGTATTCGCGCGGCACGGTGCCGCCGACGACCTTGTCGACGAAGCTGAAGCCGGCGCCGCGTTCCTTCGGCTCGAAGCGGATCTTCACTTCGGCGAACTGGCCCGAACCACCGGTCTGCTTCTTGTGGGTGTAGGTGTATTCGATGGTCTTGGTGATCGTCTCACGATAGGCCACCTGCGGACGGCCCATCACACCTTCCACGCCGAACTCGGTGCGCATACGGTCGAGCGTCACTTCCAGGTGCAGCTCGCCCATGCCGCGCAGCAGGGTCTGGCCGGTGTCGCGGTCCGTTTCCAGACGCAGCGACGGATCCGCGCGAACCATCTTGCCGATGGCGGCGCCGAACTTGTCCTGGTCGGCCCGGTTCTTCGGCTCCACCGACACGCTGATGACGGGGTCGGGGAAGCGCATGCGCTCCAGCACCACCGGGGCGGTGGCGTCGCACAGGGTGTCACCGGTATCCGTCTCGGCCAGCGAGACGAAGGCCACGATGTCGCCCGCGCGGGCTTCTTCCAGGTCGTTCGCTTCCTTGGCGAACATTTCCACGATACGGCCGATGCGCTCACGCTTGCCGCGGGTGGTGTTCAGCAGGGAAGTGCCCTTGGCGACGACGCCCGAGTAGACGCGCACGAAGGTCAGCGAGCCGTACTTGTCGTTGATGACCTTGAAGGCCAGGCCGGAGAAGGGCTCATCGTCCGACGACTTGCGCTCGCCGTTCGGGTTGCCGTCCGGGTCCACGGTCTTGATGGCCTCGACGTCCGTCGGCGACGGCAGGAAGGCGACGACCGCGTCCAGCAGCTGCTGCACGCCCTTGTTCTTGTACGAAGAACCGCACAGGACGGGGGTGAAGTCGCCCTTCAGGGTGCCGAGACGCAGGCATTCCTTCAGCACGGAGGGGGCCGGCTCTTCACCGGACTCCAGGTACTGCTCCATGGCCGCGTCATCCTGCATCAGGCAGGTGTCGATCAGCTCGGCGCGGTACTCGGCGACCTTGCTCAGCAGCTCACGGTCATAGGCGTTGGTGATCTTCAGCTTGTCGGCCAGGTCGTCGGTGATGTCCCAGATTTCCCACTGGCTGTCCTTTTCCTCGGAGAACCAGACATAAGCCTTCATCTCGACGAGGTCGATCATGCCCTGGAAGTTGTCTTCCGAGCCCAGCGGCAGCTGGATGACGGCCGGGGTGGCGCCCAGGCGCTTGCGGATCATGTCCACGCAGCGGCTGAAGCTGGCGCCCGAACGGTCCATCTTGTTGATGTAGCACATACGCGGAACGTTGTAGTTGTCCGCCAGGCGCCAGTTGGTCTCGGTCTGGGGCTCCACACCGGCCACGCCGTCGAACACCACCACGGCGCCGTCGAGCACGCGCAGGGAGCGGTTCACCTCGATGGTGAAGTCCACGTGGCCTGGGGTGTCGATCAGGTTGATCTTCTTGTCCTTCCAGAAGCAGGACACGGCAGCGGACTGAATGGTGATGCCGCGCTTCTGTTCCTGTTCCAGATAGTCGGTCGTGGTCGACGACTTCAGGTCCTTGGTGTCATGAATGTCGACGATCGTGTGCTTGCGACCCGTGTAGTACAGGATGCGCTCAGTGGTCGTCGTCTTGCCGGCATCGACGTGGGCGATGATGCCGATGTTGCGAATGTCGTCCAGCGGTGTGCTGCGGGGCATTAGAGGGCTCCGTCGTCCAACGTCCGGTGCAAAAGAATGAAGCCGGCGCGGGGGAAGTTCAAAAACGAGCGCGGGCCCTGACAAGGACCCGCATGAAAAAAGCCGGGGGGTCCGACGGCACGCCGCATTACCTCCCGGGCGGGCGGATATCTAGCGCGTTCCGCCACCTTTTCCAAGGGCTCATGCGGCATGTCACCCGTGAGCAGGGGAGATTCAGGCGCATGGCCCCGGCACGCCACCACGCAACGGCGGCTGGCACCACCCCAATGGCCCGGGACTCCATTTGCACGCGCAGGTTCCTGCGGGTACGGTGTGAACACGTTAGTGCGGCGGGGGAACTACCCTTGACCGATGCTTTGGACCCCGCCATGGCCGAGACACTGAACCGCGTCCTTTATGTCGATGATGAGCCTGACATCCGGGCGATCGTCGAACTCAGTTTGCGCCATGTCGGCGGCCTCGACGTGCGGCTGGCCGAGTCCGGCGGCCAAGCCCTGGAAATCCTGGAGGCCCGCCTGGAGGGCTGGACGCCGCAACTGATCCTGCTGGACGCGGTGATGCCGGGCATGGACGGGCCGGCCACCCTGGCCGCCATTCGGGCGCGGCCCACCCTGGATGGGGTGCCGGTCGCCTTCGTCACCGCCATGACGCAAGACTCCGAGGTGGCGGCGTTCAAGGCGCTGGGTGCCGTGGGGGTCATCGCCAAGCCGTTCGATCCCCTGGCCCTGCCTGGCAGGGTCCGTGACGTTTGGGGCGCCACGATCCACCCATGACCATGGACAGCCGCCCCGACGCCTCGCCCGCCCCGGCCATGCCCGAAGACTTGCTCGCCCGGTTGCAGAAAATCCGGCAGGACTTCATGGCGGGCCTGCCGGACCGCCTGGCGTTGATCCACCAGGCGGCGCAAACCTGGGTTGAGACGGGGGACGCCGTCGCCCGCGCGGACTTGGCGCGCCACAGCCATTCCTTGGCCGGGTCTGGCGCCACCTTCGGCCTGCCGGACCTGAGCGTGGCCGCCCGCGCGCTGGAGCGATTGCTGAATGAGCCTGGAGCCATCCCCCCGACCGCCCTGCGGGATGCCCTCCAGGGGCTAGAATACGCGGCCACGGTCGCGACACCCGCCGCCCCCGCCACCCCCCTGCCCGCGGCACCAGACCTTCCAACCCAAAGCCCCTTGCGTCCGGTCCATATGGTGCGGCCCGAGGGCGCGTCCGGCGATGACTTGGCCGATGTCCTGGCCGCCTACGGTTATGCCTTGACCGTCTTCCCGGATGCCCAGGCCCTGGCCGCCGCCACGGAGGCGCCGGAGGCAGTGATTCTGGATCTGAACCCCTACGACCTGCCCCCCGGCGCCGCCCTCATGGCGGATGCCAAGGGGCGCAAGATCCCGACGGTGGCGTTGTCGTCAACCACAGGCTTCGCCGCCCGCCTGGCGGCAGCCCGGGCCGGCTGCGACGCCTATGTGGTGAAGCCGCCCGACGCCAACGCGCTGGTGGATCATCTGGACCGCCTAACGGAGCGCGATCCGGACCAGCCCCTGCGCATCGTGATCGTGGACGACGACGTCACCTTGGGCGCCTATTACGAAATGGCCCTGCAGTCGACCGGCATGCAGACCCGGCTGGTGACGGACCCGATGCAAGCCATGGAGGCGATCTACGATCACAACGCCGACCTGGTGGTCACCGACCTGATCATGCCGCAATGCACCGGCTTCGAGCTGGCGGCGGTCTTGCGGCAATATGACGGGCTGCTGGCCCTGCCCATCGTGTTCCTGACGGCGGACCTGGACGCGGAGACCTATCGTTCCGCCGTGCGTACCGGCATCGACGCCTACATGACCAAGCCCGTGGACCTGGGCGACCTGGCGGAAACCGTGCGGGCCCGCGCGCGGCGGGCCCGGCAGTTGAAGGCGCTGATGGTGCGCGACGGCCTGACCGGCGCGTACAACCACCTGATGATCCAGGATCTGCTGGCGTCGGAGGTGGCGCGCGCCCGGCGCGACGGGACGGCGCTGTCGTTCGCGATGCTGGATATCGATCACTTCAAGAAGGTGAACGACCGGCATGGCCACGGCGCCGGCGACCGCGTCATCAAGGGGTTGTCACGACTGCTGCACCAGCGGCTGCGCCGCACCGACATGATCGGCCGCTATGGTGGCGAGGAGTTCGCCGTCATCATGCCCCACACGGCCCCCGAGGACGCGGTGGCGCGGCTGAACTATCTACGCCAGCAGTTCAGCGACATCCCCTATGTTCATGGGGACACGCAGTTCCAGGTGACATTCTCCGGCGGGGTGGCCGGCTTTCAGGATGGGCGGGACGCCAAGGCGCTGAACCAGATGGCCGACGCCGCCCTGTACCGGGCGAAGAACGCCGGCCGGAACCGTATCGAACTGGGATAACACGGCAGGCGCGGCGTTCGGGCCGCTGTTTACCGCACCGGTGCCGTCACGACCTTGGCCGTGGTGCTGACCGCGGTGCCGGCCACGTCGGCCGCCGTGCCCACGGCGGTGCCGGCAGCATCCACCACCACGCAGCCGGCCAACCCGCCCAGCGCCAGGCCCAGCAGCAGCATGCGGCTGCCTACCCGGCAAATCTTACCCTGAAACAGCGACATGCCCGCCATGGCGAAACCCCTTTGTTGCCCTGGGTTCCCGGCCGTCCGCGACGACGGGTGGGAAACCTGGGGGCCGGTCGCCGACCCCCTCGCTTTATACGAAAGCAAAGGGCGGGCCAGGCTGGTCTCAATCAGGCTATGCCGTCAGGGGCGGTCATGTCGAAGCCGAGGGGCGTGATCGACACCAGGCCATGCTTCAGGGCCCCGGCGTCGGTATCCGGCCCCAGGATGGGCATGTGCCGGCGGAAGGCCATCCAGTGGTAGGTGCCGCCACGCAGGTCGGCACGGGCCTCGACATCGATGCGGTCCAACGTGCCCCGGCTTTGCCGCGTCACCACGATATCGCCGACATCGGACACGTCCAGGTCGGGGAAATTGATGTTCAGGACGGCGTTGGCGGCCACCCGCAAGCCCAGCGCATGGTCCAGCACCCGGGGCAGCAGGGCCCGCGCCGTATCCCACCGCACATGCGCCCTGTTGGTCAGGGCCAGGCTGAAGGCCATGGCGGGCACGCCCAGCAGGCGCGCGGTCAACGCCGCCGCCACGGTGCCGGAATACGGCACCTCATCCCCCACGTTGGCGCCCCGGTTGATGCCGGACAGCACGATGTCCGGCGGGGCGTCCTTCAACAGGTGGCGCAGGCCGAAGATGGCGCAGTCGCTGGGCGTGCCCGTCAGGGCGTAGCGGCGGGCGCCCCGCTCCTCCACCCGCAAGGGGGCGGTCAGGGTGACGGCGCGCGACATGCCGCTCTGGTCCTTTTCCGGCGCCACCACCCAGACCTCGTCCGCCACCTCGGCCACCAGTTCGGCCAGCAGGGCCAGGCCCGGCGCGTTGATGCCGTCATCGTTGGTCAGCAGGACGCGGCCCAGGCGGCGGGGCGAAGCGGAGGAAAGCGGCATGGGACTGGCCTCAAGGACGGTGGGACCCTATAGATACCGGCGCAGCTTCCGGGGCCTGGGCGTGGATGGCAAGCCGCAATGTCGTTCGCACCGCCCGCTTGAACGCTTTTTCCGTTCGATTTTTCAGGAGCTTGAAGGCCATGCCCGAAGACCGGCTGTCCACCGCCCTCTGGGTCCAGCTGCACCTGCGCCGCTGCGCCGCCGACAGCATCCCCGTCTATGTCCTACGCAAGGGCGAGGCGGAAAGCGGCCTGATCCTGCTGAAGGTGGTCATCCCCTTCCAGGGCGCCAAGGTCTACACCCAGAGCCGCGACATGGACGGCAAGCTGGGCTGGTTCCCCGGCCTGAGCGGCGCCCAGGTGCCGGAATCCGAGGCCGACGCCTTCATCGAGCGCGCCACGCGGCGCGACCCCGACCTGTGGGTAATCGAGGTGGAGAGCCGCGACGGCGGCCATCCGTTCGAGGGCAAGGTGATCTGACCCCATAGCGCCCAAGAGGACAGGCATAGGGCTTGGCCGCCCTGCCCTGGCCAGACAAATCCCGACAGTATTCCTGCCCCGTATATTTATATTATTATTTAAATATTGATCCAACAACCTTGAACAAGGTCTCTAAGCGGCTCTAATCTCCTTTATAAAACAATCCATAAGGGAGAGGGGTATGCCAAGATCAGTGAGCGTCAGGGTTAAAATCCTGGCGGCCGTCCTATTACCGGTCGCCGCGATGATCATCATCGCCATCCTGAGCACCTTCCATGAGCGCACCCTGATGCTGGAAGGCCGCAAGGAGCAGATGCTGCGGCAGGTCGAGTCGGCAACCAGCCTCCTGGCCTATTATCACGACCAGTCGACCAGCGGGAAACTGAGCGAGGCGGAGGCGTTGGAGCGCGCCAAGACCGACATCCGCGCCATCCGTTTCGCCAACGGCAATTACATCTTCGTCTACACCGATACCGGCGTCGCCCAGGTCGTCGGCCCCCAGCCGCAGATGGAAGGCAAGGACCTGATCGACCTCAAGGACCCGAATGGCGTCCCGTTCATCCGGTTGTTCACCGAGGCGGCGCGGGCCGGCGGCGGGGACGTGGCCTACGCCTTTCCCCGCAAGCAGGGCGACCCGCCCGTGGCCAAGCTGGCCTCCATCCGCCCCTTCGCCCCGTGGAAGCTGCTGGTGGGCGCCGGGGTCTACATCGACGACATTGACACGGTGTTCCATCACCGCCTGATGACCTACGGCATCGCCCTGGCGGTGGTGAGCCTGGCCATCCTGGGACTGTCGCTCTACCTGGTGCGCACCATCACGCACCCGCTGGAGGCCATCACCGACGCCATGGTGCGCCTGACCGACGGCGACCGGAACATCACCATCACCCACGCCGCGCGCGGGGACGAGATCGGCAAGCTGGCACGGGCCCTGACCGTGTTCCGCGACAGCCTGATGGAACTGGACCGCAAGGAGCAGGAACGGCGGGAGGCGGCCGGCCGCGCCGCCGAGGCGCTGAAGGCGGAGCGCGAGGCCATCGCCAACACCTTCCAGCAGAGCGTGATGGGCCTGATCCAGCGCAGCGCGGAGGCGGCCAACGAAATCCACCACACGACGGAGACGATGAGCGACGTGGCCGACCGGGCCAGCATCCAGGCCCGTGACGCCGCCAGCGCCGCCGGCCAGGCCAGCACCAACGTGCAGACGGTGGCCGCCGCGTCGGAGGAATTGTACGCGTCCATCAGCGAGATCAGCCGCCAGGTGGCGGACGCCGCCCGCATCGCGGTCGAGGCGGCGGACCAGACGGGCAAGATCAACACCATGATGCTGAGCCTGTCGCAATCGGCGGGCCGGATCGGCGAAGTGGTTCAGCTGGTGGCCGGGATCGCCAGCCAGACCAACCTCCTGGCCCTGAACGCCACCATCGAGGCGGCGCGCGCCGGCGAGGCCGGCAAGGGCTTCGCCGTGGTCGCCAGCGAGGTGAAGACCTTGGCCACCCAGACGGGCCGCGCCACGGAGGAGATCACCGCCCAGGTCGCCGACGTCCAGCAGGAAACGGCACAGGCCGTCGCCGCCATCCGCACGGTCAGCGGCGTCATCGACCAGATCCGCACCATTTCGTCCGGCATCGCGGCGGCGGTCGAGGAACAGGGCGCCGCCACCCGGGAAATCGCCCGCAACGTCACCGAGGCGGCCAGCGAGACCCAGGAGATGAGCGCCAACATCGGCGGCCTGACCGAGGCGGCGGCGACCACGGGGTCGGTGGCGCAGAAGCTGCTCTCCGCCTCAAGCGACCTCGCCCGGAATGCCGAGCGGATGCGCGGCGACGTGGACAACTTCCTGCGCGGCATTCGCGCCGCCTGACCCGCCAGGGAGCCAGCGCGGCGGACTCAGCTACTCCGCCGCGCTGGCCTGCCCATCGGTGTTGGCCGGGACCAGCCGGCGGGCGGCGCGGCGGGCCTTGCCGCGGTGCAGCTGGCGGTCGATCCAGCGGCTGAAATCCTCCATGTAGAGGTACAGCACCGGCGTGATGTAGAGCGTCAGCAACTGTGACACCACCAGGCCGCCCACCACGGCCACGCCCAGGGGTTGGCGCAGTTCGGCGCTGGCGCCGGAGGCCAGCGCGATGGGCAGCGTGCCCATGAGGGCCGCCATGGTGGTCATCATGATGGGGCGGAAGCGCAGCAGGCAGGCGCGGTAAATGGCGTCCCGCGGCGCCGCCCCGTCGCGCCGGGCCTCCAGCGCGAAGTCGATCATCATGATGGCGTTCTTCTTCACAATGCCGATCAGCATCAGCACGCCGATGATGGCGATGACGCTGAGGTCGAAACCGAACAGCATGAGCGACCCCACCGCCCCCACCGCCGCCGAGGGCAGGCCGGACAGGATGGTCAGCGGGTGGATGAAGCTTTCATACAGCACGCCCAGCACGATGTAGATCACCGCCACCGCCGCCAGCAGCAGCAGGCCCTGGTTGGCCAGCGCCTGCTGGAACACCTGCGCCGTGCCCTGGAAGCTGCCGGTGATGCTGTCCGGCATGCCGATGTCGCGCTGCACGCCCTCGATGGCCGTCACGGCCGCGCCCAGCGAGACGCCCGGCGCCAGGTTGAAGGACAGGGTGACGGCCGGCAACTGGCCCTGGTGGTTCACGCTGATCGGGCCCGAGGTGCGGTCGACGCGGGCGACGGCCCCCAGCGGGATCAGCTTGCCGCTGTCCGACCGGATATAGACGCGGTTCAGCACGTCGGCCGACTTCTGCGCCTCCGGCGACAGTTCCAGGATCACCTCATAATCGTTGGTCGGCGTGTAGATGGTGGAGATCTGCCGCGTGCCGAAGGCGCTGTAGAGGCTGGAGCGCAGGTTTTCCGCCGTCAGGCCCAGCATGTAGGCCTTGTCCAGGTCCACATGGATGGAGGCGTTCTGGCCGGATAGCTGCAAGTCACTGGTCACGTCCTGCAACTGGGGCATCTGCGCCATCCGCCGCAGCAGCCGGTCCGACCACAGGTAAAGCTGCGGCTGGTCCAGGCCCTGCAGCGTGTACTGGTACTGGCTCTTGGACTGGCGGCCCGAGACGTTCAGGTTCTGCACCGGCTGGAAGAAGACGTTGATGCCGGCGATGCCGGCCACGTCGCGGCGCAGGCTCTGGATCACCGTCTCCATGTCGGGACGGTGGGCGCGGTCCTTCAGCGACATGAAGATGCGGCCGGTGTTGGTGGCGTTGCCGCCGCCCCCGCCGCCGACCGAGGAAATGAAGGTCTCGACATAGGGGTTCTTGGCCACCGCGGCCGCCGCCTGCTGTTGCAGGGCGATCATGGCGTCGAAGGAAATGTCCTGCCGCCCTTCCGTCTGTGCGAAAATCTGGCCGTTGTCCTCGGTGGGAAAAAAGCCCTTCTGCACCTGCTGGAACAGCACGACCGTCCCCACCAGGGTGGCGAAGAACACCGCCACCACCACGCGGCGGTGGGCCAAGCACCAGGTCAGGGTGCGATCATATCCCCGCAGCCAGGCCTGGAACCCCGCTTCCGTCACCCGCTCGAACCGGTTGGGCGGGGCGTGGTGGTCATGGTTGATGAAGCGGCTGCACAGCATCGGCGTCAGTGTCAGCGACGTGATGGCCGAGGCCGCGATGGCCAGGGTCACCGTCACCGCGAACTCATGGAACAGCCGGCCGACCACGCCGCCCATCATGAAGATGGGAATGAACACCGCCACCAGCGACAGGGTTATGGAGACGATGGTGAAGCCGATCTCCCGGCTGCCCTTCAGCGCCGCCTCGAACGGGGTCATCCCCTGCTCGATATAGCGGACGATGTTCTCCAGCATCACGATGGCGTCGTCCACCACCAGGCCCACCGACAGGGTCAGCGCCAACAGCGAGATGTTGTCGATGGAAAAGCCGAAGGCCTTCATGGCGCCGGCGGCGCCGATGAGGGAGATGGGCACGGCGATGCCGGGGATCAGCGTGGCGCTGACCTTGCGCAGGAACAGGAAGATGACCATGACCACCAGGCCGATGGTCAGGAACAGCGTGAACTGCACATCCTCCACCGCCGCCCGGATGGACAGCGAGCGGTCGATCAGCACGTTGATGGCGATGGAGGGCGGCAGGCTGGCCTTGAAGGTGGGGATGACCCGCTTCACGGCGTCCACCACCTCCACCGTGTTGGCGTCGGGCTGGCGCTGGATGGCCAGCACGATGGTGCGGGTGCCGTTGAACCAACTGGCGGTCCTGTCGTTCTCCACCCCATCGATGACGCTGGCCACATCGCCCAGGCGCACCGGCGCGCCGTTGCGGGTGGCGATGACCAGTTGGGAAAAGCTTTGCGCGTCGAACAGCTGGGTGTTGGTTTCCAGGATCAGTTGCTGAGCGGCCCCAGCGACCACCCCCACGGGCGAACTGGAATTGGCGGCGGCGATGGCGTTCTGCACCTCATCCACCCCGATGCCCCGGGCGGCCAGCGCCTCCGGGTTCAGGCGGATGCGCACCGCGAATTTCTGCGCCCCCCAGACCTGCACCTGCGCCACGCCGCTCAACGTCGACAGGGCCGGGCTCAGCAGGGTTTCGGCGTATTCGTCCACCCGGCTCAAGGGCAGGGTCGAGCTGCTCAAGGCCAGCAGCAGCACCGGCTGGTCGGCCGGGTTCACCTTGCGGTAGCTGGGCGGGGTCGTCATCTCGATGGGTAGCCGGCGCTGCACCCGCGACAGGGCCGCCTGCACGTCCAGCGCGGCGCTGTCGATATCGCGGTCCAGCGCGAACTGGATGGTGACGGTGGTGCTGCCCTGCACGCTGGTCGAGGTGATGCTGTCGATGCCGGCGATGGTGGAGAACTCACGCTCCAGCTGGATGGCGACCGATGACGCCATGGTATCGGGGCTGGCCCCCGGCAGGCTGGCCGACACGCTGATGACGGGGAAATCCACCCGCGGCAAGGCCGCCACCGGCAGGTAGCGATACGCCAGCAGTCCGCCGAAGATCAGGGCCGCCGTCAGCAGGACGGTCATCACCGGCCGGCGGATGCAAAGCTCGGAGAGAGTCACGTCCGCGCCTTTCCGCTGACTTGCGCGGCCCCGGCGCCGATGGTGACACTGGGGCTGGCGGCGCTGGACTTGGCGCCGTCCGCCTCCACCCCGCCGCCTTCAGCACCGCCCCCTTGGACACCGCCCCCTTGGACTGGCCGCTCCGTGATTCTGGCGCCGGGAACCAGGCGCAGTTGCCCCTCGGTCACCACCCGCTCACCCGCGTCGACGCCGGACGCGATCACGGCCCCCTGCTCGGCCCCCTGCTGGGCGAAGCGGGCCACGGTCACCGCGCGCATCTCCACGGTGTCGTCGGGCTTGACGACGAAGACATAGGGGCCCGCCTGGCCGCGCTGAACCGCCACCGCCGGCACGGACAGCACGTCGGCCTCCATGCCCAGGTGCAGGGTCACGTCCACGAACTGGCCCGGCCACAGGGCGCGGTCCTTGTTGTCGTACAGGGCCTTGAGCTGGATGGTGCCGGACTGCGCGTCCACGCTGTTGTCAACGAAGACCAGCCGGCCGGTGGCGTTGACCAGGCCATCGGTGGTCCGGGCGGACACCAAGGGAGCCGAAACCGGGGATGGGCGGGCACCGCGCAGGGCCTGGCGCACCGCCGTGACATGCCGTTCCGGCACGGTGAAGGTGACATTGATGGGCGCCACCTGCACCAGGGTGGTCAGGGTGGACCCGCTGTCGCTGCCCTTCACCAGATTGCCGGGACGCAGCTGGATGGCGCCCACCACCCCGTCGATGGGGGAGCGGATTTCGGTGAAGGACAGGGTGAGGCGCGCCTGGTCGACCGCCGCCTGGTCGGCCAGCACCGTCGCCTCCAGCGCCTTGGCCGTGGCCTGGGTCTGCTCGTTCTGTTGCAGCGAGACGGCACCCCGCGCGAATAGGCCGGCGGTGCGCTGGGCGTCCGACCGCGCCTGGGCCAGGTTGGCCTGGTCGCGAGCCAAGTTCGCCTCCGCCTGCATCAGGGCCGCCTTAGGCGGACGCTGGTCCAGCAGGAACAACAGGTCGCCGGCCTTGACCTCCTGCCCCTCCTCCACCTTGGCGGCCATCAGTTGGCTGTCGATGCGGGCGCGCACCTGGACGGTGGCGATAGGCTGCACCGTGCCCACCGCCGGGACATCCACGGGCATGGGGCCCCGCACCACCCGCGCCGTCGCCACCGGCATCGGGGCGTCACCGCCCCGGGGGCACTCTTCGAGACGGTGCCGGTCGCCTTCGAGGACGCCGTCGCGCCCCCGGCGCCATCGGCCCTGACGGCCCACAGGCGATAGCCGCCATAGCCGAGGGCCAGGATCAGGGAAACCGCGGCGACCGCCAGGCGACGATTCATAAGGACAACTCCGAACACGGGCGGATGGCGCCGAGCACGACGGGGCGCGGCATCATGGGAGGGGGGCCCAAGAGCGCATAATGCCGCAGATCACCGAATTTGCAGTCTTATAGGATATACACGCTTCCCTGGCACTACCCTTAAAGTGAGAGCGGCGGCCGTTTCCCCATGATCAGCGGCCCCAAACCTTGCCGTTGGGGCCGGCGGCGGCGCGGCATACCGCCCATCTCCATCCGCCGCACGTTCGTCCCTTCGCAGGCCGGGGCGAATAAGGTACACCGGCGCCGTTTTCAACATTGCCACTGTCAAAGACCTGAGGAGGCTTCTGAAACGATGCGCCGTCTGTTGCTGCTGTCCACCATCCTGGCGGGTTCGCCCGTCCTCTCGGCTTCGGCCGCCCTGGCTGCAGACGTTTCGTCCTCCTATACCGCCGACCATACCACCGGCCCACATACAGACGACCCACATACCACCGGCGGGTCGACCCCCGCCGCGGCGCAGGCTGCCCCCCAGGCGACGGACGACGCACAGTCCCCGCTGGACCAGATCATCGTCACCGCCACCCGCCGGGCCGAAACCCTGCGCGACGTGCCCGCCAGCGTGTCCACCGTGTCGCGCGAAGACTTCGAACAGAAGGGTGTGCTGTTCATCGGTGACGAGATCACGGACCTGCCGGGCGTGCTGGTGTCCAAGAACGACATGGGCACCTACACCTCGATCACCCTGCGCGGCGTGCCCAGCAAGGTGCACAACGACACGCTGGTCGTGATGATGGACGGCATCCCCTACGTCACCGGGGATGACGAGGTCGACCTGGAACAGCTGCCCTACAGTGCTGTGGGCCGGGTGGACGTGGTGCGCGGCCCGATGTCGGCCCTTTACGGCCGGGGCGCCATCAGCGGCACCATCAACTACCTGACCCGCGAGGTCACCGACGAGACCAAGGGTGAGGTTACCTTGCAGGCCGGCAGCGACGGCTGGCTGCACGGCGACGCCCTGCTGCAGACGCCGACCGTGAAGGGTGGCGCCTTGCTGCTGGACGTGGGGCATGAGCGGGGCGACGGCTGGCGCGACCGTACCGGCCGCAACGAGACCAACCTGTTCCTGAAGCACCAGCTGGACATGGGCGATGCCGGCCGGCTGACCGTCACCGCCACCTGGGTGGACACCCGCCAGCAGCTGGCCGGCGAACTGCCGGTGGACAGCCGGGGTGAGCTGATCAACCTGCCGGGCGGCCGCGAGGCCAACTGGAACGAGGACAACGCCGGCTTCTACAAGCGCATGGCCACGGCCACGGCGACGTATGAGCGGGACCTGGCCGATGGCCTGGTGGCCACCACCAAGCTGCACATCCGCCAAGCCCTGACCTCGGCCCTGCAAGGCTTCGCCACCGAGTACGACCCCACCGCCGGCTCGGTCACCTTCACCGGTTTCCGCGTCGACGGCAACACGGTCACGGGGTACGGGGAGCAGCAACTGTCCTGGACCCATGGGCCCTGGCAGGTGCTGGGCGGCGTCAGCGCGGAACAGGTGCGCGCCCACCATACCGAGCATTGGACCGGCCAGCTGGACAACACCTACTACTACGGTGAACAGCGCAGCATCCTGACCGGCCAGAACATCGACACCGATGAATGGGTGACGGATACCCAGCTGAACGCCTATGGCCGCGAGCGCGCCTACGCCGCCTACCTGCAGGTGGACCGGACCTTCGGGCCCGTCACCCTGGACGTGGGCGGGCGCTACGACTATTTCGAGCGGCACGTCGTCTATGGCGACACCACCAGCGGCGGCCCCAACGGCACCATCACGCCGGGCGGCACCGCCTATGACGACAACGCGCATTTCAGCCCCAAGGCGTCGGTCACCTGGAAGGTGACGCCGGAGGTCAGCGCCTACGTCGCCTATGGCCAGGGCTTCTCGGCCGCCTTCGGGCCGCTGTGGTCCTTCCGCACCCGCCAGACCGGCCTGAACCCGGAACTGGCGGACAATGTGGAGGCCGGCGTGAAGGGCGACGCCTTCGGCGGCCTGCTGTCGGGCAGCGTCACCGTGTATCGCCTGCAGCGCCACGACCTGCTACAGGTGGTGGAGGTCAACGGTGTGCCCCAGACCTTCAACACCGGCGAACAGCTGTCCCAGGGTGTTGAACTGGCGGGCAGCGCCCGGCTGGACGCGCTGGTGCCCCACCTGTCGGCCGACGTCACCTATGGCTACACCGAGTCCTACTGGCTGCAGGACCGCTTCGTGGAAAGCGACACCCTGATCCAGCGCGACTTCACCGGCAAGCGGGTGCAGGGCATCCCCCGGCACACCGGCAGCATCGCCCTGAACCAGGGCATCCCAGCCTGGGGGCTGTCGGCCAAGCTGTGGGTGGAGATGTTCGGCGACTACGCCTATGACAGCCAGAACAGCCGCATCAGCGGCGGCTACGCCCTGTGGAACACCACCTGGACGTGGACGCCGCCCCATCAGGACACGGTGGACCTGGGCCTGACGGTGCGCAACCTGTTCGACCGCAAGGTGAACCTGATCGAAGCCGACGACAACGGCCCGCTGGGCGCCTTCCCCCAGCCGCCGCGCCAAATCCTGGGCACGGTGAAGGTGCGGTTCTAAGCCGACCACCGAGACGTTGTGAAAACGGGCCATCCGGGAAACCGGGTGGCCCTTTTTCATGGCGCTCTGAGGTGCTGAGGAATGTTGGCCGTCTCATAGAATACACCCACGATGGAGCTAGGCGCGGCTGTAGTATAGACGATCCAATAATCCTTGACGCGGAGCCACAATCGGCCGTGCTTCGCCAGCAACGGATATGGTCGGGGAGCCGGCAAACCATCGGCGGGATTCGCCTGGATGCGCGCGGCCGCTTCCTCCAATACGTTCGCCAAGTTTAAAATGGCCGCATCACGGCCCAAGGCCTCGTAATGATCACGAAGATTGGTGATATGCCGCACCGCGCGCGGCGATAACCGGATCACAAGCGTCGCGCGACCGAGCGATGACTGGGGCGTTCTTGCTTAGCGCGGATCCGGGCAGCACTCTCGCGCAAATCCCGCAAGACGTCCGAAAGCGCCACACCTTCGCCGCGCGCGATCTCCTCCTCGCTAATGGCGAGGTCGCGTTCCCATTCTTCGGGGTGCTGGCGGGGCGGGGTATTCATACGGGAAAGGATAAGCCCCCAACGGGGGAAAATCCAGGCATCACCCCGCGCCCCTTCTCCCCGCTGTAAAATATCTTAAGTTGTTTCGTGACGCTTCCCAACCATGACGGACGCCATGACAAGCAGCATCGCCCTGTTCTTCCCCATGCTCGCCCTGTTCCTGTTCACGGTGCTGGTGGGGCTGCGGCTGTTCATCGTGCGGGTGCGGGCGGTGAAGCGCGGCAATGTCCGCCTCTCCTACTTCCGCAATTTCACCGCCGGCACGCAAACCGAAGGGTGCGCCACGGCCCAGCGCGCCTATGGCAACCTGCTGGAGGTGCCGGCGCTGTTCTACGTGATCTGCGTGGTGTTGATGGTGCTGCGCCAGGGTGACCACCTTTATGAGGCGCTGGCCTGGGCCTATGTCGCCCTGCGCGTGGTCCAAGGCCTGATCCACCTGAGCTACAACAACGTCCTGCACCGGGCGGCGGTCTATATGGCCTCCATGGCCGTGCTGACGGCGCTGTGGGTGCGGCTGGGGCTGACGCTGCTGGCCTTCCCCACCTGACGCTCAGCGGCTGGGACGGACCCGCCAGTAGAAATAGGAACGGACGACGGACGCCAAGGCCACGGGCAACAGCACCGCCATGGTCAGCCCCGGGCCCCGCATATGGAAGGGCGGCAACCACAAGGCCAGGGCCAGCAGCAGGAAGCCACCCGCCACGAACAGCCGGCCGCCAAAGCGGTGCGTCTGGTCCCATACCCATTCGTCATCGCGCGTCCACCAGGTGCGGATGCCGAGAAGATCGTTCTGGCGGAGCTTGCCCAGCACATTGCCCATCAGGATCATGAAGACGCCGAAGATCAGCGGCTGGGTCCGGGTGAAATCCACCGGATAGCCCAGAGTGCGGCCCACCATGACGAAATGAGTCAGCGCCAACATGCCGGTCAGCGACAGGCGCGCGGTGCGCCAGGCGGTGCCGGAGCGTTCCAGGTTCGCGGCCCGCGGGGTAAAGCGCGCCAAGGCCGGCAGCCCCACCGCGAAGACCAGGGTCAGCAGCGGCGACAGGGCCAGCGCCCAGGGCGACTTGGCGTAACCGTTGGCCTGGCCGTCCGATCCCCAATGCACCGGCAAGAGGGCGTCGGGGCCCACCCGGATCAGTACGTAGACGCTGGCCAGGGCCATGACGACCAGGATCTGAATCGTCGCCATCCAATAGAAACGTGCGGACATGACGCTGCTCCCCCGGGCGCTATTTCCCCGGCTTGGCCAACTGGATATCGCGGACCGCCCCGTCCCCCTGCCCGATACCCAGGCTGTCCATGAGACCGGACAGCGCCTCCTCCAGCACCGACAGGTTCAGGCGGTAATAGATGGTGGTGCCCTGGCGCTCCTGGTCCACCAGGTCCGCCTCGCGCAGCACGGCGAAATGGCCGGACAGGGTGGGCTTGGCCAGGTCGAAATGGCGGGCGATGTCGCCGGCCGACAGCGGCCCTTCCCTCAGCAACTGAAGGATGCGGCGGCGGCTGGGATCGGCGAGGGCTTTGAAGACGCGATTCATGAATCGGTATTTAGCAAATAACCGAAATAGCCACAAGCACCTTATGTCGCCCGCGCCGCAGCCACCCTACCGTCATTGCATTTTGCAAAATCGTCGAAGGAGGTAGCTCTTGTTAAGTGCAACACCTGACCTCATCGCAAAATGCGTGACGCAAATGACACACTTTAGGGGATGTAGGAAATTTTTGCCCAGCACCCCCTATTTCAACCCCTGAACATTCCCAGAATCCTGGCAAACGTGGAGTCGACGCTATAGACTCCGCTGTGACTTTTCGGTGACCGCCGGCCGGGAGCGGACCTTGGAAAACCTGTTGCAGACCCTGCGTAATCTGGGGCCGGTACGGCTGGGCGCCATCGGTGGCGTCGCCTTGCTGATCATCGCCCTGTTCGGCTTCCTGCTGTTCAACGGCTCGTCGCCCAACATGGCCCTGCTGTACAGCGACCTGTCGCCCAGCGACGGCGGCGCCATCGTGCAGCAGTTGGACCAGATGCAGCCGAAGGTGCCCTATCAGGTCAGCCCCGACAGCACGCGCATCGAGGTGCCGGCCGACCAGGTGGGCCGCATCCGCATGCTGATGGCGCAGCAGGGCCTGCCCACCGGCGGCAACGTCGGCTATGAAATCTTCAACCAGGCCGAAAGCCTGGGCACCACCAGCTTCATGCAGTCCGTGCAGCAGTTGCGCGCGCTGGAGGGGGAGCTGTCGCGCACGGTGAACACCCTGGCCCCGGTGCAGCAGTCGCGCATCCATCTGGTGCTGCCCAAGCGTGAGCTGTTCAGCCGCGAGACGCAGAAGGCCACGGCCAGCGTCGTCCTGCGCCTGCGCCCCGGCCAGCAGTTGAAGAAGGAACAGGTCGCCAGCATCCAGCACCTGATCGCCGCGTCGGTGCCGGGGCTGCAGCCCGACATGGTGTCGGTGGTGGATGACAAGGGCAACCTGCTGGCCCGGGGCATGGGCTCCGACAGCAAGGAAGCCATGATGGCGACGGCGGAGGAAAAGCGCCTCGCCTATCAGCAGCGCCTGACCGACAAGGTCGAGGAGATCGTGGGCCGCACCGTGGGCATGGGCAAGGTGCGGGCGGAGGTGACGGTCGACATGGATTTCGACCGCATCACCACCAACAGCGAAACCTTCGACCCCGACAGCCAGGTCGTGCGCTCCACCCAGACCGACAACGAGAACTCGGAAGACATCAACAAGGAGGGGCAGGACCCGGTCACGGTGGCCAACAACCTGCCCTCCGCCAACGCGGAGAACGCCAGCAACGGCGCCTCCAGCTCCAAATCCACCAAAAGCAGCGAGCGCATCAATTACGAGATCAGCAAGACCGTGAAGGTCCACGAGCGCGAGGCCGGCCAGGTGCGCCGCCTGTCGGTCGCCGTGCTGGTCGACGGCAATTACGTGCCCGACGACAAGGGTGTGGCCCAGTACCAGCCGCGCACCGACGACGAGCTGCAGAAGCTGGCGGCGCTGGTGCGCTCCTCCATCGGCTACGACGGCTCGCGCGGGGACACGGTGGACGTGGTCAGCATGAAGTTCGCCACGCCCGAGGGCGAGCTGGACGCCAAGGAAGAGACGCTGTTCGGCCTGCCCAAGCAGGATGTGTTCCGCATCGCCGAAACCATCGTGCTGGCCATCGTCGCCATCCTGGTCATCCTGCTGGTCATCCGGCCGCTGGTGGCCCGTGCCCTGGACCGCACGCCGCAACTGGATGAGGAGCCGGACCTGCTGTCCGACAGTGGCGGGGTGCCGCAGTTGGCCGGCCCCGGCGGCGGCGCCCTGGCCCGCGAGCTGGCGCTGGAGGCGGCACAGGCCAACGAGGAGTTGGAACAGATGATCGACATCAACCGCGTCGACGGCCGCGTGCGCGCGTCGTCGCTGCGCAAGGTGGGCGAGATCGTCGAGAAGCATCCGGAAGAGGCCGTGTCCATCATCCGCAATTGGCTGTACCAGGAAAATTGAGCGCGGACGTGAGCTTATGACCAACATCCGCAGGTTCCTGTTCGACAACTCCTTCGACCCCGAGGGCCGCCGCGTCGAGGTGCCGGAGGAACAGCTGCCGCCCGAGCCGGAGCTGCCGCCGGAACCCCCGCCGCCACCGCCCCCGCCGCCGGAGCCGACCTTCAGCCTGGCCGACCTGCAGCAGCAGGTGCGCATGGCGCGCGAGGCCGCCTACGCCCAGGGCCATGCCGAGGGCATGCAGGCGGGCGCCGACCAGTCCGCGCTGGCGCTAGCCAACGTGCTGGCGCAGTTGCAGGGCAGCGTCGCCCAGTTGATCCAGGCGGAAACGGCGGGGCGGGCCTTGCGCTCGCAGAACGCCCTGCGCATGGCGCTGGCCATCGTGCGCAAGCTGTTCCCCGCCATGGTCAAGCGCCAGGGGCTGGTGGAGGTGGAGGCGACGGTGAGCGCCTTCCTGGCCGAGTTGTCGGATGAGCCGCGCCTGCTGGTGCGGGTGCATGAGAACTGGCTGGCGCCGATCAAGGAGAAGATCGAGGACATGGCCGCGCGCCAGGGCTTCGCCGGCTCCGTCGCCGTGGTGGCCGACCCCCGCGCCGGGGAACTGGACTGCAAGGCGGACTGGGGGGACGGCGGCGCCGAGCGCGACGTCAGCGCCCTGTGGGCCGAGATCGACCGCATCGCCGGCCATCTGGGCCGGCCGCTGGAGGATGGCCGCGACGCGGCCGAATGAGCGTATAGGCCCTGATAGGCCAACATGTTATGGGATGCGCGACATGTTATCGGATGCACAACTGGGGCCCCGCCCCGGCGCTGAGAAACGAGGGAAGCGATGAGCCTGGACGATTTCGACGGCCAAGCGGGCATGGACGCCGATGGCGCCCCGATCGTGAAGGACCTGGAGGCCGTCTATGACATCCCGGTTCAGATCTCCGCCGTGTTGGGCAAGTGCACCATGCAGGTGAGCCAGCTCCTGAAGCTGGGTCGCGGCGCCGTGGTGGAACTGGACCGCAAGGTGGGCGAGGCCATCGACATCTATGTCAACAACCGCCTGGTGGCGCGTGGCGAGGTGGTCGTGGTGGAAGACCGCCTGGGCGTGACCATGACGGAAATCATCAAGTCCGAACGCACCTGATCATTTAAGTCGAGACGCGAGAGTCCCCCTTGAGCACCCGTCCCCCTTCCCCGACCTTGCGCGCCGCCGGCCCCACCGCCGGAACCGGCGCCCGCGCGGCCGCGCCCGTGCCGGAGGCCGCGAACGAGGCGTCCAAGGGAAGCGGCGGCCAAGCACCGGCGGCCCCCCTGCCGGAACCGGTGCGGGTGCGCCATGGGCTGGACCTCACCACGGTGCTGGGGCTGGTGGCGGGCTTCGCCCTGGTGTTCTCGGCCCTGGCCTTCGGCGGCCACGCGCGCGCCTTCATTAACGTGCCGTCGCTGATGATCGTGGTGGGCGGCACCATCGCCGTCACCATCGTCTCCTTCGCGCGCGAAGATCTGGGGGCTTGCCGCCGCCAACTGGGCCGGGCGCTGATGCGGCCGGTGGCGGACATCGCCGACGTTTCCGGCTATGTGCTGCA
Source organism: Nitrospirillum goiasense (assembly GCF_034427435.1). Lineage (NCBI taxonomy): Bacteria > Pseudomonadati > Pseudomonadota > Alphaproteobacteria > Rhodospirillales > Azospirillaceae > Nitrospirillum > Nitrospirillum goiasense. The sequence goes on along the minus strand of NZ_JAXQNP010000002.1, from coordinate 1,834,748 downwards.
GATGGCGGAGGCGGCGCGCCGCAACGGCCCGCTGACCTTGCAGCCGCTGCTGAAGGACAAGGGCGTGGAGCCGTTGCAGGCCCGCGCCATCGAGCTGGTGGTGGACGGTGTCGCGGCGGAAGATGTGGAGCGCATCCTGCGCACGGAGATCGAGGCGCAGCAGGCCCGCTCCCGCCATGGCGCCGCCGTGCTGCGCCGCGCCTCGGAAGTGGCGCCGGCCATGGGCCTGATCGGCACCCTGGTGGGCCTGGTGCAGATGCTGGGCAACCTTCAGGACCCCACCGCCATCGGCCCGGCCATGGCGATATCGCTGCTGACCACCTTTTACGGCGCGCTGGTGGGCAACATGGCCCTGGCGCCCCTGGCGGGAAAGCTGGAACGGAACACCGACGCCCAGACCATCGTGGACACGCTGTTCATGCTGGGCGCCATCTCCATCGCGCGGCAGGAAAACCCCCGCCGGCTGGAGATGATGATGAACACGGTTCTGCCGCCCGAACTGCGGCTGAGCCATTATGACTGACGGTTGGACGACGGACGCGCCCGTGACGGGGCGTCCTGGTTTGAAAGGGTTTTGAGCGATGCGGTTGCTGATCGTAGGAACGCTGGAAGGCTACATCACAGCGGCGGGCAAGATCGCGCTCCAGAAGGGCGCGAAGGTCGCCCACACCGACAGCATAGGCGGCGCGCTCACCGCCCTGCGCAGCGGCCAGGGCGCCGATCTGGTGATGATCGACGTCAAGCTGGACGTCGGCATGCTGATCGAGGCGCTGAAGACCGAGCGCATCACCGTGCCGGTGGTGGCCTGCGGGGTCGCGACCGACGCGCAAGCGGCGGTCAAGGCCATCCGCGCCGGCGCCAAGGAATACATCCCGCTGCCCCCGGACGCGCAGTTGATCGCCGCCGTGCTGGAAGCGGTGGCGGAGGAAAGCCACGCCATCGTCAGCCGCGACCCGTCCATGGGCAGCGTGCTGCGCCTGGCAGACCAGATCGCCCCCAGCGACGCCTCCGTGCTGATCACCGGCGAGTCCGGCACCGGCAAGGAGCTGATGGCCCGCTACATCCACCGCAAGAGCCGCCGGGCCAACGCCGTGTTCGTCTCGGTCAACTGCGCCGCCATCCCGGAAAACCTGCTGGAGTCCGAGCTGTTCGGCCATGAGAAGGGCGCCTTCACCGGCGCCGTGGCCCGGCGCGTCGGCAAGTTCGAGGAGGCCAACGGCGGCACGCTGCTGCTGGACGAAATCTCGGAAATGGACATCCGGCTGCAGGCCAAGCTGCTGCGCGCCATCCAGGAGCGGGAGATCGACCGGGTGGGCGGAACCCAGCCGGTGAAAGTGGACATCCGCGTGCTGGCGACCTCCAACCGCCTGCTGGAGGAAGAGGTGCGGGCCGGCCGCTTCCGTGAGGATTTGTTCTTCCGCCTGAACGTGGTGAACCTGATCCTGCCTCCCTTGCGCGAACGCCCGGCCGACATCGCCATCCTGTCGCAGCACTTCGCCTCCAAATATTCGGAGGCCAACGGCCTGCCGGAGCGCACCGTGGGGCCGGAAGCCATGGCCATGCTGCAGGCCCACCGCTTCCGCGGCAACGTGCGTGAGCTGGAGAACACCATGCACCGCGCCGTGCTGCTGTCGCGCGGCACAGAAATCGGGCCCGACGCCATCCTGCTGACCGGCGCCGAGCCGGCGGCGGCCAGCCCGGGCTATGGCGCGGTGGCCCCGGTGGCCGCCCGCGCCACGGCGGCGGCGACACCCGCCTATACGGCGCCCGGCGGCCCCACCGGGGAGCCCGGCGCGTCCGGCACCGCCGGGCTGGTGGGCCGCAGCGTGGCGGATGTGGAGCGAGACCTGATCATCGACACGCTCAGCCATTGCCTGGGCAACCGCACGCATGCCGCCAACATCCTGGGCATTTCCATCCGCACCCTGCGCAACAAGCTGAAGCAGTACAGCGACGAGGGCGTGGCCGTGCCGCCGCCGGCGGGCGGTGAGTTGGACCGCGCGGCGATTTAAGGGGATCGGGGACCTGACGGACACCGGAAAGAGAGACCATGGCTGACCAGACCGCGGCCTCCGGCGGCAACATGCTGCAATCCCTGTTCGGCAACGCGCGGACGGCCGGTCCCGCGCTGCTGAAACGGACGGAGATTCTGTTCGCGCTGGGCATCGTGACCATCCTGGTCATGCTGGTCATCCCGCTGCCCACCTTCCTGCTGGACTTCGGCCTGGCCGTGTCCTTCACCTTCTCCGTCCTGATCCTGATGACGGTGCTCAGCATCCAGAAGCCGCTGGAGATGAGCTCCTTCCCCACCATCCTGCTGGTGTCCACCATGTTGCGCCTGGCGCTGAACATGGCGTCCACCCGCCTGATCCTGGGGCACGGTCATGAAGGCACCCAGGCCGCCGGCCACGTCATCCAGGCGTTCGGCGGCTTCATCATGGGCGGCAACTTCATCATCGGCGTGACGGTGTTCGCCATCCTGGTGATGGTGAACTTCACCGTCATCACCAAGGGTTCCGGCCGTATCGCCGAAGTGGCGGCGCGCTTCACCCTGGACGGCATGCCCGGCAAGCAGATGGCCATCGACGCCGACCTGTCGGCCGGCCTGATCGACGAGGCCGAGGCCAAGAAGCGCCGCCGCGAGCTGGAAGAGGAAAGCCAGTTCTTCGGCGCCATGGACGGTGCGTCCAAGTTCGTGCGCGGCGACGCCGTGGCCGGCATGGTCATCACCTTCATCAACGTCGTTGTCGGCATGATCATCGGCGTCGGCCAGAAGAACATGTCGTTCCTGAAGGCCGGCGCCACCTACACCCAGCTGACCATCGGCGACGGCCTGGTCAGCCAGATCCCGGCGCTGATCGTCTCGCTGGCCGCCGGCCTGATGGTGTCTAAGTCAGGCCAGTCGGGCTCGGCCGACAAGGCGTTGTTCGGGCAGCTCAGCTTCTACCCCTCGGCCATGGGCCTCAGCGCCTTCCTGCTCTGCGCCCTGGCCCTGCTGCCGGGCCTGCCCTTCCTGCCCTTCATCTCGCTGGCCATCGCCCTGTTCGCCGGCGCCTATTACCTGCCGCGGCTGCGCAAGGCGCGGGGCGATCAGATGGGCGGCGGGGAAGCCATGGCCGGCGGCGCGCCCGGCGCCCCGGGCGGCCCCGGCGGTCCCCCCGCCCCGGCACCGGAGGAGCCCATCTCCTCCGCCCTGGCCATCGACCTCATTCGGCTGGAATTGGGCTACGGCCTGCTATCGCTGATCAACACCGACGCCGGCCACCGCCTGACCGACCAGATCAAGGGCTTGCGCCGCCAATTGGCCAGCGAGATCGGCATCATCATGCCCGCCGTGCGCATCCAGGACAATTTGCAGCTGCCGCCCAACAGCTACGTCATCCGCATCAAGGAGATCGAGGCCGGCCGGGGCGACGTGCGCCCCAACATGCTGCTGTGCATGGACCCGCGCGGGGAACCCATCCAGTTGCCGGGCGAGGTGACGACGGAGCCGACCTTCGGCCTGCCCGCCATGTGGATAGAACCCGCCTACCGCGAGGAGGCGCTGTTCAAGGGCTTCACGGTGGTGGACCCGCCCACGGTGCTGACCACCCACCTGACAGAGGTGGTGCGCGACAACATGGCGGACCTGCTGTCCTACGCCGAGACCCAGAAGCTGCTGGACGAGCTGAACAAGGAACAGCAGAAGCTGGTGGCCGACGTCATCCCGGGGCAGATCGGCATCGGCGCCTTGCAGCGGGTGCTGCAGAACCTGCTGGGCGAGCGCATCTCCATCCGCGACCTGCCGGCCATCCTGGAAGGCGTTTCCGAGGCGACGGGCTACACCCGCAACATCACCCAGATCACCGAGCATGTGCGCGCCCGCCTGGCGCGGCAGATTTCCGACAGCCATACCAACGACCAGGGCTACATCCCCCTCATCACCCTGTCGCCGGAGTGGGAGCAGGCCTTCGCCGAATCCGTCGTCGGCGAGGGGGATGAGCGCAACTTGGCCATGGCGCCGTCACGCCTGCAGCAGTTCATCACCGCTGTGCGCCAGACCTATGACCGCCACGCCATGATGGGGGAATCGCCGGTGATGCTGACCAGCCCGGGCATCCGGCCCTTCGTGCGGTCCATCATCGAACGCTTCCGCCCGGCCACCGCCGTCATGTCGCAGAACGAAATCCACCCCAAGGCCAAGATCAAGACCTTGGGACAAGTGTAAGAGCCGCAGGGGCGGCTGGGGGTGTAGAAATAGCGGGGCGGCGGTAGGACGAAGCGGCCTTCCGCCCGGATGATGCGGGGGCGTCGCCGAACATGGCTAACGCAAAATTAAGCAAGCGCGGTGTAAATGACACGGCGGGCCGGAAGCTGCGCCCGCACGCCCTTATCGCTGATGCAACGGTCCGAATAAAATGCCATCCTTGGGTCCTTGACGTATTTGTCCTTTTGACGGCAGACAAGCCGGGTTAATGCCCGCATACGCGCAAATGACCTGGCGCAGCGCCCCTGATGGGGTGCCGTGCCAGGATGGCCGAACCGGGAAGCGTTCGGCCCTGTTGGTGCCGGGTTGAGGTTGGGGTTTCAGATGCCGCAGGCGGCGGGTGCAGCCACGGCGGTTCCGGTGGCAGGGTCCCGCGGGGGTGGGCCCCTGTGGGGAGGTGGAGTGGATATGGCCCCTAGGGCAGGACAATCATGCGGCTGAAGTCCTTTCACGCCCCGACCATGGGCGAGGCGATGCGCCTCGTGCGGGAGGTGCTGGGGGATGACGCCATCATCGTCGCCACGCGCGAGGAAGAGGGTGTCGGCGTCCGGGTGACGGCGGCGGTGGAGGAATCCATCCCCGGCCCCGGCATGCCCGCCATCAACGACCGCTATCCCAACCCGCTGGCGCCTGATCCCGCCGACCAGGTGACGGACATCCTGTTCCGCCATGGCCTGCCCGCCGACCTGAACCAGCGGCTGATGGACAGCATCGCCGATTTCGACGCCAAGGACGCCCAGACCCTGCTGGCCGCCGCCCTGGAGTCCGTCTTCACCTTCCAGCCCCTGCCCGAGGGCCGTTTCCCCAAGCCCCTGATGCTGGTGGGCCCGCCGGGTGCGGGCAAGACGCTGACCGTCGCCAAGCTGTGCGCCCGCGCCGCGCTGAAGGGCCGGCCGGTGGGCGTCATCTCCACCGACACGGTGCGCGCCGGCGGCATCGACCAGCTGGCGGCCTTCACCCGCGTGCTGAAGCTGCGGCTGATGACGGTGGAGGACCCCCTGGCCCTGGCCGACGCGCTGGATGTGCAGCGGGGGGCCGAGCAGGTGCTGGTCGATAGCGCCGGCCGCAACCCCTACAACCAGGCCGACCTGAACGATCTGCGCGATTTCCTGGTGGCCGCCGACATCGAGCCCGTGCTGGTGCTGCCGGCCGGCATGGACGCCGTGGAGGCGGCGGAAATGGCCCGCGCCTTCCGCGCGTTGGGCGCCCGCCGGCTCTTGACCACGCGCCTGGACATGGCGCGCCGCCTGGGCAGCATGCTGACCGCGGCGCACGAGGCTGGCCTCGCCCTCTGCGACGCCAGCGCCAGCCCGCGCGCGGCCGAAGGCCTGACACCCCTTTCACCCACATCGCTCGCCCGCCTGATGATGCCCGGCTCTGAAACCAGCGAACGCCGCGCCAAGCAAACGGGGACCCACGCATGAACGACCTCCTCTCCCCGACCGGCGCTCCGGCCGGCCTCGCCACCGCCGACAATGTCATGCCCCTGCGGCGCCAGAACATCCTGGCCGTGGCCAGCGGCAAAGGCGGCGTGGGCAAGACCTTCTTCTCCGTCACCCTGGCCCACGCCCTGGCGCGCAGCGGCAAGCGCACCCTGCTGTTCGACGGCGACTTGGGCCTGGCCAACGTGGACATCCAGCTTGGCCTGATGCCCAAGCGCGACCTGGGCCAGGTGATCGACGGCATGGTGACCCTGCAAGGGGCGGCCCAGCGCTTTCCCGAGGGCGGCTTCGACATCATCGCCGGCCGCTCCGGCTCGGGCAGCTTGGCCAACCTGCCGCCGGCGCGGCTGACCCAGCTGCGCACCGAGCTGGCGGACGTGGCCAAGAGCTATGACTGGGTGGTCATCGACCTGGGCGCCGGTGTCGACCGCATGGTCCGCACCTTCTCCGGCCCCGCCGGCACCACCCTGGTGGTGACGACGGACGAGCCCACCTCCATCACCGACGCCTACGCCTTCCTGAAGCTCAGCTACCAGGCCAACCCCATGGCCGACCTGCGCGTGGTCATCAACATGGCCGACAGCAAGGCGCTGGGCGAACGGACCTATGAAAAGCTGCTGACCGTCTGCCAGCGCTACCTGAAGATGTCGCCCAAGCTGGGCGGCATCGTCCGGCGCGACGCCAAGGTGCGTGAGGCCATCCGCAACCAGTCGCCCCTGTTCATGCGCTTCCCCACCTCCGATGCCGCCCACGACATCGAGATGGTGGCCAACCGCCTGAACCTGGGGGGCTGACCCGGCGTGGGCCGCGGCGGGACGGGGCAGTCCAGGCAGGGAACACGCCCCGTGCGGCGGAGGCTCTCGTCATGAGCGGCGTCCAGACTCCATCCGTCCTGACCCAGACGCTGGCCGCCGGAACCGGCGGCGGGGCCGCGGCCACGGTCCTGGGCCAGGTGACGGTGACCCAGTTGCCGGACAAGCTGACGGGTATCGCGCGCGCCCTGGCCGTCAGCGGCATGGTGACGGAGCAGCAGGGCGATCAGGCGACAGTCCGCACCGCCGCCGGCGACATCCAGGTCCGCACCGAGGCGCCGCTGCCCACCGACCGACCGGTCACCCTGCAAATTCCCGCCCAGACCGCCGGCGCCGCCACGACCGCCACGGTGGTGGCCCCGTCGGCAGCCCAGTCGGCTCAGGGCGCCAGCCCGGCCAGCACGTCCGCGCAGGCTCAGCCGCAAGCGGCCCCGACCCTGGCAGCCTCCCCCCTGCCCCCGTTGCAGGTGGGGGCCACCTTGGCCGCCGTCCTGCTCAATCCGGCACCGGCCACCAGCGGCACCGCCCCCTCCAGCGTTCCGGCGCCCTCCTCCGACATCAACCAAGGGCAAGGGTTGGGCCTGATCGTGCGCGCCCAGGGCGACACGGGGGACCAGCCCGACCTCACCGACGATTCGCCGTCACAGCAGCAGCCCAGCCCAGCCGCGCCCCCCCAGGGCCGCCCCACCACGCCACAGGCCGGGGCTGGCGCCCAGGCGACGGCCGACGGTGACACGACGGGACAGGCCGGCCCGCCGGGCGCGACGCCCCAGACCGCCAACAGCCCTGGCACCCCAAACGCGCCGACGACCACCAGTGGACCTCTGCCCGCGCCCTGGACGGTGGGCAGCCTGGCGGATTTGCTGTTCGCGCGGGCCACCGGCGGCGCGCCTACCGCCACACCGGCCGCCACCGCCGATCCGCCGTCGCTGGGCGACCTGCTGCCTGACATCGCGCCACCGCCGTCCCCCGCCGCCCCACCGCCAAGTCCCGCGGCATCAATACCCGAGACAGCGCTGGGGAGCCCATCATCGGCGGCGGCGTCGGCGGCGCCCTTGGTCCCGCCACCGGCAACCGCGTCACCGACCTCAGGGGCACCCGCCAGCGACGCGGCGCCGGCGCCTGTCATGCCAGCGCCCCAGGGCCCCGCTACCCAAGGCCCCGCCACCCAAGACCACGCCACGACGGCTACGGCACCCAACGCGCTCCCCAGCCCGCCGCCGCGTGGCCTGCCCGCATCCCCGCTGCTGGCGGCGTTGGCAACCCCGGGCTTCCTGCCCGATCTTGACGCCCCCGCCTCCGGCCCGGAGCCATCGTCCAGGCCCCAGGCGGCCAGCCCACAGCCGTCACCAACCGGCGCCCTGGTCCCGCCGGCCGACGGCGGGACACCGTTCGTCAGCGGCGGGGTGTTCCTGAGCAGCCGCCCCAGCTTCGTGCGCACCGGCCTACCCTCCGGCACCGCCACCCCGTTCTCCCCCCTTCCGGCCACCCCCCTACCGGGACAAGGGCAACCCGTTCCCGGTCCCCCGGCACCCTTGGGGACGGCTGCTCCGGATCGGACCGGCGTCCCCAGCCCCCAACCGTCCGGCACGCGACCCCTGGTGGGATCACCGGGCCAATTCACGCCGTCTCTCGTTCCGGTGGTAGACGGCATGACCGCGTCGCCATTAGCCGGCCCGGCGCGGCTCGGCGGCATGACGCCGGCCATGAGCCTGCCGGCAGGCGCCCTGTCCCCGCAGGAGGCGGCAGCACCCCCTCTGCCAGCCACCCCACCCTTGGGTGCCGGCGCCTATACCGCGCCCGTGCAGGCGTCCACCACCGCCAATCCCGGTCAGACGATCAGCCTGACCCTGCTCTCCATCCAGCGGCCGGGCATGGCGGTGGAAGGAATGCCCGGCGGGACGGCGGACCTGGCGCCAGCAACCGTGATGGATGAGGCGCCGCTTGATCCCGCCCTGGCGCGTCCGGGCGTCGCCCCGGCCATCCCGGGGACCGTGGTGGGCCTGACGCGCGCCGGCCAGCCGGTGGTGGAGACGCCGCGCGGCACCCTTCTGTTGCAGGCGCGGTCGGACCTGCCGGTGGGCACCAAGGTGCAGTTGGCCCCCGCCACCCTGCCCGCGCCGGAACTGGACCCGGTGCCTCCCGCCATCGACCCGGCCCGGGGCCGCGACTGGCCGGCCCTGCGCGAGGCGCTGGCCGTCATCGCCGCCACGGACCCCGCCCTGGCGCACCACCTGATCGATAGCGTGCTGCCCCGGCCCACGCCGCAGTTGACCAAGACGCTGGTGGTCTTCCTGGCGGCCCTGCGCGGCGGCGATGCCAGCGGCTGGCTGGGATCGGAGGCCCTCTCGACCCTGGGCAAGGCCGGACGCGCCCGCCTGTCCGCCCGCCTGTCCGACGATTTCAACAGCATCGCGACCCAGGCGGCGGAACCGAACAAGGATGGCTGGCGCACCTATGCCGTGCCCTTCGGCGACGAGGTCGGCCGCCTGCAAGTCCATGTCCGCGCCATCAACGAGGATGAGGGCGAAGAGGCGGAAGGGCCCGCCCGGGCCCAACGCAACCGGCCGCTGCGCCGCTTCCTGATCGACCTGACCCTGTCGCGCCTGGGGCCCATGCAATTGGACGGCCTGATCTGGACCGGCCGCTTCGACCTGGTGATCCGCACCCGCCAGTTGCTGCCCACCAGCCTGACGCGGGAACTGCACGGCATCTACAGCAACAGCCTGGCGGCCGTGGGCTACAGCGGCGCACTGGCCTTCCAGACTGGCGCCCACGGTTGGGTCGACCAGGCGGCCCCCACCAGCGGCGCCAAACCCGTCACCCGTATCTGACACGGCCCGGATCTGGCCACCCTTGCCAGCGGCCCGCAGCGTCCCATCTTGGTTGGCATCAGCGTGCGCGTGCAGCAAGCGGAACCCGCCATGGCCGAGCAGCCCACCCTTACCCTGAACGACGGTCGCGTCATGCCCCAACTGGGCCTGGGCGTATGGCAAACGATGGACAGCCAGGCCACACCGGTGGTGGCGACGCGGTGGAGGCGGGATACCGCTTGGTGGACACGGCCTCCATCTACCGGAACGAGGGCGGCGTGGGCCGGGGATTGCGCAGCACCGGCATCCCCATCAGCCGGATTTTCATCACCACCAAGCTGTGGAACGACAGCCATGGCAGCGATGCGCCCGCGCTGTCGTTGGACCACAGCCTGGGACGGCTGGGCCTGCCGGCCGTGGACCTATTCCTGATCCACTGGCCGACACCGGCGCGGGGTCGCTACGTCGAAACCTGGCGGGCGCTGATCGCCTTGCGGAAGACGGGCAAGGCCCGGTCCATCGGCGTGTCGAACTTCACCGCCCCTCAGTTGGCCCGGCTGATCGACGACACGGGCGTGGTGCCCGCGGTGAACCAGATCGAATTGCACCCCCGGTTCCAGCAACGCGAACTGCGCGCCTTCCATGAGACGCATGGCATCGTCACCCAGTCCTGGAGCCCCCTGGGCCAAGGCACGCTGCTGGACCATCCCGTGCTGACGGAGATCGCGCGCAAGCATGACCGGACGGTGGCCCAGATCATCATCCGCTGGCACCTGGATCTTGGATTGGGCGTCATCCCGAAATCGGCCACCCCGCATCGCATCCGCGAGAACATCGCCGTGTTCGACTTCCGCCTGGATGAGGCCGACAGGGCCCGCATCGCCGGCCTGGACGACCCGCGCGGCCGCCTGGGCCCCCACCCCGACGATTTCAATTGAGATCTACTTGGCGAAGGGCAGCTCCGGCCCCGACAGGTAGACCGAGACGGTGTCGGAGATCTTGACCTGCCCCCGGCCGGAGCGGTCCAGGTCCCAAACGTAAGTCTTGCCATCCGCCGTGGTCAGCGCGCCTGTGGCGAAGCATTGCGTCCAGTCCAGCTCCTCCCACCACGCACGCTCGGTCACCTCCTTGGCCTTGGCGAACCAGCGGGTGGCGGCCTTGTCGCTGAGGTGGAGGTGGGCTTGGCCTGGGCGGCGCCTGCCAGCGCCAGCGGCAGAAGTAATAGCGCGCGGAGAGTACGCATGCCGTCCTACTCCTCCCCCGTCCCGCCCTCTTCCTGCTGGCGCAGGTGGCGCTGCGCGGCGATCTCGTCCAGCATCATGGCCTCCTTACGGGCCAGTTCCGCCTTCTCCTTGCGGATGCGCTCCTCCTCCGCCAGTTCGAAGCGTTTCAGCTCCTGGAAGGCCTGGGCCAGGTCCTCCTCCGCCCGGTGGATGGCGATCGCCAATTGCTGGCGCGCCTGTTCCAGGGCGTTGCGCTGCAGCTTGATCTGGGGAAGGAAGTTGGCGAAGGCCACCGCCATGTCGACGGAGGTGCCGGACAGTTGGCGCTCCATCTCCACCTGCGCCTCGAACTGCTGGCGGCGCAGGGTGAGTTGGTCATCGTGTTCGCGCAGCTGGGTCAGGTGGCGACGCTTCTCGTCCACCTCGTTCTTGTGCAACCGGATCAGGGTCTTCAGGCTTTTCATGGCTTAACCGCCGGTCTCACACCGGCCACGGGGCGCCGTTGAGGATGGCCTGCAACTGGGCGTAGCCGGTGGCAAGGTCGCTGCGCTCATGCCGGCCCTGGCGCAGGAAGCCCTCGATATGGGGGTTCAGCTCGATGGCGCGGTCCACCTGGGGGTCGCTGCCCCGGCGATAGGCGCCCAGGCGGATCATCTCCTCCATATCGCTGTAGGACGACATCAGGCGGCGCGCGGCGGTGACCAGCGCGTTCTCCTCATCCGTGTTGCAGTCGGGCATGGTGCGCGACACGCTGCGCAGGATGTTGATGGCGGGATAGCGCCCGCGCTCGCCGATACGGCGCTCCATGACGATGTGGCCGTCCAGGATGCCGCGCACCGCGTCGGCGATGGGTTCGTTATGGTCGTCGCCGTCCACCAGCACGGTGAACAGGCCGGTGATGGTGCCGTCGCCGGCCCCCGGCCCCGCCCGTTCCAGCAGGCGCGGCAGCTCGGCGAACACGGTGGGGGGATAGCCCTTGGTGGTCGGCGGCTCACCCGCGGACAGGCCGATCTCGCGCTGGGCCATGGCGAAGCGGGTGACGCTGTCCATCATGCACAGCACGTCCTGGCCCTGGTCGCGGAAATGCTCCGCCACCGCGAAGGTCATATAGGCCGCCTGGCGGCGCATCAGCGGCGGCTCGTCGCTGGTGGCCACCACCACAACGCTACGGGCCAGGCCCTCCTCCCCCAGGTCGTCCTCGATGAACTCCTGCACCTCGCGGCCACGTTCGCCGATCAGTCCGATGACGGTGACGGACGCCGCGGTGTAGCGCGCCAGCATGGACATCAGCACCGACTTGCCCACGCCGGAACCGGCGAAGATGCCCATGCGCTGGCCCCGGCAGCAGGACAGGAAGGTGTTGATGGAGCGCACGCCCAAATCGATCTTCGCCCCCACCCGCTTGCGCGTGCTGGCCTGGGGGGGCGCCGCCTTGATGGGGTTGCCCACGGGCCCCATGGGCAGGGGGCCCTTGCCGTCCAGCGGCTCGCCCAGGGCGTTGATCACCCGGCCCAGCCAGGCGGGGGTGGGGTGGATCTCGGGCTGGCCCTCCGTCACCTCCGCCCTGCAGCCCAGGCCGATGTCCTCCAGCGTGCCATAGGGCAGCAGCAGGGCCTTGCCGTTGCGGAAGCCCACCACCTCGCAGGGCACGGGGCGGCCGCCGCGGGAGATGACTCGGCACCGCCCGCCGATGGACAGCCGGCGCTCCACCCCGCCGACCTCCACCAGCATGCCCAGAACCGAGCTGACGCGCCCGAAAATCTTGAAGGGGGGCAGCGCCTCGATCTCCGGAATCAGGACGCTGGGATCATAGATCATGGCCATCGAGCCCTTGAACCCTTTAAAGACAACACTTTAGCCGCATACTTGGGCCGCACGGGCGGGCACATCCGCCGGTTGCGTTCACAACGGATGAGTTAGCTAAAGGATAGGCTTACTCGCGTAGCATAATGTCGCAGCATCTGTTAACCTAGTCGGCAGTGGATGTTTCCGCTCCCTTGAGACTACACCCCTTTCAAGGAAGAAGCCTATGAGAGTGCTGGTCGTAGAAGACGATCCGTCGATGGCCAAGAGCATCCAACTGATGCTCAAATCAGAAGGGTTCATCGTCGACATAACCGATCTTGGCGAAGACGGCCTGGAGATCGGCAAGCTGTATGACTACGACATCATCATTCTGGATCTGATGCTGCCGGACATCGACGGGTATGAGGTGCTGCGGCGCCTCCGCTCGGCCCGCGTGACCACGCCCATCCTGATCCTGTCGGGCCTGACGGAACTGGACGCCAAGCTGAAAGGCCTGGGCTTCGGCGCCGATGACTATCTGACCAAGCCCTTCGACAAGCGCGAACTGCTGGCCCGTATGCAGGCCATCGTCCGCCGCAGCAAGGGCCATTCGGAAAGCGTCATCCGCACCGGCGCGCTGACCGTGAACCTCGACACTCGCTCGGTCGAGGTCGCGGGTCAGCCCCTGCACCTGACGGGCAAGGAATACGGCATCCTGGAGCTGCTGTCCCTGCGCAAGGGCACGACGCTGACCAAGGAGATGTTCCTGAACCATCTCTACGGCGGCATGGATGAGCCGGAACTGAAGATCATCGACGTCTTCGTCTGCAAGCTGCGCAAAAAACTGGCGCAGGCGACGGACGGCAGCAACTACATCGAAACCGTCTGGGGCCGCGGCTATGTCCTGCGCGACCCCAATGAGGCGCGGCAACAGCAGGCCGCCAGCTGAACGGCGGTCACAAGCATCGAACCGATCAAGGCCGCGCGTTCCCGTGGGGACGCGCGGCCTTTTGTTTATGGGCGCCCTAGAGCGAGATGCGATCATGTCTGATCGCATCTCGCTCTTAACCTGTTCATGATAGAGCGGATTTACACGATCAGGTGACTACACCTGATCGCGTTCCGCTCTAAACCGTCGGCAGCTTGTGGAAGCCGGTGGCGCCGGGGTCGGTGCCCGGCGTGGTCACGACATCCGTCACCACGGCGTGGGTTGGTCCCTGGCGGCATCGGGACACCATATCCGCCACGGCAGCCGACGGGCCGGCGAACAGCGCCTCCACCGTGCCATCGTTCCGGTTGCGAACCCATCCATCCAGGCCAAGCTCCAGCGCCTGCTCCACCGTCCAATTGCGGTAGAACACCCCCTGCACCCGGCCGTGCAGGATGACATGGGTGGCGACGCGATCGGCGGGCGGGGTGCTGGGTTGGGCCATAGCGGGTTCCATGGACGGGTTCCGTCAGCGCGTGACAGCGCTGACGGCGATATAGAGCAGATCAGCCCGAGGCGAAATCGCTTTCAGGCGTGGCCCGGTCTGGACACAGGCGCCATGGAACACGGCGTCATGGACAAGGCCCGCCGCCCTTCGGCATCATCGCCGGCGAAAGGCCCCAGGGGACGGGCCAAGCGGTTCAACCGAAGGGAATGAAGCGATGCAGCGCGCGATACTGGATTGGGGCCGGTTCATCCTCATCTGGGCTGTCTGCGTCCTGTCCTTCCGGGCGTTCGCCTTCGGCAATTATTACGTCCCCTCCGAAAGCATGCTGCCGACGCTGGCGGTGGGCGACCATTTCGTCGCCGCCAAGTATGCCTACGGCTACAGCCGCCATTCCCCTGATGTCACCCTGCCGGAGGGCTTCATCCCCACCACCGACGGCCGCGTGCTGGGCCAACTGCCGCAGCGGGGTGACATCGTGGTGCTGAAGCCGGAAGGCGCGCCCGACGCGCTGGTGAAGCGGGTCATCGGCCTGCCGGGGGACACGGTGCAACTGGTGCACGGCCGGCTGGTGCTGAATGGCCAGATGGTCGACCGTCATGAAAGCGGCGCCTACGACTACCGTGACGATCACGGCCACGTCGTCCATGTCACGGAATATGTGGAGGACCTGCCGGCCACCGATGGACAGCTTGCCCGTCACGCCATCCTTCAGCGCGGTGACGACGGCCCGGCCGACAACACCGGGGTGTACACCGTGCCCGCCGGCCGCGTCTTCCTCATGGGCGACAACCGCGACAACAGCCAGGACAGCCGTTTCCCCTATCCCGACCTGGGCTTCGTGCCGCTGGACCGGGTCATTGCCCGTGCCCAGTTCACCGCCTACACCAACCATTTCTGCAAGGCCGAGAGCGCCCTGACCTGCCCCGGCGGCGACTGGTCCAGCCGCTTCGTCCGCAGCCTGCGGCCCTGACCGGTCTTTACCCTCCCCCTCTGAAAGAACTGCCTGCCCCATGGCCAAGCCCCCCAAGCCGTCCGCCCCCAAAGCCCCCGCCGTTCCCGCTGAAGACCTGTTCGCCCAGGGGGTGGAGCACCAGAACCAGGGTCGCTGGGCGGAGGCGGAGGCCGCGTACCGCGAGGTGGCGCGCCTGCTGCCGCGGGCATCGGCCGTGCATTGGAACCTGGGCACGGTGCGCAAGCATCTGGGCCTTTGGAAGGAGGCGTTGGAGTCCTTCCGCAAGGCCGTCAGCCTGGACCCCACCTGGCGGGGCCGGGACTTCAACATCGGCCTATGCCATCAAAAGCTGGGGCACGCGACCGAGGCGGCGGAGAGTTTCGCCCGCGCGGTGGCGGCGGAGCCGGACGACCCCATCAACCGCTTCAATCTGGCGGCGGCCTTGCGCGACCTGGGCCGCCTTGCCGAGGCGGTGACGCACAGCGAGATGGCGCTGGAGCTGAAGCCGGACTTCATCGAGGCGGAATTGCAGCTCAACAAGCTGCGCACCGCCCTGACGCCGCGCTGGCATGTGCCGATGATGAACGATATCGAGCGCAACGCGGCCTATGAGGCGGCCATCACCGCCGCCGTGCGCCCCGGCGACATCGTCCTGGAAATCGGCACTGGTTCCGGCCTGCTGGCCATGATGGCCGCCCGCGCCGGCGCCGCCCATGTCTACACCTGCGAGGCCGACCCGGTGATCGCGGAGACCGCGCGCACCATCATCGCCAACAACGGCTATGCCGACCGCGTCACCGTCATCGCCAAGCCCTCCACCGCCGTGACGCTGGGCACCGACCTGCCGCGCCCGGCCGACCTGCTGGTGTCGGAAATCCTGTCCAGCGACCTGCTGTCGGAGCGCGTGCTGCCGGCGGTGCGCGACGCCAAGGACCGGCTGCTGGCGCCCGGCGCCCGTATCATCCCCCAGGGCGGTGGGGTGCGCGCCCTGCTGGCGGAAAGCCGGGTGATGGAACGCACCTTCTTCGTGGAGGAGGCGTGCGGCTTCGACCTTGACGCCTTCAACCGCCTGGCGCCCCGCTCCGTCCGGCTGGAGCGCGTGGTACCGTTCAAGGCGCTGTCCGACCCCTTCCAGGCACTGACCGTGGATCTGGCCGATCCGCAGCCAGGGCAGAACTGGCGGGGGCACCTGTCGCTGCCGGTGACCGCGGATGGCCGGTGCGTCGGCCTGCTGCAATGGATCTGGCTGAAGCTATGGGACGGGGTGGAGTTCGAGAACAGCCCGCTGTCCCCCACCGAATCTTCGGGCTGGCAGCCGGGCCTCTACCTGCCGCGCCGGCCCGTGGATCTGATGGCCGGCGAAACGGTCGACATCGACGTCTTCCACGACGGCCACAATGTCTGGCTGAGCCTGAAGCGCTAAATCTAGACCACCAGGTGCCCGCGCCGCTCGGCAATGCCGATGGTGGCGTGGGTGCCGGCGTTGAATTCCAGGAAGTCGGCCTCGATGCCGTCGCTGAAGATGACGCCGTTGTCCGCCATCTCCGACACCACCTGCAGCGGCACCTGCGCCGATACGGGGCCCGCCACCAGGCTGGCGCCCGTGGTGCGGCTGGGAAACGGCTCTCGCACGAAGTAGTGCAGGCGTTCGGCGTCCCAGGGGAAGGCGGCATTGAGCGCGCCTGCCGGCGGCGCCACGCCCAGGGCCGCCGCCGCCCCAGCCCAGCCGGCGTACAGGCTTTTCAGCCATCCGGTGGACCCCATGCCGGTGGAAACGATGATGCCACTGGACGACTGCCGCTCCGTCGCCTGCCCCACCGTCAGGGTATAGCGGGCCGACGCGTGGCTGCGCGGGCCGATGAACAGGTCGTTGACGGCATAGAGGGCGACACCGGTGTTCAACTGCGCCTTGGCCATGGTGACATGCCTCACCGGCCGGCCGGCCCGCATCTCCTCCCCCATCACACGGGGTAGATCGTTGGGCTGGAAGGGCAGCAACACCCCGTCCCAGCGCCGGGCATCCGGGTTCACGCCGACGACGCGCTGGCCATCCAGGTATTTCAGCGTGTTGGCCACCAGTCCGTCCTGGCCCAGCACCACCACCACATCGTCCGCGCCGAACAGGAAGGTGCTGAGATAGCGGCGATCCAGCCGCTGCACCCGGCCGAAGCGGCGCAACGCCTCCTCCACCTGCCGCGTGGCGGCGCGGTACTGCTCCCGCTCCGCCAGGTAGTCGCCGAAATCGGCCCCCAGATGCTCAATATAGAACTGCGCCTGTTGCAGGGTGTTGAAGCGGGCGATCAATTCATCCAGCCGGGTGTCGCGCACCACCAGGATGATCTTGCGATCCTCCGCCTTGTGGCTTTCCGAAGCGGCCATGGCTCACCCCCGCGCCGCCGGTTGCAGCATTTCCCGCAGCAGGTCGGGCGAGACGTTCAACTGCCCGATCTTGGCGGCGTTGTCGGCCAGATCACGGAAGGCCAGGGCCATCAGTTGGCCAGGCTTCATCCCGACCGAGGCCAAGGCCTGTAGCACCTTGGGGTCGGCGTCGCCGAAGGCGTTCATCATGGCCGACAGGCCGTAGGCCCGGGCGTCGGCCTCCGCCTTGGCATTGGCCGTGGCCAGCGCCACCAGATCCTGGTTCTGCTGTTCAAGGCCGATCTTGCCCGCCATCTCCTCCCGCTGGATTTGCAGGCGGCGTTCCTGCACGGCCCGCTGCGCCTCCATCTCCGCCTCGCGCACTTCGCGCTTTTTGTTCTCCACCGCGATCTCGGTCGACAGTTCGTTTTCCTTGATGCGGCGTTCCTGTTCCACGGCGGCGTTGCGGCGGCTGTAGATCGCCTCGTCCGCGCGGCGCAGCAGGGCCTCGCGCGCCTCCGCCTCCAGCGCCTTGGCCGTTTCCGGCTTGGGGCGCACGGCCAGCAGCGACAGGCCCAGGATTTCCAGGCCCAAAGCCTCCAACGCGGCATTGGCGCGCAGCAAGGCGGCCACGCTGGCAACCAGCGCGTCGCTGGCGGCCAGCACCTCCGTCAGGGTCAGGGCCTGCACCTCGGCGCGCATGGCCACCTGCACCTGGTCGATCAGCCGCTGCGACAGCTTCTGCGGGTCCTCGGAGGCGTAAACGCCCTTCGGATTCAGGGTGAAATTGAGCAAAGCCGCGGTGCGCTTGGGTTCCGCCACGCGGTAGGTGATCTGGCCCTGCACCGTCACCTCCTGAAAGTCAGCGGTGACCTCGGGGAAGATGAAGGGTTCGTTCACGCTGGCGGTGGGCACCAGCATGATCGAGCTGGAGGGCGCGAAATACCAAAAGGCCAGCCCCGCCCCCTCACGCCGCACGCGGCCGTCGCGCATCTGCATCACGTATTGGGTGGGTTCGCTCTTGATGTAGCGGAAACCAAACATGGGCTCGGTCCTTGCTGCCGGTGCGGCCAGCCCCTGCCGGCCGCGGATGACCATAGCAAGCGCCACTTAGTGTCGATTGTCAACTAAGTTAGTTGGATATCGACACTAAGTGGCGGAGAGGGTAATATCCCGCCATGAAGATCCTGGACACCGCCGCCGCGCCCGCCATCGCCACCGTCGACCTCATCCTCTTCGCCCTGGGCGAAACGGGATTGGAGGTGTTGCTGATACGCCGGGGGGCTGCCCCTTTCCTGGACGCCTGGGCCCTGCCCGGCGGCTGGATCCACACGGATGAGGACGCCGACCTGGACGCGGCCGCGCACCGCATCCTGCGGGAGAAGACCGGCGTGGCGACGCCCTATATCGAGCAGTTGCAGACGGTGGGAAACGCCACCCGCGACCCGCGGGGGTGGAGCCTCAGCGTCGCCTATGTCGCCCTCATCGGCCCCGGCCAGGCGCCGGCCGTCCGGGGCGGGAACGCCGCCGACGCGGCGTGGCGGCCGGTGGAGGCGGTGCTGGCGGAAGCCGGGGATTTGGCCTTCGATCACGGCGCGTTGCTGGGCCACGCCTTGGCACGGGTGCGTCGCAAGGTGGAATACTCCACCCTGCCCGTGCACCTGCTGCCGGAGCGCTTCACCCTGAGCGACCTGCAATCGGTGTACGAGCGGGTGCTGGGCCGGCGGCTGGACAAGTCCGCTTTCCGCAAGCGCATGGCGGAGGTGGATTTCGTGGAACCGGTGCCGGGCGAGATGCGCCGGGGCAGCAACCGGCCGGCCCAGATTTACCGGTTGAAGGAAGCGCGCTCCACCGCCTTTTTCGATCGCGTCTTGTGACGGGCCGTACGCATAAGGTGGTAAAAATTCCCCCTTGCACCACCATCCCATTTAGTGGAGTCAGTTGGCATACAACACTCGGCTAAAGGGAGATGCGCGGTGGGGGCATTCGAGACGGCGACGGCGCGGCGGTCCATTCTGAAGGGGTTCGGGGCATTGGCGGTGGGTGCCAGCCTACCGGCCAAGGCGCAGCAATTGCTGGCCGCCCCAGGGGAGGAACTGCACGCGCAACTGCATTGTCCATCCAAAGGCGCCTGGTCCGACTTGGCCAGGGCGCTGAAGGGGGCTCTGGTCATGCCGGGCGATCCGTTCTTCGGCGACTATTACCGCCCGAACAACCTACGCTTCATCAAACGCCCGTCGGGCATCGCCCGGTGTGACTCGGTCGATGACGTGGCCGCCTGCGTGAGCTGGGCGCGAAAGACGGGCACGCCGTTCGCCGTACGGTCCGGCGGGCACAATTATGCCGGCTATTCCAACACCACGGGCTTGCTGATCGACCTGTCCCGCCTGACCGGAATCACCAAGGTCGACGAAAAAACCGGCTTGGTCACGATTTCCGGCGGCTCCATCAACTCCATGGTCTACAAGGGCTTGGAGCGGCTGGGCCGCACCATCACCCACGGCCGCTGCGACGGGGTTGGTGCCGCGGGCTTCCTGCTGGGCGGCGGCATCGGCTTCAACATGCGTCTTTACGGCATCGGCTCGGACCTGCTGGAAAGCACCGATCTCATCCTCGCCGATGGAAGGACAGTCACCGCCCAAGGGGGCGACGACCTGCTGTGGGCCTGCCAGGGCGGCGGCGGCGGCAATTTCGGCATCAATACCAGCTTCACGCTGAAGACCTTCAAGATCGAAACGCCGGTGACGGTGTTCAAACTGACCTGGAATACAAACCTGGCAACGGTTCTTCACAGCCTGCTGGAAAACCTACAGGACGCCCCGAAAGGCTTTGGCAGCAAGATTTCCGTGACCGTCCCCGCGCGTGGCGCCAATTGCTCCGGCCCCGGCGACGGGATGACCGTTTCCGTGCTGGGCCAGGCCCACTTTGACCAAGCCGCGGTGGAAAAGCTGTTCGGCGACCTTTGGCAATCGGCGAGCGAGCGTAAGGTTGAGGCCAATCAACCCTATTGGCAGGCGCAGGACTTCCTGTCGGAGACGACCTTCCCCTACTATTACCGGGAAAAGTCGACATTCGTGAAACAGGGATCCCTGACCGAGGACACGCTGACGGCGATGATCGAATCCGCCCGCGCCATGCCCCGGACCAGCATGGCCTCGGCCTTCAAGTTCTTCCAGGTCGGCGGGGCAATAAATGACACGGCGCCGGAGGCGACTGCCTTCGTGCATCGCGGCTTCGACTGGCTGTTCTCCAGCGAAGTCAATTGGTGGGAGCCCACGGATCCGGAGTCCCTGATCAAGGAGGCCCTGGCGTGGCAGGACGGGTTCTATGCCACCGTGCTGAAGCGCACCCAGGCGCTGGGCGCCTACCAGAACTTCCCCGACCCATCCTTGGGGGACTGGAAGCAAGCCTATTATCAGCAGAACTACGCGCGTCTGCAAAAGGTGAAGAAGGCCGTCGATCCCAAGAGCCTGTTCACCTACGCCCAGGCGATCACACCGGCCTGATCGGCAAACCAGGCGGCGGCGACAGGGGCGCCGCCGCCTGAAAAAACAGGTACGCTCAGTCGTCCAGCATGCCGGCCAGCTTCAGGGCGACACCCATGTCGCCCTGGACCTTTAGCTTGCCGAAGGTGAAGGCCAGGGTGGGGCTGAGCTTGCCTTCGCTGAGCTTCACGAAGTCGGACAGGGAGATCTTCAGCGTGGTGTTCACATCCACCGGGTCGCGCGACACGGTGGGCACCTTGGTCGCGTCCAGGAACAGGGCCCCATCGGCGCCGAAGTCGAACTTCACCTTGGCCCCCAGGCCGGTGAACTGGGAAAGCGAGGCGCGCATCTTGGCTTCAAGCTGATCGAAGGTCATGGGGGCAGGTTCCTTGGCATACGGTGCTGAACGGGTGTTGCACCGCATATAAGGGGCCGTTGGCCGGCCAATTCCACTTTTTTCCGCCCCGCGCCGCTCAGCCCTTCAGCAAGTCCAGGTAACGTAAACTGGCAACCAAGTCGGCCTTCAACGACTGGCGCCGGTCCTTGGCCTCATCATCCTCGCCCCACAGCTCGATTTGGAACGACTCGTCGAGTTCCGCCAGGTCGAACGCCTGGTCGGCGTCGATGCGCCCCTCGAACAGGGCCAGCCCCAGGACCAGGGACCCGGTCAGGGCCACGGCGTTCTGCACGCCGGTCAACTGCCAGTCGTCCAAGTCCTCCAGCGCGCGCTTCAAGGCGTTCAGGGCCGCCGGGTCCTGGGCGCGGTGCATGATGCCGGTGGTGACCTGCAGCAGGGCGTCATAGCGCAACGCCGCCCAATCCAGCAGCGGCTGCCAGGCCTTGGCCTGCCGTTCCGCCAGCTTGGCCGGCTCCGCCGCGCGATAGCACAGCAGGTCCGTGCCGCCGTAGTCCGCGGCACCGTCCAGGATGGTGGCGCGCTGCGGCCCCACCCGGTCTACGCAGGTGGAGGCCAGCTGCATCATGGGCATGCCGGCCGGCACCACCGTTTCGCCCTGGGCATCCCATTCGGCGGCCACGGCCTGCGCCAACGCCTGCGTCGGCAATACCAGGTCGGCCTTGGCCGGCGACTTCAGGAGATGGGCGTCCAGCCGCACCTGCCAACCGGTCTTGCCCTCCGCCGCCGCCGGAACCACGGCCACGGTCTTGTAAATGCGCTTCATTCGTTCAGGTCCATTTTCATACCGCGTCCAGAACTTCACACCGTGACCAGCGCGGCCACCGCCGCCGGAACCTCGGCATAGTCATGGCAAACGCGGGCGGCACCGGCCGCCAGCAGATTTTCGGGGCGTGATAGCCCCAGGCCACGCCCAGGGCGGCGGCGCCGGCGGCGCGCGCCATCATCATGTCATAGCTGGTGTCGCCGATGACCACGGTGGTGGCGGGGTCGGCGCCGGCCTCCGCCATGGCCCGCAGCGCCATGTCCGGCGCCGGCTTGCCCGCGGCGCGATCCGCCGTCTGCAAGGTGAGGAAGCGCCCGCTCAGCCCGTGCTGCTCCAGGGTCGCCACCAGGCCGCGATGGGACTTGCCGGTGGCGATGCCCAGCAGGAAGCCCGCCGCCTCCAGCGCGTCCAGGGCCGGCACCAGGCCGGGATACAACGGTTCCACCGCGCCGCCCCGCTCCCGGTTCTCGAAGAACGCGGCCTTGTAGGCGGCGGCGATGCCGGCCACGGCGCCCGGCCCCACCCCCTCGGGCAGCAGGCCCAGGATGGCCACGTCCAGGGACAGTCCGACTTGCCGGCGCACCGCCTCGTCCTGCGGCGGGGCCAGCCCCTGCGCGGCGAAGCCGGCGGCCATGGCGGCGATGATGGCATGCTGGCTGTCCACCAGCGTGCCGTCACAATCGAACAGGGCCAAGCGGTTGAAACCGGACATGGGACAGCCCCGGCATCACGCGTAGCTGGCGAACGGGTCGCCATCGTTCATATCGAAACCGAAATAATCCCAGGTCTGCGCCATATGCGGCGGCAGGGGGGCCGACACGTCGATGGGTTTGCCGCCCCGCGGGTTGGGAATGATAATGCGGCGGGCATGCAGGTGCAGTTGGCGCGACAGGGCGGCGCCACCGGGCAGGAAAGCCTCCTGCCCCGCATATTTGCCGTCGCCCAGGATAGGCGTGCCGATGGCCATCATGTGGGCGCGCAGCTGGTGGGTGCGGCCCGTCAGCGGCCACAGGGCCACGAACGCGGCGTGGCGGTGCGCGTTCTCGATGACCTGGTACAGGGTGACGGCGCGGGCGCCCTCATCCTCATCCACCGCCATGCGCTCGCCACGCGTGCCGGCCTCCTTGGCCAGGGCGGCGTCGATCTTGCCCTGGTGCTGCTTGGGAACGCCCACGGTGACGGCCCAGTAATATTTGCGCGCGTCCTTGCCGCGGAAATAGCCGGCCAGCCGGGTGGCGGCGAAGCTGCTGCGCGCCAGCACCAGGCAGCCGCTGGTGTCCTTGTCCAGGCGGTGGACCAGCTTGGGCCGTTCCTTCCCGTCGAAGGTCAGCACGTCCAGCATGGCGTCCAGGTGCTTGTTCTGGCCGGTGCCGCCCTGCACCGCCAGGCCGGCGGGCTTGTTCAGCACGATGACGTCGCTGTCGCGGTACAGCACCGCGTCGCGCAGCGCCTTCACCTCCTTGTCCGACAGCAGCGGCCGCTCCTTGCGCGTCACGGCGCCCGGCGCCAGGGGCGCCAACTCGGGCATGGGGGGAATGCGCACGGTCTGCCCGGCCTCCAGCCGGGTGGCGCCCTTGACACGGCCGCCATCCACCCGCACCTGGCCGGTGCGCAACAGCTTTTCCAACTGGATATGGCTCAGCGCCGGGTAATGCCGCTTGAACCAGCGATCCAGACGCATCTCCGCCTCATCGGCGGTCACGGTCCGCGTCTCGACCTTACGGCCACCCTCTTCACTCATGTCACCACCGCACGTACCAGGGCCATGCCCACGAAAAGTCCACCGACGCCGACCACCAGCGTCGCCATAAAATACAACATCGCCACCATCCAGTCGTCCCGCGACACCAGCATGCCGATGTCCAGCGAGAAGGACGAGAAGGTGGTGAAGCCACCCAGCACCCCGACCACCAGGAAGGTGCGCAGTTCCGGCGTCGGGCTCCACACCCGCGCCGTCAACTCCGCCAGCACGCCCATGACCAGCGAGCCCAGCACGTTCACGAACAGGGTGCCCCAGGGGAAATCCAGCCCCAGCAGGCGCCCCAGCCAGATCTGCGACAGATACCGCAGGACCGAGCCCAAGGCACCGCCCACGGCGACGGCCATAACCTGGATCATGTTCCACCCCCGGCGGGACCATCGCGCAAGACGGCCTCGACATCGCCGGACATATCGCCGGTGACGCCAAAAATCCATCCTTCACGCCGCGCCGTTCCGGTGTCCAGCCCCTTGGGCGCCCAGACATCGTCCCGCACCGCCCAACGCATCATGCCGGCGGCGGCGATCATGGCATCGCCCGCGTGGTCGTCAAAGGTTGGTGGTGCCGCCGTGCCCGCATGGCTGCCCCCATCCTGCTCCGTTCCATCCTGGCTCGCCAGGCCACACTCCAGCCGGGCCAGCGCCGCCGCCATGGCGGACCAGTCACGGATCTTGGCCAGGCCATGGGCGCGGCGGCGGAACAGGGTGGGATAAATCTCCGTCACCACCGACGCCGCCCCACCATCGGTGGCCAACGGGGCCTGGGCCGGCCACACCGCCAGCCCCTTCCCCATCCGATCCTTCAGATAGCGCAGGGCGCGCATGCCAGCCAGGGAGGCCTTGCCCACCTGCTTGGACGCGGAGGCCAGGTTGAAGACGGAAACGGGCGTGCCCATCCCGGTGCGCGCGGCCACCAACTCCACCAGCCGGCGCTTGCCACCGCCCTCGGCGTCGGTCCAATGCGGGGGACGGCGCCCCGCCACCCAGAAGCTGGGACCCAGGCGCGGATCGGCCAGCGCCGGGGTGCCACAGAAATCGTCCGCGCCGGGGCCGGCCCCGGCGGCCATGTCCACCAAATCCCAGAGGGCGAAAAGGTCATCAACGCCAGCGGCGCGACCATCGAGATAGCCCGTGCCCGGGACATACGGCAGGGCGAAGCCACAATCGATGCCCACCAAGGCCCGGGTGCCCATCTGGCGATGTCGCAGCAGCCGGTCGCCGACCCAGTCCATGGCGGCCCGCCGGGTCCAGTGCCGACCGGGGGAAGGCACCAGGCGCACGACGCCATCGTCCGGGCGCACCCAGGCGATGGCGATACCCCGGGCGGGTAAGGCCCCCGTCCAATCGATACCGATATATTCATCGAAGACGGGCACCGTCTTTCCCCTCAAACCCCTGACCAGCCTTACTATTATACACCGGCAACGGCGTGCCGCGCATCGTGGGGCCCACCTGTCCAGCCCCCTGTCGCGCCTACCTCTGTCCGGATTGCAACGGATGCGCGCATGGGAAGCGGTCAGGCAACAGTTGGCAGGACGGTCCCACGTGGTAAGCTATATGACCGTCGCTGCGGAGTTCTTCCCGTGCTCGCCCGTACCTGGCCTTCCCCCATTCGCCCGCTGCATGCCCTCTTCGGCCCGGCCGCCCTTGCGCTGACGGTTCTCGCCGCCCCCGCCGTGTCGGCCCAGACCAGCGCCCAACCCGCCACAGCGGGGCAGCCGGCCGCACAGCAGCCGGACGCCCCGAAGCCGGGCCTGGACAAGAATGGCCTGCCGACCTCGGTGGTCAAGGTGGCGGCGCCGCCCAAGGACCCGGAGGCGGTGGAACCGCCCCGCACCGACGGCCCCATCGACGACATCATCATCACGGCGCCCCAGTTCGGCAACCGCGACGAGGTCGAGGCCTTCCATAAGGCGGAGTTCGAGCGCCTGGACAAAATCTACGGCAAGCACGAGGAAAAGCGCAGCCGGGGCGACAACTTGACCAAGTCACCGGAAACCAATACCGGCACCACCCGCGACGGCCCCATCACCCTGGACCGCTAAGTCAAGGTCAGGCGCGGGGCCCCCGTCGCGTCCTAGGGCGGCCGTGCCTTACGGCAGGGCGATGTCGCTGATGTCGCGCCCTTGGGCATGGGCCAGGGCCGCCATCGCCAGGGCGTGGTCCTCGCGCTGCGGCAGGCCCGAAACGGTCAAGGCGCCGATGCACCCCGCCCCTTGGACCACCAGGGGCACCGCCCCGCCATGGGTGGCGTAGTCGCGGTGGGGCAATCCGCTCTTGGCTTCCAGCGTCGTTCCCTGCTGCGCCAGGGCAAGGCCGATGGCGTAGGAACTGCGGGCGAAGTGCAGCGCGGTGTTGCGCTTGCGCCGGACCCAATCATCGTGGTCCGGCGTGGCCGGTCCCACCGTGAGGCGCAGCATCTGCTGACGATGCAGCGAAACATCCACCACCAGCACCCCGTCACGCGCCAGCCCCGCTTGGCGCAACCACGTGCCCAGGGCCCACGCCTCTTCCTGCCCGAACTGGGTGAACACCAGGCGTTCTTCCTGCAAGGCGATGAGGCGCAGATCGTCGTCGGGGGACATGGGCGGGCTCTCCGGTGCGGGTGTCGTCGGGACGCACGGTAGCGCCTTCGATGGGGGAGGCCCAGCGCGGCGGCGACGCGTCAGCGCTCCACCACGATGGTGACCCGGCGGTTGGCGGCGCGGTCGTGCGGGTCCAGCGGCTTGGTGTCGGCGTACCCCACGGCACGCAGCCGTCCGGGCTCTACCCCATCGGCGATCAATTCCCGCACCACGGCGGTGGCCCGTGCGGAGGACAGTTCCCAATTGGTGGGGAATCGGGCCGTGGAGATGGCCACGTCGTCCGTGTGTCCCTCGACCGTGACCTCCCCGGTCATGGCCCGCAGGCTGTGGGCGACCGCCCCCAGCAATTGGCGGCCCGGCGCCGCCAGATCGGCCTTGCCGGAGGCGAAAAGGATGCGGTCCTTGATGGCGATGGTCAGCTTGCGATCCGAGAGGATGACATCCAGGCCCGCCGGGCGGCCGGCGGCCTCCAACTGGTTCAGCAGGTCCCGCGCCGCCGGCGACAAGACCTCCCCGTTCCCCTCCTCCTCCCCGTCGGCCGGTGCCGGCGCGGACGGCACCGGCAGCCCGGTGACCGCTATGGTGGGAAGGGCGGCGATCGGCCCCCCGTCCAGCGAGGGGCCTTGCGCCAGGGCGGCGCCCCCCGTGGCCCGATTGGTGGCCCCGTTGGTGGCGGCCACCTGGGCGGCGGCATCGGGCGCCCGGTTCTTGACGCCCAGGATGGCCACCATGCCCAGGAACACGACCATCAGCAGGGTGACCATGTCCATGTAGCTGATGATCCACTCCTCCGACTCCTCGACGGGGGGCGGCAAGGTGGTGAACTTCGCGGGGTCGGGACGTTTGGCGGGGGCACCGGCCGGCGCCATGCCGGCCTTGGGGCCCGCCATCCCTTGGGTCTGCCAAAAGTCTGTCATTCTTGTCTGTGGGACCAGGTTACTGGGAATTTCAGGCACCTGCCCGGCGCCCCTGAACCGGCGCCCGATCAAGAGCCAACATCCCGACAGGAAGATCAGTCAGGGTGATGTCAGTCCCACAAGGCTAATGATCTCTCAAAAATCCGGATTGATTCAAATCATAACCAGGAGAATTTTAAGCATTATATAATAACGCTGGCGCAAATATGAGAATCAGACACCATTCTTGTCGCAGGGAAGGCCCGTCATGGCCAGAAAAATAGCAAATATACTAGACGATATTGGCAGTATTATACAGAACAGCGCGCCCCGCCGGGCCGCCCTGCTTGATCTTTCCGGCATCGCGGATGCCTGTGAACCCGTTATTCACAGGATCATGGACAGCGAACTAAAGGCTGTCACAATCCCGGCCGGCCACGCCGTTAGGATTAATACTTATAGGATAGGCCCCTACGGCTGGCTTCTTGTCGGCGATACACGCAGCGCCGGGACCCTGCTGGCCGCCGTCGACCGGGTGCGCTCGGTCTTCGCCGACGCCCACCAGGGGAAGGTCGACGTCCACTGGTTCGACCTCCCCCGGGAGGCGAAGGCCCTGGTCGCCTGCCTGCGCACCCTGACGGGGGAGGGCTCGTTGCTGTCGCCCGCCCCCGCGACCGATGAGTTGGCGGCCCTGTTACGCATCGAACGGGGGCTGCATGGCACGGATTTATCCTCGCTGGTGCGGCGCCACCCCATCTACCGCGTCAGCGATGACGCCGCCTCGCTGGAACCGATCATGCTGGAGCAAACGGTGGATCTGGCGGCCTTGGAACGTCTGTTCCAGGTCACCGTCGTCGGGGTTCCGTGGATGCACGCCCGCGTGACCGAAGTGCTGGACCAGCGGATGCTGCGGCATCTGTTGCATGAGGACGCGTCCTCCCGCCTGCCCATCGCCGTGAAGCTTCATGCCGGCACTGTGCGCAACGGAACCTTCGCCGCGCTGCTGGACGAGTTGCCCGCCCATTGGCACGCCCGCCTGGCCATCGAACTGCCCTACGCCGAGTGGCTGGTGGCGCCGGACGCGGTGGGGGAAGCGCTGCGAATCGGCCGCCTGCGGCAATGCCTGATGGTGCTGGACCATGTGCCCCTGGATCGCGCGGCGGACTTGCCCTTGCCCAAGGACGTGCTGTTGCGCCTGATGCCGGCGCTGCCCAATGGTCCGGACGGAACCGCCGCGCCGCTGCGCGCCCACGACGTGCCCACCGCGGCCGCCCTGCGCCATGCGTTGCGCGTGCTGGGGGCGGAGCGCTGCATCCTCACCCATTGCGACAGCCTGGCCGTGGTGCACAGCGCGCTGGAGGCCGGCGTGCGCATGCTGCAGGGGCAGGCCGTCGCCGACTTCGCGGAGATGCGGGCCCAGATCACCCCCGCCGCGACGTCGGAGGCCAAGGCCGGAACGCCGGAGGACGGACCGGCGGGGGATGACGCGGCGGCGGCGGAATCGGAAACGCCGTCCTCCGGCCTCAGCCCCTGGGGCCGGATGCTGGGCTGGCTGCACCTCACCCGCGGTGGGGTTGACGCAGGGATGGAAAGGGGACTGCTGGGAGACGGCCCGACCCGGATCTGACCTTCGGGACCAAGGCCCGCGCTAGCCTAACCCCTTCCTTGGGGGTATCACTGCGGCATGGCACCCGAGGCACCCAGGACCAAAGGCATGCGCACCGTCGGGGAGGTCCTGACGGTGGCGCTGGATCATCACCGGGCGGGCCGCCTGGCGGATGCCAGCGCCCTGTACGCCTCGCTGTTGGCGCAGGAGCCGGAGCAGCCGGACGCCCTGCACCTGATGGGTGTCGCCACCGCCCAGGCGGGACGGCCGGCGGAAGCTGAAGCGCTGATCGCGCGGGCCATCGCGCGGCAGCCGGGCGTGGCGGATTACCACGCCAACCACGCCCAGGTGCTGGACACGCTGGGCCGCGCGGACGAGGCCCTGACGGCCTACACCCAGGCCCTGCGCCTGAATCCCAACCATCCTGACGCGCTGCGCAACATGGCCCGCCTGCTGGCCCGGCTGGAACGCCTGTCCGCCGCCGCCGACGCCCTGCGCGCCTGCGTGGAACGGACGCCGGACGACCTGCCCCTGGTAACGGAACTGGCCCGCCTGTGCGAGCGGCTGGGCCGCGCCGGCGAGGCGGAGTCCTGGTATCGGCACATCCTGGCGCGCGATCCCTTCGACATCCTGGCGCTGAACAATTTGGGCGAGCTGCGGCGACGTGGCGGCGACACGGCGGAGGCGGTCAGCCTGCTGACCCGCGCCGTGGGCGTGGCACCGGACGCGCCCCTGCCCCGCTGCGCCCTGGCCAACACCCTGACCAGCCTGTCCCGTTTCGAGGAAGCGGAGGCCCAATTGGTGGAGGCGGTGCGGCGGCGGCCGGACGTCCTGCTGCCCCACCGCGACCTGGGCGTGCTGTTGCGGCTGCTGGGCCGGACGGAGGAGGCGCTGGAGGCCTTCCAGGCGGCGGTGGGCCTGGCGCCCAAGGACCCGGTGGTCAATTTCGGCGCGGCCCTGTGCCTGCTGCGCCTGGGCCGGTATCGCGAGGGCTTCGAGTCCTATCACTGGCGCTGGCCATCGGCCGCCAAGCCGCCCCGGCATCAGGAGCTGCCCGCCTGGGCCGGCGCAACCCCGGCGGGGCTGCGCCTGCTGGTTTGGCATGAACAGGGGGTGGGCGATACGCTGATGTGCCTGCGCTTCCTGCCCCTGCTGGCCAGTGCCGGCGCCCGGCTGACCATCGAGGTGCCGGCCGGCCTGGCCCCGCTGGTGGCGGCTCAGGGATATGGCGCCGTGGTGGTGGATGCGCAGACCTCCGTGCCGGGCACGGCCCCCCTTGCACCGCCGCCGTGGGATGCGCAGGTGCCCATGATGGACCTGCCCGGCCGCTTCTGCCCCGATCCCGCCGCCGTGCCCTGGACGGGGCCCTATATCAAGGCCGACCCTGGCCGGAAGCTGCGCTGGGGTCAAATGCTGGGCGCCAAACGGGGCCGCCTGCGCGTCGGCCTGTTCTGGCAGGGCAATCCGGAATTCCCGGACGACCGCTGGCGCTCCCCCGGCCTGCCCCCCCTGTTGCCCCTGCTGGACGTACCGGACGTGGAGTTCATCAGCCTGCAGATGGGGCCCGCCAAGGCCGCCCTGACCGATCCGGCCATCCCGCCCGGCCGCATCCGCGACGCCGCCGCCTCCATCCGCGACTGGGCCGACACCGCCGCCCTGGTGGCCGGGCTGGACCTGGTCATCGGCTCCGACAGCGCCTGCATCCACCTGGCCGGCGCGCTCAACGTGCCGGCCTTCCTGCTGCTGTCCCCCACCACCGACTGGCGCTGGCATGATACCGGCGACAGCAGCCCGTGGTATCCCAGCCTGCGCCTGTTCCGGCAAACCCGCCTGGGCGATTGGTCGGCGCCGGTGGCGGCGGTCAAGGCGGCGTTGGCGGAGAGGGTAACGGCCCGCTGACCGGGTGGCTTAGGGGCCGCTCCCTGGCACCTTTAGCTGCTTCGGCGCCTCATCAGGAGAGGATTCGCCGTCGTCCTCATCCAAGATTCTCGTCACCAGCACATGGATGTCCCAGCGGTGGATGATCCTCCATTTGTTGAAAGCTTTGAGCAGTAGCCGTTCGCCTCCGCTGTTGTAGGAGGAATAGCGAATCTGTGCGAGGTGCCAGAGAGGTATCTCCACCCGCGTTACGTCGATGAGCGCCATATGGCCCCCACCGTCGTCCGAAGCATTGCGATATCCAATGGCACATGTCCGGTCCCGCTTCGACGTTGGGGGACAAGACAGGAGAGTCACCTCCGGCCGCCGTTTGCGCAACGCCGCCAGGAGATCGTCTGGAAAAATGCGTCCATAATAAGAAAGGTAAGTTGGCCCCTCACGACCGAAATGCCCAAGAGCGTCGGCCAACCCTTCCACCAGGGCCTCGTTTTCCGGCAGGTGGTCATCAGCATCCGCGATGTAGTCCAGGTCCGCCGCCTTCCACAGCAGCACCAACATGACGACGGCGGTGGTCAGCGACAGGCCCAGCCACACCGCGATACGCACCAGCCAACGCAGCATGCGCCTGCCCATCAGTACGCCGCTGCCACCAAGTTGTTGAACGTCGGCAGGCGTTGGAAGCCAAGCGCAAACGCCATTTTCCCGGGCAGGACGACGCACAGCGACAGCGCCAGCACCGCCCAGACCACGCGACGCCGCAGCGGGCGTGAGGCGTTGAAACCAATGCCCGTCGTCAGGAATACGACCACCCAAATGATGAGCGGCCAGATGACGAACCCAAAAATGTCGGCGCCATGGCTGAAGTGCGTCAACGTTCCCGCCACGTGCCAGCCGAAACCGTAGACCAAGCCCCAGAACAGGTTTTGCAAACCATGCTCACCATTACCATCCGGCAGGAAGGTGAAAAAGGTGGCCATGAAATAGGACAGCAGGGCGATGCCGGCCCTGACCGCGCGCTGGTTCCAAATGGTCACACCCGCCCCCAAGCGTTCGTTCCGTTGATGCTCATTCTGGCGCCGTTCCATCGACCCGCAAGACTTTTCGGGCGCCTGGGGCGCCAACCTGCCCGCATGGCAATACCGCATTGCACACACCAATGCTGCATCTGCGAACGACTTTGGCTACCGTTGTCCGGACCCTTCGTTCGCCTATTTGAGTTTCCATGTCCCACGCCCACACGGTGCCCACTGACCGCTCCTCCCCGCTGGGCCGGCTTGCACGCTGGCTGCAGGCGCGGTCGTTCGCGCTGACGCCGGAGCAGATCGGCATCACCGAGGGCCTGCGCGCCGCCACGGCGGTGGCGCTGATGGTCACGCTGGCGCTGTACCTGGACCAGCCCATCCTGTCGTGGGCCGCCTTCGCCGCCTTCTGGGCCTGCCTGGCCGATCCCGGTGGGCCCTTCGGCGTGCGGTTGCGGGCCATGGGCGGCTTCGCCCTGATCGGCACGGTGTTGGCGGGGGCGATCAGCGCCGTGGCGGCCCTGGGGCATGGCTGGGCGGCGGCCGTCCTGTTCGCCGCCCTCTCCATCTGCTGCCTCAGCCGCGTCTATGGCCCGGCCGCCACCCAGGTGGGGGTGCTGGCCTGCTGCGTCGCCGTGGTGGCGGTGGGCTATCCCATGCCGCCGGCGGATGCCCTGCGCCTGTCGGGCGTGTTCCTGCTGGGCAGCGGCTGGGCCGTGGCGCTGTGCCTGGTGCTGTGGCCCATACACCCCTATGCCCCCGCCCGCCGCGCCGTGGCCGCCATCTATACCGAGCTGGGCGACATGACGGCCGAGCTGCTGGCCCTGCACAGCAGCGGCGCCACCCAGGATGCGCGCTGGAAGGCGCATGCCGCCGAGCATCGCCGCGCGGTGCGCGATACCATCGAGCGGGCGCGCGCCGCCGTGGGCCGTTTCTCCGCCGGGCGCGGGGCCGGGCGCGACATCCGCCGCGCCTTGCTGTCCGCCATCGAGGCGGGGGAACGCATCTTCGCCGGCCTGATCGCGCTGGGCTACGACCTGGAGCCGCACGCCGCAGGCGCGCCCACCGACGCCGACACCCTGCCCCTGCGCCAGTTACGCGCCGCGCTGATCCGCACCGGCCGGCAGATCCTGCGCTCCGCCCCCGACGGCACCCTGGTGGCCTATGAGGCGGAGGTGCTGGACCGTGTCGCCCGGCCGGCGTACGACCTGGTGGGCCGGGTGGCGCAGGTCTGCGCCCAGGCCCTGGCCGACCTCACCCGCGCCTGGGCGCCCCCGGTGGATGACGGCGCGCTGGCCACCGTGCCGGAAAATGACGAGGTACCGCGTCGCCGCCTGACGCCGGCCCGCGCCCTGCGCCTGGCTCTGGCCCCCTCCTCCCCCATCGCGCGGCATGCCGTGCGCGTGGCCCTGGTGGTGACCGCCACCTACGCCGTCACCGCCTATCTTGACGTCGCCTACGCCTATTGGGCCACCATGGCGGCGGTGGTGGTGATGCAGCCGCAGGCGGCCACCACCTGGCCCCGCACCCTGGAGCGCGTGGTCGGCAGCGTCATCGGCGGTGCGGCGGCGGCCTTCCTGGCCGTGGCCCTGCCCACGCCCCTGTGGCTGCTGGCCGCCATCTTCCCCCTGGCCGCCGCCACCATCGCCCTGCGGTCGGTCAGCTACAGCCTGTTCGTCACCTTCCTGACGCCGCTGTTCGTGCTGGTGGCGGACCTGCTGCACCCCGGCCTGAACGCCCATGGCGAGGGCATCGCCCTGGCCCGCGCCTTCAACAACACACTGGGCAGCCTGATCGGCCTGGCGGGCTGCCTGATCCTGTGGCCGGAGCGGGAGCCCAAGGGCTTCCCGCACAAGCTGGCGGCGGCGGTGGAGGCCAACATGCGCTATGCCACCCTGGTGGTGTGGGCGGGCCACACGCCCTATGCCGAGATCGACGCCGCCCGCCGGGCCGCCGGCCTGGCCAGCACCGCCGCCGAGGTGACGCGCCAGCGCATGGTGCTGGAGGGCCGCCGGCGCAAAGCCCACCTGGACGAGGCTGCCGCCCTGCTGGAGACGCTGCGCCGCCTGGCCGGGGCCGCCACCGTCGCCTGGCTGGACGAACGCACCATCCCCGGCCCGCCCGACGCGCGCCGCATCGGCTATTGCGAGGCGGCCACGGCCCGCCTGGGTGCCCTGGTGCGGGGTGTGACCACGGATGACAGCGCCCTGGCGCGGGAGGGCGAGCCGCCGGACGACATCGCCCGCGCCGTCACGCATGTGGTGCAGGCGGCCAAGACCTACGCCCACGCCATGGCGGCGGACGCCAAGGCGCGGGCCTGAGCCCCTTCCCCCTTGTTGGCAGGGTGGCCGCCCACAGCGGTCACACGCTCTTGAGGAAGGGAATCAGGTTCTTGAAGTAGAAGTCCTGGTCATCCCACATGCACAGATGGCTGCCTTGGGGGCAGATGACGGACCGGGCGTTGGGCATCAGCGTGGCCATGCGCCTCATGTCCTCCGGATCCATCTCGTCATGCGTGGCGCCGATGGTCAGGGTCTTGACCTTGATCTGGGGTAGTTGATCCCAGCGCTCCCAATCCTTCAGGTTGCCCGTCACCTCCAGCTCACTCTTGCCCTGCATCTGGTTGTAGATGGTGAGGTTGGCGTGGCGGAAGGCGCGGGTGACAGGCTCCGGCCAGGGGTCCAGGCGGCAGATCATCTGGGGATACAGCTCCTCCATCATGATCTTCTCGTAGGCGGGGTCGTCGTAGGCCTGCTTCGCCTCCAGCTCGCGGATCAGCTTCTGGGATTCGGGCTTCATGAGGCCGCGCAAGGCGTTGACGCGCTTCAGGTAGGATTGGATGCCGGCCGCCATGTTGGAAATGACCAGGCCCTTCAGGTGCTGCTGGTACTTCAGGGCGTAGTCGATGGCCAGGATGCCGCCCCACGAATGGCCGTAGAGCACGAACTGGTCCAGGCCCAGTCCCCGCCGGACCTCCTCCACCTCCTCCACGAAGCGCGGCAGGGTCCAGAGGCTGGTGTCATCGGGCTGGTCGGAATTGTTCGACCCCAGTTGGTCATAATAATACATCTCGATCCCGGCCCCGGGCAGGAAGGACTCCATCGCCTCCAGGTATTCATGGGTGAAGCCGGGGCCGCCGTGCAGCAACAGCACCTTAACGGCGCCGCTGCCGATCTTCTTGGTCCATACCTTGTACTTGCCGCCCGCCACCGGAATCATGCGGATGCCGGCCACGCGGATGCCCGGCGGGTTCAGGGGATCGGCCGGCGGCATCGCCGGCGCGGCGGCGGCTGGGGCCGGCGTCAGGGCGGGCGTCGCGGCGAGAACGGCGGCGGTGGAAAGAAACTGCCTGCGATCCATGGAATCCTCGTCAAGGGAACTGAAACGGAGGGCGGGACCCTATCGCAAGCTGTTTTGCGTTTGCGGCCGAGAAAAGATCGATGCCGGGCAATACCTCTCCGGGGACGTTTCAGCCTTCCCCGCCGCTCTCGCTGGCCCGCTGGCGCAGCTTGGCCCAGTAGTCCTGCCGCTTCTTGATCTCGCGCTCAAAGCCCCGCTCCACCGGCTGATAGAACTCCCGCCGTGCCATGCCGTCGGGAAAATAGTTCTGGCCGG
Organism: Nitrospirillum goiasense; assembly: GCF_034427435.1. Classification (NCBI taxonomy): domain Bacteria; kingdom Pseudomonadati; phylum Pseudomonadota; class Alphaproteobacteria; order Rhodospirillales; family Azospirillaceae; genus Nitrospirillum; species Nitrospirillum goiasense. Next base: position 1,799,658 of record NZ_JAXQNP010000002.1, on the reverse strand, counting down.
AGAAGCCATCGGCGGTGTCGTGGTCGTAGTTGTAGCCCTTGCCGTAACCCAAATCCTTCATCAGGCGGGTGGGCGCGTTCAGGATGTGCATGGGCGGCATCAGGCTGCCCGTCTCCTTGGCGGCCCGTTGCGCCTGCTTGATGGCCATGTAGGCGGCGTTGGATTTGGGCGCCGTGCCCAGGTAGATGACGCACTGGGCGATGGCCAACTCCCCCTCAGGGCTGCCCAGGCGCTCATACGCGTCCCAGGCGGCCAGGGCGATGGTCAGGGCCTGGGGGTCGGCCATGCCGATATCCTCGCTGGCGAAGCGCACCAGGCGGCGGGCGATGTAGCGCGGGTCCTCGCCCCCCGCCAGCATGCGGGAATACCAGTAGAGGGCGGCATCCGTGTCCGACCCCCGCAGGGATTTATGCAGGGCGCTGATGAGGTTGTAGTGCCCCTCTTGCGCCTTGTCATAGAGGGGCATGCGCCGCTGCACCGCCACGGTCAGGGCGTTGGTGTCCAGCGGGTCCTCACCCGGGCGCACCACGGCGTAGATTTCCTCCACCAGGTTCAGGAAATAGCGGCCGTCGCCATCGGCCATGGCCTTCAGGGCGGCGCGGGCGTCCTCGGTCAGCGGCAGGGCGCGGCCCTCCTCCACCTCCGCCCGGCCGATCAGCTTCTCCAGCGCCTCCTCCCCCAGCCGGTTCAGGACGAAGACCTGGGCGCGGGAGAGCAAGGCGGCGTTCAGTTCGAACGACGGGTTCTCCGTCGTGGCGCCCACCAGGGTGACGGTGCCATCCTCGACATAGGGCAGAAAGCCGTCCTGCTGCGAGCGGTTGAAGCGATGGATTTCGTCGATGAACAACAGGGTGCCCTGGCCCGCCTGGCGGCGCTGCTTGGCCGCCTCGAACACCTTGCGCAGGTCGGCCACGCCGGAGAAGACGGCGGACAAGGGCTCGAACGCCAGGGTGGTGGCCTGGGCCAGCAGGCGGGCGATGGTGGTCTTGCCACAGCCCGGCGGCCCCCACAGCACCATGGAACTCAAGCGATGGGCCGCCACCATGCGGCCGATGGGGCCCTTGGGGCCCAGCAGATGCTCCTGCCCCACCACCTGGTCCAGCGCGGTCGGCCGCAGCCGGTCGGCCAGCGGGCGCGGCGCCTCCGCCTCGAACAGGGAACCCGATCCGCTCTTCACCATGACGCCTTACTCACAAGGATACAAACCCGGAACACCGGCCCTAGAACACCATGCCAGAGTGGGACCCGCCTTGGCATCGTCCATTTCACAGAGGGACTCCCGTGGCACCCGCGCCAGGTTGTATAAGCGTTCCCCGTACAAACCAAAGTCGGTGGCTGGTTGCCAGCCGACCCAATGGACAGGGGCGGATCGATGAACCACACGCCGATGCGGCTGATCCTGGGCACGGTCCTGGCATTGGTCACCTGCCTACCCTGGGCGGCCATGGCCGGCGACGGCGCCCCCACGGCGCCCACACCGCCGGCGGTTCAACGGGTCATGCGTACGGACAACCCGGCGGAGTTGGCCCGCCATGTCGCCGCCCTGCACGCCGCCCCCTTCAAGGACACGGCCGGGCAGCCGTTCCATTTCGATAGCCTGAAGGGCAAGGTGGTGTGGGTGAACCAATGGGCCCACTGGTGCGCACCCTGCGTCGCGGAGTTCCGCGTGATGCGTCAGGTGCAGGAGCTGGTGGGCGCCGACAAGCTGGAGATCGTCCTGGTCTCCCGGCTACGGGACTGGGAGAAGGACCAAGCCTATGTGAAGGAGCATGACCTGCCCTGGCGGCAGGTGGTGCTGGACCTGCCCCCCGGCACCTCAAAGGCGCTGTATGCCGACGTCTCGATGAATCCGCCGGAACAACCGGCCATCGGCACCGCCTTCCCCATGAGCACCTTCCTGGGGAGGGATGGCGAGGGCTTACGCTTCGACCGCCATCCCGTTCCGGTGACCCCAGCGGGTGAGCCGCAAAACCAGCATGACGTGGACCTGCTGGTCAGAACCTTAACGCAATGGGCCGGCCAGAGCTGACGCGGCGGGAAACCACGTCAGCCGCCACGGCCCTCAGCCCCCGACGCTGAGCGTCAGCACCTGGTCACCCCGGCGAACAGCCAGGTCCCAGCGGCGCTGGGGCTGGTTCACCACGCGCTTCAGGTCGGCCACGCGGGTGATGGGCTGGCCATTCACCTTCACCACCACGTCGCCCGGCTGGAAGCCCAGGGCCTGGGCGGTGGTGCCCGGCTGCACCTTTAGGACGATGACGCCATCGGAGCTGCCAGCGTAGCCGACCTCCTCGGCGAGCGCCGGGTTGATGTTGGCCACGGTGGTGCCGGCGAAGGGCTGCCGGCCGTCCAGCGCCGTCTCGTCGCGGGGCGGGTCCTCCGGCGGGCCGATCAGCTTGACCGGCAGCTTGGTCTCGGCGCCCTTGCGGATAATGGTTAGGGTGGCATCGCCGCCGACGGGCAGCAACGCGATGCGATAGCGCAGGCTTTCCGGATCATCGACCAGATGCCCGTTCACCGCCGTGACCACGTCGCCCACCTTCACCCCCGCCTGCTCCAGCGGGCCCTTGGGGTTCAGTTGGTTGATCAGCACACCCTGGGGCCGGGGCAGGCCCAGGTTGGTGGCCAGTTCCTGCGTCACCGGCTGGCCGCTGGCGCCCATCCACGGCCGCACCAGCTTGCCGCCGCTTTCCACCGCCGTGACGACGGACCGCACCATGTCCGCCGGGATGGCGAAGCCGATGCCGACGGAGCCGCCGCTGCGCGAATAGATGGCGGAATTGATGCCGGCCAGCTTGCCGTCCATGGTGATCAGCGCGCCACCGGAGTTGCCGGGGTTGATGGCAGCATCGGTCTGGATGAAGAAATTGAAGTCCGACACGCCCACACCCGTGCGGGCAAGGGCGGAGACGATGCCGCTGGTGACCGTCTGGCCGACGCCGAAGGGGTTACCGATGGCCAGCACCAGGTCACCCACCTGGATGCTGTCGCTGTCGCCCAATTCCAGGGTGGGCAGCTTCTCGCCCTTGGTGTCGATGCGCAGGACCGCCAGGTCCACCTTCTCATCCGCGCTCATGACCTTGGCGGGAAATTCCCGCCGGTCGGCCAGCACCACGGTGATCTGGTCGGCGTCCTTGATGACGTGGTCGTTGGTGACGATCAGTCCGTCGGGCCGGACGATGACGCCGGACCCCAGGGAGGATTCCACCCGCTCCCGCGGGACGCCGCGAAAGGCGTCGCCGAAGAACTGGCGGAAGAACGGGTCTTCCATGAAGGGGGAGACGCGCTGCTTGATCACACGGCGGCTGTAGATGTTGACCACCGCGGGCGCCGCCCGCTTCACCAGCGGCGCGTAGCTGAGCGTGATCTGCTCCCGGCTTTGCGGCACCTGCTGGGCCAGGGCCGGCGGCGTCAGGGCCAAGCCGGCGGCGACGGCGATCAGGGCGCAGCGGGAGGACAGGCGACGGAACGGCGTTTCAAGCGTCACGGGGAAAAACTCTCACGTCTGGTCGAAACGAAGTGGCTCTGCGCTGAAATAGGGTTCAGCCCGGGTCGCCGCAACGGTTCAGGCACGATTTAAGATCGCGCTGGCACATGCCGTTGTTCAGCTCGGGCGTATGGTCGCTCTGCCCGGCCTTGGTGTCGCCGCACACTTGATTGTCGCGGTTGCAGCGGGCGACGCACGCCGCGTGGCTATCCAGCTTGCCTTCACGCTGTGACGGCAGGGCCATGCAACCCGACAGTCCCAGCAAAACCAGGCCGCCCGCCAACACCCCGGCCGCCGCCTTGATCCCAAAAGTACGCACCACGTCCTCCTCCTGTCCGACACCTCCACGCGCCCGTCGCGCGGAGTCCGGACGGGCCGCAGGATGCGCGATCGGGCCCCGCCCGTCGAGAGCGGAAAAGCGCCGCTGACGCAGCGCTTTCCCCTTATACGGCTTCCTCAGGGCGCCGTGGTCGCGTCCAGGCCCAGCGTGTCGATAACGACCGACGGCGCGGGCATGGCGCTGGTGAAAAACGGCACCAGGGCTACCGGCGCCGCCGGCTTGGCGTTAAGGGTCAGCGTGCCCGACTGGCGCACCAGGGCGATCACCGCCTTCACCAGGGCCGCCCCTCGCGGGGACGCGGCCAGCACGGCGCCGTTGGCCTGCACGGTCGCCACCACCTGGTCGCGCGTCGCGTCGACGGTCTTGCCCTGCCGGCTGGCGTTTAACCGCAGCAGACGGTCGACCAGCGTATGGTCGGCGTAGCTCAGCCGCGCCTGGTCCAGTTGGGCCGACTGAAGCAAGGTCGCGAGGTCCTGGTTGCTCGCCGTTCCGTGGAACTGGGCGTCCAGGGTCAGCTCCCCCAGTTCATCCACCTTGACGCTGGTGCGCTCGAGGGTGATGGCGCTGCCCTTGACGTCCCATTTGTAATGCAGCGCCATGCCCACGGTCAGCTTGGTCAGGCCCATGGCCTTGGTCACCGCTGCCGCCTGCGGATCGCCCAGGCCGGCGGTATCGATCACCAGGCCCTGCACCGCCAGGCCGCCGGCGGGAATGTGGCCGTCCGCCACCACCATGGGGTCCAGCGTCATGCTGTCCAGTTGGAGGGGATGGCCGTTGGGGCCCTGGCCCGACAGGCCGTTCATGGAGAAGGCCCCCACGGAAACGCCGTTGAACATCGCCTCGCTCAGCGGTTCACCACGCAGCAAGGCATGGGCCGGCGCGCGCAGGTCCATGCCCGCCCAGGTGGACTTGGCCACCTTGACCTCGCCCTGTGGAAAGGTTTCCGTCAGGCCGGTCACCTCCATGGGCCCATACACACCGGCATGGAAGCCCTTCCACACCACCCGATCATAGCCGGCCACCACCTGCTCAAGGCCGGCCACAGCCCCGGCGGCCCCGACAACGGGCATCTTCATCCGGGCGCTGGTTCCGGTCTGCGTGATGTCGCCATAATCGACCACCAGCAGGCCGACCGCCATGGCCTGCGCCAGGATTTGAAACGGGCCGCTCATCTCCGACGGCAACAACGGCGCTTGAGGGGCCGTCGCCAGACGGTCGGACACCGCGGCAAAGGCGGCCTTCACCTGGTCCAAGGTCGGGGTGCCCGGCTGATGCAGGGCCCACGGGCGGAAACCGACGTGGTCGATCTCCGACAGGGCGATGGTTTGCTCCACGCCCTCGCCACTCACCTTCATGTCGCGAATGGCGATGTGGTCAGCGACCGATACCACATCCTGTTCGGTCGCGGTCGCGTCATCGGCGCGAAAGCCCGATGCCAGGGCACGCATCGACAGGCCCTGGATGTCCAGGGCCGCCGCCTCACCCCGCAGGGCGGCACCGGCGACGACCAGGTTTTCCACATGCAGGGTCTGGGTGGCCAGCGAGAAGGTGGCGGGCCCGTGGGTGACCTTCACCCCCTCCGGAATCTGGGCCAAGGCGGCATCCAGCTCGCGAACGACCTTCTGCCCCATGTAATAACCGGCACCCCAGTAGCCGGCCCCCGCCAGGATCGCGACCCCCGCCGCAACGCCCAGAACCTTCCCCATCCGCATCGCCCGCCTCGCCCCATGCCTGTTTGAAACCGCGGCATGGTTGCAAAAGCGTGAGGCATGCGCCAGCGGGATCGTGCCCGCCCAAAGAAAAAGGCGGACCCTTGCGGATCCGCCCCTTCCCTACTTGTCCGGAAGTCGAACAGCCTGACCTCAGGCCGCCTCTTCCTCGGTCTCCGTCACCTGGACCGGACCGCTGTCCTGGCCCTTGGCGGAGACATCGCGGTCCACCAGCTCGATGACGGCCATGGCGGCCATGTCACCGTAGCGGAAGCCGGCCTTCAGGACGCGGGTGTAGCCACCCTGACGGTCCTTGTAACGCTCGGCGATGGTGGTGAACAGCTTGTCGACCATGGCGTTGTCGCGCAGTTCCGCGAACGCCAGGCGACGGTTGGCGAGGCCGCCCTTCTTGCCCAGCGTGATCAGCTTTTCGACGATCGGCCGCAGGTCCTTGGCCTTCGGCAGGGTCGTCTTGATCTGCTCGTGCTTAATCAGGGCATTGGCCATGTTGGAGAACATGGCCAGACGGTGGGTAGAGGTCTTGCTGAACTTACGCCCGGAAACGCCGTGACGCATGGTGCTTCTCCTTTCATGTCCGGGTGTCGGATGCCGACACCTATGACGATCCCCGAACCGCCCGCCTTGCCCCCCTTTGGATTCGCATCCTGGAGGTGCCGGCCGGTACGACGGGGGTGGGCCCTATGCCCTGTGCTCCGCACCCGGCCGAAACCGGATGCGGAGAACCTCAAATCAAGCTCAGTACGGCTCTTCCAGACGCTTGGCCAGGTCCTCGATGTTCTCGGGCGGCCAATTCGGGATTTCCATGCCGAGGTGCAGCCCCATCTGGGACAGCACTTCCTTGATCTCGTTCAGCGACTTGCGGCCGAAGTTCGGGGTGCGGAGCATTTCCGCTTCCGTCTTCTGCACCAGGTCGCCGATGTAGACGATGTTGTCGTTCTTCAGGCAGTTGGCCGAACGGACCGACAGTTCCAGCTCGTCCACCTTGCGCAGCAGGTTCTTGTTGAACGGCACCTCATCGGACTTCTCCGACGCGGTGACAGCCTGCGGCTCCTCGAAGTTGATGAACAGCTGCAGCTGGTCCTGCAGGATGCGGGCGGCGATGGCCACGGCATCCTCGGGCGTCACGGCGCCGTTGGTCTCGATCGAGAGCGACAGCTTGTCATAGTCGGTGCGCTGACCCAGACGGGTGTTCTCCACCTTGTACGCCACCTTGCGGATGGGGCTGTACAGGGCGTCGATCGGGATCAGGCCGATGGGGGCGTCTTCCGGACGGTTCTGGCTGGCGGGGACGTAGCCCTTGCCCTTCTCGACCGTCAGTTCCATGTTCAGGCGGGCGCCGGCGTCCAGGGTGCAGATCACCAGGTCCGGGTCCATCACTTCGATGTCGCCCGTCACCTCGATCATGCCGGCGGTGACTTCCTTGGGGCCTTCGGCGCGCAGGCGCAGCCGCTTCGGGCCCTCGCCCTCCATCTTCAGACCCATGTTCTTGATGTTCAGAACGATGTCGGTCACGTCCTCGCGGACGCCGGGGATGGAGGAGAATTCGTGCAGGACGCCATCGATCTGGATGGCGGTGACCGCCGCCCCCTGCAGGGACGACAGCAGGACGCGGCGCAGGGCGTTGCCCAGGGTCAGGCCAAAGCCACGCTCCAGCGGGCCGGCGATGATCGTGGCCTCACGGCGCGGATCGGCACCGACGTTCACGTCGAGCTTGCTGGGCTTTTCCAGGGTCTGCCAGTTCTTCTGAATCACGGGTAGTTGCCTCTAATGCCATCAGGAGGACACGACACCCGGTTTCACCGCTGTCGGGTGCGGATCAGGGCGCCGGCCTTGCGACCGGCGCCCCGTCCTGAACCTGACCACCTCCCCCATGCATGGGCGATCGCGATGGCATGCGAACACCGGTCCCGGGGCGGCGGGGAAACGCGGAAGCGTTTGGACCGGAGGCGGCCGCAAGGGCCGCCTCCGTAATCGGTAGAACGATCAGACGCGGCGCTTCTTCGGCGGGCGAACGCCGTTGTGCGGGATCGGCGTCACGTCGCGGATGGACGTGATCTGGAAGCCGACCGACTGCAGGGCGCGCAGGGCGGACTCACGGCCCGAACCCGGACCCTTCACTTCCACTTCCAGGGTGCGCATGCCGTGTTCCTGGGCCTTGCGGCCCGCGTCTTCGGCAGCCATCTGGGCGGCGTAGGGGGTGGACTTACGCGAACCCTTGAAGCCCATCATGCCCGAGGAGGACCAGGCAATGGTGTTGCCCTGGGCGTCGGTGATGGTGATCATGGTGTTGTTGAACGAGGCGTTCACATGCGCCACGCCCGAGGTGATGTTCTTGCGCTCGCGGCGACGAAGCCGGGCGGCAGAAGCGTTGGGCTTTGCCATTTCTTATCAGTCCTTCAGCTTACTTCTTCTTACCGGCGATCGGCTTGGCCGGGCCCTTGCGGGTGCGCGCGTTGGTGTGCGTGCGCTGACCGCGGACCGGCAGGCCCTTGCGGTGACGCAGGCCGCGGTAGCAGGCCATGTCCATGAGCCGCTTAATGTTCATGGCGACAGAGCGACGCAGGTCGCCTTCGACCGAGTAGTCGCTGTCGATGACTTCGCGGATACGCAGGACTTCATCGTCGGTGAGCTGATGCACGCGGCGCTCCAGCGGAATGCCGACCTTGCCGCAGATCTCCTTCGCCATGAAGGGACCGATGCCGTGAATGTACTGAAGGGCGATTTCCACCCGCTTCGCGGTGGGAATATTAACGCCAGCGATACGCGCCACGCGCTTTCTCCATCGTTCATGCCCGCCCGGGCGTCACGCCCAGGCAATGCGATCTTCGTCCACACCCCGCCTGATCACCGGCTCCCGTGGCGGGGACGTCCAATGACCTTCGGGGCATCTCATCCGAAGAAAACCTGGATAAACCCAGGATCTCCAAATGCGCATACGAACCAACCCCACCCCGCACCCACAGGGCGCGGACTGAGAGACGGTTTCATCCGGACCCGGAATGGGCAAGCCCACTACGGATCGGATGCGGGAGTATACGCAGGCGCGTCTGGATGTCAACCACGCCCACGTGCCGGCGCGCGCCTTGGCCTTCGCGCCTCGCGCATGCCTGCACCGGCCCAAAAAGAAAGGGCCGCCTCCCCATCGGGAACGCGGCCCTTTCCGGAACTCACGGCCCATCCTTGCGGTCAGGCGCCGATGATGGCCTCAAGCTGACGCGTGACCTCGTCGATCTCGGCCATGCCATCCACCTGCTTCAGCACGCCCTTACCCTGATAGTAGGGCAGGATCGGCGCGGTCAGGGCGTGGTATTCGGCCAAGCGCTTGGTGAAGGTCTCGGCGTTGTCGTCGGCGCGGCGCTTGAACTCGGTCGAACCGCAGATGTCGCACACACCGGCCACCTTGGGCTGGTGGAAGGTGTCGTGATAGCCGGCGCCGCACTTGGCGCACGTATACCGGCCAGTCACCCGCTCCACCAAGGCGGCGTCGTCCACCACCATCTCGATGATGTGATCGAGCTTCAGGTTCTTTTCCGCCAGCATCTGATCCAGCGCTTCCGCCTGGGGAACCGTGCGGGGGAACCCGTCCAGAATGAAACCCTTGGCGCAATCGGGCTGGGTGATGCGGTCCGCGATCATCTGGACCATGAGGGCATCCGGCATGAGCTTGCCCGCCCCCATGATCTCCTTGGCCTGCTGCCCCAACGGGCTGCCGCCGGCGACCAGCGCCCGCAACATGTCGCCCGTCGACAACTGCACCAACCCGAACTTCCGTTCAAGCCGCTGCGCCTGCGTTCCCTTGCCGGCGCCCGGCGGCCCCAGAAGAATCAGGTTCATCCACGCCTCCCCCTCAGCTTTGCCTTCTTGATGAGGCCTTCATATTGATGCGCCAGCAGATGCGAATGGATCTGGGCGACGGTGTCCATAGTCACCGTTACCACAATTAGCAGGCTGGTGCCGCCAAAATAAAAAGGAATAGCGTTCTTGGCCATCAACAGTTCGGGCAATAGACAAACGATGACCAGGTAACCCGCGCCCAACACCGTCAAACGGGTCAGGACGAAATCCAGATAGTCGGCCGTGTTCTTACCCGGACGGATACCGGGGATGAATCCGCCATACTTCTTCAGGTTTTCCGCCGTTTCGGTCGGGTTAAACACGACCGCGGTGTAGAAGAAACTGAAGAAGACGATCAACGCCATGTACAGCACGATATACAGCGGCTGGCCGTGGGTGATGTAGCGGGCGACGGTCTGCAGCAGCTCAGGGCCCGTGCCGCCGGAGAAGCCGGTGACGGTGGCCGGCAGCAACAGCAGCGAGCTGGCGAAGATCGGCGGAATGACGCCCGAGGTGTTCAGCTTCAAGGGCAGGTGCGACGCCTCGCCGCCATAGACCTTGTTGCCCACCTGGCGCTTCGGATACTGCACGATCAGCCGACGCTGCGCGCGCTCCATGAAGACGATGAAGAAGATCACGCCCACAGCGATGATCAGCAGCAGCAGCAGCAGGGGAATGCCGATGGCGCCGGTGCGCCCCAGTTCCAGCAGCTGCATCAGCGCCTTGGGCAGTGCCGCGACGATGCCGGTGAAGATGATCAGCGAGGTGCCGTTGCCGACGCCGCGGGCGGTGATCTGCTCCCCCAACCACATCAGGAACATGGTGCCGCCGACCATGGTGACGACGGTGCTGATGATGAAGAAGGGGCCGGGGTCGATCACCGTGCCGCCCTTGGCACCCTGCAGCGCCACAGCGAGGCCGTAGGATTGGAAGATGGCCAGGATGACCGTGCCGTAGCGGGTGTACTGGTTGATCTTCTTGCGACCCGCCTCGCCTTCCTTCTTCATGGTTTCAAGGCTGGGGATCACGGCCGTCAGCAGCTGCACGATGATGCTGGCGGAGATGTAGGGCATGATGTTGAGCGCGAAGATGCTCATGCGCTCGATGGCACCACCGGCGAACATGTTGAACATGCCCAGGATGCCGCCCTTGGCCTGGTTGAAAACGTCGGCGAAAGCCTGGACGTTGATACCCGGCAGGGGAATGTAGGTGCCCAGGCGGAAAACGATGAGCGCTCCCAGGGTGAACCAGAGCCGCTTCTTCAGTTCCGTGGCCTTGGCGAAGGAGCCGAAATTAAGATTGGCGGCGAGCTGCTCGGCGGCTGAAGCCATGGAATCCGTATCCTATCGAGGCGCCTTTATCGGCGCGGCACAGACAGTATCAAAAGGCCAAAAGAAAAGGGACCGTCGCCGGTCCCCCTAACGGGTCCCACCCCAGATGGGGAGACCTGCGGCAGAAAGAAAGACGGCCGGCGCTCGCTTTTAACACGAACGCCGGCCGCACTTCCTTAATTACTCGGCAGCCGCTTCGACCGCGGGCACCTTGACCGAGCCACCAGCCGCTTCCACGGCGGCGACGGCCGCGGCGGAGGCGCCGGCGACGTCGAACGCCACCTTCGCGGTGATGCTGCCCTTGGCCAGCAGGCGCACGCCGTCGCGGGACGGACGCACCAGGCCGGCGGCGACCAGCACGTCGGCGGTGATCACGTCAGCGGCGTTCAGACGGCCTTCATCGATGGCCTTCTGGACGGTGCCGACGTTCACCACCGAATACTCGGTGCCGAACAGGTTGTTGAAACCGCGCTTCGGCAGGCGGCGATGCAGAGGCATCTGACCGCCTTCGAAGCCGTTGATCGACACGCCGGAACGCGAGGTCTGACCCTTCACGCCACGGCCGCCGGTCTTGCCCTTGCCGGAGCCGATGCCCCGACCAACCCGGGTGGGCGCCTTGCGGGCGCCCGGGTTGTCGCGAATATCCGTAAGCTTCATGACTTTATCCCTTCAAGCCGTATCGGGAAGGCCTCAGGAGGCCTTCTCGACGCGCACGAGGTGCTGCACCTTGGCGATCATACCGCGGACCGAAGGGGTATCCTCCAGCTCGCTGGTACGGTGCAGCTTGTTGAGACCAAGACCCACCAGCGTCGCCCGCTGGTCCTTCTGGCGGCCGATCGGGCTGCCGATCTGGGTCACGATGACGGTGTTCTTCTCGCTCATCACGCGCTCTCCTTCACCTCGGCACCGGCCTCGCGGCGGCCCAGGATGTCGCTGACGCGACGGCCACGGCGAGCGGCGACGGCGCGGGGGCTGACGCACTGGGACAGGGCGTCGAAGGTCGCCTTGATCATGTTGTGCGGGTTCGAGGTGCCGACCGACTTGGTCACGACGTCCTGGACGCCGAGAGCCTCGAAGATCGCGCGCATCGGACCACCGGCGATGATGCCGGTACCGGCGTCGGCGGTGCGCAGCACCACCCGGCCGGCGCCGAAGTGACCATGGACGTCATGATGCAGCGTCCGGCCCTCGCGGAGCGGCACGCGGATCATGGAACGCTTGGCCTGGTCGGTGGCCTTGCGGATGGCTTCCGGCACTTCGCGGGCCTTGCCCGAACCCACGCCGACGCGACCCTTGGCGTCACCCACCACGACCAGGGCGGCGAAGCCGAAGCGACGGCCACCCTTCACCACCTTGGCGACGCGGTTAATACCAACGAGCTTTTCGACGAGCTCGCTTTCCTCACGGTCCCGGGGCGTACGATCCCGGTCCCCGCCACGCTCGCGACCGCCGCTGTTGCCGCCGTCCCTTTCGTTACGTGCCATAATCGCTACCCCTTAGAACTGCAGGCCGGCTTCGCGCGCGGCGTCGGCCAGGGCCTTGACCCGGCCATGGAACAGGTACGAACCGCGATCGAACACCACTTCCGTGATGCCGGCTTCCTTGGCCCGCTCGGCAATCAGCTTGCCAACCGCCTTGGCCGCCTCGATGTCGGCACCGGTCTTCAGCTGCTCGCGCAGGGTCTTGTCGATGGACGAGGCGGCGGCCTTGGTCAGGCCGGCCACGTCGTCGATGACCTGGGCGTAGATATGCTGGCTGGAGCGGAAGATGGACAGGCGTGGACGCCCCTGCCCCAGCTTCCGGATCCGCGTGCGCACCCGCTGCTTGCGGCGCGCGCTCAGAACTTTCGCATTGCTCATGATCGTGCGCCTTACTTCTTCTTGCCTTCTTTACGGATGATCACCTCATCCGCGTACCGGATGCCCTTGCCCTTGTAGGGCTCGGGCGGACGATACGCGCGGATCTCAGCCGCAACCTGGCCAATCTTCTGCTTATCGAAACCGGTGATCGAGATGGAAGTGGGCTTATCGCACTTCATCGTGATGCCGGCCGGGATCGGAAAGCGCACGTCATGGCTGAAGCCCAGGTTCAGGAGCAATTCCTGGCCCTGGACGGCGGCCTTGTAACCCACGCCGGTGATCTCGAGGTTCTTGGTGAAGCCGGTGTCGACACCCTTGACCATGTTGGCCAGCAGCGTGCGGGAGGTGGCCCAGTTCACGCGAGCCTTGCGGCTGTCGTTCGCGGGCTTCACCACCACAGCGCCGTTTTCCAGCGTGGCGGAGATGTCGTCAACCAGGGTCAGACTGAGCTGGCCCAGCTTGCCTTTCACGGTGACGTCCTGGCCCGTGACCTGAACGGTCACGCCAGCCGGAACGGGCACCGGATGCTTGCCGATACGAGACATGTGGCCAGCTCCTTAGAACACTTTGCAGAGGACCTCGCCGCCAACATTGGCGGCACGGGCCTCGCTGTCCGACATGACGCCACGGGGCGTCGACAGGATCGAGATGCCGAGGCCATTAAAGACCCGCGGCAGATCGGCGATCTTGGAGTAAATGCGGCGGCCGGGCTTCGACACGCGCTGCACCTGCTTAATGACAGGCTCGCCTTCGTGATACTTCAGCTCGATACGCACGCTATGGACGCCCGGACGAACCGTGTCCAGGGAGTAGCCACGGATATAACCCTCGCGCTTCAGCACCTCCAGAACGTTGGTGCGCAGCTTCGAGGCCGGGCTGGTGACAGACTGCATGCGAGCCCGCTGTCCATTACGGATGCGGGTCAGCATATCGCCCAAGGGATCGCTCAACGCCATTTCCCGAACCTCCGATTACCAGCTGGACTTCGTCATGCCCGGGATCTGGCCGGTCGAGGCCAGGTCACGCAGGGCAATACGAGACAGCTTAAACTTGCGGTAAAAAGCACGCGGACGACCGCTCAGCTCGCAGCGATTCCGAATACGGGTCGGGCTGGAGTTGCGCGGCAGCTCCGCAAGCTTGAGGCGAGCGGCGAACCGCTCCTCGGGCGGAAGGGTGCGATCAGACGCGATGGCCTTCAGAGCATTACGCTTGCCGGCGTACTGCTTCGCGAGGCGCTCACGGCGCTTGTTCTTCTGAACAGAACTGGTCTTGGCCATGGGAAGCTCCTGCCGCTCAGTTCGCGAACGGCATCTGGAAGCCCTTCAGGAGGGCCTTGGCCTCCTTGTCGGTCTTCGCCGTGGTGACGATGATGATGTCCATCCCCCGGATTTCATCGACGCGGTCGTAGTCGATTTCCGGGAAAATGATCTGCTCCTTGAGCCCCATGGCGTAGTTGCCACGGCCGTCGAAGCTCGTGCCCGACACGCCGCGGAAGTCGCGGACGCGCGGCAGGGCAATCGTGATCAGACGGTCCAGGAACTCGTACATGCGGTCACGGCGCAGGGTCACCTTGCAACCAATGGCCATGCCCTCGCGCAGCTTGAACTGCGCGATGGACTTGCGGGCGCGGGTCACCACCGGCTTCTGACCCGACAGAGCGGTCAGATCGGTGACGGCGGCGTTGATCTTCTTACCATCGGAGGTGGCTTCGCCAACGCCCATGTTAATGATGATCTTCTCGATCCGCGGCACTTCCAGGTCGTTGGCGTAGTTGAATTCGCTCTTCAGCGACGCACGGACGACGGAATCGTAATGTTCTTTAAGCCTGGCAGCCATAACGCGCCTCACAGGTCGATGACTTCACCGGAAACCTTGGCGAAACGGACCTTGCGGCCGTCTTCCAGGATCCGGTAGCCGACGCGGGTCGGCTTGTTGGTCTTGGGGTCGACATGGGCGACGTTGGAGACGTCAATGAACGCCTCGAGCTCAACGATGCCACCCTGCTGCGTCGGAGTCGGACGCTGGTGCTTCTTGACCAGGTTCACGCCGCGCACCTTGACGCGGTTCTCCTTCGGCAGAACGGCGATCACCTCGCCCTGCTTGCCCTTGTCCTTGCCGGCGATGATGATGACCTTATCGGCCTTCTTAATCTTCGACATTTACAGGACCTCCGGCGCCAGGGAGATGATCTTCATGAACTTCTTGGCGCGCAGCTCACGCGTGACCGGCCCGAAGATACGGGTCCCGATCGGCTCACCCTGCTTGTTGATGAGCACAGCCGCGTTGCGGTCGAAGCGGATAGCGGAACCGTCGGTGCGACGGATTTCCTTGGCGGTGCGAACGATGACGGCGCGATGCACGTCACCCTTCTTCACGCGACCCCGCGGAATGGCCTCCTTGACCGAGACGACGATGACGTCGCCAACGGCCGCGACCTTCCGCATGGAGCCGCCCAGCACCTTGATGCACTGCACCCGGCGCGCGCCGCTGTTGTCAGCGACCTCCAGGTTGGTTTGCATCTGGATCATGGTTTGGCTTCCTTAAGCAAAACAGTTAGACGGCGGCGCCCGACGGGGCGGCGCTTTCCACGACGACGGCCCACCGCTTCCGCTTGGAAATCGGACGGCATTCCTCGATGGTGACCGTGTCGCCAGCCTTATAAGCATTCTGCTCGTCATGAGCAGCATACTTCTTCGACTGCTTAATAAACTTCTTGTACACGGGGTGCATGACGCGACGCTCGACCAGTACGATCACGGTCTTATCGCCCTTGTCACTCACCACCGTGCCCTGCAAAACACGCCGGGGCATTACGCTTCCCCCTGTCAGGACGCGGGCGCAGCGGTTTCCCGCTGGCCCAGGATGGTCTTGATCCGAGCGATGTCGCGCCGAACCTGGCCGACACGCGCGGTATTCTCCAGCTGCCCGGAGGCGCGCTGGAAGCGCAAATTGAACTGCTCTTTCTTCAGCTGCAAGAGCTGGTCCTGCAACTCATCCACGCTTTTAGTGCGCAGGTCGACGGCTTTGGTCATGCCTCAGCTCCCTCACCCAGGCGGGTGATGAATCGGGTCTTAATCGGCAGCTTGGCGGCCGCCAGCTCGAAGGCGCGCTTGGCGAGGTCCGCCGGCACACCATCCAGCTCGAACATGATGCGGCCGGGGGCCACGCGGGCCGCCCAGAACTCGGGCGAACCCTTACCGGAGCCCATGCGGACTTCGGCGGGCTTGCTCGACACCGGCACGTCCGGGAATATCCGGATCCAGACCCGGCCCTGACGCTTCATGTGACGGGTGATCGCGCGGCGGGCCGCTTCGATCTGGCGCGCGGTGATGCGCGCCGGCTCGACCGCCTTCAGGCCAAAGGCGCCGAAGTTCAGCTGGGTGCCACCCTTGGAGGCGCCGTGGATGCGCCCCTTGTGCTGCTTGCGGTACTTAGTACGTTTCGGACTCAGCATGGCAATTGCCCTCTAGTATCCGTTCACCCTCAGCGCGCCGCGACGGGCTGCTGATCGGCGCGCTTGTCCTGGGCGAACGGATCGTGCGCCAGAATTTCGCCCTTAAACACCCACACCTTGACACCGCAGGTGCCGTAGGTGGTCTTCGCCGTGGCCGTGCCGTAGTCGATCTCGGCGCGCAGCGTGTGCAGAGGCACGCGACCTTCGCGGTACCACTCCATACGAGCGATCTCAGCGCCGCCCAGACGGCCGCCGCAGTTGATGCGGATGCCCTGGGCGCCGAGGCGCATGGCCGACTGCACGGCGCGCTTCATGGCGCGACGGAAGGCGACACGACGCTCCAGCTGGCTGGCGATGTTCTCGGCGATCAGCCGGGCGTCGAGTTCCGGCTTGCGGATCTCGACGATGTTCAGGCTGACCTCGGAACCGGTCATGCGGCTCAGATCGGAACGCAGCTTCTCGATGTCCGCGCCCTTCTTGCCGATCACCACACCCGGACGGGCCGTGTGGATGGTGACGCGGGCCTTCTTGGCCGGACGTTCGATGATGATGCGCGAGGCGCCGGCCGCGGCCAGCTTGCCCTGCAGGTGCTTACGCAGGCGCAGGTCCTGGTGCAGCAGCGTGGCATAGTCGCGGCTGGCGAACCAGCGGCTGTCCCAGGTCCGGTTGATACCGACGCGGAGCCCGATGGGGTTGACTTTCTGACCCATGTTACGCGGTCTCCCCCGTGGCTTCCTCGGCGCGCTCGCGCACAACCACGGTCAAGTTGCTGTAAGACTTCTCGACACGGGCGCCGCGACCGCGGGCCCGGGCATGGAAGCGCTTCATCACCAGGGCGCGGCCCACGGTGGCGTAAGCGACCACCAGACGGTCAACGTCCAGCTGGTGGTTGTTCTCGGCGTTGGCGATGGCCGACTGCAGAACCTTCTTCACTTCGCCGGCGATGCGGCGCTTGGAGAAGGTCAGCATGGCCAGGGCGGTGCCGGCTTCCTTGCCGCGGATCATCTGGGCGACGAGGTTCAGCTTGCGGGCACTGGACTTGATCATCCGACCGTGCGCCGCAGCCTCGTTGTCGGCGAAGGGCCGTTCAGATTGAGGCTTGCTCATGTTACTTCCTCTTCGCCTTCTTGTCGGCCGCGTGGCCGTAGAAAGTCCGCGTCGGAGAGAACTCACCGAACTTGTGGCCGATCATGTTCTCGGTCACGAGCACCGGCAGGAACTTATGGCCGTTGTACACGCCAAAGGTCAGACCGACGAACTGGGGCAGGATCGTGGAACGGCGCGACCAGATCTTGATGATCTCGTTGCGGCCGGACGCGCGCGCCTTCTCTGCCTTCTTCAAAAGGTAGCCGTCAATGAACGGCCCCTTCCAGACGGAACGGGTCACGGTCCTACTCCTTACTTAGAGCGACGACGACGGATAATCAGCCCGTCCGTCTTCTTGTTGCTACGCGTCTTCTTGCCCTTGGTCGGCTTGCCCCACGGCGTGACCGGATGACGGCCACCGGAGGTACGGCCTTCACCACCACCGTGCGGGTGGTCGATCGGGTTCATGGCGACACCACGGACGGCGGGGCGGCGGCCCAGCCAACGGTTGCGACCGGCCTTGCCGATCACGGTGTTGGACTGGTCGGGGTTGGACACCGCGCCGATGGTGGCCAGGCACTCGCCCCGGACCATGCGCAGCTCGCCCGAGGGCAGCTTCAGCTGGGCATAGCCCTGGTCACGGCCGACCAGCTGCAGGAACGTACCGGCGGAGCGGGCGATCTGCCCACCCTTGCCCGCACGCAGCTCCACATTGTGGACGATGGTGCCGACCGGGATGTTCTTCAGCGGCATGGCGTTGCCGGGCTTCACGTCGACCTTCTCACCAGCGACGACGACGTCGCCGGCCTTCAGACGCTGCGGAGCCAGGATGTAGGCCAGGTCGCCGTCCTGATAGCGGATCAGAGCGATGAAGGCCGTCCGGTTCGGATCGTACTCCAGACGCTCGACCGTCGCCGGGACGCCGAACTTGTTGCGCTTGAAGTCGACCAGACGGTAACGGCGCTTGTGGCCGCCGCCCATGCGACGCGCGGTGATGCGACCGGTGTTGTTACGACCGCCGGTGCCGCTCAGGCCCTCCGTCAGACGCTTAACCGGCTTGCCCTTGTACAGCTCCGAGCGGTCGACCAGCACCAGCTGGCGCAGGCTCGGGGTAATGGGACGGTAAGTCTTAAGTGCCATCGTTAATGCCCTCACACGCCGGTGGTGACGTCGATCGTGTGCCCTTCGGCGAGGGTCACGATGGCCTTCTTGAAGTCGGACCGGCGAGCCACGATGCCCCGGAAGCGCTTGGTCTTGCCCTTCGAGACGATGGTGTTCACGGCCGTCACCTTGACCTTGAACAGGCCTTCGACGGCCTGCTTGATCTCGGGCTTCGTGGCATCCAGGGGCACCCGGAAGGTGACCTGGTTATGCTCGGAGCCCATGGTGGACTTTTCGGTGATGACCGGCGCGACGATCAGATCGTACATGCGCTCGGCGCTCACAAACGGCTTCGCGTTCTTGCTCATTTCAGGCGAGCCTCCAACTGCTCGACCGCGTTGCGGGTCAACACCAGGGTGTCGCGCCGCAGGATGTCGTACACGTTGGCGCCCTGCTCCGGCAGCACATCCACATGCGGGATGTTGCCAGCGGCCCGGACGAAGTTCTCATCCAGGTTGGCGCCGTCGATGATCAGCACCGAGCTCAGGCCCAGCGCGCCGAACTGCTCGACCAGAGCCTTGGTCTTGTGCGTCTCGGCGCGGGCATCGTCGAGGATGACCAGCTTGCCCTCGGCGGCCTTGACCGACAGGGCGGTCTTCAGGGCCAGCTTGCGGACCTTCTTCGTCAGGTCGTGCTCATGGCTGCGCACCACCGGACCGAAGATCACCGCGCCGCCGCGGAACTGCGGCGAGCGCAGGGAGCCCTGACGGGCACGGCCGGTGCCCTTCTGCTTCCACGGCTTCTTGGTCGTGCCGGAGATCTCGGAGATCCCCTTGGTCTTGTGCGTGCCCTGACGGCGCTTGGCCAGCTGCCAGTTCACCATGCGGGCCAGCAGATCGGCGCGGGCCGGCAGGCCGAACACGGCGTCGTCCAGCTCGATCTCGCCGACTTGCTCGTTCTTCAGGTTCTTAACGGTCGTCTTCATGATGCTCAGCCCTCCTGCGCGGCAGGAGCGTCCTGCGTCGGCGCACGGAAGGCGGCCGGGAAGGGAACACCCTCCGGCAGCTTCTTCTTCACGGCGTCCTTGACCAGGATGTAACCGCCTTCGGAGCCGGGGACGGCGCCGCGGACGAGGATCAGGCCGCGCTCGACATCGACCGAGACGACCTTCAGGTTCTGGGTGGTGACCTGCTCAACGCCCAGGTGACCGGCCATCTTCTTGTTCTTGAAGGTGCGGCCGGGATCCTGACGCTGACCGGTCGAACCGTGCGAACGGTGCGACACGGACACACCGTGCGTGGCGCGAAGGCCGCCGAAGTTCCAGCGCTTCATGCCACCGGCGAAGCCCTTACCGATGGTCGTCCCGGTGACGTCCACGAACTGGCCAGCGACGAAGTGGTCGACGGTGATCTCCGCACCGACCTCGACCAGGGCGTCCGGGGTCACCCGGAACTCCACGGTCTTCTTCTTCGGCTCCACCTTCGCCTTGGCGAAGTGGCCGCGCTCAGCCTTCGTGACGTTCTTCACCTTGGCCTTGCCCACGCCGATTTCCAGGGCGGTGTACCCGTCCCGTTCCTCGGTCTTGTGGGAGACGACCTGGCAATTGTCGACTTTCAGCACAGTCACCGGCACGTGCTCACCCTCATCCGTGAAGATGCGGGTCATGCCGAGCTTCTGCGCGATCAAACCGGATCGCATTTTAGTCTCTTCTCCTAACAGGGGACATCCTCAGGGGAGAGGTCCCACTACTCAAAACTTACAGCTTAATCTCGACGTCGACGCCGGCGGCCAGGTCGAGCTTCATCAGCGCGTCCACGGTCTGCGGGGTCGGATCGACGATGTCCAGCAGGCGCTTGTGGGTGCGGATCTCGAACTGCTCACGCGACTTCTTGTCGATGTGCGGGCTGCGGTTCACCGTGAACTTCTCGACCTGGGTCGGAAGCGGGATCGGACCGCGCACCCGGGCACCGGTCCGCTTGGCCGTATTCACGATCTCGCTGGTCGACTGGTCGAGCACGCGATGATCGAACGCCTTCAGGCGGATCCGGATATTCTGGCTTTCCATCGTCCTAAACCTTGGTTGGAAGCGGTGCCGTATAGCAACGGCACCGCACACCGGTCAATCAAATCAGTGGGTACTATCAGGCGATGATCTTCGCGACCACGCCGGCGCCGACGGTGCGGCCGCCTTCACGGATGGCGAAGCGCAGGCCTTCGTCCATGGCGATCGGGGCGATCAGCTCCACGGTCACCTGCACGTTGTCGCCCGGCATCACCATCTCGGTGCCTTCCGGCAGCGAGACCATGCCCGTCACGTCCGTGGTGCGGAAGTAGAACTGGGGACGGTAGTTGGTGAAGAACGGGGTGTGACGGCCGCCTTCTTCCTTCGTCAGGATGTAGGCTTCGGCCACGAACTTGGTGTGCGGGGTGATCGAGCCGGGCTTGGCCAGGACCTGGCCGCGCTCGACGTCTTCACGCTTCGTGCCGCGCAGCAGCGCGCCGATGTTGTCGCCAGCCTGGCCCTGGTCCAGCAGCTTGCGGAACATCTCAACGCCGGTCACGGTCGTCTTGACCGTGGTCTTCAGACCGACGATCTCGATTTCCTCGCCCACCTTCACGATGCCGCGCTCGACACGGCCGGTCACCACAGTGCCGCGGCCAGAGATCGAGAACACGTCTTCGATCGGCATCAGGAAGGGCTTGTCAACCGGACGCTCCGGCTGCGGGATGTAGGCGTCGACCTGCTTCATCAGCTCCAGGATGGCTTCCTTGCCGATCTCGGGGCTGCGGTCTTCCAGGGCGCACAGGGCGGAGCCCTTCACGATCGGAATGTCGTCGCCAGGGAAGTCGTAGCTGCTCAGCAGCTCGCGCACTTCCAGCTCCACCAGCTCCAGCAGCTCGGGGTCGTCGACCATGTCGACCTTGTTCATGAACACCACCAGAGCCGGCACGCCGACCTGACGGGCCAGCAGGATGTGCTCGCGGGTCTGCGGCATCGGGCCGTCGGCAGCGGACACGACCAGGATCGCGCCGTCCATCTGCGCGGCGCCGGTGATCATGTTCTTCACATAGTCGGCGTGGCCGGGGCAGTCGACGTGGGCGTAGTGACGGTTGGACGTCTCGTACTCGACGTGGGCGGTCGAGATCGTGATGCCACGCGCCTTCTCTTCCGGCGCCTTGTCGATCTGGTCGTACGCGGTGAACGTCGCGCCACCGGTCTCAGCCAGCACCTTCGTGATCGCAGCCGTCAGCGACGTCTTGCCATGGTCAACGTGACCGATGGTGCCGATGTTGCAGTGCGGCTTGGTGCGCTCGAATTTCGCCTTCGCCATGGTTACTCTTCCTTCTCTTGACTTCTGCCAGATCAGGCCATCTTGGCGCGAACGACATCCGCGATGGCAGCCGGCACCGGCTCATAGTGGTCAAATTGCATCGAGTACTGCGCCCGGCCCTGGCTCATCGAGCGCAGGTTGTTCACATACCCAAACATGTTGGCCAGCGGGACCCTGGCAATGATGACACGCGCATTGCCCCGCTGATCCATTCCCGTCACTTGTCCCCGGCGACTGTTCAGGTCGCCGATGACATCACCCATGTAATCGTCGGGGGTGACCACCTCGACCGCCATCACCGGCTCCAGCAGGACGGGCTTGGCCTTCGCCATCCCTTCCCTGAAAGCGGCGCGAGCGGCCTGCTCGAACACCTCGACGGAGCTATCGACGTCGTGAAAACCGCCGTCCACCAGCTCTACCTTCAGATCGATCACCGGGAACCCGGCGATCACCCCACCGTCCTTCGCGGCATCGACGCCGTTCTGGACCCCGTGGGCGAATTCCTTGGGCAGCTTCCCGCCCGCCTTGTTCTCGAACCGGAACCCGCTGCCGGGCTCTGACGGCTCGAAGGACAACGTCACCTGGGCGAACTGCCCCATGGCGCCGACCTGCCGCTTCAGCGTGTGGGCGACCTCAGCCTTCTGGGCGATGGTCTCCCGGTACGCCACCTGCGGCGCGCCGACATCGGCCTCAACCCTGTATTCCCGGCGCATGCGATCGACGATGATTTCGAGATGCAGCTCGCCCATGCCGCCGATGACGGTTTGGCCCGTCTCGGAGTCACGGCCGACGCGGAAGGACGGATCCTCCGACGCCAAACGCTGCAACGCCATTGCCATCCGGTCGTGATCCGCCTGGGTCTTAGGCTCGACCACCACCTCGATCACCGGCTCCGGGAACTCCATGCGTTCCAGCACCAGCGGCGCTTCCGGATCGCACAGGGTTTCGCCCGTCGTCGTGTCCCGCAACCCCGCCAGGGCGACGATGTCGCCCGCGCAGGCCGCCTCGATCTCTTCCCGGGTGTTGGCGTGCATCAGCAACATCTTGCCGACGCTCTCCTTCTCACCCTTGCTCGCGTTCAGAACGCGATCACCGACCGCCACCCGACCCGAGTAAACCCGGACGAAGGTGAGCGCGCCGACGAAAGGATCGTTCATCACCTTGAACGCCAAGCCAGCGAAGGGCGCCGCGTCGTCCGTCTTCCGGCTGGCTGGTTCCCCGTCCAGCGCCACGCCGGCGACATCGGCGATGTCGAGCGGCGAGGGAAGAAAGTCGACAACGGCGTCCAGCATCGGCTGAACGCCCTTGTTCTTGAAGGCCGAACCACACAGCACCGGAACCAGGCGCAGCGTGATCGTCCCCTTGCGGATCAGCGCCTTGAGCGCCGCCTCGTCGGGTTCCTCACCCTCGAGGTAGCGCTCGGTAGCCGCCTCATCCATCTCGACCGCCTGCTCGACCAGGCGGGCGCGGTAGGCGCTCACCTGCTCGACCATCGCGGCCGGAACCTCGCTCTCGAAGAACTCGGCGCCCAGCGTCTCTTCTTTCCAGACGATGGCCTTGTTCTTCACCAGGTCGACGACACCGGTGAAACCGGCCTCCGTCTTGATGGGAAGCTGCAGGACCGCCGCGTTGGCGCCCAGCCGCTCCCGGATCATCTGGACGGTGCCGAAGAAGTCGGCGCCGACCCGGTCCATCTTGTTCACGAAACACATGCGCGGCACGCGGTACTTGTCCGCCTGCCGCCACACGGTTTCCGACTGGGGCTCGACCCCGGCCACGGCATCAAACAGCGCCACCGCACCATCCAGCACCCGCAAGGACCGTTCGACCTCAATGGTGAAGTCGACATGCCCGGGGGTGTCGATGATGTTCACCCGGTGGTCACGCCAAAAACAGGTCGTGGCCGCCGAAGTGATGGTGATGCCGCGCTCCTGCTCCTGCTCCATCCAGTCCATCGCGGCGGTGCCCTCGTGGACCTCGCCCATGCGATAGGACTTGCCGGTGTAGTACAGGATCCGCTCGGTCGTCGTCGTCTTGCCGGCATCAATGTGGGCACAGATACCGATGTTCCGATAACGGTCGAGAGGATGGGAGCGCGCCATGATTCCTTAAGGCCTAAGCTTTTCCCAGCCTTACCACCGGTAGTGCGAGAAGGCCTTGTTGGCCTCCGCCATACGGTGGGTGTCTTCACGCTTCTTCACGGCAACGCCGCGCTGGTTGGCCGCGTCCAGCAGCTCACCCGACAGGCGCTCGGTCATCGTGTTTTCCGACCGGCCGCGAGCGGCGGCGATCAGCCAACGGATGGCCAGGGCCTGGGCGCGGTCCTGACGGACCTCAACCGGCACCTGGTAGGTCGCACCGCCGACGCGGCGGGAACGAACTTCCAGGTAGGGACGAACGTTGTTCAGGGCATCGTGGAACAGCTGAATGGGATCAGCCTTCACCTTGCCCTCGATACGCTCCAGAGCGCCGTACACGATCTGCTCGGCGACGGACTTCTTACCGTCGTACATCAGGCAGTTCATGAACTTCGTCAGCACGGTATCGCCGTACTTGGCATCCGGCAGGACTTCACGCTTCTCGGCGCGACGACGACGGGACATGAGATAACTCCTTACTTCGGACGCTTGGCGCCGTACTTGGACCGGCGCTGGCGACGGTCCTTCACGCCCTGGGTATCCAACGAACCGCGGATGATGTGATAGCGCACGCCGGGAAGGTCCTTCACACGGCCGCCGCGGATCATCACCACGGAGTGTTCCTGCAGGTTGTGACCCTCGCCCGGGATGTAGCTGATGACCTCGTGGCCGTTGGTCAGCCGCACGCGGGCGACCTTACGCAGCGCCGAGTTCGGCTTCTTCGGGGTGGTCGTGTAGACGCGCGTGCAGACACCGCGCTTCTGGGGGCATTCCTGCAACGCCGGGACCTTGTCCCGCTCCGGCACGCCCTCACGGGACTTGCGGATCAACTGGTTGATCGTCGGCATCTACCGCTCTCGGTTCACAGTTCCAACAACAAGGCACCCAAACCCATGCCCCGAACGACGAAAGTCCCGTCACGAAGCACTAACTGGCTCCGCGCGGGCCTTGCAAACGCCGTCCGAACAAGGACTCGGGTGCGGCTATACAGATTTTCGAGGGGGTCTTTTTGAGAGACAGCGTCTAGCCCGCAAGGGCGGCCTACAGCCTGCCCCTCGAAAAATGTGGGCGGACTATATGGACGTCCGCTCCCCCCGTCAAGCGCCCTACACGTAAAAATACAGGGCAAGCCGTGCGTCTAGGACAGGGGGCGGCCCCACATTTGCGGGCCCCTCCCCTGCGCCTCTGGCACGCGCTCCCAACAGCGCGGGGGATGGGCAAACGGGCCCGGTGCGGCTATATACCCGGGCCAGACGAGCGTCGGCGCCCCCAGGGCGGACGCTCACCTTATAGTATAGTGTAAGCGCGCTTTCGAGAGACACCTCCGCCGACCGCATGCGGCGTGAGGGTTCGCCGACGGCGCCCTTTTGGATTCCCGAGCGCCGCCATGAGCAAGCCCACCCACACCCCCACCGTCCCCGCCACCGGCGCGCCAAAGGTTGGCATCGTCAGCCTAGGCTGCCCCAAGGCGCTGGTGGACAGCGAGCGCATCCTGACCAAGCTGCGCTCGGAAGGGTATGAGGTGTCGCCCAGCTATGACGACGCCGACGTGGTGCTGGTCAACACCTGCGGCTTCCTGGACAGCGCCAAGCAGGAGAGCCTGGACGCCATCGGCGAGGCCATGCGCGAGAACGGCCGCGTCATCGTCACCGGCTGCATGGGCGTGGAAGAGGGCCGCATCCGCGAGATGTACCCCAACGTCCTGGCCGTCACCGGCCCCCACCAGTACGAGCAGGTGGTGTCGGCGGTGCACGACCACCTGCCCCCGGTGCACAACCCCTACACCGACCTGGTTCCGCCCGAGGGCCTGCGCCTGACGCCGCGCCATTACGCCTACCTGAAGATTTCCGAGGGCTGCAACCACCGCTGCAGCTTCTGCATCATCCCCTCGCTGCGCGGCGACCTGGCCAGCCGGCCGGCCGGCAACGTGCTGCGCGAGGCGGAGCGCCTGGTGAACGCCGGCGTGCGCGAGCTGATGGTCATCTCCCAGGACACCAGCGCCTATGGCCTGGACCTGCGCCATGCCGAGAGCGAGTTCAAGGGCCGCCAGGTCCGCGCCCACATGACCGACCTAGCCCGGGAGCTGGGCGGTCTGGGCGCCTGGGTGCGCCTGCACTACGTCTACCCCTACCCGCATGTGGACGAGGTCATCCCCCTGATGGCGGAGGGTCTGGTGCTGCCCTATCTGGACATCCCCTTCCAGCATGCCAGCCCCAACGTGCTGAAGGCCATGAAGCGGCCGGCCAACCAGGAAAAGGTGCTGGACCGGATTCACGGCTGGCGCGACATCTGCCCCGACCTGACCATCCGCTCCACCTTCATCGTCGGCTTCCCCGGCGAGACGGAGCAGGATTTCCAGTTCCTGCTGGACTGGCTATCGGAGGCCAAGATCGACCGGCTGGGCTGCTTCAAGTATGAGGCCGTGGACGGCGCCCCCGCCAACGCCCTGGAGGGCGCCGTGCCGGAAGAGGTGAAGGAAGAGCGCTGGAACCGCCTGATGGCCCACCAGCAGGCCATCAGCGAAGAGCGCATGCAGGCCAAGGTGGGCCGCACCATCGACGTCATCATCGATGAGGTGGATGACGAGGGCGCCATCGGCCGCTCCGCCGCGGACGCGCCGGAAATCGATGGCAGCGTCTTCCTGAACGGCGACACGAGCGTGGCCGTGGGCGACATCGTCCAGGTGACGGTGGAACATGCCGAGGAATACGACCTGTGGGGCACCCGCGTCGACGCCTGACGCCCTTATCCAATATCCAACTTTCGACAGACTCCCTACCCCAGGGCATGGAAACCCGGCCAGTACATCCGTATGCTGCCGCCCCAAGCGGCGCCGCTGCGGTTGTACCCCGCCGGCGCCCCGACCAAGACAATGGGGATTCACGCTTATGGGAGTCAGACCACGCACAGGCACGACGGCACTGTTCGCCGCGGCCCTGGCGATCAATCTAGGGGCCCTTTCCACCGGGCAGGCGAAGGACGCCGCCCCGGTAACGCCCGAGGCCCTGTCGGCCCATGTCAAAATCCTCGCCTCCGACGACTTCCAGGGCCGCAAGCCGGGAACGGTGGGCGAGGAGAAGACCATCGCCTATATCCAGGACCAGTTCAAAAAGATCGGCCTGAAGCCGGCACCGGGCTCCAAGGGCTACCTTCAGGACGTGCCCATGACCGAAATCACCAGCAAGGCCGACGGCCCCCTGGTGTTCACGGCCACAGGCAAGGACGGCCAGGCCAAGACACTGTCCTACGAGTATTTCAGCCAGATGATCGTCTGGAACCGGCAGCGCACCGCGCATGCCGAGGTCAAGGACAGCGACCTGGTCTTCGTCGGCTATGGCATCACCGCCCCCGAGTTCGGCTGGGATGACTATGCCGGCGTCGATGTGAAGGGCAAGACGGTCGTCATCCTGGTCAACGATCCCGGATTCGCCACCGGCGACCCCGCCCTGTTCGGCGGCGGCGCCATGACCTGGTACGGTCGTTGGCCCTACAAGTACGAGGAGGCGGCCCGCCATGGAGCCGCCGCCGCCATCATCGTCCACGAGACGCGCGCCGCGGGTTACCCCTGGGGCGTGGTCGCCAACAGCAACAGCGTGCCCAAGCTGACCCTGATGCCGGCCGACGGCGGCCTGCAAAGCCGCTCAGCCGTCGAGGGCTGGGTGCAGTTGGACGTCGCCAAGGAACTGTTCGCGGCCGCCGGCCTGGACTATTCCACCCTCAAGGACAGCGCCGCCCGGCGCGGCTTCAAGGCCGTGCCCCTGAACGCCAAGATGTCGGTGGGCATCACCCCCGTCGTGCGCGACGTCGTCTCGCACAATGTGGTGGGCATCGTCCCCGGCGCGAAGCATCCGGATGAGGTGGTGCTGGTCGGCGCCCACTGGGATCATCTGGGCGTGGGCCCGGCGGTGAACGGCGACACCATTTATAACGGCGCGCTGGATAACGCCACGGGCATCGCCGGCCTGATCGAGATGGCCAAGCGCTACACCCACGCCGCCAAGCCGGACCGCACCCTGCTGTTCATCGCCTACACGGCGGAGGAGCAGGGCCTGCTGGGCTCGGAATACTATGCCCAGCACCCCTTGTTCCCTGCGGGCAGGACGGTGGCCGGCTTCAACATGGACGGCCTGGGCGTGCTGGGCCCGGTGCATGACGTGGTCCTGGTCGGCGGCAAAAAATCGGACCTGGAGGAACGGCTGAAGGCGTGGACCGATGCCCACGGCATGGTCGTGACTCCCGAGCCCTTCCCCGAGCGCGGTTACTACTACCGCTCCGACCATTTCAACCTGGCCAAGGTCGGCATTCCCGTCATCGACGCCAGCATGGGCATCGACAGCGTGGAGCATGGGGCCGAGTGGGGCAAGGCGAAGGAGGAGGAGTACACCCGCCTGCACTACCACCAGCCGTCCGACGAATGGTCGCCGGCCATGGACCTGCGCGGCGGCGCCGTCGAGGTCAACATGTGGTACGACATCAGCCGCGCCCTGGCCACCAGCGACGCCTGGCCCAAATGGTATGACAAGGCGGAGTTCAAGGCCGCCCGAGACATGTCCCAGGGCAAATGAGCATAAGGGCCGCCGGCGCCCTGGCAGGGGGCGCGGCGGCCTTTTTCAGTCGGGGAAGCGGCACAGCGGGGCCGTAACCTTGCCGGCGCCTGTAACCCCTGGCAGGGGGTATGGGCGGTTTGAGGGACGCCAATGGACGCGCCCCGGGAAAGATAAGGAACGCAAGAAACCCATGCGAACCCACACCAGACGCGCCCGCCTGCTGAAAGGCACGGCGGCGCTGGCTCTCGCAGTGGCCATGGCCCTGCCCACGATGGCGGCCGCCAAGGTCACCAAGGATGTAGCGCCGGTAACGGCCCAGGCCCTGTCCGAGCACATCCGCATCCTGGCGTCCGATGACTTCCAAGGCCGCAAGCCGGGAACGGAGGGCGAGGCCAAGGCCATCGCCTACATCCAGGAGCAGTTCAAGAAGATCGGCCTGACCCCGGCCGTGGACGGCAGCTATCTGCAGGACGTCCCCCTGACGGAGATCGTCAGCAAGGCCGACGGCCCCATGGTCATCACCGGCCCCAAGGCGGAACCGCTGTCGCTGGAGTATTTCAGCGACATGATCGTCTGGACCCGCCAGCGCACGCCCCATGTCCAGGTCAAGGACAACGACATGGTGTTCGTGGGCTACGGCATCACGGCGCCGGAATTCGGCTGGGACGACTATGCCGGCGTCGATGTGCGCGGCAAGACGGTGGTCATCCTGGTGAACGACCCCGGCTATGCCACCGGCGATCCCAAGCTGTTCGGCGGCGGCGCCATGACCTGGTATGGCCGCTGGATCTACAAGTTCGAGGAGGCGGCCCGCCACGGCGCCACCGCCGCCATCATCGTGCATGAGACGCGCGCCGCGGGTTACCCCTGGGGCGTGGTCGCCAACGGCGGCAGCATCCCCAAGCTGACCTTGATGCCGGCCGACGGCGGTCTGAAAAGCCGTTCCGCCGTGGAAGGCTGGATTCAGCTGGACCAGGCCAAGGCCCTGTTCCAGGCCGCCGGGCTGGACTTCAGCACGCTGAAGGACAGTGCCGCCCGGCGCGGTTTCAAGGCTGTGCCCCTGCCCCTCAAGATGTCGGTCGGCATCACGCCGACGGAGCGCGACGTCGTTTCCCACAATGTCATCGGCACCATTCCGGGCGCCAAGCATCCCGATGAGATGGTGCTGGTGGGCGCGCACTGGGACCATCTGGGCATCGGCCCGGCCATCGATGGCGACACCATCTATCACGGCGCCATGGACAACGCGTCCGGCGTCGCCGGCCTGATCGAGCTGGCCAAGCGCTACACCAAGGGCCCGAAGCCGGACCGCACCCTGCTGTTCATCGCCTACACCGCCGAGGAGCAGGGCCTGCTGGGTTCCGAATACTATGCCCAGCATCCGCTGTTCGCGCCCAACAAGACGGTCGCGGGCTTCAACATGGACATGCTGAGCAGCGTGGGCCTGACCCGCGACATCGTGCTGGTCGGCGGGCGCAAGTCCGACCTGGAGGACAGGCTGAAGGCCTGGACCGACGCCCACATGATGGCCCTGAACCCCGAGCCCTTCCCCGAGCGCGGCTATTACTACCGCTCCGACCATTTCAACCTGGCCAAGGTCGGCATCCCGGTGATCTACGCCCACAGCGGCATCGACAGCGTGGCGCACGGCGCGGAGTGGGGCAAGGCCAAGGAGGACGAGTTCACCCGCCTGCACTATCACCAGCCGTCGGACAAATGGTCGCCCGACCTGGACCTCAGCGGCGGCGCCATGGAGGTCAACATGATTTATGACCTCAGCCGCCCGCTGGCCTTCGGCACCGATTGGCCGAAATGGTACGACAAGGCCGAGTTCAAGGCCGCCCGCGACAAGTCCATGGGCAAATAGCGACGGAACGGGACAAAAAGGGCCGCATCCCCATGCCCGGGGACGCGGCCCTTTTCTTTGGCGGACAGCGTCCCGCGCGTATCAGTCGGCGCGCGGCGCCAGCCCGGCCACCTGGGCCGTGATCTCGAACGACCGCCGCCGGGCGGCATGGTCGTGGATGGCGGCGGTTACCATGATCTCATCGGCGCCGGTCTGCTGCAGGATGGCGCCCAGGCCATGGCGCACCGTCTCCGGCCCACCCACGACGGAGTAGCGCAGCGCCTGATCCGCCCAGGCGCGTTCCTCCGGGCTCCAGCGCACGTCCGGCTGCGGCGGGCGCAAGGGGCCGGGGTTGCCGCGGGCCAAGGCCACGAACCGGTCCTGCAGGGAGGTGAACAGCACCTCCGCCTCCCGGTCCGTATCGGCGGCGAAGACGTTGACCCCCACCATGGCGTGGGGCTTGGGGTTGGCGGCGGTGGGCTTGTAGTGCTGGCGGTAGACATGCAGCGCCTCCAGCAGCTGGGACGGCGCGAAGTGGGAGGCGAAGGCGTAGGGCAGCCCCAGTTCCGCCGCCAGCCGGGCGCCAAAGGTGCTGGAACCCAGAATCCAAATCGGCACGTCCAGGCCGGCGCCGGGGACAGCGCGCACCGGCTGCCCCGGTTGGGCCGGGCGGAAATAGGCCTGCAGCTCCTGCACGTCGCGGGGGAAGTTGTCGCCGTTGTCCGTCCGGTCGCGGCGCAGGGCCCAGGCGGTGCGCTGGTCGCTGCCCGGCGCACGGCCCAGACCCAGGTCGATGCGGCCGGGATAGAGGGATTCCAGCGTGCCGAACTGTTCCGCGATCACCAGCGGGGCATGGTTGGGCAGCATGATGCCGCCGGCCCCCACGCGGATGCTCTTAGTGCCGCCGGCGATGTAGCCGATGACCACCGAGGTGGCGGCGCTGGCGATGCCCGTCATGTTGTGGTGCTCCGCCACCCAGAAGCGGCGGTAGCCCAGCGCCTCCGCATGGCGGGCCAGGTCCAGGGTGTTGCGCAGGGCCTGGCCGGCGGTGCCGCCCTCGACGATGGGGGAAAGGTCCAGGACGGACAGGGGAATGGGAAGCGACACGGGGGGACCGGCCCTTTCTTCGAACCACGACAGAACTGCCAAGGCTCACCTAAGCATGTCCGCGCCGCTTTTCGAGGTGAGGCCGGTCACAGTGTGGCTTGCCCTCAGCCCTCACGGGGTGGTCACCGCCGCCACCGCCACCTTGAACGCCGCCAGTTCCAGGGCGTCCAGGTCGCCGTCCCACAGCGACTGATGCAGGCGGCCGCCGTCGTTGACCAGGCGGTCGGACCCCACGACCACGCTGGCGGCCTTCAGCCCCATCAGGGTGGCCAAGGTGAAGAACGGCCCCTCCTCCATCTCCACGAAGGTGGGCTTGTCCGGGCCCTTGATGGCCAGCAGGTCCCGCAGGATGCTGCCCGGCTGGAAATAGTAGATGGGCATGGTGTAGCCGATGCCCCGCGCGCTGGGCAGGCCGGAGCGGGCGGCGGCGGCGCGCACCCGGGCGGTGAAGTCCTGGTCCGGCCGGGCCACCTGCGCCCGCGCGTCGGGCGCCAGCAGGAAGGCACCGCCGTCGCGGTAGGACCCATCGGACACGATGATCTGACCATAGGGCACGTCGGGCGACAGCAGGCCCGCCGTGCCGACATGGATCACCCGGCGGGCGCCCAGGGCCTGCAACTCCGCCACCTGGGTGGTGATGCCGCCGGCGCCGGGCAGGCCGCGCACCACGGTGAAGGGCGTCGTGCCCGGCTTACGCACCACCCACAGGTCGGTGGGGTCGGTGAAGCCGTAGGACAGGTGGGTGTAGCGCCCCTGGAACCCGGCCTGGTCCAGGTAGGATTCGATATCCACCCGGTGCAGAACGATGGCGTCGGCGGGGAAATCGTCCAGCTCGCCATGCACGAAGCGGTTCTTGCGCAGCCAGGCGACCTCGTCGGCCGGGGTGTTCAACCGTTCCTCATGGCCATGGTGGGCATAACCGCCCAGCACCTGGTACGGGGCCTCCGCCGCCCTGGCGGTGCCAATCAGTCCCATCACCCCCAGCACCACGACCAGTGCCGCCATCCCCTTCGCCATGCCTGTCCCCCTTCTTCTGTCGAGGGGGAAAGGGTCCGCAAAAACAAGGGGCTGCGCAATGGCCAAAGTGCCACCGACGCAGCCCCCGTTCATTACCCCCGTCGCGGGGCCCCAGCGCGGGACGCTCTTATTTGGGCTTGCGGAACTTGAAGATGAACTGGTCGGTGTGGCCGCGCAGGGCGGGGTCGAACACCTTCAGGGTGTGGTTGTCCGCCGTGTTGCGCAGGGCGTCGTCCTGGCCATCGAGCACGAAGCCCGCGGCCTCCACCTCCTTCTTCACCGTTTCGGGGTCGATACGATGCAGGGTGTTGGCGTCGCGCAGGCCGGAACCCGCCTCCGCCACATGGTCCAGCACGATGTAGACGCCGCCGGGCTTCAGGGCGTTGAAGACGGCCTTGTTCACCGCCGCCGCCGTCTCGGCCCCCATGAAGGCGTGGACGTCGTGGTAATTCTGCGAGGTCCAGACCACGTCCACCTTCTCCGGCAGGGATAGGGCGGCGGCCGGCTCGACCAGGGGAACGATGTTGCCATAGGCCTTGTCCTCGGCCAGGGCCTTCTGCCCGTCCACCGCCTTTTGCGACCGGCTGGCGATCTCGCCGGGCAGCAGGGAATAGACGCGGCCCTTGGGGCCTACGGCCTTGGCGAACAGGCGGGTGAAATAGCCGGCGCCCGGCATGAAATCCACCACCTTGTCACCCGGCTTCACCCCGGCGAAGGCCAGCATCTCCGCCGGCTTGCGGTCGGCGTCGCGATCCTTGTCGGCCTGCGGGCGGCTGGCGTCCGCGACGGCGGCGGTGATGGCGGGTGACGGCGCGGTGGCGGCGCCGGCGCCGAGCGCCAGGCTGGACGCGGCCAGCCCCAGGGCCAGCGCGATGACGGAAACGCGAGACATTGTACCCTTCCCTCCCTGGATGTCAGCCGGGAGCCAGGACGGCCCCATCTTTGGCCCACAGGCACACGGCTGCCGCTAGAAGGTGCGGCGCCGCGGCCATAAATCAATCCCGCCTCGCGGGAAAGTTTGATGCCGCCAGGGGCGGTCAGCCGACGGCCGGCGGCGGAAACAGGCTGGCGATGGTGCGCACCGCCTGCTCGGCCAACGGGCGGTCGGGCTCCACGCTGTCGTCGCCATAGCCGTAATAGTCGTCCGGCCCGATGACCTGGAAGACGAAGCCATCACGCCGGGGCACGAAGGACACGCCGTTGTAGTACAGGCCGTAATGCACATCGTCCTGCGGGATCATGCGCGCCAACTGGCCCCGCACCGGCACGATGGAGGCGTCGCCCATCAGGGCGCGGGCGCCATAGCCGGTGCAGTTCACCAGCACCTTCTGCGGCAGCCGGGCGAAATCCGCCGGCGTATGGAACTCCTGCACCTCGATGCGGCCGCCATTGGCATGGAAATCGTCCAGCAGCAGGCGGGCGTAACTGGAGATGTTGAACACCATGTTGGTGCCGCGCCGGACGACCCGGCCGCCAAAGGGGTGCAGGCCGGCCGGCACATCGACGGGGTGTGGCGTCAGGGTGGGCAGCAAATCATGCTGCAAGGTGTCGGCGAAGGGGGGCCGGGTATCCGCCGCCTCCTCATGCCCTTGGTTGGCCGCGTCGGCCACGTTGTAATTGTCCACCCACTCGATGGGCGTGCCGGGCAACCCCAGCAGGCTTTGATAGGCCTGGAAAGAGGTCAGGCACATGCGCGCCCACAGCGCTTTGAACTCCGGCGTGGCGTACTGTTCCAGGCAGATGCGCGAGTCCGGCGACCACACGCCGGTGGCGAGGCTGGACCGGGTGTCGGGCGGCAGGTCCTTGGCGTAGATGGTGACCTTGGCACCGGCGCGTTGCAGTTGCAGCGCCGTGGTCAGGCCGATGGCGCCGCAGCCGATCACGGCGATGTCGCGCTCGCCCAGGGCCATGGCCTTTTCCGTGGCGACCAGACCCGTGCCCCAGGACAGGGACCAGCCGCTGCCGCCGTGGCCATAATGGTGGAGCACCCGCTTCTCGCCGATGCGCTCCACCTCCAGCCGGGGCCCCTGGGGCCGAAAGGGGCGCGTGCAGACGGTGACGCGGGTGATACGGTCGGGCGTGGCCCGGATGGGCGTGAGCATCAAAGGCGACCGCACCGCTTCGGAGATGCCGCCATGCCGCCCATCCTCCCCCTTGACCGCGCAGCCCGCCAGCGCCAAGGCGGCCCCCGTCCCCATCAGCATCGTGCGTCGGCCCATCCCGCCGGCCAGACTGTCCCAGCGCTCAACCGCCATGCCATCCCCCTTATTGATTGCGAGGCGCTCTCCGGGACGCCGCCATGCAGAAACGATAGGGTAAAAGATTATCCTGATAAACCAGGACTTTGTCCGCGACGGTCGAAATACGGGGCCGGGAGGTGATCCCGGCCCCTTCCCCATCGACGGCGCTTTGCCATGACACGGATTGGTGGCAATTTAGGGACAGGAGACAGGCCCCTTGAGAGGGGAGCCTTTCAAGCCGGCATAGATCAAAAACCGAAAAGCGATGGGGCCGTTACGTGAGCACACTGGCAGGTATGGCCGTCCTGGCCGTTTCCCTGAGCGCCCCCCTGCAGGCCCTGTTGGATGACTTCGCCAAGCAGGCGCCGCCTCAGCAGGCCGCCCAAGTGACGGAGGCCATCACGGCCTCACCCTCATTGGCGGCGGAACTGTCGGCTTTGGCCGCCAGCGGCCTGCTGAAGGGATTCGAGATCGATACGGCGGGCAGGCTTAGCCGGTTCGGGGCCGGTGCGCGGGAAGGGAAGATCCTTTTCACCCCGACTTTCCTAGGAGATGTCGCGAGCACACGGCCTTTCGATGTGGTCGAGGCGGACTCCATCCGGCCCAACAACACGACGTTCGTCCTCGGACACCTGGCGGCCCATGCCAAAACCCCGTCGCCGGAACCGCGCGCCCCGGACGGCACGGCGCGTGATCTGCCGACTTTCATCATGCTCAAGATGACGGACGAAGCGACCGCCGACCTGCAAGGCTGGAACGATATGGTGGAAGCGGCACAGGTGGCCAATGGCGGCAAAGCCCTGACGGCGCCGCAGGTGGGCTACCTGATGATGAGCCTTCGCTACAGGGCCGTCTTCTTCAACGCCATGCGGTCATCGGGCCAGAAAATCACGTTCGCGCCGGATGGCCGCATCGACCCGACGCCGGACAACATCCACGCACTGGGCACGGCGTTGAGGCAAACCAACGTCTTCGATTTCGACTGAGGGAAGGCGTGGTGGGCCCGGCAGGACTCGAACCTGCAACCAGACCGTTATGAGCGGCCGGCTCTAACCGTTGAGCTACAGGCCCACGCGGGCCGCACTTTGCCGGGTGTGGCCGCGGCATGCAACACCCTTCATCAATTTTTTACGACAGCCGCCAAACCATTGGAAAGAAGCCCCTATCCTTTTGATTCGACGGGCATTGAGGGACGAATGCCATGTTGCCGGGTCAAGACTGAGGTGTTACCTTTGCAAGGCTTGAGACGGCGCCGAAACCAATTGTCCAGGCGGCAAATGGCCGCGAGGGCACGCGTGGGTAGCGCTAACACCTCCGGCAAACGCGGAACCCGGCAGCGGGAATCCGCATGAGGCTCCGGCCAACGGGGCCCGCCACAGCGCGGTTGAGTGTCAGGCCAGGGTGTCAAACCCTGGACCAAGGGGACGGACGCGAAGGGGGGCCTGCGGCAGCAATCTGACATCAACGCCCGATATCCGATCGAAATCCTTGACGCCGATTCTGGCCCCGCGGCGGGCCACCGGCGGCAGGCGCGACACCCGGCGCCGTAGGCGGACGCCCGAGTCCGAACGGCAGGGCGGGTGCGCCGCGCGGGCCGCCCCGCCGCCAGCCACACGATTAAAACATCCATGGGAGGAGTCACGATGGCGACCATCGCCAGCAGCAGTACCAGTGGGGCCTCGAGCCGCATGACGAAGGAGGAGCGCAAGGTCATCTTCGCCTCGTCCCTCGGCACCGTGTTCGAGTGGTATGATTTCTATCTGTATGGCGCCTTGGCCTCCATCATCAGCGCCCGGTTCTTCTCGGGCCTGCCCACGCAGGGCGCCAAGGACGTGTTCACGCTGCTGGGCTTCGCGGCCGGCTTCTTCGTCCGCCCCTTCGGCGCCCTGGTCTTCGGCCGGCTGGGCGACCTGGTGGGCCGCAAGTACACCTTCCTGGTCACCATCGTGATCATGGGCCTGTCGACCGCCGTCATCGGCTTCCTGCCCAGCTATGAGTCGGTGGGCGTGCTGTCGCCCATCCTGCTGATCTCCCTGCGCCTGCTGCAGGGCCTGGCGCTGGGCGGCGAGTATGGCGGTGCCGCCACCTACGTGGCGGAGCACGCGCCCCACGGCAAACGCGGGGCCTACACCGCCTGGATCCAGATCACCGCCACCGGCGGCCTGTTCCTGTCGCTGCTGGTCATCCTGGCCTGCCGCACCAGCCTGCCGGAGGCGGACTTCAAGGAATGGGGCTGGCGCATTCCCTTCCTGGTGTCCCTGGCCCTGCTGGCCGTGTCCCTGTGGATCCGCCTGCAGCTGGACGAATCGCCGCTGTTCAAGAAGATGAAGGAGGAGGGCAAGACCTCCTCCTCCCCCATCCTGGACAGCTTCGGCAACCTCTATAACCTGAAGTTCGTGCTGCTGGCCTTGTTTGGCGTCGTCGCCGGCCAGGCCGTCGTCTGGTACTGCGGCCAGTTCTACGCCCAGCTCTTCCTGAAGAACACGCTGAAAATCGACGCCAACACCGCCGACACGCTGGCGGCCATCGCTCTGCTGCTCGCCACCCCCTTCTTCGTGGTGTTCGGCAGCCTGTCCGACCGCATCGGCCGCAAGAAGGTCATCCTGGCCGGTCTGGCCCTGGCCATCCTGACCTACTTCCCCATCTTCCGGGGCATCACCCACTACGGCAATCCAGCGCTGGAGGCGGCCATGGCCGCGGCCCCGGCCACGGTGACGGCCGATCCAGCGGAATGCACCTGGCAACTAAACGTCACCGGCGCCTCCAAGTTCACGTCCAGTTGCGACGTGGCCAAGAAGGCGCTCGTGGATAAGAGCGTGCCCTACACCGCGGTGGACAGTGGCGCCGGTAGCGTGGCGCAGATCAAGATCGGCGACACGGTGATCGACAGCTACGACGCCAACGCGCCGGACGTGAAGGAGAAGAAGGCCGCCTTCGAGAAGGCGGTGGCGGACGCGGTGAAGGCCGCCGGCTATCCGGCCAAGGCCGACGATGCCGCCATCAACAAGCCGATGCTGACCTTCCTGCTGTGGATCCTGGTCATCTACGTGACCCTGGTCTACGGCCCCATCGCCGCCATGCTGGTGGAGATGTTCCCGTCGCGCATCCGCTACACCTCCATGTCCCTGCCCTACCACATCGGCAACGGCTGGTTCGGCGGCTTCCTGCCCGCCATCTCGCTGGCCATCGTGGTCACCACCGGCCAGATGTACGCCGGCCTGTGGTACCCGATCATCGTGGCCGCCATCACCTTCGTGATCGGCCTGCTGTTCGTGCGGGAAACCAAGGACGTGGAAGTCAGCCACGATAACTGAGCGGTCAGC
This sequence comes from Nitrospirillum goiasense, assembly GCF_034427435.1. Taxonomy (NCBI): domain Bacteria; kingdom Pseudomonadati; phylum Pseudomonadota; class Alphaproteobacteria; order Rhodospirillales; family Azospirillaceae; genus Nitrospirillum; species Nitrospirillum goiasense. The sequence continues at coordinate 1,761,886 of NZ_JAXQNP010000002.1, read as the reverse complement.
CCCCAGGGGCGGCGCTTAAAATCAAAGGGCCCGGACCTCCCCCGTCCGGGCCCTTTCCTTTTTAAGGACGCGCCACCGCGGTTCAGGCCCGCTGGCGCAGGTGGCGGGAGAAGCGCAACGGCGACGGCAAAAGATCGCCCATGGTTTTCAGCGACGACAGCTTGGGCGGGGACAGGGTGGCCAGCGTGCGGCCCAGGGTCATCACATTCCCGATGCGCCGGTCCAGGAAGGCCCAGGTGTCGGCGTAATCCGGCGACCGGTCGCCCAGCCAGTACAGGACCGTGGCGGTCTGCACACCGGCCAGCAACGCCCGCTTGGTGTAATAGTTGATGTCCGTCGACTGATCGCCGGCGGCATACCAAATCGCATCCACCGTGCGATACAGCAGGCGGGCGGCCAAGGCCGTGTGCGTGGGCAGCGCCACGAAGGAAGAGGTGCGCCGCACCGCCTCCGCCCAGGGGGCCAGCAGTTCCAGGCGCAGGCGCACGGCCAGGGCGACACGCGCCCGCACCTTCATGACCGACAGGTCCCGCCCTGCCAGCTGCGCCAGCATGGCGCGGTCCGCCCAATCGCTGAACTGCGCCACCACATCGGCGACACCGCCGGGGAACAGCGCCGCCAGCTGGGCCGGCCCCATCCCGGCGTCCGCCGCCCCCTGACGCAGCGCCGCCGCCGACCAGCCGTCGAAGGCGACATGGGGCAGGATGGACAGCATCAGACGGTCCCGCAGGGCCAGCCGCTCGTCCGCCGGGCCCGCCGCCTCTGGGGCGGTTGGCGCTGGGGCGGTTGGCGACGGGGCATGGATCGAATCGGTCGGGGCGTCGGTATCGGGGGCGACCATGGGAAACACTCCCTAGCAAGGACTGCGGCCAACGGGTGGCCGAAAACTGCCGCCACTATAGGCGCGGGCCCCGCGCGCCTCCACCCCCCAAAGGTCAGCCGGGCAGCCGGGGCACCGAATCGGTGCCGAAATACTTCATCTCCTCGGTGAAGCTGAGGAAGCGCAGGTCGTCCATACGGTCCAAATACAGCACGCCGTCCAAGTGGTCGCACTCATGCTGCACCACGCGGGCATGAAAGCCCCGCGCCTCGCGCTCCACGACGGAGCCGTCCAGCGCCAGGCCGCGATAGCGGATGTGGTTGTAGCGGGGCACGGCCCCCCGCAGCCCGGGGATGGACAGGCACCCCTCCCAGCCGAACTGCATCTCCTCCGACAGCGGCTCGACCACCGGGTTGACCAGCACCTGGGCCTCGACGCCATCGCCGGCCGCGCGCTCGGCCGGCACGCGGAAGACGATGACGCGCCAGCCGACATGCACCTGCGGTGCGGCCAGGCCGACGCCGGACGAATCGACCATGGTTTCAATCATGTCCTGGGCCAGTTGGCGCACCACCGCGGGTATCGGTTCCTCCACCGGCACCGCCGGGCGCCGCAGCACCGGGTGGCCCATGCGGGCGATCTTCAGGATTGCCAACGTTCCCCCTTTCCCCGCATCCATCGTGCGGCCGCGTCCCGCGCCGCCCCGCCTTGGGCGTTCCACCAAACCGGTCGGACCCACAGGATATGGGCAGCGCCCCGCCAGTTTCCACGGCCGGCACGCCCCTGTCACCCCACCCTGTCCCCCATGTGGGAAAGCCTGTCCTTTTGGTGGGGCACCAGAGGGAAGGACAGGCCCCCATCCGCCGGGCGCATGGGGGCCCCGCGCAGGGATGGCGGGAAAGGCTTCACAGGGCCGGGGGGCTGTGTTATATCACCGGCCTCCGATCGGGCTGCCTGCGCGACCGTGCGTCTTGGCTATTACCCGTTAACCTTTTACTCTGTTTGGAGTGGTGACGTCCCGTGCAAGTGCTGGTTCGTGACAACAACGTCGATCAAGCCCTCCGCGCTCTCAAGAAGAAGATGCAGCGCGAAGGCATTTTCCGCGAGATGAAGCTGCGTCGCAACTACGAGAAGCCCTCGGAGAAGCGCGCCCGTGAGAAGGCCGAGGCCATTCGCCGCGCCCGCAAGCTGCTGCGCAAGCGTCTGGAGCGCGAGGGCTACTAAGCCTCTCACGCGCTGTTAGACGCACGGACGGAGCCGCCCCTGAAGCTCAGTGGGCGGCTTTTGTCATGCGCACGTTTTGCGCCGGTGATTAGGAATTGGTCTGCGCCGAGTGTCGCGCCGGCCCCAAAAGAAACGGCCCCCAAAGAGAAACGGCCCGAGGATATCCCCGGGCCGTCTGCGTCAGAACCGCTTCAATCAAATCGGGGAAAGCGCCTGATCAGGCGGCACTCATCTCCGCCGTGAAGGAACTGACGGTCCGCTTCAGGGTGTCGGAGTCGCGCGCCAGCAGCGAGGCCGAGGACTGGACCTGGCAGGCGGCGGTGCCGGTGCTGGACGCCGCCTCCGAAACGCCGGCGATGTTGGTGGTCACCGCCTCCGTCCCTCGCGCCGCCTCCTGGACGTTGCGGGCGATTTCGTGGGTCGAGGCCTCCTGCTCCTCCACCGCCGCGGCGATGGCCGAGGCGATGCCGTTGATGTCCTGGATGCGCTGGGCGATGGCCTGGATGGCCCCCACCGCGTCGGACGCCGCCTGGCGGATTTCACCAACCTGGGCGCCGATCTCGTCGGTCGCCTTGGCCGTCTGGGTGGCCAAGCTCTTGACCTCGCTGGCCACGACGGCGAAGCCCTTGCCGGCCTCCCCCGCCCGGGCCGCCTCGATGGTCGCGTTCAGGGCCAGCAGGTTGGTCTGCGCGGCGATGTCGGCGATCAGCCGGACGACATCGCCGATGCGTTCCGCACCGCTGGACAAGGTTTGAACGACGTGGTCGGTGTTGCGCGCCTCGGTGACCGCGTCGTTGACCGTGTCCATGGTGCGCCCCATCTGGCGCCCGATCTCCTGGATGGAAGCGGACAGTTCCTCGGCCGCCGCCGCCACCGTCTGCACGTTGGCGGAGGTCTGCTCCGCCGCCGACGACACCACCATGGACTGGCGGTTGGTTTCCTCGGCGTTGTTGGACATGGCCTTGGCCGTGGCGTCCATCTCGTTGGAGGCATTGGCCAGGCTGGTGGACAGTTCCGATATCTTGGCCTCGAAATCACGGGTGATGCGGGCCACGCGCTCGGCCCGGCGCGCCTTCTCCTCCTGCTCGGCCCGCTGTGCCGTCTCCAGGTCGCGGGCCCGGATCAGGCCGGCCTTCAGGTCATTGAAGGCCCGGGCCATCTGGCCAACCTCGTCCTTCCGGTCCAACCCGGCCAGGTCGACGCCATAGTCCCCCTGCCCCAAGCTGACAAGGCCACCGGTCACCCGCGCCAGCGGCCGGCCGACGCCGGTCACCGTCAGATAGAAGGCCAGGCCGCCCACCAGGGCCAAGCCGGCCACCACCATGCCGAACACCAGCCAGATGGTGCTGATCGCCCCCTCATGATTCTGAATGGCGATGGCGTCGGCATCACCGCGAATGGCGTCCGCCAGTTTGGCCTGTCGGTCCAGCAGGTTCAGCATCGCCGGGTCGCACTTCGGCCCCATCATGGTGGTGCTGATACGGACGTTCTCCTCAGCGGAGGCGGATTTGGTGGCGGCATCGACCGTCTGGCCGCAAATACCAGTGGGGGCCAGCAGGGATCGCATCTCCTGCTGCAAAGCCTCGATGTCCGCTGCGCGGCTGGGTAAGGCCGCCTTCGCCTGGTCCATGAAGCCGTAGTACGCGTCGACACCCTTGCGATAGTTCGCGTCGGCCTTGGCGTTACCGGCGTCGTCGGTCACCGTCATGCCTTCGTAGATTGAGCGTTCGATGAACACCAGGCTGCGGTTACCCCGCGCCAAAGCCAGCGAAGCCTTGGATGCGCCGCTGAGCAAGCGGCCGTAGCTATCATCGATGGCGGACATGCGCGTGGCGGCAAAACCGGAGGCGACCAAGGCGAACACGCCCAGCAAGCCCAGCATCGCCAGTATCTTGGCGGTGATTTTAAGATTCGCGAAAGTGGACATGATCCCCCCGGCGTCAAATATCTTGTGGCCCAGGCCGCATCCGGCGGCTGACCTTCCGGGAGGAGTATTGATGTATATTAAATAATTTTTTATTAAGCGCCGAAGTGCCTTATTCTTTTGGTTATAGGCATTAACCCATCAATAGAATCAAATTGCCTTATTATCTCTACGCCAAACCGCTACTTTAACGCCGCCGGGGGGCGGTGCGGGTCGTGAATTCCGGTGGCTTGTTGGCCACCCAGCGGATGAAGGCGGCGATGGCCGGGTGGGCGCGCAGGGCCTCCACCGTGGCATAGGCCACGGCCAGTTCCCGCTCCGTCAATTCGGCGTGGATTTTACGGTGACACACCCGATGCAGGGGCACCGTCACGCGCCCGCCCTCGCTGCGGGGGACCAGGTGATGCAGTTCGACCGATGGCCCCGGCACCAGGGGCCGGTCACACAGGGCGCAAATGCCGTTGGGCCCATCAGGAGGGGTGCCGTCCCGGCTGTCGCGGGCCTTGCCCAATGGGCGTCCTTTTGGCGGGCGTTTTTTCGACAAGCGTTCCATGCGGCGTCACCCGGCCCTGGGGAAGGGCCGGGGCCGCCGCAGCCCCTCAGTGACGGCGGGCGCCGTCCTCACCGAACACCACCACGGGATAGCCGTTGTAATTCTCCGGCGCGCCATGGTCGGGCGCCGTGACGCGCAGATAGATCAGCCCCTCGCCTATGCCCACGCCCACCACCGGGCGACCGGCTTCCGTCAGTTCCTTGAACAGGGCGCGCCCGGCCGCGGCCAAGGCATGGGAATCGGTCATCACGAATTCTCTCGTCCACATGGGGTGCGCCCATCCTTAAAGGCCGTTGCGGTCTGATGTCGGTTCAACGGCGGAGGGGCGGACACCGGGCGCAGTTTAACGGCGTGTTGTGAACCAAACCACCCCAATGTCCCGCATAGGCCTTTTTCGCCCCTTGCCCACCGGGGCGGTCCCCGCGACCCTATGCCCCACGTGGACGCCCCCGGAAACGGCTTCCCGATGGGAAGGATTAAACTGGGGCGCCACCCCGCAATCGCATGGCTGGCCCTTATGGTAACCGGTGGACAATTGCACTTCCGCCCGTCCATCCTGGATGCGGCGCGGGGGAGGCGCAGATGACGTTAATCATTTTTGCTGCGGGGGTTCGCGCGGATAATGACGGTTCCATGCGCATGCCTGTCCGCTTCTTCACAAAGATTACTGGATAGGTCATGGTGGCCCGGCGTCATCACCCTTCCGCGGGGGAAACCTTCCCGCGGCTGCACTGACTCTAAGCCAGCCTTGGCCATCGCGGCCGGGGCTGGCGATCATGGGGAGCGTAACCAATGAAAATCGGCGTACCCAAAGAGCGTCGACCGGGGGAGCTGCGCGTCGCCGCCTCGCCCGAGACGGTACGGAAATTCGTCGGGCTCGGCTTCGACGTCACCATCGAGACGGGCGCCGGCCTGGGCGCCGCCATCACCGATGATGCCTTCACCACCGCCGGCGCCACCATCGCGCCCGACGCCGCCAGCGCGCTGGCGGACGCGGACGTGGTGTTGAAGGTGCAGCGGCCGGAACCGGAGGAGCTGGCGCTGATCAAGCGCGGCGCCAAGCTGGCCGCCATCCTCAGCCCCTACGGCGACCCCGACCGGGTGAAGTCCTACGCCGATGCCGGCGTCGACGCCTTCGCCATGGAATTCATTCCCCGCATCACCCGCGCGCAAAGCATGGACGTGCTGTCCAGCCAGGCCAACCTGGCGGGATACCGCGCCGTGCTGGACGCGGCCTATGAGTTCGGCCGCGCCTTCCCCATGATGATGACGGCCGCTGGCACCGTGCCGCCGGCCCGCGCCTTCATCATGGGCGTGGGCGTGGCGGGCCTGCAGGCCATCGCCACCGCCCGCCGCCTGGGCGCCATCGTCTCGGCCACCGACGTGCGCCCGGCCACCAAGGAACAGGTGCAGTCGCTGGGCGCCACCTTCGTCGCGGTGGAGGATGAGGAGTTCCAGCAGGCGCAGACCGCCGGCGGCTACGCCAAGGAGATGAGCGCCGAGTACCGGGCCAAGCAGGCGGCCCTGGTGGCGGAGACCATCAAGAAGCAGGACATCGTCATCACCACGGCGCTGATCCCCGGCCGCAAGGCCCCGGTGCTGGTGACCGACGCCATGCTGCGGACCATGAAGCCCGGCGCCGTGGTCGTGGACCTGGCGGTGGAACAGGGCGGCAATGTCGAGGGCAGCGAGCCCGGGAAGATCGTGGAGAAGTACGGCGTGAAGATCGTGGGCCACACCAATGTGCCCAGCCGCATCGCCGTGGACAGCAGCGCGCTCTACGCCAAGAACCTGCTGAACTTCCTGACCCCCCTGGTGGACAAGGAAGCGAAGGCCCTGAAGATCGACTGGAACGACGAGATCATCAAGGGCACGGCCCTGACGCATGACGGCGCCGTCGTCCACCCGACCTTCGCCCCAGCGGCCCCCCCACCGGCGGCCCAACCGGCCCCGGCGCCCGCGCCTGAACCCGCCCCGGCCGCCGAACCGGCCGCCGCGCCCGAGAAAGCGGAGTAAGCCCCATGGACGCGCAAAACTACGCCAAGAACGCGGCCGACCTCGCCACCAACGCGCAGAAGCTGGCCGAGCAGGCCGCCAACGTCGCCAACCAGGCGACCCAGATCGCCACCGACCAGGCCCAGCAGGGCATGCCCTTCATCGTCACCGGCCTGACGGTTTTCGTGCTGGCGGTGTTCGTCGGCTACTACGTCGTCTGGCGGGTGACGCCGGCCCTGCACAGCCCGTTGATGAGCGTCACCAACGCCGTGTCATCGGTCATCATCGTCGGCGCGCTGATCGCCACCGGCGCCCACCACTTCGGCTTCTCCATGGTGATGGGCTTCCTGGCCGTCATCCTGGCGTCGGTGAACATCTTCGGAGGCTTCATGGTCACGCAGCGCATGCTGGCCATGTACAAGAAGAAGGCCCCTGCCCAGGGCGCCAAGAAGTAAGGGGGCCGGACCATCATGCTGATCGCGACTTCGCTCGCCTATCTCGCGGCCGCCGTGTGCTTCATCATGGCGCTGCGCGGGCTGTCCAGCCCGGAAACGGCCCGCAACGGCAACATGTTCGGCATCGCCGGCATGGCCATTGCCATCATCACCAGCCTGTTCGTGCTGCCGCAGTTCTCCTTCCTGGCGGCGGTGCTCATCATCGTCGGCATCGCGCTGGGCGGCACGGCGGGCGCGCACATCGCCCGCACCATCAAGATGACCTCGCTGCCGCAATTGGTGGCGGCCTTCCACAGCCTGGTGGGCCTGGCCGCCGTGTTCATCGCGGCCGCCGCCTTCTACGCGCCGGAGGAATACCGCATCGGCACGGACGGCGACATCCATGTCGGCTCCCTCATCGAGATGAGCCTGGGCATCGCCATCGGCGCCATCACCTTCACCGGCTCCCTGGTCGCCTTCCTGAAGCTGGACGGCCGCATGAGCGGCAAGCCCCTGGTCTTCCCCATGCAGCACCCGCTGAACGCCGCCCTGGCGGCCGGGCTGGTGCTGCTGATCCTGCTGCTGTGCGCGACGCAGAGCGCCTTCTTCTTCTGGCTGATCATCCTGGTGTCGCTGGGCCTGGGCTTCCTGCTGATCCTGCCCATCGGCGGCGCCGACATGCCGGTGGTCGTGTCCATGCTGAACAGCTATTCCGGCTGGGCGGCCTGCGGCATCGGCTTCACCCTGCAGAACCCGCTGCTGATCATCACCGGCGCGCTGGTCGGCTCCTCCGGCGCCATCCTCAGCTACATCATGTGCAAGGGGATGAACCGGTCCATCTTCAACGTCATCCTGGGCGGCTTCGGCGGTGACGCCGCCGCCGGTGCCGCGGCGGGCCCGGCGGGCGACCGCAGCTTCAAGTCCGGCTCCGCCGACGACGCCGCCTTCATCATGAAGAACGCGTCCAGCGTCATCATCGTGCCCGGCTATGGCATGGCGGTGGCCCAGGCGCAGCACGCCGTGCGCGAAATGGCGGACATCCTGAAGAAGGAAGGCGTGGACGTGAAATACGCCATCCACCCGGTGGCGGGCCGCATGCCCGGGCACATGAACGTGCTGCTGGCCGAGGCCAACGTGCCCTATGACGAGGTGTTCGAGCTGGACGAGATCAACCGCGATTTCAGCCAGGCGGATGTCGCCTACGTCATCGGCGCCAACGACGTCACCAACCCCGCCGCCAAGACCGACCCCAGCAGCCCGATCTACGGCATGCCCATCCTGGACGTGGAAAAGGCCAAGACCGTGCTGTTCATCAAGCGGTCCATGGGCGCCGGGTATGCCGGCGTGGAGAACGAGCTGTTCTTCCGCCCCAACACCATGATGTTGTTCGGCGACGCCAAGAAGGTCACCGAGGAGATCGTGAAGGCCATGTCCGGCGGACATTGATAAGTAACCCCCGGCAGGCGATAAGCCTTTCCGGTAAGCGCATGAGATGAGGCCCGGCGGAGCGATCCGCCGGGCCTTTCTCTTGGCCAGGGCAAACGAACGCGCTGGCGGCCCTTTACCCCTGCAACCGGCCAGTGCATTCTCAAGGCGCCAGACAATAATATGGGGCAGGCGGCGGGCATGAACGCTCTGGAATTCACCACGGTCAGCAAATCCTTCGCCGATTTGCTCGCCGTCAACGATTTGAGCTTCCAGGTGCGCGACGGGGAAGTGTTCGGCTTCCTGGGCGGCAATGGCGCGGGCAAGACCACCTCTTTGCGCATGGTCCTGGACATCATCCGCCCGGATAAGGGCGAAATCTCGATATTCGGGCGGCCGCCTGACCGGAAGCGCTCGGGCGAGATCGGCTTCCTGCCGGAAGAGCGGGGCCTGTACCGCACGATGAAGGTGCTGGACACCATCGTTTACTATGGCCGGCTGAAGGGCATGAGCACCGCCGACGCCCGCGCCGAGGGGCGGGCCCTGCTGGAGCGCTTCGGCCTCGCCACTTTCGACCGGACGCAGATCGACAAGCTGTCCAAGGGCATGGCGCAGAAGGTGCAACTGGCCACGGCGGTGGTGAACAAGCCGCGCCTGCTGATCCTGGACGAACCCTTTTCCGGCCTCGACCCGCTGAACCAGGGCTTGCTGGAGGATGAGATCAGGCGGGCGCGCGATGGCGGCGCCACGGTCATCTTTTCCACCCACGTCATGCAGCATGCCGAACGGCTGTGCGATCGCCTGCTGCTGCTGGCCAAGGGGCGCAAGCGGTTCGAGGGCACCCAGGATGAGGCGCGCGCCCTGCTGCCCGCCCGCCTGTCCGTGGTCACCCGGGCCGATCCCACCACCTTTCCCGGGGTGCAATCGGTCGACGCCGGCGCCCCCCTGGGCGACGGCTGGCGGGAGTGGGAAGTGAAGCTGGCGCCCGGGGTGGACCCGGGGGACGTCCTGGAACGCTGCGTCGCCGAGGGGGTGCCCCTCCGCCGCTTCGAACAGCGCCGGGCCAGCCTGCATGACGCCTTCGTCCACATCGTCGGCCCGTCGTTCATCGACCCCGCCGGAAAGCCCACCCCCGAAAAGCTGACCCAGGGAGCAGCGGCATGATCCGCCACATCCTGCTTGTCGCCACCCGTGAATTCCGCCAGATCACCGGCACCCGCAGCTTCTGGATCACCCTGCTGATCCTGCCCATCATGCTGGCGGCGGGCCCCATCATCCAAAGCATCATGAGCCGGGACGAGGTCGAACGGGTCATGATCATCGACCGGGGTGACGGCGGGGTGGAAGCCGCCATCCGCGACGCCTTTGAGCAGGAGGAGCAGCGCGCCACGCTGGTGCAGTTGGGCCGCTATGTCGAGCGCCACCACCTGGAAAGCGCCGATCCGCAGGCCCCCTGGGCGGCGCACGGCCGCTGGTACACCGACCAGGATGTCCGCCAGTTCAGGGCCAACGGCGGCCTGGCGGCGGCGCTGGTCCGCATCCAGGCCGTCGCCCCGCCGGAGCTGCCGGCCTTCACCGCCCCCAGGGCGGACTATTCCTTCGTGGCGGCGCCGGCCCCGGTGACCGCGACGCCCGACGCCGGGCTGGACACGGCCCTGCATCCCCTGTTGCACCCGGACAGCACCAGCGGGGGCGCCCCTGGGGGTCATGACGGCGCGATCAACTATGTGGTGCTGATCCCCGCCGACTTCGGCAGCGCCAGCCAAGTCAGGCTCTGGGCCAACGGGCAGCCGCATGGCGGTTTCGTCGACCGTTTGCAGCAGGTGCTGACCCGCGACCTGCGGACCCGATTCCTGGTGACCCATGGTGCCGCGGCCGAGGTCGCCGACGCCGCCGCGACGATCACGCCCATCGTCACCATCACCGCGCCGCCGCCGGGCGGTGGCGCGCGCGAGGCGATGCTGGTCCGGTCCATCCTGCCGCTGGTCGCCGCCTACATGCTGATGATGAGCCTCATGCTGTCCGGCAGCTGGATGCTGCAGAGCACGGTGGAGGAGCGGTCCAGCAAGCTGATCGAGGCCGTGCTGTCCTGCGTGACGCCGCATGAACTGATGTATGGCAAGCTGGCGGGAACCATCGCCGTGGGCCTGGCCATGATCGCGGTCTGGATCGGCTGCGCGTTCGTCGCCGCCTATGCGACCCATGGCGTGATCGCCGACATGATCCGGCCGGCGCTGGCGCCGCTGTCATCGCCGGGGGCCGTCGTCGTCATCGTCTACTTCCTGGTGATGGGCTATGTCGCCATCTCCGTCGTGTTCCTGGCCATCGGCGGCATCAGCGAGTCGATGCGCGACGCCCAGGCCTACCTGACACCAGTGATGCTGCTCATCCTGATGCCCGTCATCGCCCTGATCCAGGGCATCCTGGCGGGGGGCGGCGGCATCGGCATCGAGATCCTGACCTGGGTGCCCATCTGGACGCCCTTCGCCGTGCTGGCGCGGCTGGGCCTGGGCATGCCGACGTGGGAGGTGGTGGGCGCCGGCACCACCCTCGCCCTGTTCACCGTGGTGGAGGTGATGCTGCTGGGCCGGCTGTTCCGGGCCAGCATCCTGGCGGCGGGCTCACGGCCCAGCCTGGCCACCATCATCACCCGCATGCGCCGGGCCTGAGCCCCAAGGCCCTACGCCGCCACCCCGCTCTCCAGCACCGTCAGCGTCCGCGCCGTGGCGTCCAGGTGGGCCTGGACGCCCAGCGGCACGGTCAGGGTGTCGTCGGTATGGCCCAGGGCCAAGCCTGAGAAGACGGGGATGCCCAGGTCCCCCAGCACCAGGTCGAACACCTCGTTCAGGCCATAGGGCGAGGCATCGGAGGGCTTGTCGCAGCCGGCGCAGGCGCCGACGACGATGCCGGCGGCGGCCCACAGCTTGCCGGCATGCCGCAGGGTCCACAGCATGCGGGCGATGGCGTAGGGCGCCTCGTCCACATCCTCGAACATGAGGATGGCGCCGCGCGTGTCGATCTCCCACGGCGTGCCCATGGCGGCCATGATCATGGACAGGTTGCCGCCCACCAGGCGCCCGCCGGCCTGGCCCGGCGCGATGGTGCGCAGTGGGTAAACAGGACGGAGCGGATTACCCTCCTCCGGATTGCGCAAGGTCCCCACCGGCTCCGGCGCGCAAACGGCGCGGCGCAGCGCCTCCAGCGAATAAGGGGTGAACTTGGCCAGGCCCGGCATGCGGCCGTGGAAGGTGACCAGCCCCGCCCGGCGCGCGATGGCCAGGTGCAGCAGCGTCGGGTCGCTGAATCCTAAGAAGACCTTGGGATTGCGGCGGATCAGGTCGTAGTCCACGCGGTCTACGATCTCACTGATGCCGTAGCCGCCCCGCGCGCAGAAGACGCCCCGGATGGATGGATCGGCGACAAAGCCGTGCAGGTCGGACAGCCGTTCCTGGACGGCGGCCTTGAAGGCGCGCGACCGGTCGAGGAGATGCGGGGACAGCACCGGCACCAGGCCCAAGGCCTCAATGACGGCGGTGACCCGGTCGGCGACGGCGGGGTCATAGACGGCGGTGCTGAGATCCAGCACGCCCACCTTGTCACCAGCCCGCAGCATGGGGGGCTTGAGCAAGGCCGGGCCGGCCGCCACCGCCGGGCCCGCCGCCGTGATCATGGCGGCGGTGGTAAGGCCGGCCGTGGCCAGGCCCGTTCTTGTCAGGAAAGAACGCCGATCCAAAGCCATCCTCCTCATGGGTCAGGACGGCAGCTTAGAAGATGCCGGCGGGCCCGAAAACCCGCCGGCATCTCCAAGGCTCAGATGGGCATGCTCAGATCGGCGCCGTGGCCGCAGCCAGCCAGGCGGCGGCGTCCGCCTCCAGGTGCGGCCCCACCTTTTCCGCCACGCGGGCGTGATAGGCGTTCAGCCAGGCCTTCTCCGCCTCCGTCAGCAGCGACGGCTCGATCAGATTGCGGTCGATGGGCGCCAGGGTCAGGGACTCGAACGCCATCATGGGCAGGTCACCGCCCGGGATGGCGGCGGCGGGCTGCACCAACACCAGGTTCTCGATGCGAATGCCGTAGGCCCCGGTGCGGTAATAACCCGGCTCGTTCGACAGGATCATGCCCGGGACCAGGGCCACGGTGTTGGGCACCTTGGCGATGCGGGCCGATTCCTCATGCACCGAGAGGAAGCTGCCCACGCCGTGGCCGGTGCCATGGTCGTAGTCCAGGCCCTGGGCCCACAGGAACTGGCGGGCCAGGATGTCGATCTGCGACCCGGTGGTGCCCTTGGGGAAGCGTAGGGTGGCCAGGGCGATGTGCCCCTTCAGCACCAGGGTGAAGTGGCGCTTGGCCTCCACCGGGGGCGTGCCGATGGCCACCGTGCGGGTGATGTCGGTGGTGCCGTCCAGGTACTGCCCGCCGCTGTCGATCAGGTAGACGCTGTCCTTTTCCAGCACGCGGTTGGTTTCGGGGGCCGCGCGGTAATGGACGATGGCACCGTTGGGCCCGGCGCCGGAAATGCTGTCGAAGCTGGTGCCCCGGAACAGCGGCTGTTCCTTGCGGAAGTCGAACAGGCGGTCCGAGGCGTCGATCTCCGTCAGCGTGCCGTCGGCGGCGGCCCCGCTCAGCCAATGCAGGAAACGGGTGACGGCGACACCGTCACGGACATGGGCGGCGCGGGAGCCGGCGATCTCCACGGTGTTCTTGGCCGCCTTGCGGAAGACGGTGGGGTCGCGCTCCTTCACCACCTGGGCGCCGGCCTCGGTCAGGCGGTCGAACACCCAGGAGGCGGTCCAGACGGGGTCGACGCGCACCTTGCCGCCCGTGGCGCCCAGGGCCTCCAGGGCGCCACGCAGTTCCTCCGGCTTGCGGACGGAAACCTGGTTGCCCAGGTGGACCTCCAGCCCCGGCACCAGCTTGCGGTTGTCGATGAACAGGTCGACGTCGCCGTCGTTGGTCAGCAGGGCGTAAGACAGCGGCAGGGGCGTGTTGGGCACGTCGCCGCCCCGGATGTTCAGCAGCCAGGCGATGCCGTCCGGCTGGGTCAGCACGGCGGCCAGCTCGCCATTGCGCTTCAGCTCGGCCGCGATCTCCGCCCGCTTGTCGGCGGAGGACTGGCCGGCATGGGCCAGCGTATGGGCGACCACGGGCCCCAGCGGGGCGGAGGGGCGGTCATGCCAGATGGCGTCCAGCGGGTTGGTGTCCACCGCCACCAGCGTGGCGCCGGCGCGGGCCAACGCCGTCTTCATGCGCTCGATCCAGCCCACGGTGTGCAGCCACGGATCATAGCCGATGCGCCCGCCCTGCCGGACCACGCCGGCGATCCAGTCGCCATGGAAGGTCTCGGTCAGGTGATGGCGCTCATAGAGGCTGCCGGAAACCTGGGCCTGGGCCTGCAGGGTGTAACGGCCATCGACGAAAATGGCGGCGCGGTCGCGCAGCACCACGGCCACGCCGGCGGACCCGGTGAAGCCGGTGATCCAGGCCAGGCGCTCACCCCGCGCCGGCACGTATTCCCCCTGGTATTCGTCGGCGCGGGGGATGATGAAACCGTCCAGATCGGCGCGGGCCAGTTCACTGCGCAACGCCGCCACCCGGGCGGCGATGTCCCCCACCTGCGGCGGGGGCGGCGCCCCGATCAGCGACTTCAGCGCCGTCAGTTGCGCCGCCAGTTCGTCCGGCAGATCGGTGCCGAACAGGGACAGGAAATGCGCGGGGTCCACATCCTCCGGCGCCGCCCGAACGCCGCGCAGCAACTCCCTCACCCCGGCGACGTCACGGTCGATGCCGGCCGCCTTCAGCAGGCGGGCCAACTCGGCATCGCCACCATAGGGGGCGGCGGCGGCGGGGGAAGTATGGGTGCTATCCACGGGTAAGACGCCTCTCTCAAGACCGGCAAGCGGGCGGCCGATTGATGTGGGGGACGAACCTAGGACGCGGCATGGCCGCGCGCAAGGGCATGCGCCCCCAAGCCCGATAGCGCCAGTGTAGGCGAGGCTTTTGACAGCATCAAATTTTTTGGTGGGGAGAGGAAGCGTCGCGGCGGGGACCAACGCGGGGAGAAGACCCCCGCCGCGACTTACCGGCGCCGGTCGCCCGATGCCGTGTTCGCGGGGACCGGTCCTCCCAGGAAGGACGACCGGTCACCATCGGGCTTCGTGATACGCCGCGACCCCGGGGCTGTCTGCCGCGTTTACAGTCTGGTTACATGAATTTACAGAAGGGAAAACGCCGTCCGGAAGGGCGGGCGTCAGCCCTTCATCACCAGGGTGTTCCACTCGCCAATCTGATAGCGGCGCACCAGCTTCAGACCCTGGCGGCGGTGGGCGGCGATCACCAGCTTTTCCTGCCGGGCCAACAGGCCGGACAGCACGGCGACGCCACCCCGGCGCAGGTTGCGGCGCAGTTGCGGCGCCATGCGGGCCAGGGGCCGCGCCAGGATGTTGGCGACGATCAGGTCATAGGGGCCCTTCTGCCGCACGATGGGGGTGCGATAGCCGTCGCCGCCGCGGCAGGTCACCAGCTTGTCCACCTTGTTCAGGCGGGCGTTCTCCGCCGCGATCATGATGGACAGGGCGTCGATGTCCACCGCCGCCACCGGGGCGTGCCACAGCTTGGCGATGGCGAAGGCCAGGATGCCGGAGCCGCAGCCCATGTCCAGCGCCCGGGTCACGGGCATGGACTTGTTGAGGTCGCTCAAGGCCCGCAGGCAGCCCTGGGTGGTGGCGTGCTCACCGGAACCGAAGGCCATCGCGGCCTCGATCAGCAGGCCGATGCAGCCAGCGGGCACCGGCTTCTTGTGGTGGCTGCCGTGGACGAAGAAGCGGCCGGCGCGGATGGGCGGGAAGCTGAGATAGGTCTGGGTGACCCAGTCGATGGGGGCCAGCGGCTCCACCTCGATCTGCGGCTGCGGCACCCCCAGGGCCATGGCCAGGACGGTGACACGGGCCACCAGGCGGGACTGGTCGGGCTCACCATGGCTGGTGCCCTCGATCAGCCAGTTGCCGCCCTCCTCCAACTCGAAGGTGGACACGGCGTCGACATGGCTCTCCAGCACCTGGGCGAAGTTCTGCACCACGTCCTCATGCACCGTCAGTGCGACCCGCCACATGCCCGACATCACCGACACTCCCCGCAAAAATCATGAAGCCCATGGGAAAAGGTTCCGGCGGGCTGCCCCGCCGGAACCTGCGCATCCTCTATAAACGGTGCTGATTCGCCTGTGAAGGAAATCAGTCCTTCTGATCCAGCAACCGTTCCATCTCGGTGATGACCGTGTCCATGCGCCGCACCAGCGCCTGGTAGGGGGCCGGCGAGGCCATGTCCAGGCCGGCCCGCTTCAGCACGTCGACCGGATAGTCCGAGCCACCGGCCTTCAGCACCGCCAGGTAGGTATCGCGCGCCGCCGGGCCGCCATCCCGGATCTTCTCCGTGAAATAGGCGGAGGCGGAGATGGAGGTGGCATACTGATAGACGTAGAAGGGCCGGTAGAAGTGGGGGATGAAGGCCCATTCCGCCGCGTACACCGGGTCGATCTGCATCACGCCCTGGTCGGCGCCGTGATACTTGCGCAGGAGATCCAGGTAGATCTCGGTCATGCGCTTGCCCGACATGGGCTCACCCTTCTCCACCGCATCATGCACCCGCAGCTCGAACTCGGCGAACATGGTCTGGCGGAAGAAGGTGCCGCGGATGGTCTCCAGCTCATTGCCCAGGTACAGCAGCTTTTCCTGGCGTGTCTTGGCATTGGCCAGCATGTAGTCGGACAGCAGGAACTCGTTGGCCGTCGACGCGATCTCCGCCATGAACAGGGAATAGCCCGACAGTTCATAGGGCTGGCTGCGGTTGGCGAAGGTGGTGTGCATGGCGTGGCCCCACTCATGGGCCAACGTGGAGACGGAGTTGTAATTGTCCTGGTAGTTCAGGAAGACGACGGGATGCAGGCCGTAGACACCGGTCTGGTACGCGCCGGACTGCTTGCCCTCCTGCGGGTAGGCATGCATCCAGCGGTGGCTGAATCCGTCCGCCAGGGCCTTCTGGTACTCCTCACCCAGCGGCTTCACCGCCGCCAGCACCAGCTTCTCCCCCTCCTGGATGGGGAACTTGGCGTCCGACTGCACCAGGGGCGGATAGATGTCGTAATAGTGCAGGTCGGGCAGGTTCAGCATGCGCTGCCGCAGCTTGAAATAGCGGTGCAGCGTGGGCAGGCCCTTGTTGGCCTCCGCCACCAGGGTGCGATAGACGGCTTCGGGAATGTCGTTGCTGGACAGGGACGCCGCCACCGCCGACGGGTAATGGCGCAGCTTGGACTGGATGACGTCGCCCTGCACCGTGTTGCCCAGGGTGGAACCCATGGTGTTGGCGTACTGGCCGAACTTGGTCCAGAAGGCGTCGAACACGGCCTTGCGCACGGCGCGGTCCGGGTCTTCCCGGTACTTCTGGTAATTGGCCTGGGTCAGCTTCACCGACTTGCCGTTCGGAAGCGTGATGGTCGGCCAATCGATATCGGCGTTGGCCAGCAGGTTATAGGTGGTGCCCCCACCGCCCAGCGCCGGGCCCAGCGCCGCCAGCACACCCTCCGCCTCCGCCCCCAGCGTGTGGGGCTTCAGGCGCAGGGCGTCGTGCAGGCCGAAGCCGAACTTGGCCAGCTTGGGCTCGGCCTTGAGGTAGGCGTCGACCTTGGCGGCCCCCAGGTCCTGGATTTCCGGCGACAGCCAGGCGGTGGCGGCCGACACCTCGCCCGCCAGGTCCTGCGCCAGGCCGTCACGCTCCTGCGCGGCGGCGTCGCGCGTATCGGTGTTGGCGATGGTGCTGGCGTAGGTGCCCACCTGTTCCAGCTCATGATTGACGTGGGAAATGGCCTCCAGCGCCGCCAGGGTGGCGGCGGGGCCCTGGGCCAGCGTGCCCTTGTACTTGGCCAAGCCCGGCAGTTCCGCCTTGATCCTGGCCCGCGCCGCGTCCCAGTCGGCCGTCGACTTGTAATAGTCGCTCAGGTCCCAGATGTACTTGGGGTCGACCTTGGGATCGTCCGCGGCGCGCGCCGGCACGGTCAGCGCCAGCAGGGAAAGGGTGGACGCCGCCGCCAGGACGGTGCGGCGCAAGGTGGTTTTGCCCGACATTAAGAAGAGCCCCCGATGTCATGGCCCGAATGGGCGCGGGCGGGCCGGCGACATGCGGCCCGCAGATTGCGCCCTTTATATCAGGCACTTGGCCTTAACGCGCCCGATGGTTTGTAACCGGCGCGTTACGGGGTGCCCGCCGGAGCCGAAGCCTGCGTCACCCGCGCCTGATACTCCTGCCGCTGCCGCTCCCCCGCCTCATCGAACAGGAATGGCAGATAGGCGTAGCGGCGGCCCCGGGTGACGGCCATGGCCTCATGCAGCAGGCTGCAGGAGAAGACCACGGCACCGCCGGTGGGCGCGCGATAGGTGTGGGAACTGAACTCGGGGAAGCGCAAGTCGCCGCCCTCATACTCCTCCGCGTTCAGGTTCACGGTGACGGCGAAGCGGCGATGGGCCGTGCCGGCGGCGGTGTTGTCGCGATGCGCCCGGAAATGCCCCCCTCCGCCGCGTCGTAACAGGCGACGACGTGCCGCTCCATGCGGGTGGCCTCGAACGCGAAGGCCTGACGCACCTGGGGCAATAGGCGGCGGGCGATGCGCTCGGTTGCGGCCTGGCACACCGCCTCCTCCTCCATGAAATAGTCGCGGCGGCGTTTGCGGTCATAGTCGTAGACCCCCACCAAGCGACCATCGACCTCGTTCATCACCCCGGAATCCAAGCCGCCGTGCCGCTCATGCAGGGCGATCAGCACCCGGCAGAAATCCGGCTCGAACACCCGGGGCACCACCAGCACGGGCGCCCGCACCTCAATCCCCGCATGCAGGGCCGGCGGCGGCAGCGACGCCAGCGCCGCCATGACGCGATCCGTTTCCGCCGCTGGCGCCGCCATCAGCACCCGGAGGGTGGGGTCCAGCAGCAGCCAGAAGGCGGCGTGCGCCCCGTCAGCGTCAACGGCGCCATATCCCCGGCTGAGGCTGGCGTCGTAATCCAGGAAATAGCGGATGCCCGGGATCTGGGGCGCCACACGGCCGGCGGCATCGTCCCCGGCATCGGTGGTGACACCGAAGAAGCACAGCCGCTCATCATCGAACAGCGCGCGGTGCGCGGCCACGGCGCCCAGCATGGCAGCCCCGTCCCCGTCCGCGGCGGAGGCGAAGAAGCCCAGCAGGGCATGGCGGCCGGCGACGCTGTCCAGGGCATAGCGCGGATGGCTGTGCGTGGGTCCATTGAACCACGGAACGGACTCGCCGCAGGAAAACCGTTCCCAAGGGGCTGATGCCGACATGACGACCTGACTTCCTAAAGGCACCTGTGAGGACCACCATAGCAGCAACCCACCCCCCAGCCGCCAGGGGGCGTTCTGCCGCTGGCACCGGCGTCAGCCGCCCGGCACCGCCGCCGTCAGATAGGCGGACAGCACCAGCCGCATCTCCTGGAACAGGGCCGCGGCCTCCGCTTCCTGCGCCAATTCGGGAATGGTCTTCATCAGGTGCAACAGCATGATGGAGAGAAGATCGGCCCGTTCGGCCGACAGCCCAGGCGCATGGGCGGACAACACGCCGGCCATACGGCCACGGATAACGCCGAGCAGATAGCGCCGCCGGTTGGCGCCGTCCACACGGGCATCCATCAGCACCTTCAGCGCCGTACGCTCGCTTTTCAGCGCCATCATCAGATCCAGCAGCGCATCCGCCATCTGGGCCGCCGTCATATCGGACGCCCGGGCGGCGATGGCGTCCAGGCCGGCCCCCGCCCGCTCGCCATAGCGGTGCAGCAACCCCTCCGCCAAGGCCTCCTTGGATGGGAAGAAGCGGTAGAGGGATCCGATGGCCGTGCTGGAGCGGGCCGCGATCTCCGTCATCGTGGCGGCGTCATAGCCCTTTTCCGCGAACACCAGGGTGGCCGCGTCCAGCAGCGCCGCCACGCGCATCCGCCCCCGCGCGCGCTTGGGCGCGCGGCCGGCATCGGTGGCCCCGGTCGCGTCCGTATCAGTGGATGTTGACTTTTGCGAGGACATCCTCAACTATCCGTTATGCGAGACCATCCTCGCATAACACGGGCCACCGCCGCCGTCACGTTCCGCGATAGCGACGACAGGAAGGGGGGCCGTCCGGCCTTCAGCGGGCCGACCTTCAGCGGGAGGAGCCGCATGAGGACCACCCTGGATAGCCGCCTGCCCCTGATCCCCCAGCATCTCGACCTCCAGTTCTTGCCATCCGGCCAGACCTCCCATGGCGTTCCCACCGACCAGGGCCATTGGCTGGGGCGTCTGCTGCGCGGCGTGCGCGCCGGCGATGGACGCCTGGTCATCAACCACGCCCATGTCAAAGATGCGCCGGCCACCCTGCGCCTGAGCAGCCCGGCCTTCGCCCAGGGCGGCGCCATCCCCCTGCGGCATGCCGGCGGCGGCCTGGGCGACAACCTGTCGCCCGCCTTGAGCTGGACGGGGGCGCCGGCCGGCACGGCGGCGCTGGTGCTGGTAATCCAGGACCCGGACGCGCCCCTGCCCCGGCCGGTCACCCATCTGCTGGCCACCGGCATCGCACCGACGCGCAAAACCTTTGACGAGGGTGAGCTGTGCCCCCGCGTGGGCAACGGCGTCACCCTGGGCCGCGGCCTGTTCGGCCGCGTGGGCTATGCCGGCCCCAGGCCCCTGCGCGGCCATGGCCCCCACCGCTATGTCTTCCAGCTGCTGGCCCTGGAACACCCGCTGGCCCTGCCGGAACTGCCCAGCCTGGGCGACCTGCTGGCGGCCCTAACGCCCCAGACCGTGCTGGCCTGGGGCGCCCTGACGGGAACTTTCGAGCGGGCTTGAGGACGCCAAGCCGGCGGATGCCGGCGCCTGGCGCCTGGCGCCTGGGGGGACAATAGAACTCCCTATTTCCCCGCCTGATCCGCCGGCACGACGAAGCTGTCCATGACCTTCTTCGTGCCGGAGTGTTCGAAGTAGATCTCCAGCTTGTCGTTTTCCACCGCCTTCACCACGCCATAGCCGAACTTCTGGTGGAAGACGCGGGCGCCGGGGCGGAAAGGCGCGTCCGGGCGGGCACGGGGGGTGACGTCCAGGGCCGTGCCTTCGATCAGGCGGCTGGTGCGGTTGCCCGCCGGCGCCTGGCGGCCCATCCGGTTGAAGCTGTCGCTGAAACTGTCGCTGCGGCCCCCCCAGGACGAGCCGCCCCGGCTGTAGCCGCCATCGGTGCCGCCCATCCCCGCCCCCCAATGCCCGGAGGTGAGCCCGGGGTCGTTCTCCACCGTGATGTGCTCCTCAGGCAGTTCGCCGATGAAGCGGGACGGCAGGCTGGTGGACCAGGTGCCATGGATGCGGCGGTTGGCGGCGTGGCTTATATAGACGCGCTTGCGGCCCCGGGTGATGCCGACATAGGCCAGACGCCGCTCCTCCTCCAGCCCCGCGATGCCGTTCTCATCCAGGGTGCGCTGGCTAGGGAACACCCCCTCCTCCCACCCCGGCAGGAAGACCACGTTGAACTCCAGCCCCTTGGCGCCGTGCAGGGTCATGAGCGAGACCTGGGCGGAATCCACCGTCTCCGCGTTCTCCATCACCAGGCTGACATGCTCCAGGAAGCCCAGCAGGTTCTCGAACTCGCCCATGGCGTTGACGAGTTCCTTGAGGTTTTCCAGGCGGCCCGGCGCCTCCGGCGTCTTGTCCTCCTGCCACATGCGGGTGTAGCCGCTCTCATCCAGGATGGCTTGGGCCAGGTCGGTGTGGCGCACGGTGTCCATCTGCGCCCGCCAGCGGGCGAAGTCCTCCACCAGGCCGCGCAGGGTGCCGCGCACCTTGGGCTTCAGCTCATCCGTCTCGGTCAGGCGCCAAGTCGCCTCCAGCAGCGGCACGCCCAGGGCGCGGCTGGTCTGGTATAGCTGCTGGATGGTGGCGGGGCCGATGCCGCGCTTGGGCGTGTTGATGATGCGCTCGAACGCCAGATCGTCCGCTGGCTGCGCGACCACGCGCAGATAGGCCATGGCGTCGCGGATTTCCAGGCGCTCATAGAAGCGCTGGCCGCCCACCACGCGATAGGGCAGGCCCAGGGTGATGAAACGCTCTTCGAACTCACGGGTCTGGAAGCCGGCGCGCACCAGCACGGCCATCTGATCCAGGCTCATGCCCTTGCGCTGCAGCGCCTCCACCTCGTCACCCACCCAGCGCGCCTCGCTGTCGGCGTCCCACAGGCCGCGCAGGCGCACCTTCTCCCCGCCCTCGGCCTCGGTCCACAGCGTCTTGCCCAGGCGGCCCTGGTTGTGGGCGATAACGCCGGCGGCGGCCCCCAGGATATGCCCGGTGGAGCGGTAGTTCTGTTCCAGGCGGATGACCTTGGCGCCGGGAAAGTCCTGCTCGAACCGCAGGATGTTGCCCACCTCCGCCCCGCGCCAGCCATAGATGGACTGGTCGTCGTCACCGACGCAGCAGATGTTGTGATGCGCCTGGGCCAACAGGCGCAGCCACAAATACTGCGCCACGTTGGTGTCCTGGTACTCGTCCACCAGGATGTAGCGGAAGCGGCGATGATAATCCGCCAGCACGTCCGAATGGGCCTGGAACAGGGTGATGTTGTGCATCAGCAGGTCGCCGAAGTCGCAGGCGTTCAGCGTGCGCAGGCGTTCCTGGTATTGGCGGTACAGGGTCAGCACCTTGCCGCCGGCGGCCTCGCCCGCGTCCTCGGGGCGCAGGCGGTCGGGCGGCAGGGCCCGGTCCTTCCACCGCTCGATGACCGACAGCAGCAGGCGGGCCGGCCACTTCTTGGCGTCCACCCCCTCCGCCTCCATCAGCTGCTTCAGCAGGCGCAACTGGTCGTCGGTGTCCAGGATGGTGAAGCTGGAGGTCAGTCCCACCAGCTCGGCATGGCGGCGCAGGATGCGGGCGGCCAGGGCGTGGAAGGTGCCCATCCACCAGCCCTCGGTATCGCCCCCGACCAGCGCGCCCACGCGCTCGCGCATTTCGCGCGCCGCCTTGTTGGTGAAGGTGACGGCCAGGATGTTCCAGGGGCTGACGCGCCGGGTCATCAGCAGATGGGCCAGGCGGGTGGTCAGCGCCCGGGTCTTGCCCGTGCCGGCGCCGGCCAGCACCAGGACGGGGCCGTCCAGCGCTTCCACCGCCTCGCGCTGCGCCGGGTTCAACGCATCGAGATAGGCGGGGGACCAGCCGGGCGGCGGCGGCGGGGGCGGCGCTGGCGCCGGGCGCGGGGCGGTGGCGGTGGGCGCGGCAAGGGGTGCGCCCGCCTGGCGCCCGTCCTTTTCAGGCTGGGCGGGCTTGGGCGGTGCTGGCGGGTCCAGACGGGAAAACAGATCGGTCATGATGGGAACATATATAGCACACGCGCCGCCCGCGTCTGCCCCCCGCTTAAGCGCCATCGGGCAGGCTACCCCATCCGCTGGACCCACCCGCCGGAAGAACGCCCCGGCGAAAGCCAGAGCACCTATCCCGTTGCACAAGTGGTTCATATGGTGGAAAGATGAGGGTCGACGTGATGAAGCCCTTCGTCCGGCCCATGCTGTATGGGCGGCGGCCGGCGAAGCGGGGAGTGAACCGATGAACCTGCGCTTGAACGATACCAAGACGCTGCAAGCGATCGGCATCCTGGCCGACGTCCTGGACGACCTGTCCGGGCCGGAGCGGCTGGAATGCCTCATGGCGGCCAACGCCTTGCGCCAGGTTCTGGAAACCCGGTCGGAAAACGCGCTGGTCTTCGCCCGGGAGGCGTTCGAGTCGCTGGAGCCCGACGTGCGCCGGCAAATCCAGACGGACGCGACGGAGGCGGCCGTCAAGGTGGTGACCACCACCCGGTCGCCCGGCACGCTGCGCGCCACCCGCGACCGCAAGTCCACCGGCAGCGCCTTCCTGGACGCCATCAACGCCGGCGGCATGAAGACCGAGCGCAAGTGGTAAGGGTGCGGCGCCGCGCCTAAAGCGCCATACCGGCTGGCTGTCTAGCCGGCCCCTCAGACAAACGCCGCCTCGCCCGCGTGGACATGCGCCCGCACCTGGTTGCGGCCTTCATGCTTGGCCACGTAGAGCGCCTCATCCGCGCGCTGGATGAAACGGCCCAGCGACTCGCCCAGCTCATATAAGGCGACGCCCACGGACAGGGTGATATTGCCGATGGGCGCGCCGGACGTGCGCTTGACGATGCGGCGGTTGGCGATGGTGGCCCGGGTCTGCTCGGCGAAGGCCAGCGCCTCGTCTAGGGTGCATTCCGGCATGACGATGGCGAATTCCTCGCCGCCGAACCGGGCCGCGGTGTCCCGGCCGCGCACCGAGTCCTTCAGGGTGCGGCCCACCAGCTTCAGCACCTGGTCGCCCACGACATGGCCATGGTTGTCGTTGAACTTCTTAAAGAAGTCGATGTCGATCATCAGCAGGCACAGGGGGCGCCCATCCTCCATGGCGGCGGCGGCGGCCTCGCGCAGGGCCTGGTCGAACTGCTTGCGGTTGGCAAGCTCCGTCAGCGCGTCGGTCATGGCCTCGCGCCGGACGGTGTCCAGGTCGCGGCGCATGTTCTCCAGCTGGTGCGCGCTGTCGGTCAGCTGGGTTTGCAGGAACTGGTTGCGCACGGCGACGCGCTGCGCCTGCTCCGTCATGACGCGGATGATGCCGCGCAACTGGGCCAGCGTGTCCGACAGCTCGGCCTGGCCTTGGAACGTCTTGAGCGCCGCGCCGAAATTGCCGGCGTCATTGCCGGCGGAGGACAGGGTGGTGGCGATGCCGGCCAGGGCCTCGGTCAGCTTGTCCCCGATCTCCTGCATGGCCTGGAGTTCGCCATCGGCGGCGAAGAACTTGTGGTACAGGTCGCCGCACCGCGCCTCCGTGAAGGGCAGGCCGTTGCTGGCGATGATGTCGACGGCGCGGGTCAGGTCCGGATAGCGGCCGCTGTAATAGGCGTACCAGACGGTGAAGTTGTGGGGATGCGGGGCCACAGCCTCGGCGCGCATGCGATCCATCGCCTGCTGGGCGAGCTGGCCGGCAGCCTGGGGTCCCTCCGCGAACAGCACGTACTCTCCCGCCATCTGTGAGTGGGCTGGCCAAGGGGCCAGGGCGCCGGTCCTCTCGACCGCCCCATCTACCCCATAAGAATAAGTCATAAACCGTCAAGGTTGCCAACAAGGGAAAGCGGCCGGACAGGCCTTATCCAGAATTGTTGGCCGCGCGTTCAGGCAACCCGGCAAAGGGTGCGGCCGAGAAATCATCCTTGGCCGGAAAAGAAACAGGCCCGCGCCTGGGGACCATCTCCGGGCGCGGGCCTGTGAATACAGGGCGACTCTTTCCAGGTCGCTCTTAACCTTGTCAGGCGGAGGTGATCGCCCGCTCCACCAGCTGGCCCAGGTGCTGGGTGCGCTTGGTCAGGCTCTGCAGCACGGCGGAGATTTCCGCGGTGGCGGCGGCGGTCTGGCCCGACAGGTTCTTCACCTCGCCGGCCACGACGGCGAAGCCCTTGCCGGCCTCACCCGCGCGGGCCGCCTCGATGGTGGCGTTCAGCGCCAACAGATTGGTCTGCTTGGCGATGGCGTCAATCTGCTGGGCGACGGTGCCCACCTTCTCGATCTCGGCGCGCAGGCCTTCCAGTTCCCGGCTGATTTCCTGGAGGGCGGAGGACAACTCGGTCTTCGACAGACTGGTGGGCGTGGAGCTCATCGATGGCACCTAGGGTTGAATGAGTGTCGCTGAACGGTGGCCGGGGGTCCCTGCCGGGACGGCCAACCCGGTGCTTTCTAATACCACAGAAGAACAGGGGCCGGGACGCACAAAATCGGACCATATGCATATGGTCCGATTTATTTGGTTCGGAACCGGAATGATCAAGGAGTGGACGACCAGGCCATAAGAAAAGCCGCCCCAGGGTCAGTTCCCCGGGGCGGCTTTCCATAGTCCCGTCAGCGGGGCCTTAGGCCTGGAAACGCAGCGCCTTGGCGCGCACCACGCTGGGCAGGCCCTGGATGCGTTCCAGCAGGGCGTCGTTGACCTCCTGGTCCACGGACACCAGCGCGATGGCGTTGGCGCCGGCCTCGGTGCGGCCCAGGTGGAAGGTGGCGATGTTCACGCCGGCATCGCCCAGGGTGGTGCCCAGCTTGCCGATGAAACCGGGCTTGTCCTCGTTGCGGATGAACAGCATGTGCTCGCTCAGTTCCGCTTCGACCGGCACTTCCTCGATCTGCACGATGCGGGGCTTCTCACCGCCGAAGAGCGTGCCGGCCACGGTGCGGGTCGCGCGCTCGGTCTGCACCACCACGCGAATCAGCGTCTGGTAGTCGGCGGCCTCCTCCCGCTTGGTTTCCGCCACCTTGATGTCCCGCTCGCGGGCGATCACGGGGGCGTTGACCATGTTGACCGACGCCAGCAGCGGCGACAGCAGGCCCATGAGCACGATGGCGGTCAGCGGACGGGTGTTCAGGTCGGCGACCTGGCCCTCATACTCCACCGTCACCGACTTCAGGCCGGTCTCGGTGATCTGGCCGGCGAAGCCGCCCAACTGCTCGGCCAGCTTCATGTAGGGCTTCAGCTTGGGCGCGTCCTCGGCGGAGACCGACGGCATGTTCAGCGCGTTGACCACGGCGCCGGTCACCAGGAAGTCGGACATCTGCTCGGCCACCTGCAGGGCCACGTTCTCCTGCGCCTCGGTGGTGGAGGCGCCCAGGTGCGGCGTGCAGATGATCTTCTCGTTGCCGAACAGGATGCTTTCCTTGGCCGGCTCCTCGGCGAACACGTCCAGGGCGGCGCCGGCGACATGGCCGCTGTCCAGCGCCGCCTTCAGGTCGGCCTCGACGATCAGGCCGCCGCGGGCGCAGTTGATGATGCGCACGCCCGGCTTGGTCTTGGCCAGGGCCTTGGCGTCCAGGACGTTGCGGGTGGCGTCGGTCAGCGGCGTGTGCAGGGTGATGAAGTCGGCGCGGCGCAGCAGCTCATCCAGCTCCACCTTCTCCACGCCCAGGTCCTGGGCGCGCTCGGCCGACAGGAAGGGGTCGAACGCGACGACGCGCATCTTCAGGCCCACGGCGCGGTCGGCGACGATGGAGCCGATGTTGCCGCAACCGATGACGCCCAGGGTCTTGCCGTACAGCTCCACACCCATGAAGCGGTTCTTTTCCCACTTGCCGGCGTGGGTGGAGGTGTTGGCGGCCGGGATTTCACGGGCCAGCGCGAACATCATGGCGATGGCGTGCTCGGCGGTGGTGATGGAATTGCCGAACGGGGTGTTCATGACCACCACGCCGCTGGCGGTGGCGGCGGGCACGTCCACGTTGTCGACACCGATGCCGGCGCGCCCGACCACCTTCAGGTTGGTGGCGACGGCCAGGACTTCCTTGGTGACCTTGGTAGACGAGCGGATGGCCAGGCCATCGTACTTGCCGATGATGGCCTTCAGCTCATCGGGCTTCAGGCCGGTGATGACGTCGACCTCGACACCGCGCTCCTTGAAAATCTCGACGGCGCGGGGGCTCAGGCTGTCCGAAATAAGAACCTTGGGCATGGCTCTCTGATCCTTCTAGAGGATGGGCCGGCGCCGCCGCTGGACGGAGTCCAGGTGCATGGCGGCGCCAGGCCGTTATGTCTCGGGAATAGGCGTGTAAGACGCTAAAGGCGCGGGTTCAGGCGACCAGTTCGGCCGCGACCGTGGCATAGGCCCAGTCGATCCAGGGCAGCAGCGCCTGGATGTCCGACCGCTCCACCGTGGCGCCGCCCCAAATGCGCAGGCCCGGGGGGCGTCGCGGTAGGCGCCGGCGTCCAGCGCCACGCCTTCCTTTTCCAGCAGGGACGCCACCTTCTTCGCCACCTCCGCCTGGACTTCGGGCGTCTGGCCGGCCAGCTTCGGGTCGGCGAACTTCAGGCAGATGGAGGTGCAGGAGCGGGTGGCGGGCACCTCGGCCAGGAAGGCCGCGGTGGTGCCGGCGGCGACCCAATCGGCCACGGCGGCCAGGTTGCTTTCGGAGCGCTCGATCAAGCCCTTCAAGCCGCCTACGGACTCGGCCCAACGCAGGCCGTCCAGGGCATCTTCCACCGCCAGCATGGAGGGGGTGTTGATGGTCTCGCCCTTGAAGATGCCTTCGACGATCTTGCCGTCCTTGGTCATGCGGAAGATCTTGGGCAGCGGCCAAGCCGGCTTGTAGCTTTCCAGGCGGGCGACGGCGCGGGGGCTCAGCACCAGCATGCCGTGGGCCGCCTCACCGCCCAGCACCTTCTGCCAGGACCAGGTGACCACATCCAGCTTGTCCCAGGGCAGGTCCATGGCGAACGCGGCGGAGGTGGCGTCGCAGATGGTCAGGCCTTCGCGGTCGGCCGCGATCCACTCACCATCGGGCACGCGCACGCCGGAGGTGGTGCCGTTCCAGGTGAAGACCACGTCGTTCTTGAAATCGACCTGCGCCAGGTCGGGCAGCTTGCCGTAACCGGCGGTGAAGGTGCGGGCGTCGGCCAGCTTCAGCTGCTTCACGACGTCGGTCACCCAATCCTTGCCGAAGCTTTCCCAGGCGACCATGTCGACGCCACGGGCGCCCAACAGGGACCACAGGGCCATTTCCACGGCGCCGGTGTCGGAAGCCGGGACGATACCGATGCGGTAATCAGCCGGGATGTTCAGAAGGGCGCGGCTGCGGTCGATGACCTCTTGCAGCTTGGCCTTGCCGGGCTTGGACCGGTGCGAGCGGCCCACCAGGGCGCCCTTCAAGGCTTCCAGCGTCCAACCCGGACGCTTGGCACAGGGACCAGAGGAGAAATTCGGATTCGACGGCCGGCTCTCGGGCTTCGGCGGTACGGTCATGATGCTATTCCTTGCAGAATAGTTGCGCCTCGTTGGGGAGGCGTGTCCCGCTGCGGACCTTATGGGCGCCGCGCAAGAACGTCAATCATGACGGCATGGCGACGACACATTGCTGCCATGCCGGAATGCACCGCGAAACATCCTTTCGGATAAGGCGACGCGAGCCACTTCCGTACCAGCGGCATGCGATGTGCTCATGTCGCTGTAGGACGCGACCGCGTCCGCCGGACCTTTTCGGGGAACGCAGTGGACTGAAAAGGGAGGATCAGCCAAGCCGCCGGATGGCGGCGCCCGGCACCTGAGGGAACGATAAAATCAAGCCGCCGCGTGGGGGATCAAGGCGGGGGGCACCAGACGGCTGGCGGCCAGGGCCTCGCACAGCTTGAAATAGTTATCCCGACGTTCGGTCGCGCTGTCGAATTGTTCCAGGTAGTTCAGGATGAACTCCGGCCGGCGCAAGGCCGTGGTCAGCGTGTCGCTGGCGAAGGTGCGGGCCCTGCCCTCCGGCAAGCCGCCGCAGGTGTTGATGAGGGCCAGCATGCGGTCGGCGAAACCCATGGCCTGGTTGCCGACAATGTCCGTCCGCACCGTCTCGAACAAGGCGCTGTCCAGGATGTCCAGGATTTCGCGCTTCGAGGCGTCCGGCAGACCGGCGTTCTGGATGCGGTCGGCCAATTCGCTCAAGGGTGGGATGATGTCCATGCGCCGGTTCTGGCAGCCCATGTCCCAGACGATGTCGTCGGGCACGATGAGTGAGCGCAAATACGGCGCCAGCTTGGCCCGGGCCTGTCGCCCGGGGGCCATGTTCACCAGGCTCAGCACCAGGTTGATCTTGGCGTAGGTGCCCCGGGCCATGGCCATGACGTCGGCCATGGCCTCGGGCTGGATCAGCTTGTCGGCGCGCAGCGCGATCGCTTCCTGGATTTCCTCATCGTTCACCAGGGACGGCGCCGTGACCTTGAGATGGTCCTGGATGCGGACCAGGGCGCGCAACTCATCCTGGATGTGCCGCTCGCCATGGAACGGCAGGCGCGCGTGCAGGTGGCGCAGCAGGCCCAGGCGCAGCTCCGCCAGTGTCCGGGGCAGCACGCCCTGGGCCAGCAGTTCGGACAGGGCGATGACGCCCGGCGGGTGGCTGCCGCCGGCGTCCATGTCCACCTTGCCCAACTTGCCGACATAGAGGTTGATGGCGTTCAGCACCAGTTCGATGCGGTCCGCCTCCTTCCCCACCAGTTCGCGCAGCGCCAGGGACGACCCCATGATCTCCGCCGCGATGCTGTCGATGATGCGCATCTCGCGCACGGTTAGGTCGGGGGTGAACAGCCGGAACAACCGGTCCAGCTTTTCCATCCAGGTCTTGGTGCCCGCCAGATAGGCGGCGGTGGCGCGGTACAGCCCGGGAATGGGGTCGGCCCCGCCAGCGGCCAGCTTTTCCGACAGCGCCTTAAGACCGCCCGGCGCCAGCGGTGGCACCGGATTGCCCTTGGACTTGGCCACCAGACGGCTGAGACCGTCATCCACCATGGCCATCAGTTCCTTCATGCGCGACACGGCGGTCTGCTGGCTGCCGCGCACCTGTTGGCTGGCCAGGCGTTGCAGGGCGCCCTGCACCAGGGTGCCGGCATTGTCCAGCGCCCGCGCGGCCACCTCGTAGTACAGCACCTCCAGCGGGGTCAGCCGGTTCTCATCGAGATAGCGGGCGAACAGGCCTCGGATGACTTGGCGCTGGATGTCCCCGGTGAAGTCCTCCGGCTTGTCGCACCAGGAGGCGTCGCGGCCGGGGTTGGCGATCTGCAGCGGATCCGTCTCCGCCACGCCGGGGCGCAGGCGCTTGCGCACCGTGATATGGCTTTTAAAGTCGTGGTCCAGATAGTCACGGCGGCGGACGATACGCACGCCGTCGACCTCCTTGCGGTCGATGAGCAGGGCGGCGGCCGGCTCGATCTGCCGCAAGTCGGGCCCTTCCTTGACCAGAAGCCACTGGTCATTGTGCAGGCTGTGCAGCTCGAACGCGGTTTTCACCGTTCCGACCAGATGCTGTTGCCTCTCCACTGGGACCCTGGCTCCGACCAATAGCGGGGCGCGGCCGTATGATTAATACAGCTTAAACGCCCCATTTTATGACTGCGTGGTCCATCATCCCGCATCCAACGGGCCGGGTAAACGGTAATGTCCGCAACCACCACTTCCGGGAGCGGCATACCAGGGTAAATCACCGGCTGACGCTACCCCGGGTTGGACTTGCCCAGAGCGGAAGGGGGCGACTCGCCGGAAGGGGGCAGACCAACCGGTGTCATACCCCTTCCGACTCCGGGGCAGGGGCGCATCCTCCCCAAAAGGGAGTGTCGGGATCAATCGGCTGAACGGCATAGGCCCACCGGCGCGCAGCGGTGGGCCGGCGCCGGCAGCCGGGCAGGTCGTCAGATGTGGATGTGTCCTTCCAGAAACAGGACCGCGTCACCGCTGATATGCACGCGGTCGCCCGCCAGCCGACAGCCCAGTTCCCCACCCCGGCGCGACACCTGCCGGGCGCTCAGGCGGTCGACACCCAAGCGGTCCGCCCAATAGGGGATCAGGGTGCAGTGGGCGGAACCGGTGACCGGATCTTCCAGCACCCCCTTGGCCGGGGCGAAGAAGCGGGAGACGAAGTCCACGCCCGGTTCGTCGCCGGGGGCCGTGACGATCACCGCGAAACGGTCGATGTCCATGAGCCCAGCCGCATCCGGCGTCAGCGCCCGCACGTCGGCGGCATGGTCATAGACCACCAGATAGTCGCGCGCGGCCAGGATGGCGGTGGGCGCCGGGCCGCCCAGGGCGGTCACCAGGCCGGGATGAACCGTGTCCGGCGCCCCCGGCGCCCGGGTGGGGAAGTCCAGGGTCAACCGCCCCCCCTCCCGCGTCACGGTCAGCAGGCCCGCCTTCTGGGTGCTGAACACCACCCGATCCGTCCCGGGCTGCAGGATGTTCATGATCAGGTGCGCCGTCGCCAGGGTGGCATGGCCGCACAGATCGACCTCCACCTCGGGCGTGAACCAGCGCAAGCCCCAGGCCCCCCCGTCGGTGTCCCCCGGCGGCACGACGAAGGCGGTTTCCGACAGGTTGTTCTCCGCCGCGATGGCCTGCATCCGCGCTTCCGGCAGCCAGGCGTCCAGGGGCACCACCGCCGCGGGGTTGCCGCTGAACACGGCGCTGGTGAAGGCGTCGATCTGATAGATGGGCAGGCGCATGGCGATGACACTCCGCTGCTGGGGATGAGCCTGTCTCCCGAGGAAGGCAGGTGACAATAGGCACAATCCCGGAATAGAACAGGGACATTGTCCCATCAATGCGGATATTGTCGCCATGACAATGACGGAGAAACAGCCGCGCTGGCTGCCCGACATCAGCCAGCGTCCCGGGCCGCGCTACCGCGCCATCGCCGCCGCCTTGCGGGACGACATCGACAGCGGCGCGCTGCCCATCGGCGCCAAGCTGCCCACCCACCGCGACCTGGCCTGGCGCCTGGGCGTGACCGTGGGCACCGTCACCCGCGCCTATGCGGAGGCGGAGCGCGGCGGCCTGATCGGCGGCGAGGTGGGGCGCGGTACCTTCGTGCGCGACCCCCGCCCGGCGGAGGTGCCGGGGGACGACAGCGGCATCATCGACCTGTCGGTGAACGCCCTGACCCAACACCCCAACGAGGACCGCTTGCGCCAGGCCTTGGCCTCGCTGGCGGAGCGCAACGATCTGTCGGGCCTGATGCAGTATCCGCCGGTGAATGGCAGCGCCCGGCATCGCCAGGCGGCCGCCCTGTGGATCGAGCAGACCACCGGGCTGACCGTCGATCCGTCCCGTGTCCTGCCCACCGCCGGGGGGCAGAACGCCATGCACCTGGCCCTGGCCGCCATCACCCGGCCGGGCGACAGCCTGCTGGTGGAGCAGTTGTCCTATCCGGCGGTGAAGCCGTTGGCGGGCCTGCTGGACCTGCGGCTGGTGCCGGTGGCCATGGATGGCGAGGGGCTGCTGCCTGACGCGCTGGAACAGGCGGCGGACGCGCACGGCGCCCACGCCCTCTACTGCATGCCCCGGCTGCACAACCCCACCACGGTGACGCAAGGGGCGGAGCGCCGGCGCGCGGTGATGGCCGCCTGCCGCCGCGCCGGCATCCGGGTGGTGGAGGATGATGTCTACGGATTCCTGGCCGATGGCCCGGATCTGCCGCCCCTGGCGGCGCTGGACCCGGAACGGGTGCTGTTCCTGACCAGCCTGTCGAAGAACCTGATGCCCGGCCTGCGCACCGGCTTCCTGCTGTGCCCCCCGCCCCTGATAGACCGGGTGCGCACCCTGCTGCGCGCCACCTTGCTGGGCGTCAACCCGCTGGGAGCGGAATTGGCGGCGGAATTCATCCTGTCCGGCGCGGCCCTGGAAAGTGCCACCCAGCGGCGGACCCTGGTGGCGGACCGCCAGGCCCAGGCGCGCCGCCTGCTGCCCGGCGCCACCTCCGACCCCGCCTGCCCCCACCTGTGGCTGAGCCTGCCCGAACCCTGGCGGCGGGAGGATTTCGCCCGCGCCCTGTTGAGCCGCGGGGTGCGCGTCACGCCCGCCGACGCCTTCGCCGTGGCCCGGGGCGACACGCCGCATGCCGTGCGCGTCTGCATCGGCGGGGTGGAGCGGACGGACTTGCTGGACCAGGGCCTGCGCACGGTGGCCGCCCTGCTGGCGGAGCCGGCGGCCATGGGCGAGAGTTTCGTCTGACAGTGCCTTACGGAAACGGCCGAACGGTGTGCGCGTGGTTCAGGGGGCCGTGGCCGCCGCCGAAGCCGGGGGCGGTGCGGATGGCCTCCTGCACGTAGGCGTGCGCCCTTTCCACCGCCTTAGGCATCTCCAGGCCCTGGGCCAGGCCGCAGGCGATGGCGGAGGCCAGGGTGCAGCCGGTGCCATGGGTGTGGACCGTCTCCCGGCGGGGGGCGGTGTAGCTGTGCTCCCCACCCCGCGTCACCAGCAGGTCGGTCACCACGGGGCCGGCGCGATGGCCGCCCTTGACCAGCACGGCATGGGCACCGAACTCCAGCAGGCGCTCGGCCGCCCGGCGCATGCCGTCCAGGCTGTCGCCCTCGAAACTTTCCAGGGGCAGGCCGGTCAGGGCGGCGGCCTCCACCGTGTTGGGGGTCAGCAGGGTGGTGATGGGCAACAGGCGCTCGATGGCCACCGACAGGGCGCGATCCTCCAGCAGGCGCTGGCCGCCCTTGGCCGCCATGACCGGATCGACCACCAGGGCGGGCACGCCCACCTCGCTCAGCACCTCGGCCACCGCCTCGATGACCTCCGCCGACGCCAGCATGCCGGTCTTCACCGCGTCGGCGCCGATGTCGGCCAGGCACAACCGCATCTGCAGGGCGATGAAGTCCGGCGGGACGGGCATGACGGACCGGACACCATGGGTGTCCTGCGCCGTCAGGGCGGAAACCGCCGTCATGGCATACCCGCCCAGGGCCGTGACCGACTTGATGTCCGCCTGGATACCGGCACCGCCGCCGCTGTCGGACCCGGCGACGATCAGGACACGGCCGCGCATGGCGTTATTCCGCCACCTTGGCGGCGGGCGCGGGCGCCACGTCCTTGATGGCGGCGACGATGTCGTCCACCACCGCCGTCACCAGGCCCTGGTCGTCGCCCTCGGCCATGACGCGGATCAGGGGTTCCGTGCCCGACTTGCGGATCAGCACCCGGCCGGTGGCGCCCAGCCGCGCCTCGCCGGCGCGGATGGCGTCCTGGACGCTGGCCGCGGCCAGGGGGGTGGCCCCACCGGCCGGATCGAAACGCACGTTCTTCAGCACCTGGGGCAGCGCCTGGAAGACGCGCAACACCTCCGACGCCGGCTTGCCCGACTGCTGGATGACCGCCAGCACCTGCAGGGCCGCCACCAGGCCATCGCCCGTGGTGCCGTGATCGGACAGGACGATGTGGCCGGACTGTTCGCCACCCACGTTGAAGCCATGCTCGCGCATATGCTCCACCACGTAACGGTCGCCGACGGGGGTGCGGGCCAGGCTCAGGCCCCTGCCCTTCAGGTGCAGTTCCAGGCCCAGGTTGGACATGACCGTCGCCACGACGCCGCCGCCGCGCAGGGTGCCGGCGTCGGCGCTGGCGCAGCCGATCAGGGCCATGACCTGGTCGCCGTCGATCTGGGTGCCGGTCTCGTCCGCCAGGATCAGGCGGTCGGCATCGCCGTCCAGGGCGATGCCCAAGTGGGCGCCGTGGGCCACCACGGCGTCCCGCATCGCCTTGGGCGCCGTGGCGCCGCAGTCCTTGTTGATGTTGAAGCCATCGGGGGCGACAGCGACCGGGATGACCTCGGCCCCCAGTTCCCACAGCACCTTGGGCGCCACCTTGTAGGCGGCGCCGTTGGCGCAATCGACCACGATCTTAAGTCCGTCCAGGCGCAGGCCACGCGGGAAGGTGGCCTTCGCCTGCTCGATATAGCGGCCGATGGCGTCATCCAGGCGCTGGGCGCGGCCCAGGTCCTTGGCCCCGGCCAGGTCACCGGCGAAGCCCTCCACCATGCGTGCCTCGATGGCGGCCTCGACCTCGTCCGACAGCTTGTAGCCATCCGGCCCGAACAGCTTGATGCCGTTATCGTAAAAGGGATTGTGCGAGGCGGAGATCATGACGCCCATGTCGGCGCGCAAGGAGCGCGTCAGCATGGCCACCGCCGGCGTGGGCATGGGGCCCACCAGGGTGACGTCCATGCCCATGGAGACGAATCCGGCCACCAGCGCCGGTTCCAGCATATAGCCCGACAGGCGGGTGTCCTTGCCGATGACCACCAGGTGGCGGTGATTGCCGCGCCGGAACTGCAAGGCGGCCGCCATGGCCACCTTCAGGGCCGTTTCCGCCGTCATGGGCTCGGTATTGGCCGTGCCCCGGATGCCATCGGTACCGAAGAGTTTACGCGCCATCGTCTTTCACGCCATCGATTCTTGTCTCACATGGTCTTTTGCCGTAACCGCCAAAAGACCCCCTCAAACGCCGGGCGCCACCATCCGGCGGCTTGGCTTCCTCGCTCCGCCCTGCGGTACTCGCTCCGGGGCCGGCCGTCGCCGGCCTTCAATCGTCTCACCGACCATGCAGCGCCTGCCACAGGGCCCGCGCCTGCATCGTCTCCGCCACATCGTGCACCCGCAGGATATGCGCGCCCCGGTCCAGGCAGGCAAGGCCGCCGGCCAGCGACCCGGCCAGCCGATCCTTGGGCGCCTCCCCCCGCGACAAAGCCGCCAGGAAACGCTTGCGCGACAGGCCCACCAGCAGGGCGCAGCCGGTGCCATGATAGAGCGCCGTGTGGCGCAGAATGTCCAGATTATGCGCCACCGTCTTGCCGAAGCCGATGCCGGGATCGACGGCGATGCGCCCGCGCGGGATGCCGGCGGCCACGCACGCCTGCACCCGCGCCATCAGGTAATCCATCACATCCAGGGCGGCGTCGGCGTAGCGCGGCTCCAGCTGCATGGTGCGGGGGTCACCCTGCATGTGCATGAGCACGACCGGACAGCCGCGCGCCGCCACCAGGGCCAGGCTGTCGGGGTCGCCCTCCAGCGCGCTGATGTCGTTGATGATATGGGCGCCGGCGTCCAGCGCCG
Organism: Nitrospirillum goiasense; assembly: GCF_034427435.1. Taxonomy (NCBI): domain Bacteria; kingdom Pseudomonadati; phylum Pseudomonadota; class Alphaproteobacteria; order Rhodospirillales; family Azospirillaceae; genus Nitrospirillum; species Nitrospirillum goiasense. Next base: position 1,726,070 of record NZ_JAXQNP010000002.1, on the reverse strand, counting down.
CCGCCATGACCGGGGCGTGGCGGGTATCGACGGAGACGACCGCCCCCGCCGCCGCCAGCGCGCGGATGACGGGCACGACGCGCGCGGCCTCCTCCGCCGGCGATACCGGAGCGGCGCCGGGGCGGGTGCTCTCGCCACCGATGTCCAGGACGTCGGCGCCTGCTTCCATCAGGGCGCGACCATGGGCGATGGCGGCATCGGCGGCGGCGAAGTCACCGCCGTCGGAAAAGCTGTCGGGCGTGACGTTGACGATGCCCATGACCAGGGGGCGGGAGAGGTCCAGGCCGGCGAAGGCCGGGCGCGGCGCCGACAGGGCGGCCAGGCGCTGCTCAACCGCCGGCACCACGCCCGCCGCCATCGCCCAAGCCGCCAAGTCGTACAGGTCCATCACTTTACGGGCGACGGTACCGGGGCGGCGCACCGCCACCTCCACCTGGGTGAAGGACAGGGCCGTACCCGCCAGCGGCTGGCCATCGGGGGCATGCAAGCCGGACAACAGGCCCACGGGTGTCAGATACACGTCTTCGGCGGCAACGGGTGCCCCGGACGCCCACGGGTCCGAGGGGACGGAAGGCAGGTCGGATGGCATGAATTCCCTCTCACGCAACGCCGCGATCCTAGTCCCCCACCCGCGCCGACGTCACCCGCCCTGGCGGCAGCCCTGCCCTACGGTGGAGCACTACAGAAAAAACAAAACCCCCGGGCGCCTGGGGCGACCGGGGGTCTTGCGAAGGGGTCGAGCCTGGATCAGGTCCCGGGCTGCGGTTCCGGCGTGAAGGGGCCGGGCTCAGCACTGGTGGTGCCACCGGCGGTGGGCACCGAGGTGCGCCGGCCGGCGCCGCGCGGCGGCACCTTGGGCGGCTCGGTCGATTCGGGCCGCACGATGCTCTCGCCCCGCAACAGGGCGCGAACCTCGTCACCCGACAGCGTCTCGTATTCCAGCAGGGCGTTGGACACGTTGTGCAGGTCGTCCATGTGCTCCGTCAGGATGTGGCGGGCGTGGCCCTCGGCCTCCTCGATGATGCGGCGGATTTCCTCATCGATCAGCTGCGAGGTCGCTTCGGAAATGTTCTGCTGCTGGGTCACCGAATGGCCCAGGAACACTTCCTGCTCATTGGCGTTGTAGCGCACCCGGCCCAGCCGCGCGCTCATGCCGAATTCGGTCACCATGCGGCGGGCCATGTTGGTGGCCTGCTGGATGTCGTTGCCAGCACCGGTGGTCACCTGCTCCGCCCCGAAGATCAGCTCTTCCGCCACACGGCCACCGAACATCATGGCCAGCTTGGATTCCAGCTCGATCTTGGAATAAGCGTACTTGTCCCGCTCCGGCAGGCTCATGGTCACGCCCAGGGCGCGGCCACGCGGCACGATGGTGACCTTATGCAGCGGGTCGCTTTCCGGCATGAACAGGCCGACCAGGGCGTGACCGGCCTCGTGATAAGCGGTCAGCTTCTTTTCCCGGTCGGTCATGACCATGGACCGGCGCTCGGCGCCCATCATGACCTTGTCCTTGGCGGCCTCGAACTCGCCCATGCCGACCACGCGGCGGCCGGCGCGGGCGGCCAGCAGGGCGGCCTCGTTCACCAGGTTGGACAGGTCGGCGCCGGAGAAGCCGGGGGTGCCGCGGGCGATGGTGCGGGCGTCCACGTCGGGGGCCAGCGGCACCTTGCGCATGTGGACCTTCAGGATCTTCTCACGGCCCGAAACGTCGGGGTTGGGCACCACCACCTGGCGGTCGAAGCGGCCGGGGCGCAGCAGCGCCGGGTCCAGCACGTCGGGACGGTTGGTGGCGGCGATGAGGATGACGCCCTCGTTCGCCTCGAAGCCGTCCATCTCAACCAGCAACTGGTTCAGGGTCTGCTCGCGCTCGTCATTACCGCCGCCCAGGCCGGCGCCACGATGGCGGCCGACGGCGTCGATCTCGTCGATGAAGATGATGCAGGGGGCGTTCTTCTTGCCCTGCTCGAACATGTCACGGACACGGGACGCGCCCACGCCGACGAACATTTCCACGAAGTCGGAGCCGGAGATGGTGAAGAATGGCACGTTGGCCTCACCCGCCACGGCGCGCGCCGTCAGCGTCTTACCCGTACCCGGCGGGCCGACCAGCAGCACGCCCTTCGGGATCTTGCCGCCCAGGCGCTGGAATTTCTGCGGGTCCTTCAGGAACTCCACGATCTCTTCCAGTTCCTGCTTGGCCTCGTCGATGCCGGCCACGTCGTCGAAGGTGACACGGCCCACCTTCTCGGTCAGCAGGCGGGCGCGGCTCTTGCCGAAGCCCATGGCCTTGCCGCCGCCGGACTGCATCTGGCGCATGAAGAAGATCCACACGCCGATCAGGACCAGCATGGGCAGCCAGGACAGGATGATGCTGAACAGCGTGGGATTGCCGCTGTCATCCGGCACCGCCGTGATCTTCACGTTCTTGTCGGCCAGGCGGCTCACCAGGTTGCTCTCCGGCGGCACGTAGGTCGAGAAGGTGCGGTTGTCACGGAAATGGCCGGTGACCTGCGGCCCCTTGATCGTCACGTCGGCGACGGTACCGCGCTCAACCTCTTCCAGCAGTTCGCTGAAGGGGATGCTGGTTTGCGTCGTCCGATTGGTGGAGGTCTGGAAAAGGTTGAACAGAACGAACAGCAAGACGCCGATAAACGCCCACAGCGCCAAATTTTTACCGAAGTTGTTCACGTCTCTCAGCCTTTCCTCGACAACCGCGCCCTGCCACCCGACCCGCATGATCGGTTTCAATGGCGGGGGCCGCAGCCCACCCGATGAGTATGCCACCCACCGGGACTGTTCCCATTAGATAATGACGCGCGCGTCCGAGACAACTGCCATCACGTTTAGTCCGCCCTCATCGGACGGCAAAAACGGGGGAGGTGCCAGGGGCGACAGCGGGCGGAACACCAGCCGGGGCAAGGCCCCCTCCCCCTCCAGCCCGCCGGTTGATTGACCAGCGTCCGGGGCAAGCGGCCCCATGGTCCAATCCAGATGTGGCACCGCCACCAGCGCCCCATCCCGGCGCAGCGCCGGCAAGGTGGACCATACCGCCTTGGGAATCCGGGCCAACGCCGCCAGATCCAGCGCGGCCATCCGCCGGGCGTCGGCCATCCCCAGCGCGCCCAGGGTCAGGCCGGGGACGATGCCGCCCCCTGTCGCCTGGAACCGCCCATCCCATCGCGTCCCCATGGCATCCAGGGGAACGGGGGGCGCCATGCGTCCCCCTTGGCGCAACAACAGCAGCGGGCGTCCGGCACCGGCCAAGCGCCGCGCCTGGCAGCCCGCCAGGGTCAGGGCCAAGGCGCCGGCGTCGGCCCGCCACAGGCCCGGCAGCGCCGCCAGCAACCGCTCCGCCCCCTGCGGCGACGCCGGATACGGCTGCCCGCCCAGCGCCGCCGCCAGGCCGGACAGCAGGCGCAGGGCCACCGGCCGGGCCATGTCCGCCAACAGCGCCTCGGCATCCAGGACCGCGTATCCCTCCGGCGCCAGCAGCCCATGGCGGGCGACGGCATCGGCAACGGCACGGTCCAGCGCCGCCCGCGCCCGGCCCGCCGTCGCCGCGTCGGCCAGCAGCGCCGCCACGGGCAGACCCTGGCGCCGCAGACGGACCCGGGCATAGCGGTCCATGAGGTTGGAGGGGTCGTCGATCCAGGGCTGGCCGAAGGCGCGGCAGGTGGCGGCCAAGTCGGCGCGCCCGACGGGAAGCAGGGGCCGCAGCAGGCGGACATCGGCCAGGGCGCGGGCCGCCGCCATGCCGGCTAGGCCGTCGGCGCCGCTGCCCCCGGCGCGGCGCAGGGCCACGGTTTCGGCCTGATCCTCGCGCTGATGGGCCAGGCACAGATGCAGGATGCCCCGGGCCCGGCAGGCGCCGGCCAGCAGGTCATAGCGGGCCTGCCGCGCCGCGGCCTGCAACCCGCTGGCGGGCTTGGGCCCGGTCCAGGTGAGGATGGTGTGGGCGATGCCCCGGCCAGCCAGCCAACGGCCGACCTGGGCCGCCTCCGCCGCCGACTCCGGCCGCAAGCCGTGATCGACGGTCAGGGCGTGGACCGCGCCACCACGGGCGCGGGCCCAGCGGTCGGCCAGAAGGGTCAGGGCCAGGCTGTCGCGGCCGCCGGAAACCCCCACGCCCAGAAGGGGGGCGTTCTCGAACGGCCCCAGGGGCGCCATGAGGCGGTCGAACAGCGCATCGTCGATGGCCATCCCGTCCACCCCGCCAGGGGGGATCGACTCGCCCTCGCCCATGCCGCCCCCTGCCGTCGCCATCCCCGCCCCCGGGGTGCGCCGGACTTACTTACAGCCCAGGCGGCTCTTCTGGTCCTCACCCCGGCGCTTCAGCGTGGGGGCGGCATCCTTGTCCGCGTCCAACTGCTTCAGCACCACGCAGGCGCTGGTCTTGTCGCCCAGGCCGTCCAGGGACAGCGCCAGCTTCAGCAGGTAGTCGGCCCCCTTGTTGCTCTTCGGGTACTTCTTGTAGCCATCGCCGAACGCCACGGCGGCGGCCTTGTAGTTGCCGCGCATATAGAAGGTTTCACCCAGCCAGTACTGGGCGTTGGACGCCAGCGGGCTGTCGGGGTTCTGCTTCAGGAATTGGGAGAAGGCCTTCTCCGCATTGGGCGCGTCGCCCTGGCGCAGCAGGTTGAAGGCATAATCGTACTGGTCCTGCACCGGGCCGGCGGGCAGGGTGCCGGCGGAGTCGGCCCCGGCGGCGGAATTGGCCGCCCCCTTGTTGCCGGCCGGCGGCGGCACGGGACCGGTGTCGGTGGACGGCAGCGGCGGCTTGCCGCCCTTGAGGTCGGTCGGCGGGGCACCGGCGTCACCGCCCCCAGCGCCGCCCCCCACAGACGCCCCAAGGCCGATGCCGGCCTTGTCCTCCAGCTTCTGCAGGCGCAGGTCGATGTCGGCCGACAGCTTGTCCAGCCGTTCCTTGATCTGGCTGACCTGGTAGGCCAGCTCCTCATACTTGCCGGTCTGCTGCTGCGTCTGGGTTTCCATCTGCAGCTTCAGCACCTCGATCTCGGCGGCGGCCGACGGGCCGTTGCCGCCGGGGGCACCGTTCATGGGGCCGGAGGGCTTCACGCCATTGCGGTACACGTCGCGCGACAGGGTCTGCACATCCGTTTCCAGCCGGGAGAGGCGGTTCAGCAGGTCCTGCATGTCCCGGCTTTGCGCCTGGGCCGGCACCGGCGCCAGCAGCGGGGCCACGACGACAGCGGCCATGCCGCACAAGGCGGCCCATCGGGTGGCACAGCGGGCGGCCCTGTGGGACAGCGCGCCACGCCACCAGGCGCCGGCGCGGTTGTGGGTGCGGAGAGAAATCGGGGACGACAGCGACGGCGTCATGGATCGGTTCCGGCAAGAATCAGCGGGACGGGGAGAGAAGCTCGGCCGGGTCCAGACCGCCGGCCACGCGCGACCTTAGAGCAGTTCGCCCAAAGGGGGAATCGCCTTTGGACGGGACTCCGCTCGGCTGTGGGGATAGCGCGGCCGACGCGCCCCCGAAAGAGGGGACCGCCTACCGCACCGCCTCAAAAGTAATAAAGACCAAACTGAAAGTAATATGCACAAAGTAAAAGGGCGCCGCCCGACCCGATGGGTCGAACGGCGCCCCTGAACCAACCACCCTTATGGGGCAGCTTAGTTGATGACCGTCACGCCGCGACGGTTCTGCGCCCAAGCGGCCTCGTTGGAACCAAGGACCGCGGGACGCTCCTTGCCGTAGCTGATCACCTGCACGCGGGCCAGGTCGACACCGGTGGCGGTCAGGTAGTTCTTCACGGCGTTGGCGCGACGCTCGCCCAGGGCGAGGTTGTACTCGCGGGTGCCGCGCTCGTCGGTGTGGCCTTCGATCGTGATCGTGACCTGGCCGTACTTCTTCAGCCAAGCGGCCTGCTTATCCAGGGTCGCGGTGGCTTCCGGGGTCAGGTCGAACTTGTCGTAACCGAAGAACACGCGGTCACCAACGTTGACCACGAAGTCTTCCTTGGAACCCGGGACCGGGCCGGTCGGCTTGGCCGGGGCCGGCGTCGGAGCGGCAGTGGCCTGGCCGGCCGTGGCGACCTCAGCCTTCTTCTCCGGAGTGGAGGAGCAAGCGGCCACCAGGGCCAGAGCCGCACACAGGCTCAGGTATTTCATGCGCATAGTTTGAGACCCCCTACGGACAACTTTAAGTGGGATTGATATTATCGCGACCGCGATCTCGATTGAAGTGAGGCAGCGGCCGCGGCCGTCAAGCCGCGGCTACCACTTATTCCCGTCTCTGTAGACCGACAAGTCTTACGTCGCTCTTGCGCTGCGAAAATACTGTGGGCCCATCACGGAATCAAGGGCGACCAAGCGGGGTCGGAGGCGTCCGTGGGGGTCAGCATCTGCCGCTCATTAGCACCGGTCAGGTCGATGGAGTAAAGCCTTACCTGCCGCTGACGGCCGCCCTCGCCCACCGGCTTCTCCTTAAAATACATCAGGACGCGACCATTTGGCGCCCAGGTTGGGCCCTCAACCAGGTAGCCGGTGCTCAATTCGCGCTCACCGGTGCCATCGGGGCGGATCACGCCGATCGAGAACCGGCCGCCGTTGATCCGTGTGAAGGCGATGAGGTCGCCACGGGGTGACCACACCGGTGTGCCATACTTTCCAGCGCCGAAAGTAATTCTCTGAACATTCGTGCCGTCAGCATTCATCGTATAGATCTGCTGACTTCCGCCTCTATCGGACTCGAAAGTAATTTTACTTCCGTCGGGGGAGAAGGAGGGCGCGGTGTCAATGGCCGGATTATCGGTCAGCCGGGTCTGACGACGGGTGCGCAGGTCCAGCAGATAGATGTCGGTGTTGCCGTTCTGGGCCAGGCTCATGATGACCTTGTTGCCATCCGGCGAGAAGCGCGGGGCGAAGGTCATGCCCGGAAAATCACCCAGGATTTCCTGCCGGCCAGTGTCCACGTTGAAGATATATACCCGAGGTTTGTTGTTGAAGTAACTCAGGTATGTAATTTCCTGAGCCGTCGGCGAGAAACGTGGCGTTAACACCAGGACCCGCCCATCGGTCAGGTACAGGTTGTTTTCCCCGTCCTGGTCCATGATGGCCAGGCGCTTCTGCCGCGACGTCGCCGGACCTGATTCGGCGATGTAGACGATGCGGGTGTCGAAGTAGCCGTCCTCGCCCGTGACGCGCTTATAGATCGCGTCGGCGATGATGTGGGCGATGCGGCGCCAGCCGTCGGGCTGGGTGAAGTAGGCCAGGCCGGTCAGCTGCTGCTGCGCCAGCACGTCGAACAGGCGGAATTCCACCTTCAGCCGGCCGTCCGGCTGCACGCTGGCGGTGCCGCTGACCAGCGCCTGGGCGTTGATGACCTTCCAGTCGCCGTAGCGCGGCAGGCCGTTGGCCAACTGCTCCGGCGTCTGGATGAAGGCGCGGTGGTCCAGGGGGCGGAACAGGCCGGACCGTTCCAGATCGGCCTCGATCACGTTGGCGATCTGGGCGCCCACCGCTTCACCGTAGAACTGGGTCACGGCGATGGGCAGCGGCTGGACCGTGCCCTTGGTGATATCGAGATGCAGTTCGGCCTTGGCCTGAACCGCGACCGCCATAAGCATCACCGCCGCCAGGGCGATGGCGCGCCGTAGGGCGGTTAGCGTCTGTCGCGTGATCATCAGAACATGTCCTTCGGGCTGAACGTGAACACGATGGACCCGGCCCCGCCGTACTTTTCCTTGGGCAGGCGCAAGGTCGAACACTGGTCCTTCTGCAGCGCGCGGAGGGTGCTTTCCACGAAGCTGCGATAAGTCGGGTTGGACAGCGAGCCGTTGCCGGACACGTAGTCCACCTTGGTGACGTGCATGGAACTGTCGAAAGTGACGCGAATGTCGGCGCTCATCTTGTCCACATCCTTGCCGCCAGCCGGCACGGCCCAGCATCCCGCCAATTGCGAGCGCAGGGCATCCTGCTCTGACACCGAAAGATGGTCGGATTGAGGCTGAGCCGTCGATGTCTGCTGTGTCTTCGGCGTGTCTTTCGACGGGGTATCCTTCGCCGTTTCCTTGGGCTTGTCTTCCTTCAGCTTGTCCACGTTCTTCAGGATGCTGTCGAGCGACGGCGCATCCTTCTTGGGCTCAGGCTTCTTGGGGTCGGGCTTGGGCGGCTCGGGCTTGGGTTCCGGTTTCGGCGGCTCCGGTTTCGGCACCGGCTTGGGCTGCTCCAGCTCCGCCGTCTTCTGCTCCTCCACCTTCGGCACTTCCATCTTCTTGATGGGCAGGGCTTCGGGCTCCGGCGGGGGCGGCGGGGCGGGCTTGGGCGGTTCCGGCTTCGGGGGCTCGGGCGGCACCGGCTTGTCCGGCACCTTTTCCGGCGGTGGCGGAGTCGGCTCAGCCTCGGCTTGCTGCTGCGGCGGGGTTGGAGGGGTCGGGTCGGGCTGCGGCTCGGGCGCCTTGGGTGCCGGCGGCTGCGGCGTCTCCGGCGGCTTGACCGAGGTGTTCGTCAGCTGGCTGATGTCCATCTCCACCGCCACCGGCTCATCCATGACCAGCGGTTCGCTTTTCAGCAAAGGCAGGCCCAGGATCGCCAGCAGCAGCAGCGCGATGTGCAGGACGGTTGAAAAGATGATGGCCGGACGCATGGGACTGGTCTGGCTTCCTGCTAATGACGGGCCGGGGCGTCGGGCAACTGCGCGATCAGCGACACCTTTTTGTAGCCGGCGCTGCTGATCGCCCCCATGACCTCGATGATGCGGCCATAGGCCAGCGACTTGTCGCCCCGCACGAAGATGCGGGCGTCGGCGTTGTTCTGGCTGATCGCCTGGAGGCGCGGCACCAGGTCGGTCAGGTCCGTCTTGGTCTCGTTCAGGTAGACGTCGCCGTTGTCGCGGATCGACACCACCAGCGGCTCATCCTGGCCCGGGATGGCCTTGGCGTTGGCCTTGGGCAGGTCGACCGGCACGCCCACGGTCAGCAAGGGTGCCGTCACCATGAAAATGATGAGCAGCACCAGCATCACGTCCACCATGGGCGTCACGTTGATGTCGGCCATGGGACGCGCGCGGCGCCGCCCCCGGCCGGTGGACTGCTTTCCCGACAGCGACGCGCCCATGTCAGCCCCGCTCTTCCAGGTGGCGTTGCAGGATGGCGCTGAATTCCGTCACGAACGAGTCCAGCCGGTCGCCGAAGCGGGCGATGTCGGACGAGAACTTGTTGTAGGCGATGCTGGCCGGGATGGCGGCCACCAGGCCCAGGGCCGTGGCGAACAACGCCTCGGCGATGGAGGGGGCCACGACCGCCAGGCTGGTGTTGCCGGCCGCCGCGATGCTGGTGAAGCTGTGCATGATGCCCCACACCGTGCCCAAGAGGCCGACGAAGGGGGCGTTGGACCCGACCGTGGCCAGCACGGTGATGTAGCGCTCCGTCTGGGCCATCTCGCGGCTGACGGTCACGGACATGACGCGCTCGATGCGCTGGGCCAGGTTGGCCCGCATGGCGCCGGAGGTGGTCAGCCCGCGCTCGTTGGCGTGGCGCCATTCGCGCATGCCGGCGGCGAAGGTGGCGGACAGCGGATCGCTGGGGGCCTTGCCCACCTCCTCATACAGCTGGTCCAGCGAGCCGCCGGACCAGAATTGCTCCTCGAAATCGGCGGCGGCGGCCTTCATGCGGCGCAGCTTCACCGACTTGTCGAAGATGATGGCCCACACCCAGACCGAGGCCGCCAACAGCCCCAGCATGATGGCCTTGACCAGCCAGTTGGCCGTCATGAACAGGCTGAGGGCCGAGATGTCCGCCGTCGGATTGGCGCCCAGGGCCACGAAATTCATGATCTGATGCTGCATCGCCACTCTCACTCTTCCAACGGGGCGCCCGCCGGCGCGCCGTCACCCTTCGAATTGATCTTGTCGCCGTCGCCGCGGCGTGTGTTGTCACCGGAGTCGCGGGCCACGCCCAAGCGGGCGAAGGCCTGCGCCACCGGCGTCGGGACCCGCACCGCCCGGCCTTGGGCGTTGATGCAGGCCAGTTTCAGGCTCAGCCGGACCAGGGTTTGGGCGTCGCCGCCCACTATGGCCGTCGGCATGCTGCCACCACTTTGTGGCCGGTATATGGTCTGTTCCGCTAAAACCGTGGCGCCGGTGACACCGGTGATGCGGCTGCGCACCTCCAGCGTTTCCTCCAGCCGCGCCGGCGCCAGGAAGTCCATGACACAGCGGCGCACCGCGAAAGCGACACCGGTGGCCGCCACCTGTTCCGCGTGCGGCACGCCCAGAACACGCAGCATTTCCGTCCGCGCGCGCTCGGCATAGCGCAGGTAGTTGGCGTGGTAGACGATGCCGCCGGCGTCCGTGTCCTCATAATAGACACGGACGGGGAAGTGGTGGACGTCGCCCACCATGTATCCGGACAAGTGGGAAACAGAGCGGTTCGGCGCCTCAGACATCGGGCCCCTCCTCCGCATCCGGCTCCCCGCCTATTGCGCCCAGCAGGTCCAGTTGACGCGCCGGGGTGGCCGCCGGGGCGGGCAGGCCCAGGTAGCGGTAGCCCATGTCGGTCAGCAGGCGGCCGCGCGGCGTGCGCTGCAGCAGGCCCTGCTGGATCAGGTAGGGCTCGATCACCTCTTCCAGCACGTCACGCTGTTCCGACAGGGCGGCCGCCAGCGTCTCCACCCCCACCGGGCCACCGCCGTAGTTGTTGGCGATGCAGTTGAGGTAGCGCCGGTCCATGGCGTCGAAGCCCAGGCGGTCGACCTCCAGCCGGGTCAGGGCGATGTCGGCGGCGCGGGCGTCGATGACCTCCGCCCCCGCCACGGCGGCGAAGTCGCGCACCCGGCGCAGCAGCCGGCCGGCGACACGCGGCGTGCCGCGCGACCGGCGCGCGATTTCCAGGGCGCCCTCGGGCAGCAGCGGCATGTCCAGCAGGCGGGCGGCGCGGCCGACGATCAGCTGCAACTCCTCCGGCTCATAGAACTGCATGCGCAGCGGAATGCCGAACCGCTCCCGCAGGGGCCGGGTGATGAGGCCCGACCGGGTGGTGGCGCCCACCAGGGTGAAGGGCGGCAAGTCGATGCGGACGGAGCGCGCGGCCGGCCCCTCGCCGATGATGAGGTCCAGGTGGAAATCCTCCATGGCCGGATAGAGGATTTCCTCCACCGCCGGCGACAGGCGGTGGATCTCATCGATGAACAGAACGTCATGCGGCTGCAGATTGGTCAGCAGGGCCGCCAGGTCGCCCGCCTTGGCGATGACCGGGCCGGAGGTGGCGCGGAAGCCGGCGCCCATCTCCTTGGCCACGATCTGGGCCAGGGTGGTCTTGCCCAGGCCGGGCGGGCCGAACAGCAGCACATGGTCCAGCGACTCGCCCCGCGACCGGGCGGCCTGGATGAAGATGGACAGGTTTTCGCGCACCTGTTTCTGGCCGGTGAAGTCGGCCAGGGACAGGGGGCGCAACGACACGTCCTGGGCATCGCCGGCGGCGCGCTCACGGCTGACCAGGCGATCCGACTCCGGGCCGCCGCTCATGCGCTCAATTCCTTAAGCCCGGCGCGAATCAGTTCGGAAACGCCGGCCTCGGGCCCCAGGCGGGCGGCACAGGTGGTAACGGCGGCGAAGGCCTCCAGCCGCTTGTAACCCAGGTTGACCAGGGCGGAGACAGCGTCGGCCACGGCACCATTGGGGACGGGGGCGGCGGCCGCGTCCGTCTTGCCGGGTGCCGTGCCAGCCAGGGTCGGGGCCAGCGCCAGCGCGGGCACCTTGTCCTTCAGTTCGCTGATCATGCGGGTGGCCAGCTTCGGCCCCACGCCGTCAGCCTGGGTCAGCGCCGTCTTGTCCTGGGCCATCAGGGCCTGGGCGATCTGTTCCGGCGACAGCACGGACAACACGGCCAGGGCGACGCGGGCGCCCACCCCCTGCACCGTGGTCAGCAGGCGGAACCAGTCCCGCTCCGCCACATCGGCGAAGGCGAACAGCTGCATCTTGTCTTCCGACACCCACATCTCGGTCAGCACCGAGACGGCCTCCCCCACCCCGCCCAGGCGGCGCAGGGTGCGGGAGGAGGCCGAGACGAGATAGCCCACCCCGCCCACGTCGATGATGGCCCAGTCCAGGCCGGTGCTGTCCAACAGGCCCTTGAGCTTGGCGATCATCGGGCCGCCCCCGCCATGATGCCGCCCACCAGGCGCCGGGTCTGGCTGTGGTGGGCGTGGCAGATGGCGACGGCCAAGGCGTCGGCGGCATCGGCCTTGGACAACTGAAAGCCGGGCAGCAGCATGCGCACCATGGCCTGCACCTGCGTCTTGTCGGCGTGACCGGCGCCCACCACCGATTTCTTCACCAGGTTGGGCGGGTATTCCGACACGGGCAGCCCTTCGCGCGCCGGGGCCAGCAGGGCGATGCCCCGCGCCTGCCCCAGCTTGAGGGTGGAAACGGGGTTCTTGTTCACGAAGGTCTCTTCCACCGCCGCCTCATCCGGCGTCCAGGTCCGGATGATGTCCTGCAAACCTTCGTACAGGGTGACGAGGCGGCGGGCCAAATCGTCCCGGTCGTTGGACTGCACGACCCCGTCGGCGACATGCGTCAACCGGTTGCCGGAAACGTCGATGACGCCCCAGCCCATGTTGCGCAGTCCCGGATCAAGGCCCAGCACGCGGATCGACCGATCCCCCATGGCCGCCGTCCCCCTTCCCGTCCGGCTTAGCCCAGCTTCTCCAGAAGCTCCGGCGACAGCTCGAAGTTGCCGATGACGTTCTGCACGTCGTCGCTGTCGTCCAGCACGTCCAGCAGCTTCAGCAGGCTCTGCGCCGCGTCTTCCGACGGGGCCACCGTGTTCAGCGGCTGCCAGGTCAGCTTGGCGCCTTCCGGCGCGCCGAACTTGGCCTCCAGCGCGTCGCGCACCTCACCCAGGCTATCCACGCCGGTGATGATGGAGTGGTTCTCCTCATCGCTGCTGACATCGTCGGCGCCGGCCTCGATGGCGGCCTCCAGCACGGTGTCGGCATCCGCCACGGCGGCCGGGTAGGTGATCAGGCCGATGCGGTTGAACATGAAGCTGACCGAGTTGGTCTCGCCCAGCGTGCCGCCATGCTTGGAGAAGGCGGAGCGCACTTCCGAGGCGGTGCGGTTGCGGTTGTCGGTCAGCGCCTCGACGATCAGGGCGACGCCGCCGGGGCCGTAGCCCTCGTACCGCACCTCATCGTAATTGGTGTCGTCACCGGCGCCAGGCGTGCCCTGCTTGATGGCGCGGTCGATGCGGTCGCGCGGCATGTTCTGCACGCGGGCGGCCTGGATGGCGGCACGCAGGCGCGGGTTGTGCCCCGGGTCGGGCAGGCCCGCCTTGGCGGCCACGGTGATTTCACGCGCAAGCTTGTTGAACAGCTTGGACCGCTTGACGTCCTGGGCGCCCTTGCGGTGCATGATGTTCTTGAACTGTGAATGTCCAGCCATGGGACCCTGAACTCTATATGGGGTTGAGCGGGGGTATATCCGGGCAGCTTATACCACATATTGTGGCATCCGGCACGCCTGGGGACAGGCCTGGGGGCAATGCGTGCCACAGGCTTGTCACAGGACGATGCTTTCCGTCCGAGGTACGGCGGCTTTATGGCGGAATTCCGGCAATGTCGCCAAGGCGGTTTCTGCAACGCACCCCGGAAAGGGGCTAAATCATCCCCCGACGCATGTCCCGCCCCCAGGGTGACCCGGGCGCTGACCTGCGGGCGCCGGGCTCAGCCCAGCCGGGGGATGGCCTGGGCCAGACGGCCCCCGACGCGCACCGCCTCCGCCCGCACGGCCAAGCCGGTGCGGTCATCCGTCTCGACGAACACGCCGCAGACGCTGACGGTGGCGTCGTTCTCCGCCGGGGTCAGGCGGTCGGTCGGCAGCTTGCGCGTCAGGCGCAGCACCGCCGCCTCCTTCTTCATGCCGATGACGCTGTCATAATCGCCGCACATGCCGGCGTCGGTCTGATAGGCGGTGCGGCCGTTCAGGATCTGGGTGTCGGCGGTGGGCGTATGGGTATGCGTGCCGACCACCAGGGTGACGCGCCCATCGCAGAAATGGCCCATGGCCATCTTTTCCGACGACGCCTCGCCATGCACGTCGATGACGATGGCGTCCGCCGCGTTGGGCCCCAGGCGGTAGGTGCGCAGCACCTTCTCCACCGCCGCGAAGGGGTCGTCCAGCGCGTCCATGAACAGGCGGGCCATGACGTTGACCACCAGCACCTTGCGCCGCCCGTCGCGCGTGGGCAGCAGCGAGGCGCCCCGGCCGGGCGTGCCCTCCGGATAGTTCAGCGGGCGCAGCACATTGGGCAGGCGGTCGATCTGGCCCACCAGTTCCTTCTGGTCCCAGACGTGGTTGCCCGTGGTCAGGCAGTCGACGCCGGCGGCGAAGAACTCCTGCGCGATCTTCTCGGTGATGCCGAAGCCGCCGGCGGCGTTTTCCCCGTTCACGATGACGAAATCCAGCGCCAGCGCCTTGCGCAGATCCGGCAGGTGCCGCATCACGCCGTCGCGGCCGCTGCGGCCCACCACATCACCCAGGAACAACAACCGCATGACCCAACCTCGATAAAAGAACGGGCTCAGCGCTTGCGGCGCTGCCCGGCCCGAACGGCGTAGCGCTCGGTGACGATCCAATCCAATCGCTGGTCATGCGCGTCGCAGGGCACCTTGTCCAGTTCCTGGTCAGCGAAGGCGATGCCCACCGCCTGGATGGCGCGCTCCCGCCGCAACTGGGCCAGGGTGCGGTCATAGAAACCCGCGCCGTACCCCAGGCGGCCGCCCCGCCGGTCGAAGGCCAGCAGCGGCACCAGCACCACGTCCGGCATCACGGCGCCACCGCCGGGCGCCGCCTCCTCCATCGGGGCGGGCACGCCCATGATGTCCGGCGACAGCAGGGTGCCGGGCCACCAGCGGCGGAACAGCAGGGGCAGGCCCTTGGCCTGGCAGACCGGCAGGGCCCCCTTGATGCCGGTGGCGACCACGCGGTGCATCAGTGGGCGGGGATCGATCTCATCCCCCACCGGCCAGTAGAAAGCGACGGTCAGGCCCACCGGGGCCAGGCCGTCGGTGATCTGGGGCAAAGCGTCGAGGAAATTGTCGGCCAGGGCCTTGGAGGCCGCCGCGCGATCCAGCTCCAGCGCGGCGCGGACGCGGCGGGCGGATATCCGTACCGACTTCTTGGCGGCGCGCGCCGCCTCCTCCACCGAGGGGTGGGGGACGACAGCATCCGTACCTGTCGCGGCGGCAGGGGCCAGGGAGGCGTCGTGGGTACGGGGCGATGCGGCGGTCACGGGAGGATGGGGTCCCTCGAAGGATGGCCCGGACCTTGTCGTCAGGGACAGGAGGGCAAAGGGGTCTGGGCAAAGGGGTCTGGAAGGAGCCGCGACGGCCGATGGAGAAGCGTATCCTCCACGGCCTGCCAAGGCAGGTGGGAGCCATATGTCCGACACCACGGCGTCGGCAGGGACAGCCCCCTAGAGGATTGGGTATCGGCCCTGGGGATAATGCGTCCTGTCGAACCGCGCAGCCCCCTTCCAGAACCCTAATTTAGGAGCGATCCAGCCTGGCCGCAATGTCTTCGATGCGTTTTGCCAGGCTATCGACGGCGGCGATGACGCTATCGTCCTCTGCGCGGGGCGCAGGGGTCGGCTCTTGCACCGGCGCGGGCGCCGGACGGCGCTGGCCGCCCAGTTCCGCCCGCAGGTCGAAAATCTCATCAGCCAGCATGAGGGCGGTCAGCACCAGCAGCTGCGTCTCGCTGCCGCCGGAGGCGTCATGCGCCACCTCGCGCAGGCGGGCGTCGACGTAGGAGCCAAGCTCGCGCAGGCGCTGTTCCTGGCCATCGTCGCAGGCCAGGCCATAGGGGCGTCCATTCAGGATGATGTCCACGCGGGCCATCTGTAATCAGTCCTCCAGCACCGCACGCAGCTGCCCGATGGTTCGGTCCAGCCGCTCCGACAAGGCCGCGGTCGCGGCCTTGGCACCCTGCTCCCGCCCTTCCGCCGCCGCCAGCGCCCGCTCCAGCTCGGCGATGCGGGCCTTGGCCGCCCCATCGTCAGCGGAAACGACCACCGGCTGAGCGAGGCGGCGTTCCAGCGCACCATCCAGAACAAGGACGGCGGCGTCCAGACGATCCAGCGCGGTCTTCAGTCTATCCATGGAATGGAACGGGTCCGATTGGCAATGGACGGGTGTCAGGCGGAATAGGATGGATCAAGCTGTGGCGTCGAATAAAGAAAGAAAGCGGCAGGGACCAGCGAAAAACGGCCAAGGCGAGGGCCAAAGCGGGAAATGATCGCCAGGACGGGCGGCAAAGACCCTGCGGACACAGGCGTTAACGCTGGCCGCGCTTGCAGTTTTCGGAGGGCCCCGGACCTTGACGCGGCCGGCGGTGGCGGTCATGGTGCCGCCGCCCCTCGCGCCCGGATTGTGCGCGCACGACACCCGGAAAAGGGTGGTGCGGCGGCGCAAAGAATCGGGAGCATCGGGCCCGGGATCGGTTCCCGGGAAGGCCCTTCCCGTGACGGCTTTCCCGGACGGCCCCTGAGCGCCACCGAACAACGCCACTGAACAGCGCACCCGCTTGATGAAAGGCCCTCTGCCCATGTCGTCCCAGCCCGCCACCGGAGATGTCGTCGGGGGCGTTCCCCACAAGGACCTCGCCACCGCCATCCGCGTCCTGGCCATGGATGCCGTCGAGGCGGCCAAGTCGGGCCATCCCGGCATGCCCATGGGCATGGCCGATGTCGCCACGGTGCTGTTCACCCAGTTCCTGAAGTTTGATCCCAAGCGTCCCGACTGGGCCGACCGCGACCGCTTCGTGCTGTCCGCCGGCCACGGCTCCATGCTGATCTATGCCCTGCTCTACCTCACCGGGTATGAGGACATCGATCTGGAGCAGATCAAGAAGTTCCGCCAGCTGGGCGCCCGCACCGCCGGCCACCCGGAATACGGCATGGCCCGCGGCATCGAGATGACCACGGGCCCGCTGGGCCAGGGTATCGCCACCGCCGTTGGCATGGCCCTGGCGGAGCGTCACCTGAACGCCCGCTTCGGCGACGCCCTGGTCGACCACCACACCTATGTCATCGCCGGCGACGGCTGCCTGCAGGAAGGGGTGAGCCATGAGGCCGCCTCGCTGGCCGGCCACCTGGGCCTGGACCGCCTGATCGTCCTGTGGGACGACAACAGCATCTCCATCGACGGCCCCACCAACCTGTCCCTGTCCGAGGATGTGAAGGCGCGCTTCGTCGCCTATGGCTGGGACGTGCAGGCCGTGGACGGCCATGATCCGGCGGCCGTGGCCGCCGCCATCGCCCAGGCCAAGACCACCAGCACGCCGTCGCTGATCGCCTGCCGCACCACCATCGGCCTGGGCGCCCCGACCAAGGCCGGCAAGAACTCCAGCCACGGCTCGCCCCTGGGGGCTGCCGAGATCGCCGGCGCCCGCGCCGCCTATGGCTGGGAGTATGGCCCCTTCGAAATCCCGGCCCCCATCCTGGACGCCTGGCGCCAGTACGGCGCCCGGGGTGCGACCGCCGCCAGCGCCTGGGACCAGCGCCTGGCCGCCGCCGACAACGGCCTGGTCGCCGCCTTCAAGGCCGCCCAGTCGGGTGACGCGCCGGCCGCGCTGGACGCCACCATCACCGCCTTCAAGCGCGCCACCAGCGAAGCCCGCCCCAGCGTGGCCACCCGCCAGGCCTCGGGCAACGTGCTGGACGCCATCTTCGACGTGGTGCCGGAACTGATGAGCGGTTCCGCCGACCTGACCGGGTCCAACAACACCCGTACCAAGGGCGTCGTCAGCCTGCAGCGCGACAAGTACGAGGGCCGCTACATCCACTATGGCGTGCGCGAGCACGCCATGGCCGCCGCCATGAACGGCATGGCCCTGCACGGCGGCGTGATCCCGCTGAGCGGCACCTTCCTGTGCTTCGCCGACTATAGCCGCCCGGCCATCCGCCTGGGCGCGCTGATGAAGCAGCGGGTGGTGCATGTCATGACCCATGACAGCATCGGCCTGGGCGAGGACGGCCCGACCCACCAGCCGGTGGAGCATATGGCCGCCTTGCGCGCCATCCCCAACCTGCTGGTCTTCCGCCCCGCCGACCAGGTGGAAACGGCGGAATGCTGGCAGCTGGCGCTGCGCTCCAAGACCCGCCCGTCGGTCCTGGCGCTGACCCGCCAGAACCTGGCCACCCTGCGCACCGAGCACACCGACGACAACCTGACCGCCAAGGGCGCCTACGTCCTGCGCGAGGCCGACGGCGCCGCCGCCAAGGTGGTCCTGCTGGCCACCGGCTCGGAAGTGGAGATCGCCGTGCAGGCCCGCGACGTGCTGCAGGCCGAGGGGGTCCCCACCCGCGTCGTCTCCATGCCCAGCTGGGAACTGTTCGTCGAGCAGGGCGAGGCCTACCAGGCCCAGGTCCTGGGCGGCGATGACGTGGTCCGCGTGGGCGTGGAGGCCATGGTGCGTATGGGCTGGGACCGCTGGATCGGCCCCAAGGGCGGCTTCGTCGGCATGCCGGGCTTCGGCGAGTCCGGCCCCTACAAGGAGCTGTACGCCCACTTCGGCATCACCGTGGACGGCGTGGTCGCCGCCGCCAAGGCCCGCCTGTAACCAGGGCACGGGGTAACAAAACAAGGAGGCGGGGCGATCGGTGTCAAATCCGGGGCGCCCCGCTTCGACGCAGGGTAGGGGATGAGACGTCCCACTATGGTAGGCCTGCCATGCAAGCCCCATAGCGCCTAAAAGGGTGGCGTGACGTTTACCATCTTCAAGGTTTCAGCATAGCCGGCCCGATCCCTCGGGCGGTTCAACGATGTCGGAGGAAGACACATGGCTGTTCGTGTTGCCATCAACGGGTTCGGGCGCATCGGCCGTCTGGTGCTGCGCGCCATTTACGAAAGCGGCCGCAAGGACGTCGAAGTGGTCGCCATCAATGACCTGGCCGACGCCAAGACCAACGCCCACCTGCTGAAGTACGACAGCGTGCACGGCCGCTTCCCCGGCACGGTCGAGGTGGTGGACGGCAACCTGGTGGTCAACGGCCACACGGTGAAGGTGGTGCAGGAACGCGACCCGGCCAAGCTGCCGTGGGGCGACCTGGGCATCGACGTGGCGATGGAATGCTCCGGCATCTTCACCGCCCGCGACGCCGCCGCCAAGCACCTGACCGCCGGCGCCAAGAAGGTGCTGATCTCCGCCCCCGGCACGGATGAGGACATCACCGTCGTCTATGGCGTGAACCACGACAAGCTGACGCCTGAGCACAAGATCGTCTCCAACGCCAGCTGCACCACCAACTGCCTGGCCCCGGTGGCCTTCGTGCTGAACAATGCCATCGGCATCGAGCACGGCTTCATGACCACCATCCACAGCTACACCGGCGACCAGAACACGGTGGACACGATGCACAAGGACCTGCATCGCGCCCGCGCCGCCGCGCTGAACATCATCCCGACCTCCACCGGCGCCGCCAAGGCCGTGGGCAAGGTGCTGCCGGAACTGAAGGGCAAGCTGGACGGCACCTCGCTGCGCGTCCCCACCCCCAACGTCTCGGTCGTGGACTTCAAGTTCGTGGCCAAGAAGGCCACCACGGTCGAGGAAGTCTCGGCCGCCATCAAGGCCGCCGCCGAGGGCCCGCTGAAGGGCATCCTGGGCGCCTATGCCGAGCCGCTGGTGTCCACCGACTTCAACCACGACCCGCACTCGTCCATCTTCGCGCTGAACGAGACCAAGGTCATCGACGGCACCTTCGTGCGCATCATGACCTGGTACGATAACGAGTGGGGCTTCTCCAACCGCATGAGCGACACCGCCGTCGCCATGCACAAGGTTGGCTGATCCCTGCGGGATTGGGTTTGAGTTAAAGTGAAGAGGCGCCCCGGTTCCGGCCGGGGCGCCTTTTTTAGTTCTCGCTGGTTACTGGCTGAGCTCCCGCAGAGCCCAGGCTCTCCAGGCGGGTTAGCCATCCCCCAAATCGCGGACATGAGATCCGGATTCGATCCAGGCCAATGGCCTCCGTGATTCTGTAGCCGTGATTGACCTTATCGTAACCGGGGTGGAGCCGCTTCAGCCTCCGTGACGGGCAAGTATCATACCCGTCATTCAGATCTTCCGGGGTATGGCAACTCCGAAGTTCCACCCGCATCTTCGCCGGAAGCTGCGGATTGCGCAGGACCTCCCCCGTCTCGTCAGGGCCGGCAAAAATCAACGCCTCGAACTCATACACCTGAATGTATGGAATGAAGCGATGATTACCGGAAACTTGGGCATGCAGTTCGCTTTCCAATTGGTGAGGCTTTTCCCATTGCTGACGCTTTTGAAAGCCATACCAATCGTAGAGGGTAGTGACTGCCATATACCCGTCATCTTTCAGCAGTCGTCGTATATCATCTGTAGCACGAGCGACCGACACGCTGCCATTCAGGGGGATGGGTTTCGCGTACAGTCCGAAGGCCGCCAAATGGGGCGAAAGGACCTTGCTGACAAACTCCCGCTCCGTTGGTCCTTCCACCGAAACCGCAACGGGCCTCACGGCGTCCCCCCGATCAAGTTCTTCTGCCAGATGTCGCCCATACCGTAATCATCGAGCCAAGCCGCGACCTCTGATTCAGTAAGCCGCCTGAACACCGACGCATTGTCCTCCCGATCCACCACAATCAGGTCTTCGTAACTGAACTGGTTGGCCAGGGTGATGGATTGCGTAGCCGCGATGATCTGGGTCCGGCTGGCGGCGCTGCGCATCAAGCCCGCGAGCAACTGAATGGCGTAGGGATGCAGCCCCAGTTCAGGTTCATCCAACAAGATGGTGGTTGGCAAAACCGGTTGAAGCAACAAAGTGGCCAAGCAGATGAACCGCAAAGTTCCATCGGACAGATCAGATGCGTCAAAGAAGGCATCGGTGCCCCGATGTTTCCATTGCAATGAGATTTCAGATGGATCGAGTGGGCTTGGCTCTAGAATAAAATCATGGAAGAACGGCGCCACACGCTGCACAGTCGCCACGAGTTCATCATAGGCGTCGGGATGCGTTTGGCGGATTCGACGCAAATAGGCTGCCAAGTTCACCGCATCCGCGCGAAGCTCCCGCGCGTCCGTTATCCGCCCGCTCTTCTTTACGTGGGCGGTATCGCTTGTATCGTGGAAATGATAAATGTGCCAACCTCGGAAATGTTGGGCAACCCGATCTGCTATAGATGGTCTTCCTGCTGAATATCGGGGCAGGCCGGTTTCCTCTGCCCCAGCTTTTGCGAGGGGGAATCTTTTTATACCGCCTTGGTATTCTATTTCACCTGGATAGAAACGCGCGTATTCCTCTTTGAATACCAATCCATTGGTCGCCGTCGGCACTAGGGTGCAGTGATAGGAATTAGGCACAAATTTCAGGTCGATACGAATCTCGTCGGTGACTTTCGCGCCAAAGTGCAGGAATTTGTCTGCTTTCCCTCGCTGCCCCACGAACAGTTGGAGATCGTGCTCCACAATATTGTTCATGAGCCGAAAAATACCGATGAAATTCGACTTTCCTGCGCCGTTGGAGCCCACGAGCAGATTCATGGAAGGTTGCAGGTCAAAATCCACCTTTTTGATGGATTTGAATCCCGCGACCTTGATGTTCTGTAGCTTACCGATATCCGCCATCACCACCTGCTCGCATCAAAACAAGCCCGCCCTGGTGATATCACCGAAGCCATCGTCACCGAAACTAATGTCATCACGATTGAAGCTGTCCCGTCCCATCCGCATCCTGTCGCTGGATCACGCCCGTGCCGCGCTGACGGCAGCGGCGGGCACGCCCGTGCATCTGCTGAGCGCGCCGGACGCCGCCGGCGCCCTGGGGGCCGGCGGTTGGCGGGCGCTGCTGGATCTTATCGCCGCCGAGTTTCCCGGCGCGCCGATGACGGCCGTGCTGGACTGCGGCGATGCGGCGGGCCATGCCGTGGCGGCCCTGGCCGCGGGCATCCCCGACATCGCCTTTTCCGGCGAGGACGCCGCCGCGGCCCGGCTGGCCGACATCGCGCATTCCCTCGGGGCGCGGCTGCACCCGCCGCAGACGCGGGAGGTGTTGGACCTGCGCGGCCATCGCGAACCGGTGTCCACCTGCCGCGACTGGTTGGCGCACCCGTGAGCTTTGACGCTTCAGGTACGGCGTGGCCCCCTACAATTCCCAATATCCAGTGGTATTAACCTCTCCTCAAACTTCCTCCCTTAAGTACGGGGCGGGTGATGGAAGGATCGGCCCGGAACCTGTCCAATCACGGGCCGTCCCCATCCTCCCTCAATCGCCCTATTCAGACGGCCGAACCGTGTGCGACCCTAGCCTCAGGTCCGGCGATTCCAGGCTTGCGGGAGTCCCTGTGCGGCGATTACGACGAATCCTGACCCTGCTGGCGATGGCGCCCCTGTTCGCCGGCGGCGCGCAGGCGGAGGTCAGCGGCTGGGACCGGCTGCGCGCCACCGTCTTCACCAACGTCGGCCGGGAGGCGGGGCTGCCCCATCCCATCGCCATGGCCCTGGCGCAGGACAGCGACGGCTTCATCTGGGTGGGTACCCAGGGCGGCCTGTCCCGCTATGACGGCTACCGCTTCCGCACCTTTTTCCACCGCGACGACGTGGACGGCAGCCTGCCCGGCAATGTCGTCACCGCCCTGGTTCCCGCCGCCGCCGGCCGGCTGTGGGTTTCCACCGCCACCGGAGATGTGGCGCGCTACGATCCGACGACCGGCAAGTTCCAGATCTTTCCCGAACCGCAAGGCCAAGCCGCCCGGGGCGGCGTGCTGAGCATGATCAGTGATGGCGGCGACGGGGTATGGGTGGGCACCAACGCCGGCCTGGAGCATATCAATTCCGCAGGCGCCGTGACGCGGGAGCCGCACCGGGAGGGCGATGCCACCTCCGCCCCGGCGGACCGCATCCGGTCCCTGCTGCGCACCCGGGATGGCAGCCTATGGGTCAGCACGGTGACCGGCCTACTGCGCCGCGCGCCTGGCGCCCAAGGGTTCGCCCCCGTCGCCGTGCTGGACGCGCAGGGCCACCCGGTGGTGGATGAAGTGATGGCCATGACCCAGGACAGCGCCGGCCGCGTGTGGTTCGCCACCGTGCGCTCCGGCCTGGGACGGGTGCTGCCCACCGAATCCGAAACCGCTGGCGCCAGCGGCTGGGGTGTCGCCCATCTGGTGCCGGAGGCCAGCCCCCAGGCCCTGGGCGGTCCCCTGGTGTTCTGCCTGACCGAGGGCCGACCGGGCGAAATCTGGGTGGGGCGGCTGGCCGGGGGCATCACCATCATCGACGCCGCCACGGGCGCGCTGCGCACGGTGCGCCATAATCCGCTGACCCCGTCCAGCATCGCGGACGATAGCGTCCGCGCCCTGCTGCGTGACCGCAAGGGCCTGTTGTGGGCGGCCACCAACCTGGGGGTCAGCCGCACCGACCTGCACGCCGACGCCATCGACACCCTGCTGCCCGATCCGGGCATCGGCGGGGCCGCCGGCAAGGGCCTCCCGGACGACAACGTCCTGGGAATCGCCACCACCCCGGACGGGCGCGCCTGGATGGGGTTCAAGGACCATGGCGCGGCCCTGCTGGATTCCGCGGCCGGCACGATCACCCCCCTGCCCAATGTCGCCTCCTTGCCCCCCGGCGGTGTGCTCAGCATCACCGGGGCGCCGGACGGCAACGTTTGGCTGGGCGCCGGTGCCGGTCGCACCCTGTTCCGCCATGATCCGCGAAACGGCGCGCTGGAGCAGCGGGCCTTCCCCGGCGCCGCGGTCGGCCCGGTCATCTATGGCCTGGCGGAGGGCGACACGCTGTGGTTCGCCGCCGGGCCGCTGGTGCGCTACACCCCCGCCACCGGGGAGACGACGGTGTACCGGCATAGCGCCGAGCCGACCTCCCTCGTCGATGACAGCGTCAACGTCATGCTGGGCGATGAGGCCGGCGGACTGTGGGTGGGCACCCGTCACGGCCTGGACCGCCTGGACCTCGCCACCGGCGCCTTCAACCATTACACCCACGACCCGGCCGACCGCCAATCCCTGCCGGCGGACTTGGTCACCACCCTGCTGCGCGACGGCGAGGGCCGGCTGTGGGCCGGTACACTGGGTGGGGGAATCGGCGTCCTGGAACAAGCCGCCAGCCCCGCCCACCCCCATGGCGTGTTCCGGCGGCTGAGCGTGGCCGACGGCCTGCCCAATGACAACATTGGCACCCTGCTGCTGGACAGGGGCGGCCGGGTTTGGGCCAGCACGGCCGACGGCCTGGCGATCATCGATCCGCGGACCTGGGCCACCCGGCCCCTGGGGCGTGCCGACGGCGTCGCCCTCCCCGCCTATTGGATCCATTCCGGCGCGGTCCTGCCCGACGGCAGCCTGATCTTCGGCGGCGGCGGCGGCGCGACGGTGGTGCATCCCGACCGGTTCAAGCCCAGGACCGCCCCGCCGCCACTGGTCGTCACCGCCGTCCGCGTCGCCGGCCAAGCGGTGCCCACCGGCGACGCGACGGCGCCCCTGCCCATCCGGCTGGGACACCGCGACCGCAGCCTGGAGGTGGCCTTCGCCGCGCTGAACTACGCGGCGCCGGAGGAAATGCGCTACGCCTACAAGCTGACCGACTTCGACAAGGACTGGACGGAGACCGACGCGACGCAGCGGGTCGCCTCCTACACCAACCTGCCGCCCGGCCGGTACAGCCTGCTGATCAAGGCCGGAACCAGCGCGGGCGACTGGTCCACGCCGCTGAAGCTGTCCATCAAGGTTCAGCCGGCCTGGTGGCAGACGCTGTGGGCCAAGCTGGCCGCCGCCGCGCTGGCGCTGGGTGGGGTGGTGGCCCTGGTGCAGGTTCGCACCACCTATCTGCGCCGCCGCCGCGCCATGCTGGAGGAACAGGTCGCCCGCCAGACCCGTGACCTGCTGTCCGCCAATGAGCGGCTGAAGGATTTGGCCAACCGGGATCCGCTGACCGGAATCCATAACCGCCGCCATTTCATGGAATTGGCCGAGGCGGCGCTGGCCCGGGCGCGTCCCACGCCCAAGCCGACCGCCTTGCTGATGATGGACATCGACCATTTCAAGCAGGTGAACGACACCCTGGGCCACAGCGCGGGCGACGAGGTGCTGCTGGCGGTGGTCGGCCGCATCCGCGCCCTGCTGCGCAAGACCGACGTCTTCGCCCGCCTGGGCGGCGAGGAATTGGCCCTGCTGCTGCCCGATGCGGACGAGTCCATGGCCCTGGCGGTGGCGGACCGCGTGCGGCGGGCGGTGGGGGAACGCCCTATGGCGTGGACGACGAGACGTCCATCGCCGTGACCATCAGCATCGGCGTCGCCGCGGCCCTGCCCCCGGTGACGCTGAAGCAATTGCTGGACCGGGCCGACCATGGCCTGTACGCCGCCAAGCGCGCGGGCCGCGACCGGGTGGCGGCCTTTGCCGGGACCCGGGGCGGAAATGGCAAGGGCGAAGAACGCGACGCCCGGCCCCAGGAAGATCACTAGTCCACCGTCGCGATTGGCGGAAATCTGCCATGATCTCGCCCCGAGGCTGGGGCAGATTGCCAAGCACCCGGTGCTGGGATATCAACCCGGCATCACGCGTACAATAAACACAAACATTCAAAACAAACTCGGGGATACCGTAACCATGAAGCTGACCCGCCGCGTTAAGGAAATCCTTTCCTGGTACGAGAGCGACAATCCCGGCACCAAGGCCAATCTGGCCCGCATCCTGATGGAAGGCCGCCTGGGCGGCACCGGCAAAATGGTCATCCTGCCCGTCGACCAGGGCTTTGAGCATGGCCCCGCGCGCAGCTTCGCGCCCAACCCGCCGGCTTACGACCCGCACTACCATTTCCAGCTGGCCATCGACGCCGGCCTGAACGCCTACGCCGCCCCCCTGGGCATGCTGGAGCAGGGCGCCGCCACCTTCGCGGGCGCCATCCCCACCATCCTTAAGATGAACAGCTCCAACAGCTTGTCGCGCGGCGGTGATGCGCCGGACCAGGCGGTGACCGCCACCGTGGCCGACGCCCTGCGCCTGGGCTGCTCCGCCATCGGCTTCACCATCTACCCCGGCTCCGACGCCATGTTCGACCAGTTCGAGGAGTTCCGCGAACTGTCGGCCGAGGCCAAGGCCTGCGGCCTGGCCACCGTGCTGTGGTCCTACCCGCGCGGCGGCGACCTGGACAAGGACGCAGAGCTGGCGATCGACATCAGCACCTATGCCGCCCACATGGCCGCCTTGCTGGGCGCCCACATCATCAAGGTGAAGCTGGCCACCGACCATCTGGGCAACAAGGAGTCCAAGAAGGTCTACGAGGCCAAGAACATCGCCCGGTCCACCCAGGCCGAGCGCGTGGCCGACGTGATGCGTTCCGCCTTCAACGGCAAGCGCCTGGTGGTCTTCTCGGGCGGCGCCGCCAAGGGCGAGGACGCGGTGTTCGACGACGCCCGCGCCATCCGTGACGGCGGCGGCAACGGTTCCATCATCGGCCGCAACAGCTTCCAGCGCAGCCGAGAGGACGCGCTGGCCCTGCTGGACCGGATCGTTCGCATCTACCAGGGCAAGGAATAAGTTTTTGAAGGCTGATTGCCGTCTTTACCTGGTGACGCCGCCGGCCCTGGAGCCGGCGGCGTTCGCCATTCAATTGGCCACGGCCCTGGACGCGGGCGATGTCGCCTGCGTCCAGCTGCGGCTGAAGGATGTGGACGACGACACGGTGCGTCGCGCCATCGACGCGCTGCGCCCGGTGGCGCAAGAGCGTGAGGTGGCCTTCATCCTCAACGACCATCCGCGCCTGGCCAAGGAAACGGGCTGCGACGGTGTCCATGTCGGCCAGACCGACATGCCCTACCGCGAGGCGCGCAAGATCATGGGCGGCGAGGCCATCGTCGGGGTGACCTGCCACGACAGTCGCCACCTGGCCATGGTGGCGGGCGAGGACGGGGCGGACTACGTCGCCTTCGGCGCCTTCTTCCCCACCGGCACCAAGGAAACGGAGCATCGGGCCATGCCCGAGCTGCTGACCTGGTGGCAGGAGATGATGGAAATCCCCTGCGTCGCCATCGGCGGCATCACGCCGGAGAACTGCGGCGACGTGGTGCGCGCCGGCGCCGACTTCCTGGCGGTGGTCTCCTCCGTCTGGCAGCATCCGGAAGGGCCAGGTGCAGCGGTGCGGGCCTTCAACAAGGCCATCGCCGAGGCGTGACGCATCCCCGGCGCCTACAGCGCCGGGATCACGTCCGTCTTGGAAAAATCATCACCGACGAAGAGAAGCGGCAGGTTGCGCTCCCACGCCAAGGCATAGGCGTAGCAGTCGCCCATGTTCAGCCCTGCCGGGTGCACGCCTTTCCCCCAGCGATCATAGGCATCGGCGACGCGGCGCGCTTCGTTCGCGCTGATAGGAACCATAATCATCGCCTGACGACCGGCCAAAAGTTCCAAAAGATCCCCGAGCCCTTTACGCCGCGCGACGATCAATGCCTCAGCCAAAGTTCCTGCGCTGATGAACATTTGATCCGCCCGCTCCAGGCAGGCCTCGCATTCATCAGCCCGAGGACCATCCCGGACGATTTCGATCAACGCTGAACTATCCACCACGATGGATATCATCCGGGCAAGCCATCCTCGTCATAGAGGAAATCCTGACTCCGGGCGGCATCGAACGCTTCTCCGGTCGAACGGCGCCGGGCCTCTTTCAATATCTCGCGTAAGAAGGCGTTACGCCGCTCTTTTGCTACCTGCCACTCCGCTTCTGACAAGCACGCGGTGGTATCGGCTTCCGCTCGGGTGACGTAGTCGGTAATCGCGTCCGCAGCCAAAGCCGACTGCCCCCGCTGGGTCACGGTCGCAAGGCGGCTCAAGCTCGCCGTCACATCGGAAGGAAGCTCGATCACCAGTGTCGCGTTACGTGCCATGCCTGACTCCCGCCACCGTCGTTGCCTATGGAGCAACCTCACTATACGGCATAGCGTTCCCCGAGTCGAATCGCCTCACGGCAGCACCACCGGCGCCCACAGCACGTCATCGATGGCGGCGGCGTTGGTGGCCAGCATGACCAGGCGGTCGAAGCCCAGCGCGATGCCGGCGCAGTCCGGCAGGCCGAAGTCCAGGGCCGCCAGGAAATCGGCGTCGATAGGATAGCGCTCGCCATACAGCGCCTGCTTCAAATCCATATCGGCCTCGAAACGAGCCTTCTGAACGGCCGCATCCGTCAGCTCACCGAAGGCGTTGGCCAGTTCCACGCCGCAGGCGTACAGCTCGAACCGTTCGGCGACGCGGCCGTCCTCCGGCTTGGGCCGCGACAGGGCGGCCATGGAGACGGGGTAGTCGGTCAGGAAGGTCGGCCGGCCCATGCCCAGGTGCGGCTCGATGCGATCCAGGCTGATGCGGAAGAACAGATCCTCCCAGGTGTCGCCGGCATGGGCGTGGATGCCAACGGCCTCGGCCGCCTGGGCCAGCAGGGCCACGTCCGGCCGGGCGGGATCGGGCGCCGTCGCCAGCAGGTCGATGCCGACATGGCGCTGGAACGCCTCCTGCACCGTCAGCACCTCCCACTCCGCCAGCGGATCGCAGGTGAGGTCGCCCCGGCGCAGGATGTCGACGCCGGCGGCGGCGCACAGCGTCCGGGTCAGGCCGATGCAATCGTCCATCAGGTCGCGGTAGCCCGCCCCCACCCGGTACCATTCCAGCATGGTGAATTCCGGGCTGTGGGTGGGGGAACGCTCGCCGTTTCTGTAGACGTGGGCCAGTTGGAAAATGCGCGGCAGGCCGGCCACCAGCAGCTTCTTCATGGTGAATTCCGGGCTGGTGTGCAGGCGCAGGGTCAGCCGGTCGTCGGGGTGGCTGCCCACCAGGTCGGTGGCGAAGGCCATCAGGTGCGGCTCCAGCCCCGGGGACACCTGCAGGGCCGGCGTCTCCACCTCCTCAAAGTCCCCCTCCTCGAACCAGCGGCGCAGGGCGCGGGTCATGGCGCCGCGCACCTTGAGGTTGGCGGCGCGCCGGGCCATGCGGTCGGGGTGCCACCACGGTTGGGCGGGGGTCTTCATGGCTGGTGGTCCTTCCACGACAAGCGATATGCTGGGCGGCATACCGTTCCCACCTGCCGCTGTCGAGTCCCGTGGCCAAATCCACCCCTGTCAAAAAATCCAAGACCCCGCCCGCGGTGACGCCCGCGCCCAAGCCGGAGCCCAAGGCGACGGGTGCTGCCCCCAACGTCACCCTGCGCTGGGACGGCGCCCGCATCAGCGAATGGAACGCCCTGCTGAAACGGGTGCCGCGCAGCAGCCTGACGCAATGCTTCGGCTATGCCGCCGCCATGATGACGGTGGAGGGCTGGAAACCGCGCCTGGGCATCTTCGAACGGGAGGGACAGCCCGTCGGGCTGGTGCTGGTGCTGGAAAAGCGCCTGGCCCGCGCCGTCCACGTGGCCAAGGTGCATCGCGGCCCCTTGCTGGTGCCGGAGGCGCAGGACTGGAGCACCGTGGGCGTGGTCTACCGCCTGCTGCGCCAGGCCTATCCCACCGGCCTGCTGCGCTGGCCCAGCGTGATCGCCGAGGTGCCGGCCGGCCCCTTGGCCACCACGGCGCTGACCTGGGCCGGCTGGCGCCATCAACCAGGACCCGGCTACCGCACCATCTGGCTGGACCTGACGCCGGATGAGGCCGCCTTGCGCGCCAAGCTGGACCCAAAGTGGCGCAACAAGCTGCGCCAGGGCGAAAAGTCCGGCCTGGTGGTGGAGGTGGACCGTGACGGCGCCACCCTGCCCTGGCTGTTGGAAAAGCACGAGGCCGACCGTAAGGAGCGGAAGTACCGCGCCGCCAGCACCAAGCTGCTGACCCGCCTGCGCACCGCCATGCACAAGGATGGCGACGTGATGGTCCTGCGCGCCCTGCTGGAGGGGGAGCCGGTGGCGGGCATGCTGATCTTCGGCCATGGCGTGGCCGCGACCTACCAGGTGGGGTGGAGCGGCCCGGAAGGCCGCCGCACCCGCGCCCACCATTTGCTGCTATGGCGGGCCTGCCTGGAGTTGAAGGCCCAGGGCCGCGTCGCCTTCGACCTGGGTGGCCTGACCCCGGACGTGGAGGGCATCAACACCTTCAAGCGCGGCCTGGGCGGGGAAGAAGTGGAACTGGCCGGCGTGTGGAATTAGCGCTGGTCCAGCTTCAGCTCGATGCGGCGGTTGCGGGCGCGAACATCCGGGCTGTCGCCCGGTTCCAGCGGCTGGAACTCACCGAAGCCGGTGGAGGCCAGGCGCTCCGGCGCCACGCCCTGCTGGATCAGGAACTTCACCACCGCGGTGGCGCGGGCCGACGACAGCTCCCAGTTGCTGGCGAAAGCCGGGGTATGGATGGGCACGGCATCCGTATGGCCGTCCACCCGTAGGATCCAGTTCAGGTCCTTGGGGAACTTCTTGGAGATGTCCAACAGGGTCTTGGCCAGGCTGGCCAACTGCTTGCGGCCCCGGTCGCCCAGCTCCGCACTGCCGCTGTCGAACAGCACCTCGGACTGGAAGACGAAGCGGTCGCCGACGATGCGGATGTCCGGCCGGTCGCCCAGCACCTCGCGCAGCTTGCCGAAGAACTCGGAGCGATAGCGGGCCAGTTCCGCCACCTTGCCGGCCAGGGCGGCATTCAGGCGCTTGCCCAAATCCACGATCTGGACCTGCTGTTCCTTGTCCTTCTGCTCCGACGCCGCCAGCGCGGCGTTCAACTGGGCCAATTGCTGGCGCAGCGCCGCCAACTGCTGGTTCAGCAGGTCGACCTGGGCCTTGGCCTGGGCGCTGACATTCTTCTCGTTATCCAGCTCCGCCTGCTTGGCGCCGGCGGCATCGGTCAGGGCCTGCACCTGGGCCGCCAGGTCGTCCTTGGCCTTGCCCGCCGCGTCCAGATCCGCCTGCAACTGGGTGTTCTTGGCGAGCGACGCCTGCAACTGCTCCGTCAGCGCCGCCATGTCGGCGGTCAGCTTGGCCTTGTCCGCCTGCTCCATGGCCAGTTGGTCGGCCAGCAGGGCGATGCGGCTGTTCAGCTGGGCCAGCGCCTCATCCTTGCCGTGCAGCAGGGAGGTGAGCGCGAACTGCGACAGCACGAACACCATCAGCAGGAAGACGATGACCATGACCAGGGAGGACAGCGCGTCCACCCAGCCCGGCCAGATGTCGAGGTGGCGGCGTGAGGCCCGCCGGCCGATGCCCGCCATGGCTTAGCGCTCCGCCCCTTCGCCCAGCGCCGCGATGGTGCGGGTCAGGATCTTGATCTCGGTGCGGATTTCCTGGGTGGACTGGACGCGGCCGGTGGCCACCTCCTCCACCAGGCGGGCGAGGTAGAGGTCCAGGTTGCGCAGGTGGGCGCGGCTGGCATCGTCCAGGCCACCACCGCCCAGGGCGCCGCCACCGCCGGCCAGTTGGTCGGTCAGGCGCTGCAGAACGGGCCGCATCTCCATCTGGCCTTCCGCCAGCCGCACCATCAGTTGCTGTTCCGCCTTCATCTGGTCCGACAGGGTGGCCAGCCGCTCCGTCAACGCCACCAGGTGGCTGTTGGCGTTGCGCCGGTTATCCTCCCCCTGCGCCATGGTGTATTGCAGCTTCTCGATGTTCTCGGCCGTCGTCTCCAGCAGGGCCTGGATGTAGGCCGGCACCGGCTGGTCACCCGCCTCCACCAGGCCGCCACCGCCGATGCGGGTGGACCCGGCCAGCCAATCCTCCAGATCCATGTAAAAGCGGTTCTGCGCCTGCCCGGCCTGCAGCTCCAGGAAGCCCAGCACCAGGGAGCCGGCCAAACCGAACAGGCTGGCGCTGAAGGCCGTGCCCATGCCGGCCAGCGGGGCGGCCAGGCCCTGCTGCAGTTCGGAGAAGATGGCGACCGCGTCGCCGTTGCCCATCTTGAGACCGGAGATGACGCCGCCGATGGTGGAGACGGTCTGCAACAGCCCCCAGAAAGTCCCCAGCAGACCCAGGAAGATCATGAGGCCGATCAGGTAACGGCTGATCTCCCGGCTTTCATCCAAGCGGGCGCTGACGCCATCCAGCAGGGACCGGGTGGCGATGGCCGACAGGTTGAGACGGCTGCCCGCCATGCCCGCCGTGCCGCCCCGGCCGCGATCCCCCAGCATGTGGGCCATGGGCGCCAGCAGGCGCGGCTGGGTGGAGGTGGCGCCGCCGCTGCGGAAGGTCTCCAGCCATTCCACCTCCGGCCGCAGCATCAGAGCCTGGCGGAAGATGTAGAGGATGCCGATGGCCAGCGCCCCCAGGATCAAGCCATTCAGGGCGGGGTTGGCCATGAAGAACCGCTCCACCTGCGGGTAGAGCACCCCCATCACCGCGGCGATGGCCGCCAGGAACACACACATGCGGAACAGGTAGGGGGTCGGGCGCGACATTGTTTTCCTTTATCGCTGCGGCGGGTTGATCCCGGTCGGCTGCCACCGTCCCGGCCCGCGGGGACTGGCTCAGTGGATGAAGGTCAGCTCCACCCGGTCGAAGGCTTCCGCCGGCAGGTCCGATCCCTTGTTGGCGCCCCGCACGGCGTTCTTGTCGTCCTCATTGCCGTTGACGGACCCCATGGCGTACACTACCAGCCGCTCCTTGGGCACGCCCAAGGCCATCAGGCGATCGCGCACGGCGTTGGCGCGCATGAGGGACAGGCGCCGGGCGGCGGCCTCCCGGTCCAGGGCCGGCAGCGGGGCGTATCCCCGTATCTCCAGGCGTCGGTTGGGATCTTGGCCCAGGCGCCCCGCGACGGCGGTCAAGGCCGCCTCCTGCTTCTTGTCCAGGGTGGTTCCCCCAGCGGCGAAGGGCACCACCAGATGGTC
Organism: Nitrospirillum goiasense; assembly: GCF_034427435.1. Classification (NCBI taxonomy): domain Bacteria; kingdom Pseudomonadati; phylum Pseudomonadota; class Alphaproteobacteria; order Rhodospirillales; family Azospirillaceae; genus Nitrospirillum; species Nitrospirillum goiasense. The sequence goes on along the minus strand of NZ_JAXQNP010000002.1, from coordinate 1,693,304 downwards.
GGCCGGGGTAGCGGGCGTGCCCTTGTCCACATGGGTGACGCCCCGCGGCCGAATTTCCGTGGTGACGGGCGGCTGGGCCCCGTCGGGTTCCGGCGTGCGGCCGGGAATGGGCGTCGCCTCCGGCTTGGTCAGCGGCTTCGGCATGTCGGGCACCGGCACCACCTTGGGCGTGGGCGCGGGCTTGGCCCGTTCGATGGTGGGCGTGCCCAGCTCACCGGAACTGGGCGGGGTGGTCGCCTTGCCCGATTGGCTGTCGGTGGATTGGCCGGGGACGGCCGGTGCCGGCGCGGGCTTGGGCGCCTTATGCTGGGTGGCCTTCGACTTCGGGGCGGACTGCGCCGCCGGCACCTGCGGGCTGGGGCCCTTTGCGGCGTCGCCCCTTGCGGCGTCGGACGTCCCGTTCTGAGGCGCCCCGGATGGGGAAGCATTGGATGGGGACGCACTGGCCGGGGGGAGTCCGTCGGCGCGGTCTGGGCATAGGCCGGAATCGCCAGCAACGCGGCGGCCACGACAGCGAAAACGGGCACAGGGGGCATGGTGGGGCGACGCATACGGGTAACGGCTTTCGGCAGGCTGACTAGACCTTGGAAATGTGGCCAATCCATGGTCCGCGCAACCCTTTTATCACCGCTTTGGCTCACCGGCCCTGTTTCATGACGCCGCCTGCCGCATCTCGTGCTTGACGCCACCCGATGATTTAGAATAATTCTAAATCTCTGATTAACACCGGCGGCCCATTCGGCGCCGCCTCACCAGACCACCGGTCAGGAGCCCACCCCCATGCTGCCCCAGCCGCAGACCGCCGCCGCCCCCTCGGCCCACGCTTTCACGTTCCAGCGCCTGGGCGGCAAGGGCGCCATTCCCCTGGCCGCCTTCGCCGGGCAACCGGTTCTGGTGGTGAACACCGCCAGCAACTGCCGCTTCACCAACCAGTATGAGGATTTGCAGGCCCTGCATGCCACGTACGGCCCGCGCGGCCTGGTGGTCCTGGGGGTGCCGTCCAACGACTTCGGCAAGCAGGAACCCGGCTCCGCCTCGGAAATCGGCGCCTTCTGCCAGCGCAACTATGGTGTCGAGTTCACCATGGCGGACAAGGAAGTGGTGGTGGGCGCCACCGCCCATCCGTTCTTCGGCTGGCTGGTGGATGTCGCCGGGGAGGACGCCGCCCCGCGCTGGAACTTCCACAAGTACCTGCTGGGCAAGGACGGCCGCCTGGTCCGTTACTGGTCGTCCGTCTTCCGCCCCTCCAACGAGGCGATCATCAAGGCGGTGGAAACGGCCCTGGCCTGATCGCCCCGTGGGGGCGCGACTGAACCGCCCCCGGCACCATGGGTGCCAGGGGCGGCTTAGTCAGAAGCGGTAGCCAACCGCCGCGAAGGCGCGGGCGCTGGTGGCGGCGTAGGTCACCGGGCTGTCGGCGGCATCACCCAGCAGACGTTTCACCGTGACGTCGCCGGTCACGAACCAATGGTCGGTCACGCGATACCGGGCCAGGGCGCCGGCGCTGACATCCTTGAAGCCGGCCCCGGCACTGTAGGCGGCGAAGCGGCTGGCGGCGGCCTGGGCCGGGGTGACGCCAAAATAGGCCTGCATATAACTGTCGCTGGCCCAGCTCACGCCGACATGCGGCGTCAGGGTCAGGCGCTCGGCCAGCTTGAGCGGCAGACCGACGCCCCCCGTCACCACCACGCCATCATTATGGTCCCCGGTGTACTTCACGGCGGACAGGTCAAGGCTGAGCCGCCCCAGCTGATAGGCGCCGAAGACCTTGAAGCCCAGGGACTTGTCCACGTCGCCCATGCCCTTGAGCCGGTCGTCGCCGTTGTTGAACAGCCCGTTGCCCTTGCTGTCGTTGCGGCCGGGGTCGAAGGTCAGGCCGGCGCCGACGCGGAAATCGCCATGATGCCAATAGGCGCTGAGCCCCTCCGGTCCCATGGTCAGCATGTCGTTATAGCGGACGCTGAACAGCGGCATGGGGCTGGCCTGGTAATGGTCGCTGCCCTCATACGTCGGGCGTACCGCCACGCCGGCACCCAGGCTGACGTCCCAAATCGGGGCTGGCCCGACCGGTGTTGGCGAGACCGGGGCCGGCTGGGCGATTCCATCCTCGGCCATCGCCGTCCCGGCGAGCAGGGAGACGGTTATCATAAGGGTGGATGCGGGAAGGAGAATCTTGCGGGGAAACATGGGCGCTTGGCCTCTCACAGGGAAAACGGCGTCCGGTGGCGGCCCCCAACTGCGCCGACCGCCAAGACGCGGGGATCGTGCCTTGCCAATCTTGGCGGCTGATGTCGTGTTTGCTGCGGCGGCGGCACAATGTGTCCGCCCTGAAACAATCGGCCGGGACAACGGACACAGGCGCGGGGAATGGGCGTGCTAGCATGCGGCCATGAACCTGACGCTGCCCCCCTCCCCCACCCTGCTGATCGTCGATGACGATGAGGACATCCTGTCCCTGTTGACCCTGTTCTTCCAAAAGCACGGCTACAACGTGCGCGTGGCGGAGGATGGCGGGGGCATGCACGCGGCCCTGGCGGCGGAGCCCGTGGATTTGGTCATCCTGGACGTCATGTTGCGCGGGGAGGATGGGTTCAGCCTATGCCGCTCCCTGCGCACGGCGTCCCGCGTGCCGGTCATCATGCTGACCGCTATGGCCGACCATACCGACCGCGTCGTCGGGCTGGAAATCGGGGCCGATGATTACCTGACCAAGCCCTTTGACGCGCGCGAACTGCTGGCCCGGGTCAAGGCCGTCCTGCGGCGCACCCGCGAGGGGGGCGGCCCGGCGGCCGAGACCCGCCCCTGCCTGGGCTTCGCCGGGTGGCGGCTGGACGTGGCGCGGCGTGAGCTGCGGTCAGAGGACGGCACCCTGGTGCTGCTGTCCGGCGGCGAGTTCGACCTGCTGCTGGCCTTCGTGGAGCATCCGCAGCGCGTGCTGACCCGTGACCAGTTGCTGGACCTGGCGCGGGGGCTGAGCCACGGGGCCTATGACCGCAGCATCGACGTGCAGGTCAGCCGCCTGCGCCACAAGCTGGAGGACGATCCCAAGACCCCCGCCCTGATCCGCACCGTCCGCAACGGCGGCTATATCTTCACGCCCCAGGTCCGGCGGCAATGATGTCGCTTTGGCCGCAGGACACCATCGCCCGCCGCTTCGCCCTGACCATCATGGCGGCGGTGACGGTGGCCGCGACCTTGAGCGCCCTGGCCGTCAGTTTGGCCGGAAGCTGGCTGTCGTCGCCCGCCAACGAGGCCGGCCTGTTCCAGGCGGTCACCAGCATCAGCCACGCCATAGACGTCGCCCCGCCGGAGATGCGGCCGGCCCTGGCCCGCGCCGCTTCGACCAAGCTGTATGAGGTCGACTGGTACGACGCCGCCAGCCCCCTGGCCGTGGCGCTGGACCGGGAGTCAGGACCGGAGGACATCCATCCCCTGCCCAGCCCCTGGCTGGAGGCGCTGGGCCGGCGGGCCCTGGTGTTCACCGCGACGGCGGCGGACGCGAGCCGCATGGGCTTGCGGGCCGACATGGAAACGCACCCGCGCCCACGCTTCCTGGGCGTGCCGCTGAAGGATGGCAGCTGGCTGGTCTACATGGCGCGGGACTGGTCCCGGGATCTGGTGCGTCTGTCCCGCATCGCCATCATCCTGGTGCTGCTGTTGCTGTCGGCCGCGGCGGTTTCGCTGATCGCGGCGCGGCAACTGTCCCGCCCCATCGAACGCATCGCCGCCGCCGCGCGGCAGTTCGGCACCGATCCCAAGGCGCCCCCCATCAGCGAGTCGGGTCCCCGCGAACTACGCGGCGTCATCCGGGCCTTCAACGATATGCAGGGGCAAATCCAGAAGTTCGTGGGATACCGCACCGCCATGCTGGCGGCCATTTCGCACGACCTGCGCACCCCGCTGACCCGCATGCGGCTGCGTGGCGAATTCGTGGAGGACCCCGTGCAGCAGGCGCGGCTGTTCCGCGACGTGGACGAGATGCAGGCCATGGTGGACGGCGCCCTGGCATTTTTCCGCGATGACGCGGATGAGGAAGCCGTGACAGCCTTCGACCTCGCGGGGCTACTGATCACCATCGCCGACGAATTCGCCGACCAGGGAATCACCATCCCCTATGCGGGGCCGCCCCATGCCGTCTATCGCGGCCGGCCCTTCGCGCTGAAACGCGCGTTCACCAACCTGGTCGAAAACGCCGTCAGGCACGCCACACCGCCGACGGTGACGCTTGAAGAAGTGCCGGCGCACAACGGAACGGGCCAAGACGCGGGGGGAATGCTGGCGATCACGGTGCGGGACGACGGGCCGGGCATCCCGGACGACGCGCTGGATCAGGTGTTCAGCCCCTTCTTCCGCCTGGACCGCTCCCGCAACCGGGTCACGGGCGGCGTGGGCCTGGGGCTGACGGCGGCACTCGCCATAATCCGCGCCCATGGCGGCGACATCGTCCTGGCCAACCGGCCGGGCGGGGGGCTGGACGCCCGGGTGACACTGCCCGTCACCTGAACCCATTCCCCTGAAAATGAAACGGCCCGGACGGGAAGGTCCGGGCCGTTTCCATCAATCGGGATAAACCCTTCAGCCGGCGGCCTTCTTGCCGGCGTTGCGCAGCAGCGTGCCCAGGGGCAGGTGCAGATGGGCATTGGCGGCCAGCACGCTGGCGCCGCTGGCCGGGTTGCGACCGCCACCGATCTCGGTGGCGAAACCGCCGGCCTCGGTCACCATCAGCAGGCCCGCGGCCACGTCCCACGGCTTCAGGTTGGTCTCGAAGAAGCCATCGAACCGGCCGGCCGCGACGTAGGCCAGGTCCAGGGCGGCGGCGCCCAGACGGCGGATGCCGGCGACCTCACCCATCACCGCCTGCAACTGCGGCAGATAGGCGGCGTGGTCGCCATGGCCCTTGAACGGAATGCCGGTGGCGATCAGGGAGTCGGGCAGGTTGCGGCGCGCGGAGACGCGCAGGCGGGTGTGGTTCAGGAAGGCGCCGGCGCCCTTTTCCGCCCAGAACATCTCGTCATGCACCGGCTCGTACACCACGCCGGCGACGATCTCGCCTTCCTTCTCCAGCGCGATGGTGATGGCCCAGTGCGGCAGGCCGTGCAGGAAGTTGGTGGTGCCGTCCAGCGGATCGACGATCCAGCGATGCGACGGGTCGCTGCCGGCGACGGTGCCCGTCTCCTCCAGCAGGAAGCCGAAGCTGGGACGGGCCTTGGCCAGTTCCTCACGGATGATGTTTTCGGACTTGCGGTCGGCGGCGGACACGAAGTCGGCCGGGCCCTTGCGGGAAACCTGCAGCTGCTCCACCTCGCCGAAGTCGCGCACCAGGGCGCGGCCCGCCTTCTCGGCGGCTTTGGTCATGACGTTGAGGATAGCGGAACGGGCGGCCATGGGGTGTCCCTTTTGATCTCATCACAAGGCGGGTCCCCGGGGGACCGCCCTACCATAAAAGCCGAGAGCGAATTCCACCGGAAGGCGGAATTCGCTCTGGCAACGAACCAGCCACCCGAAGGCGGCGGCGGGAAGGAGGCTTAGTCCTTCGCGCGTTCCATATATTCGCCCTCGGCGGTGCTGACCACCACGCGGGTGCCGGCCTCGATGTGGGGCGGAACCAGGATGCGCACGCCATTTTCCAGCACGGCCGGCTTGTAGGACGAAGAGGCCGTCTGGCCCTTCACCACCGGGTCGGCCTCGGTGATCCGCAGGGTCACGGTCTGCGGCAGTTCGACGGACAGCGGCGCGCCCTCGAAGGTCTGCACCGTCACTTCCATGCCGTCGGTCAGGAAGACCTTGCCGTCGCCGACAACATCGCCGGGGATGGAGACCTGCTCGAAGGTTTCCTTGTCCATGAAGGTGTAGCTGTCGCCGTCCTCGGCGAACAGGAAGGTCATTTCATGTTCGTCCAGGCGGGCACGTTCCACGCTTTCCTGGGTCCGGAAGCGCTCGATCGTCTTGGTGCCCGTGCGCACGTCCTTCATCTCGATCTGGATGAAGGCGCCGCCCTTGCCGGGCTGCACGATCTGCGTCTTCACGACCACCCACAGCTTGCCGTTATTCTCCATAACGTGGCCGGGGCGCATGGTGTTGGCGTTAACCTTCATGGTGCTTCAACTTTAACCTGGGTGTTTGCGAGCGGCGGGGACCCTAGCAGCTTGTGGCCGGCCGGACAAGATCGGCCGAAGTTCCCCGGGCGCATGCCCCTTCGGCGTTATCCCGCGAGAAAGAGGCCGACGGGCCCGCGGTCGAGGGGCGAAAACGGGCGCACAGGGAAAAAGGCCCGGCGGGCGGATGCCGGCCGGGCCTGATCAAGTCTGGGAGGGGGAAACAGGGAAATGAGGGGATTCAAGAAGATGGAAACGAAGCCAACAAGACTCTGGGTTTAATCAGGTCAGGGCTTAATCAGGGCGCCGACCGCGGCACCGCCCGCGGCGCCGATCGCCGCACCGGCCAGGACCGGGCCGCCGACGATGGCGGTCAGGGCGGCACCACCCGCGGCGCCGATGGCGCCACCGGACAGCGCCCGCTGCTGGCGGGCGTTCAGACCGGAGCAGCCGGCCAGCAAGGAACCGGCGACGACGACGATGACAGCTTTCTTCACCATGATAGCCTCAGAGCTCTCTATGTTTTGAACTGGGGCGGAGCCGGAAGGGCCCCGCCCCGGGCCGTACTTGATGCCGGCTGGATGGATTGGGTTAGCGGATCGGGATGACCACGTTCAGGCCGGCCGGCGGATAGTAGACCGGCGGGGGCGGCGGGGGGGCGTAGTACACCGGGGGCGGGACGTACACCGGGCGGGGCGGCGGGGCGTAGTAGTACGGGGGCGGCGCCACGTAAACCCGGGGGCCGTAGTAATCGTGATAGCGGTAGTAGCCGTGGTGATGGTGCCAGTACTCATCAGCCTTGGCCTGGGTCGCGGTCAGACCGGATGCGGCGACCCCGACCACGACCAGGGCGGCAACCGCGGCAAAGCGCTTTACCTTCGCCAGACGCAGGAAATCGCTCGTCATGATCTTACCTCCAAAAGGTGGGACGCTCGCTTGTCGGCTCGTGCCGTCGTCGGCTTCCCATGACTGGTAATTTGGAGGGGGATGTTGACGATTTAAGGGCGATGTTTGCCTTAATGCGACCGCAATTAAAAACGGCCGGGAGCAGTACACGCCCGGCCGTTTCATCAACTAATTCAATGCATTGTCGGCTTGCTCAGCGGACGACCTGGCCGGCGCCGCGGCCGCGCGGATCGGACGCGGTTTCCAAATCCGTGCCGATCACGCGCACGGCCTCCACATCGCCCATGTTCCACCCCTGGTTCACCAGCGTGTAGCCCATGGCCTTCAGCTTGTCGGCCTCCGGACCTGTCAGCGGGGCGTAGGGGTCGTAGTAGATGGTGTCCTTGGGCAAGAGCTGGTGGTGCACCCGCTGGGCCGCCACCGCCGCCTGCAGGGGCATGTGGAAGTCATAGACGTTGCTCATCACCTGGAAGACGCCGGTGAAGATGCGGGAGCCGCCGGGCGTGCCCAGCACCAGGCTGACCTTGCCGTCGCGGGTCACGATGGTGGGGGTCATGGAGGACAGCATGCGCTTGCCCGGCTGGATGGCGTTGGCATCCTTGCCCACCACCCCGAAGCCGTTGGGCACGCCCGGCTTGGCGCTGAAGTCGTCCATCTCGTCATTCATCAGGAAGCCGGCGCCCTCCACCACCTCGCCATTCCCGAACTCGAAATTCAGGGTGTAGGTGTTGGAGACCGCGTTGCCCCACTTGTCGACCACGGAGAAATGCGTGGTCTCGTTGGGCTCCAGCCCCGGCTTCACGTCGGGCGTGGGCGAAATGGCGGTGGGGTTGATCTCCCCCGCCCGCTTGGCCAGGTAGTCGTCGCTGATCAGCTTTTCCACCGGCACCTTGTAGAAGTCCGGGTCGCCCAGGTACTCGGCGCGGTCGGCGAACACCCGCTTCTCGATCTCCGCCAGCAGGTGGATGTACTTGGCGGAGTTCAGCGGCACGTCCTTGAAGTCCGCGGCGCGCAGCTCCTTCATCTTCAGGAGCTGGGCCAGCGCCTCCCCGCCCGAGCTGGGCGGCGGGGCGGTGTAGACGACGTTGCCCTGCCAGGTGAACTGGATGGGTTCCCGCCATTTGGCCTTGTAGTCCGCCAGGTCCTGCGCCGTGATCAGGCCGCCGTCCTTCTTCATCTGCGCGACCAGCATCTGCGCCGTCTTGCCGGTGTAGAACTCCTGGGGCCCGTCCTTGGCGATGCGCTTCAGCGTCTCGGCCAATTCCGGCTGGATGAAGGTCTTGCCCGCCTGCATCTGGCCGAAATACCGGGCGAAGTTGGTGGCCGAGAACTGGGCCATCATGTCGGTGCGATAGGCGATGATCTTGTCGGACGGCAGGAAGCCCTTTTCCGCCAGGGTGATGGCCGGCTGGATCACGCGCGCCCATGGCAGCGTGCCGAAGCGGTGGTGCGCCTCCCACAGCCCCATGACGGTGCCGGGCACGCCGGCGGCCTTGGCGCCCACCAAGCTGAGCTTGGGAATCACGTTGCCCTGGGCGTCCAGGTACATGGTGCGGGTGGCGGCCCTGGGCGCCACCTCGCGGTAATCGACGAAGTAGGGCTTGCCATCGACGAACAGGGTCATGAACCCGCCGCCGCCGATATTGCCGGCCTCAGGATAGGTCACAGCCAAGGCGAAGGCGGTGGCCACGGCCGCGTCCACGGCGTTGCCGCCGGCCTTCAGGATCTCCGCCCCCGCCGCCGTGCCGAAGCTGTCGGCCGAGGCCACGGCACCGCCCGACAGCAGCGCGGCGGGCGCCGCGGCGCTCTCCTTGGCCTGGACCTGCGGCAGGGCGGCGACCAGTGCCAACCCGACCAGCGTCCCGCCCAGGGCATTGAGAACCCACCGGCGCGTGACGCCCGTCGCCAACTGTTCCTTAAGGCCCTGCCCCCTGCCACCTTGCCCCCTGCCACCCTGCCACGACCCCATCGGTCACCCCTCTTGTGTCCATCGTTGTCCGCTCAACCGCGGAAGGGTTCAGCATGCCCAGGTCGCCCGCGAAAGATAAGATGATTTTGCGCTGCGATAGGATGAGCGGGGCTTGATCTTTTTCTCATATATGGGAAATATTCCCATTATGGAACAGACGCCCGCCCCCGACCCTTTCGACCAACGCCTGGCCGCCCGTCTGGCCAGCTTGCGCCTGGAGCGCGGCTGGACCCTGGACACCCTGGCGGAGCGCAGCGGCATCAGCCGTGCCACCCTGTCCCGGCTGGAACGGGGGAAACCAGCCCCACCGCCGCCCTGCTGGGGCGGCTGTGCACCGCCTACGAACGGCCCATGTCCCGCCTGCTGGCGGAGGTGGAGGCCGATACGCAGCAGGTCATCCCCCGCGAGTCCCAGCCCGTCTGGACCGACCCGGAAACCGGCTTCCGCCGTCGTGGCGTCTCCCCGCCCGCCAGCGGCTACATGACGGAGATGGTGGAGGGCGCCCTGCCCGCAGGTGCCGTCATCGCCTATCAGGCGCCATCGGTGGCGGGGCTGGAGCATCATTTGTGGATGCTGGCCGGCCGGCTGGAGCTGACCTTGGACGGCACGCACCACGCCCTGTCGGCGGGGGACACGCTGCGCTATCGCCTGACGGGTGGCAGCCGTTTTCATTGCCCCGGCCCGGACGCCGCGCATTACGTCATCGCCATCACCCACCCCTGAGACGCCGCGCCTGGGAAACCCATGACCGCCCTGACCATCCGCGAAATCGCCGCCGCCGAGCTGGACACCCATACCCCCGCCCTGAGCCACATCCTGCACGCCTGCGTCCTGGGCGGGGCCAGCGTCGGCTTCATCCTGCCCTTCACCGAGGGCGAGGCCGCCGCCTTCTGGCAGGGCCTGAGGCCGGGCCTGGAGACGGGTGGGCGGCGATTGCTGGGCGCCTGGCTGGGGGACAGCCTGGTGGGCACGGTGCAGTTGCTGCTGGCCGGCCCGCCCAACGGTCGCCACCGGGCGGAGGTGGCCAAGATGCTGGTCCATCCCGACGCCCGCCAGCGCGGCATCGGCCGCGCCTTGATGACCGCCGTCGAGGCGCTGGCTCGAACGGAAGGCCGCACCCTGCTGCTGCTGGACACGGGTAGTGATGAAGGCCGGGCGCTGTACCGCTCCGTCGGGTTCCAGACCGTGGGCGACATTCCGGGCTATGCCATCCATGTCGATGGTTCGGCCCTGGCGACGACCCTGCTCTATAAACACCTAGCGCCGGGACTCGCCAAATAGTTCACCACCCCAGGTGAATACGACCTCCTTTTGCCGTATATTAGGCGGAGCACCACTTAACGGGTAGAAGAAATCGATAGTGGAGAAAAATTTTATAATGTTCGATTTTATGCTTTTAAATTTTTTATCTTGCAGGTGGGTCATAGAGAAGAATGGACCTGCCAACCTGTTCATTGAAGCGGCATATATGTTAACATTGTAATGACCGGAATCAAGAGCATCACTCTTTAGATAAAAGAAAAACTGATCATTCTTATCTCCATAAAAATAGCAGGAACCCAGATCGGGTCGGCTTCCGGCATTACCGACATAAAAATTCTCGTCGACGCCCGCCATCTCAACAAGAGATGACGGTCGAATATCCTGGAATTTTATTTCTATATCCATTAACCTTCTCCGAAATTATATTCTTCGGCTAAAGAAGAATAATGCCAGTCTAAGGTTGAAATAACCGAATTACAACCTCCAGCAGACATCCAGAACATGCGATCCCGCTCATTGATTGAACGATAGTTCAACAGAGAAATTCCGTTGATTGCGATACCCGACGGCCCCGCCTGCACCATTTCCTAATCTAGGGTCATTGGAAATGTTGCGGTGCGTGCGTTTTTACCCCCGGACACCCTGCCCCGCCTTGCCGCCCCTGCGCACTAGGGTTAAGGTCGCAGCCGGTCCCGGCACGGCGGACCCGCGCCAAAGCCGGCGTGGGAACCGGCCCGAAGCACGCCGGACAGCCATGGATAGGGGCGGTTAGGGCGGCAATGGGTTTCACGCTGGCAGTTGGCACATTCCTACAGCATTTGATCAACGGCCTGACCCTGGGCGCCATCTACGGACTGATCGCCATCGGCTACACCATGGTGTACGGCATCATCCGCATGATCAATTTCGCCCATGGCGAGATTTACATGATCGGCGCCTTCATCGCCGTCACCACCTTCACCTTGCTGCTGGGCGCGGGCGTCACCTCGGTGCCGCTGGCCCTGGTCATCGTGCTGGCCATCTCCTGCACCTTCACCGCCGCCTATGGCTGGACCATCGAGCGCGTGGCCTATCGCCCGCTGCGCACGGCGCCCAAGCTGGCGCCCTTCATTTCCGCCATCGGCATGTCCATCCTGCTGCAGAACTTCGTCATGCTGACCCAGGGCGCGCGGTCGAAGTCGCTGCCGCCGGTCATGACGGGCGGCGTCACCCTGTGGCACGACGGCGACTTCAGCCTGGGCCTGACCAATATCCAGATGTTCATCATCCTGCTGACCGTGGCGCTGATGGCCGGGTTCACCCTGGTCATCAACCGCACGGCGCTGGGCCGCGCCCAGCGGGCGTGTGAGCAGGACCGGACCATGGCGGCCCTGCTGGGCATCAACGTCGACCGCACCATCTCCCTCACCTTCGTGCTCGGGGCGGGGCTGGCGGCGGTGGCCGGCGTCATGGTCACGCTCTACTACGGCGTCATCGACTTCTACATCGGCTTCCTGGCCGGCATGAAGGCCTTCACCGCCGCCGTGCTGGGCGGCATCGGCAGCCTGCCGGGCGCCATGCTGGGCGGCCTGCTGATCGGCCTGATCGAGGCCTTCTTCTCCGGCTACGTCTCCAGCGCCTACAAGGACGTGGCGGCGTTCTCCATCCTGATCCTGGTGCTGGTGGTCCGCCCCTCGGGCCTGCTGGGCCGCCCTGACATCGAGAAGGTGTGAGGTCATGGCCGCACCCGCATCCCCGTCCACCGGCACCCCGATTCCCTTGGCCCATCGCCTGCGTGACGCCGGCGTCGCCGGTCTGGTCGCCATGGCGTTGGCCATCCCCTTCCTGGGCCTGCGCACCGTCAACCTGGACCAGGGCCTGGTGGTGCAGGCCAACCTGGCCTATGTGCCCCTGGCCGGCGTCCTCGTCTTCCTGGGCCGCCTGGTCCTGGGCCTCCTGGCGGATCCGCTGGCCAAAGCCACAGCCCCACTCACGGCGTGGCGCCCTCCGGCGGGCGCCCAGCGCCTGCGCCCCTGGGGCGGGCCGCTGCTGGTGCTGGCCGCCGCCGCCCTGCCCTTCCTGCCCTTCGCCAACCGCTATGTCATCGACCTGGGCACCACCGCGCTGATCTACATCCTGTTGGCGACGGGCCTGAACATCACGGTGGGCCTGGCAGGGCTGCTGGACCTGGGCTTCGCCGCCTTCTACGCCATCGGCGCCTACACCTGCGCTTTAACGACCACACAGTTGCACTGGGGCTTCTGGCCGGCGCTGGCGGCGGGCGGCTTGGCGTCCAGCCTGTTCGCGATCCTGCTGTCCCTGCCCATCCTGCGGCTGCGCGGCGACTATCTCGCCATCGTCACCCTGGGCTTTGGCGAGATCACCCGCATCGTCATCCTAAACTGGCAGGGCCTGACCGGCGGGCCCAACGGCGTGTCCGGCATCGCCCGGCCCACCCTGTTCGGCCTGACCTTCGACCGGCGGGCGCCCGAGGGCGGCCACACTTTCAGCGAGATCACCGGCATCGCCTACGCGCCGGAACACCGGCTGATCTTCCTCTACCTGCTGATCCTGGCATTGACCGCGCTGGCGGCCTACACCGTCGCCCGCCTGCGCCGCCTGCCCATCGGCCGCGCCTGGGAAGCCCTGCGTGAGGATGAGATCGCCTGCCGCTCCCTGGGCATCAACCCCACCATGGTGAAGGTTTCCGCCTATGCCACCGGCGCCCTGATGGGCGGGCTGGCGGGTTGCTTCTTCGCCGCCCGCCAAGGCTTCGTCAGCCCGGAAAGCTTCGGCTTCATGGAGTCGGCCACCATCCTGGCCATCGTCGTGCTGGGTGGCATGGGCAGCCAGGCGGGGGTGATCATCGCCGCCTTGTTCATCGTCGTGCTGCCGGAACTGGCGCGCGGCTTCGCCGACTACCGCATGCTGGCCTTCGGCCTGGCCATGATCCTGATCATGATCTGGAAGCCCGGCGGCCTGTTGGCCGGACGCCTGCCGACCATCCGGCTGTCCACCGCCAAGCCCAAGCCCGTGGCGGAGGCCGCGCCATGACGACTGAACCGCTTTTGGATGAGCCCCTTCTCGACGTCCGGGGCCTGACCATGCGTTTCGGCGGCCTGCTGGCCGTGGACGGCGTGGACCTGACGGCCGACCGCAACCGCATCACGGCATTGATCGGCCCCAACGGCGCCGGCAAAACCACCATCTTCAACTGCCTGACCGGGTTCTACAAACCAACGGCCGGCCGGCTGCTGCTGCGCCATCCGACCCGGGGGCCCATCGAGCTGCAAAAGCTGAAGGGTTATGGCGTCGCCCGCACGGGCGTGGTGCGCACCTTCCAGAACATCCGCCTGTTCCCCAGCATGACGGTGCTGGAAAACCTGCTGGTGGCCCAGCACCAGGCGCTGATGCCCAAGTCCGTCTTCTCCTTCGCCGGTCTGCTGAACCTGAAGGGCTGGCGCGCGGCGGAAGAGGCGGCGGTGGAAAATGCCCGCGACTGGCTGCGTCGGCTGGACCTGCTGGCCGTGGCGGACGAGGCGGCGGGCAACCTGTCCTACGGCATGCAACGCCGGGTGGAGATCGCCCGCGCCATGAGCACCAACCCGCTGCTGCTGTGCCTGGATGAGCCGGCGGCCGGCCTGAACCCGCGCGAGACGCGGGCGCTGGCCGAGCTGCTGGCCGGCATCCGCGCCGAACACGGCATCGGCATCCTGCTGATCGAACATGACATGGGCCTGGTCATGGACATTTCCGACCGCATCTTCGTCGTCGACCATGGCGCCCGCATCGCCGCCGGCACGCCCGCCGAAATCCGCAATGATGAACGGGTGATCAAGGCCTATCTGGGCGAACCCGACGCGGACGACACGACCGCCGGCGTGGGGGCCCACTGATGGCCGGCCCGCTGCTGCAACTGTCCGACGTCCACGCCAGCTATGGCCCGGTGCACGCCCTGCGCGGCGTCAACGTCACGGTGAACGAAGGGGAGATCGTCACCCTCATCGGCGCCAACGGGGCCGGCAAGTCCACCCTGCTGATGACCCTTTGCGGCAACCCCAGGCCCAGCCAGGGCCAGATCCTGTTCCAGGACAAAAGCCTGGTCGGCCTGCCCCCGCACCTGATCGCGGCGCAAGGCATCGCCCAGGTGCCAGAGGGGCGGCGCATCTTCCCGCGCATGACGGTGCTGGAAAACCTGCGGCTGGGCGCCACCCTGGCCGACCCCGCCCACTTCGCCGAGGATCTGGCCACCTGCTATGGCCTGTTCCCCATCCTGGAGAAGCGCCAGGCCCAGCGCGCCGGCACCCTGTCAGGCGGGGAGCAGCAGATGCTGGCCATCTCCCGCGCGCTGATGAGCCGGCCCCGGGTGCTGCTGCTGGACGAGCCCTCGCTGGGCCTCGCCCCCCTCATCATCCGCCAGATTTTCCAGGTCATCGAGCAGCTGAACCGGGAACGCGGCATGACCATCCTGCTGGTGGAGCAGAACGCCTACCACGCCCTGAAACTGGCCCATCGCGCCTATGTCCTGGCCTCGGGCGAGGTGGTGCTGACCGGCTCCGGCCGCGAGTTGCTGGCCAACGAACAGGTGCGCGCGGCCTATCTGGAGGGCGGGGCGCATTAGAGCGGAACGCGATCAGGTGTAGTCACCTGATCGTGTAAATCCGCTCTATCATGAACAGGTTATAGAGCGAGATGCGATCAAACATGATCGCATCTCGCTCTAATTACTGAAGCGCCTCGATCCCTTTGCGGCGAATGACATTGAGCAATGCCAGGACGGCGCCTTTGGCCTGCTTCGTCCCGCGTTCAAGCTGCGAGACATAGCCTGTCGTCAGGTTAAGATATTTGGCGAGCGCCGCCTGGCTAAGGTGCGCTTGTTCGCGCATCGCCCTGACCTCTTCTCCTGAGATAGGTTCCGCCATGGGCGAAGCGTTTGAGCCGAGGTGCCGCACCGTTATTTTGCGATAGGTGGCCTCATCCATGAGACCAAGGCGATGCTGGTCACCAGCCATTTCCAATAGCTCCTGAGCCAGCCGGTTAGGCGTCTTGGTCGTCATCCAGGATCTCCTGCAAATCCCCATTTTCCAGGGCATGCATGATTTTATCCACCGCCGCCGCGAGCCAGATGGCACCGATGGTGCGGAGGGTCTGCAACTCATCCTCCTCAATGTTTTCGCGGTCGTTCTTGGCGAATCCATAAAGGAATACGGCGCGGCCGGCGGCTCGGTAGGCGACAATCATCCGATACCCGCCCGACCGGCCCTGACCTGGTCGGGCGACCCGCTGCTTAATCAGGCCACCGCCTAAGTCGGCATCAATAATACCTCGCTCAGCCCGATCGATCGCTTCCCGTAAACCACCATCGGTCAACCGTTCACGGCGCGCGAATCGGGCCACGCCTTTCGTCTTGAAGACCCGCACATTCGCGATCCCAGTCTATGAACTATAGTTCATAGTGCCGTGGCCGCCAAATTATGCAAGCGTCAACTCCCCTATTCCGCCGCCTCGCCGGCTCCCTCACCCGCCGCCTTGGGCGCCCCACTGGCCGCGTCGAACTGCAAGGCCGCCAAGCGGGCGTAGAGGCCGCCCTGGCGGATCAGTTCCTCGTGCCGGCCGCTGGCGACGATCTTGCCCTTGTCCAGGACGATGATGCGGTCAGCGTTCAGCACGGTGGCCAGGCGATGGGCGATGATGAGGGTGGTGCGGTCCTTCATCAGGGTTTCCAGGGCCAGTTGCACCCCGCGCTCGCTCTCCGCGTCCAGGGCGGAAGTCGCCTCGTCCAGCAGCAGGATCTTAGGATTGCGCAGGATGGCGCGGGCGATGGCGATGCGCTGACGCTGGCCGCCAGAGAGGCGCACGCCCTTCTCTCCCAGATAGGTGCCCAGGCCTTCGGGCAGGGCTTCCAGGAAGTCCAGCGCGTGCGCGGCGCGGGCGGCGGCGCGCACCTCCTCATCCGTGGCGTCGGGGCGACCGTAGCGGATGTTCTCCCACGCGTTGGTGGAGAAGATCACCGCCTCCTGCGGGACGATGCCGAGGCGGGCGCGCACGTCCCCCGGGGTGGCCGTGCGCACGTCCACGCCGTCCACCAGCACGCGGCCTTCCCGCGGGTCATAGAAGCGCAGCAGCAGTTGGAACAGGGTGGTCTTGCCGGCGCCGCTGGGGCCGACGATGGCGACCGTCTCGCCCGGCGCCACCGTCAGGTCCAGGCCTTCCAACGCGGCATGGTCGGGCCGGGCCGGATAATGGAAGCGCACATCCTCGAACGCCACGGTGCCGATGGCCGGGGTGGGCAGCGCCACCGGGTTGGCCGGGGCCACGATGTCGGACTTGGTGTCCAGCAGGTCCACCAGCCGCTCCATGGCGCCGGCGGCGCGCTGCAATTCGCCCGTGACCTCGGAGATGGCGCCGACAGCGCCGGCCACCAGCACGGAATAGAAGATGAAGGCGGAGAGCTGGCCGGCGGAGATGCGACCGGCCAGCACGTCGTGCCCGCCGATCCACAGGATGACGCCGATGGCCCCCATGACCAGGGAGATGATGATCATGGCCATCAATGCCCGCACGCGGATGCGGCGCACGGCGGTGATGAAGGCATCTTCCACCCGGGCACCGAACCGCGCCGTCTCGATGGCCTCATGCCCGAAAGCCTGCACGATGCGGATGCCGCCCAGCGTCTCATCAACCTGGGCGCCCACGTCGGCCACGCGATCCTGGCTGTCCTTGCTCAGCTTACGCAAGGAGCGGCCCAGGATGACGATGGGCAGCACCACCAGGGGCACGACGATCAACACCAGCGCCGTCAGCTTGGCGCTGGTGATGGCCAGCATGATCAGCCCGCCCAGCAGCATCAGGGAGTTGCGCAAGGCGATGGAGATCGTGGACCCCACCACCGTCTGCAACAGCGTCGTGTCCGTGGTCAGGCGGGACAGCACCTCACCCGTGCGGGTCGATTCGAAAAATCCGGGCGACAAGGTCACCAGATGGTCGAAAACCGCCCGGCGGATGTCGGCCACCACCCGTTCCCCCACCCAGGAAACCAGGGAGAAGCGCACATAGGTGGACCCCGCCAGCACCAGGATGACGCCCAGCATGACCAGCAGCGCATGGTCCAGCAGGTGCGGGTTGCTGGTGACGAAGCCCTGGTCCACCACCGCCTGGAGCCCGCGGCCCATGCCGATGGTGGTGGCCGCCGCCAACAGCAGGGCGATACCCGCCCCCACCGAGTGCCAGACATAGGGCCGCACGAAGGGCAGCAGAAAGGCCAGGGGGCGCAACGACTTGCGGGCGGGCGGGGTGGACGGGCTGGCGTCGGTCACCGGCGATGTTCCCAATCTGTATCAAGCGGCATGCGCGGTCGCCCCCATCATTCAACGGTCCTGAACAATCAGCTTGGCCCCGCGCGCGTGATGGCTTAGGTAATGCCTGGAGCGCCGTGGGGCAACCACCGCCAGACCGTTCCTCCACCACCCTGTGGCGCAGCCATGCGTGGCTGTGACGCCTGCGCGCGCAAGAAGCGCGTGATCGGGTGTTGATCCCGGGGACGGTTTTGGCTATAAGCCCGGCTTCGCATTTCGAGATTTTTGTTTTGGGACTTGGGCGATCATGAAAGCTGACATTCACCCGGACTACCATGAGATCACCGTCGTCATGACCGACGGCACCTCGTTCAAGACCCGGAGCACCATGGGCAAGGCCGGCGACACGCTGCGCCTGGACATCGACCCGAAGTCGCACCCGGCGTGGACGGGCGTGCAGAAGCTGGTCGACACTGGCGGCCAGATCGCCAAGTTCAACCGCCGCTTCTCGGGCCTGGGCCTGAAGTAAGCCGCGGGCGGCCACGCCGCACGCCGCTCACGCTTTCAAAAAAGAGCGTCCCATCCGGGGCGCTCTTTTTTGCTGCCCGCATGCCGCACGTCAAGGCCCTGCCCTTCTTTATTCAAGGGCGCCCAGGCCTGCGGCCGCGGGCCCCGCAGGTTTGCGAGGAGCGAGGGTGGATTGGAGATCGAGGATGAGGCAAGGCCCCGGAAAGGGCCGCCCGCCGTCTGAGGGCACGAAAGCGATTAGAGCGGAACGCGATCAGACATGATCGCCTCTCGCTCTAAGCCACGCTGCGCCGGTATTGGTCTTCCAGGCGCTCCGCCCGCATGTAGAGGCTGTGGCTGCGTTGCAGCAGCGAGCGCAGGCCGGCGGGCAGCTCGCCATTATCGGGGCCCGAAGGATCGCTGCAGATGGCGCCGCCCGACAGCGCGAACTGGTCGCCCAGAACCTGATCGGCCGTCAATTCGTGGGCATGCACCGCCTTGAGGGCCAGCAGCCAAGCCATCACCTGGGTCAGGCGGCTGGTGACGCGCAGTGATTCGTAGCTGACCTGCAGGCGAATCTGGGGCGGAAGGCCCCGCTGGTCCTTGGCTTCCTGAAAGGCGACGTAGTTCCGCGCCTCGACCAGGAGGGCCATCGTCTCCTCGTACGTCCGATCAAAAAAGGCATTGGACTCGAGCAACGACGTCCCTTTCTCCGGGCTGGTCCTGGATACCGCATGGGAGATTCCCACCGGCATAACCCGGGCACGGACGTTGACTGTAGGGCCGAATCGATCCGCCCCGCAATACACGCCGGCCCATGATCACCTTCTGGTCACAGGGCTTGCGGATCCAGGGTGCCGCGAAAGGCTTAAATCTTTGGAAAGAGCCTGGGGGATTTTGGCCGGGGATTTGAACAAATACCCCGCAGCGGCGGACCGGCCGCCCCCCTATTGAAATCCGGCGCGGGCGTTCACAGATGAAAGATCGTCGGCGGGAATGCCCTGGAGGGGTTCCTGGAGCCGGCATGAAACTCCACCCGCCGGGACGGCCATGATGGCGCCCAGGGGCTGGGGTGATCGCTCTACCGGAGGATTATCATGCGCAGTTACGACCTGTCCCCGCTGTTCCGTTCCACCGTCGGTTTCGACCGCCTGACCCGCCTGATGGAGTCGGCGCTGAAGACCGAGGACCAGGGCACCGCCTATCCGCCCTACAACATCGAAAAGCGGGGCGATGATGACTACCGCATCACCATGGCGGTCGCCGGCTTCGGCCAGGAAGAGATCGACATCGTGACGCAGGAGAACGCGCTGACGGTGATCGGCAAGTCCCGCAAGGACGAGTCGTCGGCCCAGCAGGCGCAGTACCTGCACCGGGGCATCGCCGGCCGCGCCTTCGAGCGTCGCTTCCAGTTGGCGGAGCATATCCGGGTGACCGGCGCGACGCTGGAAAACGGCCTGCTGCACATCGACCTGGTGCGGGAGGTGCCGGAGACGGCCAAGCCGCGCCACATCCCGATCACCAACCTCAGCCAGGCCACGACCGCGCTGCCCACCGGCCAGGTCGCGAATTAAAGCAGAGGGCAAGTGACCGAAGGGGCCGGGCGGGCAACGCCTGGCCCCACCCCTTGGTGGCAAGCAGACGCCAAAAATGGAAAGGGCCGCAGCATTTGCGCTGCGGCCTCTTTCACACTCCCAGTGGCGCCGTTTTTCCGGCTGCCGATTTTGCCCGCCCGTTCAACCCGTACCAAACTTCGAAACGGACGGTATGCAGGGCACGCGGGCCAGTCAACCCACTTTGGCAACAAAGACCGCAGATCAGTCAACGCACCGTCACAATTTTGCCACATCGGGGTTACCCCGAAGCGACAGATCGGCGCGGATATCCTATTGTTTCTCCTATCGTTTTCGCCCAAATCCGGCTTCGGAAAGAGCCTGCCCGATCTCCTCCAAAATTGCGGGGTCGTCGATGGTGGCCGGCATGGCCCACGCCTCCTGATCGGCGATCTTCTGCATGGTCGCCCTTAGGATTTTGCCGGACCGGGTCTTGGGCAGGCGGTCCACCACCAGGGCTTGGCGGAAAGCGGCGACGGGCCCGATGATTTCGCGCACCCGCTGGACCACCTCGGCCACAATGGTGTCGTGCGACCGCGTCACCCCGGCCTTCAGCACCAGGAAGCCCAAGGGCAATTGCCCCTTCAGGGTGTCGTGCACACCGATGACGGCGCACTCCGCCACGTCGGGATGGCCCGCCAGCACCTCTTCCATGGCACCGGTGGACAGGCGGTGGCCGGCGACGTTGATGATATCGTCGGTGCGCGCCATGATGAACAGGTAGCCGTCCTCGTCCAGGTAGCCGGCGTCGGAGGTCTGGTAGAAGCCCGGATATTCCGCCAGATAGCTGCGGATGAAGCGCTCCTCCGCGTTCCACAAGGTGGGCAGCGCCCCCGGGGGCAGCGGCAGGCGCATGGTGACAGCCCCCAGCGTGCCGGGTGGCACCTCATGCCCCTGGGCGTCCAGGACCCTCACATCCCAGCCCGGCAGGGGCTTGCAGACGGAGCCGTGCTTGACCGGCATCAGCCCCAGCCCGACGGGATTACCCGCCACCGGCCAGCCCGTTTCCGTCTGCCACCAGTTGTCGATGACCGGCACCTTCAGGTGGGTTTCAGCCCAGCGTAGGGTGTCACTGTCCGACCGCTCCCCCGCCAGATAGAGCTGGCGGAAATGGCTGAGGTCGAAATTCTTGAGCAGCAGCCCGTCCGGGTCCTCGCGCTTGATGGCGCGGAAGGCGGTGGGGGCGGTGAACAGCATGCTGACCTTGTGCTGGCTGATCACCCGCCAGTAGGCGCTGGCATCCGGGGTGCCCACGGGCTTACCCTCATACAGCACGGTGGTGGCGCCGTGCAGCAGCGGGGCATAGACGATGTAGCTGTGGCCCACCACCCAGCCGACGTCGCTGGCGGCCCAGAACACCTCCCCGGGCTTCAAGCCGTAGAAATGCTCCATGGTCCATTTCAGCGCCACGGCGTGGCCGCCATTGTCGCGCACCACGCCCTTGGGCTGGCCCGTGGTGCCGGAGGTGTAGAGGATGTACAGCGGGTCGGTGGCGGCCACCGGCACGCAATCGTGCGGCGTGGCCCCCTCTATCTCCGCCCAGTCGATGTCGCGGCCCGGCACCAGCGATGCGGTTTCCTGCGGCCGCTGCAGGATGATGCAGCGGTCGGGCTTGTGCGTCGCCTGCTCGATGGCGCTGTCCAGCAGGGGCTTGTAGGGGATGATTCGGGCGCCCTCGATCCCGCAGGAGGCGGAGACGACCACCTTGGGCTTGGCGTCGTCCAGGCGGGTGGCCAACTCGCGCGCCGCGAATCCACCGAAGACGACGGAATGGATGGCGCCCAGCCGGGCGCAGGCCAGCATGGCGACGACCGCCTCGGCCACCATGGGCATGTAGAGGATGACCCGGTCGCCCTTCCCCACCCCCTGCGCCGCCAGCAGGCCGGCGAAGCGGGCCGTCAGGTCCAACAGTTCCCGATAGGTGTAGGTCGCGACGGTGCTGGTGATGGGCCGGTCATGGATCAGCGCCACCTGCTCGCCCCGGCCCGCCGCCACATGGCGGTCCAGCGCATTCCAGCAGGTGTTCAGCTGGCCGCCGGTGAACCAGCGGAACAGGGGGGCCCGGCTGTCGTCCAGCACCTGGTCCCAGGGGCGGATCCAGTCGATGGCTCGCGCCGCCTCCGCCCAGAAACCCTCGGGGTCGTCCAGGGACCGGTTGTATTCATCCGCGTAGCGTCCGCTCATCCGCGCATCCCCCCTTGGACCCGCCGCACGGGTCCCTTTCTTACTTGATGCCCTGATCGTCGCAGGCCGGCGGGACGGCGGCCTTGAGCCAGATCAACGGCGCCCGATCATCCTACCGGGTCGCCCGCCGCCGCCAAGCCCGAACCGCCCGCCCCACCCGTCAGGAGAGGGCAACACCGATTCAGGCGCCGGGGCGCACGCACCCGCCATAGGCGCCGACACGAAAGGGGAAGAAGGCCGGCTCGCCCGACCGCCGGTCAGATGATGGCGCGGCCGGCGGCGAAACTGCTTTCCCGCCCCACCTGGTCATAGCAGCGGACCAGCCAGTCGTCCGCCGCGGCCCGGCCCATGTCGCGCAACTCCGTCAGGAAACCCCAGTCGGCGTTCAGCTTGCTGGAGACGCCCAGGTCCGCCATGCCCGCCCCCGGTTCCACCAGGTGCAGGAACACGGGGCGCACGCCGGCCTCCGCCGGGTCGATGCCGTGGTCGGCGCACAGGCGGTTCACCAGCTCCAGCGACTTCAGTTCCCGCAGCAAGGTGGCGTTGAAGCCGATCTCGCTCATGCGGTCCACGATGGCGCTGGGTGCCGTGGGCACGGTGGGCCGCTGCAGCGGCGTCACCTGGACCACCAGGATGTCGGTGGCGCGGCAGTCGTGCAGCAGGGGATGGAGCGTGGGGTTGCCCATGTAGCCCCCATCCCAATACGGCTCACCCTCGATTTCCACCGCCTGGAACAGGATGGGCACGCAGGCGGAGGCCAGCAGGGCGTCCATCGACAGGTCCTGGCCCTTGAACACCCGCAATTGCCCGCGATTGACGTTGGTGGCGCTGACGAACAGGCGCACGGTTTCGGACCGGCGCAGCACGTCGAAATCGATCAGCCCCTCCAGCACGTCGCGCATGGGGTTCAGCCCCAGCGGATTGAACTGGTAGGGCGACATCATGCGCACCATGAGATCCAGCCCGGCATAAACCGGGGAGTGGTCCAGGTTGCGGCGGGCCCCGCCCGTCATCCAATCCAGCCAGGTGGGCTGCAAGGGGCCGGTGGCCGAACTTTTGGCCATGCGGCGCCAGAGACGGTGCAGCAGGCCCCGCGCCTCCTCCGCCCCGCCGGTCAGCAGACCATAGGCCAGCAAGGCGCCGTTGACGGCGCCGGCGCTGGTGCCGCTGATACCCTCGACATCCAGGCGGCCATCCTCCAACAAGCGGTCCAGGACGCCCCAGGTGAAGGCGCCGTGGGAGCCACCGCCCTGAAGCGCCAGGTTGACGGTGCGCCGGGCCGGGGCCGTTGCCCCCGGGGACGCCGCCGGCACCGGCGACACCGGTGTCGCCCGACGCCGCCGTCCCTTGGTCGCATTACCCGCAGAACCGTCCATACCGTCCCAACCTTCGAAGAAAAGCGCCCTCGCGGTGAAGGCGAATCACAGAATTCGCCGGCCCCGCAGGCACAACATGGTTAACAACCGCCGGGGCTTGTCGAAAAAGTCCAGCCCATTTCGCGGATAATTCATACCCCGCCCTATCAAGCGGAACAAACCCGTCTTGAACAATGCTGATGCTGGGTTAAGGTTAGGTTAGTGACTTGGGATGCAGGGCGCGTACAAACCGCCATTGTCGATGGACGCGCCCCGTCCGGGCATCATGACGAGGGGAAGACGACCGTGGGTGACGTGGTCAACCTGAACCGGTTTCGTAAGCAAAAAGCCAAGGAGGAGCGGGCGGCCAAGGCGGCCGAGAATCGCGTCGTCCATGGCCGCACCAAGGCGGAACGCACGGCGGAGCAACAGCGCCAGGACCGGCAAGCGGCCGACCTGGACGGCAAGCATCTGGACCCTGACGACGAGGCGTGACGCACGTCCGTTTCCGGCCGCCTCAGCGCGGACGGTTCACATGCCCCATCTTGCGGCCGGGCCGCGCCTCCGCCTTGCCGTAGAGATGCAGGCGGGCGCCCGGTTCGGCCAGCAAGGCGTGCCACTGATCCGCGTCGTCGCCGATCAGGTTCTTCATCATGCAGGGGGCCAGGATGTCGGTGGCGCCCAGGGGCAGGCCACAGACGGCGCGCACCAGTTGTTCGAACTGGCTGGTCGCGCAGAAATCCATGGTCCAGTGGCCGGAGTTGTGCGGCCGGGGCGCCATCTCGTTCACCAGCACCCGCCCGTCCGGCGTCACGAACATCTCCACCGCCAGCAGACCGACAACGCCCAGCGCCTCGGTCAGGGTCCGGGCGATGCGCGTGGCCTCATCCGCCACGGCCGGTGGCACCGCCGCCGGCACCAGGGTTTCGTCCAGGATGCCCTTGGCGTGGCGGTTTTCCACCACCGGGAAGGCGGCCATGGCGCCATCGGCCCGGCGGGCCACGATGACGGAAACCTCGCAGGCGAAGGTCACGAAGCCTTCCAGCACGGCGGCATCGGTGCGCAACGACTCCCAGGCGGCGGCCAGGTCGCTGTCGGGGGCCAGGCGCACCTGGCCCTTGCCATCATAGCCCATGCGGGTGGACTTGAGGATGGAGGGGGTGCCGAGGTCGGCCACGGCGGCGCGCAGGGACTCGACGTCGCTCACCGCGCGGAAGGGGGCGGTGCCGATGCCCAGCTTATTGGCGAAGGTCTTTTCCGCCACCCGGTCCTGGGCCACGGCCAGGACGCCCGAGCCCGGGACGGTGGGTACGCGGGCGGCCAGGAAATCGATGGTGGCGGTGGGAATGTTCTCCCACTCCAGCGTCACCACGTCGACGGCGCGCGCGAAGGCCTCCAGCGCCGCCCAGTCGTCGAACGCGGCCAGGGTTTCGGCCGACGCCACCTGGGCGCAGGGGCTATCCTGATCCGGTCCGAAGACGTGGACGCGATAGCCCAGGTTGGCGGCGGCCAGGGCCGTCATGCGGCCCAGCTGGCCGTTACCCAGCATGCCGATGGTCGAACCGGGGGGCACGACGGTAAGCGTGTTCTTGCTCATGCCTCGTCCTGCGGCTCCAGGGCCACACGCTCCGTCTGGGCGGCGCGCCAGGCGTCCAGCGCGTCGGCCAGGCGCTTGTCGGACAGGGCCAGGACGGCGGCGGCCAGCAGGGCCGCGTTGATGGCGCCGGCCTTGCCAATGGCCAGGGTGCCCACGGGGATACCGCCCGGCATCTGCGCGATGGACAGCAGACTGTCCATGCCCTTCAGCGCGTGGCTTTCCACCGGCACGCCGAACACGGGCAGCGGGGTCATGGCGGCCGCCATGCCCGGCAGGTGGGCGGCACCGCCGGCACCGGCGACGATGACCTTCAGGCCGCGGTCGCGGGCGGTGGTGGCGTAATCGACCAGACGATGGGGGGTGCGGTGGGCGGAAACGATGCGCGTCTCAAAGGGCACGCCCAGCTCTTCCAGGACGGCGGCGCCGTGACGCATGGTCGCCCAGTCGGACTGGCTGCCCATGATAATACCGACTAGCGGCGCGCTTTCAGGCTTCTGGCTCACCGGTGATGCTCCCCCGCAGGCCTGGAACGGGCTGGGTTCAGCCGGTGCCACGACCTTGCTCAGCGAGCGGGTTCACGCATCACGGCGACTCCGCCTTGACGCGCCCCGCTCTAAAAAGAAGCGCCGGATTATAGGAGCGGGCGGCGACCGCGCAAGTGCCGGCGCCGCATGCCCGCCACGCCCGGGTGGGGGCCATCCGAGGTGGTAGATGACATCAAGCGATGATGTCGGGCAGCAATTCGCTTTCCAGCCGCGCGATCAAGTCCTTCAGCAGCAACTTGCGCTTCTTCAGCCGCTGAATCTGCAACTGATCCACCGGGAACTGGCTTGTGAGCCGGGTGATGATGTCGTCGAGGTCACGATGCTCCACCCGAAGCGTCGCCAGCTTCTCCTTCAGGGTGTGTTGTTCAGTCATCCGTGCCTTTTAGCGTTCGCTGATCTCGATCATCGGGCGATCTATACCAGAAATCCGCAGGCAGGGGTGCTGCCTTTCGGCATGTCTTTCGGCGATTGCGGGCAGGTCCGGTTTTCCTCAAACTCAGGTCTCGACCGTCGTTTCGGTCGCACCCCTAAACCAGCCCTTGATGATGAGCGACGGCATGAGCAACGGCAAGCGCATCGGCATCCTGACCAGCGGCGGCGATTGCGCCGGCCTGAACGCCGTCATCCGCGCCGTGGTCCACCGCGCCGTCACGACCTACAACTGGCAGGTCGTGGGCATCGAGGAAGGCACCCATGGTCTGCTGGACCGGCCGGTGCGCCACCGCGTGCTGCTGCCCGCCGACGTGGACGGCACCATGCTGCGCCAGGGCGGCACCGTGCTGGGCACCACCAACAAGGGCGACCCCTTCGCCTATCCCATGCCGGATGGCAGCAAGAAGGACCGGTCGCAAGAGATCATCAGCGGCTGCCGCGAGCTGGGCCTGGACGCCCTGATCGGCATCGGCGGCGACGGCAGCCTGGCCATCCTGCGCCGCCTGGCGCAGGAGGGGGGCCTGAACCTGGTCGGCATCCCCAAGACCATCGACAACGATCTGGGCCTGACCGAGGTGTCGGTGGGCTACGACACCGCCGTCGCCGTGGCGACGGAGGCGTTGGACCGCCTGCAGCCCACCGCCGCCAGCCACGCCCGCGTCATGGTGCTGGAGGTCATGGGCCGGGACGCCGGCCACATCGCGCTGGCGGCGGGCATCGCCGGCGGCGCCGACGTGATCCTGCTGCCAGAGATTCCATGGACGGTGGAGGGGGTGGCCAACCGCATCCGCCAGATCCGGGCCCATGGCCGCAACTTCGCCCTGGTGGTGGTGTCGGAGGCGGCGACCCTGCCCGGCGGCGGCAAGGCGCGACAGGAGTTCAGCGATGGGCAAAAGCGCTATGGCGGCATCGGCGGCTATATCGGCCATCTGATCGCGGAGGCGACCGGGGCGGAAACCCGCGTCACCGTGCTGGGCCATGTGCAGCGCGGCGGGTCCCCCAACCCGCGTGACCGGCTGATCGCCTCGGCCTTCGGCGTGCACGCCGTGGACCTGATCGCGCAAGGTCGGTACGACCGCATGGTGGCCTGGTCCAACCGCAAGGTCATCGACGTGCCCATCGCCGACGCCATCAAGGCCTACGCCGCCGTCGATGTGGACGGCACCCTGGTGCGCACGGCGCGCGGCCTGGGCATCTATGTGGGCGAGCCCATGGGCGACCCCGTTGCCTGAGGACCGCGCGCCCGAGGGGCCTGGGGACCACGCCCCTGCCCCGCTCTGGCCCTATGCCCTTGAACTGTACGCGCGGCCCGGCGTGGCCGCCCTGTGCCTGGAGGCCCAGGACACCCTCGGCGCCGACGTGCCCCTTTTGCTGTGGGGGGCATGGGCGGCGGCCCGGGGGCATGTCCTGACGGACGCGGACATGGGCGCGGCGCGGTCCCTGGCCGACCGGTGGCGGGGGCCGGTCATCGCCCCCCTGCGCCACGCCCGCCGCGCCCTCAAGGACCTGCCCGGGGGCGAGGCCCTGCGCCAGACGGTCAAGGCGGCGGAGCTGGAGGCCGAGCGGCTGTACATGGCGGCCTTGGAGGCCCTGGCCGGAAGCTGGCCGGCGCCAAGCCCTTGCCCCACGGCCCTGCGCGACAATCTGGCGCGGCTGCTGCCCCCGGATGCGGGCCTGGTTACAGAGCGGTTACACAAGGCGCTTTCCTGACGCCGCGACGGCTATGATATGGTCGCGGCCGTCAAATCATTTCGCCCGACATCAAAATTTCAGGCGACGTCGATTTTGACCCCCATCTGGGTTCCTGGCCCGGTGCCCGAGGGCAGCGGCATCGGCCGGCAGCGGACTCCTTTTGGGGCTTCCCGCCGGGGAACAACGACAACAACAGATGATGGGTCATCATGTCAGGGGTACGCAGCCTTTCCACATCGGCCGCCGTGGCCGCCTTGATCGCCGCCGCCGGCTTGGCCGGCTGCCACACCACCGACACCAAGCCCCCGGCACCGCCGATGGCCGCGGCACAGCCGGCGCCGGACACCCCCGCCGCTCCCGGCCTGCCGGTGGTGGATAACGCGGTCAGCCCGTGCGACAACTTCTTCCTTCACGCCTGCAGCGTCTGGAACAAGCGCAATCCCATCCCCGCCGACCAGTCACGCTGGGGCACCTTCAACAAGCTGGCCGACGACAACCTGGCCCTGCTGCATGATGAGCTGGAGAAGCTGGCGGCACGGTCCACGTCCGCCAACGCATCTTTCGAGGGGCAGCGCATCGCCGACTTCTATGCCGCCTGCATGGACGAGACGGGCATCGAGTCCCGCGGCCTGGCGCCCTTGCAGCCGCTGCTGGCCCGCATCAACGGTCTGAAGAGCAAGAAGGCCCTGAGCGGCCTGTTGATCGACCTGCACATGGCCGGCGTCAACGCTTTCCACCGGGTTGGCCAGCAGCAGGACTTCAAGGACGCCACCCAAGTCATCGCCGGCGTCTACCAGGGCGGCCTGGGCCTGCCGGACAAGCCCTATTATTTCAAGGACGACGACAAGTCCAAGCAGCAGCGCGCCGCCTACGTCGCCCATATCGGGAAGATGATGGCGCTGGCCGGCCTGCCGGATGCGGAAGCCAAAGCGCAGACGGTGATGCGCATCGAGACGCAACTGGCCGACGCCTCGCTGGACCGCACGGCCATGCGCGAGCCGGAGAACCGTTACCATCTCAAGACCTTCGCCGAGCTGCAGGCCCTGGACCCGGCGATCAACTGGACGGCCTACATCCATGGCGCCGGCCTGAAGCCCCCGGCCACGCTGAACGTCAGCAATCCCGACTACATGAAGCGGGAGAGCAAGCTGATCCGGGAACTGAGCCTGGCGGACATCAAGACCTACCTGACCTGGCGCACGCTGTCCGCCTATGCCACCTGGCTGCCGGACGCCTTCGTCCAGGAGAACTTCGACTTCTATGACCGCACCCTGCGCGGCGCCCGGGAGATGAAGCCCCGGTGGAAGCGCTGCGTGGCCGCGACCGACGCGGCCCTCGGCGAGGATCTGGGCAAGTATTTCGTCGCCCGCGCCTTCGGACCGGAGAAGAAGACCCGCATGCTGCAGATGGTGGCCGACATCCGCAAGGCGCTGGATGAGACCTTCCCCACCCTGACCTGGATGAGCCCAGAGACCCAGGCCAAGGCGCATGCCAAGCTGGACGCCTTCACCGCCAAGATCGGCTATCCCGACAAATGGCGCGACTACAGCGCCCTGACCGTCAGCCGCGGCGACGCCCTGGGCAACGCCCTGCGGGCCGAGACCTTCGAGTTCCACTATGACATGGCCAAGATCGGCAAGCCGGTGGACAAGGGCGAGTGGTCCATGACCCCGCCGACGGTCAACGCCTACTATTCCTCCGCCCACAACGACATCAACTTCCCGGCCGGCATCCTGCAGCCGCCCTTCTTCAACGATGCCGCCGACGACGCCACCAACTACGGCGCCATCGGCGTGGTCATCGGCCATGAGATCACGCATGGCTTCGATGACCAGGGCCGCAAGTTCGACGGCAACGGCAACCTGAAGGACTGGTGGACGGCCGACGACGCGGAGAAGTTCAAGGCCCGCGCCCAGTGCCTGGTCGACCAGTACGGCAGCTATGTCGCCGACGGGGACGTGAAGGAGAACGGCAAGCTCAAGCTGGGCGAGAACACCGCCGACAATGGCGGCATCCGGGTGGCCTACCGTGCCCTGATGGAACGGCTGGGTGCCAAGAAGGACGACAAGGTCGGCGGCCTGACGGCGGCCCAGCGCTTCTTCTATGGCTTCGCCCAGGTCTGGTGCGGCGAGGCGCGGCCCGAAACCCGGCGCCTGCAAGCCCAGACCGACCCGCATTCCCTGGGGGAATTCCGGGTGAACGGCACCCTCTCGAACATGAAGGAGTTCGCGGAGGCGTTCAACTGCAAGCCCACCGACAAGATGGTGGCCGGCGAGAAGGCCTGCCGCGTCTGGTGATGGGCATCTGACAGGGGCGCCGGCGCACACCGCCGGCGCCCCCTTTCATTTCAAAGAAACATAACGAAGGTGGAGCACCCTCCTATGAACAAACCGATCGCGGGGATTTTGAATCGCGCGGCCCCCATCGCCCTGGCCACCGCCCTGGTGGCGCTGCCGCTCGCGGCCAAGGCCGCGGATGCGCCCCAGAAGGCGTCCTCCAAGGCGTCCGCCACGGAGGCGGCATTGCCCCAGGTCGACGACACCGTCGACCCCTGCCAGAACTTCTACCAGTACGCCTGCGGCCCGTGGATCAAGGCCAACCCCATTCCCAGCGATCAGTCCCGGTGGGGCAGCTTCAACGCCCTGCATGAGCGCAACCAGCAGATCCTGAAGGCCGCGCTGGAGGATATCGTCGCCCACCCCAACGCCGACAACGAGCGCGTCGGCAACTTCTATGCCGCGTGCATGGACGAGGCCGGGGTCGACGCCAAGGGTGCCGCCCCCATCCAGCCGCTGCTGGACCAGGTCAAGGCGCTGGCGGGCAAGGAACAGTTGCCGGCCCTGGTGGCGGCCCTGCACGCCGCGGGCGTGGACGTGCTCTTCAGCTTTGGCGCGCAGACGGACTTCGAGGACGCTCGCCAGGATATCGCCGTGATCGACCAGGGCGGCCTGGGCCTGCCCAACCGCGATTACTACGTCCGCGAAGGCGCCAAGTTCGACGGCATCCGCCAAGCCTATGTCGAGCACGTGTCACGCACCTTCCAGCTTCTGGGCGACGCCCCGGCGGTGGCCGACGCCAAGGCCAAGACGGTGATGCGCATCGAGACGGACCTGGCGAAGGCGTCGCTGAGCCTGGCCGACCGCAACGACCCCCAGAAGGTGAACAACAAGAAGCCGGTGGGCGACCTGTCCACCCTGGCCCCCGGCTTCGCCTGGGCCGACTATTTCAAGGCCGCCGGCGCCCCCGCGTTCCAGACCCTGAACGTGACGGAGCCCGATTTCTTCAAGGCGCTGCAGACCATCCTGGCCGGCGCGTCGGTGGATGACGTCAAGACCTATCTGTCCTGGCACATCGCCCACGCCTTCTCCAGCCGCCTGTCCAAGCCCTTCGTGGATGAGCGCTTCAGCTTCTATTCCAAGAAGCTGCGCGGCGTGGAGCAGAACATGCCCCGCTGGAAGCGCTGCGTCATGGAGACGGACGACGCGCTGGGCGAGGACCTGGGCAAGTATTATGTGAAGACCGCCTTCGGCGCCGCGCAGAAGGCCAAGATGCTGACCATGGTGAAGAACCTGAAGGCGGCATACTCGGTCGACATCGACCAGCTGGACTGGATGAGCGCCGAAACCAAGAAGCGCGCGCATGAGAAGCTGGACGCCATCGCCGACAAGATCGGCTATCCCGACAAGTGGCGCGACTATTCCTCGGTCGTGACCAAGAAGGACGACTTCGTGGGCAACGTGGAGCGCGCCGCCACGTTCGAGACCAAGCGCCAGTTGAACAAGATCGGCAAGCCCCACGATCGGTCGGAATGGCAGATGAGCCCGCCGACGGTGAACGCCTATTACGACCCGACCGAGAACGACATCAACTTCCCGGCCGGCATCCTGCAGCCGCCGTTCTATTTCGCGGACGCCGACGACGCCATCAACTACGGCGCCATCGGCGCGGTCATCGGCCACGAGATGACTCACGGCTTCGACGACCAGGGCCGCCAGTACGACAAGAACGGCAACCTGAAGGACTGGTGGACGCCCGAGGATGCCAAGAAGTTCGAGGCCCGCGCCCAGTGCGTGGTGGATGAATATGACGGCTTCGTCGCCATCGACGATGTGCATCTGAACGGCAAGGCCACCCTGGGCGAGAACCTGGCCGACAACGGCGGCCACGCCATCGCCCTGAAGGCCCTGATGGCCACCCTGAAGGGCAAGGCCGCCAAGAAGGACGGGCGCTTCACCGCCGAGCAGAAGTTCTTCCTGGGCTATGCCCAGGTGTGGTGCAGCAACCAGCGCGACGACGCCAAGCGCGACCAGGCGATCACCGACGTCCATTCCCTGTCGGAGTACCGGGTGAACGGCGTC
Source organism: Nitrospirillum goiasense (assembly GCF_034427435.1). Classification (NCBI taxonomy): domain Bacteria; kingdom Pseudomonadati; phylum Pseudomonadota; class Alphaproteobacteria; order Rhodospirillales; family Azospirillaceae; genus Nitrospirillum; species Nitrospirillum goiasense. The sequence goes on along the minus strand of NZ_JAXQNP010000002.1, from coordinate 1,661,514 downwards.
GTCTCCAACAATCCGGAGTTCGCCAAGGCCTTCAACTGCAAGGCCGACGCCCCCATGAACCGGGGCGCCAAGGCCTGCAAGGTCTGGTAAGACACCACGATTCGGCGGCCCCTTCGCAAGGGGGGCCGCCAGCGCGAGTCGGCGTCGGCCCAGCCAAAGGGCCAAGGCCACGGGAAAGCCCCGCCGAATCGATCGGCGGGGCTTTTTCCTGGGCAAGAAGTGGCCCGGACGCGGCACGATACAAAAACAAAAACCGCGCCTTCATCCAGGCGCGGTTTTTGTTTCCGATGGCCGGCGAACCGGCCACTGGGCAGAAACGCTTAAATCAGCCCTGACGGGCCTTGAAGCGCGGGTTCTGCTTGTTGATGACGTACACGCGACCCTTGCGGCGAATAACGCGGCAAGCCTTGTGGCGGGTCTTCATCGACTTGAGGGAGTTCACGATCTTCATGATTTGGACTCGGGCACTTGGATTGGATCACGGTTCGAGGCCGGGAAAATAGTAAGGGCCGGCCCCGCTGTCAACCTGAGTCATATCGTAAAATCGATCAGCTGATATCCGCCGGCTTCAACACGTAGAAACGATAGAGGCGGATGCCGGCATCCAGCACCGCCACCCGGCGGGCCCACAGTTCCACCTCCTCCACCACCGCGACCTTGGTTTCGTGATCCATGCTGTGCTGCTCCAGATGGGCCACCAGCCCCTGGATGGCGGATAGGATCAGGCTGCGGTGCAGGTCGGAGATGTCCTCCGTGATGCGGATATCAAGGTTACGCTGCTGCAGGCCCTGGGCGTACTGGTCCACGGTCCAGGGGTGCGGCTCCACCGGCTCATGGTCCAGCCAGCCCTTGAACACCGGGCCGCCGGCCTTGGCCTTGTCCAGCACATAGTCGGTGAACAGGAAGTGGCCGCGCGGCTTCAACGCCGCCTCCACCGCGTCCAGTAGGCCATCCTTGTTGCGGACGGTGTAGAATCCCTCCTTGGCGAACACCGCGTCGACACGCTTGGGCCAGGAGAAGGTTTCCGGATCGTAGGGCTGGATGGGCGCCTGCCGGGCCATGCCGGCCTTGTGGGACCGGAACATGCCGGCCTCCGCCAGCACCGGATTCGATTCCAGGCCCGTCACCCAGGCGCCGAACTGCGACGCCATGCTGCGGGTGGAACCGCCCAGGCCCGCCGCGAGGTCCAGCACGCTCATGGCCGGATTCAGGCCCAAGGGCTTCACCAGGGTGGGGATATGGTCGTTGCCGCCGGGGGTGGCGTAGCCGTCGCCCCAGATCTTTTCCGCCACCTGCACGCGGGTGGCCGTCCACAGGGGCTTGCCGGACCGGTTCAGGACCCGGCGGTCGGCGGCGGATTGCGCCGACTGCTTGCCCCCCGGCGCCCCGCCGACACCAGCCTCATCCTCGTCCGGGTGCGGTCGGCGGCTGAGCAGCGCCGCGAGGTCATAGCCCTCCCACCAGGCGACGAAACGGTCCCGCAGGGTCGCCCGCGGAAGGGTCGCCTGCGGCAACGCCGCACCCTTGGAGCCCTGCTGGGCGGACATGCGTGGAACCAGCCCCATGGATCATTAACACGGAAACATATTGTACAGTCATTGCGCGGCGGTTGAAATGGCCATGCTGAAACGCGCGTGCGGTCCATTGACGCCGATGGTAACGCCGACTGGTGGAACAGCCGCTCGGCCCCTGACACCCGCGCATCCCACCCACCTGGCAAATAAGCCTCTTTTCCGACGGCTGGTATCGTACGCTCGTTCTCCTGCGCTTTTCCCCGCCGCCCCACCGGATAGCCCCATGACCGAGTCGGATCACAACCGGGTGCTGCTTGTCGAGGACACCGCCCCCCTGGCGCGGGTCTACATGGAATATCTGCGCAGCGAAGGGTACGAGGTGGAGCACCAGGAGACGGGGACCCTGGCGCTGGAAAGCCTGCGGATCACCCCGCCCGGCGCCCTGGTCCTGGACCTGAAGCTGCCGGACATGGATGGGCTGGAGGTGCTGCGCGCGGCGCGGGAAAGCCACCCCGACCTGCCGGTCATCGTGGTGACGGCCCACGGCTCCATCAGCGTGGCGGTGGAGGCCATGCGCGACGGCGCCTTCGACTTCCTGGTGAAGCCGTTCACCGCCGCCCGCCTGATCGTCACCGTGCGCAACGCCCTGGAACGCCGCCGCCTGACGCGAATCGTGGCGCATTACCGGCGGGAGCTGGACCGGGGCAGCTTCCATGCCTTCGTCGGCGCCTCCGCCCCCATGCAGACGGTCTACCGCCTGATCGAAAGCGTGGCGCCCAGCCGGGCCAGCGTCTTCCTGACGGGCGAAAGCGGCACGGGCAAGGAACTGGCGGCCGACGCCATCCACCGGTGCAGCCCCCGCCGGGGCCACCCCTTCATCGCCATCAACTGCGCCGCCATCCCCAAGGATTTGCTGGAAAGCGAAATCTTCGGCCATGTGAAGGGCGCCTTCACCGGGGCCGTCGGGGACCGCGCGGGCGCCGCGCGCCAAGCCGATGGCGGCACCCTGTTCCTGGACGAGGTGTGCGAGATGCCGATGGAGTTGCAGGCCAAGATCCTGCGCTTCGTCCAGACCGGCACCTTCCAGCCCGTGGGGGGCACGCAGATGGAGAAGGTGGACGTCCGCTTCATCTCCGCCACCAACCGGGACCCGCTGGCGGAGGTGGCGGCCGGCCGCTTCCGCGAGGATTTGTATTACCGCCTGCACGTGGTGCCCATCCACCTGCCCCCCTTGCGTGAGCGGGAGGGCGATGTCTGCCTCATCGCCCGCCACTTCCTGACCGACATGGCAGCGGAGGAGGGCAAGGCCTTCCAGCGCCTGGACGCGGACGCCGAATCGGCGTTGATGGCCTATGACTTCCCCGGCAACGTCCGGCAGTTGCAGAACATCCTGCGGAATGTCGTGGTGCTGAATGACGGCACCGCCGTCACCCGCGCCATGCTGCCGGAACCGTTGCGCAGCGCTGCGGCCGACCCGGCATCCCCACGCCAAAACCCGCAGGAATCCAAGGCTTCCGAGGGATTGGGAACCGTGGCGTCCGCGCCCCCGGCCGGGATCCCGGCATCCGGAACACCGGCCCAGGCGGGTGAAATCGTACCGTTGTGGCAGTTGGAGAAGCAGGCGATTCAACGTGCGCTTGCGCTGACGGGCGATGACGTGCCCCGCGCCGCCGCCTTGCTGGAAATCAGCCCGTCGACCATCTACCGCAAGCTTCAGCAATGGAAAATCAAGATAACCGGCTGAGGCGACGGCGACGCAATATCTGGGGGGCCACTTGGCCTGACGCCACCCGTTATTGCGGTCTATTCACGGCCGGGCGCCCGTTACGCGCCCAGGCCCGCCGCCCGCGCGGGAAATGACTTGGCGACCTGCCATAGCATGGCTGGTGCAGTCCCGCTTTTTCCGGTATAAGCTGCTACACAGGAGGAAATTCCTGCGCAGCCAGATCCGGCTTGGGAGGGGCGCGTGGTGGGGATCCTTCTTGCGACCGGTGCCCCCGGCCAAGCACTTTATCGACTACATTCGAGTTCAAATCACATGTATGAGCGCCGTTCTCCGCAGAGCCCGCAGATCACCCGCCGGGGCGTCAACGCCACCGTCAAATGGTACAACCCCACGAAAGGTTTTGGTTTCGTGACCCTGTCCGACGGGTCGCCGGACGCCTTCTTGCACGCCTCCGTCGTGCAGGCCTTCGGCCACGACAGCTTGGCGGACGGCACCACCATCAATTGCGACCTGTCCCAGGGCCAGAAGGGCCCGCAGGTCGCCGCCATCCACAGTGTGGATGAGTCCACCGCCACCCCGGGCGGCGGCGGAATGGGCGGCGGCATGGGTGGCGGCATGGGCGGCGCTCGCCGCGACAGCTTCGGTGGTGGCGCCCCGCGCCGCGCCGGCGGCTGGGAAGCCAGCGGCCCGACCGAGACCGTCGAAGGCACTGTGAAGTTCTACAGCGCCGACAAGGGCTTCGGTTTCGTGACCCCCGATGGCGGCGGGAAGGACGTGTTCGTCCACATCACCGCGCTGGAGCGTTCGGGCGTCCGCGCCCTGGCGCCGGAGCAGCGGGTTCGCCTGACGACCAGCATGGGTCAGAAGGGTCCGCAGGCCAACCGCGTGGAAGTCCTCTGATCCTTCGGATTTGAGGAAGGGAAGGAACGGCGCCGGGGCTTCCTGGCGCCGACCTTCTTGTTTACCTGAGTAAGTTGCTTCGTCCTCGACCCGCTGGTGCCTGATGGCGACGCCCCTCCGGGGGAACGATCCGGGTACCGGCGTTGGGGAGCTTTATTTGCGGGCCGGAGACACGGAACGCGCCGTCCACCAGGGCGGCGCGTTTTGTCTTTTACGCCTGGTAGCGGTAGCAGGAGGGCGCCCCGGGAAACGTGGACCGCCCCGCGGCCGTTCCCCTGTTCCCCGGCTGTTAGCGCCATGTCATTGTTATGGCATGCACCAGACCGCCCGGCAGACCGCCCCCGCCCGCCCCCACCGCTCCATCCTGGGCCTTACGCTGGCCCCGGCCCTGCTGGCCGCATCCCTCGCCCTGGCGCCGCTGGCCGCCAGCGGTCCGGCGCGCGCCCAGGGTGGCGACCCGGAACTGGCCTCCCCGTTCGCACCCCGTCCGCTGGTGCGCACCAAGTCCGACATGGTGGTGGCCGCCAACCCGCTGGCGGTGGAGGCCGGGCATGCGATGCTGCGCCAGGGCGGCAGCGCCGTGGATGCCGCCATCGCCGTGCAACTGGTGCTGGGCCTCGTTGAGCCCCAGTCCTCCGGCCTGGGTGGTGGCGGCTATATGCTGATCTGGGACCCGAAGGCCAAAAAGCTGGTGTCGCTGGACGGACGGGAAACCGCGCCGGCCGGCGCCCTGCCCGACCGTTTCGTGGGCGGCGACGGCCGCCCCATGCCCCTGCTGCGCGCCTTTGACGGCGGCCGCGCGGTGGGCACCCCGGGCATCCCCGCCCTGCTGGCGGAGGCGCACAAGCGCTATGGCAAGCTGCCCTGGGCCACGCTGTTCCAGCCCGCCATCCAGTTGGCCCGCGACGGCTTCGTCGTCAGTCCGCGCCTGTCCCTGTTGCTGAAAGGACTGACGCCGCAGTTGAAGGACCGGCCGGACATGGTGGCCCTGTTCTTCCACACCGGGCCGGACGGCAGCCTGACGCCCTTGCAGGCGGGCGAGACGTTCCGCAACCCGGCCATGGCCCATACGCTGGAGGTGCTGGCGGCGCAGGGGCCCGACGCTTACTACCACGGCGTCCTGGGCCAGGACTTGGCTCAGCACCTGGCCGACAGCGCCCTGCCGGCCAACACACCCGGCGGGGCTCCCGCCCTGGTCACCGCCCAGGACCTGGCGGCCTACAAGGTGGAGGAACGTGATCCCCTGTGCACGCCCTACCGCCAGTGGAAGGTGTGCAGCATGGGGCCCAGCAGTTCCGGCGGCATCGCCATCGTGGAGATGCTGGGCCTGCTGGAACATTTCGACATGAAGGGCCTGGGCAAGGACTCGCCCACCGCCTGGCACCTGATGGTGGAGGCCAGCCGCCTGGCCTATGCCGACCGCGACCTGTATGTCGGCGACCCGGCGTTCGTCACCGTGCCCAAGGGGCTGCTGGACAAGGGCTATCTGGCCGACCGCGCCAAGCTGATCGACCCGGCGCACGCGGCCCAGGGCCCCGTGGCCGCCGGCGTGCCGCCGCAGAAGCAGGGCGCGCTGTACGGCCCTGGATGGCAGGCCGACATCCCCTCGACCTCGCACATGTCGCTGATGGACGGCAGCGGCATGGCGGTCTCCTTCACCACCTCGGTGGAATTCGCCTTCGGGTCGGGCATGGCGGTGGACGGCTACGTGCTGAACAATCAGCTGACGGACTTCTCGTTCATCCCGACCAGCCCCGGTACTGGCCTGCCCGTGGCCAACGCCGTGGCGGCGGGCAAGCGGCCACGGTCATCCATGGCGCCCACCATCGTGTTCGATCGCGCGGGCAAGCCCGTGCTGGTGGTGGGCTCGCCCGGCGGGCCGGCCATCATCGGCTATGTCGCGGAAACCATCATCGCGGCGCTGGACTGGGGCCTGGACGCGCAAGAGGCCGTCAGCCTACCGCGCATCGTGAACCGCAACGGCACCACCGCCCTGGAAAACGGCCCCTGGGCGCCGCCCCTGAAGGCCGGGCTGGAGGCGCTGGGCCAGACGGTGGAGCTGAAGTCCATGCCCAGCGGCCTGCATGTCATCAAGCGCACCGCCACCGGCCTGGAAGGCGGCGTCGACCCCCGCCGCGAGGGATTGGCGGCGGGGGACTGAGGAACCGGCCTCAAGCCGCCGTGCGGGCGGCCTGGGCCATGATGTCGTTGGCGGTCGGCACCCGGCCCACGCCGGACTTGGCGCGCTTGGCCGCCATGGGCAGGATGGGGGCTGTGACGGTGCCACCCTCGGCCGCCCGGCGCACGCTGCGGGCCACCTTGCTGTAGGCGCCCGTCTCGATCTGGCGGATGCGTTCCTTGCTGACGCCATAATGCTGGGCAAGCCGCTCCAGCGTCACCGGCTCATCCGCCAGGTTGCGGGAGATGAAGATGTGGCGCTCGCGGTCACCCAAGGCCTTCAGCGCGTCCAGCATCAAGCCCTTGCGCTGGCTCAGCTCACTGCCCTCGGCCAGGCGGCTTTCCACGGATTCGGTGTCATCGGCCAGGAGGTCCATGGCCTCCTGATCGCCCTCGTCGCCCATGGCGACGTTCAGGGAGGCGACAGGGGTGGCGAAGCGGTGCTCCATCTCCCGCACCTCCTCCACCGTGGCGTCCATCTCCACCGCGATGCGCTCCGCCTCCTCGTCCGTCATCATGCGGTCGTGGATACCCAGGCGGCGCTGGGCCTGGCGCAGGTTGAAGAACAGGCGCTTCAGCGCGGCGGTGTTGCCACCCTTCAGCATGGACCAGTTGTGCAGGACGTAGGACTGGACCTCCGCCCGGATCCACCACAGCGCGTAGGTCGCCAGGCGGAAGCCGCGCGCCGGGTCGAAGCGCTGCACCGCCTTCACCAGGCCGATGTTGGCTTCGGAGATCAGGTCGCCCACCGGCAGGCCGGAGCGGGCATAGCGGGAGGCGATCTTGATGGCCAGCCGCATATGGCTGTGCACCAGCTCGTCCGCGGCGCGCTGGTCTTGGCTGGTGGCCCAACGGTTGGCCAGCTCAAGCTCACGCTCAGGCGACAGCATGGGGTAGCGGTTGGCCTGGGCCGTGTAGGCCCGCAGCAGGTCGACCGACTCAGAAGAGAATGAACCCATCGCCCGTCCCCTTTCAGTACCGTCCGGATGCGCCTCGGCGCCGGACTTGGCCCAGAATGCCGTGGCGTGGGACGGCAAATCCGCCGCATCCCGTTCACCACGCTGTCATCTTTGGCCGGGACATCTAAAGATTGGGTTAACAGTCTTGAACAGCGGCGCGGCATGCCCAACACCCCGCCAAACGCACCACGGGAACGGTGGTTCCACACCACAGGATGGACAGGCGGAAGCCAGCGCCAACCAGACCTTGCCCGGCGGGCGCCCCTACGGCAGCATCCGGGCATAAGCAATCACTAACCCCGGGGCGGGACATCGCGCCGCCGCCGGGGCACCTTGGGAGACATGAGATGAGTCACGCCACGGTCCTGGTGGAGGATGGGGACGGGGTGCGCACCCTGGTGCTGAACCGCCCGGAAAAGCGCAACGCCCTGACCGGCGCCATGTACACCGCCCTGGCCGATGCCCTGACCGGCGCCGCCACCGAGGAGTCGGTGGGGGCCGTGCTGATCCAGGGGTCGGGCGGCAGCTTCACCGCCGGCAACGACCTGGCGGACTTCCTGGCCGGCCCGGCGCTGACCGCCGACAATCCGGTGATGCGCTTCCTCCGCGCGCTCGCCACCTTCCCCAAGCCGGTGGTGGCAGCGGTGGAGGGACCTGCGGTGGGCATCGGCACCACGATGCTGATGCACTGCGACCTGATCTATGCCGCGCCCACCGCTCATTTCGCCATGCCCTTCGTCAATCTGGGCCTGGTGCCGGAGGCGGGGTCCAGTCTGCTGGCCGCCCGCCTGCTGGGCCATCCCAAGGCGGCCGCCATGCTGATGGCCGGTGAGGGGCTGACGGCGGACGCGGCGGACGCGGCGGGCCTGATCAACGCCGTCATCCCCACCGACACGCTGTACGAACATGCCGCCGCCAAGGCGGTGGCGCTGGCGGCCAAACCCCGCGCGGCCATGGCCCAGACCAAGGCCCTGATGCGCCATGACACGCCCCAGGTGCTGGAGACCATAGCGCGGGAAGCCGTGCTGTTCAGCCAGGCGCTGACCAGCCCGGAGGCCAAGGCCGCCTTCCAGGCCTTCCTCTCCAAGGGCAAGGCCTGACAGGCATCCAATGGGGCCCATCCCGCCAAGCGGCGCGGGTGGGCCCATCCCTTCGGGCCAGCGAGCGACCGAAAAGACGAAAGCCGCGTCCGGCATCCCGTCGCGGCTTCAACCTACTGATTTTATGTGCTGATCTTCTGTGGAAGGATGGTGGGCGCGACAGGGATTGAACCTGTGACCCCTACCATGTCAAGGTAGTGCTCTCCCGCTGAGCTACGCGCCCATCCTTCGAAATCCGCCGATTTTTGCGGGGCCCCGTTGCCGGGGTCATCGGCGTGGGCGGGTGTGTAGCATCGCCCGAACCGGCTGGCAACCCTTCTGTTTCATCAAACCGAAAATTTTCTTCCTCGCCCGGCAGCCCCCTCCGCAGGACCTGTTTCCCGGAATGGCATCGCAGAAGCGGCCTCGCCAAAGACGGGGCGTGCCGGCACGGTTGCCGCCTGCCAATGCGCCGCTTGGCAATGCGCCCCCTGCCAATGCGCCGCTTGGGGGGGCAGCCACCATAAGGAGGGCCGACCGGAGCAAGCCACGGTATCGGGGATTGGAAAAACGACTCGTTGAGGGGCGGCCTGGAAGCGAGTCACCCAGGTGCGGGGCCGGAGATGATTCCGGGCCCGGAAATAAAGAAGGGCCGCGCCTATCGGCACGGCCCTGAGTTTAGGGAGGAAACGCCCAAGAAGTGCGTTACGACAGAACCGCGATCGCGGCCATGTCGCACTGCACAATATGCCGATCGAACCCCGGTTGATCAAGCGGAAAATGAGGGCCGCCGGAAGAATCTTGATTATTCAGGCTATTGCGTATGGCGGACGAAAATCGGCCTACCTCAACCGTTGTGCGACGCAACACGTTGATTCAAGAGAAGTTCGTGTAATTGCGTTACATCGGACGGGCAGGCTCCTCCCCAAATTTCCTGCACCAACGATATTGACAGCGCTGTCGCCGCCACGTTCTAAGACGGGTATGGAAGTCGTGCGGGCAGGATGTGGCCCGCCCATGCGCGCGCCCACCCCGTCAGGGGACGGTGCGCGCGCTCACCGGCGCCGCTGACAAGGCGACGGGAACAGTGAACTGGGACGGAAACGGGAAAGGAAGGCGTCACCCATGCAGGGCCTCTCGCTCTTGGCGGACATCGGCGGCACCAACGCCCGGTTCGCCCTCTCCGAGTCCTCGGACGCGGCGTCCCATGACGCGCACGCCGCCACCATCTCCGGCGTGCGCATCCTGCCCTGCGCCGACTACCCCTCGCTGGAGGCGGCGGCGGAGGCCTATCTGGCGCTGGAAGCTCCGGGCGTACGGCCGAAGCAGGCGGCCATCGCGCTGGCCGGTCCTGTCACCGGCGACCGCATCCGCATGACCAACCTGCCGTGGGAGTTTTCCATCGACGGGGTGCGCCGCTCGCTGTCGCTGGATCGGCTGGAGGTCATCAACGACTTCACGGCCGTGGCCCTGTCCATCCCCACCCTGGGCCCGGATGACCGGGTGCAGGTGGGCGACGGCGCCCCGGTGGCGGACGCGCCCATCGCCGTGCTGGGGCCCGGCAGCGGCCTGGGCGTCTCCGCCCTGGTCCCGCGCAAGCGCAGCAACGGCCAGCCGGGCTGGACCGCCCTGGCGACCGAAGGCGGCCACGTCACCATGGCCCCGATCAATGACCGCGAGTCGGCCATCCTGGCGGTGCTGCGCAAGCAGTTCGACCACGTGTCGGCGGAGCGCGTGCTGTCCGGCCCCGGCCTGGTCAACCTCTATGAGGCGGTGTGCCTGGCCGACGGCCGGGAGCCGGCGCGCCTGACCGCCGCGCAGGTCACGGCCGCTGGCACCCAGCACGCCGGCGACCCCGCCTGTATCGAGGCGCTGGACCTGTTCTGCGGCATGCTGGGCACGGTGGCGGGCAACCTCGCCCTGTCCATCGGCGCACGCGGGGGCGTCTACATTGCCGGCGGCATCGCCCCGCGCATCCTGCCCTTCTTCACCCACAGCCGCTTCCGCAAGCGCTTCGTGGAAAAGGGCCGCATGCGTGACTACCTGGGCCCCATCCCCACCTATGTGGTGACCCACCCGCTGCCGGCCTTCCTGGGCCTGACCGCCAAGCTGGACGGCTGATCGCCATCCGCAACCGGGTCATGGCCTCACTGAAACGGCGCCCCGATGATCGGTGGCGCCGTTTTCATGTGCTCATACGCGCGGCATTTGAACGTGACCGTTCAAATGCTCCCTCAGACGCCGGGCGGCGGACGTCCGTCCGCCTAGGCTTGTCCTCGCTGTGCCCTGCGGTGCTCGCTCCGGCGGCCCCGGTCGGGGCCTACAGCGGCACGAGTCACTGTCTCGTGCCGCTGGTATCAGTCCGCCTCCGCATCCTCCGGCGGCGCCTCACCCCAGCGGCGCAGGCGGCCGCTGTCGATATCGAACAGGTCCAGGACGCGGCCGACGGTATGGTCCACCAGGTCGTCCACGCTGTCCGGCCGGATGTACATGGCCGGCACCGGGGGGCGATGACCGCCCCCATCTCGGCCAGGGCCGTCAGGGTGCGCAGGTGGCCCAGGTGCAGCGGCGTCTCGCGCACCATCAGCACCAGGCGCCGGCGTTCCTTCAGCACCACGTCCGCCGCCCGGGTCAGCAGGCTGGAGGTCACGCCGGTGGCGATCTCGCTCATGGTGCGGATGGAGCACGGGGCGATGACCATGCCCAGGGTGCGGAAGCTGCCGCTGGAGATGGCGGCGCCGACATTGGCGACGGCATGGTTGACGTCGGCCAGGGCCCGCACGTCGGCGGGCTTCAGGTCCGTCTCATGCGCCAGCGTCATCTCCGCCGACCGGCTCATCACCAGGTGGGTTTCGATGGGCAGGGGCCGCAGCATTTCCAGCAGGCGGATGCCGTAAAGCACGCCCGAGGCGCCACTGATACCGACGATAAGGCGGGAGGGTGCGGTGGTCATGATACCTCTGTCCATGATCCTCGGGATCTAACGCCGCCCCCGCATCGCGTCCACCGGATTTGCGGCGGACCAATCCATGCCGTTGAGAACGAGGCGGTATTCTTTCCGTATCGCGAAGGGTCTTGTCACAACTGCGGTCTAAAAGCGGCGGCCGTCTGGACCTATGTTCAGGGGCGGGCGGTTACCCACCGTCCCTGCCCCACCGCCGCCCCCCACCCGGGCCGCCACCCACCCGGCACGCCCCCGATAGGAATGGGTTCCATCATGACCACCACCCCCGATCTTTTCGCGTCGACGCACATCGGCGCCATCCCCGTCGCCAACCGCATCGCCATGGCGCCCCTGACCCGCGCCCGCGCCGGCATGGACGGGGTCCACACCCCGCTGGCCGTGGAGTATTACCGCCAGCGCGCCAGCGCCGGCCTGATCATCACCGAGGCCACCAACATCTCCCGCCAGGGGCGCGGCTATGCCTACACCCCCGGCATCTACACGCCGGAGCATGTGACGGCCTGGAAGGCGGTGACGGACGCGGTGCACCAGGCCGGCGGCCACATCGTGCTACAGCTCTGGCATGTGGGCCGCATCTCCCACACCAGCCTGCAGGAGGGCGGCGCCGCCCCGGTGGCGCCCAGCGCCCTGCAAGCGGGCGGTGAAACCTATGTCGAGGGCGGCTTCGCCCAGCCCACCCTGCCCCGCGCGCTGGAGACGGAGGAGATCGCCGGCATCATCGCCGATTACCGCCGCGCCACCGAGAACGCCAAGGCCGCCGGCTTCGACGGGGTCGAGGTCCATTCCGCCAACAACTACCTGCTGGAGCAGTTCATCCGCGACAGCACCAACCACCGCACCGACCGCTATGGCGGCAGCGTGGAGAACCGCACCCGCCTGACGGTGGAGGTGGCCCAGGCCGTGGCCCAGGTGTGGGGGCCGGAGCGCGTGGGCCTGCGCCTGTCGCCCATCACCCAGGCGGCGGGCAACACCCCGCTGGACAGCGACCCCAACGGCACCTACGGCTTCCTGGCCGAACGCCTGGGCGAGTTGAACCTGGCCTATCTGCATTGCGTGGAGGGGCAGACGCGTGGCCCCAACGGCGCGCAGCATTTCGACTTCCAGGCCCTGCGCCGGAAGTTCGGCGGCGCCTACATCGCCAACAACGGCTATGACCACGACCTGGCGGCCCGCGCCATCGCCGAGGGCCGCGCCGACATGGTGGCCTTCGGCCGCCCCTTCATCGCCAACCCCGACCTGGTCCACCGCCTGAAGACCGGCGCGCCCCTGGCCCAGGCCCCGCAGGAAGCCTTCTACGGCGGTGGCGCCAAGGGCTACACCGACTGGCCCAACGCGGCTTGAGTTGAGAGTGTTCCTCCGGCGCCGGCCGGCGCGGTCTACCACCGGCATGACATCTCTCATGCCGGTGGGGTGGACTCGGGATATGGTCCGGAAAAGAAAAAGGGCGGCCTCTCGCGGGGCCGCCCTTTTTCCTGTGTCCGCGAAGGGATCAGAGGATCACTCCTCGATCTCCTCCTCGTGCTCCTCATCCTCCAGGGCAGCCTGCTCCGCGGCCAGGGCGCGGTCCTCGGCCGTTTCCAGCAGGGTGGTCGTCTCCAGCTCCGGTTCCGGCAGGCCACGACGGGCGCGGGACAGGGCGGCCTCCAGCTCACGCTGGCTGCACAGGCCCAGCAGCACGGGGCTGCGCGGCTTGATGTTGCTGGTGTTCCAGTGGGTCTTGTCGCGCACCGCGGCGATGGTCGGCTTGGTGGTGCCGATCAGGCGGGAAATGGCGGCGTCCGACAGTTCCGGATGGTTCTTCAGCAGCCAGGCGATGCCGTCGGGCTTGTCGCCGCGCTTGGTCACCGGGGTGTAGCGCGGGCCCTTGGCGCGCGCGATCGGCTGCGGCAGGTCGTGGATACGAATTTGCAGCTTCAGGTCCGGGTTCTTCTCGCAGCGCGCGATCTCGTCCTTGGTCAACTCGCCGTTGCCCACCGGATCGCGCCCGACCATGCCGATCGCCACCTCGCCATCGGCGATGGCCTGCACTTCCAGCGAGTGCATGCCGCAGAACTCGGCGATCTGCTCAAAGGACAGCGCGGTGTTTTCAACCAACCAGACCGCGGTCGCCTTCGGCATCAAGGGCAGTGCCATGCTTCCTCCTAACCCGTGGCGGAATGTCCCGCCAACACGCATCAAAACCCGTGAACAAGGTCGCGAAAAGCAATATCCGCCCGTCGCGCGGGCTGAAGGCCCCACGCAGCCGGACGGAAAACTGTGACGCGTACACTTGCTATATAGAGGCACGCGGCGGGCGAGGCCACGCCTTTTTATAGGCCCGGCCCCTCTTGCCCTGGGTAGATCGCGGCCTTAAACGGTCAAAACGATCTTGCCGACATGACCGCTGCTTTCCATCAGCGCGTGCGCCGCCGCCGCCTCTTCCAAGGGGAAGGTCTTGTAGATCACCGGTCGCACCTTCCCCTGCGCCAGCAGCGGCCACACCTTTTCCGCCAGGCTGGCGGCGATGGCGGCCTTCTCCTCCGCCGTGCGGGGCCGCAGGGTGGACCCGGTCAGGACCAGGCGCTTGGTCATCACCGGCACCATGTTCAGGGTGACCTTGGCCCCGCGCAGGAAGGCGATGGTGACGTGACGGCCCTGGTCGGCCAGGGCGTCGATGTTGCGGGGCAGGTAATCGCCGCCCACCATGTCCAGGATGACGTCGACGCCCCGGCCGCCCGTCGCCTCCTTCACCACGGCGACGAAATCCTCCGTCTTGTAGTCGATGCCGCGCTCGGCGCCGATGTCCTCACAGGCCTTGGCCTTGTCCGGCCCGCCGGCGGTGGCGAAGACGCGGGCGCCGAAGGCCTTCGCCAACTGGATGGCCGTGGTGCCGATGCCGCTGGTGCCGCCATGGACCAGGAAGCTTTCCCCGCCGCCAGCCGGCCGCGATCGAAGACGTTGGTCCAGACGGTGAAGAAGGTCTCCGGCAGGGCCGCCGCCTCCACCATGCTGAAGCCGTCGGGCACGGGCAGGCATTGGCCGGCCGGCGCAACGGCGTGGTCGGCATAGCCGCCACCGTTCACCAGGGCGCAGACGGCATCGCCCACGGCCCAGCCCGTCACCCCCTCGCCCAAGGCCGCGACGGTGCCCGCGACCTCCAGGCCCGGCAGGTCGGACGCGCCCGGCGGCGGCGGGTAGAGGCCCGCCCGCTGCAGGCAATCCGGCCGGTTGACGCCGGCGGCGGCTACCCGGATCAGGACTTGGCCGGGGCCCGGCTGCGGCAGCGGCCGCTCAATGGGCTTCAGGACCTCAGGCCCGCCGGGTTCGGTAATGGCGATGGCGCGCATGGCTTCCAGATCTCCGCTTCTTACATCCGGCGGGGGATGGCCCCTCGCCGCTTGGGGTCTTGCACCATGTAGGCCCCCGGCGGCACAGTGACAACCAACACGCTGGGACAACCAACACGCTGGAGGGCCAGCCCTCCCCAGGATAAGGCAACCGCCCCATGGACACCGACGACATCGCCCCGCCGCCGAGCCGCCCCAGCAGCTTCCTGGATATCGCCCGCCTGTCGGTGGGGGAACTGCGCGAATATCGCAACAGCCTGGAGGCGGAGATCGCGCGGGTGGACGACGCCATCAAGGCCAAGCAGGCCTCGCTGAACGCCGCCGCCGCGTTTTTCAAAAGCTAGACGGGCACCGCCTCGAACGTCGCCGTGTCCAGGGTGAAGGTGCCATCGGCCTCGATGGCGAAATGCCCGGTGACGGCGTCCGCCATGCGCCCTTGCAGGGAGCGGATGGCCGCCACATGGCTGTCCGGCGGGTTCATGCGCGCGATCCAGCTGGTGAACTCCAGCCGCAGGCGCCGTTGCGTCACGCCGGTGACGCGGAAGCCCGCCCCCGCCAGGGCCGCCCGCCACTCCGCCACCGCGTAATTGCGCACATGCGACGGGTCGCGCAGCAGCTCGACGGATTGCAGAAAGGTGTCCAGCAGCGGCTGGCCCGGCGTCACCACGTCCATGAAGATGGCGATTCCGGCCGGCTTCACCACCCGCCGCGCCTCCGCCAGGCCCGCAGCCAGGTCCGGCCAGTGGTGGGCGCTGTAGCGGCTGACCACGGCACAGAAGGCCGCGTCGTCGGCCGGCACCGCGTCAGCCCGGCCCACCCGCGTCTCGATATTGGCCAGGCCGCGCCGCCCGGCCTCCGCCGCCACGGCGTCCAGCATGTCGGGCGACAGGTCGCAGGCGACCACTTGGCCCACATGGGGCGCCACGGTGAAGGCGACGTGCCCGCCGCCACAGCCCAAATCCAGGACCGTCTTGTAACCCTTGCCCGCCACCAGGCCGGCCAACTGGCGCAAATCCTCCCCCTGGGCGTGGACGGCGCTGGCGACATAGGCGGCGGCCTGCGGCCCGAACTGGCCGGCGACCAGCGATTCCTGGTCCCGTCCGCCAACCGGTTGCGGTGCATGCTGGGTGGTCATTCCCGATTTCCTTCCCGTTGAGACAGCCCCGGCGCGCCGGGGTGGAACAGCAGACTGACCCAAGCCCTTAAACTGGTACCAGATCCAGGTTTATACTGGTATCAATCGCTACCCCCTTTCCCAAGGGCACCCCCATGCCGGACAGATCGACCGAGGACAGCTCCAAACGGCGGGAGTTGGGGGAGTTCGTGCGGGCGCAGCGGGAGCGGCTGTCACCGGCGGCCCTGGGCCTGGCGCCCGGCCCCCGCCGCCGCACGCCCGGCCTGCGGCGGGAGGAACTGGCGCAGCTCAGCGGTGTCAGCGTCACCTGGTACACCTGGATCGAGCAAGGCCGCGACGTCTCCATCTCCCCCGCCGCGCTGGGCCGCCTGGCCCAGGCCCTGCGCCTGTCGGCGGCGGAACGGGCCTATCTGTTCGACCTGGCCGGCAAGCATGATCCGCAGGGGAAGACGGCGGGCGACGACGCCCCGGTGCCGGCGGCGCTGGACGCCCTGGTGCGGGGCATCGCCCACCCCGCCTATCTGCTGGACCGGACCTGGAACGCCCTGGCCTGGAACGCGGCGGCCGCGCGCCTGTTCAACGGCTGGCTGGACCCGCCTGGCCCCGACAGCGACCGCAACCAGTTGCGTTATTTGTTCCTGAACCCCGCCGCCCAGGCCCTGATCCCCGATTGGGCGGAGCGGGCGCGACGGGTGGTGGCGGAGTTCCGGGTGGACTACAGCCATCATCTGGATGACCCCGCGATGCAGGCCCTGGTGGCGGACCTCAGCCAGCGCAGCCCCCTGTTCGCCGGCCTGTGGCACGCCCACACCGTCACCGCCCGCGCCGGCGGTGAGCGCGCCTTCCACCACCCCGCCGACGGCCCCCTGCGCTATGAGCAGCTGACCTTCGCCCTGGCGGGACAGGCGGACGTGAAGCTGGTGACGCTGGTTCCACTACCTGGGGTGCCGGCCGCCTGATCAGGCCGGGACTTTGCCCTTCACCCACAGCAGCGCCGCGACGCGCAGCGCGCTGGACAGGTTGCCGTCGCGGTTGCCGTCGATCTCCTCCACCAGGGCGTTGATCGACAGGCTGCGGGCCACGGCCATGTCCTTCAGCGTTTCCCAGAACGGCTCCTCCAGCGTCACGCTGGTGGGGTGGCCGGCGATCAGGACGGAACGCTTGCGCAGGGTCATGCGGTGGCTCGCTGATGCTCGGTCACGGCGTCGACCACGGCGCGGGTCAGGAAGGCCAGGTCGTCGGCGTCCATGGTAAAGGACGGGGTGAGGTAGACGATGCGGCCGAAGGGTCGCACCCAGACGCCCCGGTCGATGAGACGCCGCTTCAGGCCGTTCATGTCGGCGATGCGCTCCAGCTCCACCACGCCGATGCCGCCCAGGGTACGCACGTCCGTCACGCCGGCCAGGTCGCGGCAGGGCTCCAGCCCCGCCCCCAGGCCCTGGGAGATCGCGGCCACCTGGGCCAGCCGGGGCTCGCTCTCGAACAGGTCGAGGGAGGCGTTGGCGGCGGCGCAGGCCAGGGGGTTGGCCATATAAGTGGGGCCGTGCATCAGCGCCGCCTGGGCGTTGTCCGACCAGAAGGCCTGGAACACCCGGTCGCTGGCCACGGTGGCGGCCAGGGCCATGGTGCCGCCGGTCAGCGCCTTGGACAGGGTGACGATGTCTGGCACCACCCCGGCGGCCTGGCACGCGAACATCGCGCCGGTGCGGCCGAAGCCGGTGAAGATCTCATCGAAGATCAGCAGCAGGCCATGGCGATCAGCGGCGGCGCGCAGGGTGCGCAGCACCTGGGCGTCATGGAACAGCATGCCGCCCGCCCCCTGCACCAGCGGTTCCACCAGGATGGCGGATAGGGTGTGGGCATGGGCGGCGAGCTCGCGCTCAAACCGCGCCGTGGACTCCTCATCCACCGGCAGGTCCAGGATGAGGTGTTCGTGCAGCAAGCCGGCGAACAGGCTGTGCATGCCCTCCTCCGGGTCGCACACCGCCATGGTGGCGATGGTATCGCCGTGATAGCCGCCGCGGAAGGCCGCCAGCTTGGTGCGGCCGGGCACGCCCCGGTTCAGCCAGTATTGCGTCGCCATCTTCATGGCGATTTCGACGGAGACGGAGCCGCTGTCGCAGAAGAACACACGGGTCAGGTCGCCGGGCAGCATCGCCGCCAGGCGGGTGGCCAGGGTGTAGGCCGGTTCATGCGCCAGGCCGCCGAACATGACGTGCGGCATGCGCGCCAGCTGTTCAGCCACCTTTTCGCGGATGTGGGGGTGGTTGTAGCCGTGGCAGGCCGTCCACCAGCTGGCCACCCCATCCACCAGTTGCCGGCCATCGGCCAGGGTCAGGCGTACCCCCTCCGTCGCCACCACGGGCAGGGGCGGCAGGGCCGTCTTCATCTGGGTGTAGGGCAGCCAGATGTGCTGGCCGCCCCGCGGAAACCAATCGTTCCCGCCCCGATCATTCCGGATAGGAAACGACCCTCGGTTAGCCATGATCAGTGGCCACACGCCCCGGAGCAGCCGCCCTCAGCCGGGTGGGCATGGGCATGATCCTCATCGGCGCAGCCCTCTTCCACCACGTCCATGGTGGTCATGCCCAGGCGGGCCAGCAGCTGCTTGTCATGGTCGGCCACCGGGTTGGCGGTGGTCAGCAGCTTGGGCCCGTAGAAAATGGAGTTGGCGCCGGCCAGGAAGCACAGGGCCTGGGTCTCGTCGCTCATGCCCTCGCGGCCAGCCGACAGGCGGACCATGGAGGCCGGCATGGTGATGCGGGCCACGGCGATGGTGCGGACGAACTCGATGGGGTCCAGGGCGGCCTCGCCATCCAGCGGCGTGCCGTCCACCTGCACCAGCATGTTGATCGGCACGCTCTCGGGGTGCTGCGGCAGGGTGGCCAGGGTGTGGATCATGCCCACGCGGTCGGTCAGATCCTCGCCCATGCCGACGATGCCGCCGCAGCAGACGTTGATGCCGGCCTCCCGCACGTTGGCCAGGGTGTCCAGCCGATCCTGGTAGGTGCGGGTGGTGATGATGTTGCCGTAGAACTCGGGCGAGGTGTCGAGGTTGTGGTTGTAGTAGTCCAGCCCCGCCTCTTTCAGGCGCAGGGCCTGGCCGGAGTTCAGCATGCCCAGGGTGACGCAGGTCTCCATGCCCAGGGCCTTCACGCCCTCGACCATGGCGCAGACCGATTCCAGGTCCTGGTCCTTGGGGCTGCGCCAGGCGGCGCCCATGCAGAAGCGGCTGGCGCCGGCGTCCTTGGCGGCCTTGGCCTCCGCCAGCACCTTCTGCACCTCCATCAGCTTCGACGCCTTCAGGCCCGTCTCATGGTGCGCGCTCTGCGGGCAGTAGGCGCAATCCTCGGGGCAGCCGCCGGTCTTGATGGACAGCAGGGTGGAGATCTGGACCTGGGTGGGATCGAACCGCCGGCGGTGGACGGCGGCGGCCCGGAACACCAGCTCGGTGAAGGGCAGGTCGAACAGCGCCTGAATCTCGGCGCGCGTCCAGTCGGTGCGCACGTCGTCGCTGTCCAGGACCGGAGTGAAGGCGGCGGGGCGGCTGATGTCGATGGCGGTCACGGGTGCGTTTCCTTGGGGAATACCGGGGCGATACCGGGGCCGGGCCGAAGCTCAAGGCCAGCCCGCACCTAACGGCAGCGGTGGGGACCGGTCAAGAAAAACCGGGGCGGCGCCTGCTGCGGGCGAATGCGGGGAAACTTGGTGAGAGCCAACCTGCCTGGCGCGACAGATGATTGCGCGACTCTAGGGGAACACGGCTTCAAGAATTGAGATCACCACCTGGCCGACAATCTCGAACAGCCAGGACCAATCGTTCAGGCGTTCAGCCAACCGAGACTCTTCCTCAGCCACAGCCCCCTCACCTGTCCTGCGTCAAAACAAGCCGAACAGCAGCCCTAGCGCGATATCGATGACCGCCCACTTGCCATAGGCGCGTGTTCTGGCCTCCCGCCGGCGAAAAAGTGGCACGACCTTTCCCCTGCTCACGTCATCCATAGGCGGAGATGGGGGCGGCGTTTGACACCCGCAACCCAGGCGCCGCACTTTCGCACGCGTATCGCGGACTCTTGCGGCTAAGCTCCGCCCGACCTTCTCAATCAATGGCGCGCCCATGCAGTCCCTGACCGAATTCGCCGAAGCCAAGCTGGCCGAGATGGACGCCGCCGCGCTGCGCCGCCGCTTGGTGGACAGCGATCGCGACGGCGAAGGCGGGCTGTGGATCACGCGCGGCGGCCGGCGCCTGCTGTCCTTCTCCTGCAACGATTACCTGAACCTGGCCCACGATCCCCGGGTGAAGGCGGCGGCGGTGGCGGCGGTGGAGCGGTATGGCGTGGGGGCCGCCGCCTCACGCCTCGTCACCGGCAACCACCCGCTCTACACCGTGCTGGAGCAGAAGCTGGCGGCCTTGAAGGGGACGGAGGCGGCCTGCGTCTTCGGCTCCGGCTATCTCGCCAATGCCGGCATCATCCCCACCTTCGTCGGCGCCAAGGATCTGGTGGTGGTGGATGAGCTGGCGCACGCCTGCATCTGGGCCGGTGCCAAGCTGTCCGGCGCCACGCTGCGCATCTTCCGCCACAACGACGTGGGCCATGCCGCCCAGGTGCTGGCCACCTACCGGCCGCGCCACGGCCGCGCCCTGCTGGTGACGGACGGCGTCTTTTCCATGGACGGCGACCTTGCCCCCCTGCCCGCCCTGGCCAGCCTGTGCGAGCGGCATGACACCTGGCTGATGACCGACGACGCCCACGGCATCGGCGTGCTGGCCCAGGGCCGCGGCTCCAGCTTCGCCTTCGGTGACAAGGTGCAGGTGCCGTTGCAGATGGGCACCTTGAGCAAGGCGGTGGGCGGCTATGGCGGCTATCTCTGCGCGTCCCAGGCGGTCATCGACCTGGTGAAGACCCGGGCGCGCACGCTGATCTATTCCACCGGCCTGCCACCCGCCACGGTGGCCGGCGCCATCGCGTCGCTGGACATCATCCAGGGCGACCCCGACCTGTGCGCCCTGCCCCTGGCCAAGGCCCGGCGGTTCACCGCCCTGTTGAACCTGCCCGCTGCCGAAAGCCCCATCGTGCCCATCGTGCTGGGCGGCGCCGAGGTCACCTTGCGGGCCCAGCGCCTGCTGGAGGAGGAGGGCCTGCTGGTCACCGCCATCCGCCCACCCACCGTGCCGGCCGGCACCGCCCGCCTGCGCGTCACCTTCACCGCCCGCACGCCGGATGCGGAGATCGAGCGCCTGGCCGGCCTGATCCGCGACCGCATCCTGCCGCTTAAAAGTGTCGAGAGCCCCGAATGACCGTCCCCGCCTTCTTCGTCACCGCCACCGGCACCGACATCGGCAAGACCTTCGTGACAGCCGGCCTGGTGCGCCGCCTGCGCGCCAAGGGTATCGCCGCCACCGCCCTGAAGCCCGTGGTCAGCGGTATCGATGTGGAGGATGCCGCCAGCCTGGCGGCCAGCGATCCCGCCCAGCTGCTGGCCGCCATGGGCCGGCCGGTGACGCCGGCCGAGGTGGCACGCATCAGCCCGCACCGCTACGCCGCGCCGCTCTCGCCCGACATGGCGGCGGCGCGCGAGGGTCGTCCCCTGGACGTGGACGGCATGATCGAATGGTGCCGGGAGAAGGCGGCCTTCGCCGCCGCCCCGCTGTTCATCGAGGGCGTGGGCGGCGCCATGGTGCCGCTGGACGACAGCCGCACGGTGCTGGATTGGATGGTGGCGCTGGACCTGCCCCTGCTGCTGGTCACCGGCAGCTATCTCGGCACCCTCAGCCACACCCTGACCGCCCTGGACGTGCTGGCCCGCCGGGGCCTGCACGTCGCTGCCATCGCCGTCAGCGCCACCCCCGGCGCCACCGTGCCCATGGCCGAAACCCTGGCCACCCTGACCCGCTTCGCCCCCGGCATCCCCCTGACGGCGGTGCCGAGGGTGGACAGGGTGGAAGAGGCGGACGCGGCGTTCGACGCGCTGCTGGCGACGTTGGGGCTGTGAGGATCAGGTTGTCTTAAACAGCCCCAAATGGCATATTTTGTAATCCGTGCCACTGGAGGCCAAAAATGACACCGAAACCTCAAGCCGCGACCATGGCGGCAAATGGTCGGCTGGTTGTTCCGTTGGAGGTGCGCCGGGCGGTGGGACTGGAAGCTGGTGGTAAATTGCTGGCCCGGGTTGAAGACGGCCGCATCGTCTTGGAAACTATCGAGGCCGCCGTCGCCAGGGTGCAGAAGCTCGCCCGCCGCTATGGTTCACCTGATCGCAGCCTGGTTGACGAATTGATCGCCGAGCGGCGGGCCGAAGCCGCACATGAGTGAAGGGCCTTTCGTCCTCGATGCATCCGCCGTTCTGGCTTTGATAAAAGCCGAACCAGGTGCCGACCACGTTGTCGCCGCCTTGTCGAACTCCTGGATTACATCCGTCAATTTTTCTGAAGTGGTGACTAAACTTCACGAAGAAGGTTGGCCGGTAGACGACGCGGCCGATGCCGTTTTGTCGTTGGGCATCAACTTGGTCGATTTCTCCCCCCAGCATGCCGTTCTGGCGGCCCAACTCCGCCCTGCTACGAGGGCTGCTGGCCTTTCCCTGGGTGACCGGGCCTGTTTGGCACTGGGACAAGAACGCCAAGCCAAGGTACTAACCGCCGACACCGCCTGGCTAAAGGTGGCGGCGGCTTTGCAACTAGAGATTATCGCGATCCGCCAGCCGCACGGCTGATGGCTTTTGAGAACCTCAGCTCAGCGCCGTCTCCGCCCGGATCTCACGGATCAGGTTTTCCATGCGGCGCAGAAGGGCTTCGGCCACCTTCAGCGGCACGACCACCACGTCATCCTCGGCGTCGAAACCGCCCTGGCGGCGGATGACGATCTCATCGCGGGGGTTGGCATAGACCGCCACGGCGGTGGCCATGTCGGCCACGATGCTTCCCTGGTCCAGATGTCCCCATTGAAACGCGCCGGCCATATCGTCCTCCATCGCTGACAACGCGAAAGAACAAACTGGGAACAATCAAGGCACAGAACAGGAATTTAGGCAAGGGGAATTTTGCATCCCCTTGCCCCACATCCAAGGATCAGCTGGGGTGGATCATGTCCTCCGGCCTCACCCAGGCGTCGAATTCCGCCTCGGTCAGGAAGCCCAGGGCCAGGCCGGCGGCCTTCAGGGTGGTGCCCTCGGCATGGGCTTTCTTGGCGATCTTGGCCGCCTTGTCATAACCGATGTGCGGGTTCAGGGCGGTCACCAGCATCAGGCTTTCGTGCAGCGACTTGGCGATGCGGTCCTCGTTGGCGGTGATGCCCACCACGCAATTGTCGGTGAAGCTGACGGCGGCGTCAGCCAGCAGACGGATGGATTCAGCCACGTTGTGGATGATGACCGGCTTGAAGACGTTCAGCTCGAAATGGCCGGTGGCGCCCGCGATGGTGACGGTGGTGTGGTTGCCCATCACCTGGGCGCACACCATGGTCATGGCCTCCGACTGCGTCGGGTTGACCTTGCCGGGCATGATGGAACTGCCGGGCTCGTTTTCCGGCAGGCTCAGTTCCCCGATGCCACAGCGCGGGCCGGAGCCCAGCAGGCGGATGTCGTTCGCCACCTTCATGAGCGACACCGCCAGCGTGTTCAGCACGCCCGACACCTCCACTAGGCTGTCGTGCGTCGCCAGCGCCTCGAACTTGTTGGGCGCGGTGACGAAGGGCAGGCCGGTGAGGTCCGCCACCTCGGCGGCGAAGGCGGCGTCGAAGCCCTTGCGGGCGTTCAGGCCCGTGCCCACCGCCGTGCCGCCCTGGGCCAGGCGCAGCAGCGCCGGCAGGGCGGCTTTCACCCGCTCCACCCCATAGGCCAGCTGCTGGGCGTAGCCGGAGAATTCCTGGCCCAGGGTCAAGGGTGTGGCGTCCTGCAGATGGGTGCGGCCGATCTTGACGATGGCCTTGAACGCGTCGGCCTTGGCGGCCAGGGCGTCGCGCAGATGCTCCAGCGCCGGCACCAGGGTGCGGTGCAGTTCCACCGCCGCCGCGATGTGCATGGCGGTGGGGAAGCTGTCGTTGGATGACTGGCCGCGGTTCACGTGGTCGTTGGGGTGCACCGGCTTTTTCGACCCCATCTCCCCGCCCAGCAATTCGATGGCGCGGTTGGAGATGACCTCGTTGGCGTTCATGTTGCTCTGGGTGCCGGAGCCGGTCTGCCACACCACCAGGGGGAAATGGTCGTCCAGCTTGCCGGCCGCCACCTCCGCCGCCGCCTGGATGATGGCGCGGCCCAACGCCTCATCCAGTTCGCCCAGCTTCACGTTCGCCTGGGCCGCCGCCTGCTTCTGGATGCCCAGGGCGTGGATCAGGGCCGGGGGCATACGATGCCCCCCGATCTTGAAGTTGCCCAGGGACCGCTGGGTCTGGGCGCCCCAGTAGCGGTCGGCGGGAACCTCCAGGGGGCCAAAGCTGTCGGTTTCGGTGCGGAAACCGTGGGGCGATGGGGTGGTCATGGGATTGATCCTCCAGGCTGTGGGACGCCGAGCTTACCCCGGCGCCCGATGTCAGCGCTTGTCGAGGATGTTGCCTATGGCGCCGAACACACCCCCCTCCTCCCGGGTTCCCACCAGGGAAGAGGCCAGCATGCGGCCGGCCAGGCGGGAGAAGGGCAGGCTTTGCAGCCATATCTTGCCGGGACCGCGCAGGCGGGCGAAGAACAGCCCCTCGCCCCCGAACAGCATGGATTTGATCCCGCCCACCTGCTCCACGTCGAAATCGATGTCAGCGGTCATGGCGGCCAAACAGCCCGTGTCCACGTGGATGACCTCGCCGGGGGCCAGCGTGCGCTCCACCAGGGTGCCGCCCATGTGGATGAAGACGATGCCGTCCCCCTCCAGCTTCTGCATGATGAAGCCGTCGCCGCCAAACAGGCCGGTCAGGATGCGCCGCTGGAAATAGATGCCGATGGCGACACCGCGCGCCGCCGCCAGGAAGCTGTCCTTGTGGCAGATCAGGCGCCCGCCGTAATCCGACAGCTTCAGGGCCGAGATGGTGCCGGGATAGGGGGCGGAGAAGGCCACCGTGCCGGGCCCGGTGCCCCGCTGGGTGAAAACGGTGGTGAACAGGGTGGAGCCGGAGAGCACGCGCTTGCCCGCTCCCCAGAGCTGGTCCAGCACGCTGCCGCCATCGCGGGCGGAACCGTCGCCGAAGATGGTGGCCATCTCGACGCTGGCGTCCTTGTACAGCAGGGCGCCCGCCTCGGCGATGGCGCTGTCGCCGGGCGCCAGGGTCACCGCCACATACTGCATCTCATGGCCATGGATGGTGTAGTCCAGGGCGCTGGCCGGGCCCGGCGCGGAAGAGGCGAAGGGATTGCCGCCGCCGGTGAAGGCGCCCCAGATGCCGCCACCGCCCGGCGGGGGCGGCGGGGGGAGGATGACGCGGTACCGCCATAAAGCTCCGCCACCTGGCCCACGGGCAGCCAGTCGGTGAAGCCCTCCCGCCAGCAATGGGCGCCTGGATTGGCGCGGGCGAAATTGCGCGCCGCCGCGTCATCCAGGGGCCCCGCCTGCTGCTGACCGTTGTGGAAGAACCATTCCGCCATGGTGCCACGCCCTTTCCCTGTCCAACCGGGCCGTTCATGTCCCCCGCGGACCCGCCCTTGGTATCGCCCCCTTTTACCAAGATGCCACCGCCCCGGCCAGCGCTGGCCCCATCCGGGGCCGGTCATGTGGCCCCCCCCCGCCACAAACAAAAGATTCCGTACCTCTCAGGGAATATTCCGTTCGCTCCCCCGTCTTTCCTGTAAGGCCGACTCAAAGGGCCCGAACCGAAAAGGAGCACAACGGGAATGCGCGCATCCCACCTGCCCGCATGCGCGGCGGTCATGCTGACGGGCCTGTCGGCCCTGCCGGCACAGGCCATGGATCTCTATCTCAACGGCTTCGCCGACTTCCGCACCGTCGCCACCAGCGCTGAGAAATCCTGGCTGGACGGCGGCCTGGGCAAGACCCGCTATGGCGGGGACGACAAGTCGGGTTCCGTCACCGGGAAATTCGCCGAGGCCGATCTCATGGGCGTGTGGAAGGTGGCGCAGGGCCTGGATGTCCAAGGCCAGGTGCGCATCGATCCGGACCAGAAGACGGTGTTCGACGTCATCGAATCCTATGCCCGCTGGCATCCCGGCTTCACCCGCGACATCACGATCAAGGTGGGCGCCTTCTTCCCGCCCATCTCGCTGGAGAACGACGGGCCGGGCTGGACGCCCACCTACACGCTGACGCCGTCCGCCATCAACAGCTGGGTGGGGGATGAGTTGCGGACCATCGGCGGCGAGATCAACTACACTTGGCACGGCGACATGGGCCGGGTGGATCTGTTCGGCGCCGTCTACGGCTGGAACGACCCGGCCGGCGTGCTCCTGTCCCTGCGTGGCTGGACCTTCAATGATAGGCCCGTGGGCCTGCTGGACCGCCCGCGCGCGCCCGACGCCTTGACCGGCGCCCCCGGCCAGCCGCCCATCCGCCTCGACATGTATCGTGAAATCGACGACGCCCCCGGCTGGTATGCTGGCGCCACCTGGCAGCTGCCGGGCCTGCCCCGGCTGTCCATCATGCGCTATGATAACAACGCCGACCCCACCGCCAGCCGGGTGCAGGTGGCCTGGAACACGCGGTTCTGGAGTGCCGGGCTGGAACAGCGGCTGCCCTATGGCTTCGTCGTGATGTCGCAAGCGATGCGCGGCGTCACCATCATCGCCGCCACCCCCGACAGCCGCAGCACGACGGAGTTCGAGTCCGCCTACGTCCTTCTGGGCTATGACTGGCGGGATTTCCGCTTCGGCTTTCGCGTCGACGCCTTCGGCACCGCCGAGCGCGGCCCCACCGATCGCGTCAATTACAGCGAGCACGGCAAGGCGGAGGTGCTGAGCGCCGCGTGGCGCGCCACGCGCTACCTCACCCTGACCGGCGAGCTGCTGAACATCGACAGCAACCGTCCCCTGCGCACCGCCCTGGACCAGCCGTCCGACACGGCGAACCGGCAGTTCCAACTGTCCGTCCGCCTCAGCATCTGATCCCGTCCCTCAAGGAACTGAACACCATGTCCCTGATCCGTGCCACCATCCGTACCGCCACCCTCGCCATGGCCCTGGGCCTCGCCTCCGTCACCGCGCAGGCGGAGCCGGCGACCCACACCGTCACGCAGAAGAACGGGCAGTTCGTGCCCTCGACCCTGACCATCAAGCGCGGCGACATCGTCATCATCCGCAACGACGACAACCAGCCGCACCACGTCGTCTCCTACACCCCGCACTTTCTGTTCGACCTGGACCTGCAGGCGCCGGGACAGGAAAACAAGATCGTCTTCGACACCACGGAAAAGCTGGTCGTCGTCAGCTGCGACATCCATCACAACATGGAATTGCTGGTCACCGTGCAGCAATGAACCCAGGGGCGGGTCCAGGGGCGAACCCGGTACCGGCAGGTTGAGCCCATTGGCGTGACCGGGCCGGCCGGCTATGGTGCGGCCGGCCCGGCAAATCCGGCGGGCCAAGCTATGGCCGAGGCTGGGATCGATGAGCATCTGGGGAAAGATCGTGGGCGGGGTCGCGGGCTTCGCCGTGGGCGGCCCGCTGGGTGCGCTGCTGGGGGTGGCCGCCGGCCATGCGGCCGACGCCTGGGCATCCCAGCCACCGGTGCCGCCGGGCCCGGACGGCCAGCCGGATCAAACGCGCAGCATGGCTTTCACCATCGGCGTCATCGTCCTGGGCGCCAAGATGGCCAAGGCCGATGGCGTGGTGGAGCGGGCGGAAATCGACGCCTTCAAGCGCGTGTTCCAGATCCCGGCGGAGGAGGCGCGCCATGTGGGCCGCGTCTTCGACATGGCCAGGCGCGACAGCGTGGGCTTCGAGCCGTACGCCCGCCAGTTGGCCGGCATGTTCCACGACCGGCCGACCGTGCTGGAGGATTTGCTGGGCTGCCTGTTCCACATCGCCGCCGCCGACGGCCGCCTTCATCCGGCCGAACTGACCTTCCTGGCGGAGGTCGCCCGCCTCTTCGGCATTCCGGACGCCACATTCGAGGGCATCCGCCGCATTCACGGCGGGGCCGCCTGCGGGTATGACGACCCGCTGGACGATCCTTACACCGTGCTGGGCGTGCCCCGTACCGCCAGCGATGCGGAAATCAAGCTGGCTTGGCGCAAGGCCTTGCGCGACAACCATCCCGACACGGTCATGGCCCAGGGCCTGCCGGCGGAGTTCGTGGAGGTCGCCACCCAAAAGACGGCCGCGCTGAACGCCGCCTATGACAAGATCCAAAGCCTGCGGGCCGGCACGCCCACCGGCCCGCACCAGTAACCCCGCATCTCAGAGCATAAAGTCTCCATGGCCCCCACCCCGCCCATCGTCGCCCTGAAGAACGCCCAGATCACCCTGGGCGCCACCACCCTGTTCCAGGACGTGGACGTCGCCATCGGCCGGGGGGACAAGATCGCCCTGGTCGGCCGCAACGGCAGCGGCAAATCCACCCTGCTGAAGGCCCTGGCAGGACTGGTCGACCTGGACAAGGGGGAACGCTACATCCAGCCCGGCGCCCGCATCGGCTATCTGCATCAGGAACCGGATTTCAGCGGCCATGCCACGGTGGCGGACTTCGTCAGCGCCGGATTGGCGGAGGACGCGCCCTATCGCGTGCAGGCGGTGCTGGACGAACTGGACCTGCCCGGCGACCGCGCGGCCGCGACCCTGTCGGGCGGTGAGGCGCGCCGCGCCGCCATCGCCCAGGCCCTGGTCAGCGATCCCGACGTCCTGCTGATGGACGAGCCGACCAACCACCTGGACCTGCCGACCATCGAGTATCTGGAAAAGGCGCTGCAGGCCTTTCGCGGCGGTCTGCTGCTGATCAGCCACGACCGCGCCTTCCTGAACACCCTGGCGCGCAAGACCATGTGGCTGGATCGCGGCACCATGCGCGAGACGGAACGCCCCTTCGCCGAGTATGAGGCCTGGCGGGATGAGGTTTTCGCGGCCGAGGACCTGGCCTACGCCAAGCTGGACCGCAAGATCGCGGTGGAGATGAAGTGGCTGCGCGAGGGCATCAGCGCCCGGCGCACCCGCAACATGGGCCGCGTCCGCGCCCTTCAGGGCCTGCGCAAGGACCGCGCCGACCGCAACCGCCAGGGCCAGGTGAAGCTGGCGGTGTCGGATGCCGAAAACTCCGGCCGGCTGGTGATCGAGGCGACCAACATCGCCAAGAGCTTCCAGGATGCGGACGGCAACACCCGCGTCATCGTCCGCGACTTTTCCACCCGTATCCTGCGCGGCGACCGGGTGGGGCTGATCGGCCCCAACGGGGCGGGCAAGACCACCATCCTGAAGATGCTGATGGGCGAACTGGCGCCGGACAGCGGCAGCATCCGCCTAGGCACCAACCTGGAGACGGTGGTGTTCGACCAGCGCCGCGCCCAACTGGACCCCAACCAGACCATCCGCCAGGTGCTGCTGCCCTTCGGCGGCGACAGCGTGGTGGTGGGCGGCACACCCCGCCACGTCGCCTCCTACATGCGCGACTTCCTGTTCGACGGCGGCATGCTGGAACAGCCGACCCGGGCGCTGTCGGGTGGCGAGCGCAACCGCCTGCTACTGGCCAAGCTGTTCGCCCAGCCCAGCAACCTGATGGTGCTTGACGAACCGACCAACGACCTGGACATGGACACGCTGGACCTGCTGGAAGAGGTCTTGAGCGACTATCCCGGCACCCTGCTGCTGGTCAGCCACGACCGTGACTTCCTGGACCGGCTGGTCACCTCCACCATCGCGGTCGAGGGTGATGGCGTGGTGGCGGAATATGCCGGTGGCTACAGCGACTATCTGGTCCAGCGTCCGGCCCGCACCCCGGCCGCCGGCACCGCGGCCAGGACGGCGGACACCCCCAAGGCGGCGGAGGCCCCGAAGGCCAAGCGCAAGCTGGGCTACAAGGAACAGCGCGAGCTGGACCAGCTGCCGGCGCTGATGGACAAGCTGGGCGACCAGGTGAAGAAGCTGGAGGCCAAGCTGGCCGACGCCACCCTCTACGCCCGCGACCCGGCGGCCTTCCAGAAGGCCACCGCTGATCTGGACAAGGTCCACCAGGACCTGGCCACGGCCGAGGAGCGCTGGCTGGAGCTGGAGGCGCTGAAGGAGGAGCTGGAGAGCGGGGCGTGAGGTTCTCCCTTTGCATGCCCGGCCACTAGCCGTACAATGCAGGAACGGAGGATATGATGGCCCACCCCGCGACAGATGCCCCTCAGCGCCGTGTCCGCAGCGAACGGCTGGAAGCGCGCATCACCGCCGAGCAGAAAGATCTGATAGAGCGCGCGGCCGCACTGCAGGGGCGGTCGATCACCGATTTCGTCCTGACCAGCGTGCAGGACGCGGCGCGACGCGCCATCGACGAACACCAGCGCCTGGAACTGTCGATCCGGGACAGTCAGGCTTTCGTGGAGGCGCTGAGCAAGCCGCAACCGGTGAACGACCGGCTGCGCGACACAATTCGCCGCTACCGTGACGCCACCGGCGCCTGACGGTCGGCATGACGGCGCCCGATCCCGGACTGCGTTCCCTGCGGGTCGAGGTACTTGGCCCGCATCATGACCGACGCCCCTTTGCCAGCGGCGTGGAAGTGCTGGACCGGTATTTCCAGACGCAGATAGGGCAAGACGCCCGCAAGAACATCGCCGCTCCCTTTGTTCTTGTTCTTCCAGACGGAACCGTTGCCGGTTACTACACCTTATCCGCCACCTCCTTGCAGTTGGCGGACCTGCCGCCGGAGACGGCGCGCAAACTCCCACGCTATCCCTTGGTGCCGGCCACGCTGCTGGGTCGATTGGCGGTGGACAAGCGCCACCATGGCCATGGATATGGTGGATATCTGCTGGCGGACGCGTTGCACCGTTGTTTGCGAAGCGAAATCGCGTCATTTGCCGTGCTCGTTGACGCTTACGATGATAATGCCCGCCGGTTTTATGAACGCATGAGTTTCCTCCCCCTGCCCGACACACCCCGAAGATTGTTCCGGCCTTTGGCCGACATCGCGCCACTCTTCCAGGAGAGTGGTACGTGAGGCCGCTGGACGTCCTGCGCGCCCTGGCCGTCGTGGCCATCTGGGGAATCAATTTCTCCGTCTCCAAATTCGCGTTGCGCCAGTTCCATCCCATCACCGCCATGGCCATCCGCTTCGCGCTGGTGGCGCTGGTGCTGGTGCCCTGGCGGCGGCTGCCCTGGGCCCACGTGCGGCCGGTGCTGGCCTATTCCTTCGTGCTGGGGGGCCTGCACTTCCCCCTGGTGTTCAGCGGCCTGATGGGATGCAGCGCCGCCGCGGCCTCCGTCGCCATCCAGTTGCAGGTGCCCTTCGCGTCCCTCATGGCGGCGGTGTTCTTCAAGGACAGGCTGGGCTGGCGCCGGGCGGTGGGCATGGCGGCGGCCATCGCCGGCGTCGGCATCATCGCCTACCACCCCGGCGGCACGGATGATCCCGCCCATCTGGGGCTGGTGGTGCTGGCGGCGGCGGCCTTCGCCTTTTCCAGCATCCAACTGAAATGGATGCCGCCCATGGATCCGTTCACGCTGAACGGTTACATGGCCCTGTTCGCCGTGCCGCAACTGGTGCTGATGTCCGCGGTGCTGGAGGACGGGCAGTGGGCGGCCATCCAGACGGCGCCACCGGCGGCCTGGGCCTCCATCCTGTTCATGGCGCTGATCTCCACCATCCTGGCCTATGTGCTGTGGTTCCCGCTGGTGCAGCGCTATGCCGTCAACCAGACCATGCCTTTCATGCTGCTGGTGCCGGCGTTCGGTGTCGCGGGCGGGGTGATGCTGCTGGATGAGCCCTTGTCCTGGCACCTGGCGGCGGGCACGCTGGTGACCATCGCCGGCGTGGGCGTGGTGCTGCTGCGCCGTCCCCGCCTGGTGACCGCCCGAACGGCGAGTTGACCCGCATGCGCTTCCGTGACCGCCCCTCGCCCAACCACGGCCCCCGGCCGGATGGCACCAGCGTCGACGTGCTGGTGCTGCACTACACCGGCATGGCGTCGGCCGAGGCCGCCCTGGACCGGCTGTGCGACCCGGCGGCGGAGGTCAGCGCCCATTACATGGTGGCGGAGGACGGCACCGTCTGGCGGCTGGTGGATGAGGGCCGCCGCGCCTGGCATGCCGGCCGCGGGACCTGGCGCGGGATCAGCGATGTCAACAGCCGCTCCATCGGGGTGGAGATCGTGAACCCGGGGCACGAGTACGGCTATCGCCCCTTCCCCGACGCGCAGATGCGCGCCGTGGCCGACCTTTGCCAGGGCATCCTGGCGCGGCATCCCATCCCGGCCGGCAACGTCATCGCCCATTCCGACATGGCGCCCGCCCGCAAGCAGGATCCCGGTGAGTTGTTCGACTGGCGAGCCTTGGCAGGCGCTGGCATCGGCCTGTGGCCGGACATTGCCGCACCGGGGCCCGACTGGGATGGGAATCAGGACCAGGTGGCCGGCCTGCTGGCCGGACTGGGCTATGATTTGGGGATCGCGACCTTCACCGAGACGCTGACCGCCTTCCAGCGCCACTGGCACCCGGAGGCATTGGGCCAGCCGGCGGACGCCGAAACCGTGCGCCGCCTGCGCAGCCTGCTCGCCCAAGCGGGACAGGCGGTGGCCTGACCGTCCATACCGGGTAGACCTCTCATGCCACGGGCCCTGTTTTGCGCGCTTGCATCCATGCCCCCGTGCGCCTAGGGTCGCCGCCTGCCAGACGGTCGGATGGCCGCCTTCCGGCAATGGCGAAAGCCGCCGGGGGGAGGAAAGTCCGGGCTCCACGGAAGAACGGTGCCAGGTAACGCCTGGCGGGGGCGACCCTAGGGAAAGTGCCACAGAAAGCAAACCGCCCGCCGGCCACCTCCTTCGGGGGATGGACGTCGGGTAAGGGTGAAAGGGTGCGGTAAGAGCGCACCGCGCCCCTGGCAACAGGGGCGGCACGGTAAACCCCACCGGGAGCAAGATCGAATAGGGGCGGCATGGCCGGGCAACCGGCCAAAGCATCTTCCGAGCCGCCGCCCGGGTAGGTCGCGCGAGGCGCCTGGCGACAGGCGTCCCAGATGAATGGCCATCCCACGGCCGCTGCCCCCTTCGCGGGGGGACGGGCCGCAGGACAGAACCCGGCTTACAGACCGTCTGGCAGATTACCGCCCCCAGGATAACCGCCTCCAGCGGCGGCACGGTCGGCCGCCACCGCCTCCAGGAACAGGGGCGTCAGCGCGGGATCGAAATGGCGGCCCGCCTCGGAGGTCAGGTGGGCGGTGACCTCCGCCCGTGACCAGGGCCGCTTGTACGGCCGGGGGGACAGCAGGGCGTCATAGACGTCCGCCAGGGCGACGATGCGTCCCTCGATGGGAATGTCCGTTTCCGCCAGGCCCCGGGGATAGCCGCTTCCATCCCATTTTTCGTGATGGGTCAGGGCGATGCTGGCGGCCAGCCGCAACAGGGCCGGGCCGTTGCTGCCGATGATCGCCGCCCCCCGCTCGGGATGGGTGCGCATGACGGCCATCTCCTCCGCGTCCAGCCGGCCCGGCTTCAATAGGATGCTGTCGGGTATGGCGATCTTGCCGATGTCGTGCATGGGCGCCGCCAGCCGCAGGGCCTGGCAGGCGTCTTCGCCCCACCCCAGCGCCCGGGCCAGCAATTCCGCGTAATGACCGATGCGTCGCACATGGTCGCCGGTTTCCTGGTCCTTGTACTCACCGGCGACGCACAGCCGGTCCAGGATGGACGCCTGGTCGACCAGGGCGATGTGGGTGCGCACGCGCGCCCGCACCAGGGGGGCCGAGACCGGCTTGGTGACATAGTCGATGGCCCCCGCCTCGAAGCCGCGGGCCTCATCCTCCACCGTTCCCATCGCGGACACGAAGATCACCGGGATATGGCGCAACTCCGGCTCCGCCTTCAGCCGGCGGCAGACCTCATAGCCATCCATGTCGGGCATCATGACGTCCAGCAGGATCAGGTCCGGCCGGTGCCGGTGCGCGGACTCCAGCGCCTGCTGACCGCCCTTGGCGAAGACCAGGGCATAGTTGTCGGACAGGATGTCACGCAGGACGTGGAGATTCACCGCCTCGTCGTCCACGATCAGTATCTTCCATAGCTTATCCATGGGCGGATAATCCTTGGTCGACGGCTGCCGGAGTCGTCCCCCGGGCGGCCAGGGCCTCATCCAGGCCGGCGACCATGGCGCGGGCCTGCTCGAACTCGAATTCGTGCACCAGGCGTTCCAGTGTCCTCATCTGCCGGCCCGCCAATCCGGTTTCGCGAAGGTTGTGCAGGGCGGGGTCGATACGCTCCACGTCATCACTTTCCAAGGCGTCGCGCAATGCGGTTAATGCCCGGCGCGCGGCGGGGGACGCGGCCCCGTCCAGGACGGGCGCCCCTTGAGCGGGCGGGGCCGCCGGCGATGGGAACGGACCGGCCGGCGACGCCGCGACGCCGCCGGGCACCAGCCGCTGCATCAGGTCGGCCAGGGCGTCGTAATCGACCGGCTTGGTGACATAGGCGGTCATGCCGGCATCCAGGCAGGCCTGGCGTTCCCCCACGCTCTCGTCCGCGCTGAGGCCGATGATGGGAACGGTGGGGTCGCAGGCGCCGTTGCCCGCACGGATGCGGCGGGTCGCTTCCTTCCCGCAGCAGCGCGGCATTTGCACATCCATGAGGATGATGTCGAAGCGTTGGTCCAGCGACAGCGCCACCGCCTCCTCGCCATCCCGGGCGGTGACGACGGCATGGCCGCGATCCTTGAGATGAAGCTGGGCCAGCTCCAGGTTCTCGACCACGTCATCGACCAGCAGGACGGTGAAGGAACGCGCGGCGGCCGCGCGTTCCGTCGGGGCGACAGGCCCGACGGACACGGGAAGCCCCGCCGGCGCGGCCGGCAGCCACAGGCGGACCCGGAACGTGCTGCCCTGGCCCGGCCGGCTTTCCACGGCGATGGCCCCGCCCATGAGCTCCGCCAGTTCCTTACAGATGGACACGCCCAGGCCCAGTCCATTGAACCGGCGGGCCGGCCGGCTGTCGGCCTGGAAGAAGGGGTCGACGATGCGGTCCACCTGGTCCGCCGTCATGCCGATCCCGGTATCGCTGACCACCAGTTCCACCAGCCCCGGCTTGGGGCCCGCCTGCACGGATAGCCGCACATGGCCGCTCTGGGTGAATTTTATCGCGTTGTCGAGCAGCTTGAGGACGATCTGGCGGACGCGGGCGGGGTCGCCGATGTGTGCCTGATCGGGCCTCAGGACATAGTCCAGCGCCAGGGTCAGCCCCTTCTCCCGCGCCTTTTCCCGGACCTGGTCCAAGCAGGCCCGCATCTGCCCGCGCAGGTCGAAAAGCACAGGCTCCAGAACCAGGCTGCCGCTTTGCAGGCGGGACAGGTCCAAGAGGTCGTTCATCAGGGCCAGCAGGGCCTGCGCGGCGCGGTGGGCCATCAGCAGCTGCCGCCGGATCTCGGGCGGCAGGTCGCGCTCCAGCACCAGTGCCAGGAAACCCAGGACGGCGTTCATGGGAGTGCGGAGCTCATGGCTCATGTTGGCCACGAACCGGCTCTTGGCGTCGTTGGCCGCGTTCGCCTGCCGCAGGGCCGCCTCCAGCCGGCTGTTGGCCGCGACGATCTCCTGCGTGCGTTCCGCGACCTGCTGTTCCAGATCACGGCGATAGTCGGCCATCTGGTCGACGGCCCGTTTCCGTTCTGCGATGTCCCGGGCGATCTTGGACGCCCCGACGATCCGGCCCGCCGTGTCGCGGATGGGGGAGACGGCAACGGAAATGTCGACGAGATGGCCATCCTTGTGGCGGCGGACCGTATCGAAATGCCCCACGGTCTCACCCCGGCGCACCCGGTCCAGGATCGCCTCTTCCTCCTCCAGCTTGTCAGCCGGGAAAATGGCCGTCACGAACTGGCCGATCATCTCCTCGGCGGTGTAGCCGAACAGCCGCTCGGCACCAGGATTCCAGCTGGTGATGCGCCCCTCCAGCGTCTTGCTGACGATGGCGTCGTCCGACGAGGTGACGATGGCGGCCAGCATAGCGCTGGCGCGATGGGCCTGCTCAAGGTCGGCGACGCGGCGTTTGCCCTCCCGCTCCGCCACCTCGGCGGCGAGCGCGGCGCGCGCCGCCTGCTCCCGGGCGCGGGTATGCGCCGCCGAGAACCAGGACAGGAGCGCGAACAGTCCCAGCAAGGGGGCCGCGGCGCCCGCCATCAATTCCCAGATCTCCGCGCGCGCCGCGGCCACATCCGCCGGGGAGCGATGGGTGACCACCAGCCAGCGCGGATCGCCGGCACCGTCGGCGACCGTCCCCCAGACCGTGGGCTGGACGAGCCGCCAGGTCCAGATGCCGCTGGCATCGACCAGCCGGCCGGTCGCCGCCGCGGTCATCCGCGCCCAAACCACCGGGTAGGCGCTGGCCAAGGACTGGCGGCCGGCGACGAAGTCCCACCGGTCCGTCTCACTGCCGCCGAACAGCCACCCCCCCGATTGGTCCAGGACCATGGGCCACGCGCCGCCGGGCAGCGCCAGCAGGTCCTGGAACAGGTATGTCTTGGATACCGCCAGCATCATCACGCCACGGCCCGTTCCGTCAGCGGCCGCCACGGGCGTCGCCAGGCGCAGGGCTCGGCCGGACGCCCGCCCAGCCTGGCCCCCATCCGGGCCGGTGATATGGATAGCGCCCGGCAACCCGTTCACGGTCCGCAGAAACAAGGCGTCGCCCGAGAGGTCCGTCAGCCTCTCCGGCGGAACGGTGACCGGGTCGGGCCCAGACCCGGCACGGCACGCCCGAATCCGTTCCCTGCCGGTCTGGTCGACCCAGATCGCGCCCTCATATCGGGGGTCGCGGCGCAGCAGGGTCGTCAGTTCCCCCGCCAGTTGGTCGAGGGTGGAGACCGTGGGCACCGCGACGGCCGCGCGGGTGGCGGGCTCGGTGGCGAGGGAGCGCAGATCCCGCAGCGGTTCTTCCAGCCGGTCGCGCAGACGGCCGGCACCCAAATCCACACCGCCGGCATCCGCCATGGCCATGCGATCCATTTCCGCCGTCACCCGGGCCTGGCCGATCAGCAAGACAGCGGCCAGCAGAAGAATGGCGATGGGCAGGAACAGGATCAGGAATTGGCGGCTCATGACGATGCCGCCGGACCGGTGGTCAACCTCCGAAGGAAACAGTGCCGCCACGGATCACACCCATCAAGGAAAGGACCGGGGAGGAAAGCCCCCTTCCGCCTCTGGTGATACGACGGGAAAGCTTAATTTTATCTTGGCAGGGCCACCAACGCCGCCTGCGGAGACTGGTGCAAGGGCATAGGTTCCGTTCGACCTGCGGGCACAAACAGGCAGGGCCGGCGCCGTTCCGGAATGGGATGGCATGGGAAAATGCCAATTCGCCCCACAGACGGCCGGCGCGGCGGAGGGGCATGGGACGGCATGGGCGCCACCGCCCAAAACGGGCCCGTCGTGGGAATTTATGGGAAATTCCCGCATCGGCGCCCCTTATGGCCTACATATCGGGGCCTATCACCTTTCCCTTACCATATTTGGTGGGTGCCTTAGGGCCGACGACTACTTGGCCTTAAATGCGGTCGCCGAATAACCAGGATGGCATATCCAAAAGATTTCGCGCCCTTTTCATTAACTGGGGTATCGGCACGGCCTTTATCCACAGGATAGGTGCCGCCGCGCCGCCGCCTATTAAATTCGGCGGAAACCCAGGAATAGGGGGCAAGCGCACCTACCCATTCGATTTAAGGTCGCAACCAAGAAGAACCTTATCCACAACTGTGGAAAAGCACAGTGTGGACAAGCATTCGCGCCCTCCTCCCATTGACGCCCATAACTTCCCATGGTACCCCATATGGACCCAAAAACAGGGCGCGCACGCCTGTCCGGTCTTACCCGGAGGTGCGGCGCATTCTGAAGGCGGGCCTGGTGCCGGATCGGATGGGGCGCGGAGGCGCAGGAGACGCGGGGATCGATGGGCTTGTTCCTGTCCACATACGTGAACAAGGTCGACAAGAAGGGTCGGGTTTCAGTCCCGTCTTCCTTCCGCGGCGTCCTTGGTGGGCAGACGGAGCTGATCGTCTTCCGGTCGCTGCAAGCCAACGCCATCGATGCGTGCAGCGTCGACTACATGGATCGCCTGTCAGAGGCGCTGGACAACCCCAACATGCCGGATGACATGCGTGACCTGATCGAGACGACGGTATTCGGCGGTTCCGTCCGCCTGGCCATCGATCCCGAGGGCCGTATCGTCCTGCCGGAAAACTTCCTGGCCTTCGCCGGCATCACCGAGGGCGCCGCCTTCGTCGGCCGCCGCCACACTTTCCAGATCTGGGACCCCGAGGCGCTGTCCGCCCACGAGGCCGCCAGCCGCGACCGCAGCCGCGCCCAGAACATCTCGCTGTCCACCATCCTGGCCCGCACCAACTCGGTGCTGGCGGCCGGGTCCAATGGTGGGGGCGCGCAATGACCGCGACCGTTACACAGGCTGATAGCGCGCAGGTCCACATCCCCGTCCTGCTGGCGGAGGTGCTGACGGCGCTGGCCGTGCGCGATGGCGGCGTCTACGTCGACGGCACCTTTGGCGCCGGCGGATACACCCGCGCCATCCTGGAGGCGGCGGACTGCCAGGTGGTGGGCATCGACCGCGACCCCGCCGCCATCAAGCGGGCGGAACCCCTGATGGCCCGCTTCCCCGGCCGCCTGCGCATCATCGAAGGCCGGTTCGGGGA
Organism: Nitrospirillum goiasense; assembly: GCF_034427435.1. Classification (NCBI taxonomy): domain Bacteria; kingdom Pseudomonadati; phylum Pseudomonadota; class Alphaproteobacteria; order Rhodospirillales; family Azospirillaceae; genus Nitrospirillum; species Nitrospirillum goiasense. Next base: position 1,622,989 of record NZ_JAXQNP010000002.1, on the reverse strand, counting down.
CATGGCGGAGCTGCTGCCCGCCCACGGCATCGGCCCGGTGGACGGCGTGGCGCTGGACATCGGCGTCTCCTCCCCCCAGATCGACGATCCCTCGCGCGGTTTCTCCTTCCGCTTCGACGGCCCGCTGGACATGCGCATGAGCCTGAGCGGCCCCACCGCCGCCGATGTGGTCAACGAGTACGCCGAGGCCGACATCGCCACCATCCTGTGGCGCCTGGGCGAGGAACGGATGTCCCGCCGCGTGGCCCGCGCCATCGTGGCCGCCCGTGCGACCGCGCGAATCGAGACGACGGCCCAGCTGGCGGACATCATCCGGGGCGTGGTCCCCCGGTCGAAGAAGGACGGCATCGACCCCGCCACCCGCAGCTTCCAGGCCCTGCGCCTGCATGTGAACGATGAGTTGGGGGAGCTGGACCGCGGCCTGGAGGGTGCTGAGCGGGTGCTGGCGCCGGGTGGCCGCCTGGCCGTCGTTTCCTTCCATTCCCTGGAAGACCGCCGGGTCAAGGACTTCCTGCGCCAGCGCAGCGGGTCGGAGGGCGCGCCCTCGCGCCACATGCCGGCCGCGCACAGCGGCCCCGCCCCCACATTCAATCTTCTGGGCCGCAGCGGGGTCACCCCCGGCGAGCCGGAACTTCGCCACAATCCGCGCGCCCGATCCGCTCGGTTGCGCGCCGCCGAACGCACCAACGCCCCCGCTTGGCCCATGGGAGAAGCAGCATGATAGGCAAGTCCACGCTCGTCTGGCTGTGCCTCGCCACCGTCGCCAGCGGCATCCTCTACCACACCAGCTACCGCGTGCAGGAGGAGCAGGAGCACCTGGCCTCGCTGAACCGGCAGATCGCGCAGGAACAGCAGTCCATCCAGGTGCTGCGGGCCGAATGGGCCTACCTGAACGATCCCACCCGGCTGGAGCGGCTGGCGACCGAACATCTGACCCTGCGCCCCACCAAGGCGGAGCAGATGGTGGCCATGGCCGCCGTCCCGGTGAAGCCCGAGGCGCCCGCGCCGGTCACACCGGCGGCCAGCCCCGCCCCCGCCGACCAGCCGACGGCCAAGCCGGCCCCCGCGCCGGAGTCCACCTACGTCGCCAGCGCGGCGCCGGCGGTGCAGGTGGCCGCCGCCCAGGCCCCCGCCCGGGCGCCGCTGGCCCAACCCAAGGCGCAGGTCGTGGCGCTGAAGGCGCCGGACGTGCCGGCCGCCCCGGTGAAGGCCGTGGCCGCCCCCAAGCCGGCGCCCACTGGACCCAAGCAGCCCGCGCGCCCTGAGCGCATGGACAGCATCGGCGCGCTGATGGCCAGCCTGGACGCCGCCGATAAGACCGGCCGGGATGCCAAGGTGACCCTCGCCGCCGCCAAGTCCAAGGCCCAGCCCATGGTGATGGCGGAGCAGACCCTGAGCGCCAAACTGGGGGCGGCACGATGAGCGACGCCCCCTTTTCCCTGACCGGCTTCGACATCGCGGGCATGGAGCGCATCCAGGCCCCACGGCCGGAAGGCAGGGTCCGTCTGAACAACCCCACCAGCCACGCGCTGGAACAGGGCCGGTCGCGCCTGCTGGTGACGGCGGCCCTGTTCGCGTTGGTGCTGGGCGCCATCGGCGTGCGCCTGGCCGACACCATGGTGTTCAGCCGCGAGGCGGAGCCGCCGGTGGCCGAGAACACCACCGCCCGGCCCCTGCCCGTCACCCGGGCGGAAATCACCGACCGCAACGGCGTGCTGCTGGCCACCTCGCTGGCCACCGCGTCCGCCTATGCCGATCCCAAGCTGGTGATCGACGCGGAGGAGGCCGCGCGCAAGCTGGTGGCCACCCTGCCCGACCTCGATTATCGCCAGGTGCTGAAGGACCTGAAGGGTGACAAGCGCTTCGTCTGGATCAAGCGCAACCTGACGCCCCGCCAGGAGTTCGAGGTCAACAAGCTGGGTATCCCCGGCGTGTTCTTCCAGCAGGAGGAGCACCGCATCTATCCGCAGGGCAGCCTGACGGCGCACCTGATCGGCCTGACCGGCATCGACAACAACGGCCTGATGGGCATCGAACAGTCGTTCGACAAGCGCCTGCGTGAGAATGCGGAACCGCTGCGCTTGTCCATCGATGTGCGTCTGCAGCACATCATGCGCAAGGAGATCACGCAGTCCATCCAGGACTTCAACGCCATCGGCGGCGCCGGCCTGATCATGGACATCAAGACGGGCGAAATCCTGTCCATGGTCAGCCTGCCCGACTTCGACCCCCAGAACCCGGGGGAGATGCATGACGATTCGAAGTTCAACCGCGCCACCCTGGGCGTCTATGAGATGGGCTCGGTCTTCAAGATCCTGAACACGGCCATCGCGCTGGAAACGGGATCGGTGAAGCTGCACGAGACGTTCGAGACCAACCACCCGCTGAAGATCGGCCGTTTCACCATCCATGACGATGAGCCGGTGAACTATTGGATGGATGTGGTCGACATCTTCCGCAAGTCGTCCAACATCGGCTCCGCCAAGATGGCGGAGAAGTTCGGCATCGACGTCCAGCGCGACTACATGGGCCGCTTCGGCATGCTGAAGGCCCCCTCGCTGGAAATCCCCGAGGTCGGCGCCCCGCTGGTGCCCAACCCGTGGCGCCAGACCACGCTGCTGACCGTGGCGTTCGGCCATGGCCTGTCCGTCAGTCCCGTCCAGATGGTGTCCGCCGTGGGCGCGGTCGTGGACGGTGGCATCATGCGCCCCGCGACCCTGCTGAAGCGCGATCCCAACGCGGAGATTCCCGAGACGCGGGTGATCTCGCCCCAGACGTCGGCCATCCTGCGCAAGCTGATGCGCCTGGTGGTGACGGAGGGCACGGGCAAGACGGCCTTCGGCACCGGCGACTTGAAGGCGCCGGACACCCTGGATTATCTGGTGGGCGGCAAGACGGGCACCGCGGAAAAGGTCAGCGGCAAGGGCTACGCCCACAAGTCGCTGCGCACCTCCTTCGCCGGCGCCTTCCCCATGACCGATCCCCGCTATGTGGTGTTCGTCATGGTGGACGAGCCGCATGGCAACAAGAAGAGCTTCGGTTTCGCCACCGCTGGCTGGGTCGCGGCCCCCGCCGTCCAGCGCATCGTCTGGCAGGCCGCCCCCTTGTTGGGGGTCAAGCCGGTGGTCCGCAACGATCCCGAGGTGTTGCAGGCCATGGCCATCAATTAACCAGCCCCCCCTGAAACCCGACGACAGGGCACCGCAAGGTGGGGGTCGACCGATGCCGGGGAGCGCGCTATCAACCCGCCCCGGCATCACGTGTGAGAGGGACCCTTGCGTCTGACCGATCTGATGGCATCGCGCACCGAAATCGCCGTATCGGCGCTGGCCCTGGAACGGGACCCCGAGATCACCGGCCTGACCGCGGACAGCCGCGCCGTCAAGCCGGGCATGCTGTTCGCCGCCATGCCGGGCAGTGCCCGCGATGGGCGGGACTTCATACCCCAGGCCGTGGCCGCCGGCGCCGTGGCCGTGCTGGCGCCCAAGGGCACCAGGCTGCCTGAAAACCTGCCCCATCCCGTCAGCCTGATCGAGGACGCCAACCCCCGGCGGCGCTTCGCCCTGCTGGCGGCGGCCTTCTACAAGCGCCAGCCGGCCACCATCGCCGCCGTCACCGGCACCAACGGCAAGACCTCCACGGCGCAGTTCACCCGCCAGCTGTGGTCGCTGCAGGGGCACCAGGCCGGCGCCATGGGCACCCTGGGCCTGATCGCCCCCGGCTTCCCGCGGGAGGACAGCCTGACCACGCCCGACCCGGTGGCGCTGCACAGCACGCTGTCGCGCCTGGCCGAGGGCGGCATCACCCACCTGGCGATGGAGGCCAGCAGCCACGGCCTGGACCAGTTCCGCCTGGATGGCGTGCTGGTCACCGTGGGCGGCTTCACCAACCTGACCCGCGACCACCTGGACTATCACGGCACCATGGAGGCCTATTTCAAGGCCAAGGCCATGCTGTTCGACCGGGTGATGCCGCGCGGCGCCACCGCCGTGGTCAACGCCGACATCCCGGAATTCCAGGCCCTGGCCGACCTGACGCGCGCCCGCAAGCAGACCCTGATCGGCTTTGGCGAACGAGGCCGCGAGCTGGCGGTGACGACCCTGCGCCCCCTGCCCCAGGGCCAGGCCCTGACCCTGGAGGTCATGGGCACCCGCCACGACATCGTGCTGCCGCTGGTGGGTCGCTTCCAGGTGTGGAACGCGCTGTGCGCGCTGGGCATGGTCATCGGCAGCGGCGCCGAACCGCAGGCCGCCGCCGGCCTGCTGTCGCAGCTGGACGGCGTGCGCGGCCGGCTGGAACTGGTGGCGACGCTGGACAACGGCGCCGCCGTCTATGTCGACTACGCCCACACGCCCGATGGGCTGGAGACGGTGCTGAACAGCCTGCGGCCGCATGCCGAGGGCCGCCTGTCCGTCGTCTTCGGCTGTGGCGGTGACCGTGACCGGGGCAAGCGTCCCATGATGGGCGCCATCGCCGCCCGCCTGGCCGACCGCGTCATCGTCACCGACGACAACCCGCGTACGGAAATCCCCGGCGCCATCCGGGCCGAGGTGCTGGCCGGCTGCCCCGGCGCCACCGAGGTGGACGACCGCGCCGCCGCCATCGCGCTGGCCATCGGCGAGCTGAAGGCCGGCGACGTGCTGGTCATCGCCGGCAAGGGCCATGAACAGGGCCAGATCGTGGGCAAGGAGGTGCGTCCGTTCGACGACGCCGCCGTCGCCCGTAGCGTGCTGGGCCTGGCCGGGGAAACGCCGGTGGGAGGCGCGTCATGACCCCGCCCCCCACCAGCACAATGCTGTGGACGGCGGCCGATGCCGCCGCCGCCGCCAACGGGCGCGCGCTGGGCGCCGATTGGGCCGCCACCGGCGTGTCCATCAACACCCGCACGCTGAACCCCGGCGACCTGTTCGTGGCGCTGAAGGGCCCCAACTTCGACGGCCACGCCTTCGTCGCGGTGGCCTTGCAGCGTGGGGCCGCCGCCTGCCTGGTCAGCCGCGTGCCCGAAGGACTGCCGGCGGACGCCCCCTTGCTGCTGGTGGATGACACCCAGGCGGCGCTGGAGGATCTGGCGCGGGTGGCGCGGCTGAACGCCACCGCCAAGATCATCGCGGTCACCGGGTCCGTCGGCAAGACCAGCGCCAAGGAGTTCCTGCGCACCGCCCTTGGCGCGCTGGGGCCCACCTTCGCCACCGAAGGCAACCTGAACAACCATCTGGGCGTCCCCCTGTCCCTGGCCTGCCTGCCGGCCGATGCGCGCTATGGCGTGTTCGAGATGGGCATGAACCACGCGGGGGAGATCGGCCCGCTGTCGCGCATGGCGCGGCCGGACATCGCCATCATCACCACGGTCGAGGCGGTGCACCTGGAGTTCTTCGCCTCCATCGAAGGCATCGCCGACGCGAAGGCCGAGATTTTCGAGGGCATGTCGCGCCAGGGCACGGCCATCCTGAACCGGGACAACCCGCAATACGCCCGCCTGCTGGCCGCCGCCCGCACCCAGGGCGTGGGCCAGGTGCTGAGCTTCGGCGCCACCGCCGGGGCCGACGCCCGCCTGATCGACCTGGATCTGGGCCCGACCGGCAGCGACGTGACCGCCGAAATCCAGGGCGAGGTCATCCGCTATACCCTGGCCGTGCCCGGCCGCCACCAGGCGCTGAACAGCCTGGCCGTGTTGCTGGCCGTGGCCGCAGCGGGGGGCGACGTCACCGTCGCCGCCCAGGCCCTGGCCACCCTGCCCCCGGTCAAGGGCCGGGGTGTGCGCCAGACCGTGCCGCTGCCCACCACGCCCCATGGCGGTGGCAGCCTGACCCTGATCGACGAAAGCTACAACGCCAGCCCCGTATCGGTGGCGGCCTCCGCCGCTGTGCTGGGCCAGGCCCAGCCGGGCCCGGGCGGCCGGCGCATCGCGGTGCTGGGCGACATGCTGGAGCTGGGCGCCGACGCCCCCGCCCTGCATGCTGGCCTGGCCGAGCCCCTGGTCGCCGCCGACGTGCAGTTGGTCTTCACCTGCGGCCCCCTCATGCGCCACCTGTTCAACCGCCTGCCGGCCGACCGCCGGGGCGCCCACGCCGACAGCAGCGTCGAGCTGGCCCCCCTGGTCGGGGCCGCCGTGCGCGCCGGCGACATCGTCATGGTCAAGGGATCCGCCGGCAGCCGCATGGCGCTGGTGGTCGACGCCCTGAAGGCCCTGGATACTCCGCCTCCGCCCCCCTCACCCGCCGTCTCCGGGAGCTAAGACCCGTCCCATGTTGTTCAATTTGCTGTTCCCGCTGGCCGACGACTTCCAGCTTTTCAATCTGTTCCGGTACATCACGTTCCGGACGGGCGGGGCCATGCTGACGGCGCTGATCATCAGTTTCCTGATCGGCCCGGGGGTCATCCGCTGGCTGAAGTCCATGCAGGGCGCGGGACAGCCCATCCGCACCGACGGGCCGGAGACGCACCTGAAGAAGAAGGGCACGCCCACCATGGGCGGCCTGATGATCATGATCTCGGTCCTGATCTCCACCGTGCTGTGGGTGGACGTGACCAACGCCTACACCTGGATCGTGCTGCTGGTGACCGTGGGCTTTGGCCTGGTGGGCTTCGGCGACGACTTCCTGAAGCTGACCAAGCGCAACACCAAGGGCCTGTCGGGCCGGGGCAAGATGGTGGCGATGATCGCGGTCTCCGGTGTGGCCACCGCCTGGTACCTGCATGTGGCGCAGAGCCCGTTGGATACCAGCCTGGCCGTGCCCTTCCTGAAGGACGTGCTGGTCCCCCTGGGCTTCCTGTTCGGGCCCTGGGCGGTGTTCGTCATCGTGGGGTCCAGCCATTCGGTGAACCTGACGGACGGCCTGGACGGCCTGGCCATCGTGCCCATCATGATCGCCGCCGCCAGCTTCGGCCTGATCGCCTATCTGTCGGGCAACGCCGTCTTCGCCAACTACCTGCAAATTCATCACGTGCCCGGCACGGGTGAGCTGGCGGTGTTCTGCGGCGCCCTGGTGGGCGCCGGCCTGGGCTTCCTCTGGTTCAACGCGCCGCCGGCCATGGTGTTCATGGGCGACACCGGCTCGCTGGCCATGGGTGGCGCCTTGGGCACCGTCGCCGTCATCACCAAGCATGAGCTGGTGCTGGCCATCATCGGCGGCCTGTTCGTGCTGGAGACGGTGTCGGTCATCGTGCAGGTCGCCAGCTTCAAACTGACGGGCAAGCGGGTGTTCCGCATGGCCCCGCTGCATCACCATTTCGAGAAAAAGGGCTGGTCGGAGCCCACCGTCGTCATCCAATTCTGGATCATCGCCGTCATCCTGGCCCTGGCCGGCCTGTCCACCCTGAAGCTGCGTTAAGCCCCGCCCATGTCCCAGCCCATCCTCCTCCCCTCCTTCAAAGGCCGCCGCGTGGCGGTGATGGGCTTAGCGCGGTCCGGCCTGGCGGCGGCGCGTGTGCTGGCCGCCAGCGGGGCGGAGGTCCTGGCCTGGGACGACGGCGCCGGGGGCCAGAAGGCGGCGGAAGCCGCCGGCATCCCCCTGACCAACCTGCATGAGGCCGATCTGGCCGGCGTCGCCGCCCTGGTGCTGTCGCCCGGCATCCCCCACACCTTCCCGGCGCCGCACCCGGTGGCCGCCCGCGCCAAGCAGGCCGGCGTGCCCATCATCGGGGATGTGGAGCTGCTGCGCCTGGCCCAACCGGACGCCGCCTACGTCGGCATCACCGGCACCAACGGCAAGTCCACCACCACCGCCCTGACCGGTCACATCCTGGCCCATGCCGGTCGCACCCTGGCGGTGGGCGGCAACCTGGGCATCCCCGTCCTGACCTTCCCGGCGCTGGGCGAGGGCGACGTCTATGTGCTGGAGATGTCCAGCTACCAGCTGGAGCTGACCCCCTCCCTGGGTTTCGACGCCGCCGTCCTGCTGAACATCACGCCCGACCATTTGGACCGCCACGGCGGCATGGACGGCTACATCGCCGCCAAGCGCCTGATCTTCCAGCCGGGCGCCCGCGATCCGGCGAAGCCCCTGCCCGTCGCCATCCTGGGCGTGGACGAGCCCAACACCGCCGCCATGGCCGACAGCCTGGAGGCGGAGGGCGGGCGCAAAGTCATCCGCATCTCCTCGGAACGCGCGGTGCCGGGCGGCGTCCACGCCGCCGATGGCGTGCTGGTGGACGCCGCCGAGGACCAGGCCCGGACCGTGGTCGACCTGCGCCAGTGCGCGGCCCTGCCCGGCCGCCACAACTGGCAGAACGCCTGCGCCGCCTACGCCGCCACCCGCGCCGTGGGCGTGGCGCCCGAGGTGATCGCCGAGGCGATGCGCACCTTCCCCGGCCTGGTGCACCGCCAGCAGACCATCGCCACCCTGGACGGCATCCGCTTCGTCAACGACAGCAAGGCCACCAACGCCGACGCGGCGTCCAAGGCCCTGGGCTGCTACGAGGACATGTACTGGATCGTCGGCGGCAAGGCCAAGGAGGGCGGGCTCAGCGGCCTGGAACCCTTCATGGGCCGGGTGCGCCACGCCTTCCTGATCGGCGAGGCGACGGAGGAATTCGCCCCCTGGCTGGAGGGCAAGGTCAGCTACGGCCGCTACGGCACGCTGGACCAGGCCGTGCCTGCCGCCTACGCCCTGGCGAAACAAGCCGGCGGCGGGACGGTGCTGCTGTCCCCCGCCTGCGCCAGCTTTGACCAGTATCCCAATTTCGAGGTGCGGGGCGACGCCTTCGTCCGCATCGTGCGCCAGTTGGCGGACCAGTCGGAAGCCGGAAAGGACGGGGCGTCATGATCACGCTGTCGCGTACCGACCAATCCGTCATCGGCCGCTGGTGGTGGACCGTCGACCGCTGGACCCTGGCCACCGTCTTCCTCATCGCCACCATCGGCGTGGTGCTGATCCAGGCCGCCAGCCCGCCGGTGGCGGAGCGCATCGGCCTGGATAACTTCCACTTCATCCAGCATCACGTGATGATGCTGATCCCCACCCTGATCATCATGGTGGGCGTGTCACTGCTGTCGCCCAAGGGCGTGCGGCGCATGGCCATGATCCTGTTCCTGCTGTCGCTGGCGGGGGTGGCGCTGACCCTGGTGTCGGGCGTGCAGATCAAGGGCGCCACGCGCTGGATCCATCTGCCCGGCCTGTCGGTCCAGCCGTCGGAATTCATCAAGCCCGCCTTCGCCGTCGTGGCCGCCTGGCTGTTCGCCCAGGCCCGTCATACCAACAACGTGGTCTATTTCGGCGTCTGCATCCTCTTCTACCTGATGATCGTGGCCCTGCTGCTGATGCAGCCGGACCTGGGCATGACCTTCGTGGTCAGCGCCGTGTGGTTCGGCCAGTTCTTCATCGCCGGCCTGCCCATCCTGCTGGTGGCGGTGCTGGTGGTCTGCGGCCTGTCCGGCCTGGTGGGCGCCTATTTCCTGTTCCCGCACGTGCAGAGCCGCGTGAACCGCTTCCTGGACCCCGCCGCCGGCGACAACTACCAGGTCCAGCGCGCCCTGGACGCCTTCCAGCATGGCGGCCTGTGGGGCACCGGCCCCGGCCAGGGCACCGTCAAGATGACCATCCCCGACGCCCATGCCGACTTCATCTTCGCCGTGGCGGGGGAGGAGCTGGGCATGCTGTGGTGCCTGTTCATCGTGCTGCTGTTCGGCGTGGTGGTGATGCGCAGCTTCGCCCGCGCCTATAGCGAGCAGAGCCTGTTCGTCATGCTGGGCGCCGCCGGCCTGGCCATGCAGTTCGGCCTGCAGGCCTGCATCAACATGGCCTCCAGCCTGCACATGATGCCGACCAAGGGCATGACCCTGCCCTTCATCAGCTATGGCGGCTCCTCCCTGATCGCGCTGGGCATCGGTGTCGGCATGCTGCTGGCCCTGACCCGCAAGCGCTTCGGCCAGGGGGATCTGCCGTGAGCCACCAGCAGCCCCCCACGGGCACTATCGTTCTGGCGGCCGGCGGCACCGGCGGCCACCTGTTTCCGGCGGAGGCGCTGGCCAGGGCGCTGCGCGCCCGGGGGCAGGCCGTGGTGCTGGTGACCGACACGCGCGGCCACGCCTTTGGCGAGGGGTTGGCGGATATCCCGGTGCATCGGGTCCGCGCCGGCACGCCGGGCCGCGGCCTGGCGTCCAAGGCGCGCACGGCCCTGTCCCTGTTGGCCGGCACGATGCAGGCCCGCCGTATTCTGAAGGATCTGAAGCCCGCCGTGGTGGTGGGCTTCGGCGGCTATCCCTCCGTCCCCACCGTGTTCGCGGCCCAGCGCCTGGGCATCCCCGTGGTGCTGCATGAGCAGAACGCCGTGATGGGCCGGGCTAACAAGCTGCTGGCCGGCGGCGCCCGCCTGATCGCCACCTCCTTCCCCCAGGTCAGCGGCCTGCCCCGCCATGTGGCAAGCCTGCGCACCGGCAACCCCGTGCGCCCCGCCATCCTGGACCTCGCCAGCCGTCCCTACGCCGCCCCCACCAGCACCCTGTCCATCCTGGTGACCGGGGGCAGCCAGGGCGCCTCCGTCTTCAGCACCATCCTGCCCGCCGCCGTCGCCCGCCTGTCGCCGGAGCATCGCCTGCGCCTGAGCATCAAGCAGCAGGCCCGGCCGGAGACGATGGAGCAGGCGCGGGAGGGGTATGCCGGCCTGGGCGTGGATGTCGAACTGGCCCCCTTCTTCCGCGATATGGCCGGCCGGCTGGACGCCTGCCACCTGGCCATCTGTCGTTCCGGTGCCGGAACGGTGGCGGAATTGGCCGTTGCTGGCCGCCCCGCCATCCTGGTGCCCTACCCCCAGGCCATGGACGACCACCAGACCGCCAACGCCAAGGCCCTGGTGGAGGCTGGCGGCGCCTGGCTGATGCCGCATGCCCAATTCACGGCGGAGGCCCTGGCCGACCGCCTGGCCGCCTTTCTGGACGACCCGGCGCCGCTGGCCCTGGCGGCGGCCGGCGCCCGGTCCTTCGCCATTCCGGACGCGGCCGAACGCCTGGCCGACGCCGTGCTGGACACCGCCCGGAACCGGAGGGCCGCCGCATGAGCCCCCCTCGTAAGACAGGCTTCCCTCCCGCGGCACCCTTCGCCTATGGTCCCGCCGCCCCGGGGCCGGCCCGGGCGCAATCCCCCTATCGCAGCGGAGACGGCCAATGAGGGCGATGCCCCTGTCCATCGGCACCATTCATTTCGTGGGCATCGGCGGCATCGGCATGTCCGGCATCGCCGAGGTGCTGCACAATCTGGGCTATTCCGTCCAGGGCAGCGACCTGGCCGACAACTACAACGTCAAGCGCCTGCGCGACCTGGGCATTCCCGTGTCCATCGGTCAGCGGGCGGAGAATCTGGGCGACGCCGCCGTCGTCTGCATCTCCTCCGCCGTGAAGCGCGACAACCCCGAGGTCATGGCCGCCCGCGCGGCGCTGATCCCCGTGGTGCGGCGCGCCGAGATGCTGGCGGAGCTGATGCGCCTGAAGTGGTCGGTGGCCATCGCCGGCACGCACGGCAAGACCACCACCACCTCGCTGGTCTCGGCCCTGCTGGACGGCGCCGGCTTCGACCCCACCATCATCAACGGCGGCATCATCAACGCCCTCGGCACCAACGCCAAGCTGGGCTCCGGCGACTGGATGGTGGTCGAGGCGGATGAGAGCGACGGCACCTTCACCAAGCTGCCGTCCACCATCGCCGTGGTCACCAACATCGATCCCGAGCACCTGGACTTCTACGGCACCTTCGACAAGGCCCGCGAGGCGTTCGACCAGTTCGTGCAGAACATCCCGTTCTACGGCTTCGCGGCGCTGTGCATCGACCATCCCGAGGTGCAGGCCCTGATCAGCCGGGTGGACCGCCGCATCGTCACCTATGGCTTCAACCCCCAGGCCGACCTGCGCGCCACCAACCTGCAGACCACGGTGCAGGGCGCCTTCTACGACGTCGTCGTTTCCGACCGCGTGGCGGGGGAGGAGCGGACCATCACCGGCCTGCATCTGCCCATGTACGGCCTGCACAACGTGCAGAACTCCCTGGCCGCCATCGCCGTCGCCCTCAACATGGGCATTCGCGACGACAGCATCCGCCAGAGCCTGGCCAAGTTCAGCGGTGTGAAGCGCCGCTTCACCAAGACGGGGGAGAGCAACGGCATCGTCGTCATCGACGATTACGGCCATCACCCGGTGGAAATCGCCGCGGTGCTGAGCGCCGCCCGCACCGCCGGCACCGGCCGCACCATCGCCGTGGTCCAGCCCCACCGCTACACCCGCCTGCAGAGCCTGTTCGAGGAGTTCTGCACCTGCTTCAACGACGCCGACGCCGTCATCGTCGCCGATGTCTATGCCGCGGGTGAGACGCCGATCCCCGGTGTCGCCAAGGAGGCGCTGGTCGACGGCCTGCGCACCCATGGCCACCGCCACGCCCTGCCCCTGTCCTCGCCCGAGGCGCTGCCGTCCATGATCCGCGACATGGCGCGGCCGGGCGACCTGGTTGTCTGCCTGGGGGCCGGCAACATCACCAGTTGGGCCAACGCCCTGCCGGCCGAACTGGACCGCCTGTTCGGCACCGCCATTCCCGGTTCGCATCACGGGGGGAGCCAGGGCTGACATGATGGCGGAACGGCGCGCGATGGATGAAGGAGAGGTCAGCCGGGGCACCGCCCTGCTGCGCCGTCTGCCGACCGTGCGCGGCCGCCTGACGCCCGACGCCCCGCTGGGTCCCCTGACCTGGTTCCGCGTGGGCGGCCCGGCCGACGTGCTGTTCCGCCCGGCGGACGAGGAGGATCTGGCCCAGTTCCTGGCCGCCTGCCCCGCCGACGTGCCGGTCACCGTCATCGGTGTCGCCAGCAACCTGCTGGTCCGCGACGGCGGCGTGCGCGGCGTGGTCATCCGCCTGGGCGGCAGCTTCGCCCAGGTTTCCGTCGAGGGTGACCGGGTCCACGCCGGCGCCGGCGCCCTGGACCTGACCGTGGCGCAGACGGCGCAGGCCGCCGGCCTGTCCGGGCTGGAGTTCCTGTCCGGCATCCCCGGCACCGTCGGCGGCGCCATCCGCATGAACGGCGGCGCCTATGGCGGCGAAACGGTGGATGTGATCGAAAGCGCCGTGGGCATCGACCGCCAGGGCACCCGCCGCGACTACAGCCGCGACGCGCTGCACCTGACCTACCGTCACTGCGGCGTGCCGGAAGAGGTGATCTTCACCGCCGCCACCCTGCGCGGGACGGTCGGCGACAAGGCCGCCATCCAGGCCCGCATGGAGGAGATCGCGGCCGCGCGCGCCGCTAGCCAGCCCGTGCGCGCCCGCACCGGCGGCTCCACCTTCGCCAACCCGCCCGGGGAGAAGGCCTGGGCCCTGGTGGACAAGGCCGGCTGCCGCGGCCTGATCGTGGGTGGCGCCCAGATGTCGGAAAAGCACGCCAATTTCATGCTGAACCTGGGCGACGCCACCGCGGCCGACATCGAGGCCCTGGGCGAGGAAGTGCGCCGCCGCGTCCTGGAAACCTCGGGCATCACCCTGCGCTGGGAAATCCGCCGCATCGGGGTGCCCTTGGACATGTCTGACACGCCCGCGAATCAGTTCTGAGCGGGTGCGGCAACCTCTGGAGCCCGAGTCGATTTTCGACCCATCCGGAGGACATAGGGAAAGACTACGGGTAGTTATACCCCGGTTGCAGCGGCCTGGACATTTCAACGCTATAGCTAGCGGTTTTCAAAAAGAGGCGCCAAGAAACTCACAAAATGTTGCGTTTCCCAGCGGTTCTGCAAAGGTGGGCTATCCTCTAGGGATTGTGTCGCCTGGCTGAACCGCCTCAGCCGATAGGGAGCCGTTTGATGAGTGGTCACCAGCCTAAGCATGTCACCGTCCTGATGGGCGGGTGGTCTGCCGAGCGCGAGGTGTCGCTTGTCAGCGGCGCGTCCATCGTCACCGCCTTGGAATCCAAGGGATATGTCGTGCGCGCCGTGGATGTGCAGCGCGACCTGGCCGGCCTGCTGGCGGCCCTGACCCCCAAGCCCGACGTCGTTTTCAACGCCCTGCACGGGCGCGGCGGCGAGGACGGCATGATCCAGGGCGTCCTGGAATATCTGGCCGTGCCCTACACCCATTCCGGCGTCATGGCCTCCGCCGTCGCCATGGACAAGGCCATGACCAAGCGGGTGCTGGGCACCGTGGGCATGCCCATCGCCGAGGATGTCATCGCCACCCGCGAGGCGGTGCTGGCCGGCCACGTCATGGAACCGCCCTACGTCATCAAGCCGGTGGACGAGGGCTCCAGCGTCGGCGTGCGCATCGTCCATGCGGGCCACAACGGGCCGGCCGTCGAGGCGGAGCATTGGGTCTACGGCGATACCGTCATGGTGGAGAAGTTCATCCCCGGGCGGGAGCTGACCGTGGGCGTGGTGGGCGACCGCGCCCTGACCGTTACCGAGATCGTGGCCAGCACCGAGTTCTTCGACTACACGGCCAAGTATACCGAGGGCCACGCCGTCCATGTCTGCCCGGCCCAGATCCCGGCCGAGGTGGCGGAGGAGGCCAAGCGCCTGGCCCTGCTGGCCCACCAGACCCTGGGCTGCAGCGGCGTGAGCCGCAGCGACTTCCGTTGGGACGACGGCAAGCCCGGCGTCACCGGCCTCTGCTTCCTGGAAACCAACACCCAGCCGGGCTTCACGCCCCTGTCGCTGCTGCCGGAACAGGCGGCTTACGTCGGCCTCAGCTATGCCGACCTGTGCGGCTGGATTGTGGAGCACGCGGCATGCCACGGGTGACCCATCCCTCCAGCCCCGGGCTGTTCCCCGAAGGCGACACCCCGCGCAGCCGCATCGCGTACGAGACGCGGCGGACGACGCAGAAGGCCGCCCAGGCCGCCAACCGCCGCCGCGCCGTCCCGCGCTGGCAGCAGTTCCTGGGCCGCCGGGCCACCATTATCGTGCCGCTGACCCTGGTCGGCGGCCTTGCGCTTTGGGGCTGGGCCAGCGGCAAGCTGACCGCCGCCGGCAACGCCGTGGACGCCGCCTTCCTGGACATCACCGCCCGGGGCGGCCTGCAGGTGCAGGAAGTGCTGGTCAAGGGCCGCAAGGAAACCGACGGCGCCCAGGTCCTGGCGGCGCTGGGCGTAGAGCGCGGTTCGCCCATCCTGGGTTTCGACCCGCATGCGGCGCGCAAGCAGCTGGAGCAAATTCCCTGGATCGCCAGCGCCCGCATCGAGCGGCGCCTGCCCGACACCCTGTTCGTCGTGCTGACGGAGCGCCAGCCCATGGCCATCTGGCAGCATGAGCAGAAGCTGGCCCTCGTGGATGCCGAGGGCACGGTGCTGACCGACCACAACCTGGACCACTTCCCCAACCTGCCCATCCTGGTGGGCGAGGGCGCGCCCAAGCAGGGCCGCGCCCTGCTGGCGGCGCTGGCCTCCGAACCCGCCATCCAGTCCCGCGTCGACGCTGCCGTGCTGGTGGGCGCCCGGCGCTGGGACCTGCACCTGAAGGGCGGGATGGAAGTGCGCCTGCCGGAATTGAATTACGAGGCGGCCATCCACCAGCTGGCCGCCCTTGAGGCATCGGACAAGATTTTGGAACGCGACGTGGTCGCCATCGACCTGCGCGTGCCGGACCGGCTTGTTGTCCAGGCGTCGCCCGCCGCGATCGCGGCCAAGGCGGCGGCGAAGGCCGCGGACAAGAAGCGCCAGGCTGCGGCGAAAAAGAACTGAGGCGGACCAGACCATGGCATTCACCGTAACCGGCCGGTCCAAGCCCAAGCGCGTGGCGCGCGGCGGCACCATCGCGGCGCTCGACGTGGGCAGCAGCAAGGTCGTGTGCTTCATCGCCCGGGTGGAGGAGCCCGGCGCCATCCGCGTGGTGGGCATCGGCCACCAGGTGTCGCGCGGCGTGCGCGCCGGCGCCATCGTGGACATGGAGGCGGCCGAGACCGCCATCGGCACAGCCGTCCATGCCGCCGAGACCATGGCGGGCGAGCAGATCCGCGAGGTGCTGGTGGGCCTGTCGGGCGGCCAGCCGGAAAGCCAGACCCTGACGGTCGAGACCGGCATTTCCGGGTCCGAGATCACCGACCACGACCTGCGCCGGGCCCTGGCCCATGCCCGCAACCTGAACGTCTCCGCCGATGCGGAGCTGATCCACTCCATCCCCGTGGGCTACACGGTGGACGGCTCGAGCGGCATCCGCGACCCCCGCGGCATGGTGGGGGAGAAGCTGGGCGTACGCCTGCATGTGGTGACGGCCGCCGCCGGCCCGGTGCGCAACCTCAACTCCTGCGTCGGCCGTTGCCACCTGGGCGTGGAAGGCTTCGTCATGTCCCCCTTCGCCGCGGGCCTGTCCTGCCTGGTGGAGGATGAGATGGACCTGGGCGTCACCCTGATCGACATGGGCGGCGGCACCACCAGCATCTCCGTCTTCTTCGACGGCAAGATGGTGTGGACGGACAGCGTGCCCATCGGCGGCAGCCACGTCACCAGCGACATCGCCCGCGGCCTGACCACGCCCCTGGCCCATGCGGAGCGGCTGAAGACCCTGTACGGCAGCGCCCTGCCCGCCCCGTCGGATGAGCGCGAGATCATCGACGTGCCGCAGATCGGGGAGGAGGATCGGGCCCAGGCCCACCACGTGCCGAAGTCCCTGCTGGTCGGCATCATCCAGCCCCGGCTGGAGGAAGTGTTCGAGTTCGTGCGCGGCCGCCTGGACGCCTCGGGCTTCGCCAAGCTGGCCGGCCGCCGCGTGGTGCTGACCGGCGGCGCCAGCCAACTGCCCGGCATGCGCGAGCTGGCGCAACAGGTGCTGGACAAGCAGGTGCGCCTGGGCCGCCCCTTGCGCATCGGCGGCCTGGCTGAATCCGTGGGCGGTCCCGCCTTCTCCGCCGCCGCCGGCCTGCTGGCCTACGCGGTGCAGCAACATGCCGAGGCCCCGGCCCTGGCCCCCTTGATGGAGCCCGCCGGCACCGGCTGGCTGGGCCGCATGGGCAACTGGCTGAGGGACAACCTATGACCCCGGCCATCGCCCTGCAGAAATTCAGGCCGCCCCCATCGCGCCCGTCCCCCTGGACGGGCCGATGTACCGGCCCCCGATCCGTCGGTCGAAGACCGAAACACGCCAAAGACCTAACCGCACCGTATTCCGGACGCTCCGCAAAGGGGACAACGCCATGACCATCAAAGTCACCATTCCGCCGGTGGAAGTGCTGACCCGCCCGCGCATCACCGTGTTCGGTGTCGGCGGCGCCGGCGGCAACGCCGTCAACAACATGATCCGCTCCAACCTGGAAGGGGTGGAGTTCGTGGTCGCCAACACCGACGCGCAGGCGTTGACCGGCAGCGAGGCGACCAAGCGCCTGCAGCTGGGCAGCACCATCACCCGCGGCCTGGGCGCCGGCTCGCGCCCCGACGTGGGCCGTGCCGCCGCCGAGGAACAGCTGGAGGAGATCCTCTCCTACCTCGAAGGCACCAACATGTGCTTCATCACCGCCGGCATGGGCGGTGGCACGGGCACGGGTGCCGCCCCGGTGATCGCGCGCGCCGCGCGGGAACAGGGCATCCTGACCGTGGGCGTGGTGACCAAGCCCTTCCACTTCGAAGGCGCGCACCGCATGCGCATCGCCGAATCCGGCATCAATGAGCTGGCCGGCTACGTCGACACGCTGATCATCATTCCCAACCAGAACCTGTTCCGGGTGGCGAATGAGAAGACCACGTTCGCCGACGCCTTCAAGATGGCCGACGACGTGCTGCACTCCGGCGTGCGCGGCGTGACCGACCTGATGGTCATGCCCGGCCTGATCAACCTGGACTTCGCCGACATCCGCACCGTGATGACGGAGATGGGCAAGGCCATGATGGGCACGGGCGAGGCCACGGGCGAGCGCCGGGCCGTGGAGGCCGCCGAGGCCGCCATCAGCAACCCGCTGCTGGACGACGTGTCGATGAAGGGCGCCCGCGGCGTCCTGATCAACATCACCGGCGGCTACGACATGACCCTGTTCGAGGTGGATGAGGCGGCCAACCGCATCCGCGACGAGGTCGACCCCGACGCCAACATCATCTTCGGCTCCACCTTCGACGCCCAGCTGGACGGCAAGATGCGGGTGTCGGTGGTGGCCACGGGCATCGAGACCCTGGCCGGCCAGCAGCCGCGCCAGCAGCCCGCCGCCCCGCAGCTGGCGGTCGTCAGCACCAACGCCGTCCGCCGCGCGCCCGCCCCGGCGGCCACGCCGTCGGTCAGCACGCCGGTGCGCCCCGCCACGGCCAGCTATCACTCCACGCTGACGCCGGCCCCGGTGGCGCCCACGGCCCCCGCCCCGACCGCGCCGGTCGCAGCCCCCGCCGCTGCCCCGGTCGCGGCCGCCGCCCCGGCGCCGCAGATGGCCGTGTCCCAGCCGTCGCCCTACAGCCCGGTCGAGCCGGCGCCGGCCCCCGTCGCCGAGATGGCGCCGGAACCGGTGGCCGAGCAGCCCGCCCCCCGGGCCGAGGTGCCCATGCGTGCGCCGGCCCCGGGCGCCCTGCGCGGCGACCGCAGCGCCGGTGGCTTCATCCCGCCGCGGCCGGCCGATGCCGGCCCGCGCCTGGGTGCGCCCAACCCCGAGCGCTATACGCCGCCGCAGGCGGAGCCGCGCAAGAAGGGCATCTTCCAGCGCATGTTCGGCTTCGGCGGTGACGAGCCGGCCCCGCAGGTCCAGCACCCGCAGCCGGCGCCGCGCCAGCCCGCCCCCGCCGCGCATTACGCGCCGCAGCAGCATGCGCCGCAGGTCCAGCATCAGCAGCCGGTGCAGCAGCACGCCCCGGCCCCGCAGGTGGCGCCGCGCCAGCCCGCCCCCGCCGTCCACCAGGAGCCGGGCCTGGGCCGCGCGCCGGGTGAGGACAGCTCGCTGGACATCCCCGCCTTCCTGCGTCGCCAGGCGAACTGATCCTGGTGAATTGATGCCATCCATGTGACTGGCATCACTGCATTGCATCATGTCGAGGGCCGCCTCCCGCAGGGAAGCGGCCCTTTTCATTTGCGGCGGAAAGAAGGCGAAATTGCATTTGTGCTCAAATAGATACGCATAGCGCCGCGTAACATTCGGTAACAAAGAGTGATTTGATGCCTGGCGCCGCCGTTGTTACTTAGGCAGCGTGACGTTCCGCTTTGGATGCACCGCAACACGCGGTTAAAGCCCAAGGCGGAGGGTCAAGCCCAAGGCGGCAAGGCGGCACGGTCGAAAATTTGACCGCAAGTCGAACCGGTCGCCGGACGTGGATGACAGGGCTCGCAGTCGCGATTGAGGCAGTCACGGTTGGACCGCCCGCTCCGTCCCTCCCCGTCCGAACCCAAGCCCCCAGGGATGAAACCTTGGGGCGAGCATGATGCAGGAAAGGCCCCGGCCCATCCGTATCATGGCCGAATAAGGAAGTTGGAATCGTGTACGCCGATCGTGAACCCATCATCGCCGCCCGCCAGCAGACGCTGAAGGCCCCCATCAATTGCACCGGTGTCGGCCTGCATTCCGGCCTGCCCGTTGCCATGACGATGCGCCCGGCGCCGGTGAACACTGGCATCGTCTTCCGTCGGGTGGACCTGCTGCGCGGCGGCGCGACGGAGGCCCAGGCCACGGTGCCGGCCCGCTGGGACGCCGTGGTGGATACCCGCCTGTGCACGGTGGTGGCCAACGCCACCGGCGCCACGGTGGGCACGGTTGAGCATGTCATGTCGGCCCTGCGCGGCTGCGGCATCGACAACCTGGTCATCGACCTGGACGGGGCCGAAGTTCCCATCATGGACGGCAGCGCCGCCCCCTTCGTGTTCCTGATCGAGTGCGCCGGTATCGCCCAGCAGGACGCCGCCCGCCGCGTCATCCGCGTGCTGCGCCCCGTGTCGGTGGTGGAGGGCGAGAAGGTCGCCACCCTGACCCCCGCCTCGGGCTCCAGCTTCGCGTTCGAGATCGACTTCGCCAGCGCCGCCGTGCGCCGCCAGGAAGGCTTCGTCCGGCTGGAGGCTGAAAGCTTCAAGGATGAGGTGGCCGAGGCCCGCACCTTCGGCTTCCTGCAGGAAGTGGACATGCTGCGCCGTGCGGGCTTGGCCCGGGGCGGTTCCATGGACAACGCCATCGTCATCGACGGCGACCGCATCCTGAACGAGGGCGGCCTGCGCTTCGATGACGAGTTCGTGCGCCACAAGATCCTGGACGCCGTGGGTGACCTGTACATGGCGGGCCACGCCATCATCGGCCACTACTCCGGCATCCGGTCGGGCCACGCCCTGAACAACAAGCTGCTGCATGCCCTGTTCGCCGACGCCTCCGCTTACGAGATCGTCGAAGAGGTGGATGCCGCCTTCGTCCCGGCCTCTTGGGAGCGTCCGCGCCTGGTCG
The DNA here is from genome assembly GCF_034427435.1 of Nitrospirillum goiasense. Lineage (NCBI taxonomy): Bacteria > Pseudomonadati > Pseudomonadota > Alphaproteobacteria > Rhodospirillales > Azospirillaceae > Nitrospirillum > Nitrospirillum goiasense. The sequence goes on along the minus strand of NZ_JAXQNP010000002.1, from coordinate 1,602,701 downwards.
CTACCGCTTGAGCCCTGAGCAGACCGAACCACGCCGTCCTCCGTCCGGCCAACAAGCACCAATCAAACAAAAACACCAATACCTGAGCCTCAAACGAAAAGGCCTTCTTCCCCATCCGGGAAGAAGGCCTTTTCCGTTTCGGCCCGGAAACTCCGGCCGGCCGGTCTGGATCGGCGGCGCCCCTCACAGCATGGCATTGACGCACAGGGCCATGACGGCGGCGACGGACAGCATGCCGGCCGTCTCAACGACGGCGGACAGGCGGGCAAAGAGGCCGGTGGTGACGGCGGTTTCGGTGGCGGTGACAGCGGCGGTAGTGATGGCGGCGGTGGTCATGATCTTGGTCCCCTTGTGAATGATGATCGCTGGTCGGGCGATGGTCGGTTGGCAGCAAGCGGCGGTCGCGGCGAGGGTTACAGCATGGCGTTGATGCTGGCGGCGATCAGCAGGGCCACGGCCATCATGGCCACGCCCTCGACGACGGCGATGTCAGGCAACACCTTGAAAAAGCGGAAGGAAGCGGTGCGGCTGGAAGCGGCGAAGGCGGTCATTTCTATCTCCATCGGTGCGTTGGTCGGTGATGTCCCTATAAGAGCAAGGGCCGTGCCAACTGCCCAAGACGGCGGGAATCCTGGGGTTTGCCACCGCATCTATCGTCCGATCGCCGAGCCATCGCCAAAAATTGGCCGTAATGGCTATTTAATCTGAGAGTGGGCGATTTTTATTTGTACGGCAGCGAACACTGTCCGTTTACGAACACCGGCTTTGCCCATCCGCGTACAGTTCCGCAAATCCGCTGAACGCGGGACACCGCCATAAGGCCCAAAAGCGAAAGGCCCTCTTCCCCGCGCGGAAAGAAGGCCTTTTCGATTGCGCCGGAAACCCCGGCCGGCGCGCCCCAGTGCGGCGGGGCGCGCGTCTTAATCAGCGTGGCGTCACAGCATGGCATTGATGCACAGAGCCATGACGGCGGCGATGGATAGCATGCCGGCGGTCTCGACGATGGCGGACAGGCGGGCATAGAGGCTGGTGGTGACGGCGGTTTCGGTGGCGGTGATGGCGGCGGTGGTCATGATCTTGGTCCCCTTTTGAATGATGATCGCTGGTCGGGCGATGGTCGGTTGGCAGCAAGCGGCGGGCGTGGCGACGGTTACAGCATGGCGTTGATGCTGGCGGCGATCAGCAGGGCCACGGCCATCATGGCTACGCCCTCGACGGCGGCGATGTCGGGCAACACCTTGAAAAAGCGGAAGGAAGCGGTGCGGCTGGAAGCGGCGAAGGCGGTCATTTCTATCTCCATCGGTGCGTTGGTCGGTGATGTCCCTATAAGAGCAAGGGCCGTGCCAACCGCCCGACATGGCGGAAATCCTGGGGTTTAAATTCAGCCTCAGACCGCTATCGCAATGCCGCCGCAATATTTTTGCCAAAATAACAATTTAGTAGCGATAATCCTTACTTCCATCTGTGCGACACCGAACACTGTCCGTTTACGGACACCTGGCGCTGTCCGCCAGCGGACGCCGCCACCAGGCGCAAAAGCGAAAGGCCCTCTTCCCCGTCTGGGAAGAAGGCCTTTTCGTTTGCACCGGAAACCCGGCCGGCGCGCCCCAATCACGGCAGGGCGCGCGGAATAGTCAGCGGCGTCACAGCATGGCGTTGATGCACAACGCGATGATGGCGGCGACACCCAACATGCCGGCGACTTCGACCAGGCCGGTCAGGCGGCTCATCAGGCTGGGGGTGGCGGTGCGGCTGGCGGTATGGCTGGTCGTGATGGTGGTCATAATGGCTATCCCCTTCTCTTCTGGCTGGCCGCTGGTCGGGCGGCGGTTGAGCGGTGGTCGGTCTCAGGCTCACAGCATGGCGTTGATGCACAGCGCGATGACGGCGGCGACGCCCAGCATGCCGGCGGTTTCGACCAGGCCGGTCAGGCGGCTCATCAGGCTGGGGGCGGCGGCGCGGCGGGGGGCGGTGACGGTGGTCATGATGGCGTTTCCCTTTGGTCTAGCGGTCTGGATCAAAGCATCGTGTTAACGCTGACGCTGATCACCAGCGCCACGGCCAGCATGGCGACGGCCTCGACGAGGTCGGTGCTGGGCAAGTACTTGAAAAAGCGGAAGGAAGCGGTGCGGGGCGCGGCGGTGAAGGACGACATCTTTTTCTCCATCGGAGGCGGTTGGTGAGGATGACCCCATATCAGCAAGGGGTGTGCCAACCGCCAAAACCGGCGGATTTCCGTCGTTCACGGCTTAAGGTTTATGGATCATTGACCACACGGCGCCACTAAATGGCCGCATTCGCCACATTTGGTGAATATGGCCACCATTCCAGCGTCCGGAATTGCCCACTGTCCGCAAACGGACAGCTTCATCGTCCGCCGCTGGACATCGACACCACTGGACATCGACGCCACTCAGGCGCCGAACCAAACCTTGGTATCGAGATAACGGGACGCCAGGAAACGATAGAGGCGGCCGATCTCCAGCATCGCCTCATCCTTGGCGGGGTCCACGGACTTCCAGCGCTGGGGAATGTCCTCCCAGGCCAGGGTTTCGAAGTGCAGGTTGTCGCGGTGACGGCGCAGCATGGCGACCGTGCCCTCGAACTGCTTCAGCGCGGCGACGGCCTCACCCGTGCCTGCCTCCACCTCGTCGAACCAACCGCGGTATTTGTCCACCGGCACCTTCAGCAGGGATTGGATGCGCCGCAGCTGGTGGTCCAGTTCCCGGTCGCCACGCGCCAGCTTCTGCATCTCGCGCAGCTTGCGGCCGATGTCGAACACCGGCTTGAAGTACTCGCGCAGCGCTTCCAGGAAGGCCAGCTCATTGGCCAGCACCTCCACCCTGTCCACCACCTCCTGCTTGCGCTCCACCGCCAGGCCGACCAGCGCGGCGATTTCCGCCGCCTGCTCCCGCATCCGGCGCTTGGCTTCCTCGCTCTCATCCAGGGCGGCGCTGTCGGCGCGATGACCGGCGATGGCTTTCAGCAAGGACCCGCCGATCTTGAGGAAAGCCATGTCGCGGTGGCGGGATTCGATGGACCAACTGGCGGTGCCGTCCAGGATTTCGGACGGGATGCGGTCGCCGTTGTGGATGATGCGCACGAACTTCAGGCTTTGCGCGATCATGCCCAGCAATTGGCCATCGCCACTGTCGGGTGCGATGGAGAACATCTGCGACACCTGGCGCAAGGGTATGGCGCCCCGGGCGTCGCCCAGGTCGACCTGCAGCACCGGCTCACCGTGGCTGAGCGTGAAAAAGGAATTGGGCAGGCACAACGCCGGGTGCGCGAAGCGGAATTCCGTGACGTTGGGCTTGGCCGACTTGTCGAACATGGCGATGGGAGACTGTCCTGGGAGGCGTCTTACGATAGGGCCCAAATAGTAAAGTGGAGATTGACGTATCGCACATCCAACGCGAACGAACGCGCCTGTCGATGCGAAAATGCCCCGCCAGGACCGATCCTATACGCCCGTGTAGGGTGGGGGAACGGCGTACCCGTCTGCCGAGCGGGTGGGTTTTTTGAAAAAATTCGCTGTTCGCCCGACAATGTGCCGCTTGGCGATGGACGGGATGACCGTGCTATAACACGCCGTCGCGCATCCCGCCGCCTATTCCGCTCCGAGAAGATGCCCTTGTCCTTCCCTCGCATTGCCTTGTCGCCCCGTCGCCTCCGCCGCCTGGTCCCGCTCGCCGCCCCCGTGGCGCTGCTCGCGGTCGCGGCCTGCTCCAGCGATGAGAAGGAGGCGCCCTATATCGAGCGCCCGGTGGAGCAAATCTATTCCGAAGCCGGCAACGCCATCGACCGGGGCGAATACCAGAAGGCGGCCCTGCTGTTCGGCGCCGTGGAGCAGCAGCATCCCTACTCCACCTGGGCCATGCGCGCCGAGCTGATGGCCGCCTACGCCTATTACCAGGCCAACAAGTATGAAGAGGCCATCGGCTCGCTAGACCGCTTCATCAGCCTGCACCCCGGCAACCCCAACGTCGCCTACGCCTATTACCTGAAGGGCCTCTGCTATTATGAGCAGATCTCCGACGTGCGGCGCGACCAGACCCCGACCGTGCAGTCGCTGAAGGCCCTGGAAGAGGTGATCCGCCGCTTCCCCAACAGCCCCTACGCCCGCGACGCCAAGCTGAAGATCGACCTGACCCGCGACCACCTGGCGGGCAAGGAAATGGACATCGGCCGCTATTACCAGAGCGTGGGCCTGAACCTGGCCGCCATGAAGCGCTTCCGCCAGGTGGTGGACCAGTACCAGAGCACCAGCCATGTGCCGGAGGCCCTGCACCGCCTGGTGGAGGTCTACCTGTCCCTGGGCATGCTGGATGAGGCGCGCAAGGCCGCCGCCGTGCTGGGCTACAACTACCCGGGCAGCGACTGGTACCAGAACACCTACGACCTGATGAAGGACCTGCCCAAGCCGCGGGTCATCCCGGTCAACCTGTCCGCCAAGGCCCCGGCCAATGCCGCTGCCCCAATGGGTGCTGGCCCAACGGGTGCTGCCCCGACGGGCGACGCCGCGGTGGGGGCGGCTCCGGCGGCCGGCCCGGCACCGGCTGGTCAGGCGGCCCCAACGGCGGACGCGGCAAAGCCCGCCGACCAGAAGCCGGCGGACGAGAAAGCCGACAAGCCCCGCCAGGAAGGCAAGGACCGTGGCTTCTTGGGTTGGCTTTTCGGCGATTAAGCCCTAGAAAAATCATATCCCGACAGCGGGGCTCCGGATCGGTCGCGGACCGGCCCGGGGCCCTTGTCGTCTGGGGAGTATCGTCCCAAGGCTCGCAAAACCGGGTGAGTGCCATGCTGGCGTCCCTCTCGATCCGTGACGTGGTCCTGATCGAACGGCTTAACCTGTCGTTCGGCCAAGGCTTGTGCGTGCTGACCGGCGAGACCGGCGCCGGCAAGTCCATCCTGCTGGACGCGCTGGGCCTGGCGCTGGGCGGCCGGGGCGACAGCGGCCTGGTGCGCCACGGCGCCGACCAGGCGACGGTGGTGGCGGAATTCGACCTAGGCGCCTTCGCCGGCGCCAAGGGCGGCGACGGCCACCCCGCCCTGGCCCTGTTGCGTGAGCAGGATCTGGACGCCGACACCACGCTGGTCCTGCGCCGCACCGTCACCGCCGATGGCCGCTCTCGCGCCTTCATCAATGACCAGCCGGTGGGCGTGGCGCTGCTGCGCCGGATCGGCGAGACGCTGGTGGAGGTGCACGGCCAATTCGACACCCATGGCCTGCTGAACCCGCTGACCCACCGCGACCTGCTGGACGACTACGCCGGGCTGGCGCCCAAGCGCGCCGCCCTGACCGCCCTTTACCGCGCCTGGCAGGCGGCGGAAACGGCGCGGGCCGACGCCGACCGCGAGGCCGCCCGGGCACGCGAGGAGGAGGACTACGTCCGCCACGCGCTGGCCGAGCTGGACGCGCTGGACCCCAAAGACAATGAGGAAGAGGCGCTGGCGGAAAAGCGCGCCGTCATGATGCACCGGGAAAAGCTGGTGGAGGCGTTGACGGGGGCGGCCGGCGAAATCTCCGGCGAACGCGGGGCGGAACGCGCCCTCGCCAACGCCCTGCGCCACCTGACCCGCGTGGCCGACAAGGCCGCCGGCCAGTTGGACCCGCTGATCGCCGTCCTGGACCAGGCCGCCGCCGAGATCGGGGAGGCCGCGCGCACCCTTCAGGTCATGGCCGGCGACATGGAGCATGACGGCGCCAGCCTGGAAAAGCTGGAGGAACGGCTGTTCGCCCTGCGCGCCTGCGCGCGCAAGCACGGCATCGCCGTGGCCGGCCTGGCCACCTTGCGCGCCGACTTCGCCCGGCGGCTGTCGCTGATCGAGGACCAGGGCGACCTGCTGACCCGCCTGGCCAAGGACGCCGCCGAGGCCAAGCAGTCCTATGCCGCCGCCGCCGCCACCCTGACGGAGGAACGGCGCCGGGCCGCCGGCAAGCTGGACAAGGCGGTGATGGCCGAGCTGGCGCCGCTGAAGCTGGACCGGGCCCGCTTCGTCACCGCCGTGGAGGCGGTGGCCGAGGCGGACTGGGGGCCTGGCGGCGCCGACCGCGTGGCCTTCACCGTCGCCACCAACCCAGGCGCCCCGCCGGGCCCGCTGGCCAAGATCGCGTCGGGCGGCGAACTCGCCCGCTTCATGCTGGCGCTGAAGGTCATCCTGGCCCAGGTCGGCACCGTGCCCACCCTGGTGTTCGACGAGGTCGACACCGGGATCGGTGGCGCCGTGGCCAACGCCGTGGGCGAACGCCTGGCCCGCCTGGGCGCCGGTGTCCAGGTGCTGGTGGTGACGCACAGCCCGCAGGTCGCGGCGCGCGGCCAGCAGCACCTGAACGTGCGCAAGCGCGTGGCCGCCGGCAAGACCACCACCGACGTGGTCATGCTATCGCCCGAGGAGCGGCGGGAGGAAATCGCCCGCATGCTGTCGGGTGCCGAGATCACCGCCGCCGCCCGCGCCGCCGCGTCCGAACTGATGGCCGCCGGCTGAGCCCGGCGCCTTCTCAACCGCTTTTCGCCCCCTCGCCTTCACCTGAGTACATGCCATGGCCGCCACGCAAGCCATCGACGCCCTGACCCTTGAGGATGCCCAGGCGGAACATTCCCGCCTGGTGGCGGAGATCACGCACCACCGCGCCCTCTATTACCAAAAGGACGCGCCGGAGATTTCCGACGCCGCGTACGACGCGCTGGAAAAGCGCCTGGCGGCCCTGGAGAAGCACTTCCCGGCGCTGGCCGGCGCCCACAGCCCAACGGCCACGGTGGGGGCCGCCCCCGCCGCCGGATTCGGCAAGGTGAAGCACAAGGTGCCCATGCTGTCGCTGGGCAACGCCTTCGAGGATGAGGACGTCACCGACTTCGTCGCCAGCATCCGCCGCTTCCTGGTGCTGGATGACGGGGCCCCGCTGGACTTCGTGGCGGAACCCAAGATCGACGGCCTCTCCCTGTCCATCCGCTATGAGGACGGGCAATTGGTGCAGGCCGCCACGCGCGGCGACGGGGCGGAGGGCGAGGACGTCACCGCCAACGTGCGCACCATCGACGACATCCCCAACACCCTGCGCGGCAAGGCGCCGGCGGTGCTGGAAGTGCGCGGCGAGGTCTATATGCGGCGCGAGGACTTCCTGGCCCTGAACAAGGCCCAGGCCGAGAAGGGCGAAAAGGTTTTCGCCAATCCACGCAACGCCGCCGCCGGGTCCTTGCGCCAGTTGGACGCCAGCATCACCGCCGGACGCCCCCTGCGCTTCTTCGCCTACACCTGGGGCGAGCTGTCGGAGCCGCTGGGCGCCACCCAGGCGGAAAGCCGCCAGCGCCTGGCCGAGCTGGGTTTCACCATCAGCGAACCCTCGCGCCTGTGCCGCACGGCCGACGAGCTGCTGGACTATTACCGCTGGATTGGCGGGCAGCGGGCCACCCTGCCCTTCGACATCGACGGCGTGGTCTACAAGGTGGACCGCCTGGATTTGCAGGAGCGCCTGGGCTTCCGCACCCGCACGCCGCGCTGGGCCACGGCGCACAAATATCCGGCGGAACAGGCGCAGACCATCCTCAAGGCCATCAGCATCCAAGTGGGCCGCACCGGCGCCCTGACCCCGGTGGCGGAGCTGGAGCCCATCACCGTGGGTGGCGTCGTCGTCTCCCGCGCCACCCTGCACAATGAGGATGAGATCCGCCGCAAGGACGTGCGGGTGGGCGACACGGTCATCGTCCAGCGCGCTGGTGACGTCATCCCGCAGATCGTGGCCGCCGTTCCCAGCCTGCGTCCCGCCAACAGCCATCCCTTCGAGTTTCCCACCCACTGCCCCGCCTGCGGCAGCCTGGCCGTCCGCTCCACCGCTGAGAAGGCGGACGCGGCCGCGGAAGTGGTGGCGGTGGAAAGCGGCACGCCGGATGACGGCATCGCGGAGGCGACGGACGCGCCTACCGGGGAAGAGACGACGTCCGAACCCGACGGCGTGGTGCGGCGCTGCACCGGCGGCCTGATCTGCCCGGCGCAGGCGGTGGAACGGCTGATCCATTTCACCAGCCGCCTGGCCTTCGATATCGAGGGCCTGGGCATCGAGCGCATGCGCCTGTTCCACAGCCAGGGCCGCATCCGCGAACCCGCCGACATCTTCACCCTGGAGGCGCGGGAGAACGAGCGGCTGGACCGCATCGTCACCATGACCGGCTTCGGCAAGAAATCGGTGGAAAAGCTGTTCGCCGCCATCGAGGCCCGCCGCACCATCGGCCTGGACCGCCTGATTTATGCCCTGGGCATCCGCCAGGTGGGCGAGGCCACGGCCAAGCTGCTGGCCCGCCACTACCTGACCGTGGATCACTGGCGCGACGCCATGATCAAGGCGGCGGAGGAACGGGCGGCCCAGCCCACCGAGCGCAAGCCGGAACTGGTGGGCGAGGCCTATGCCGAGCTGTGCGCCATCGAGCAGATCGGCGTGGGCGTGGCCGACGACATGATGGCCTTCTTCCGCGAAGAGCATAACCGCGCCCTGCTGGACCGCCTGCTGGCCCAGATCACGGTGGAGACCTACCAGCGGCCCGCCACCACCGGCTCCCCCGTCGTGGGCAAGACCGTGGTCTTCACCGGCACGCTGGAGACCATGGGCCGCAGCGAGGCCAAGGCCAAGGCGGAGAGCCTGGGCGCCAAGGTCGCGGGGTCCGTCAGCGCCAAGACCGATTATGTCGTCGTCGGCGCCGACGCCGGCTCCAAAGCCACCAAGGCGCGGGAGCTGGGCCTGACCATCCTGACGGAGCAGGAGTGGGTGGACCTCATCAGCGGCAAGACCGCCGCGCCGGAATAATTGCGAGATTCGCCACGCGATTGGCATGAACGGCGATTAAATCGCCCTTCATGTTGGGCCGCATGGCACCCTCCCCAGGCTTTCCGCCAATCTCGCGGTTGGCATACCCCTTGCGAAAGAGGCCGCAACCGGCCCGGCACGATGGGCCGGACCGATCTGGAAGCCCGCCCTGCTGGCGCTTCCCGCCTTTTCGTCAGGGAGACCCCGCTTATGTTCCGCATGCCCCACCGCCTGGCCACCTTGTCTTTGGCACCTCTGGCCGCCGCCCCCCTGACCGCGGCGCTCATCGCCTTCACCGCCAGCCCGGCCTATGCCGGCACCGTCGGCCCGCAGACCCTGCACGGCCGCACGCTGGAGCTGGAAGGCCTGGTGGCCAATGTCGAGATCACGGTGTCATCCTCCGCCAAGGACATCACCGTCACCGCCACCGGCGAGGATGACCAGGTGAACCGCCTGTCCTTCCACAGCGAGGGCGACAAGGCCAAGGTGGAGCAGGAGCACCGCCACCATGAGCAGTACAACGACCGCGACTTCATGAAGGTCAGCATCACCCTGCCCGCCGGCACCAGCCTGGCGATCGACGATTTCGTCGGTGACCTGACCGCGGGCGACCTGAACGCCGACCTGGCGATCGGGGACCTGCATTCCGGTTCCGTCACCGTCGGGCGCGTGCAGTCCGCCGCCCTGGACGTGACCGGCAGCGGCAACATCTCCGTGGGCGACATCGCCAAGGCCGTCTCGGTGGAGATCAAGGGCTCCGGCAAGGTGCGCACGGGCAAGACCAATGGCGAGGTGTCGCTGGAGATCAGCGGCTCCGGCAATGTCGACATGGCCTCGGTCAACGGCGCGGTGTCAGCCGAAATCCATGGCAGCGGCAACGTCACCATCCATGCCGGCAAGGCCGACCCCCTGTCGGTGGACATCGCCGGCTCGGGCGACTTCACCCTGGACGGCGTCGCCACCAACCAATCCATCAGCCAGCACGGCTCCGGCCAGGTCCGTATCCGCAACGCCGGGCATTGAGCCTCAATCAACCGCGCCAACCCCGGGGACGACGCTGCGCGGGGCGGTGCCGTCCCTAGAGAAAGCCCGCCGGGAAATCGGCGGGCTTTCGTCTTTGAGGCCAAGGGCCTAAGGTCGGCGCACACGCCATCATCCGGGAATGCGTCGATGAAATACCTGCACACCATGGTCCGCGTCACCGACCTGGACGCCTCGCTGGACTTCTACGTCAACAAGCTGGGGCTGGAACTGGTGCGCCGCCGCGATTACGAGAAGGGCCGCTTCACCCTGGTCTACCTGGCCGCCCCCGGCTCCCCGGAGTCGGAGGTGGAGCTGACCTGGAACTGGGATCCGGAGGTCTACACCGGCGGCCGCAACTTTGGCCACCTGGCCTTCGCCGTGGATGACATCTATGCCACGTGCCAGCGCCTGATGGACGCGGGCGTCACCATCAACCGGCCGCCGCGCGATGGCCACATGGCCTTCGTCCGCTCCCCCGACCAGATCTCCATCGAGCTGCTGCAGGCGGGGGACGCCCTGCCCCCGCAGGAGCCCTGGGCCTCCATGCCCAACACCGGCACCTGGTAAGGGAAAGGCGCCCCCGCAGCGCCGGGTTGCGGTGGGCGCCCATTCATTCTATCCATACCAATATGCTATTGATCGTGCTGACTATCATGGGGGTGGGGCTGGTCCTGGCGCTGGTCGCCTGGCTGGCGACGCGCGGCCCGTCGGAGGGGGAGATTTTCCGCCGCTTCGACGCGCTGGACGGGTTCACCATCACCGAACGCCACGCGCATGACGGCACCGGCATCGCCGCCGACGAGGCGCGCGGACTGGTGGCGGTGGTCGGCAAGGGCTTGGGTGGGCGGCCCCCCGTGCTGCTGGCGGCCAAGGACCTCACGGCCTGGCGCTACCAGGCCAAGGACCAGCATTTCGAGATGACCCTGCGGGCGCGGCGCCTGTCCCAGCCGCTGGTCGTCAGCTTCCGCAAACGGGCTACCGCGGACGAATGGCTGAAGATTTTCCGCAACATCGTGGAGGGTCGCTGACACCTATCCCACCGGGTCACTCATACGGAAGTGCGAGACTCCGGCCCCCCATAAGTCTTAAGGTCGACCCAGGGGTTGTGTTGCCGCCCCTGGCCCCCACCCTGGGCCCTGTGAACGCCCCGTGACCTGAAGGTTGGCATGACGCCCCCACCGTCCTCCGAGGCACCGTCGTCGTCCCGCATCCTGGCGCGGTTCGGGACCGCGCACGCCGTCACCAACAGCGGGCCCCACGATGGCGCGCGTCCCTCGGACATGGGCTCCCAACACACGGCCGGCGACGGCCGGAAGGGGCGGCTGCCGTTGCGCAAGCGCCTCTCGTACAAGCAGGCGCGCAACACCGCGCTGCTGACCCTGGCGCTGGGCATCATCCTCAATACCGCCCAGATCACCTACGACCTGTTCAACGTCGAGCAGCAGACCGACCAGCTGGTGCAGCAGGTGCTGAGCACGGCGCGGCAGCCGGCGGCGGAGGCCGCCTACGCCTTCGACCAGGCGCTGGCGGAACGCGTGCTGACCGGCCTGTTCGAATACCGCCCACTGTATCACGCCGTGATCTATGAGGATTTCGGCAATCAGCTGGCCGCCAAGGACCGGCCGGAGGCGGAAGGCGGGCTGAAGTGGCTGGCGGAAATCCTGCTGCCGCAGGAAAAAACCTTCTCGATCCAACTGGTGATCGAGCGCCATAACCAGAACGTGGGCGTGCTGAAGGTCAGCGTCGACCGCTACCTGATCGCGCTGGATTTCTTCCGCCGCTCCGCCATCGTGCTGGGCGTCGGCCTGGTGTGGACGGTGGCCCTGGCCCTGATCCTGGTCGTGGTCTTCTACATCTCGCTGTCCAAGCCCTTCCTGCGCCTGACCCACGGCATCGCCGCGGTGGACGCCCGCCGTCCGGCGGATGTGCTGCTGACCGTGCCCCCGCAGCATGCCGATGACGAGCTGGGTCTGCTGGCCCGCACCACCAACGACCTGTTGCTGGAATTCGACCGGGCACTGGTGGAGTGCGAGCGGGTGGAGGCCCGCCTGCGCGAGCGGGAGACGCACCTGTCCGGCATCATGGACAACGTGGCGGATGGCATCATCACCCTGGATGAGGATTTGCGGGTCGCCACCATGAACCGCGCGGCCCATCTGCTGTTCGGTTATGAGCCGGGCCGGGCGGGGGGCCAGCCCTTCGTCGGCTTCATCGCCGACGAGGATTGGCCGCGCGTTTCGACGGAGCTGATGGCCTGCCTGCGCCGCCAAGGCGGGAGCCATGGCGGCGAGCAGCGGGCGGAGGTGCAGGGCCGCCGGCAGGACGGCACCACCTTCGCCATGGCCTTCGGCGTCAGCCAGATGCGGTCCGGCGATCGCCGCACCGCCATCTGCGTCATCCAGGACATCACCCAGCGCAAACGGTCGGAACGGGCCCTGCGGGAAAGCGAGGAGCGGCTGAAGCAGGCCGTGAGCGCCACCCGCTCCGGCGTGTTCGACGCCGATTTCGCCACCGGCCTGACGTGGTGGAGCCCGGAGTTCCTGGAGATGCTGGGCTATCCCGGCGGGCCCAGCCCGTGGCACGACAAGCCGCTGGAAGCGCTGCTGCATCCCGACGACGCGCCGGCGACCATGAGCACCATCGAGCGCTATCTGTCCGGGGACAGCGGCGACTATCTCAGCGTCTTCCGCCTGCGCAAGAGCGATGGCAGCTGGCTGTGGATCGAGGCGCGCGGCCTGGCCATCCGGGACGAGCGGGGCCGCCCGCTGCGCTTCACCGGCACCATGACCGACGTGACCGACCGCAAGCGCTTCGAAGAGCAACTGCTGTACGTCAGTACCCACGACCCGCTGACCGGCCTGGCCAACCGCACCCTGCTGCAGGACCGGTTGCAGCACGCCATCGCCCATGGCGCGCGCAAGGGCACCTCCGTCGCCGTGCTGGTCATGGATCTCGACCGGTTCAAGCTGGTCAACGACAGCCTGGGCAGCCAGGTGGGCGACAAGCTGCTGCGCGCCCTGGGCCAACGCCTGGTGTCCTGCGTGCGCGCCGCCGACACGGTGGGCCGCATGGGCGCCGACGAGTTCATGGTGATCGCGGAGGATTTGCCGGAGCCGCAGGTGGCCGCCCGCATCGCCGAGGCCATCCTGGTGGGCCTGACCCGGCCCTTCGCCATCGATAACCAGCAGCTGTTCATCACCACCTCCATCGGCATCAGCCTGTTCCCGGGCGACGCCACCGACACCGACGCCCTGCTGCGCGACGCCGCCACCGCCATGGACAACGCCAAGGCGGCGGGCGGCAACAGCTATCAGTTCTTCACGCCCCGCATGAATGAGGAGGCGGTGGCCCGGCTGTCCATGGAGCACGCGCTGCGCGAGGCCCTGGACCTCAACCAGTTCAGCCTGCACTACCAGCCCAAGATCGACCTCGAAACGCTGAATCCGGTGGGCACCGAGGCCCTGATCCGCTGGAACCACCCGGAGATGGGGTCGGTCTCCCCCGCCCGCTTCATCCCCATGGCGGAGGAGAACGGCCTGATCGTCCCCATCGGCGAATGGGTGATGCGCACCGCCCTGGCCCAGATCCGCGCCTGGCAGGAGCAGGGACTGCAACCCCTGCCCGTGGCCGTCAACGTCTCCGTCCGCCAGCTGTCGTCCGGCCAGTTCGCGGAACGGGTGCGCCAACTGCTGCAGGAGTATGGCGTGGGGCCGGAGTTCCTGGAGCTGGAGATCACCGAAACGGCGATGATGTCCAACCTGGCCTACATCGCCGACACCCTGGCGGAATTGCGCTCGCAGGGCATCTCCATCGCCATCGACGATTTCGGCACGGGCTATTCCTCGCTGTCCTACCTGCGCCGGCTGCCCATCACCACGCTGAAGATCGACCGCTCCTTCGTGTCGGAGGCCACGTCGAACACCGACACCGCCGCCATCGCCGCCACCATCATCGCCATGGGACGGCAGTTGGGCCTGACGGTGGTGGCGGAGGGAATCGAGACGGAAGAGCAGCTGGACTTCCTGCGTCGGCACCAGTGCGACCAGCTTCAGGGCTTCTTCTTCTCAAAACCGCGGCCCGCCGACGACTTCTGCAAAACTTTTTTGAAGCCGGCAAAGATGCAGGTGGTCGCCTCCTGAACCCGGCTTGACGCCTACTGGCAACCCTACAAACATCCCCGCCGGCCCCTCGGAATCCGAGTTGAACGGCGTTGCAGATTTGCCCTATCCGGCCCGGAATCCCTTGATCCTGCTCATCAATGCTTGACGAGGCGGGCGGGAAAACCGACGCTTTGGTCAGAGAGGCTGGACGTCGGTCCCTGGCAGGAATGCCAGGAACGGCCGCGTCTTAAAAAATAACGTACAGGGAGGAAAGACGCATGGTGGCGAACGTCTTTGGAAAGTCGTGCCTGAAATCTCGTATCCTGACGGGTGTCAGCGTTGCCGCGCTGGGCACGTCGCTGTTCGCGTCGATGCCGGCACGCGCCCTGGACTTCAATTCCGGCGACCTTCAGGGCAGCTTCAACACCACCTTGACCTTCGGCGGCCTGATCCGCGTGCAGGAGCGTGACAAGAACCTGGTGGGCAAGGCCAACGGTGGCAACGCGTCCTCCATCAACCAGGACAACGGCGACCTGAACTATGGCACCGGCCTGGTGTCGACCACCGGCCGCATGACCAATGAACTGAAGCTGGACTACGACAACATCGGCTTCTTCGGTCGCGCCACCTTCTTCTACGACCCCATCAACAACGACGCCAACAGCACCTCTGGCGCCCGCACCGGCGCCTTCACGCTGAGCTCCACCGCCCGCGACCAGTCGGCGGCCTACGCCCGGCTGCTGGACGCCTACGCCTATGGCAACTTCGACCTGGGCGGCGGCACGTCGCTCAGCATGCGCGTCGGCAACCAGGTACTGAGCTGGGGCGAAAGCACCTTCATTCCCAACGGCATCAACGCCATCAACCCGGTGGACGTCTCGGCGCTGCACCAGCCCGGCACGGAACTGAAGGAAGTGTTCCTGCCGGTGCCGATGATCAGCGCCAACCTGGGCCTGACCACCAACCTCAGCGTGGAAGCCTTCTACCAGTTCAAATGGGAGAAGACGCTGCTGGACCCGGCGGGCACCTACTTCAGCAGCGACGACGCGCTGTCGCCGGGCGCCCGCTACCTGTCCCTGCCCTTCGGCAACCCGCTGGCCAAGGACAGCCCCTTCCAAGGCGCCATCGAGACCAACGGCACCGTCAAGAACCCCATCCTGGGTCAGGTCACCCCCATCGCCCCATTCGGCACCAACGTGCCGCGCCTGAACGACCACAACGGCCGCGACGACGGGCAGTTCGGCTTCGGCATCCACTATTCCGTGCCGGAACTGGACGATACCGACTTCGGCGTCTTCTTCATGAAGTACAACAACCGGCTGCCGGACCTGTCGGTGAAGGTGGGCAGCTTCGGCGACTTCGCCTCCAACCCCGAGACGTTCAGCAACCACAGCGGCTACTACGCCGACTACGTCAACGACATCAAGATGTACGGCGTCAGCTTCAACACCAGTGTTGAAGGCGTCGCCATCCAGGGCGAATACTCGTACCGCCAGGGCCAGCCCCTGCAGTATGACGCTGTTGACGTGCTGCAGGCCATGCTGGCGGCCCCCTCGGTCTTCGGCTTCGTCCAGACCGGCAGCCAGCAGGGCGCGGCCTTGGGCGCCGCCCAGGGTGCGGCCCAGGGCACCGCCGCAGCCACCGCCGCCTATCAGACGGCGGTGAACCGGGTCCTGTCCGTCGCCGCCCCATCCCTGGCAGGCACCAGCTTCACCTCGCTGCCGGCGCCGGTGCAGGCCCAGGTACAGGCCGCCATCGCCGCCGCCGGCGGGCCGGCCTCGCTGGCCGCGGCCCAGGCGGCGGGCGCCGCCCAGGGTGCCGCCGCCGGCCGCACCGCCGGCGCCACCGCCGGCGCGCAGCAGGCGGCCACCGCCGCCGCCCACATCTTCAACACCAACGCGCTGATCAAGCGCCTGGGCGGCATCCAGGGCACGACGACGGCGGAAATCGAGCAGAGCGCGTCCCGCCTGTTCGGCAGCACCATCCAGGGCTATGACCGCTACGACATCAGCCAGGTGCAGATGACCTTCACCAAGGACCTGCCGCCCATGATGGGCGCCAGCCAGGTCATCCTGCTGGGCGAGGTGGGCGCCGACTTCGTGCACAACATGCCCGATGGCGTGCATTTCAGCGGCACGGGCACCAATGTGGGCGGCAACGCCAACTTCCTGGGCCTGGGCGGCATGGAGAGCGTGGCCACCAAGGGCTTCGGCACCGAGTTCTCCTGGGGTTACCGCATCGTCGCCCGCTTCGACTATCTGAACGCCATCGGCGGCATCAACCTGATGCCCCGCATCGTCTGGGAACAGGACGTGCACGGCACCACGCCCCTGCCCGTCGGCACCTTCATCGATGGCCGCAAGGCCGTGTCGGTGGGCCTGACCGCCACCTTCTTGGACAAGTGGTCGGCCGATGTGAACTACACCAACTTCTTCGGCGGTGGTGACTTCAACCTGATCAACGACCGTGACTTCGTCAGCTTCAGCCTGAAGTATTCCTTCTAATCCTGCGCCGTCACGGGCCGCCAGGTTTCCCCGGCGGACCGTGACAGGGCAGAATCCCTTTCCCGGTTTTATGGGCGCCGGCCGCCGAGAGGTGGCAGGCGACTTGAATGATGAGATGCCGCCCCCTCGCCGCCCGGCTTGCCGCCGGTGCCCTGTCCCTGGCCCTGGCCTCCAGCCTTGCCCCTGTGGACAACCTTAGAGCGAGGGAGATGGTGGCCGGCGACAACCCCTCATCATCGGCGATCAAGGTCACCGCGCCCATCGCCGCGAAGACACCGGCCGCCAACGCCCCCATCCCAGCGCTGCTGGCGCCCCTCGCCCCACGTTCCCTCATTCTGGCCGGCACGCTGGCGGGAACGCGGCTGGTGGCGGTGGGGGAACGCGGGCACATCCTGCTGTCCGACGACAACGGCCATAGCTGGCGCCAGGTGCCGGCCCCGGCCAACGCCACCTTGACCGGCGTGCGCTTCATCGACGCCAAGCAGGGCTGGGCCGTGGGCCACGACGCCACCATCCTGCACACGACCGATGGCGGCGAAAGCTGGACCCTGCAGAACTTCGCGCCCGACTGGGAACAGCCCCTGATGGACGTGCTGTTCGATGATGCCGACCATGGCATCGCGGTGGGGGCCTATGGCTTGTTCCTGGACACGGCCGATGGCGGCAAGACCTGGACCAAGCGCCGCATCACCGACGACGACCTCCACCTCAACGCCATCTTCGCCACCGGTGGCGACACCCGCATGGTGGTGGGTGAGGCCGGCGGTGTCTACACCAGCCCGGACAAGGGCCACACCTGGACCAAGCGCGCGCTGCCCTATGAGGGCTCGCTGTTTGGCGGCCTGATGGTGGATGACAAGACGGTCGTGGTGTTCGGCCTGCAGGGCCATGCCTTCCGCTCCACCGACGGCGGCCAAAGCTGGCAGGCCGTCGATACGGGCACCAAGGCGGGCCTGATGGGCGGGGTCGCCACCCCGGACGGCCATGTCGTGCTGGTGGGCGCCCTGGGCACGGTGCTGAACAGCGCCGACGGCGGCGCCAGCTTCACCTTGAGCTATCGGCCGGATCGCCTGGCCCTGGCCGACGCGGTGCGGGGCGCCGATGGCAGCCTGGTCCTGCTGGGCGACGAGGGGCCCAAGCTGGCGGGCACGCTGCCCTGACGCTCCCGCCTGACAGTCCGGCCCCCCGGCCGCTTACGCCCTTTCCGGTTTCCCCGTTTCCCCCGAGTGCCCGATGACCTCCCTGCCCCGTTTCCTCGACGCCGTGATCTTCCGCCACCGCCAGGTGGTGCTGGTTCTGTTCGCGTTGGCCACGGCCTTCTTCGCCTGGCAGGCCAGCCACCTGGCGGTGGACACGGCCTATGAGAAGCAGTTGCCGCAAGAACACCCCTACATGAAGACCTTCCTGCAGTATCAGAAGGAATTCGGCGGGGCCAACCGGGTGGTGGTGGCGCTGAGCGTCAAGAAGGGCGACATCTACACGCCGGAGTTTTTCACCAAGCTGAAGCAGGTGACGGACGAGGTGTTCTTCATCCCCGGCGTGGACCGGGCCAGCGTCACCTCGCTCTTCACCCCCAACGTCCGCTTCATCGAGATCGTGGAGGACGGGTTCAGCGGCGGCAACGTCATCCCGGCGGAGTTCCAGGCCACGCCGGACTGGCTGAACGTGGTGCGCGGCAACGTCCTGAAATCGGGCCAGGTGGGCCGCCTGGTGGCGGAGGACTTCACCGCGGCATTGGTCAGCATCCAGTTGCTGGACCGCGATCCCAGCACCGGCGCCAAGCTGAACTACATGGAGGTGGCCAAGAAGCTGGAGGCCATCCGCGCCAAGTACGCCGACGACACCGTCGAGATCCACATCATCGGCTTCGCCAAGGCCATGGGCGACGTGGCCGACGGCACGGTGGGCGTCATCGGCTTCTTCGGCGTCGCCTTCGTCATCACCGCCATCCTGGTCTATGTCTACGGCCGGTCCTTCCGCATGACCGCCGTGCTGCTGGCCCTGTCGGTCGTCACCGTCGTGTGGCAACTGGGCCTGCTGGTGCTGATGGGCCTGGCCATGGACCCCATGTCCATCCTGGTGCCCTTCCTGGTGTTCGCCATCGCCATCAGCCACGGCGTGCAGAACGTGGGCACCATCACGCAGGAGATCGGCAAGGGCGCCGACGCCTTTTCCGCCGCCCGCATCAGCTTCCAGCGCCTGCTGGTGCCGGGGACCAGCGCCCTGGTGGCCGACGCCATCGCCTTCCTCACCATCCGCATCGTCAAGATCCAGATGATCCAGGAACTGGCGCTGTCGGCGTCGGTGGGCATGGTCATCATCGTCATCACCCACCTCGTCATCCTGCCGGTGGCCTTGTCCTTCCTGTCTCTGGGCGACAGCTACCGCCGGCGCGTGTCGGGCCAGGTGGACCGCTTCGACGCGGTGTGGAAGGTCTTCACCGTGTTCGCCCGGCCCAAGGGCGCCATTCCCGCCCTGATGATCGGCCTGGCCGTGTTCGCTTGGGCGCACCACGAGTCCGGCCGCCGCGTCATCGGCGACGCCGAGGCCGGCGTGCCGGAGCTGTGGCCGGACAGCCGCTACAACAAGGATGCGGATTTCATCGCCAGCCACTTCGCCATCGGCGTGGACATCATCCAGGTCATCGCCGAGGCGCCGGCCAACGGCTGCATCGACTACAACGTCATCTCGAAGGTGGATGACTTCGCCTGGCGGATCCGCAATGTGGATGGGGTGCAGTCCACCCTGTCGCTGCCCCAGGTCATGAAGACCGTCAACATGGGCTGGAACGAGGGCAACCTGAACTGGCGGGTGCTACCCCGCAACAGCCAGGTGCTGGTGCGCGCCGTCTCCCCCGTCGAGACGTCCACCGGCCTGCTGAACGCCGACTGCTCCGTCATGCCGGTCATGATCTTCACCAAGGACCATAAGGCGGAGACCATCGACCGCGTGGTCAAGGCGGTGGAGGCCTACAACAAGGCCAACGGCACGGATGCCGGTGACAAGGGCCCCATCCACTTCCGCCTGGCCACGGGCAACGTCGGCGTGATGGCCGCCACCAACCAGGCGGTGACGACGGCCGAGACGCCCATGCTGCTGTGGGTCTACGCCACCGTGCTGGTGTTCTGCGCCATCACCTTCCGCTCCGTCGTCGGCACCATCGCCACCGTCCTGCCCCTGATCGTCGTCTCGGTGCTGTGCGACGCGTTGATGGCCGAGCTGAAGATCGGCCTGAAGACCAGCACCCTGCCCGTCACCGCCCTGGGCGTGGGCATCGGCGTGGACTACGGCCTCTACATCTTCAACCGCCTGCAATCCTACCTGAAGCACGGCCTGGGCTTCGCCGAGGCCTACTACAAGACCTTGCAGGAAACCGGCAGCTCCATCCTGTTCACCGCCCTCACCCTGGCGGTGGGCGTCGCCACCTGGTCCTTCTCCGCCCTGAAGTTCCAGGCCAACATGGGCGAGCTGCTGACCTTCGTCTTCATCGCCAACATGTTGGGCGCCATCATCCTGCTGCCCGCCATCGCCGCCACGCTCTACCGCCTGTTCCCCCGCCTGTTCGAAGGCGAGGTCAAGCGGGCGCAGAAGCGGACCTTCGCGGCGCATTGATCTGGCGGGCCACCTTTTGTCATGACACTGTCGGGCGGTTTTGGCATAAATCGGAGTCAAGGAGATATCCGATGGCCAAAACCGGCCCCCGCACCCAGAAGCTGGACCTGAGGCTGACCCCAAGTGCCAAGCGCACGCTGCAGCTGGCGGCCAGCGCCACCTCCCGCTCTGTCAGTGAGTTCGTGATAGAGAGCGCGCTGGCCCGGGCGGCGGAAACGCTGCCGGATCGTACGCGCTTCGATCTGGATGCCGAAAGGTGGCAGGCGTTTCAGGACGCCTTGGATGCCCCGGCCAAACCAATCGCGGAACTGAAAGCCCTCCTCACCGAACCGAGCGTGTTCGAGCGGCCTTCCAACGAATGAACGGATTGCGTATCGAAAAGCTCGACCGGACCCATGGCGTCGAGGGCTTCGACTGCGGCCGGGAGGCACTCAACCGTTTCCTGATCCGTCATGCCACGCAAAGCCAACAAGCCGGCGCCTCAAACACCTATCTTGCCTTGAAAGGTGATCGTGTCGTCGGCTTCTACAGCCTTGCCGTCGGTGAAATCGCCCATGCGGAAGCGGCCGAGCGACTGACCAAGGGCATGGCCCGCCATCCGATCCCCGTCATGGTGCTGGCCCGGTTGGCCGTGGCGACGGATTGCCAGGGCCAAAGGCTGGGCTCTGGGCTGCTGAAGGATGCGATGACGCGGACGCTCCGGGCGGCGGACCTCGCGGGCATACGCGCGCTTGTTGTTCACGCCAAGGATGATGAGGCCCGCAGCTTCTATGAGCGGTATGGTTTCGCCCCGTCGCCCACTGACCTTTATCACCTTTACATCTTGCTGAAGGATGTGCGGCGAACGATCACCTGACCGGCCATCACCGCGTCTTGGGCTGCGCCGCCTCCCATTCCGGATCGACCGTGCCGCCGTCGAGGATGAAGCGCCAGGGGGCGTCCCGGGTGGCCCGGCGCCAGATGGTGACGTAGCGCACGGGCGGGCGTTCCACCACCGTGCCGTCCGGCTTCTTGAGACGGGAGCGGGCCTTGCCCCAACTATAGCCCAGGGTGCCGTCGGCGGAGACAGAGGCGTCCTCCGGCGCCCATTCCAGTTCCAGCCCCGCCGGGAACAGGGTGGCCAGCGCCGCCCGGTCCACCTTGGCCTGGGGCCGGTTCAGCAGGGTGACCTCCTCGGCGGCAAAGGCCTGGAACGCGGCCCCCACCCCCACTTCCCGCGCCTGGGCGGCGAAGGCGCGGTCGGTGTCCAGAATGGCCTGAGCGGGGTTAATGGCGGCGGGAACACCGGGCAACGGGCCGGCCCCCGTCAGCAAGGGCACGGCCAGGGCAGAGGCGGCTAGGCCCAGAGGAAACCGCAAACGGGACATGATCTCATCCCCTCGCGTCATTGTTCGGATTGGGCAAGGGTAGCAATAAAAAAGGCGCGGGAATATCCCGCGCCCCTAGTCAACCTTGCGCTGTTGTTGTGGCTTCAGAAGCCGACGCGGATGTGGCCCATGACGGCATGGTCGGTGCGGTCGCCATTGTCGAACGTCCCCTGGTAGGAGACGGCGACGTTGAAGCCGTTGGCCTGAATGGCGATGCCACCGCCGCCGTAGTAGGAGGTGCGCTTACCGGCACCCGCATCCGTCTCCGCCACCTGGCCACCCGGCAGGGTGGCCTGGAAGATGCGGCCGGAGTTCAGGAACTCATGCTGCACGCCGGCCTGGATCTGCGGCGCCACCACCACGTCGCCCATCACGAAAGGCACGGCGAGCTGGCCGCCCGCCTGGGCGCGGAAGCTTTCGGCGTCGAAGTCCGGGACGCTCATCGCCAGGGCGCCGGCATCCTTTTCCGTATAGCTGTGGATGCTGGCGCGGGTGTAGCGCAGGCCCGCCGTGGGGCCCAGGGCCACATTGCCCAGATTGACGCTGTATCCGCCCGACAGGCTGGCGCCGTAGGTCGAGCCGTTGGGCGTGGCGTTGCCCCAAGGCTGCGGCGCGAAGCCGGTCTGGCGCTGCATCTGGGTGAACTCGTCATAGCCGTAGGTGATCATGCCGTCGGCGTAGAACGCGCCCATATTGGCCGTGGCATAGGCCATCAGGTTGTAGGCATGCAGCTCATCCTTCCCGAAATTGTTCTGGAAGCGCATGCGGTTGTCGCCATAGCCCAGCGCGATGCCGGTGGTGACGGTGTCCGACACCCGGTAATCGACGCCCAAGGCACCGGTGTAGCTGTCGTAATTATAGCCCATCTGGCCGGCGATGGCGTCGCGGTCACCGGTGCCGTAGTTGCCGTAGAGGAACACGCCGACGCGGCCGTCGCGGCCGGTCGAGGTGCCGGTCCCCATGCCGCCACCCACACCGGCCACGCCGGTGCCGGAGCGGATGCCGTTCAGGCGGGCGCGGACAGCGCCGGTCATGCCGTCATCGGCGATGAAGTTCAACTGCGTGGCGGCCACGGCGGCCTGGGGCGCCTGCAGCACCGTGGTCAGGGTGCCCGCCACATACTCCGCCACCAGGGTATGGCCGGTGGTGGTGGGATGCACATCATCCCAGAACAGCATGGTGTTGATGTTGGACGCGGTGCAGTAGCCGGTGGCCTTGCCGCCCAGCAGGCAGGAATGGGTGGCGTCGGTGATGCCATAGGCCGACGGGTTGGCCTGGATCATGCTGAAGATGGTGTTCACGTCGACCAGGATGACCCGGGCGCCGTTGGTGCCGTTCAGGCTCTTGGTCAGGTTCAGCACGTCGGCGTTGTGGATGGCCGTCAGCTGGTTGGCCTGCAGCGCCGCCGCCGCCCCCTGCGCCGAGATGGAGGGGGTGTTGCCCAGATTGGGCAGGTTGAAAATCAGGAAATTACGGGCGCCCGCGGCGATCAGCTTGTTGGCGCCGGTGCCGATGTTGCCCACCACCGTGGCCGCCTCCGTCGCCGGATCCACGGTGGAGCCGCTGGTGGCGTATTGGAAATAGTCGTTGGCGCCGATCCACAGGGAATACAGCTGGCTGCTGGTGATGGTCGGCTTGGCCGCCAGGAAGGCGTTGATCTGGTTCAGGAAATCGATGGGCCGCTCGGCCGTCGACCGCGCGCCGCCATAGGCGTAGCTCTTGAACGGCACGCCGCCGATCAGGGCGCCCACCTTCTCATCCCACAACGGGCCGTTGGAAAAGCGGCCATTGTAATAGGGCGGCGGCGGGGCCAAGCCCAAAGGCACCAGATTGCCTGGATCGCTGAGGCTGTCGCCGAAGACGATGCCGGCGGAATATTGCTGCGCGTGCGCGGTGAAACCGACGAAAGACGCCATCATCGCCACCGCCATGGCGGTGGTCGTGCGTAACATCCGGCTGGTCATGGGCTCCCTCTATTCCCTCCACGGCGGGCCGTTCAGGCGGCCTGCTCGTTCTTGACGCGGAGGCAAAGTCCCACGAAAGCATCCCCCGCCGTCAAGGGATCAAAAGTCACATTCCGGCGAATGTCCGCGGTTGTGTCGCGGCGGCAGCAGTCGCGCGATCGCAACGATCCGGCCCCGACCCATTGGGATCAGGGCCGGATACCGGCGCTTACTTCAAGGTCGACAGATAGGCGATCACGTCGGCGCGGTCCTGGGGGTTGGGCAGGCCGGGGAAGGCCATGCGGTTGCCCGGCACCAAGGCCCGCGGATTGGTCAGGTAGGTGTCCAGCGTGGCGGCATCCCAGGTTTTGCCGGCGCCCTTCATGGCGGGGGAGTAGTTGAAGCCGTCTTTGCTACCGGACGCGCGGCCGACCACGCCCCACAAGTTGGGGCCCAGCTTGTCGGCGCCGTCCTTTTCGGCGCTGTGGCAAGCCTTGCAGCGCAGGAAGACTTTTTCACCCTTCACGGGATCGCCGGCCGGATCGGCGGCGGCGGAACCGGCGACGGCGATGGCCAGGAAGGCGACGGCGGCAGCAATTTTCATGGGATGGTCCCTACGGCGTTGCATGGTGTCGATCCCCGCCCTGGAACGGCGGGAGAGGCGGCGCGACCGTAGGGTGGGCGCGATGACGCTGTCAACAAACGCCCTGAAGACAGACGCCGGACCGTTTCCACACGTCCACCAGGTGGTGCCACCGGATGGTGCGTGGTGGTGCGAGGACTCAGTCGCCGGCATCCAGGCTGGCCCGCCCACCCAGGGGACCACCGCCCAGGGAGTTACCGTTGAAGGTCGCCACGCGGCCGGCCACGCGGCGGGCGGCATCAGCCCCCCGGTGCGCCAAGGTGGCCGGCGATAGGCTGCCCTGCGTGGATTGGCCGATCGGCAGCGCGGGGCGCAGGACCCACAGCACGGCCAGGGCCACCACCGCCCCCACCGCCGCCGGCAGCAGGGCCACGGCCCCCGCCACCAGGCCGGACACGACCGTCAGGTCGAACAGCATGCCGGGACGGGCGGGGGTCACCAAATGGGCCAGCAGGACGCCCACGCCGATGACCAGGACCCACACGCCCCATTGCTGGGGCGCGGCCACGGCCAGCAGGAAGCCCGCGACGGCCAGCATGACCAAGGTGCCGTCGAGGCTGGCGGACGTCAGGTCCCACAACCCGGCCACGGCGCCGAAGCCCGCGGCGGTCAGGGGAAGGAAGACTGTCTTGAGCAACATGGCGTCACGCTGATCCCGAAGGAGGAACATCCGTCCGGCCCCTACCCCGATTGGCGGCCACCATTAGGGGGCCATGGGAGGAAAGCGACCGTTGATGGCCTTATTCAGCACCGGGATTGCGGCGGAAGGCGGGCAAGGCTGGGACCATGGCAGGGCGTTTGGAGACAAGCGCACATTCCCCCCGCAAGGCGACGCATCGCCCTGCGACACCCTGCGCCACCCGTCCTACAACTCCTCCGGGTCGGTGGGGTAGAGTTCTCCGCCTTTGACCGCATAGCCCCGCTCGGGCGGGAAGCGCTGCAAGGTCTTGGACACGGCCAGCTTGGCGCTGGACGCCCACACCAGGTAGCGGCGCCCCAGACGCCAGGACGACACCACCGGCTCCGGTGCGCCCCGCGACACCATCTGGAAATTGGAATGGCTGATGGTGACGGTGAAGCCGCTGTCGTTCGGCATGCGGCGCTCGTCATAGACATACAGCAGGGCCTCATCCGCCCGCCGGGCCTCGGCCAGCCGGTCATGTTCCGTGACGCTGCTGCGCAACTGCTCAAGCTCCGCCGTCATCTTGCGCTCCTCGCGCTTCAGATCCAGGGTCAGCTTGGCCTGGCCGCGCACGGTCTGGAACAGCTCCTCCACCTGCATGCGGCGCGCGCGGGTGTCGCGCCGCATGCGCCGGATGCGCCGGGCGGTGGCGCTGGCCACCTGGCCGGCGGCGGTGAGACCGGCGGCGATGCCGAACAGCAGGGAAAAGCTGATGGTCATGGGCAGGCTCAGGACCGGGCGGGCGAGGCATCCGCCTCGTCGTGGATGACCTCATCGCCCTCTTCATCCCCCGGGCCATCCTGCGACGGCTCGCGGATCTCGATGATGTGGAAGCCCATGGAATGGGGGTAATAGCTTTCCACCAAGGTCTTGGCGTCGGCGGCGTTGGGGGCCCAGGCGTGGACGTTCTGGGTACGCGCCCAGCTGCGCGACAGGCCCAGCACCTCCTTTTGTTCCAGCACGGCCCGTTGCACATGGCGGTTGATCACCGCCGCCACGAAATGGCGGGCGGGCCGGCCGGGGCGGGAAAAGGCCTCCTCCTCCCCCAGCACGCGGATCAACTGGTCGCGCCGGGCCTCCAAATCCGCGACGCGGCGGGTGGACATGTAGTTCTGGCGGCGGGCGGACTTCAGCGCGTTGTCCAGGCGGGCGACGCGCGGCATGATCTTGGCGCCCCGGTCCTCGAACTTGCGATGCAGGATGTTCGCCTCCTGGAAGCGCTCATCCACCCGGTCCACCCCTTCGCTGAGGTGCAGGTGGCGTTCAACCAGATGGGAAACGGCCAGGGCGGCGAGGTAGGACAGCCCCGCCACCATCATAAAGATCGCCACCGCCGTCAGCAGATCACTCATAAGCCGTTTCGGTTCGGGTATGGTTGAGGGGGGACTTCCCGTGTAGGCAATCCCGGCGTTGGCGCCCTGTCAAGCGATGGTGCGGGCGGTTGCCGCAAGGATTAGCATTACATCCCACGCTGCGATAGGTTTGCGCCCATGACACCGCCCCAAAACCGCCTGGACGTCGCGCTGATCCCCGCCCTCAGCGACAACTACATCCACCTGCTGCGCTGCGGCGCCACGGGCACGGTGGCGGTTGTCGACCCGGCTGAGGCCGCCCCGGTGACGGCGGTGCTGGAGCGGCGCGGCTGGACCCTGGACCTGATCGTCAACACCCACCACCATGGCGACCATGTCGGCGGCAACCTGGACCTGAAGGCGCGCCACGGCGCCACCATCATCGGCCCCGCCGCCGACCGGGACCGTATTCCCGGCATCGACCGCGCCATCGCCGATGGCGACCACTTCACCATCGGCGCCTGTCCCTTCATTGGCATCGACGTGCCCGGACATACGCGGGGCCACATCGCCTACCATGGGGGGAGGACGCCGTGCTGTTCTCCGGCGACACGCTGTTCTCCATGGGCTGCGGACGCCTGTTCGAGGGCACGCCGGCGCAGATGTGGCACTCCCTCACCCGGCTGCGCGCCCTGCCGCCCGAAACCACTGTTTATTGCGCCCACGAATACACGGCCGGCAACGGGCGCTTCGCCCTGACGCTGGAGCCGGACAACGCCGACTTGGCGGCCCGCATGCGGGAGGTCACCGCCCTGCGCGCCGACGACCGCCCCACCCTGCCCACCACCCTGGCCGTGGAGCGGGCGACCAACCCCTTCCTGCGCGCCGACCTGCCCGCCCTGGCCGCCGCCGTGGGGTTGGAGGGTGGCGACCCGGTGGCCGTCTTCGCCGAAATCCGCCGCCGGAAAGACGATTTCCGGGGATAAGAAGCCCTTGCGTTCCAGCCTTTCCCGAAAGCCCGCCTCATGAAGCTCTTCTACAGCCAGACGTCCCCCTTCGTGCGCAAGGCGCTGATGGTCGCCCATGAGCGGGGACTGGCGTCCCGGATCGACCTGTCGCCCACCGATGTCTGGTCGCCGGAAACGGTGGTGCCCACCCTGAACCCCCTGGGCAAGATTCCGACCCTGGTGACGGATGACGGCCTGACCCTGTTCGACAGCCCGGTCGTCGCCGAATACCTGGACAGCCTGGGCACGGTGGGGCAGCCCTTGTTCCCGGCGGCGGGGCCGGCGCGCTGGCTGGCGCTGCGGCAGCAGGCCATCGCCGACGGCATGTGCGACGCCGCCATCCTGCGCCGCATGGAGGGCCTGCGGCCGGAGAACCTGCGCTCCGCCAGTTGGACGGACCGCCAGCGCCAGGCCATGACCCGCGCCGTGGACCTGCTGGAAACCGAGGTCGACCAGTTGCAGGGCCTGACCATCGGCACCCTGTCGGTGGTGATCGCCCTGGCCTACCTGGACCTGCGGTGGGAGTGCGACCACTGGCGTCAGCGGGCGCCCAAGCTGGCCACTTGGTTCACCCAGGCATCGGACCGGGAAAGCTTCCGCCTGACCGTGCCGCCGCGGGGCTGAGCCGATGGAGCCCACCTCCTTGGACGTCCCCTTGGACGCCGACAGCATCATCCGCCTGCTGGGCCTCAAGCCCCATCCCGAGGGCGGGCACTATGTGGAAACCTACCGCCACGCCCCAGCGGGTGGTGGCCGGGGTAGCTCCACCGCCATCTATTTCCTGCTGAAGGCGGGGGAGCGGTCGCACTGGCACCGGGTGCTGGATGCGGATGAGGTGTGGCACTGGCATGCCGGCGCCCCCCTGCGCCTGTCGCTGTCCGCCGACGGCCGGGCCACGGCCGAGCTGATCCTGGGCACCGACCTGCTGGCCGGCCAGCGGCCCCAGGGTGTGGTGCCGGCCGGGCAATGGCAGGCTGCCGAATCCCTGGGCGACTGGACCCTGGTCGGCTGCACCGTGGCGCCGGCGTTCGAGTTCCAGGCGTTCGAGATGGCGCCCGCCGGCTGGGTGCCCGGGAACGGCCATCCCGCCGATGGCGGATCTGCATAACGGCGGTTTGCAATCCGGCCGGCTTTGCCCGATAAACGCGGCCAAAGCGGCCCCTTACATCCAGAGTATTCCCATGGGATTCAATTGCGGCATCGTCGGCCTGCCCAACGTCGGCAAGTCGACCCTGTTCAACGCGCTGACCAGCACGGCGGCGGCGGAAGCGGCCAATTACCCCTTCTGCACCATCGAGCCCAATGTGGGCCGCGTCGGCGTGCCCGACCCGCGCCTGGACAAGCTGGCGACCATCGCCAAGTCGCAGAAGACCGTCCCCACCCAGTTGGAGTTCGTGGACATCGCCGGCCTGGTGCGCGGCGCCTCCAAGGGTGAAGGCCTGGGCAACCAGTTCCTGGCCAACATCCGCGAAGTGGACGCCATCGTCCATGTGCTGCGCTGCTTCGAGGATGGCGACATCACCCATGTCGAAGGTTCCATCGACCCCACCCGCGACGCGGAGACGGTGGAGACCGAGCTGATGCTGTCCGACATGGACAGCCTGGAGAAGCGCCTGCCCGCGCTGCAGAAGAAGGCCAAGGGCGGCGACAAGGAATCGAAGATCTTCGCCGACCTGATCGAGCGCGCGCTGGTCGTGCTGCGCGACGGCAAGCCCGCCCGCGTGGCCGAGGTGTCGGAGGAGGAGCGGCCGTATTGGCGCCAGCTCCAGCTGCTGACCGCCAAGCCCGTGCTGTACGTCTGCAATGTCGAAGAGGCGTCCGCCGCCACCGGCAACAGCCTGTCGGCCAAGGTGGCCGAGATGGCCAAGGCCCAGGGTGCCGTGTCGGTCGTCATCTCCGCCGCCATCGAATCGGAACTGGCGCAGTTGAGCGATGAGGACAAGGCCGAGTACCTGTCCTCCCTGGGGCTGGAGGAGCCGGGCCTGAACCGCCTGATCCGCGCCGGCTACGGCCTTTTGAACCTGCTGACCTTCTTCACCGTCGGCCCGAAGGAAGCCCGCGCCTGGACCGTGCGCCGCGGCGCCAAGGCGCCGGAGGCCGCCGGGGTCATCCACACCGACTTCGAACGCGGCTTCATCAAGGCCGAGACGGTGGACTTCGACAGCTACGTCACCCTGGGCGGCGAAACCGGCGCCAAGGATGCCGGCAAGCTGCGCATCGAAGGCAAGGAATACGTCGTCAACGACGGCGACATCTTCCATTTCCGGTTTAATGTCTGATACCTCGGAGCGGCGGGCGGAAGGCCCGTTTCGCTAACGGAATGAGAAAGGCGGCGGGTCATACCGGCCGCCTTTCTCTTTGCCCGGCGCGTCCACACCGATACCCTGTTCGGGCAAGCGAACAACGGTGCCCCCATGCCCGCGCCCAACCTGGCCGACCTGGACCTGTTCCTGGCCGTGGCCCGCCACCGCAGCTTCCGCCGCGCCGCCAAGGAGCGGGGCGTCGCCCCCTCCACCCTCAGCCTGGCGCTGAAACGGCTGGAGGAGGATTTGGGCGTCCGCCTGCTGAACCGCACGACGCGCAGCGTCACCCCGACCGAGGCGGGCCAGCGGCTGGTGGCCCGGCTGGCGCCAGTGTTCACCGAGGTGGCGGAGTCGCTGGATGAGGTGAACAGCTTCCGCGACACGCCCACGGGCCTCTTGCGCCTGAACGTGCCCGTCGTCGTGTCGTCGCTGACCCTGGCGCCGCTGGTGCCCCGTTTTCTCGCGGCCTATCCCGGCATCACGCTGGAGATCATCGAGAACAACGCCTTCGTCGATGTCTTCGCCGAGGGCTTCGACGCCGGCATCCGCTATGGCGAGGCGCTGGCCCAGGACGTGGTGGCCGTGCCCATCAGCCCGCCGCAGCGCTATGTCCTGGCGGCATCACCGGACCTGATCGCGCGCGAGGGTCTGCCCGGTCATCCGCGCGACCTGATCGGCCGCCCCTGCCTGCGCCACCGCTTCGCCGACGGCGCCGCCCTGCCCTGGGAGTTCGAGCGGGGGGATGAGGTGGTGCGTATCGTGCCCGACGGGCGCCTGGTGGGAAACAGCGTGCCCATCGCCGTCAGCGCGGCGGAGGCTGGACTGGGTTGGATCTGCACCTTCGAAGGTTTCCTGGCCCCGTCCTTGGCCACCGGGCGGCTGGTGCCGGCGTTGCAGGATTGGCTGCCCCCCTTCCCCGGCCCGTATCTCTACTATCCCAGCCGCCGCCACGTGCCGGCCCCCTTGCGCGCCTTCATCGACTTCATGCGCCAGACCTATGAGGCCGAGATGGGGGCGCGGTAGCGTGATGGCGTCACGCCCAGGCGGCGGCGGAAGGCGCTGACGAAGGCGCTGGTGCTGGCGTACCCCGCCTCCAGCCCGGCCTCCGTGACAGACAGGCCGCTTCCCAGCAGGCTGGCGGCGTGCAGCACGCGCAGGCGCTGCCGCCATTCGCCGAAGCGCTGGCCCGTCTCTTCCATGAACAGGCGTTGCAGGGTGCGGGCGCTGGCGCCCGCGGCGGCGCCCAGCGCATCCAGGTCGGAGTCATCGGCGGGATCACGGCGCAGGCGTTCAGCCACCGCCAGGGCCCGGCGGTCGCGCGGCCAAGGCAGCGACAGGGGCAGCCGTTCCGCCGCCACCAGCCGGTCCATCAGCACCCCCGCCAGCCGCGCCTGGTCCGCGTGATCGGCGCGCAGCATGCCCACGGACACCACATGCAGGATCAGTTCGCGCAGCAGCGGCGCCACGCCCAGCACCTGGCAGGCGGTGGGCAAGGCATCGGGCAAGGCGCCGGCGTCGGCCGCCAGGGCGGGGGCGATGTACAGGGTGCGCATGGCGACGGCGCCGCGCATGTCCACCGCATGGCCGGCCCCGGGGGCAGCCACACCGCCTGCGCCGGCGGCACCAGCCAGACGACGTCGCCCGCCGTCACCCGCATGACACCGCGCGCGGCGTACAGCAGTTGGCCCCAGTCATGCCGGTGCGTGTGCAGGCGATGGCCATCGCTGAAGGTCAGGGCCAGGCTGCGGATGAGGAAGGGGTCGGCCATGTTGGCGCCTTTGCGACATAGATCGTCATCCTAGCGCAAGACGGCCAAGCCCGCCTACGGCATCATCCAGTCATTCCCACCACGGAGGTCCCCATGGCCAACCACCTGCGCTTCTTCGCCATCCATGCCGAGGATGTGGAGCGCGCCAAGGCGTTCTATGAGGCGGTGTTCGACTGGCGCATCACCCCCTGGGGGCCACCGGGCTTTTACCTGATCCAGACCGGGGCGGAGGGGGAGCGGGCCGTGGGCGGCGCCCTGCAGCAACGGCACGAACCCGTGACCGGCACGGGCATGAAGGGCTTTGAATGCACCGTGGGCGTGGATGACCTGGACGCCATCATGGCCAAGGTGACGGCCCATGGCGGCACCATCGCGATGCCGCCCTACACCATCGACGGCGTGGGCCGCCTGATCTATCTGGAGGACACGGAGGGCAACCGGGTCGGCGCCATGCAGTACGACCCGGCCTACGCCGCCGCGTTCTTCTGAAACCTCACCAGTTGCTGCTGTCGCTGCTGCTGCCGCTATCGAAGCTGCTGGACGACGCACCGCCGTCCGACGACCCGCCCCAGCCATCGCTGGACGAGCTGCCGGAATTGAAGCTGGGGTCCGGCCGGCGCTCCGTCTCATAGACCCGGTTTTCCGTGACGTTGTTCACCACCGTCTCGTGGATCACGGTGTCGTGGCGATGGCCACCGGACATCAGTTCCCCCACGACCATGCCGGTCAGGAAGCCGGAGCCGCTGTTGTCCTGCACCACCACCGGGGCATAGCCGGGCTGGCCGTAGACAGGGGGCGCCGATTGGGGATAGGGCGGCGGCACCGGGCCGGTGGCCGGGCGATAGCCGCCGCCATAGGCCGGGCGGCGGGTGCGGAACACCATGAAGATGGCCAGGGCCGCCAGCAGGAGGCCACCCACCACCAGGATGACGGTCATGCCGCCGTCGTCGGAGGGCTTGGGTGCCGGGGCCGGCGGGTGGGACACCGCCTGCGACGCGACGGGCGCGGCGAGCTTGGGCTCCGGGGTGGGCTTGGGCGCCGGGGCGGGTTCCGCCGCCGCCGGCTTCAGGAAGGACTGTTCGCGCGCCAGATGCTGCTGGAACGTCTCCGGGCTGCGCGCGAAATGCAGGGTCGGGTCGATCTTGCGGGCCAGTTCCAGTTCGCCCACGGCGTCCTGGTGCAGGCCCTCCATGCCCAGCACCTCGCCCAACTCATAATGGGCGCGGGCGCTGTCGCCATGCTCGCGGATGGCGTCGCGCAGCATGTGTTCGGCCGCCGGCAGGTCACCGGCGTCCACCGCCTTCTTCACCTGCTCCGGCGTCGCGGCGGCCCAGGCCGGGACGCTGGCCCCCAACAGCAGCCCCAGACCGACACCCATTAAAATTCCATTCAAGGTCAGTGCCTTGGTGTACGCGTTCATCTCATGCTCCCCGCGATGGGTCCGGTCGAACCCTTCGGTGGGGATGGTAACGGCGATGACGGATCGGTCATAGAACCACTTTAGGACGTGCCCATCTGCGGGATGGCCTGCGGCTGTCCGCCGCACCCCCTCCGTCAGAAGCCGGCCCCCGGCTGGTCCAGATACTCCCGTTCCGCCGCCGTGCAGGCGCGGCCCAGGATGCCGTTGCGGTGGGGGAAGCGGCCGAAGCGGCGGATGACCTCGCGATGCCGCTCGGCATGGTCCAGGTGATCGCCGGCCCCGATGCGCTCCGCCACCAGGGCGACGCAGCAATCCTGCAGCACGATCTCCTCGGCATGCTCGAACGGCAGGTAGAAGAAGACACGCCGCTCCACCGGCTGTTCCAAATCCTGCGCCCGGGCCACGGCGCGGGTGGCCAGTTCTTGCGCCCGCCCGTCCGTGGCGAAGGCCAGGGCGTCACCCCGGAAGATGTTGCGCGGCACCTGGTCCAGCAGGATCAGCAAGGCCAAGGCCCCGTCCG
The DNA here is from genome assembly GCF_034427435.1 of Nitrospirillum goiasense. NCBI lineage: Bacteria > Pseudomonadati > Pseudomonadota > Alphaproteobacteria > Rhodospirillales > Azospirillaceae > Nitrospirillum > Nitrospirillum goiasense. Next base: position 1,569,717 of record NZ_JAXQNP010000002.1, on the reverse strand, counting down.
ACGTGCCGGCCCAGGCGTCCAGCGCCCCCTCGGCCGCCGCGTGGTAGCTGTCGGCCAGCCGGTCGCGGACGCGCGCATCGATGTCCGCCCCGCCCTCGAACCAATCGTCCGGCGTCAGATCCCCGAACCAAAAGGCCAAGACCTCCGCCGCCGTCAGCACACCCATGCCGCCCATCCTTCAAGGATTGCCGAATTCATGCAACGGCTCATCCGGCGCGTGTATCGCTTACATAAAATTACGTTAGAGTGGTGACGTGGCTTGCTTTTGGGGAAGTGGCCGCGCCAGCACATGGGGGAACAATGCCTGACTCTGTCGATGTGTCCAGCGCCGCAGACTACCCGGCGCATCGCGAGCTGTACACCTTCCGCTTCCACGGAACAGGCCGCGAGTATTTCCCGATCTGGATCGTGAACGTATTGCTGTCCATCGTCACCCTGGGCGTTTATTCCGCCTGGGCCAAGGTGCGGACCCAGCGCTATTTCCACGAGGCGACGGAGTTGGATGGTTCGCGCTTTGGGTATCATGGCGCGCCTTTAGCCATCCTGATCGGCCGGGCCATCGCTTTGTGCCTGCTGGTGCCGTACGTCATCCTGAATCACCAGCAATCGCTCTACGCGTTCATCCCTCTGGGCGTGTTTCTGCTACTGATGCCCTGGATGGCCGTCCGGGCCTTACGCTTCCGCCTGCGCGTCACCTCCTACCGGGGCGTGCGGTTCGGCTTTTCCCATGCGCCGGACGCCCTGAAGGGGGCGTACATATGTTATCTGGGACTGCCGTTCCTGAGCGTGTTCACGGGGGGCCTGCTCTACCCCTACGTTCTGCATCAGCAGCATCGGTGGCGCATTGATAATTGCCATTATGGCGACACCCCCCTGCGCATGGTGCCTGCGACACGGCAGTTTTACAAAATTGCGCTGTTGCTGCTGGCGATCTTCATTCCCTTGAGCCTGCTGGCCGTTCTGACGATCCTGGTGTTGGTCAATATCCTGGGACCACAGCTGGCGCCGCTCGCCAGCCTGCCCTTCACCTATGGCGCCGGCGTCATCCTGGTCGCGCTGGGCGGCGCGCTCATGCACAAGACGGCGTACGCGAACACGACGCTGGGCAGCGGGGCGGACGCCGTGCATGTCGACGTAGCTTGGGAGCGGGCGGAATTGCTGGGGCTTTACCTCACCAACGTCCTGCTGTTGGGTTGCACCGTGGGGCTGGCCTATCCCTGGGTGCGTTGCCGTACCGCCCGTTACATGCTGGAACGCATCACCCTGCGGGCACCCAACGGCTTGAATCACTTCACAGACAGCACCGGCAAGACACCCGACGCTGTGGGCGACCAAGTCTCGTCCCTGTTCGACATCGACGTGGGAATCGGATTTTGACGCAGCCTGCCATGGCGGAAACCCCGCCCCAATTCACCGGCCGCTTGGTCGTCGCCGGCTCCTCCCGCGCGGTGACGGTACCGGTAACCGCCAGCGCCGAGGGCCTGCATCTGGGAATGGAGTTCATACCCGCGCCTGTAATCACCATCGTACCGCCTGTGGGCGGCAATTGCTGGCGCTTCCGGCTGGCTGACGGCCGCGTGCTTGAAATGCTCGATGGGGGACGGGTGCTGGCCGAGACACTGGGCCACCGCGAAGGTTGGCGCGACCGGTTGGAAAAGTCATGGCGCGTCGCACTCCTGTCCCTGCCGGTCATCCTGGCGGCCGGCGCTGCCACTTGGTTCTGGGGCGTGCCCCTGGCCGCCGACCAAGTTGCCGACATGGTCCCGCTTGAAGTGGAGCGGAGCATCAGCGACCAGGCCCTGCAACTCCTCCTGCAAGGCAAGGATACGGACACCAAGGTGCCGTTGGAGCGGCAGAAGGCGTTGCAGCGCACCCTGGCCGCAATGGTGGGCCCGGATAACGCAGCCCATTACTGGCTGTCTTTTCTGAATTCCCCCATCATCGGCCCCAACGCCTTCGCTTTGCCCGGCGGCGACATCGTCGTCACGGACCAACTGGTGGACCTGCTGGATGACGAGGAAATCGCGGCCGTGCTGGCACATGAGGTGGGTCATGTGCAGCATCGCCACGGCCTGCGCATGGCCTTGCGCGCCAGTGGCATGTCCGTGCTGGCCGCCGCCACGCTGGGCGACATGGGCAGCGCAGGTCAGCTTCTGCTGGCGACGCCGGTGCTGTTGACCACGCTGCACTACACCCGGGGCTTCGAAGCGGAGGCGGACGCCGCAGCCCTCGCCTGGCTGACGCGGGATGGGCGCAGCCCCTGCGCCTTTGCCCGCGCCTTGCGCAAAATCGTGGCCAGTCCCGCAGTGAAGGGGGCGGGCGGGGATGGCGCCATCCCAAGCTGGCTGAGATCCCACCCCATGACGGAGGAGCGGCTGCGCCCCTTCGACGCCGCCTGCCCGGCCAAGATCTGATCGATTCCCCGCCAAATAAGAAAGGGCGCCCCGGTCATCCCGAGGCGCCCTTTTCACTTTCCCATCAGGGGACCGGCTTAGTGCTGGTCCGCCCACACGGCGCGCTTGGCGGCATAGAGGATGCCGGCCAGCACGATCAGGAAGATCATGACCTTCAGGCCCATTTCGTGGCGGGCTTCCAGGTTGGGCTCGGCGGCCCAAGCGAGGAAGGTGGCCACGTCCTTGGCCTGCTGCTCCACCGTGGCCTTGGTGCCGTCGGCGAAGGTAACGCCACCGTCCGACAGGGGCGGCGGCATGGCGATGACATGGCCGGGGAAGGCCTTGTTGTAGTTGCCGCCCGACGGGACGGTGAAGCCGGCCGGGGCCGGCTCGAAGCCCGTCATCAGGGCGACGATGTAATCCTCACCCCCCTTGCGCGCCTTCACGATCAGCGACAGGTCCGGCGGGGCCTTGCCGCCGTTGGCGGCGGCGGCGGCCTTCTCGTTGGGGAACGGGGCCTTGAAGTGGTCGGCCGGCACGCCCTTGCGGGTGAACATCTCACCCTCGTCATTGGGCCCGTCGGTCATGTCGTAGCCGGCGGCGATGGCGGTGATCTCCGCCTCGTTGTACCCCAGCGCGCTGAGGTTGCGGTACGACAGCAGGTTCATGGAATGGCAGGCGGAGCAGACTTCCTTGTAGACCTGGAAGCCGCGCTGCAGCGCCTTGCGGTCGAAGGTGCCGAAGATGTTGCTGAAACCGCGGGTGACGGCACCGTGGCTCCACTCGTTCTTCGGGTACTCCATCTCTTCGCTGGCGACCGCGGGGGCGGCCGCAGCGACGGCGACGAGACCGGCAAGGATCAGGGACCGAAGACGACGCATCAGGCTTTCTCCATCGGCTTGGCGGCGGCACCGGCGGCGGTGGCCCCACCACCCAGGACGGGCTTGGCGATGCTGGCCGGCAGCGGCAGGGGCTTCTCGATCAGGCCGACGAACGGCAGCGAGAGGAAGAAGCCGAAGTAGACGAGGGTGGCGAACTGGCCGACATAGACCAGCGGGATTTCCAGGCCCCCCAGGTGCCAGGCGGCGTCGGCCGTCTGGGCGCCCACGTACATCAGCAGGAAGAAGGCGACCAGGAAGGCCAGGATGCCCTTCTTGAAGATGGGACGGAAGCGGGCGCTGCGCACCGGCGAGGTGTCCAGCCAGGGCAGGACGAACAGGATGGCGATGGAGCCGAACATGGCGATGACGCCGCCCAGCTTGGCCTCGATCAGCTTCAACCCGGTGAAGGGGATGGAGATGTCGAAGGTGATGGAGCGCAGGATCGCGTAGTAGGGCAGGAAGTACCACTCCGGCACGATGTGCGGCGGGGTCACCATCGGGTTCGCCTGGATGTAGTTGTCCGGCTCGCCGAAGAAGTTGGGGGCGTAGAAGACGAAGGCGGCGAAGATGGCCAGGTACACCACCGTGCCGAAGCTGTCCTTCACCGTGTAGTAGGGGTGGAAGGGCAGCGTGTCCTGCGGGCCCTTGGGCTCCACACCCAGCGGGTTGTTGGACCCGGTGATGTGCAGGGCCGCGACGTGCAGGAACACGACCGCGGCAATGACGAAGGGCAGCAGGTAGTGCAGGGCGAAGAAGCGGTTCAGCGTCGGGTTGTCGACGGAGAAGCCGCCCCACAGCAGGGTCACGATGTCCTGGCCCACCAGCGGCAGGGCCGAGAACAGGTTGGTGATGACGGTGGCGCCCCAGAAGCTCATCTGGCCCCACGGCAGCACGTACCCCATGAAGGCCGTGGCCATCATCAGCAGGAAGATCACCACACCGATCATCCACAGCAGCTCACGCGGCTTCTTGTAGGAGCCGTAGTAGAGACCGCGGAAGATGTGGATATAAACGGCGATGAAGAAGAACGACGCGCCGTTCATGTGGATGTAGCGGATCAACCAGCCGAAGTTCACGTCGCGCATGATGCGCTCGACGGAGTTGAAGGCCAGGTTGGTGTTGGGCGTGTAATGCATCGCCAGCACGATGCCGGAGACGATCATCGTCACCAGCATGATCATGGCGATGGCACCGAAGTTCCAGAAGTAGTTGAAGTTACGCGGGGTGGGAAACACCCCGTATTCCTTCTGGATCATGGTGAAGATCGGCAGCCGCTGGTCGAGCCAGTTGACCACCGGGTTTTTGAAAGAGGATGAAGGGCCGTGAGCCATTTCTCGCTCCCTGGGGGTCCGGCTTAGCCGATACGGATCGAAGTGTCGGTCTTGAACGCGTAGCTGGGCACTTCCAGGTTACGCGGCGCGGGACCCTTGCGGATGCGGCCGGACGTGTCGTAGACCGAACCATGGCAGGGGCAGAACCAGCCGCCGTACTCGCCACGGGGATCGGAATTCTTCTGGCCCAGCGGGATACAGCCCAGGTGGGTGCAGATGCCGACGACGATCAGCCATTCCGGCTTCTTGGCGCGGGAGGCGTCCGTCTGGGGGTCGCGCAATTCGGAGACGTTCACGTCCACGGCCGACTTGATTTCCTCAGGCGTGCGGTGGCGGATGAACACCGGCTTGCCGCGCCAGGTGACGGTGATGGATTGGCCCACCTGCACCGGCGTCAGATCCACGTCGGTGCTGGCCAGGGCCAGGGTATCCGCCGCGGGATTCAGGCTGTCGATGAAGGGCCAAGCCGTGACGGCGGCGCCCACGACACCGGTCGCGGCGGCAGCAAGATAGATAAAGTCGCGACGTGTAGGATCCCCGCCGCTGTGAGAGCCGCTCCCCGGCCCGTGACCGGCCGTTTGGGTCGTGTCCGCCATACCAAGCTTCTCCTCGAAGTCAGGGGCACCTGAAAACGCCCCGGCGCCCGCCTCACAAGGGTTTCCCAATATTGTTATAACCTTATGCTGAGCGAACCTGCCTTGCGCAGGTGCACCCGAGAATAAGGTTGACGGCCGGCGTCTTGTCCGGTCGCGGTAAATCCATATACATGCGCCCCCGTGGCTTGGGAAGCGTGTGAATGCAGCCCCGGCTCTATTCTTAGCTGCACAAACGAAAGGTTTGGCGGCCGAAGAGCTAGTCTTTCCAACACCTTACCGGACTACTTTCCCGTGCGCATCGCCCTTTACCAACCTGACATCCCCCAGAACGCCGGAACCTTGATGCGCCTTGGCGCCTGCTTGAATGTGGGCATCGACATCATCGAGCCGTGTGGATTCGTTTTGGACGATAAACGCCTGCGCCGGTCGGGCATGGACTACCTAGAGGGTGTGGACCTGGTGCGCCACACGTCCTGGGCGGCGTTCGAGACCCGTCGGCGGGCGAACGGTCAATCCGGGGGTGACGCAGGGCAGCCCCGCCCCAAGCAGGGTGCGGCACAGGGTGCGCTCATGCCGCGCCTGCTGCTGCTGACCACCCGGGCCGCCGTGTGTTACACCGATTTCGTCTTCCAGTCGGACGACATCCTGCTGCTGGGCCGGGAATCGGCCGGCGTGCCGGAGGAGGTTCACACCGCCGCCGACGCGCGCCTCGCCATTCCCATGCGCCCGGGCTTGCGCTCCCTCAACGTCGCCATGGCCGCCGCCATGGTGGTGGGTGAGGCCATACGCCAGCTGGACGCCTGGCCCCGCTGACCCACTCCGGAACCCCGACCGATGACCGACATCCCTCTGTCCGCCAGCCCCCTGTCCCCGCACGCGCAGGCGGGCGACGCCCCCCTCGCCGAGCAGCGCAAGGCGCGGGCCGCCGCCTGGTTCCAGGACCTGCGCGACCGCATCTGCGCCGCCTTCGAGGCCATCGAGGATGAGGCGGCCGACCTGCCCGCCTATGGCGAGGGCGCGCCTGGACGGTTCGAGCGCAAGTCGTGGGACCGCCCGGATGCGGATGGCCAGACCAAGGGCGGCGGCGGTGTCATGTCGCTGATGCGCGGCCGGGTGTTCGAGAAGGTGGGCGTCAACATCTCCACCGTCCACGGCACCTTCAGCGAGGAATTCCGCGCCCAGATTCCTGGGGCCGGGGCCACCGGCCAGTTCTGGGCCAGCGGCATCAGCCTGGTGGCGCACATGCGCAGCCCCCTGGTGCCGGCGGTCCATATGAACACCCGCCACCTGGTGACGCAGGAGGCCTGGTTCGGCGGCGGCTCAGACCTGACGCCCATGTTCCTGGACAGCGCCGAAACGGCGGAGGACGCCGCCACCTTCCACGCGGCGTTGAAGGCGGCCTGCGACGCGCATGGCGCCGACTACTACGCCCGCTTCAAGGAGTGGTGCGACCGCTACTTCTTCCTGCCCCACCGCAATGAGCCGCGCGGCATCGGCGGCATCTTCTACGACCGGCACGACACCGGCGACTGGGAAGCCGACTTCGCCTTCACCAAGGCCGTGGGCCAGGCCTTCCTGGAGGTCTATCCCCAGATCGTGCGCCGCCGCATGCACCTGCCCTGGACCGAGGCGCAGCGCCACCACCAGCTCGTGCGCCGGGGCCGCTATGTCGAGTTCAACCTGCTCCACGACCGGGGCACCCTCTTCGGCCTGAAGACCGGCGGCAACATCGAGGCCATCCTGATGAGCCTGCCGCCCGAGGTGAAGTGGCCTTGATGCCCCTCGATTAAAAGAAAAAGGCGGATGGACCCGGCGGGCCAACCATGAAGACGGCAGTGAATTGGCTATCGGCGATTTTTATGTTGTCGCCGCTTTTGGCTTTGGCTTGGCTCATGGCCGTCGCCCCCAACTGGCCCATGGCCGGCTCGCTGCCACTCCCCATCGTGGCCATCCTTGGTGGAATCCTGCTGACTCTATTCGGTCTGCCGCTGACTTTTTACACCGGAGCGATCGTGAAGACGCTGGCGGATATGATTGCGGTGGTTTTCGTCGTCTGGCCGTTTGGCGCCCTCGCCTGGCTCGTTGCCGGCCAACCGAATTGGCCCCTGGTCGGCAGGACGCCTCTGCCCGTCATTCTCGCGATATTAGGCCTCCCGCTTTTCGTCATGGGCCTCTCCCGATGCGTTTTCAGGCTCATACGGCTTCGGGGCTTGCAAGTGTCAGGCAATGGGGCCCTGGGAGATGATCCCAGGACCCGATAAAAAGAGCCGGTCGACGGAAGGGGAAAGGAGGCCGCCATTCCGCCCGTCGCGCCACACGACTAGCACGCCGCCGACCGGCTGGTCGGTGCCCTGTCTAAACGGGGGCGTGGACTCCGCATCGTCCAGGCCCCAGGCACCGATAGGAACTCAGAAACACATTCAGGGCGCCTTGCTGGCCGCCTCCGCCGTCTTGTCGGCCGCCGCTTTGTCAGACTGGGCCTGATCCAGCAGGGGTTTGAAAGCCGCCGCCAGGGCAACGTCGGCCCGGTCCACCTTCTGGTCGCCGTTCTTGTCGTGGAAGCCGAACATGCGCCAGCCCGACGCCATGAACTCCTCCCGCGACATCTTCTGGTCCCCGTCCAGGTCGATGGCGACGAAGCGGATATGGGTCTGCTTCAGCTGCTGGGCCTTGCGTTCCGCCGGCACGTTTTCCTTGGTCAGGCGCGCCTCGAACTCGGCGGTGTATTCCGCCTCGCTCACCCAGCCGTCGCCGTTGGCGTCCAGCGCCGCGAACTGCTGGTCCCGTACCGCCTGGTATTCCTGGGCGGTGACCACGCCATCGCCATCGCGGTCATGCTGCTTGATGAAACTGGCGATGTCGTGGGACGCCGCGCGGGCCACACCGTTGGCCAGGAAGGCGGCGCCGACCAGAGCGGTCGCGGCAAAACGGGCCGAGCTTCGGGTTAAGGCGCTGCGGGTGGAGGCCATGACGGAAATCCTTGGGCAGTCACAGGCGGGAAGGCAGGCATCGCCGAGGACGGCGGGGCGTTAGACCGCGACCTCGACACTGGCGATCGCGGCGGCGTCCAGTCCCCTAAGCCGCGTCCGTCAGCGTGTGGCACCATCAATAATGATAGTCATTCTCATTTGCAAGCCTGAATTTCTCACGCGTCTCGGATTTGGGTTTTCTATCCTAAAGAGAAAAAGTTTTAGGTGTGCGCTCGTGTATATAGGCGCCAGCGCCACAACCATGACGAGAGACGCCCACCATGAGCACGCCGACCGTCACCTACACCGATATCTTCGCCCCCAATTACTCCGTCACTGGCATTCGTCAGGACGGCGGTGACGGCCATCCGGTCGTCATCACCGGCAGCTATGAGACCAGCGCGGGCGCACCGCCGCAAGGCCTGCTGTACCGCGGGCCGCTGTCCCCCACCGACAGCGACGGCTACATCTTCCTGACGCCCACCTTTGCGGGGCAGACCGTCACCTCATCCATTTTCTACGGCCCCAACACCCCCCTGTTCGACCCCACGCTGGGCAAGGGCGACATCCGGGCGGTGGGCAGCTACAAGTACAGCGCGGGCGGCGAGGCCGACCACGGCATGATGTACCAGGGCGCCACGGACGGGTCCGGCGCCTGGACCCAGATCACGGTGCCTTCGGACGTGGCCGGCGGCACCGTGTCCAACACCATTCCCCACAGCACCATGGGCGACCTGGTCGTGGGCAACTATGACCTGGCGGGCCAGCCGGGCTCGGGCAACGGCTTCATCTACAATCTGAAGACCGGCGCCGTTCAGGTGCTGGACATTGGCGCCCTGGCCACGCTGTACGGTATTTGGCAAAACAGCGCCGAGGGCCCCGCCGCCTACACGGTGGCCGGCGGCTACAAGGACGGCACGGGCGTGAACGTGGGCTTGCTGGCCGATTACGACCCGACCACCGGCGCCCTTAGCAACATCACGAAGCTGAGCTATGAGGGCAAGCCCGGCCTCATCACCCATTTCGAGGGCATCACCGGCGTCCCCGGCGGCTTCGCCTTGGCGGCCACCGGCGACGCCGGGGCGGCCTTCGCCCATGTCGAGCGTCTGAAGGATGGCGGCTTCGGGCCCGCGCGCTGGTTCGCCAGCACCAATCCCGCCACCACCGGCCTCTGCACCGCCAATTCCATCCTGGAGAACACGCTGATCGGCATCTATCAGCCGGCCAGCGGCGGTATCCAAAGCTACGCCGCCACCCTGACCGAGTAAGCCCGGAATCGGCGCCATCCGCATCGGCACCATCCGTTGACAGCCCCGCCGGCCCATGCAACGCTGAAACCCGCCGTTGGACGCGGTTTCACCGGGGTCGGCGGCCTGTCAGGGAAATTCCATGGAAGCGGGGTGAACCGGGCAGTTCATCCAATCAAATGAACCATCCAACCCGGCGCTTCCCATCGCGTTCGGCCGCTGGCGTCCTGGCCCCCACGAGGGGTTTGGGTAACCAGGCGACCTTGCCGCCGGGGCAAAAATAAACAGGGAGACTCGCCGCCTTGCCAAAATAACGGAGGCGGAACGGGCATGGGTTTTAGGGACATGAAAAGGCGCGACCTGCTGGCCATGATCGGCACGGTGGCGGGCAGCGCCGTGATGTATCAGGCGGCCACCAGCCTGGGCCTGGCGGCGGAGACCACCTACACCGGCCCCATCAAGCTGGACGGCGACGCCAAGGGCGCCTCCATCCTGATCCTGGGGGCCGGCGTGGCCGGCCTGGTCGCGGCCATCGAGCTGCGCAAGGCGGGTTACAAGGTCCAGGTGCTGGAATACCGGGAAAAGGCGGGCGGCCGCAGCTGGTCCCTGCGTGGCGGCGACACCTACACCGAATTGGGCGGCTTCAAGCAGACGGTGGGCTTCGATCCCGGGCTGTACATCAACCCCGGTCCCTGGCGCATTCCCTATCACCACCGCGCCGTGCTGGATTACTGCCACCGCTACGGCGTGGCGCTGGAGCCGTTCAACCAGGTCAATTACAACGCCTATCTTCATTCGAGCAAAGCCTACGGCGGCAAGCCGCAGCGCTTCCGCGAGATCCAGGCCGACTACCACGGCCATGTGGCGGAGCTGCTGGCCAAGCTGACCAACCAGCGGGCGCTGGACGGAACGGTGGGCAAGGAGGACCAGGAAAAGCTGCTGGAGTCACTGCGCGCCTGGGGCGGCCTGGACAAGAACTACGCCTATGCCGCCGGCCTGGAGTCCAGCAATGTGCGCGGCTATGAGAAGGCGCCCGGTGGCGGCGTGAACGGCGCGCCGGTCCCCTCCACCCCCGCCAGCCTCAGCGACGTGATGCAGGGCGGCCTGTGGCGCTTCCTGGGCATGGGGATGCGCGACGAGTTCCAGTCCACCATCTTCCAGCCGGTGGGCGGCATGGACCAGTTCCCCGCCGCCCTGGCGCGGCAGGTGAAGGACCTGATCCGCTACAACACCAAGGTGACGGAGATCAGGCAGGACGACCACGGCGTCACGGTCACCTACACCGACACCGTGAAGGGCGGGGCGCCGCAGACGGCCAAGGCCGACTGGTGCCTGTGCACCATCCCCCTGACGGTGCTGAGCCAGATCAAGCTGAACGTCGGCGCCAAGATGGCCAACGCCATCAACGCCGTGCCCTACGAGGCCGCGGCCAAGGTGGGCCTGCAGTTCAAGCGCCGCTTCTGGGAACAGGACGAGGCCATCTACGGCGGCATCAGCTTCACCGACCTGCCCATCGCCATGATCGGCTATCCCAACAGCGGCTATGGCAGCCCGGGCAAGGGGGTGCTGCTGGGCACCTACGTCTTCGGTCCCTACGCCATGGAGTACACCGCCATGCCGCCGGAGGAGCGTGTGAAGCGCGCCCTGGCCTATGGCGCCCAGATCCACCCGCAATACACCAAGGAGTTCGACACCGGCGTGGCCGTGGGCTGGCACCGCGTGCCCTGGACCCTGGGCTGCCACGCCGCCTGGACGGATGAGACGCGGGCTGCGCACTACCAGGACCTGTGCCAGGTGGACGGGCGCATCGCCCTGGCGGGTGAGCACGCCAGCTACATCACCGGCTGGCAGGAGGGGGCGGTCCTGTCCTCCCTCGACGCCATCACCCGCCTGCACAAACGGGTCGTGACGGCCTGACGCCCCCCTATCCCGAGAGACAATCCATGACGATCTTCAAGTCTTTCACGGTGAAGGCGGCCGGCCTGACGGCGCTGCTGACCGGCCTTTATGGGGCGGCGGGCATCCTGCCCCACGCCGCCCGCGCCCAGGCGTCGGACGCCAGTTCCGCCGCCTTCGCCAGCCCCCGCCATTTCGGCCAGAAGGACGGCGCCGCGCTGTACCAGGCCATCTGCCAGGGCTGCCACATGCCGGACGCCAAGGGCGCCACCGGCGCCGGCACCTACCCCGCCCTGGCCGGCAATCCCAACCTGGAGGCGGCGGGCTACCCCGTCGCCATGGTGGTGCACGGCCAGCGCGCCATGCCGCCCATCGGCGAATTTCTGGACGATGAGCAAGTGGCGGCGGTGGTGAACTATGTCCGCACCCACTTCGGCAATCACTACACCGACGCGGTCACAGCGGCGGACGTGAAGGCGGCCAGGTGACGGTTCCCTAGATGACGTTCCGGCGGCGGGACCCGGCGACGCCGATCCTGCCGCCTTCACCCTCATTGCTTCGCGGGGGGTGGGGCGGAGGCCAACCGCCGCTCCAGCTCCGCCAGACAGGCATCGCGGTCGGGCTGGAAATCGTGGGCGATCCACCAGCGTTCCAGCTCAGCCATCAGGCGACCGACCTCCGGCCCCGGCGGCAAGCCCCGGTCCAGGATGTCCTGCCCCCGCAAGGGAAAGGGGATTTCCCGCCAGGCGGAGGCCTCGGCCAGGGGCTCGAACAGCTCGAAGGCCGGGGTGCCCGTGCCCGCCGCCGACAGCAGCAGCACGGCGCGGTAGACTTCCGGGCCCAGGCGGTGCAGGGCGATCCGGCGCGACTTGAAGGGCAGCTCCGGATGGACGTCCACCGTCGGCGCGGCGATGGCCTTCAGCCGTTCCCGCTGGAAGTTGGAAAAGCGCAGGCGGTCCGCCACCGCCTCGGCTGCACCGTGGGCCAAGGGACCGGCGGGCAGCAGGGCCGCCAGGCGGGCCAGCGGCTCCGTCTCCCCCACCATCCATTCCAGGCGGTCCAGCGCGGCCAGCCGGTCCACCGCCACGGCCTGGGGCAGGACGTGCTCCATGATCCCCTGGTCGACCATGATGCGCCAGACGTCGGCGGCGCGGTCGGTGGCTAGCAGCTTCAGCACCTCTTCCCGCACCCTCTCGCCGGACAGGCCGCTGACCAGGGGCGCCAGGCGGGTGCAGGCGTCCAGCGCGGCCGCGTCCGGCGGGCCCTTGCCCAGGCGGGCGTAGAATTGGAAAAAGCGCAGCAGGCGCAGCACATCCTCGCGGATGCGGGTCTCGGCGTCGCCGATGAAGCGCACACGCCCGGCCGTCAGGTCGGGCACGCCGCCGAAGGGGTCGTACAGCTCCCCATCCACCGTCAGCGACAGGGCATTGAAGGTGAAGTCGCGGCGGGCGGCGTCGGCCAGCCAGTCGTCGGTGAAGGCCACCCGGGCGCTGCGTCCGAAGGTCTCCACATCCTGGCGCAGGGTGGTGATCTCGAACGTCTCGTTGCCGATGATGGCGGTGACGGTGCCATGCTTCAGGCCCGTGGGGATGACGCGGATGCCGTCGGCCTTCAGGCGGCGCATCACCTCCTCCGGCGGCAGGGGCGTGGCGATGTCGATGTCCGCCGCCTGGACTTCCAGCAGGCAATCGCGCACGCAGCCGCCGACGAATCGCGCCTCCTGCCCGGTGCGCATGAGCGATTGCAGGACACGGCGGCTGGCCACGGAGGCCAAGGGGCCGGCGGGCACCAGGGAGCGGACGGAAGTCATGACGCCTAAGAGTTGTATTTCGGTGGTAGTTTAGCAAGCAGACAATCGCGGGGCAACGCTCCGCCGGCGCCCCGGGCGCGATGCGGGATCAGCCGGGCACGCCCAGCACGTCGCAGAGGTTCACCAGCATCCCCGCCGTGGCGCCCCAGATGTAGCGCTCATTGTAGGGGAAGACCCAGAAGTGCCGCAGCGCTCCCTTGAACTCCCGCGATTGGCGCTGCCGGCTGCCGGGGTCGAGAATGAAGGCCAGCGGCACCTCGAACACCTCCTGCACCTCGGACGGGTCGGGCTGCAGGAAGAAGGGCGGCTGGACCAGCCCGACCACCGGCACCACGCGGAAACCCGTGCGGGTGTGATAGGTGTCCAGGCGCCCCACCACCTCCACCTGCGTGGGCGGCAAACCCACCTCCTCCTCCGTTTCGCGCAGGGCGGTCGCGACGGCGTCGGTATCTTCCAGCTCCACCCGCCCGCCGGGGAAGCTGATCTGGCCGCCATGGGCCGCCAGGTGGGCGGTGCGCTGGGTCAGCAGCACGGTCATGCCGTCAGGCCGATCAACCAGGGGCACCAGCACGGCGGCATCGCGCACCGCCGGCACATCGAACACGGCGTCCGGGGTGTTGCCGTCGCGGTCGCCCCGGGCGTTGATGCCCGGCCCCTCGAACGCGAAGGCCCCGTGCCAGCGCCCGGCGAAGGCGCGGCGGATCGCCGCCGCCGTGGTCACGCCGCCTCCAGGCGGAAGAACACGCCCCGGCTCCATACCCCCGCCGGTCCTTCGCCCCCTCCCGCCTCCGTGGCACCAGCCAGAGCAAGATCGGCCAGTTCGTAGAAGACGGGCCGGTTCAGCCGCGCCTCCAGCCCGCGGCCGATATCGCCGCGCACGTGGATATAGGGGCCGGGCTCCCCCGTGTCCGGGTCGATGGCCACCCGAATCGGATGCTCCGCCCCCGCCGTCACCCATTGGTCCAGGTTGGTGCGGAAGGACAGCGCCTGGGCCGGCCCCTCCCCCTCCCGCCGCATCTCCACCGCCACGAAGGGCGCGTCGTCCACCCGGATGCGGCCGCGCTCCGCCGGGGTGATCAGCCAATAGTCGCCGGCCTCGTCCCGGCGCAGAACCGTGGCGAACAGCTTGACCAGGGACAGCCGGCCGATGGGGCTGCCGTGGTAAAACCAGGTGCCGTCCCGGGCGATACGGATATCGTAGCCTTCGTCCGGGCGGGTATCCGGGGCGCCGCCGTCGGGGGTCGCCGCCGCCCTCAAGCCGGCCAGATCGGCGGGGCCTTCCGCGGCGGGCACGGCCGTGCCGGCCGTCTGCTGGCCGGCCTGGGAACCGGCATCGGGCTTGCTTTCCGTCATGACGCAATCAACCATCAAGCCGAATGGGCCACCCCCTCGGCCTATATGCCGACGGGGGTGGACCGGAAAATTTTCCGATTTCGGCCACAAAGCTAGCATAAAGGGGGCTGGCATACAGGCCCGGAGCCGGCGTTTTTGGCATTGCTGGTGAACCATTCCCTGGGAGACCCCGTGTTGAGCATCACCGACCTGCCCCGTGACCATGTTTACCCGGATGCGAGCCTGGCCTTGGACATCGAGAACACTGGCCTGAAATTGGCCAGTGTGCGCGCCATGATCGGCCAGGCCATCTTCGGCCAGGAAGAGGTGATCGACCTTAGCCTCGTGACCCTGCTGGCGGGCGGCCACCTGTTGCTGGTGGGCGTGCCCGGCCTGGCCAAGACCCGGCTGGTGGAAACGCTGGGCACCGTGCTGGGCCTGGATGAGCGCCGGGTGCAGTGCACCCCCGACCTGATGCCGGCCGACATCCTGGGTTCCGAAGTGCTGGAGGAGGGGGAGCACGGCCGCCGCGCCTTCCGCTTCATCCCCGGCCCGGTCTTCGCCCAACTGCTGATGGCCGACGAGATCAACCGCGCCAGCCCGCGCACGCAGTCCGCCCTGCTGCAAGCGATGCAGGAGGGGCGCGTGTCCGTGGCCGGGCAGTACCACCCCCTGCCCCGCCCCTTCCATGTGCTGGCGACCCAGAACCCGCTGGAGCAGGAGGGCACCTACCCCCTGCCGGAAGCGCAGCTGGACCGCTTCCTGTTGCAGGTGGACGTGACCTATCCCGAGCGCGACGCCGAGCGGCTGATGATGATCGCCACCACCGGTGCGGCGTCCGCGACCGTGCGGCCGGTGCTGACGGCGGCGGAGTTGCAGGCGGCGCAGGAGCTGGTGCGCCGGGTGCCGGTGGGCGACAGCGTGGTCGACGGCATCCTGGACCTGGTGCGCAGCGGCCGGCCCGAGACCAGCGACGTGGCGGAGGTGCGGCGGCATGTGGCCTGGGGCCCCGGCCCACGCGCCGCCCAGGCCCTGATGCTGGCCAGCCGCGCCCGCGCCTTGATGGACGGGCGCTACACCCCGTCGCGGGACGACGTGGTGGCCCTGGCCAAGCCGGTGCTGCGCCATCGCATGGCGCTGAACTTCAGCGCGCGGGCCGAGGGCATCACCCTGGACGCCGTCATCGACCGCCTGTGCGCGCCGCTGGCCTGATGTCCGCCGCCCCCCAAAGGCCCCCCAAAATCCCGTGCGGGCGAATCCGGCGCCGGCGGCCAGCCGGCTGCGCGACCGCGCCGACGCGCTGGCCCAGCGCCTGCCGCCGCTGCTGGTGGCGGCGGAACGGGTGGCGGCCACGGTGTCGCCCGGCCTGCACGGCCGCCGCCGCGTCGGCACGGGCGAGGCGTTTTGGCAGTTCCGCCGCTATCAGCAGGGCGACGACACCGACCAGATCGACTGGCGCCAGTCGGCCAAGGGCGACCATGTCTATGTCCGCGAAAACGAGTGGGAGGCGGCGCAGACCGTCTGGCTGTGGCGCGACGCCGGCCGCTCCATGGATTGGCGGTCGGACCGTGAGCTGCCGCTGAAGCGCGAGCGCGCCGACCTGCTGGCCCTGGCGCTGGCCTGCCTGCTGGTGCGCGGTGGGGAGCGGGTGGGCCTGATGGGCGGTCCCCGTCCCCTGCCCGGCCGCCCGGCGCTGGAACCGTTGGCCCTGGCCTTGACCCGGGCCCAGCCCGCGCCGCCACCGCCGGTGCCGCCCGCCCTGCCGCTGGCCCGCCATGCGCGGCTGGTGGTGATGGGCGACCTGCTGGCGCCGCTGGAGGACATCCAGGCCGCCGTGGATTTCCATGCCGGCCATGGCGTGCGCGGCCACCTTCTGCAGATTCTCGATCCGGCGGAGGAGACGCTGCCCTATGACGGGCGGGTGGAGTTCCAGTCCGTGGCGGGGGCGGCCGAGGGTGACCGGCGGCTGCTGGTGCCCCGGGTGGACGCCCTGCGCGACGCCTACCGGGAAAGGCTGGCCGCCCACCGCGCCGGCCTGGCCCAGATCGCCCGCGCCAGCGGCTGGTCCTTCTCCCTGCACCGCACCGACACGCCGCCGCAGGCCGCCCTGCTGGGCCTGTGGGGCGCCCTGTCCCAGGAAAGCATGCGCAGTGCCGCCGCCCATTCCGGCGTGGCGCACATGAATGAAGGGGGCGTCTGATGGCCTTCGCCAGTCCGCTGGTGCTGTGGGCCCTGGTCCTGCTGCCGGGTCTGTGGTGGCTGTTGCGCCTGACACCGCCGGCACCCAAGCGCGTCACCTTCCCCGCCTTGCGCCTGCTGCTGGGCCTGACCGCCAAGGAGGAGACGCCAGCGCGCACGCCCTGGTGGCTGCTGGTGCTGCGCCTGGCGCTGGGCGCCCTGCTGATCGTGGGCCTGGCCCGTCCCCTGCTGCATCCCGACGCGGCGCCGGCCCCCGGCAGCGCCCCCATGCTGCTGGTGGTCGATACCGGCTGGGCCGCCGGCCGCGACTGGCCGGAGCGGCAACAGGCGCTGGATCGGCTGGTGACCCAGGCCGAACGCCAGGACCGCCCGGTCCTGCTGCTGCCCACCGCCGCCGGCGCCGATGGGCAGGCGCCCCAGGTGCAGGGCCCCATGAGCGCCACGGCGGCCCGCCGCCTGGTGCAGGCCCTGGCGCCGCAGCCCTGGCCCAGCGACCGCGCGGCGGCCCTGGCCGCCCTGGACGCGGCCCAGAAGACCGGGCCGCTGGCGGGCTTGGCCGCCGACAGCTATTGGCTGGCCGATGGCCTGAACGACGGCAGCGTGGAAGCCCTGGCGGGCCGGTTGCGCGCCCTGGGCCGCGTCACCATGCTGACCGCCGGCGCCGACCACGGCCCCCTGCTGCTGCGGGCGCCCAACGGCGATGCCCGTAGCGATGGCGGCGCCCTGATGGTGCCGGTGGAACGGGCGGAGGGTGCGCAGGCCCAGCCCATCGCCGTGAAGGCGCTGGGCGAGGATGGCCGCGCCCTGGGCCGGGCCGAAGGCATCTTCGCCCCAGGCGCACGTCAACTGACCCTGCCCCTGACCCTGCCGGGGGAATTGCGCAACGCCGCCGTCCGCCTGCATCTGGAAGAGCGCACCGGCGTGGGCGCCAGCCTGCTGCTGGACGACCGCTGGCGCCGCCGGCCCGTGGGCCTGGCCACCGCCGGGCCGGGCGGCGACAGCCAGCCGCTGCTATCAAGCCTCTATTACCTGGATCGGGCGCTGGCGCCGTATGCCGAGGTGCGGCGCGGCACCATCCCCGCCCTGCTGGAGGGCGGCGTGTCGGTGCTGGTGCTGCCCGACACCGGGGCCTTGAGCGACAGCGACACGGACCGCGTCAGCCGCTGGATCGACCAGGGCGGCGTGCTGGTCCGCTTCGGCGGCACGCGCCTGGCCCATGAGCAGGAACCCATCGGCGCCGAAACCCTGCTGCCCGTCCGCCTGCGCGGCGGTGACCGCTCGCTGGGCGGCGCCCTGTCGTGGACCACCCCCGCCCACCTATCTCCCTTCGATGACAAGAGCCCCTTCGCCGGGTTGGAGGTGCCGCCCGACGTGACCGTCAGCCGCCAGGTTCTGGCCGAGCCCGGCCCCGACCTGGGCGACAAGGTCTGGGCCCGGCTGGAGGACGGCACGCCCCTGGTGACGGGCGAGCGGCGGGGCAAGGGCTGGCTGGTCCTGGTGCACACCAGCGCCGATCCCGCCTGGTCCAACCTGGCCCTGTCCGGCCTGTATGTCGACATGCTGCGGCGTCTGGTGGCGCTCAGCGACGGCCTGCCGGGCGGCATCGGCGGCAATGCGGGCGGCGCCCTGCCCCCGCTGATGCTGCTGGACGGCCAGGGCCGGCTGGTCGCCCCCTCCGCCCTGGCCCAACCGCTGGAGCCGGAGGGCAAGGATGGGGCGGAGGTCCAGGTGGGCCCGCTGCACCCGCCGGGGTACTACGGCGTGGGCGATCGCCGCCGCGCCTTGAACCTGGCCGGGGCGGTGGCGCCACTGGTGCCCATGCCCACGCTGGCCGGGGTCACCTACCAGGGTTTCGGCGGCATGCGGGAGACGGATTTGCGCCCCTGGTTCCTGGGCGCGGCGGCGGCGCTGTGGGTGGCGGACCTGTTCCTGTCACTGCTGGTGCGCGGCATGCTGCCCACCTCGCTGCGGTTCCCTCCCGGCCGCGGTTGGCGCCGGGGGGTGACGGCGGCCGTGCTGGCGCTGGCGACCGTGCTGGCGGCCCCGCGCGGACAGGCCGCCACGCCGGACAATGAGATCGTGAAGGCCACCACCGCCAATTGGCTGGCCTATGTCGAGACGGGGGACCGCACCGCCGACGCCACCACCAAGGCCGGCCTGCTGGGCCTGGGTGAGCAACTGAACCGCCGCACGGCGGTGGAGGTGGCCGGGGCCATGAGCGTGAATGTGGAGAAGGACGACCTGGCCCTGTTCCCCCTGCTCTACTGGGTGGTGACGGCGGGCCAGCCGTCGCTGTCGGACGCGGCGGTGGCCAAGCTGAACCAATACCTGCACGCCGGCGGCATGATCCTGTTCGACACCCGCGACCAGGGCGCGCCCGACAGCGCCGTCCAGGCGCGGCTGCGCGACCTGACCCACGGCCTGGACGTGCCGCCCCTGGCCCCGGTGGGCCCGGACCATGTGCTGAGCCGGACCTTCTTCCTGATGCAGGACTTCCCCGGCCGGCAGGCCGGCGGCCAGGTGTGGGCGGAAGCGTCGGAGGGGCGGGTGAACGACGGCGTGTCGCCAGTGCTGGTGGGCGGCAACGACTGGGCGGGCGCCTGGGCCATCGACGGCCAGGGACGGCCCCTGAACGCCGTGGTGCCGGGAGGTGAGCGTCAGCGTGAGATGGCCTACCGCTTCGGCATCAACCTGGTGATGTACGCCCTGACCGGCAACTACAAGGCCGACCAGGTCCATGTGCCGGCGATTCTGGAGCGGCTGGGCCAATGATGAACCTGTTTTCCGGCCTCAGCGTCAGTTTCCAGCCGCTGCTGCCCCCCTGGCTGCTGATCCTTCTGGGCGGCCTGTCGCTCATGGGCCTGGGCCTCATGGCGTGGCGCCGGGCACGCGGCCTGACCTGGCGCGTGGCCACGCTGGCGGCGCTGGTCCTGCTGCTGCTGGACCCCGCCCTGGTGCGGGAGGACCGCCATCCGCTGAAGGACGTGGCCGTGGTGGTGGTCGATACCTCCGCCAGCCAGAAGGTGGGCCACCGGCAGGAGCGCACGGACGCCGCGCTGGCCGCACTGAAGGCCAAGCTGTCCCAGGTGCCCGACCTGGACCTGCGGGTGGTGGAGACCGGCACCTCCACCGCTGGCGGCAAGGGGGAGGAGACGCGCGCCATCGACGCCCTGACCCAGGCCGTCGCCGACGTGCCCCGGCGGCGGCTGGCCGGCGCCATCCTGCTGACCGACGGGCAGGTGCACGACGTGCCGGAAAAGCCGGACAGCCTGGCCGACCTGGGCCCCGTCCATACCCTGCTGACGGGCGAGCATGGCGAGGGCGACCGCCGACTGGTGCTGGTGCGCGGCCCCAGTTACGGCATCGTCGGCAAGACGGTCACGGCCACCGTGCGGGTGGAGGATCTGCCGGCGGGAAAGGGGGCCGACAGCGCCCTGCTGACCATCCGCCAGGACGGCCAGCCGGAGCGGCAGGTGCCGGTGCCGGTGGGGGAGGATGTGCCCCTGACCGTCACCGTGGGCCATGGCGGCCCGAACCTGCTGGAACTGTCGGTCAGTGCCGGCCCGGCCGAGCTGTCCATGGCCAACAACCGCACCGCCTTCATCGTCAACGGCGTGCGCGACCGCTTGCGCGTGCTGTTGGTCTCGGGCGAGCCCCACGCCGGTGAGCGCACCTGGCGCGACCTGCTGAAGGCCGACCCGGCCGTGGACCTGGTGCATTTCACCATCCTGCGCTCGCAGGAGAAATCCGACAGCACGCCCATCCGCGAGCTGTCGCTGATCCAGTTCCCCATCCGCGAGTTGTTCGAGGTGAAGCTGAACGACTTCGACCTCGTCATCTTCGACCGCTATCGCCAGCGCAACGTCCTGCCCATGGGCTACCTGGCCAACATCGCGGAGTATGTGCGCAACGGCGGCGCCTTCCTGGAGGCCAGCGGCCCCGCCTATGCCACGCCGCTGTCGCTATACCGCACCCCCCTGGGCGCCATCCTGCCGGGCGAGCCCACGGGCACGGTGACGGAGCAGCCCTTCATCCCCACCCTGACCGATGCCGGCCGGCGCCACCCGGTCACCGCTGGCCTGGACGGCTATGGCGACATGGCCCCGGCGCAGGCCGGACAGCAGAAGGCGCCCTGGGGCCGGTGGTTCCGGCAAATCGACATCGTGCCGCGCCAGGGCACGGTGGTCATGACCGGCGCCAATAACCAGCCGCTGGTGGTGCTGGACCGCGTCGGCAAGGGCCGCGTGGCCCAAATCGCGTCCGATCACATGTGGCTGTGGTCGCGCGGCTTCGAGGGCGGCGGCCCGGCGGCGGAACTGCTGCGCCGCCTGGCCCACTGGCTGATGAAGGAACCGGCGCTGGAGGAGGAGGACCTCAAGGCCCATGTGGATGGCGACCGCCTGGTCGTGGAACGCCGCTCCCTGAAGCCGGACGCCGACCCGGTGGAGGTGCGCTCGCCCAGCGATGCCGTCACCAGCCTGCCGCTGGTGGACAGCCCCGATGGTGTAGCGCGCGGCAGCCTGGAGGCGACGGAGCCCGGACTGTGGCGGGTGAAGGACGGCGAGCGGACGGCGCTCGCCGTGGTCGGCGCGCTGAACCCGCCGGAGCTGGCCGACATGCGCACGACGCCCGACCGCCTGGCGCCCCTGGCCAAGGCCACGGGCGGGGGCGTCTTCTGGCTGGTGGATGGGTCCGCCGGCAATGGCGGCCTGCCCGACCTGCGCCGCGTGGACCCCGGGCAGAGCGCCGCCGGCAGCGGCTGGCTGGGCCTGCGGGCCAACGGCGACTACACCGTCACGGGCGTGGCCCGCGTGCCGTTGGTGCCTGCCTGGATCGCGCTGCTGGCGATGGCGGCCCTGCTGGTGCTGGGCTGGCGGCGCGAGGGACGGTGAGGGCACCGAAGCGGGCGGCCGGGGGCGGGCGGCCCGAGCGGACCGGGGGTCTCACGCGCCCCGCTGCCAGACCTTGGTCACCAGAAAATGCTGCGCCAGGAAATGGTAGGTCTTCTTCAGGCGGGCCTCCAGTTCCGGGCCGCGCTCCACCGGTTCCCCATCCCAGGCATAGATCACGTCGTCCCACAGCATGAGGCGGGTGTGCAGTTCGTCGCGCATGCGGCGGATGAAGGACACCTGGCTGTCGTAGGACTTCAGCACCGCCATGATTTCGCCGGTCTGGGCGTCCAGCTGGCCGAAGATATCCTCGAAATCCAGGATGGGCTGCTTGACCAGGGCCATCATGCGGGACAGGTCCGACTGCAGCTGGCGGTCGGTCTTGTAGATGCGCCCGGCCTGCCCCATGCTGGTGATGATCTGCTGCACCTTGTGGTAACGGTCGCGCAGGGCCTCGATGTAGGACAGCTCGCGGGCGATGGACTCGACCTTGTCCACGATCTCCTGCTTGCGTTCCTCGGGGATGCCGAATCGGCGGGCCAGCTCGCTGAAAGCCTGCTGGGCCCGCTGCTTGGTCTGCGGATCCTCCACCACCTGTTCCAGCTGGCCACGGTCGGTGACCAGGGTTTCCTTCCCCGTGATCCACGACACCAGCTGCACGGTGATGCGGCCGCGCGCGATCTGCAGATGGCTGTCCTCCACCCGCCAGGACGCGGTGCCGTCCAGCAGCTCGCGCGGGATGCTGTCGCCGGGACGGATGGTCTTCACGTATTTCAGGCTGCGCTCGACCACGCCCAGCAACACGGCGTCGGCGCTGTTGTCGTCGATGCCGAAGGCTTCACGCAGGGTGCGGAACGCGATCTTGCCCCACACATCCCCCAGCTGGACGTTGTAGACCGCCTCGTTGCTGTCGTGGGCGAAGGAGAAGAAGGCGCCCGGTACGGAAAAGACCTTGTTCTCGAACAGGAAGTGCGTGCTGCGGCTGGCGTGCGCCTCGCTTGCGGCGGCGGCGGGCGCCTCGGTGGCCGGCATGGTGCCGTCGCCCGCGCCATGCTCCGCATCCACCGCCTGCACCGGGAAGTCACGGGCCAACATCGTCTCCGGTCAGTTCCGCCCCAAAGGGGGCGCCCTTTAGTCTAACGGCGTCGGGGGGCTTGCCTTCGCCCGCCGGCCGCGACCGGACGCCCTTTCGGGCAGAAAGTGACACAGATTCGTCGGCGCGGCGATAATCTCGTTTTAACGGGACGTTTGCGGAGGCCGACCGGCTCAGTCGTCGTTCATCACCTGCGCCGTCTTCAGCGCGTCGCGGACGAGCACGCCCTTGCGCAGGATGTTGTCGATGACGCGCCCCTGCACCAGGCTGATGCCCATCTTCTCCGCCCAGATCAGGCCGGAAACGGTGCCACAACGGGCCAGGATGTAGCGGCAGTTTTCCTGCTGCCGCACCTTTTCCTGCAACGCGTCGATCTCCTCCTCGCTCATGCTTTCCATGTCGGGGGACCAGATGATCTTGGCGTAGTCGCAGGCCATGTATTCCAGGTCCATGTGCGTGACCCAGAAGTCGTTCAAGCCATCGATGCAAATCTTGTAGCCACGGGTGGCGGCGAAATCGACGACCTCCTTGTACATCGAGACATTCTCGATCAGGTCGGTCTTGTTGATTTCCAGGATGACGTTGCCGCGCAGGTCCGTGGTCAGCCGCTCATCGAACTTCACGAAGCTGGCCGACAGGATGGTCGCCAGGTTCAGGTTCAGGCCCAGCCGCTTGCCCCGCAGGAAATCCACCCCGTAGTTCAGCGCGCGCAGCACCGATTGGTCCAGCTGCGAGGTGAAATAGCTGAACAGCCAGCGGTTGGCGGTGATGTCGTACCCGGGCGACAGCCGCTCCTCCAGCGCCTTGATGGCGATGTAGAGCTCGAAATACTCGTGCTCGTTCTCGGTGGGGTTCTGGATGTTCACCACCGGCTGGTTCAGCATGAAGGGCGACAGGTCGAACATCTGCACGGCGCGTTCGATCTTGCCCAGCTCCTCCAGCGTGATGGGGGGCTTGGTCTGCTCCACCGGGGCGTCGCCGCCCTCGCCCTTCTGCAGGCCCTCGATGAAGCGGATGACGTTCACGAAGTTGAGCGACAGCTCCATGATCGAATAGAGGCTGTCTTCCCGGTAGGGGTTCTGCTTCGTCATCGTCGTGCGCGACAGCAGCAGCTTCTCGATCTTCGAGCACACGTCGCTGATCAGGGAGAACTTGATGCCCTTGTACAGGACGATGACGTCATCGTTGGAAAGATTGAAGACCTGCAGGTAGGAGGAATTATCCGCCGTTTCCTGCATCGCGCGCTTGATGGACAGCAGGTCGAGGTTGCTCTTGTCCTTCAACAGGGACAAATGCAGATGAATGAGGCGCAAGCCCTGCAGTTCACGCTTCGCGGACTGCAGCAGGGTCAGCAACTTTTGATCGTCGTATTCCGGCTTTTCAGGCAACGCCACGGGGCGCTCGCCGGGCTTCACCCGGACCCAATCCCGTTTTGGCGCATTCGGACGATTCATTTCATCTCCGCAACCATGGGCTCCCAAGGCCCCGGCCAACAACTAGCGCGCGCATCTTGTTCCACCACGGACGGGCCGACGCGCCTGGGCCCCAAGCAATGAAAACCGCTTAAAACACCGCGAACCGGGGGCCGGACCGCATCGCCGTCCCATCCCCGGACCGTTGCCGCACAACCTTACCTATCAGGATATCATGGCCGATACCGGTGCCAATTCAATATCCCGCTACCCTTCGGGATGGCGCCCGCGCTGGGAAAACCTATCCTTGCGGCAATAGTACTTTGGAAGAGGCGCAGGCGATACATAAAATTTGACAAATTCTGACAGCGGAAGCCCAGCACACCGCCTTTTCAAAGAATGGCGGAGTAATGACAGGGGGCCGCGTCAATGTCGCCGGACAGCGGGGCAGTAACGCCACCGCAGGTGGCGCGCACAAGCCACGCGCACATCATGATTGGATAACAAAAAGGAGATGGCTGGGGCGGGAGGGATCGAACCTCCGCATGGCGGAATCAAAATCCGCTGCCTTACCGCTTGGCGACGCCCCATCACCGGGCCTCCCGTCAGGGAGGGCGGCACCATAATCAGAAAGCCCGGCGGACGCAACGCCCCAAATCGCCCGCCCCAAAATCGCCCGCCCCAAAACGCCCTGCGCGTCACCGCTGGCACGCGGGCCAGGACATGGCAGTATGGCGGGCCCCTTCCCCGTCGGTCACGCCATGCCGTTCATCCCGCCCCTTCCAGCCGGCCGCCCCGCCGCGAGGCGCCCCCTACCCGCCATCGCCGGGCTACTGGCCCTGATGCTGGCGGGCGCGGCCCTGGCATCCCCACCTCTGCCGGAACCGCCGCCGAAGGAGGCCGACGCCCCCCTGGTGGCGCTGGACACCCGGGCCCGGAGCGGCGACGCCCAGGCGCAGCTGGACCTCGCCGACGCCTACGGCGACATCCCGTTCGACCGGGCCGCCGACGTGGCGCGCGCCAGCGCCTGGTACCGCCTGGCGGCCGCCGCCCGGGACGGCGCCATCCGCCGCCAGGCCTGCGCCGCCCTGGGCATGATCGAGGCCGGGGGCATGGGGTGGCCGGAAAACGTGGCGGCGGCGCTGCCCTGGTACCGCTGTGCCGCCAAGCTGGGCGACGTGCAGGCGCAGTTCACCCTGGGCCTGCTGTATGACGAGGGGGTGGACGTGCCGGCGGATCGCGCCCGGGCCCGCGCCTGGTACCGCCGCGCCGCCAGGGGCGGCCTGGTGCTGGCCTTGGAACGTCTGGGCGCGCTGGCGGAGCGGACGGGCGACCGCGCCAGTGCCGCGCGCTGGTACACCCGGGCGGCGGCCCAGGGCGACGTCGCGGCGGGCCAGGCCCTGGCCCGCCTGAAGCGGGGCGGACGGCCCCCGGAACTGGCGGGGGTGGCCCTGGCGGCACAGACCCAGGACCCGGCCACCGCCAAGCCGCCGCCCCAAAAGGCCCCCGGGCAACCGCGCACACCACCCCCCGCCGTCGACCAGGACGGCCTGCGCCTTATCCAGCGGCGCCTGCGGGACCTCGGGTATCTGACGGGG
Organism: Nitrospirillum goiasense; assembly: GCF_034427435.1. Taxonomy (NCBI): domain Bacteria; kingdom Pseudomonadati; phylum Pseudomonadota; class Alphaproteobacteria; order Rhodospirillales; family Azospirillaceae; genus Nitrospirillum; species Nitrospirillum goiasense. The sequence goes on along the minus strand of NZ_JAXQNP010000002.1, from coordinate 1,544,071 downwards.
CCGGCGGATGGCCGCATGGGCGCCCGCACCGCCAACGCCATCCTGGGCTACCAGGTGGCGCATCCGGCGCGGTGGGACGAAACCGCGCCACCGCCGGACGGCTGGCCCAGCCGCGATCTGCTGGCGCGGCTGGTGCGTTGGTGACGCCGCTGACATGCCGAGGGATCAGTCGGCCACGACCTCGGCCGCCGGCACCGCCGGCAGCAGCGCGGTGGCCTTGACCCACCAGGTGGGGCGCACGCGGTTGATCAGCGCCGCGGCCGCCGCCGCGGATTCGACATCGGCATAGAGACCGATGCAGGTGGCGCCGCTGCCCGACATGCGGGCCAGCAGGCAACCCGGCGTGGCATCCAGCGCCGCCAGCACGTCGGTGATGGCGGGCGACAGGCTTTCGGCCGCGGCCCCCAGGTCGTTGCCGCGCGCCCGCAGCAACTGGGCGAAGTCCACGACGTCGACGGGATCGCGCTCCAGCCGGCCGGCCGAGGACCAGGCCCCGGTGCGGGCGGCGAACACATCCTTGGTGGGCATGTGCACGCCTGGATTCACCAGCAGCAAGGCCGCCGGCGGCAGGGCCGGGCCCGCCACCACCTGTTCCCCCGCCCCACCGAAATAGGCGGTGCGGCCGAACAGGCACACGGGCACGTCGGCGCCCAACGTGGGCGCCAGCTCCACCAGGCGGGAATCGTCCTGCGCCACGCCCCACAACTGGGCCAGCGCCTTCAGCGTGGCCGCCGCATCGGCTGAGCCCCCGCCGATGCCGGACGCCACCGGCAGGTTCTTGGTCAGGCGGATGGCGACATGCGGGTCGCGGCCCAGCACCTCCGCCAGGGCATGGGCGGCGCGCGACACCAGGTTGCGGCCGGTGCCTTCCGCCACCAGGGTGCTGCCGAAGGGGCCGTCGATGGCCAAGCTGAAGCCCGGCGCCTCGGTAACGGTGATCAGGTCATGGGCGGTGGCGAACACCACTAGGCTGTCCAGCTCGTGATAGCCGTCCGGCCGCTTGCCCAGGACGTGCAGGTACAGGTTCAGCTTGGCGGCGGCGGCGGCACTTACCGTGGTCACGGGGATTGGTCCTTCAACAAATCTTGGGTGTAACAAATCTTGGGTGTCAGGGGTTTACTGCGTGGCGGCGGGGTCGCGCTTCAGTTTTTCATCCAGCGCGGCCTTCAGGCTGTCCTCCGGGTTCTCCCGCGCGGCGCGCTGCCACTGGTAGTGCGCCTCCAGCCGGCGGCCGGTGGCCCAATAGGCGTCGCCCAGATGGTCGTTGATGGACGGGTCGCGGGACTTCAGCTCCGCCGCGCGCTCCAGTAGGTCCACGGCGCCGGGGATGTCGCCGGCGCGGTACTTGGCCCAGCCCAGGCTGTCGATGATGGCGCCGTCATTGGGCCGCAGCTTCACCGCCTGCTCCAGCAACTGGCGCGCCTGGTCCAGCTTCTCCCCGCGCTCCGACCAGGCGTAACCGAGGTAGTTCAGCACGCCGGGCTGGTTGGGCTGCAGTTGCAGGGCGCGCAGCAGGTCCGACTCCGCTTCCGGCCAATGTCCCATCTGGTCCTGCACCGTGGCGCGGGCGTAGTAGAGGAACCAGTCGCCGCCGCCGGGACGCCCGCCCAGGCGTTCGATGGCCTGGTTGTAGGCGGCCAGCGCCTCCGGCAGCTTGCGGTCGGCCCGCAGCAGGTCGCCCAGGCGCACCAGGGCGTCGCTGCGGTCGGGCCGCTCCGCCGCCATGGCCCGCAGGATGCCGGCGGCCTCCTGCGTCTTTTGCAGGCGGGCCAGGGCGTCGGCCTGGCGCAGGCGGGCGGCCCACAGCAGGCCCACATCCGCCTTGTCCCCCGTCTTCATGCCCAGGTCGGCGACCACGGCGGCGTATTCGGCCGCCGCCTCCGGATCGCGGCCCAGCTCCGTCAGCGTCTCACCCGCCAGCATGCGGGCGGGGGCCAGCGACGGGTCCAGATGCAGGGCCAGGCGGGCGTAGAGCAAGGCCACCTCCGCCACCTTTTCCTGGTTGATGGCCGCCGCCACGTCGAACAGCGCCTCCGCCAGGCCTTCGGTGGCGTTGGCCACCATGCGGCCGGGGTGCGGGCGGGACAGCAGGGCGCGGGCGGCGTCGCCCATGGGCCCCCTGGGATCAGCCTGCAGGATGGCCGCGACCGCCGCCTGCGCCAGGTCGGCATGGCCCATGCGCATCTCGAAATTGGCGCGCAGCATGGCCACGCGCAGCACCTGGCCGCCGTCGGACGCCTGGGCGTACCAGGTGCGCGCCGCCTCCTCATGGCCGGCCAAATCCTCGATCAGGGCGGCGTGCAGCGCCGCCATGGCGCGGAAGCTGGGCTGCGCCTCCAAGGGTTCCAGGGCCGCCTTGGCCGCCGGCCAGTCACCCTTGCGCGCCTTGACCCAGGCGGTCACCAGCGGGCGCATGAACGTGCCCAAGCCATCCTTGGGCAGCAGGTCGATGGCGTGCAGGGCGCCTGACTCATCCCCCGCCGCGACGGCGTCGGCCGCCAGCAGGGTCAGGGCCACGGGGTTGCCGTCCTTGGCCGCCACCAGGCGCTTGGCCAGTGGCAGCGCCACCTTGGTGCGCCCCAGACCGACATTGATCAGCACGGCGCGGCGCAGCAGGGTCAGGTCATCGGGGTCGGACTTGAGGCTGAGGGCCAGGAAATCGGCCGCCGCCGTCCAGTCCCCCGCCCCTTGCGCCACCTTGCCGGCGACGAAGGCGGCCAGCGGGTCGGGCCCGCCCGTCTGTTCCGGCGCCTTGGCCGCCCAGGCGGAGCCATACGGAGCCGCCGTCGCCAGCAAGCCCGCCAAAACCAATCCGGATGATGTCCGCCGCAAGAACCGCACGAGATCGCCGCCGTCTATTTAAGTCCCGATCCCTCAAGCTAATCGGGAAACGCGGCCGGAACAACCGCCCCGGTCGGACTTGGGGCGGACCGGGGCGGAAACGAAAAAGGCGCCCGGTGCGGGGCGCCTTTTCCTGAAGCGGGCTTACATATTGGGATAATTGGGGCCCCCGCCGCCCTCCGGCACCGTCCAGTTGATGTTCTGGGTCGGGTCCTTGATGTCGCAGGTCTTACAATGCACGCAGTTCTGCGCGTTGATGACGAAGCGCGGGTTCTGCCCATTGTCGTCGCGCGTCACCTCGTACACGCCGGCGGGGCAATAGCGTTGCGCCGGCTCGTCATAGGTGGGCAGGTTGAATGCGATGGGGACCGTCGGGTCCTTCAGCTTCAGGTGCGCCGGCTGGTCTTCCTCATGGTTGGTGTTGGAAATGAACACCGAGGACAGGCGGTCGAAGCTGATGACGCCATCGGGCTTGGGGTAGACGATCTTCTTGGCGTTGGCCGCCGGCACCAGGCTCTCGTGGTCCGGCTTGCCATGATGCTGGGTCCAGCCCACCAGGAAGCCCAGCTTCAGGTCGTTCAGCCACATGTGCAGGCCGCCCAGCGCCGTGCCCAGCCACAGGCCGTGCTTCAGGCTGGGCTTAACGTTGCGCACCTTGTGCAGGTCCTGGAAGACCCAGCTCTGGCGCCACTTGGCCTCCAGCGCCGTCAGCTCGTCATGGCCCTCGCTGCCCGCCACCAGGCGGTCGAACGCCGCCTCGGCCGCCAGCATGCCGGTCTTCATGGCGTTGTGGCTGCCCTTGATGCGGGGCAGGTTGACGAAGCCGGCGGCGCAGCCGATGAGCGCGCCCCCGGGGAAGGTCAGCTTCGGCACCGACTGCAGCCCGCCCTCGTTGATGGCGCGGGCGCCGTAGGACAGGCGCTTGCCGCCCTCCAGGTAGGGGCGGATCAGCGGGTGCTGCTTGAAGCGCTGGAATTCCTCGAACGGCGACAGGTAGGGATTGGTGTAGTTCAGGTGGACGACGAAGCCGATGGCCACCTGGTTGTCCTCCAGGTGGTACATGAAGGAACCGCCGCCGGTCTTGCTGTCCAGGGGCCAGCCCTGGCTGTGCAGCACCAGGCCCGGCTTATGCTTGGCGGGGTCGATCTGCCACAGTTCCTTGACGCCGAGGCCATACTTCTGCGGGTCCACGCTGTCGCGCAGGTTGAAGCGGGCCATCAGCTCCTTCGACAGGTTGCCGCGCACGCCCTCGGCGAACAGGGTGTACTTGCCGTGCAGCTCCATGCCGGGGGTGTAGCGGTCCGTCGGCTCGCCATCCTTGCCGATGCCCATGTCGCCGGTGGCGATGCCCTTGACCGAGCCGTCGTCGTGGTACAGCACCTCGGCCGCGGCGAAGCCGGGGTAGATCTCCACGCCCAGCTCTTCGGCCTGGCCCGCCAGCCAGCGGCAGACGTTGCCCAGGCTGACGATGTAGTTGCCGTGGTTGTTCATCAGGGGCGGCAGCAGCGCATTGGGAATGCGCATGGAGCCGACCTCGGTCAGGATGTAGAAGCGGTCGTCGGTGACGGGGGTGTTGAGCGGCGCCCCCTTCTCCTTCCAGTCGGGGATCAGCTCGTTCAGCGCGATGAGGTCGATGACGGCGCCCGACAGGATGTGGGCCCCGACCTCCGATCCCTTTTCGATGACGCAGACGCTGATATCCTTGTCCGCGGCGGCGGCAAGCTGTTTCAGCCGTATCGCGGCCGACAGCCCCGAGGGGCCGGCGCCGACGATGACGACGTCATACTCCATCGACTCCCGTTCCATGTCCTGTCGCCTTCTTCTTCCCTGGTTACCGGTGCGGAGTTTCCGTGGCGTTTCGATGGGGACCCGCGCGGGATGGGTCCCAACCGGGGGACGCGTCATTATTCGCGCGCGACCGCCCCATGCGGTTGATGAAGAAACACAACGGCGATGGTAGGGTCAAATCATGATTGACACGGCAAAAGCCGTCGCGGATCTGGCCTGGCTGGTCGAGATCGGCGCCGACGAAGCGATCAACGACCAGCCGACGGACTGGACCCAGGTGGCCAGCCGCAGGGCGCCTACTGCGCGCGAGGCCGGCCCGGCCCGGTCGCCGGCCAGCGCCCCGCCCGCCGCCGCCCCTGGCCGTTCCGCCACACCCCCGGAAAAAAATTCGCCTGCCCTGGCGGCCGACGGTCCCCTGGGCGTGACCGAGGCCCGGGCCAGCGCCCGCAGCGCCGCCATGGCGGCCACCACGCTGGAGGCCTTGCACAAGGCCCTGCTGGCCTTCGACGGCTGCCCCCTGCGGCAGACCGCCAGTTCCACCGTCTTCGCCGACGGCAACCCCAAGGCGCGCGTCATGCTGATCGGCGAGGCGCCGGGCGAGCAGGAGGACAGGCAGGGCAAGCCCTTCGTCGGGCCGGCCGGCGCGCTGCTGGACAAGATGCTGGCGGCCATCGGCCTGGACCGCCATGCCGAGGAGCCGGAGAAGGCGGTCTATATCAGCAACATCCTGCCCTGGCGCCCGCCCGGCAACCGCAACCCCACGGACAGCGAGATCGCCGCCTGCCTGCCCTTCATCCAGCGGCATGTGGAGATCGCGGACCCGGACATCCTGGTCTTCCTGGGCGGCATCTCGGCCAAGACCCTGCTGGCCAAGACGGAGGGCATCACCCGCCTGCGCGGCCGCTGGTTCGATTACGGCAGCCCCGGCCTGACCCGCCCCCTGCCCGCCCTGGCCCTGCTGCATCCCGCCTATCTGCTGCGCAACCCGGGCGCCAAGCGCGAAACCTGGCGGGACCTGCTGTCCCTGCGCGAGAAGCTGCGGGCTCTGCCGCCACGCCCCTGAGGGGGGCAAGGCCCAGCGGGGCGGCCCAGCGGGGCGGCCTTGCGTTTCCGCCGCCCTCATGTTCTATCTATGTTCCCAGGCCGGTGATTGACGGGCCGGACCGCACTTGGCAGCATGGCCCCATGACTTCCCCGCAGCATTCCTCCCCGTCCCCGGCGCAAGATCTGGACCCGGCGCGCGACCTGTTGGCCGTGGCCGGCAAGAAGCGCTTCGCCACCGTTCTGGCCGACCCGCCCTGGCGATTCGTGAACCGCACCGGCAAGATGGCGCCGGAGCATCACCGCCTGTCGCGCTATGGCACAATGTCGGTGGAGGAGATTTGCGCCCTGCCGGTGTCCAAGGTGCTGGCCGACACGGCGCACCTGTACCTGTGGGTGCCCAACGCCCTTTTGCCGGAAGGGCTGCAGGTCATGCAGGCCTGGGGCTTCCAGTACAAGACCAACCTGGTGTGGCACAAGCTGCGCAAGGACGGCGGGTCCGACGGGCGGGGCGTGGGCTTCTACTTCCGCAACGTCACTGAACTGATCCTGTTCGGCGTGCGCGGCAAGAACGCCCGCACGCTCGACCCCGGCCGCACCCAGGTGAACTACCTGGGCACCCGCAAGCGCGAGCATTCGCGCAAGCCCGATGAGCAGTACGACCTGATCGAGGCCTGCAGCCCCGGCCCCTATCTGGAGATGTTCGCCCGCGGCGCCCGTCCCAAATGGACCGTGTGGGGCAACCAGGCCGACGAGAGCTATGAGCCCACCTGGGACACCTACGCCCACAACTCGGCCACCCAGCGCCGCGTGGCGGCGGCGGAGTAGGTTCAGTCTTCGCTCGGCCGCCGCGCCGTGTGGCGGAATGCGTGGATGACGATACCATCCCCCATGACCTGATACAGAATCAGGTATGGATATGGCGTGGCCACCGCGCATCGAATGCCGGGACGCTTCGTGAGACGCCCGACGTGGGGGTGGGCCGCCAATATGGCGACAATGTCCTGAAGCCTGCGCTTGACGTTCCGGGCCCCCGATGGCGAGCGCTCGTCAATGTAATCCAGTATGGCTGCGAGTTCGGCGCTGGCGGCCCGCGTATAACGGACCTTCATAGGCCGTGCTTGGCCCAAATCGCCTGAATTTCCTCATCGCTGGCAAACTCACCGCGTTCAGCCTGCGCCAACGACTCCTCCAGCCCCGCTATTTCCTCATCCGTCAACGCGACCGCCGCCTGATCCAAACCAGCAAGTTGGAGAAGGACATGGGCCAGTTCGTCTTGAACCGCATCCGGCAACACGCGCACCGCTTCAACGGCTTGTTCAAGTAAGCGGGTCATTGCCGATACTCCAGATGATGCAAGCTCACTGAAGATGGCATCGACGCTATGCCGTGTCGAGACACAGGCTCGGTTCAGCGCCCCCGCCGTCCCCAGAACAGGCCGGCCTTGCGGCCGGTGGCGCGGGTGGCGGCTTGCTCCTCCAGGAAGGCCTGCTCCAGCGCCGCGATCTGCTCCGCCGTCAGGCCCAGGGGCAGGTAATCGATGTCGGACGCGGGGTTGGCCACGCGCCCACCGGAGGCGCCCCGATGAGCGGGGGCCCGCTTCGCATCAGAACCGAACAGACGCCGCATCGCCTAACCTCAAGCCAAACTGCCAATCATTGGAACGGCTTCCCGAGTTCCCGGGGCCGATTTCCCAGTGCCGATTTCATGGGCACGATGACAAAGCCATGTCGCAATGGGATGCCGCGTTTTCGCGGCAAAGGCCATGTAGCAAAAGGTTAGGCTGCCACAACCGACAGGTCTAGGCCCCGGTATTAGACCAGGGTCGTGCTGAGGGCGGCGTCCAGGTCGGCGATCAAGTCGTCCACATCCTCGATGCCCACCGACAGGCGGACCAAGCCGTCGTCGATGCCAGCGGCGGCCCGCAGCTCCGCCGGGATGGAGGCGTGGGTCATGATGGCCGGATGCTCGATCAGGCTTTCCACCCCGCCCAGGCTTTCGGCCAGGGAGAACAGCTCCGTCCGTTCCAGGAAGCGCTTGGCGGCCTCCAGCCCGCCCTTCAGGCTGACGGACACCATGCCGCCGCCGCCGCGCATCTGGCGTTTGGCCAGGGCGTGCTGCGGATGGCTGGCCAGGCCGGGATAGCGTACCCCCGCCACGGCCGGGTGGCGCTCCAGCCAGTCGGCGATGGCGGCGGCGTTGGCGCTGTGCCGCTCCATGCGCAAGGCCAGGGTCTTCAGGCCGCGCAGGGCCAGGAAGCTGTCGAAGGGGCCGGCCACGGCGCCCACGGCGTTCTGCAGGAAGCCCAGGCGGTCGGCCAGCTCCCCCTCCTCCCGCACCACGGCGACGCCGCCCACCATGTCGCAATGGCCGTTCAGGTACTTGGTGGCCGAATGCACGACGATGTCGAAGCCCAGCTCCAGGGGTCGCTGGGCATAGGGCGTGGCGAAGGTGTTGTCGCAGACCGAGATGAGGTTATGCCGCCGGGCAAAGGCGGCCACCGCCTCCAAATCCACCAGCTTCAACAGCGGGTTGGTCGGCGTCTCCACCCACAGCAACCGCGTCTGGGGCGTCAGCGCCGCCTCCAGCTTGGCGGGGTCGGTCATGTCGACGAAGCGGGAGGTCAGGCCCATGGAGCGCTTGCGCACCCGTTCCAGCAGGCGATAGCTGCCGCCATACAGGTCATCCATGGCGATGATGTGGCTGCCGGCGTCCAGCAGTTCCAGGATGGTGGCCTCCGCCGCCAGGCCGGAGGCGAAGGCGTAGCCCCGCGCCCCGCCCTCCAGGTCCGCCACGCAGCGCTCATAGGCCATGCGGGTGGGGTTCTGGCTGCGGCTGTACTCATACCCCTTATGGACGCCGGGGCTTTCCTGCACATAGGTGGAGGTGGCGTAGATGGGCACGGTGATGGCGCCGGTGCTGGGGTCCGGCTCCTGCCCCGCATGCACGGTGCGGGTGGCGAAGGCCCGTTGGTTGGAGAGGGGACGGTTGTGGCTGCGGTCGGCCATAGGGATTCCTTGGGAATGGAAGCGGGGGCGCGGGGCAGGACGGCGGGCGTCAGCCCAGCTGCCGGCGCAGATGGTTCAGCAGGTCGACGCGGGTCAGCAATCCTAGGAAGGCGTCCCCCTCCGTGACCAGGGCCACCATGTTGCGGCTGAAGATGGCGTCCAGCGCGCTGATGGGGGCGGTCACCGGCACGGTTTCCAGGCGCGAGGTCATGGCCGCGCGCACCGCCTCGCGGAAACGGGCGGGGTCGGGCTCCACATGCAGCAGCAGGTCGGACTCGTCCAGCAGGCCCACCACCCGGCCGCCCTGCATCACCGGCAACTGCGAAACGTCGGAGATGCGCATGCGCTTGTACGCCGTCAGCAGGGTGTCGTCGGGGGAGACGGTCACCACCTGGCCCTTGTCCACCCGGCGGGTCATGAGGTCGCGCAGGTCGCCCGTGCGCTCGCTAGGCAGGAAGCCCTGGTCGGCCATCCAGCCGTCGTTGAACATCTTGGACAGGTACTTGTTGCCCGTGTCGCAGACCAGGGTGACCACGCGCTTGGGCGTCGTCTGCGCCCGGCAATAGCGCAGGGCGGCGGCGAACAGCGTACCGCTGGAGGAGCCGCCCAGGATGCCCTCCTTGCGCAGCAGCTCCCGCGCCGCGTTCAGGCTTTCGGCGTCGGGGATGGTGTAGGCGTCCGCCACATACTGCAGGTCGCAGTTGGGCGGCACGAAGTCCTCGCCGATGCCCTCCACCACCCAGCTGCCCGGCTCGTCATGCCGGCCGGTCTTCACCAGGTCACGCAGGATGGAGCCCTGGGGGTCGGCTAGCACCAGGCGGGTGCGCGGGCTGGCCTCCCGGAAATAGCGCCCCAGGCCGGTCAGCGTGCCGCCGGAGCCCACGCCCACCACCATCGCGTCCAGGCGCCCATCCATCTGGCGCAGCAGCTCCGGCCCCGTCCAGCGCTCATGCGCCGCCGGGTTGTCGGGGTTGGCGAACTGGTTCATGTAGACGGCGCCAGGGATCTCGGCCGCCAGCCGCTCGGCGATGTCCTGGTAATAGTCGGGATGGCCCTTGCCCACGTCGCTGCGCGTGACATGGATGTCGGCGCCCAGGGCCCGCAGGTGGTTGATCTTCTCCGCCGCCATCTTGTCGGGGATCACCAGCACCAGGCGATAGCCCTTGGCCGCGCAGACCAAGGCGAGGCCCAGGCCGGTGTTGCCGGCCGTCGCCTCCACCACCGTGCCGCCGGGCTTCAGCCGGCCGGACCGCTCCGCCCCCTCCACCATGGCGAGGCCGATGCGGTCCTTGATGGAGCCGCCGGGGTTCTGGTTTTCCAGCTTCAGGTACAGCTCACACGGGCCGGTATCGATCTTGGTGACGCGGACCAGCGGCGTGTTGCCGATCAGGGACAGGATGGCGGGGCCATCCGGGGTGTTCTCTACTGACGCAATGGGGGCGGACGACGCGTGCGCGATCGACATGGGGCAACCCTCTCGGTCTGTTTGTTAAGCAAAACAGTGACCGATGGGCGGGGGGCTGGCAATCCCCCGTCTGTATAGACCTCTGGCACAATCACGCCGGCCGGAAAGGCTTATTGCTTTTGCCGCAGCGCAAAATATTACAAGCTTGCGACGCGCCGCTTTACTTCGAAATGTTCTGGCGGAATTGGGCGGTAATTCGCATCAATCAATCCGCGACTATGCAAAGTGGCTAGATTCTCGGCCAGATTGTCGATGCAGGCGGCGCGGTCCCAGCCTTCCAGCCAATTCTGCTCCAGGAAGGCCATGATGGCGGGCTGGCCCAGCTCCACCTCCCACAGGATGCCGATGAGGGAGGACAGGGCCTCCTCCTCGATCTGGGTTTCCTGGTCGACGCAGATGGCGGCGTTGGCCTCATCCACCCGGCCTGTCTCGGGCCCGGCGCCCAGCCCGAAATCGACCAGGCCGCGCCGCTCCGGCGGCGCCACCAGCCAGTGGCCAATCTCATGGATCAACACATAGGACTCGCTCTGGGTGCGGATGGCGCGGCCGTCCCAGCTATAGGCCTGCATGGGCAGCTCATCGATGGTTTCGATACCAAAACGATGGGCCAGCGCGATGCCGTCGGCGCGATGCTGCGGCGTGTCCACGCCCAGCGGCACCAGGTCCAGGGTGCGGGCGATGCGCTCGAACACCTCGGCAACCAGCGGGTCGGCGCCCGTCAGGCGGCCGCGCAGGTCGGCCAGGATGGGCGGCAGTTCCTCCAGCGGAATGGGGGTGAGGATCATGCCCGCTCCAGCACCACGAAGCTGTGCGCCGGGGCCGGGTCGGCCTCCACCTCCAGGGCGGGCACGTCACGCCGCGACACCTCGCGCCATTCCGCGCGGTCGAAAGTGGGGAAGAAGGCGTCGCCCTCCGGGCTGGCGTGCACCTCGGTCAGGTACAGGCGGTGCGCGGTCTTCAGCGCGGTGGCGAACAGCAGTTCCCCGCCGATGACCATGACCTCCGCCGCGCCGTCGGCCGCCGCGACCAGGCGGGCCTGCTCAATCGCGGCCTCCAGGCTGTGACACACCACGCCGCCATGGGCGCGGTAATCCTTCTTATGCGTCACGACGATGTTGGTGCGGCCCGGCAGCGGCTTGGCCCCGATGCTCTCCCACGTCCGCCGGCCCATGACCACCGGCTTGCCCAGGGTCATCTCCTTAAAATACTTCAGATCCCCCTTCAACCGCCACGGCAGGCGGTTCTCCACGCCGATGACGTTGTTGGTGGAGACGGCGGCGATGAGGGCCAAGGGAATGGGCGCGGACTCGGGCATGGGATCAAAAAGCCTGGCTGATGAACGCTCAAGGCCTGCGGTTTTACGGCAAACGGGGGATGGTGAGAATGCGGAAGATCAAGGGGCGGGGGTGCGTTAGCCGGCGGGGCGCTAGCCCCTCCGTTCAGACTTAAGTGGCATGTCCTAATATTTTATCATTTGATTCTTTGCTGCCGGTATAAGCCCGCCAAGCTTTCAGGTATCGATTTAACGAAATTCACTAAAACAGCGTCGCCGTCTCGCTCAGCTATGTCCCGCAATTGAGAAAGAGAAATATCGCCTTTTCTCATGATTATATTACGCTCAGCCGATATCAGCTCCTTTGATAGTTGAGAAAACAGCTTTTCATCACCTGACGAGAAAGCCATCTCAACAGCAATAGATTTCATGTATATGTTTGATATTTCATTCTGAAAGTATTTTATCTCAAAAACACTATATCTATACATCCTCAAGAAGAATAGGGCGAATAACTCTATCAATAATACCAAACCAGCCCTCAGAATGATATAGCTCATTGGGCTCAAATCTAGATTCGATGTTTTTGGAGCGCCCTCAGCGCTATATATGAAATACCCAAGAACCAAAAATCCAATTACCGATATAGTAGCGCCAGAAGCAATCTGCAAATTAGATCTAGAGTTCAAGGAGTCTATTTCCTCCTCAAGAGAAGAAATAGCGCTTCTACAAATTAATCTTATCTGTCCAATGTATTTATCGAATACGGACGATTTCCCGATTCTATCCGCCAACTCCGACGATATACTATCTGCAGAAATCTTCTTTATCTCATCTACTAATGATTCAACTATTTCTTTCGGTATACCATCTTCTAAATTTTTGGCAGCCCGTTCAAAAGAATTGAATCTTTCAATAAATTTCCCCATATGGCTTTCAATATCTCTTAATCTTCTCTCTTGGTCTATATACCTCCCCCCACCCCCATCGATAGACGAAATACCTGTCATAGTGTACACGGCTCTGGTTTTTATAGATTCCCTCCTCGCGTTTTGCATATAAGTATATAATAAAATTATAAAGAAAATAATGCCAAATATAATTCCAGCATATGCCATTATTATAGAAATTGTTCCGTTTCCTATTTTATCTCCATAGATTAGGGCGGCAGTTATTAAAATAATGAATGCCGCATATATTGCAAATTCGCGACCGGTTGCCTTCATTAATATTCTAATTAACTCATTCATGGTGAATTTATTCCCAAAATTATTTGCGCCTCAACATAGAGTATAGGAATCAATAACGACAAAGGCGACAGTCGTATAATAACATTGTAGACCCATCTGTTAAGAATTATCAACCTGTCGTGCAAAATTTGATTAGCCGGTCGCGCCCAAGCTAAGAACTTATCCTCAGCCGCCCGCCTTCAGCGTCCCCAGCCGCCGTTCGGCGTTCTTGTTCTTCGGGTCCAGTTCCAGCGCACGTTGATAGGCCAGGATGGCGGCCGGCTTGTCGCCGGTGGCCGCCAGCGCCTCGGCCAGGCTGTCCTGGGCGTTGCCGCTGTCGGGGTAGAGGTCGGCGGTCAGCTTCAGGATGGCCAGGGCGTTGCGGGGTTGGCCGTTGCTGAGCAGGCGGTAACCCCAGTCGTTCAGTTCCGCCTCCGGCAGCGTCACGCCCGGCTCCCGCGCCTTCAGGTCGGCGTAGAGCGCTGGCACCTGGTCGAAGCCATGGCGCTGGATGTCGACGCGCAGGGCGGCCAGACCGGCCAGCTTGGCGCCATAGAGGGCGGCCACCTGGTCGATCATGTCCTCGGGGAAGGCGCCGGACAGGTTGGTCAGGATGACCACGCCCACGTCATCCTCGGGATAAAGGAAGAAGGCGGAGCGGCCGCCGCCGGTCATGCCCAGGGCGCGGTGGCCGCCATGGTCCAGCACCTCCCACCCCAGGCCCCACTGGCCGGGGCGGCCGTCGTTGAAGGCGGCGGGCGTCCACAGCAGGCGCAGGCTGTCGGCATCGAGCAGCTGGCCCTGGGACAGGGCGATCATCCAGCGCGCCATATCCTCCGCCGTGCTGTCCAGGCCGGAGGAGGCGCGGTGCATGGGCCGGAACAGCTCATAGACCGGGTGGGGTGTCGCCACCGGGGCGCCATCCGGCCCCGCCGCATAGCTGTTGCGGTAGCCGGCGGCCTTGCCGGGCGTGACCATGCTGCTGTCGCCATAGGCGGTGTGGGTCATGCCCGCCGCCTCGATCTCCCAGTCGATGATGGGCGTGTCGGGCGCCTGGCCGGTCAGCCTGTCCACCACCCGCTGCACCAGGGTGTAGTTGGTCTGGCAGTAGTCGAAACGCTCCCCGGGCGTGAACTTCAGGGGCTGGGCCTGCACCCAGGCCCAGATGGCCTCACCCCCCACCCGCTCATCCCGGTCGCCCGGCGCGCGGTTGATGTCGGGCAGGCCGGACATGTGGGTCAGCAGTTGGCGGATGGTGATGGGGCGCCAGGCGGCGGGCAGATCGTCCAGGTACTGGCCCACCGGCGCGTCCAGGTCCAGCCGCCCGGCCTGGACCTGGCGCATCGCGGCCACGCCGGTGAAGGCCTTGGTGATGGAGTTGACGGCGAAGATGGTCTGGTTCGTCACCGGCACCGGCGTCTGCAGGTTGGCCACGCCATAGCTGCGCGACAGCACCAGGCGCCCCTGTTGGATGACAGCCACCTGCAGGCCGGGGATGCCCAGCGCCCGCATCTGGCCCTGCAGGAAGGCGTCCACCTCGGCCACCACCGGGGTCCCCTGGGGATCGGCGATGGCAGGCGCCGGGGCCGTCCGGTTGGGAGCCACCACCGCCTTGCCCGTGCCGGCCAGGCCCGCCATGGGCATCCCCAGCAGCAGTACCGCCGCGATCCCCACCCTCGCGCACATGATCCATCCCCGCATCGTTCGCTCAGCGGACACCATGCTAGCAAGGGCGGGACGGGGTGCGGAGGGCCACTCCGGTGGCCCCAAGGCCGGCGCGATCCGCCCGGACCGCCCCGGGACACAAAGCGAACGGATCAGACCTCCTGCAAGGCCAGCAGGATATGCTTCCATCCCTGATAACCCGACGTGGGGTCGGACCTGCGCCCCTGGCTTTCCAGGCCCTTGAGGGCTTGCTGGGCCGTATCGACGTAATCCACAGGCTGGTTGTCGATCTGGGCGCGCTCCGCCGCGGTGAAGGGGACGAATTCGCCGTTGGGGCCGACCTTGCCGATGGGGCCGGCCATCTGCAGCATGCCCAGCTCGGTCAGGTCGATCTTGCCGGCCTTGGCCAGCTCCTTCGAGGCGGCGATCATCTGCTTGCGGGTCATGTGGTGGTAGTCGACGGCCTTGCTGTCGTCCGTCTTGGCGCCGCCGGCTGTCGTGTCCTGGCTGATCACGTCCTTCGGGGCCGCGCTGGCCGGCGCGGCGCCATTTTGCGCCGGCGCCTGGCCCAGCGGCGTGCCCCGCACCATCCCCTTACCCAAGCCCATCTGGCCCAAGCCCATCTGGCCCAAGCCCATCTGGCCCAAACCCATCTGACCGAGGCCGGCGTACAGGTTGGATACCGAACTGACCGTCACTTTCGCCCCCTTTTTATCGGTGATGACAAAAGTGCAAGCACCCGCCGTGCCAGACGGCGGCGACCCGCCGCCCCACTGGGGAATACGGGACGGTTCTCTCTTTCAAGACGCGAAGCCGGCTGGGCAAATGAGGTCGGGCCGGCAAAATCCGCCCCTTTCACTGGGCAAAAATTGCCGGGCGCGCGGCAGGCTAAAATGCCGCACCCCCTGCCCCGGCCTTGTCCCGGTCGCCGGGCTCAGGCTGCATGCGCGCAACCATAACCGCCGCCTAAGCCGCCGCCCGTGACCGCCATGCCCAAGACAAACGACGGCGCCAAGGTGCCGCAGGTGACCCTGATGTTCTGGGTCATCAAGATCGCCGCTACCACCCTGGGGGAAACGGGGGGCGATGCCGTCACCACCTCCATGGGCCTGGGCTATCTGGCGGGCACCGTCCTCTTCGCCGTCGCCTTCGCCGCCGCCGTGGCGGCGCAGATTCGCGTCCGCCATTTCCATCCCGCCCTGTATTGGCTGACCATCCTGGCCACGACGACGGTGGGCACCACCCTGGCCGATTTCGCCGACCGGTCGCTGGGCATCGGCTACGCCGGCGGCACGGCGCTGCTGACGGGCCTGCTGGCGCTCAGCCTTGCCGGCTGGCGGCTGGCGCTGGGCACGGTTTCCGTCGCCAGCGTCACCGGCGCCCGGGCGGAAGTCTTTTACTGGGTCACCATCCTGTTTTCCCAGACGCTGGGCACGGCCCTGGGCGATTGGGCGGCCGACAGCGAGGGGCTGGGATATGGCGGCGGCATCCTGGTGTTCGCCGGCCTGCTGGCGCTGGTGGCGGCCGCCTCTGCCTGGACGTCGCTGTCGCGCACCGCCCTGTTCTGGGCGGCCTTCATCCTGACCCGGCCCCTGGGCGCCGTGGTGGGCGATTTCCTGGACAAGCCGGCGGACGCGGGCGGGCTGGCCCTCAGCCGCTACACCGCCTCCGCCCTGCTGCTGGCCTTGGTGGCCGCCTGCCTGGTGCTGGTGCCGCAGCGCGCCGCGTCAAGCCGGCACTGAGGCGGGCTGCCAGCCCTCACACCGCCCCCTCACACCGCCACATCGGCCTTGATGTGCGGGTGGGGGTCGTAGCCGGTGATTTCGAAATCCTCGAAGCGGTAGTCGAACAGGCTGTCGGCTTTGCGCTTGATCACCAGTTGGGGGAAAGGCCGCGGGTCCCGCGTCAGCTGCTCCTCCGCCTGGGGGATGTGGTTGAGGTAGAGGTGGACGTCCCCGCCCTGCCACACCAGGTCGCCCACGCCCAGGCCGCACTGGTGGGCCAGCATGTGGATCAGCAGCGCGCCCTCGCACAGGTTCCAGGGGAGGCCCAGCAGGGTGTCGGCACTGCGCTGGAAGATCAGGCCGGACAGCTTTCCATCCGCCACGAAGAACTGATAGGTCATGTGGCAGGGCGGCAGCGCCATGGCCGGCAGGTCGGCCACGTTCCAGCCGGTGAACAGCAGGCGCCGGCTGGTAGGATTGGTGCGGATGCCGTCCACCAGTTCCTGGATCTGGTCGATGACCGTGCCGTCCGGCCCTTGCCAGCGCCGCCACTGCTTGCCATAGACGGGCCCCAGGTCGCCCCACTGGGCGGCGAAGGCGTCATCGGCCAGCACGCGGGCCTCGAAATCCTCCTGGCTGATGTCCTCGCCCGTCTTCTTGCGGTAGTTGGCCAGCGGCCAGTCCGTCCAGATGCGCACCTTGTTGGCCAGCAGCGGCCGGATGCTGGTGTCGCCCGACAGGAACCACAGCATCTCGTGGATGGCCTGGCGGTGGAAAATTTTCTTGGTGGTTAGCAGGGGAAGCCGGCCGACAGGTCGAAGCGCATCAACTCGCCGAACAGCGCCTTGGTGCCCACGCCGGTGCGGTCGACCCGCGTCGCCCCCTGGTCGATCAGGCGGCGCAGCAGCGACAGGTACTGGTGTTCCGGATGCGCCATGGCGGCCCTCTCGCAGGTGAGCGCCGGGCGGCCCGGCTATCAACGGTGTCCCTACATAATGGAGCGGCCGGGCCACCGGAACCCCATATCTCATGTGACGGCAGGGGCCGGCCGGGCGCGGCCCTGCCATTCCCCGAAGGGCTTTCACTTTTGATGCGGCATCCCTATATTAGGAATGTCGGGCTTGCCCGACTATGGCGATAAACGCCTTGCGGAATAAGCGTTGCGGACCCGGGGGCGGTACCCGGCGCCTCCACCATCATGGGGGCGAATCAGGATCGACGTGCGTGGTAAAGGCATGGTTTTCGCTCGGCATGGTTCCGCCGTTATCGGGCCGTTTCATAGGTGCCAACGATAATTCGGCGCCTGCTCTTCGCATGGCCGCCTAATACCCTCAACGGGGTGTTAGCGGAAAGCTAAGAACGGGGTTCGGGGGGCGCCCGGCAACAGAAGCCCCCCACTGAATCGGCGACCAATCGCCTCGCCCTGGCCCCGCCGCTGGCGGTTCGCGCGCCCAGGCTTGCAAATCGCGCGCCGGGCGGGTCTATTGGTGGCGTCGTCTTCCCGCTATCGGAGCGTTTTGCCTACCATGTCCACCGATATCCTTCGCTACGACCGTATGGTCGAGGCCGCCCTGCGCCGGGTCGTGCGCGACGCGCTGAAGGAAGTGCAGGAGCATGGGCTGCCCGGCGAGCACCACTTCTTCATCAGCTTCCGCACCCAGTATCCGGGCGTGCGCATGCCGGAATTCCTGCGCGCCAAATACCCGGATGAGATCACCATCGTCCTGCAGTACCAGTTCTACGGTCTGGACGTGAATGATGAGCGGATCGAGGTGACGCTGAGCTTCAACGGCAGTCACGAGCGCTTGGTCGTGCCCATGGCCGCCATCACCACCTTCGCCGACCCCTCGGTCAACTTCGCCCTGCAGTTCCAGCCCCCCGATGAGGAGGAGGCGGACGAGGTGGTGGACGAGGTCATCGAGGAAGAGGCCGCGCCTGCGGCGGAGGACGACGATGCGCCCAAGCAGGGCGGCACCGTCGTGGCGCTGGACGCGTTTCGTAAGAAGTAAGGGCCGCAAGAAGTAATCCGCCCTGCGCGGGGGAGCAGCGACCAATGCCCGTCTCCCCCGATTTCCTGGACTACCTCCTGGACTTGCTTGCCCCGTTAGGGCCGGTCGAGGCGCCGCGCCTGTTCGGCGGCCGGGGCCTGACCTTGCACGGCCGCAACTTCGGCCTCATCACCCGTGACGACACCCTGTACCTGAAGGCCGACGCCGTCAGCCAGCCGGCCTTCGAGGCCGCCGGCTGCATCCGCTTCGCCCCCTGGGCCGATAAGCCCCACCGCTCGCTGGGCTATTACACCCCGCCCGAGGGCGCCATGGACGAGCCCGAGGAGCTGCTACGCTGGGCCCGCCTGGCGATCGACGCCGCCCTGCGCGCGCCGGCCAAGGCGCCGAAGAAGGCCAGGGCACCGGCGGCGGCGAAAAGGAAGAACCTGGCGGACATGCTGCTGGAGTAGGACCATCCGCAATACTTGTCGTTTTCGCATAGGTTGACCACACCCATCTAGCAGCGAAATTAGAATCGTCTACTATTAGCGGGACGCCCTTTATCGCGAGCCCCCCATGGATTCTCTCGTCATACAGCTACAAGCTGCCGCAATGAATAGCGAGACACTGATTGCCGACCTTCTTCGCATGGCGAAAACAGTCTCCGTTAAGCTCGACTTGGCTGATGTTAGAGAGTGGATAGACCACGAAATGAATGGATACCCTGACTTTAACAACTTGCCAGAATATCGAAGACTGGTCGGGACCCTGAAAGCCTTAAACCCATACCGCGGCTGGATTCCAGCCGTAATTCAAGACTCAAGATTAGAAGAAATTGTCTCAACGTGCCGAGCAAATGAACCAATCAGCTCCATAGAAGATACCATCAGAAGAACAGAAAAGGGAATTGGATACGTCTCATATTCACCAAATCAACAACAACAGCTTATTTTGTCAGATATGTTTGGCTTTAATACACAATTCCAGGTCCACATTCCAATTTCAGCAGCGATTCGGTTGCTTGATGCAGTTAGGAACAGAATATTAGATTGGTCTTTATCGCTAGAGAAGGCCGGTGTATTGGGCATTGGAATGAGCTTTACGCAAAACGAAAAGGAGAAGGTGCGAAATATGGCAAACAACACTTATAATATAAATGGGAATATCGGGGTCTTCGGAGACGTATCTAAATCGCACGTGCACACGAACCAGAGCGCTAATTACAATTCATCGGACCTTAACGACCTCGCAGAAGCCATAAGACAAATAAAAATATCAATAGAACAACTTCCTGATCAGATACAAACCCCCACGCTCTCGGCGCTCAACACAATAGAGGCCGAGATCAAGTCCCAGAGCCCTAATAGCTCCCTCATCCGACAAAGCTTAGCATCGATCCGTACGTCATGTGAAGGCGCCGTTGGGAATCTTATCGCCTCCGGCATATTGGGACTTATTGGAAGGTTCCTAAGCTAAGCGAAGCCGCATTCATATTTAATTTTGTCGCATACAAAAAGGGCGGCCCAGCGGGACCGCCCTTTTCGTTTACGCGCCCAACCCCGATGGGGATCAGGTGTCCAGGAAGCTGCGCAGCTTGCGCGAGCGGGACGGGTGCTTCAGCTTGCGCAGCGCCTTCGCCTCGATCTGGCGGATACGCTCGCGGGTCACGCTGAACTGCTGGCCCACCTCTTCCAGGGTGTGGTCGGTGTTCATGCCGATGCCGAAGCGCATGCGCAGCACACGCTCCTCACGCGGGGTCAGCGAGGCCAGGACGCGGGTGGTCGTCTCGCGCAGGTTCGCCTGGATGGCGGCGTCCAGCGGCAGGACGGCGTTCTTGTCCTCGATGAAATCGCCCAAGTGGCTGTCTTCCTCGTCGCCGATCGGCGTCTCGAGGCTGATCGGCTCCTTGGCGATCTTCAGGACCTTGCGGACCTTCTCCAGCGGCATCATCAGCCGTTCGGCCAATTCCTCCGGCGTCGGCTCGCGGCCGATCTCGTGCAGCATCTGGCGCGAGGTGCGCACCAGCTTGTTGATCGTCTCGATCATGTGCACGGGAATGCGGATGGTGCGGGCCTGGTCGGCGATGGACCGGGTGATGGCCTGGCGAATCCACCAGGTCGCGTAGGTCGAGAACTTGTAGCCGCGGCGGTATTCGAACTTATCAACCGCCTTCATCAGGCCGATGTTGCCTTCCTGGATGAGGTCCAGGAACTGCAGGCCGCGGTTGGTGTACTTCTTGGCAATGGAGATGACGAGGCGCAGGTTGGCCTCCACCATTTCCTTCTTGGCGCGGCTGGCTTCCTTCTCGCCCTTCTGCACCGTGGAGACGATGCGGCGGAACTCGCCAATGGGCAGGCGGACGCCTTCCGCGATCTCGTTGATGCCCTCGCGGACCTTCACGATCTCGGTGGCGCTGCGCTCCGCGAACTTGGCCCAAGCCTTGGAGTTGCCCTTCACCCGGTCCAGCCAGTTCGGGTCCAGCTCGGAACCGTAGTAGTGGTGCAGGAAGTCCTCGCGCTTGACCTTGCAGTCGGTCGCCAGGCGCAGCAGCTTGCCCTCGAAGCCCATCAGGCGGCGGTTCATGCCGTAGAGCTGCTCGACCAGGGCCTCGATGCGGCTGTTGTTCAGCCGCACGGAGTTGACCAGCTCGGTCAGCTCGGCCTTCAGCTTGTCGTACTTCTTGTCCTGGGCCTTGCCCGGATCCTCGCCGCGCTGGATGGCCGCCAGCCGCAGCTCCTGCATCTTGTGCAGCTTCTCGTAGGTGTCCTCGATGGTCTGGAAGGTCTCCAGCACCATGGGCTTCAGCTCGGCCTCCATGGCGGCCAGGGAAATGCCGCCCTCTTCCTCGCCGCCCTCGCCGGATTCACCGCCCTCGGCGCCTTCGGGACGCTCACCACCCTCGCCCTCGCCGGCGCCCTCACCACCCTCGGCGGCACCTTCCTCGCGCGGGGCCTCTTCGGCACCCAGCACGGCCTCGGTCAGCTCACCGGACTCCGGATCGACGCCATAGGTCGCGTCCAGGTCGATGATGTCGCGCAGCAGCATCTTCCCTTCGTTCAGGGCCTCATGCCACTGGATGATGGCGCGGATGGTCAGGGGCGATTCGCAGATCGCGCCGATCATCATCTCGCGACCGGCCTCGATGCGCTTGGCGATGGCGATTTCGCCCTCGC
This sequence comes from Nitrospirillum goiasense, assembly GCF_034427435.1. Taxonomy (NCBI): domain Bacteria; kingdom Pseudomonadati; phylum Pseudomonadota; class Alphaproteobacteria; order Rhodospirillales; family Azospirillaceae; genus Nitrospirillum; species Nitrospirillum goiasense. Next base: position 1,522,876 of record NZ_JAXQNP010000002.1, on the reverse strand, counting down.
GCGACAGCAGCTCCACCGAGCCCATCTCGCGCAGGTACATGCGCACGGGGTCGTCGGTGCGGCCGATGTCGTCATCGTCCAGGTTGCCGGAGACGCGGCCTTCGCCATCGCCGCCGCTTTCGCCGCCGGCCTCGGAGTCCTGCTCCTCCGATTCGATGACGTTGATGCCCATCTCATTGAGCATGGCCATCGTGTCCTCGATCTGCTCGGATGAGGACTGGTCGGGGGGCACGGCGGCGTTCAGTTCGTCAATGGTGACGAACCCCCGCTCCTTGCCGCGCTGGATCATCTTCTTGAAGGCGAGGCCCATGCCGTCCATCAGCGGGCCGTCCAACTGTTCCTCACGCGCCTCGGAAACGTCCGCACTCTGCGCTGCTTTCGTGGCCATTCGCTCAATGTCCCCGACTAACTGAAATGCAAACCAACTGAACGCCGGTTCAACCCTGACAGCCGGCCTTCATGGGCGCCGGCCCATACCCTTTACTCGAAACCAGGCCCCTTACTCGAAACCAGGGCCTGAACCCGTCGGCGCCGGTCGCCGCGACAAGGCGACGAAACCGGCACTGCCAATGCCGCGGACACCCGATACCCAAAGAAAGCGCGCGTTCCCACCAAAAACAGGGCTTGGGACGAAAAAAGGCGCCGCACCGGACAAAATCCCCGGTTACGCCACCCCCTCGACATCCCTAACCGTCCGTCCAGGCCGGACCCGCATCGCCTTTTCGCGTAATCGTCGCTCCCCAGCGCCAACATCAAACAATCGTCGGGTGGCGGCGTCAGACGCCCTCACCCTCCGGATCCAGGGCATGGCCCCGGCGTATCAACTCTTCCCGTTTCAGGGCCATCAGCCGGGCCAGGGTCTCCTCGCTCGGATCCTCGGCCAGGCGCCGCTCCGCCTCGCGCAGCTCGGTCTGGAACACCAGCTCCTGGGAATTGAGCCAAACCTCCTGCCAGCCCGCCCGGGCGGACTCGGGCGTCGCCTCCGGACGGGCGTAAGAGGGCAGGTCCGCCCCCAACGTTTCATCCAGTTCATCGGCAAAGCCGCACGCTGACAAGTGGCGTCGCAAACCCGCCGCGTCAAGTCCCGAATCGTGGGACAGGCATTCGACCAGGGCCTGGCGCAGCCGTTCCAGCCCCTCGGTGGCGAAACTGATCATGGCCAGCGTCTCGCCCAGGGTCTCGAACAGCACGGGATGGTTCAGCACCACGGCCAGCAGCAGGCGCTCGCGCCAGCGCGCCGACCCGATCTCGACACGCGTGCGGAAGCGTTTGTCCCACTGCCGCGCCACCGGGAAGGGCGGGGCGCCGGGGCGCTGCCCGCGCGTGTAGCCTCCCCCGCCCCCGGCTGGAACGCCGGGCGGGCGGGACGGCCCAACTGGTACAGGCGATCTTTGAAGGCGCGGTGATAGGCGTTGCGCACCCGGGCGTCGGGAATGCGCTCCAGCTGCGCCTCCAGGGCCGCCTGCATGCCGGCCTGGGCGTCGGGCTGGGTTAGGTCGCGCTCCGCCGCCTCCATGTCCCACAGCACGTCCGTCAGCGGCCGCGCCCGGTCCAGCACCGCCTGGAAGGCGGCGGCCCCGCCGGCGCGGATCAGGCTGTCGGGATCCTCCTTCTCCGGCATGAAGGCGACACGCACGGAATGGTCGGGCATCAGCAGGGGCAGCACGCGCTCCACCGCGCGGAAGGCGGCGCGCCGGCCGGCGTTGTCGCCGTCGAAGCACAGGATGGGCAGGCGCTGCCCCTCGGGCGCCAGCTTCCACAGGGCCTGGATCTGCGTCTCGGTCAGCGCCGTGCCCAGCGGCGCCACCGCGCCCTCGAACCCCGCCATGACGCTGGCGATGACGTCCATGTAGCCTTCGGTGACGATCACCGGCTTGCCGTCCGCCGCCGCCTGGCGCGCCCGGCTCATGCCGTAGAGGATGTCGCCCTTGTGGAACAGGGGGTTCTCGGCGGAATTGATGTACTTGGGGCCTTCCCCCTCCAGGATGCGGCCGCCGAAGGCCACCACCCGGCCGCGCCGGTCGGTGACCGGGAACAGCACCCGGTTGCGGAAGAAGGGAAAGGGCGCGCGGCCGTCGTCCGGCCGCTTGAACAGCCCGGCCTCCACCATGTCGGCCTCGGTATAGCCGGCGGTGACCAGTTCCGCCCGCAGGCCGGCGCCGTCGCTGGGGGCATAGCCCAGGCGGAAGCGGGCCATGGCCTCGTCATCCAGGCCGCGGCCCCGCAGGTAGGCCAGGCCATGGCGTCCCACGGGCGCGCGCAGCTGCCCCTCGAACCAGCGGGTGGCGCGCTCCACCAGGTCGTACAGCGATTTCTCGCGCTCGAACCGCTCCCGCTCTTGCGGGCTGGCCTTGGGCACGGTCAGGCCGGCGTCGGGCGCCAGCGCCTCCACCGCCTCCATGAACGACAGATTGTCGTGGCGCATGACGAAGCCGATGACGTCGCCATGGGCGCCGCAGCCAAAGCAGTGGAAAAAGCCCTTCTGGTCGTTGACGTAGAAGCTGGGCGTCTTTTCGTTGTGAAAGGGACAGGGCGCGCGGAATTCCCGCCCCGCCCGCTGCAGGCGCACGCGCCGCATGACCACGTCCGACAGGGTCAGCCGGTTCCGCAGCTCTTCCAGGAATTGGGGCGGCAGGGCCATGGGACGTGGACGGGTCCGGAAATGTTGCGTTGATCAGCAGAAGGAGTCGGAAGGGGCCGGACGCATGCCGCCGGCCCCGGCCGGGACTCAGCCGTTCAGGGCGGCCTTGACCAGCGGGCCGACGGTGGAGAAGTCCATCTGCCCGGTGTACTTGTCCTTCAACACGGCCATGACCTTGCCCATGTCCTTCACGCTGGCGGCACCCGTATCGGCGACGGCCTGGGCGACGGCGGCCTTGGTCTCCTCCTCCGTCAGCTGCTTGGGCAGGAAGGACATGATGACGGCGATCTCCGCCTCCTCCTGCGCGGCCAGTTCCTCGCGGCCGCCCTGGCGGTAGAGGGCCACCGACTCACGGCGCTGCTTCACCATGCTCTGCAGCATGCTGCCGATCTCGGCCTCGGGGATGCCGTCCATCTGGCCCTTGGGACGCGCATCGATGTCCCGCTTCTTCAGTTCCGCCATGATCATCCGGACGGCGGACAGCGTCTGCGCGTCCTTCGCCTTCATGGCGTCCTTCATGGCCTGGGTGAAACGTTCGCGCAGCATGGGTCGGCTTCCTCAAGAGGCATCACGGCAACCGGCATCCCACCCGGTGACCCTGGTTCGGGGCGCGCACGGGACGGAAGCCAATCAATGGGGAAGGACGAACCTTAACCGCCCTATCCCTTGAGCGCCAGCGCCCAGATGACGGAGGCGCCCCCGCGCCGCAAGCATGGGGGCCATCGCTTGACCCGGCCGCCCGCCTTCTTTATGTCACAGAGAATTTCCGACGATATTGGGGCGGCCCATGGGGCATGCCCGCGCTCCAGGGGGCGGTTCCCGCCCCGCCTAGACGCGCGCCCACAAGGTCGAGCCGGAAGAGATTGAGAGGGCACGTTCAAGGGCGGTTGCCACGACCGCCGTCCGGAATGCGCCCCGCAGCGAATGGATTGACGAGATGACCGCAGCCGCCCCCACCCGACCCCCGCAGCCTGAGGGCGCCACCGGCGTGCTGGTCCTGGCGGACGGCAGCGTCCATTGGGGCAAGGGCATCGGCGCCGCCGGCCAGTCGGTGGGCGAGGTCTGCTTCAACACCTCCATGACCGGCTACCAGGAAATCCTGACCGATCCGTCCTACGCCGGCCAGATCATCACCTTCACCTTCCCGCACATCGGCAATGTCGGCACCAACGACGAGGACATCGAGACGGTGACCCCGGCGGCCCGCGGCCTGATCCTGCGCGCCGACATCACCGAGCCGTCCAACTGGCGCGCCACGCGCGGCCTGGACGCCTGGCTGAAGAGCCACGGCCTGGTGGGCCTGGGCGGCCTGGACACCCGCGCCCTGACCCGCCGCATCCGCGACGGCGGCGCCCCCAACGGCGTCATCGCCCATGCGCCGGATGGCAAGTTCGACCTGGACGCCCTGGTGGCACAAGCCCAGGCGTGGCCGGGCCTGGAAGGCATGGACCTGGCCAAGGACGTGACCTGCGGCCAGACCTTCACCTGGGATGAGAGCGCCTGGACCATCGCCGGCGGCTACGGCCGCCAGACCGAGCCCAAGCACCACGTCGTGGCCGTCGATTTCGGCGCCAAGCGCAACATCCTGCGCTGCCTGGCCAATGCCGGCTGCCGCGTGACGGTGGTGCCCGCCACCGCCACGGCGGAGGAGATCCTGGCCTACAAGCCGGACGGCGTGTTCCTGTCCAACGGCCCCGGCGACCCGGCCGCCACCGGCACCTATGCCGTGCCCATGATCCAGCAGATCGTGGCCAGCGGCCTGCCCCTGTTCGGCATCTGCCTGGGCCACCAGCTTCTGGCCCTGGCGCTGGGCGGCCAGACCACGAAGATGGACAAGGGCCACCGCGGCGCCAACCACCCGGTGAAGGACCTGGCCACCGGCCGGGTGGAGATCACCAGCCAGAACCACGGCTTCGTCGTGCTGCCGGAAAGCCTGCCGGACACGGTGGAGGTGACCCACGTGTCGCTGTTCGACGGCAGCAACGAGGGCATCCGCCTGAAGGACAAGCCGGTGTTCTCCGTCCAGTATCACCCTGAGGCGAGCCCCGGTCCGGAGGACAGCCATTACCTGTTCGATCGGTTCATCGAGAACATCGCCGCCCGTTAAGCCGGCAATACTGGCCGAAATACTGACGGGTTTAGGGTTGCGGGGCCGGTGAAGCCAGCTTCACCGGCCCTCACCTTTTGCGCCCGCCCGACCCCCTCGTAAAAATTCCGAACCGCTGCTATAAATTTCGTTTGACAGCGGCATGAGGCCAATAATGGGCGTGTTCGACTTCCTGAAAAAGGACGTGATTGAGAAGGTGAAGGTGCCGGCGTTGGCCGCCAGCGTCGTCATCAACTCGAAAACCTATGCCATCAACAACATGGCGGCGAACAGCTTTACCGCCACCGGCGCCGGCGGATTGGGCCAGGGCGCCACTTTCCGCATGAAGGTGGCGTTCAAGGACAGCAAGGAAAACATCGCCTTCATCTGCGATGGCCAGGTGGCGGCGGTGGTGGGCAAGGACGCCAAGATCAACTTCGTCAACCTGGATGAGGCCCGCCGCCTGAAGGTCGCGGGGTTCCTGACGCGCTATCTGCGGTCCCGTTGATTGACGCAGTCTGATAAAATTTTAAATAAATCCATCTAATACAGTTTTCATCATTTGACGCGCCGACTCCCGCCGAAGGTCGATCGGTGATAGTCTTAAGTGATGCGCGTCTATTCTCGTCTTTTACCGGTAGCCCTGACGGCGGCCTTTCTGGCCGCGGCGATGGCCCATGCGCAGACGATGCCGCAGGCGACGCCCGTGTCCGGCAGCCCGGCGCAATGGATGGTCCACCCCACCCCGTCGCACGACCCGATGAAGCTGGCCCAGCCGCAGCCGGGCCACATGGGTGCCGGCCCCTACGACCCCAGCCCGCCGCCGGCGGTCGCCCTGCCCCTGCCACCGCGCTATACCCAACCGCGCATCGTCTATGCCTTCGCCGGCCCGGCGGGGCGCATGATGACGGTGTCGCGGGAGCTGTCGGACGCCTGCCGCCGGGGTCGCTTCACCCAGCGCGTCAACATGCTGTACCGCGCCTTCGGGCCCAAGGAGACGCCGCTGGGCGTGGCCTATGGCACCTGGGCCATCAACCTGGTGGACCCCGACCGCAAGCGCGAGGCCGGCACGGTCTATTTCTTCGACAAGCAGGACACGGCGCGCTGCACCGTCTACACCGCGCGGCAGGACGTGCTGCTGCCCTGGTACTACGGGCCCGGCGGCGGCTATGGCAAGGACCCGGCCGGCGCGAGCCCGCCCCCCGGCGGCCCCCCGCAAGCCCCCTAAGCCCCTGGTTCGACGCGGATCAAGCCCTGGTTTCGGCCTTGGGGTTGCGATAGGCGCACCCCCCCACCCCATATGCAGCGCTTCCCCCGGGGCGGCGCCCCTTTATATAAGCGGCTCAGCCGAACAATCCCCCGCGCCATCACTCCAGGCCGGGGATTGTTTTGTGTGGCCGGAGTTTGGAGCGTCCCTTGCGGATGCCGGACGGACCGGGCGGTAGAATTCAAAAAAATGGCGGCTGACCCTCATGCCTAAACGCACAGACATCAAGTCCATCTGCATCATCGGCGCCGGCCCGATCATCATCGGCCAGGCTTGCGAATTCGATTATTCCGGTGTGCAGGCGTGCAAGGCGCTGAAGGAAGAGGGGTACCGGGTCATCCTGGTCAACTCCAACCCCGCCACCATCATGACCGACCCCGGCCTGGCCGACGCCACCTACGTCGAGCCCATCACCCCGGCCGTCGTCGCCAAGATCCTGGAGAAGGAGCGCCCCGACGCCCTGCTGCCCACCATGGGCGGCCAGACGGCGCTGAACACGGCGCTGAAGCTGTTCCATGACGGCACGCTGGATCGGCTGGGGGTCAAGCTGATCGGCGCCAAGGCCGACGTGATCGAGAAGGCGGAAGACCGACTGCTGTTCCGCGACGCCATGGACAAGATCGGCCTGGAAAGCCCCAAGTCGCGCATGGTGAAGTCGGAGGCCGAGGCCGCCGACGCCCTGGCCTTTGTCGGCCTGCCCGCCATCATCCGCCCCAGCTTCACCCTGGCCGGCACCGGCGGCGGCATCGCCTACAACAAGGCGGAGTACATCGAGATCGTCCGCGGCGGCCTGCGCGCCAGCCCGGTCAGCGAAGTGCTGGTCGAGGAATCGGTGCTGGGCTGGAAGGAGTATGAGATGGAGGTTGTGCGCGACTGCCGCGACAACTGCATCATCATCTGCTCCATCGAGAACATCGACCCCATGGGCATCCACACCGGTGACAGCGTCACCGTGGCGCCCGCGCTGACGCTGACCGACAAGGAATACCAGCTGATGCGCAACGCCTCGATCGCCGTGCTGCGCGAGATCGGGGTGGACACCGGCGGGTCCAACGTCCAGTTCGCCGTGAACCCGGAGAACGGCCGCGTCGTCGTCATCGAGATGAACCCGCGTGTCAGCCGGTCGTCCGCCCTGGCGTCCAAGGCCACCGGCTTCCCCATCGCCAAGATCGCCGCCAAGCTGGCTGTGGGCTACACCCTGGACGAGCTGGACAACGACATCACCGGGTCCACGCCGGCCAGCTTCGAGCCGACGATCGACTACGTCGTCACCAAGATGCCGCGCTTCGCGTTCGAGAAGTTCCCCGGCGCCGACGCCCTGCTGACCACCTCGATGAAGTCGGTGGGCGAGGCCATGTCCATCGGCCGCAGCTTCGCCGAGTCGGTGCAGAAGGCCCTGCGCTCCATGGAAACCGGCCTGACCGGCTTCGATGAGGTGGACCTGACCGGCGGCACCGGCGTGGTCGACCCGCTGAAGATCCGCGCGGCCCTGTCCAAGCCCACGCACGACCGCATCCTGGTCATCGCCCAAGCCTTCCGCCACGGCCTGACGGTGGAGGAAATCCACGCCGCTTGCCGTGTGGACCCGTGGTTCCTGCGCCAGATCCAGGAGGTCATCAAGGCCGAGGCTGGCGTGAAAGCCAAGGGTTTGAACGGCCTGACCAAGCGCGATTTCGCCGCGCTGAAGGCCCAGGGCTTCTCCGACGCCCGCCTGGCCACCCTGACCGGCAGCACCGAGGCGGCCGTGGCCGCCGCGCGCCGGGCCTTCAACATCCGCCCGGTGTTCAAGCGCATCGACACCTGCGCCGCCGAGTTCGCCAGCAAGACGCCCTACATGTACTCCACGTACGAGGGTGACGGCAGCGTGCCCGGCGACTGCGAGTCCGAACCGACGGACAAGAAGAAGGTGGTCATCCTGGGTGGCGGTCCCAACCGCATCGGCCAGGGCATCGAGTTCGACTATTGCTGCGTCCATGCCGTCTACGCCCTGCGCGAGGCCGGCTATGAGACCATCATGGTCAACTGCAACCCCGAGACGGTCTCCACCGACTACGACACCGCCGACCGCCTGTACTTCGAGCCGCTGACGGCCGAGGACGTGATCGAGCTGGTGCGGACGGAGCAGTCCAACGGCGAGGTGCTGGGCGTCATCGTGCAGCTGGGCGGCCAGACGCCGCTGAAGCTGGCGCGCGACCTGGAAGAGGCCGGCATCCCCATCCTGGGCACCAGCCCCGACGCCATCGACCTGGCCGAGGACCGCGAGCGCTTCCAGCAGTTGCTGCACAAGCTGAACCTGCGCCAGCCGGCCAACGGCCTGGCCCGCTCGCTGGAAGAGGCGGAGAAGGTGGCCGACCAGATCGGCTTCCCCGTCGTCATCCGTCCGTCCTACGTGCTGGGCGGCCGCGCCATGGAGATCGTCCATGACCAGGCCGGCCTGAAGCGCTACATGGGCAATGCCGTGAAGGTGTCGGGCAAGAACCCGGTGCTGATCGACAGCTACCTGCAGGACGCCATCGAGGTGGACGTGGACGCCGTGTGCGACGGCACCCAGGTCTACGTCGCCGGCGTGATGGAGCATATCGAGGAAGCCGGCATCCATTCCGGCGACAGCGCCTGCGCCCTGCCGCCCTACACCCTGCCCAAGCCGGTGGTGGACGAGCTGTCCCGCCAGGCCGAGGCGCTGGCCCATGGCCTGAACGTCGTCGGCCTGATGAACATCCAGTTCGCCATCAAGGCGAACCCCGACGGCGACGGCCCGGCCGGCCAGGACATCTATATCCTGGAAGTGAACCCGCGCGCCTCGCGCACCGTGCCCTTCGTGGCCAAGGCCACCGGCACCGCCATCGCCAAGATCGCCGCCCGCGTCATGGCCGGCGAAAAGCTGACGGACTTCAAGCTGGGCGGCGCCTTCCCGCCGCACACGGCGGTGAAGGAAGCGGTGTTCCCCTTCAACCGCTTCCCCGGCGTCGACATCCTGCTGGGGCCGGAGATGCGCTCCACCGGTGAGGTCATGGGCCTGGACCCCAACTTCGCCATGGCCTTCGCCAAGGCCCAGCTGGGCGCCGGCGTGACCCTGCCGACCACCGGCACGGTGTTCATTTCGGTTCGCGAACGAGACAAGCCGGCCCTGGTTCCGGTGGCCCGCCGCCTGGTAGACATGGGCTTCAAGATCGTCGCCACCTGCGGCACCGCCAAGGTGCTGTCGGCGGCCGGCATTGCGGTCAGCCAGATCAACAAGGTGCTGGAGGGCCAGCCCCACATCGTCGACGCCATGATCGATGGTGAGGTCCAGCTGGTGTTCAACACCACCGAAGGCGCGCAAGCCGTCTCCGACAGCTTCAGCTTGCGCCGCACCGCACTCGTCAATAACATTCCCTACTACACGACGGTCGCGGGTGCCCGCGCCGCCGTGGACGCCATCTCGGCGCTGCGTACCGGCAGCCTTGAGGTTGCGCCGCTTCAGTCCTATCTGAGCGGGACTTACTAACCTGCGGGTGATCGATCGACCTGGGGATGACGGCCGACCGGCCGCCATCCCGGGATCAAGATCACCCTCGGGAGGGTTTCTCGTTGTCGCGATGCGGCCCCCAGGGGCTCGCCCCAGGGGCAACGCCCCTGGGTTCTGAGTAACGGAATATCGAAGGCTATGGAAAAAATCCCGATGACGTTTGCGGGTTACACCCGCCTCCAGGAAGAACTGAAGCATCTGAAGGTCATCGAGCGGCCAGCCGTGATCAAGGCCATCGCCGAGGCGCGCGAGCACGGCGACCTGTCGGAAAACGCGGAATACCACGCCGCCCGAGAGCGTCAGAGCTTCATCGAAGGGCGTGTCATGGAGCTTGAGGACAAGATCAGCCGGGCCGAGGTGATCGACGTCAGCAAGCTGACCGGCAACGCCGTGAAGTTCGGTGCCACCATCCGCCTTGCGGATGAGGACACCGATGAGGAGTCCACGTACCAGATCGTCGGCGCGGACGAGAGCGACATCAAAAACGGCTTCCTGTCGATCACCAGCCCGCTGGCGCGCGCGCTGATCGGCAAGCATGTCGGCGACAATGTCGAAGTGACGACGCCCGGCGGCTCCAAGAGCTATGAGATCGTCGAGATCGCCTTCCGCTGACGCGGGCATGCCACCCCGGCATAGGCATCACGGCACTTAAAGAAAGGCCCCCGCCGGACAACCGGCGGGGGCCTTTCTTCATGGCGATCACGGGGACGGTACGCGGGACGGGATTATGCTTCCTCGTCCTCATCCTCCAGCACCTCGGGGCCCACATCCACGTCGATGGGAACACCGGGGGTGTATTTGGACTGGCGGATGGCCAGGGCCGATTTCACGTGGCTGACGTTGGGGGCCGCGGTCAGCTTCGTGGTCAGGAAGCGCTGGTAGCTGTCCCAGTCGGCGGCGACGATCTTCAGCAGAAAGTCGGTTTCGCCGGCCAGCATGCTGCATTCCCGAACCTCGGGCCAGCTGTTGACCATGCCTTCGAACTTCTTCAGATCCGCCTCGGCCTGGGAGGACAGGCCAACCTGGGCGAACACGGTCACGCCGAAGCCCAGGGCCTCGGGGTTGATGTCCGCGTGGTAGCCCCGGATGAAGCCAGCCTCTTCCAGCGCGCGGACGCGCCGCAGGCAGGGGGGCGCAGAAATGCCGGCCCGCCGGGCAAGTTCCACGTTCGTCATTCGGCCGTCCGCCTGCAAGTCGCGCAGGATACGCCGATCAATTCGGTCGAGTTTGACCCGCCGCATGGTGTTGTCTTGTGCTCCGGGGAGGGGTGGGATGGAAAGGATATTACATAGAATGCCGTGCGCCCCCAGGCAAGAAAGATTGTTGCGCGCGAAACGGTCCCATCCTTTTGCGATGCGCGCTACAGTGCCGGCATGAACGCCCAGAGCCCCCTGGCGGCATCGGCCGCCCACCCCACCCCGACGCCCGCAACCCCGCCCACCTGCTGGGTTTTATCCGACGGCAAGGCCGGCATGGAAAACCAGTGCCTGGGCTTGGCGGAGGCGGTGGGCGCCACCCCGGTGGTCAAGCGCATCCACCTGAAGACACCCTGGCGGCAGCTCAGCCCCTATCTGCCGCTGAGCCTGGACGGCAGCTTGACGCCCGACTCCGATGCCCTGGCGCCGCCCTGGCCCGACCTGCTGATCACGTCGGGCCGGCAGGCGGTGGGGGCGGCCCTGGCGATCCGCCGGCAAAGCCGCGGCCACACCTTCTGCGTCCATATCCAGAACCCCGGCGTGCCCTTCGGCCTGCTGGATCTGGTGGTCATGCCGGCGCATGACCGCAAGGTCGGGCCCAACGTAGTGGAAAGCCTGGGCGCCCTGCACCGCGTGACGGCGGCACGCCTGGCGATGGAGGCCGCGACGTTCGCCCCCCAGCTGGACCACCTGCCCCGGCCGCGCATCGCCGTGCTGGTCGGCGGCTCCAACGGCGTCTATCACCTGACACCGGCGGTGACCGCGCGATTGGCGGAGCGGCTGGCCGATCTGGCGCACCGGGGGATGGGGCTGATGGTCACCCCCTCCCGCCGCACGGGGGCGGAGAACGAGGCCGTGCTGCGCCATCGCCTGACCGGCCCGGACATGCCCCCGAACGCGGCCGTGATCTGGGATGGCACCGGCCCCAACCCCTATTTCGGCTATCTGGGCCTGGCTGACGCCGTGCTGTGCACCGGCGACAGCGTGTCCATGGTGTCGGAGGCGGCCAGCACCGGCAAGCCCACCTACGTCATCGGGCTGGAGGGCACGTCGGCGAAGTTCGACCGCTTCCACGCGCTGATGGTGGAACGCGGCGTCACCCGCCCCTTCACCGGCGTGGTGGAGGACTGGATGCCGGCCCCCCTGGACGACACCCCGCGCGTGGCGGCCGAGGTAGTGCGACGCATGGCCGCCCGGCGTTAGGGCCCCGACGGGACGCGCGGGTGCCGCCTGTGCTAGGATGCGACTGACCGTGGCCGCCTTTGCCCCGTGACCGCCTTTGCCAATGACTAAAGGGCGGTCATTGACGCCGATGCGCTGGCGCCCCATCTGGGGTGTGGTATTTGCGAGCCACTCTCAGCAAGAATGATTCTAAAGTACCGTCCTCCTGTCGGCCCCGCCGGGCGCCAGCCTAAAAGAAGCAGCACCATGATCGGCACCCCCTCCCCCTCGTCCGCGACCCTCGGCGCCCCGCTCGGCGCAGCCCCGGCCAACCCGACGACCGATCCGGGCCGGGCCATCGACCTGGACGCGTTCCGCGCCCAGCCGGTGGACCACAACCCCTTCGCCCATGTCATCATCCCCGGCTTCGTCCGGGCGGAGGTGCGCGAGGCCATCCACCGCGACTTTCCGGAAATCGAACAGCCGGGCAGCTTCCCCGCGCGGGAGCTGAGCTTCGGCCCCGCCTTCGCCGCCCTGCTGGAGGAAATCCAGGGGCCGGCCATGAAGGCGGCGTTCGAGGAGAAATTCGGCATCGACCTGACCGGCCACCCGACGATGGTGACCGTGCGCGGCCGGGCCAAGGCCCAGGACGGCCAAATCCATGTGGACAGCAAGAGCAAGATCATCACCGTGCTGATCTACATGAACCCGGCCTGGGAAACCGCCGATGGCCGCCTGCGCCTGCTGCGCGGGCCGGAGAGCCTGGACAACGCGGTGGCCGAGATTCCACCGGCCGAGGGTACCCTGCTGGCCTTCGTCAACGGCCCCACCGCCTGGCACGGGCACACCAGCTTCGTCGGCCCCCGCCGGGTCATCCAGCTGAACTGGGTGCAGGACGATGGCGTGGTGAAGCGGGAGCAGTTCCGCCACGCCTTGTCGGCCAAAATGAAGCGGCTGAACCCCTTCCGCTGAATCTGTGAAAACGGCGCGTCTGCCCGTATAACGCCCTGATGCGTCACCGCCGGTCTGCTCAAGGGCCGGCGGTCCCCTCGTCATTTGGACCCGTCCATGCCCCTCAAGATCGAAACCTTCAGCAACGTCACCGGCGGCAGCAGCTACTTCAAGGCCATCGGCCATCCGCTGGCGGCGGAACCGGCCAAGGCGCTGCTGGCCGATCTGCGGGCGGCAGGCCGGGTTGCGGTGTACGACCCGCTGAACATGCTGGAGCCGTTCGACGAGATCCACCACCTCACCAGTGTCGACGTGGTGGCGGTCTACGCCCAGGATGTGGCCAAGATCGGCCAGCCGCTGCTGGGCCGGCCGGCGCAGCCGGTCACCGCCCTGGCCGGGACGGCCGTGGACGCCGTGTTCGTGGCCGCCTTCGATGCCGAGCGGCTGGTGGCCCACATCCGGCACCTGATCCCCGCCAGCGCCACGGTCTATTCCCTGGACCCGCTGAAGCTGCCGGAGGAGTTGCTGACGGACCGCCGGACCTACCTGGCGCCGCTGAACTTCGCCACCAACTACGCCTTCTTCCGCGATGGCGCCGGCCACCACACCCGGGTGGTGACCGCCAACTACTGGTCCAGCTATGGCGCCGCCGAGCCCTATCTGTGGCTCTGCCTGTTCGGGGAGGACGGCCAGGTGCTGGCCCGCTGGACCCAGGAGTTGCCGGGCGCCGACGGCACCGTGGTCATCGACAGCGCCGCCGTGCGCCGGAAGTTCGATCTGCCGGAATTCACCGGCCAGCTCTTCATCCATGTGGTGGGGGCCGCCGGCCACGACGTGGTGAAGTACGCGCTGGACACCTATGGCGACGCCGCCGACACCCTGTCCTGCACCCACGACGCCAACGCCTGGCCGTCCGATTTTTACGCGGGACTTCCCGCTCCGCGCGCGGATGAGCGCGTGATCCTGTGGGTGCAGAACAGCCACCCCTGCCCCATCCCCGCCGGCGCCGTCGCCTTGAACCTCATGGGCCACGACACGGCCGTGGCGCTGGACCGCGAGGTGGCGCCCTACGCCACCTATGCCCTGGACGTGGCCAGCCTGCTGCCCGACGCCCGCTGGCCGCAGCAGGTGGAGATCCGCGCCGGCAAGCATTTCGTCCGCCCGCGCTATGAGGTCATCCGCACCGATGCCGCCGGCGCCATCCGCCACCGCATCGCCCACCCGAACGTGGAGCGCGTGGACCTGAAGCCGGACCCCAAGCTGGCCACCCTGACTAACCTGATGGGCAAGGGCTTCATTCTGCCCGCCCCCATCTTCCCGGCCAGCCGTTTCCGCACCATCGCCCTGCCCACCCCCATGGGCACGACGCAGAGCCACCTGCCCTTGACCGCCATCGTCTATGACGCCGACGGCACGGAGGTGGCGCGGCGCGACCTGGGCCGCCTGTCCCGGGACCATGAGACGGTGTTCGAGGCGGCGGATATCCTGGACGGCAAGAGCCTGCCCTCGGGCTACGGCCACCTGGAACTGATCTACGACTTCGCCGCCGGCGAGAACGACGCCGACGGCTGGCTGCACGCCCTGTTCCGCTATGAGGACGGCGTCAGCGGCCATGCCGCGGAAACCAGCTTCGGCGCCCACATGTTCAACACGGTGCTGACCTACAAGAACGAGCCGCAGTCCTATTCCGGCCGGGCGCCGGGCCTATCCACCCGGCTGTTTCTGCGCACCGGCATGGCGGCGGACGTGGACACGCTGTGCCACCTGATCTACCCCGCCAGCACCCCCTGGAACGCCCGCTCCAACACCGCCCTGATCCTGATGACCAAGGACGGGGAGGAGATCGCCCGCCGCACGGTCACCATCGCCTGCTCCGGCAGCTTCCACTTCCGCGTGGGCCAGACCTTCACCAGCGGTGAGATCAAACAGGCCGGCCGCGACGCCTACGTCCTGATCCGCGACACCACCTGCCGCCTGTTCGGCTATCACGGCCTGATCCGCGAGGGCGCCCAGGGGGCCTTCGCGCTGGATCACATGTTCGGGTTCTGAAGACGGCCAGCCCCAGGCGGACGTACAAAGGGCGGGCAGGCCACGGCGAGCAGGCCGCCCGGGTTGCGACTTGCGTCAGCTTCGGTGTCTAATGTCGCAACGACTCCAGTTCAGCCCCGCCCGGAGCATTTGGACATGGCCATGATCGACTATCGCCACATGACGCCCGCCGAAAAGCTCACCCTTATTGGGGAGATTTGGGAAAGCATCGAGGCCGACGCGATCCCCTTGACGGAGGCGCAGGCCGCCGAAATCAAGCGGCGCCTTGAAACGCTGGATGACGACATCCAGCACGGCATCGATGCCGACGCCTTGGAGGCGGAGCTTGACCGCCGCTTTCCGTAATGCGGGTTATCCTCACGCCGCAGGCGCGGGCTGAGTACATCGAAGCGATTGAATGGTACCGGCAGCAGGCGCCCGGTCTCGATAAACGCCTCCGCGCAGCCTTTACCGATATACGCAAACGGATCGCTGACGGTCCTTTGCGGTTCCCGGCAGCGACTGCGGACACACGCCGTGCCCGGCTCCGGGACTTTCCATACCTTGTCATCTACCGGCTCGCAGGCGACACCGTGCAGGTGGTCGCCTTTTTCCACACCAGCCGCAGCCCGCGGCGGTGGCAGCGCCGGATGTAACGGGCAGCCCCCTGTAAGCGAAAGGGCCGGCGGATCGCTCCGTCGGCCCTTTCGCTTTCGCGCACCGTGACCTCACTGCGCGCTGGCGCTTTGCTTGGGCAGGCTGCCCACCGCCTCCAGCACCTGGGCCTCGGTCAGGATCTGCGGCCACACCTCGGCCTCCGCCTGGCCGGGGCGGTAGAACAGGTAGAGGGGCACACCGCTGCGGCCGTGGGCCTGCAGCACGCGGGTGATCTCGGCGTCGCGGTTGGTCCAGTCGCCCTTGAGCAGGGCGACGTTGTGGGCCTTGAAGGCGGCGTGCACCGTGTCGCTGGAAAGGGCCACGCGCTCATTCACCAGGCAGGTGATGCACCAGGCGGCGGTGAAGTCCACCAGCACGGGGCGGCCATCGGCACGCAGCTTGTCCAGGGTGGCGGGGGAGAAGGCCTCGAATCCATCCGTCATGGCCACGGCCTTGCCGGAAGCGCCACCGGCGGACGCAGCGGACGCCACACCACCGCCGGCCTGCGGCACCACCGCCGCGACCGCCAGGCCCAGAGCCACCAGGGCCGCCACGGCCCCGCCGCGCCGGGCCCAGCCCTCGGCGTAATGCGTGACGCCATAGAGCCAGGCGGCGAAGCCCACCAGCACCAGGCCGACCAGGATGCCGGTCATGCCCGGCGCCCCCACCTGAACCGCGAACACCCAGACCAGCCAGGCGGCGGAGCCATAGAGGGGGAAGGCCAGCACCTGCTTCAACCGCTCCATCCAGGCGCCCGGCTTGGGCATATGGCGCAGCAGCCAGGGAGAGCAAGCCAGAGCCAGGAAGGGCAAGGCCATGCCGAAACCCAGGGCCAGGAAAACGGCCAGCGCCACATACCACGGCTGGACCAGGGCATAGCCCACGGCCGCCCCCATGAAGGGCGCCGTGCACGGCGTGGCGACGACGGAGGCCAGCACGCCGGTGAAGAAGGAGGCGGCGTAGCCGTCGCCCTGGGTCAGGCCCTGGCCGGCGCCCATGAACTGGTCGCCCACGGTGAAGACGCCGGACATGCTGAGGCCCAGCAGCAGCATGACGTAAGCCAGGACGGCCACCACCAGGGGCGACTGCAACTGGAAGCCCCAGCCGATCTCCTGCCCGCCGGCGCGCAGGGCCATCAGCACGATGGCGATGGCGGCGAAGCAGGCCAGGACACCGGCGGTGTAGACCAGGCCATGCAGGCGGGCATGGGCGCCCTGATGGCGCACCAGGGCCATGGCCTTCATCGACAGCACCGGGAAGACGCAGGGCATCAGGTTCAGGACCATGCCGCCCAGGCACGCGAACAGTACCGCCTGCCACAGGGGCAGGGCGGCACTGTCGGTGAGCGGGGCCGCCGTCCCACCCGCCGGCGCCGCCGCGGCCCCATCGGCGGGCAGGGCGATGGCCAGCGCCTGGGTGGTGGGCTGGCCGTTCACCAGTTCCGTCACCTCCAGGATGCCGTTCACCGGGCCGGGCTTGGCGCGGCCCGTGGGCTTCAGGGTCAGCGTCAGGCCATCCTTGGTGACGGACAGCGGCTGCGGCGCGCCGGCCTCCACCAAATCGGGGTTCTCGGCGAAGAAATAGGCGTCCTTGACCTGGGCCTCCGTCAGGCCGGGAGCGGCCAGGCGCAGGGTGACGGCGGTCTTGGCGCTGCTGACGCTGGCGGCATACGGGCTGGGCACCGGCAGGGCCGCCCGCGCCTCCGCGAACAGGGGCGCCACGGCCGGGTCGGCGGTGCCGCTGGCGGCGACCGGCACGTCGAGGGTCAGGGTGGCATCCTCGGGCACGCAGACGTCGGCGCAGATCAGCCAGTTGGCGGCAGCGGTCAGGGTGACGGTTTCACCGGGCTTGGCGTCGGCCGGCACGTCCAGGCGCGCCAGGATGCGCGTGGCCTTTTCATAGCCGTAGTTGACCAGCGGACCGGTGGTGAAGCGATGCGGGGCCGGGAAGTTCAGGGGACCCGCCGACCAGCCCGCCGGCAGGGTCCAGGTGACCTCCGTCGGCAGGCCCGAGTCGCCGGGATTGATCCAATAGGTGTGCCAGCCGTCCTGCAACGTCTGGTCCAGCGCCACCCACAGTGGTTGGCCGGGAACGGCGGGCCCTTCGGCCACCAGTTGGCTGAGGGTATGCTCGGTCTTGACCGGGGCGGCGAACGCCGACCCGCCCGCCAGGCCGGCCAGCGCCAAGAAAGCCGCCATCCATTTCCTGAAACCGCCCATCACCGCCGCATCCCACAGTTCGTCCACAAAACCCATCCCCCTGATGTAGTGCATGATGGCGGCCGCCGCCATGGGGGAATGGCCGCACGCCCAAGCCCATCCGGCCTGATGCGGGAGCAGGGCTCCGCCCCCCTCTCTGTGACGTCTGCCGTTGAGCGCCGGGCCGCTTGCCGGTATCGTCCGGCTCGACGTGAAATTCCGCGCCTGTCCCACCATATCTAGAGGGCGGCGAGGGCCCGGCCCCCAATGAAGGGCGCCCCCTCCCCGGCCAGGAACAGTTTCCATGACCACCCATCGCACCAAGGTCCTGATCATCGGCGGCGGCCCCGCCGGTTACACCGCCGGCATCTACGCCGCCCGCGCCAACCTACAGCCCATCCTGGTTCAGGGCATGCAGCCGGGCGGCCAGCTGATGATCACCACGGAGGTGGAGAACTACCCGGGCTTCGCCCAGGCGGTGCAGGGTCCCGACCTGATGGAACAGATGCGTCAGCAGGCGGAGCATGTGGGCACCACCCTGGTGTACGACGTCATCACCTCCGTCGATTTCAGCCAGCGCCCCTTCGTCTGCAAGGCCGACAGCGGCGACGAGTTCGTGGCCGACACCGTGATCATCGCCACCGGCGCCCAGGCGCGCTGGCTGAGCGTGCCCGGCGAGCAGGAGTTCCAGGGCGCCGGCGTGTCGGCCTGCGCCACCTGCGACGGCTTCTTCTTCCGGGGCAAGGAGGTCGCGGTCATCGGCGGCGGCAACACCGCGCTGGAAGAAGCCCTGTACCTCACCCACCACGCCGCCAAGGTCACCCTGATCCATCGCCGCGACAGCTTCCGCGGCGAGAAGATCCTGCATGACCGCGTCTTCGCCAACCCGAAGATCGAGGTGCTGTGGAACCACAAGGTGGAACGGGTGCTGGGCAAGGGCGGGGCCGCCGACGGCGGCTTCGACATCAACAATCCCAAGCAGGTCACCGGCCTGGCCCTGGCCAACACCGTCACCGGCGAAGGGCGGGAACTGGCGCTGGACGGCGTGTTCGTCGCCATCGGCCACGACCCGGCCACGGCCATCTTCAAGGGGCATGTGGAGATGGATGACGAAGGCTATGTCGTCACCGCCCCGGACAGCACCCGCACCAACGTGCCGGGCGTGTTCGCCGCCGGCGACGTGAAGGACAAGGTCTTCCGCCAGGCGGTCACCGCCGCCGGCATGGGCTGCATGGCGGCGCTGGAGGCGGAACGCTTCCTGGGCGGCCACTGACCGCCATCCAGGCTTCCGAGTCGGGGGAAGGGCGCCGCGCCCTGGTACGGCGGCGCCCTTCTTTGTACCGATGAATGGTATCCGTTCAGGGGACGAACGGTTGGGCGTTGCCAAAACGGCACGCTATGGGGCTAAAATGCCTTATCAGTCTATGGCCTAACCGTGTGGACACCCACAATCGGTAGCGTCTCGGACAAGCTGGGTATATATTCTTTGCATGGCGGCCCGCTTGAGGCCGTCATTTCCGACGGTTCCGCCCGCGGGGCCGCACAGTCTTTGACGCATAAGGACCGGGAATGGACTGGGACAAGCTTCGCGTTTTCCACGCGGTGGCGGAGGCCGGCAGCTTCACGCATGCCGGCGAGACCCTGAACCTCAGCCAATCGGCCGTCAGCCGGCAGATCAGCGCGCTGGAGGAAAGCCTCCATGTGCCGCTGTTTCATCGCCATGCCCGCGGCCTGATCCTCACCGAACAGGGTGAGCTGCTGTACCGCACCGCCCGCGAGGTGTTCGCCAAGCTGTCGATGACAGAGGCGATGCTCTCGGAAAGCAAGGAACACCCCAAGGGCCCCTTGAAGGTGACCACCACGGTCGCCTTCGGCTCCACGTGGCTGACGCCCCGCATCCGGGAATTCCTGTCGATCTATCCGGACGTGCAGCTGACCCTGCTGCTGGACGATAACGAGCTGGACCTGTCCATGCGTGAGGCGGACATCGCCATCCGCATGGTGCCGCCGCGCCAGCCCGACCTGATCCAGCGTCACCTGATGACGGTGCGCACGCACCTCTACGGCCACCGCACCTACCTGGAAAAGCGGGGCACGCCGGAAACGGTGGAGGAGCTGCAGAAGCACGACCTCATCGCCTATCCGTCCGACGCCAAGGCGCCGGTGCCCAACATCAACTGGCTGCTGGCGCTGGGCGACCCGCCGGGCGGCGAGCGCGACACCATCTTCCGCGTCAACAGCCTGTACGCCCTGTACAAGGCGGTGGAAAGCGGCCTGGGCATCGCGGCCATCCCCGACTACATCATCTCCGAAAGCAATCCCGACCTGGTCCGCATTCTGCCGGACGTGACGGGCCCGCGCATCGACGCCTACTTCGTTTATGCCGAGGAACTGCGCCATTCCAAGCGCATCGCGGTCTTCCGCGACTTCCTGGTCAAGAAGGTCGCCGAAACTTTCCCCGCGACGCATGCGCCTACCGCATAGCTGAGACGGGTAATCACCCCTTTAAACGGGGCATCAAAAGATTAAATATCTGGTCATCGGATGTTGCGACGCAGCATCCGATGTTTCCTCCAGGATGCCCGTCCTGGAGTGGGCCTTCGGGCCCAACGTCTCCCAGACGTGAAGCCTCCCTGTTCAACTCGCCGGTAAGTCATCGACTTACCGGCAGTTTTTTTACTAGGTGGTTTTAAAGTAACCTATCGGGTTACCACCAGGCCCTTGCGAATGCCACGGACCTGGCACTCTGGTTTACTTGCCTGATCCACAACAGCCGTCGCACATTCCACGCCGGGATGAGGACGGGTTGTTGCCGTTTTCGCGCCCCATCCAGGCCTTACAGGAAAAAGGCCACGCCGATATGTGGCGCCCTCTGTGGAATATAAGGATAGGGACGAAAAATGACTGGACCGGCCATGCGGAATGCGACAACGGTCGCCCGCTTCCCTTTGCAAATCCAAAGCAATAACCTGCGACTTCTGCACGACTATTGGGAAATCATGCGCGGGGATCGCGCCTTCCCTGAAGCGTCCGAGGTGGATGTGGTGGACCTTCCCATGTCGCCGGGCGGGGTCATGCTGGTGGACGTGGCGCCCAACCAGATGGCCTTCACCCTGAAGTGGGTGGGAACGGACTATGTTTTGTGGTTGCGCCGGGAGTCCACCGGCCTGCAGCTGGAGGACCTGCCCCCCTCCCCCAACACGGTGCCTTTTGCGCAAATGCTGCGCCGGGCCGCTGACAACTGCCAGCCCCAAGCCCGCAGCCTGCCGGCCGCGCCTTCCATGAACATTCCCGCCGCCGAACTGGTGGTGCTGCCCTTGGGCGGCCCCCTGGGCGGTGTCAACGCCGGCAAAGTGGCCCGCCTGCTGGTCGGCTGCGCCTTCGACCGCAAGCGCCGGGGCTTGCAGGTCATCGGCTGATTTTTTTTGCGCTGCAGCTGGTAACGCTATCACCCACCCTTTCGTGGACCTCCCCTGAGGGGACTGCTAACGTGGATGCAGGGCCTGTCGATGGGCCCACGGTCCGCGTAAAGGGCTCAGCCCAGTCGATGGCACCCTCCCCTCCCTGACTTCCTGCCCGATCATCGCGGACCCGGGGCCCATGGAAGGAAGGCCGTCATGATCGATAGGTCCTCGCCCGGCGACACCCGGCAGATTCCCGTGCGGGCGCTGCCCGCCCACCCCAGTCTCGACCATCTGCGCAAAGAGGCGAAGCGACGCCTCAAGGATCTGCGCCAATCAGTGCCCAGCGCCCAACTGGCCGAGGCGCAGCGCGAAGTGGCCCGCGATTACGGCTTCACCAGTTGGCGCCGGCTCGTGGCTGTGCTGAGCCCCGTCGCGCCCAGTTCGTCTGAATTGCCCTATAACTGGGGCTGGGATTTGGCCCGGAGGACGGCCGACGCCCAAGCCCGGGGAGATGGCGCGGCTGTCGAGGTGGCTTATCGCGCCCTGATCGCGCAGAAGCCGCCGGGTCTGGCGGAGTTGGAAGCAAACTTCGCGCAATTCCTGTTAACCCGTCCTGACGGTGGGACTGAGGCTCGGGCCATTTTCCGCCGGCTGCTGCGCCAGCCGACCGCCACCATCCTGGCCCATTACGCCACCTTCGCCCAAGGCGCCGGCATGGTCGACCTGGATGGACGGGAACAGATTTATCGCCGCGCCGTGGCCATGGACGACAATCTGCTGGCCACTCATCATTACGCCGCCTTCCTCTGGCATGAACGGGGAAGCCCAACCGAAGCCCTGCGGTTGGCGCGCATCGCGGCGGAGGGCGACACGCCGCATCCCCTGGTCCAAGCCATTTACCAGGGCATCTACGCCGCCATGGCATGGCACAACGGGGATGCGGCCACAGCGGAAACTTGGTTCCGCCTGGCGCGGGCCCGCTCCAAGGACGATGTGTATGCCACCCTGGCCTTCGCCCATATGCTGACGGCGACCGGACGGGAATCGGAAGGCCTGACGCTGGCGGCGGAGGTGGTGGCACATCAACGCCTGGCAGACCTCGGCCCCCTCCTGGCGAGATGGTTCGGCGCGGTCGTAAACTTCCTGCGCTATGCCCACGGCGACGCCGGCCAGCGGACCGAGGCGCTCCTGGCCCTGGAAACCGCCCCTGTCCCTCCACAGGCCACGTCCAATGCCCTGGACCTCTGGCGGACGGTCAAGGCGGCGACGGCCAATGGCCACCCGGCGCCACAGCGGCTGGTAACTCTTGCACAAAGCCTTACAGGGCAAAGCGCTCCTTCAAACGCGTGGAGATCGAAGTGACAAACGTGAACCTTTGCCCCTCTGAGAGCGCCCAAGAGGCGGCCCAGCAACGCTCAAAGCAGCAAGAAAAGTCCTCCAAGCCAGGCGCTCTTCTGGAGGTTCTGGGCAAGGCCAAGGGAGACCAGCCGCCCCGCCCCGGGGACGAGGTGGAATAAACGCCGCCGTCACCGGCCAAAGAACTCCTTCAGGCGCATGACGGCGCCGTCCAGGATGGCGTCCTGCTTGCTGAAGCAGAAGCGGATGAGGTGGGTGGGCGCATCCTCCTCATAGAAGGCGCTGACCGGGATGGCGGCCACGCCGGCGTCGGTGGTCAGGCGCCGGCAAAAGGCGGCGTCATCCTCGGTGGCGCGCCGTCCGCGAACACCACTGATATCCGCCACGACGAAATAGGTCCCCTGCGACGGCAGCACGGGCAGGCCGGAGGAGGCCAAGCCCGCCGAGAGCCGGTCGCGCTTGGCCTCCAGCGCCGCCGCCAACAGGCCGAAATAGGCGTCGTCCTTGGCCAGGCCATAGGCCACGGCCGCCTGAAGGTTGGGTGGGGTGGTGAAAGTGAGGTACTGGTGCGCCTTGGCCACCGGCTGCAACAGGTCCGGCGCCGCCGTGACATAGCCCACCTTCCACCCCGTCAGGGAAAAGGTCTTGCCGGCGGAGCCGATGCGCAAGGTGCGCTCCCGCATGCCGGGCAGCGCCATCAGGGGAAGGTGGCGGCGACCGTCGAACACCAGGTGCTCATAGACCTCGTCGCACACCGCCAGGCAGTCGTGGGCGATGATCTGGTCGGCCAGCACGCGCAATTCCTCCGCCGACCAGACCTTGGCCGCCGGGTTCAGGGGGTTGTTCAGCACCACCAGCTTGGTGCGGGGGCTGAAGGCGGCGGCCAGTTCGTCCGGGTCCACCGTCCAGCCTGGCGGCCGCAGGCGCACGAAGCGGGGGATGCCGCCGGCCCGGCGGATGATGGGGACATAGCTGTCGTAGAGCGGCTGGAACAGCACCACCTCGTCCCCTGGCTCGATCAGGCCGAACAGGCAGGCGGCCAGCGCCTCGGTAGCACCGGAGGTCACCATCACCTCCCGTTCCCAATCCACCTCCAGCCCATAGAAGCGGGCGGCGTGGGCCGCCACGGCCTGGCGCAGGGCCGGCAGGCCCATCATGGGCGGATACTGGTTGTTGCCCTCCAGCAGGGCGCGGGCGGCCACCTGCAGCACATCCTCCGCCCCCCGGTCGTCCGGGAAGCCCTGGCCCAGGTTGATGGCGTTGTGCGTGGCCGCCAGCCGCGACATGGCCTCGAATATGGTGGTCCCGTATCCCGACAGGATGGCGTTGCCTGATCGCACCCGGGTATCTCCCCAACCTTTTCAGCCTTGCGCGGCGGCGCTTATGGTCCTGGGCAAACAGGCAATGGTCAAGGCGCTGAAAAAGCAAGGGCCGAAGCGATGCTCACGCTCCGGCCCGGCTGGGAAACTGAAGGAGATGGTTCAGGCGTTGCCGGCAGGCGTCTGGAACGCCAGGGCGCGGGCGCTGTCGTTGGCGGCCACGTCGTTGGCGGCCACGTCGTTGGCGGCGGCCAGCACCTTGGCGGGCACCCGGACCTGGGCCGCCCGGTGGCGATGCCGCCAGGCGTCGAAACGGCCGAACAGGGGGCGGACCAGGCGCGGGGCGTGGTCGCGCGCCCGGACATAATGCCGGCGGGCCGAAACCGAGCTGCGCAGCACCATCAGGCCACCCACCGCCAGCAGCGGCGTGGAAACCGGGCCGGGAATGGGCAGGGACAGCACGCCCAGGCCCATGACCAGCCAGCCGGACGCCTGCAGCGCCGGACGGCGCAGGCGGGCGATCTCAACCCTGGGCAAGCTGGCAACGGTCAACATGGGGATGGTCCCGGCGGAAGGTCGCGGCATCGGATCGGCCGCGTGGTGAGTGATGCCGGGAGATTTGGCCGAAATTGAGATGGAAGCTAGGCCCCTGCGGGGCAATGCCGATTTGTGTGCGCTGCAACCCGTCCGGGTGATCCACCGGAAAGGCGGCGAAACCAGGATCTGATCCCAAAGAATAAGGGCGGAACCCAAGGATTCCGCCCTTTTCCCAATCATGCCGCCGGGCCATGGTGGCGGCCCGAAGCCATCGTCACGCCGCCGGCGGCGTCCAGCGCAGGACTGGCTTGCGCGCCGCCGCGGTCTCATCCAGGCGACGGCGGGGCGTGTAGCGGGGGGCGGCCAGGAAGTGGGCGGCATCGCCCGCCTTGGCCTTGCCCGCCAGGTGACGCATGGCGCCGACGAACTGGTCCAGCGTCGCCTTGGACTCGGTCTCCGTCGGCTCGATCAGGAAGGCGCCGTGCACGACCAGGGGGAAATACATGGTCATGGGATGGAAGCCTTCGTCGATCATCGCCTTGGCGAAGTCGAGGGTGGTGACGCCCGTGTCCTTCAGGAAGCGGTCGTCAAACAGCGCCTCATGCATGCAGTAGCCGTCGAACGGCACGCTCATGAGGTCCTGCAGCCGCGCCTTCAGGTAGTTGGCGTTCAGCACGGCGTCGCTGGAGGCCTGGCGCAGGCCATCGGCGCCATGGCTCATGATATAGGCCAAGGCGCGGACGAACATCCCCATCTGGCCGTGGAAGGCCTTCATGCGGCCGAAGGGCTGCGCGCCCCCTCCACCTCGCCCGCATGCTCCACCAGGCGCAGGCCGTCCTTGCCGTGCACCACGAAGGGCAGCGGCGCGTACGGGGCCAGCGCGTCGGACAGGACCACCGGGCCGGAACCCGGACCGCCACCGCCATGCGGGGTGGAGAAGGTCTTGTGCAGGTTGATGTGCATGGCGTCCACGCCCAGGTCCGCCGGGCGCACCCGGCCGACAATGGCGTTGTAGTTGGCGCCGTCGCAGTAGAAATAGCCGCCGGCGGCATGCACCGCGTCCGCAATCTCCTTCACCTGGGGCTCGAACAGGCCGCAGGTGTTGGGGTTGGTCAGCATGATGCAGGCGACGTCGGGGCCCAACTTGGCCTTCACCGCCTCGACACTGACGCGGCCGTTGGCCTCGGCCGGGATGGCGTCCACGGTGAAGCCGCAGAAGGCCGCCGTGGCCGGGTTGGTGCCGTGCGCCGACTCCGGCACCAGCACGCGGGTGCGGCTGGTCTCGCCCCGGGCCCGCAACGCGGCGCGGATGGCCATCAGGCCGCACAGCTCGCCATGGGCGCCGGCGGCCGGCGACATGGCCACGGCCGGCATGCCGGTCAGGGTCTTCAGCCAATGGGCCAACTGGTCGATCAGCTCCAGAGCACCCTGGACGGTGGACTGCGGCTGCATCGGGTGGATGTCGCCGAAGCCCGGCAGACGCGCCAGCTTCTCGTTCAGGCGGGGGTTGTGCTTCATGGTGCACGAGCCCAGCGGGTACATCGTGCTGTCGATGCCCAGGTTCTTCTGGCTGAGGCGCGTGTAGTGGCGCACCACCGTCGGCTCCGACAGGCCGGGCAGGCCGATGCCCTCGCGGGCCTTCAGGCCGCCCAGGCGGCTGGCGACGGCCGGGGCCGCCTCCAGGTCCACGCCGGTGACGCCGGGGTTGTCCAGTTCGAAGATCAACGGCTCTTCATGCACCAGGGCCCGATTCCCCGTATAGGTGGCCACATCGCTGCCGGCGGCGGATTCCGCGTCCGGCGTGGTCTTGCGTCCTTGGGTGTTCATCACTTCGACCCTCCCAGGGCCTGAACGAGGGCGTCCATGTCGTCTTCGGTGGTCGTCTCCGTCACCGCCACCAGCAGCAGGTCGGCGAGATCCGCCTGGCCGGGGTGCAGGCGGGAAACAGGCACGCCGGCCAGCAGCGGTTCCGCCGCCAGCCTGTCCACCAGCGCCGCGGCGTCGCCCGTCACCTGGACGGTGAACTCGTTGAAGAAGCCCTGGTTCAGCACGGTGACGCCGGCCGCGGCCAGCTTGTCCGCCAGTTGCGCCGCCTTGGCATGGTTCAGCCGCGCCAGGCCGGTGAAGCCCACCTCACCCAGCAGCGACAGGTGCATGGTGAAGGCCAGCGCGCACAGGCCGGAGTTGGTGCAGATGTTGGAGGTAGCCTTCTCGCGGCGGATGTGCTGCTCCCGCGTGGAGAGGGTCAGCACGAAGCCGCGCTTGCCGTCCGCATCCACCGTCTCGCCGCACAGGCGGCCCGGCAGCTGGCGCACGAACTTGTCGCGGGTGGCGAACAGGCCCAGGTAGGGCCCGCCGAAGTTCAGGCCGTTGCCGATGCTCTGGCCCTCGGCCACCACGATGTCGGCGCCCATGGAGCCGGGCGACGGCATGAGCCCCAAGCTCACCACCTCGGTCACCACCACGACCAGCAGGGCGCCCTTGGCGTGGCAGGCCTCGGCCAGGGGGGTCAGGTCGGCGACATGGCCGAACAGGGTGGGGTTCTGCACCACGACGCAGGAGGTCTTGTCGTCGATGGCGGCCGCCAAGTCCTCGATCCCCTTGGGATCGGCCGGCAGGGTCACCAGGTCCACGCCCAGCACGCCGGTGGTGGTGGCCGTCACGTCGCGGTAGTGCGGGTGCAGGCCGCCGGACAGCACGGCGCGGTTGCGGCGCGTGACGCGGTTGGCCATCAGCACCGCCTCGGCGCAGGCCGTGGCGCCGTCGTACATGGAGGCGTTGGCCACATCCATGCCGGTGATCAGCGCCACCTGGGTCTGGAACTCGAACAGGTACTGCAGGGTGCCCTGCGTCACCTCGGGCTGGTACGGCGTGTAGCTGGTGAGGAACTCACCGCGCGTCAGCAACTGGTCAACGGAAGCCGGCACATGGTGGCGGTAGGCGCCGGCGCCCAGGAAGCTGGGGCAGCTGCCCGCCGGCACGTTGCGGGCGGCCAGGCGCGACAGGGCGCGTTCCACCTGCAGCTCGCCCTGGTGATGGGGCAGGCCGGCGATGGGCTGGTCCAGGCGGGCCGCCACCGGCACGTCGCCGAACAGCGCGTCCACCGACGGGGCGCCGATGGCCGCCAGCATCTCCTGCCGGTCGGCCTCGGTCAGGGGCAGATACCGCATCAGTGCTGACCTTCCACGAAGGCGTCATAGGCGGCCTGGTCCATCAGGCCGTCCAGCTGGGCCGCGTTGGCCAGGGTCATCTTGAAGAACCAGCCGGCGCCCTGCGGGTCGCTGTTGACCAGGGACGGGTCGTCGACCACGGCCTGGTTGCCCTCGACCACCGTGCCGTCCACCGGCGCGAACACCTCGCTGGCGGCCTTCACCGATTCCACCACGGCGGCGTCCTTGCCCTTGGTCAGGGCGCGGCCGGCCTCGGGCACCTCGACGAACACCACGTCACCCAGCTGGCTCTGGGCGAAGGTGGTGATGCCGACGGTGGCGACGTCGCCGTCCAGGCTGATCCACTCATGGTCTTCGGTGAAACGGATGGTCATGATTCTGCTCCTCGGGGGGAAAGGCGTTCAATGGCAAGGCGGGCCCGGCACCGGCCGGGCCGCGCGATCGGGATCAGCCGCGGTAGTAGCGCTGCGGCACGAACGGCAGGGCGGCCACCTTGGCCGGCAGGGCCTTGCCGCGCACGATCAGCGACAGGGGCGTGCCCACGGCAGCGTTGGCGGCGGTGACGTAGCCCATGGCGACCGGGGCGTTGGCGCTGGGGCCGAAGCCGCCGGAGGTGACCTCACCCACCGTCTGGCCGCTGGCGTCCTGGATTTCGGTGTGTTCGCGCGCCGGCGCCCGGCCCTCCGGCTGGATGCCGACGCGGTAGCGCGCGGCCCCCTCGGCCAGCTGGCGGCGGACGATGGCGTCACCGGGGTAGCCCCCTCCTCCCGCCGGCGCTTGGAGATGGCCCAGGTCAGGCCGGCCTCCACGGGGGTGGTGGTGGTGTCGATGTCATGGCCATAGAGGCACAGGCCGGCCTCCAGGCGCAGGCTGTCGCGGGCGCCCAGACCGATGGCCGCCACCTCGGGCTCCGCCAGCAGCAGGCGGGCCACATCCTCGGTGCGGGCGCCATCGATGCCGATCTCGTACCCGTCCTCGCCGGTGTAGCCGGACCGGGCGATGGTCACCGGAATGCCCTTCAGGCTGGCGTTGACCATGGACATGAAGGGCATGGTGGCGACCTCGGGCACGAAGCGGGCCAGCACGGCCGCCGCCGTGGGCCCCTGCAGGGCCAGCAGGCCCCGGTCGTCGCCCAGGTACTCGACCTCGATGCCCGGCAGGCCGGCCGTCAGATGCGCGATGTCCTGCACCTTGCAGGCGGCGTTCACCACCAGGAACAGGTGGTCGCCCCGGTTGGCGATCATCAGGTCGTCCAGGATGCCACCCTGGTCGTTGGTGAAGAAGCTGTAGCGGATGCGGCCTTCCTTCAGCGCCTTCAGCTCACCCGGCACCAGCTTTTCCAGCGCGTCGACGACGCCGTCGCCGCGCAGGATGACCTGGCCCATGTGCGACACGTCGAACAGGCCGGCCTGCTCCCGGGTGTGAAGGTGTTCCTTCAGCACGCCCAGCGGATACTGAACGGGCATGTCATAGCCGGCGAAGGGCACCATCTTGGCGCCAAGCTCGCGGTGCAGGGCGTTCAGCGGGGTGGTGAGCAGGGGCGAATCGGTTTCACTGGACATAAGCGCTGGGACTCCCGGCGGACGAGTTCATCCCGCACGGACGGATTCCGTGTGGGCTCGCCCCCCTCTGTCCCGGACCCTGAGAGATTCACGGGGGAACGACCTATCGTCAGGTCGGGCCCGCTTACTCCGTCGGTGGGCTTTGGCCTCCAACGCCGGAAAGCCACCCGCAGGGGGTGGCGACAGGCATTGCCATGAGGCCGGGCCGCTTTCCAGATGTGCTTCTTCCTCGCGGTCCTTTTGCCTGAGAGTTTCCGGGGGCGGTTGCTCCTTCGGCGCCAGACCCGAACGGGACCAGTCTCTCCCGCGAGGTGTCATCAGCTTCGCGCACGCACCCTAATCCAACGGACCCCAAAAAGTAAAGGCGGGCCGCTGCCCCGCGACCCGCCTTCCCCGAGGGCTCCCGGCCTTGGGCGCCCCTGCCCGGCCGGTCGAACCCGTACGCCTTGTGCCTTTCGCTTATTTCCCGGCCGGAACCGGCGGGGCCGGCGGCTTGGAATTGAAGCGGATGTTGGCCTCCAACTGCTCCGGCGTCAGCTGGAAGCCCACCAGCACCTCATAATAACGGCCGTCGACTTCCGGGCTCAGCGGGATGAACTGGGTCAGCCGCTCCACCGAACCGCCGCTGCCGCTGCTGACATCCAGGGTGACGTTGTAGGTCTGCTTGGTCAGGATCTTGCGGTCGGCGTCGGTGACCGCGACGAAATAGGTCAGCGGCAGGGGGCCGCCGGTATAGGCGGGACCCGTGCTGGCGCCCACGCGCAGATCCTCGGTCATGGTGACGCCCTTTTCGCTGTATTCGCAGCGGCCCTGGATGTTGGGCATCACGGCGGTGTAGCTCAGCTGGCCGTTGGCGCCGGGCACGCCCACCGACGACGCGTCGCGGACGATGGCCACGGTGGGGCAGCCGGGACGATAACCGACGTTCTTATTGGCGCATGCCGCCAGCGACAGCATGAGAGGCATCCCCAAAAGCAGGGCCAGGCGGCCGCGGGTGCCTTTCCTGGGGGGCCAACCTATATTAGTGTCCGTGTGGATGTTCATTGAAGCGGGGCTCGTCTGGAGTTGGACGCCGGCCGGCGTCGGGGCCCCGCGACAATAGAGAAGCAGCCATACCGGCACAAGACATCGCCTGCGCCATCCTTATATTGATGGGCGACGAGATTTAACGTATCGGCGCTGGCGATCCGCCGCCGCACCGTTTTATGATCCGCCGCCATGATCGGCCCCGCGCGCCGGGGCTTACCGGAACCCGAGTAGACCTGATCACCATGACCAAGCCGACGCTCAACATCCTCTTGGCCTCCCCGCGCGGTTTCTGCGCCGGTGTGGACCGCGCCATCCAGATCGTGGAGGTGGCGTTGCAGCGGTACGGCGCGCCGGTCTATGTCCGGCACGAGATCGTGCACAACCGCTATGTCGTCCAGGGCCTGGAGGCCAAGGGCGCCATCTTCGTGGAGGAACTGGACGAGGTGCCGGACGGGCGCCCGGTGGTCTTCTCCGCCCATGGCGTGCCCAAGTCCATCCCGGCCGAGGCCGAAAGCCGGCAACTGATGTATGTCGACGCCACCTGCCCGCTGGTGTCCAAGGTCCATCGCGAGGCGGAGCGCCACTTCGCCGACGGCCGCCAGATCATCCTGATCGGCCATGCCGGCCACCCCGAGGTGGTGGGCACCATGGGGCAGTTGCCCACGGGTGCCGTGCTGCTGGTGGAGTTGGAGGAGGACGTGCGCACCGTCCAGGTGGACGACCCGCTGAACCTGGCCTTCGTCACCCAGACCACGCTGTCGGTGGATGACACGGTGCAGATCGTGGCGGCGCTGAAGGCCCGCTTCCCCGCCATCGCCGGGCCGCGCAAGGAAGACATCTGCTACGCCACCACCAACCGCCAGACGGCGGTGAAGGCCATCGCCGAGAAGGCGGACGCCATCCTGGTGCTGGGCGCGCCCAACAGCTCCAACTCCATGCGCCTGGTGGAGGTCGCGGCCAAGCACGGGTGCGTGAATTCCATGCTGGTGCAGCGGGCCACCCAGATCGACTGGGCCATGATGGACAAGGTCAAGGTGCTGGGCATCACCGCCGGCGCCTCGGCCCCGGACATCCTGGTGCAGGAGGTCATCGAGGCCTGCCGCGAGCGCTATGACGTCCAGATCGAGGAAGTCGTGACCGCGGTGGAAAACATCACCTTCAAGCTGCCGCGCGGCCTGGCGGCGGAGTAAGGCTTCCCGTTTCCTCCAGGAAATGCAGGGCCGCCTCTCATGACACCGCGCGCCTCGATCCTGTTCGACACCGCCATCGGCGCCTGCGCGCTGGTGTGGGGGCCGGACGGGATCGTGGGGGCACAATTGCCGGAGGGCGGGCCTGAGCAGGCCAGGGCCCGCCTGGCGCGGCGCTTTCCCGGCGCCACGGCGGCCAATCCGGGCGACCTGCCGCCCGTCATCGCCGAGGCCCGCGTCCGCATCCAGGCCCTGATGGCGGGAGAGCCGGTGGACATCACCGACATTCCCCTGGACCTCACGGGGATCGACCCCTTCGCCACGCAGGTTTATGCCGTCACCCGCGCCATTCCACGCGGGCAGACCCTGACCTATGGCACCGTCGCCGCCCGCATCGGGGCGCCCAAGGGCGCCGCGCGGGCGGTGGGCCAGGCGCTGGGCCACAACCCCATCCCCATCCTGATCCCCTGCCACCGCGTGCTGGCGTCAGGGGGCGGCACCGGCGGCTTTTCCGCACGGGGCGGCATCGACACCAAGTTCCGCATCCTGGCCATCGAACAGGCCCGCCCGGAGAACGAGCCACCCGGCCTGTTCGACACGCTGCCTTTGGCGATCAAGCCCAAAAGCTGACCCCAAGCGCTGAAAATGAAACCGGCCCCCACCACGCCGCCGGGGTTGCCTGGGCCCATGGGCCAGGTTCCCGGGGCGGCGGGGGCCGGCTGGGACGGTCCCCCGCGAACCGTCCAAAGCCTTACCCCAGCCTCTTTCACCAGTGGGCGCGGTAGAAGCTGCGGCTGACGTGGATTTCCTCGCGGTCGGCGTATTCGCTATCCAGCACCAGGGCCAGGGCGGCATAGACCACCAGGGTCGCGCCGAAGAAGCAGAACAGGCTCAGCACCGTCAGGATGCGGATGAAGGTGGCCGGCAGGCCGGTGTAACGGGCCAGGCCGGCGCAGACGCCGAACAGGACGGCGCGGCTGGGGTCCTTGGCCAGGCGATGACGGCGCATCGTGGCGGAAATACGCTGAAAGCTCCTCATAATCCCCTCTCCACTGTTCGAAATTGGGCGGGCGCCGGCGGCGCCCGGGTCGTTCACGGATCGTCTTACCCTTGCGGGTTGGCGCGGCTGGCCACGCGGGCCTTCAGCGCCTCAAGCTCGGCGGTCACCTTGTCGTCGCCCAGGGCGTCGATCTCGGCGGCCAGCCCACGCGGTTGGCGGCCCATCTCCATGACCTCGGCCTCGCTTTCCAGCAGGTCGATGTCGCGCTGCAGGGCGCCGTAGTGGGACAAGGCCTCTTCCAGGCGGCCGTCGTGGATTTGGCTGCGCATCCGCAGGCGGGCGGTGGCGCTGCGATGGCGGGCCAGCAGGGCGCCTTGGCGGGCGCGGGCATCGGCCAGCTTGGCCTCCAGCCGCGCCACATCGTCCGCCCCCTTGGCCAGGCTGTCGCTGATGGCCTGGATCTCGCGGCGGATGGGGTCGGCGGCGTCGGCCAGCCGGGCCTTGGCCACCAGGGCACCCCGGGCCAGATCCTCACGGCCCTTGGTCACCGCCAGTTCGGCCTTGCGGTCCCATTCCAGGAGTTCGAATTCCACATCGCGGTAGCGGGCCTCCAGCTCCTTGCGGCGGGCCATGGAGCGGACGGCCTCCGCCCGCACCTCGACCAGCGTGTCCTCCATCTCCTGGATGACCAGGCCGATCAGGCGCTCCGGATCTTCCGCGCGGTCCAGCATGGCGTTCAGGTTGGCATCGATGATGTCGCCGAGGCGGGAAAACAGTCCCATGGCAGGCGTCCTTGAGAGATGAGGCGGTGGGGACGGAGGCGGTGAACGCAGGCGCTTAGAACAGGCTCACGATGGCGACCGACAGCAGGGCGGTGACCGCCAGCAGCGGCAGGTGGCGGGCCAGGGCCGCCAGGCGCCGGGGGGCTCGCCGGTATGAACGCTGAAGGTGCGGGTGGCGGTGGTCATGGTCAGGTCGGTCATTTCAATCTCCGTACAGGAAGCTCGCTTGTCTCGGGGGCCGGTCGCCGGTGGCGGTGTCGGCCATGTCCCCTTAAAAGCAACCGCCGTGCCAGTTGTGGAGCAGGACCTTAGATCATTGTTTTTGTTGGATAAAAATTTTCATCACCCATCTCGGAAGACGATGCCGTGATTCTTCTCGCCACTAAATCGCCGAATTCGCCATTCGCGCCATCGGCTGGCCATCACCCCGCTGGAAAAGGCGGGCCCCGGCACCTGGCGACCATTGACCCCGGCCGGGAATCCCGCTACCTCGCAAGCCATGGCCGTCTATACCGAAGTCACCGATGAGGAACTGCGCGCGTTCATCGCCGATTACGCGATCGGCGACGTGATCTCGTGCAAGGGCATCGCCGAGGGGGTGGAGAACTCCAACTACCTGCTGGTGACGACCCAGGGTCCCTACATCCTCACCCTCTATGAAAAGCGGGTGAACCCGGCCGACCTGCCGTTCTTCCTGGGACTGATGCGCCACCTGGCGGCGCGGGGCATCACCTGCCCGCAACCGGTGCCGGGGCGCGATGGCGAGGCCCTGCGCGTCGTGGCCGGCCGGCCGGCCGTCATCGTCACTTTCCTGACCGGCATGTGGCCGCGCCGCATCCTGCCCGACCATTGCGCGGCCCTGGGCACGGCGCTGGCCCGGCTGCACCTGGCCGGCGCGGATTATTCCGTCCCCCGTGCCAACAGCCTGTCGCTGGACGGCTGGCGTGCCCTGGTGGCGGCGACGGCGGACGGCGCCGATGGCGTCAAGCCCGGCCTGCAGGCGGCACTGGCGGAGGAGCTGGCGGCGCTTTCGGCGCTGTGGCCCGGCCGCGATGGCCGCCCCGGCCTGCCGCAGGGCATCATTCACGCCGACCTGTTCCCCGATAACGTCTTCTTCCACGACGGCGCCCTGTCGGGGCTGATCGATTTCTACTTCGCCTGCAGCGACATGCTGGCCTATGACCTGGCCATCTGCCTGAACGCCTGGTGCTTCGAACCCGACGGCGCCTTCAACGTCACCAAGTCGCGCCTGCTGCTGACCAATTACGCCAAGGTGCGGCCGCTGACGGCGGCGGAGGTGGCGGCCCTGCCGCTGCTGGCCCGCGGCAGCGCGTTGCGCTTCCTGCTGACCCGGCTCTATGACTGGGTGAACACGCCGGCGGGCGCCCTGGTGAAACGCAAGGACCCGCTGGAATACCTGCACAAGCTGCGCTTCCACCAGCAGGCCCGCAGCCTGGCGGATTACGGCCTGGCGCCCGAGGATTTGACGTGACCGATACGCCCACCACCGACGCGAAACCGACCAGCCCGCGCGTGGAGATCTTCACCGACGGCGCCTGCAGCGGTAACCCGGGCCCCGGCGGCTGGGGCGCAATCCTGCGTTGGAACGGCACGGAGCGCGAATTGAAGGGCGGGGAGCCCGACACCACCAACAACCGCATGGAGCTGATGGCGGCCATCCAGGCGCTGGAAACGCTGAAGCGGCCGGTGAAGGTGGATCTGCACACCGACAGCCAGTACCTGCGCGACGGCATCACCAAGTGGATCCACGGCTGGCGGGCCAAAGGCTGGCTCACGGCCGACAAAAAGCCGGTGAAGAACGTGGACTTGTGGCAGCGCCTGTCCGCCCAGGCCGACCGCCATGAAGTGGTTTTCCACTGGGTGCGCGGCCATGCCGGCCACCCGGAAAACGAACGCGCCGACCAGCTGGCCCGCGAAGGGCTGGCGGAGGCGCGCGGCAGATAGGCCGGTTGCCTCAGACGCAAAAAAGCCCGCGCGGATTCGTGGAACCGGCGCGGGCCGCTTGGCGTTATGAGCTTGGTTTTACAGGTTCTTCAGCACGGCCTCGGCGCTGGACACCTCGAAGGCGCCAGGCTTTTCCACATCCACGCGGCTGACCACGCCGTCGTCGATGACCAGGGCGAAGCGCTGGCTGCGCTGGCCCAGGTTATAGGCGGTGCCGTCCATGGTCAGGCCCAGCTGGCTGGTCAGCGTGCCGTTGCCGTCGGGCAGCATGAACACGGTGTCGCCAACGTCGTTGGCCTTGGCCCAGGCGTTCATCACGAAGGGATCGTTGACCGCCAGGCAAATGATGGTGTCCACGCCCTTGGCCTTCAGCGCCCCGGCATTCTGGACGAAGCCGGGCAGGTGCTTGGCGGAGCAGGTGGGGGTGAAGGCCCCGGGCACGGCGAACAGGACCACCTTCTTGCCCTTCAGCAGGGCGTCGGTGCTGGTCTCCTGCATGCCGGCTTCGGTCAGGTGCTTGATCGTGACGCTGGGGAAGGTGTCGCCAACCTTGATGGTCATGGTCTGAAGTCCCTTTGGATGGTGAACGGTGGGGATGGTGGCCCGGAGCCAGAGCACCCGGAGCCAGAGCATGGGTAATGCCGCTGGTGGGAAATGGTTCTGGTCACCCGTGGTTCTAGGTCCCGGAGGGCCGGGCGGGCAAGGGAAACGGTTGCCACCCCCTTGTCACCCGGGTTCGCCGCTCAATATGACCAGGATGGGATCTGTTTCTGGCCCGCCCATGGGTGTGACCCGGTGGGCGTGACTTTAGGGGCGCGACGCTGCGGCGCGTGCTAGGCTGAATGACGGGGACAGGCTGTAGGACAGTGCCGGCCATGTGGGCCGGCCCGATGTGAAGAGGGAAGGCGCCGGCCATGAAGGACACCACCATCCGACGTTTTCTGACCGGGCAACTGCTGGTCGCGATGCCGTCCATGCCCGATGAGCGGTTCGCCCGGACCGTGATCTACGTGTGCGCCCATACCGATGACGGCGCCATGGGCCTGGTGATCAACCGGCTGTTCGACGGCATCGACGCCGGCGGCCTGCTGGAACAACTGGGCATCGATGGCGGCGACCCCGACGACCGGCTGCGCGTGCATTTCGGCGGGCCGGTGGAACCCGGCCGGGGCTTCGTACTGCACAGCACCGACTACCAGCGCGAAGGCACGCTGAAGGTGGAGGATGAGGTGGCGTTGACCGCCACGGTGGACATCCTGCGCGCCATCACCGAGGGGCGCGGGCCGCGCCAGTGCCTGCTGGCCCTGGGCTATGCCGGATGGGCCGCCGGCCAGCTGGACCAGGAAATGCAGGCCAATGGCTGGCTGCACGTGCCGGCCGACCCCACCCTGTTATTCGATGACGACATGGACACCAAGTGGGAACGGGCCATCGCCAAGCTGGGCGTCAGCCTGCCCATGCTGTCGGCCGAGGTGGGGCACGCCTGATCACGCCCCCCGTGTGATTGCCCCCGTCTGATGCTACCCGGCAGGCCGCCTTGCCGCCGCCATCTTCCACCGGGAGGATGGAATGATGAACACGTCCCGCCGCATCCCGCCCTTGCATGCTTCCGTCCTGTCGCTGCTGCTGGCCTTGCCCGCCGGTGCCCAAGCGGCGGAAACGCCCCAGCATCTACGGCTGGGCTACGACGTCTATGTCGGTGGCCTGAAGATGGGCCGTATGACCCTGGAGACGGACATCAAGGGCGACGACTACCGTGTCAGCGTGGCGGCGGAGGCCGGCGACATGCTGGCCCGGCTGATCAAATGGTCCTACACCGCCGAGGCGGAGGGCACGTTCGGCGGCGTCCACGGCGTGGCGCCGCGCCACTTCCACAGCCTGCGCACCCTGCGCGATAAAAGCTGGGACGCCACGCTGAGCTACACCGCCCCCTACGGTGCCCGCGACACCGCGGTCAGCTTCACCCAGACGCCGGCCCCGTCGCCGGAGGACGCGAACGCCGTGCCCATGGACCAACGCCCCGGCACCGTCGACCTGCTGAGCGCCGCCGCCGCCATCAGCCGCCATGCGGAAGGGGGCGATTGCGCCAGCCGCCTGCCCGTTTATGACGGACGCCGCCGCTATGACGTGGTGATGGAAAGCCGGCCCGGCCGGCATATCGAAAAGTCGGACTACACGGTGTTCGAGGGTGACGCCATCGGCTGTCATGTCGCCATCGTGCCGGTGGCGGGGTTCAAGCCCGCCGGCCGCGGCAGCCAGAACTTCTGGACGGCGGCGCCGGACGGCAAACCGCGCGGCTTCGACCTGTGGATCGGCCGGCCGGTGCCCGGCGGGCCGGTGGTGCCGGTGCGGCTGGAGGCGGGGGAACTGTTCTTCACCCATGTCATCGGCCACCTGGCCCAGGTCGAGGTGGTGCCACCACGCCCTTAAGCCACCGTGCCCCCCGAGTCGCAGGCCTTTCCCCAGGACCGAGCGACGGCGGTCCCGGCGACCATGCCGCGACCCGCCTGGATTCCCGCGGTTTTGATTGACCATCTGGTCAGGATAGGTCGAATGACGCGGCGTCGGCCATAGGGGGTCGGCACATCAGGTTATTCGGTGTAGGGGACTGAAAACGTTTACGGGTTGGCAACCGTTCGGGGATTATATGAAACAAGGCCGCTGGTGTACGATGGGGAGCCATCTTATATCCGGCGATGCCTTGGCAACACCGCCCCTTACCTCTTTGGATCCTCCCCGTTCGATAAGGTGTCACCCCCTGCCCCACACCGCCCCCATCCTCGTTTCGGAACCGCCGAGCACGCCCTGTGAGGCCACCGAACGCCAATACGCCGCCATTCCCGTCCGCATTCGCGACGGGCACCTGCAGGTGATGCTGATCACCTCGCGGGAGACGCGGCGCTGGGTGGTGCCCAAGGGCTGGCCGGAAAAGAAGATGAACGCGCGCGGCGTCGCGGCGAACGAGGCGTTCGAAGAGGCGGGCCTGATCGGCACCATCCACAAGAAGCCGCTGGGCACCTTCCACTATTTCAAGGTCATGCCCTCCGGCAAGCGCCTGCCCTGCGCCGTGGACGCCTACCTCTTCGAGGTGGAGCGGGAATTGGAGGACTGGCCGGAAAAGCACCAGCGCGAACGCCGCTGGGTCAGCCCGTCCCAGGCCGCCCTGATGGTCGCCGAAGGCGGCCTGGTCAGCATCCTGCTGTCGCTGGCCAGCATGGCGGTTGACGAGGAAGGCTGAGGCCGAGTCTCCGGCGATCGGGCGCCGTTTTTTCAGCCGGACGCGACGGCGCGGCGGTTTATCAGCCCCCCGCCCGCTACCGCTGTAGTACCGCCCCCGTCACATGCTAAGCGTGGCCACAGCTCGGCAACCGATGCTGTTAGAAATTTACAAAAATGAATTAACAAATTACCCATCCGTCGCATAGACTAGCCCAAAATGCGTAAGGGATGGGTGTGACAGTCCATGGTTGATGTCGACTGCCGCCGGCGGGGCCCCGGCTCCGCAAGGCTTGGTGTATGCGTCCTGTTACACCACCGCCCAGGTGAATCCCGTATCGGGCTCACGTCATTTTTCAGCTTCTAAAATACAGCCCCGGGCGCGCCATCGGCGCCGGGCTCTCTCTTTACACCCAATCCATATTGTCAGGAGTTTTCCCAGCATGCGTGCCTCTGCCCCCAACCGCACCAAAGCCCTGTTGCTGGGCGCTTCCGTCCTGGCGCTTGCCACCTCGTGGCAATACCCGGCACGGGCGGACATCAACGTCACGGGCACGTCCGCGGCCGTGACCATCACTTCGGGCAATCTGCTGAATGCCGGCCATATTAGCGGCAGCAGTTTCAATGCCGCGATCGACGCTTCTGGTTCCGTGGGAACCATCACCAACAGCGGCACAATCAATTTGACCGGCACGCTGATCGGCTTTGTCGGCCTCGGTGTTCGGGTCCATGGCGCAACCATCGGCGGAACGCTCCAAACCGCTCAGCTTGACCAATTTAACAACAATGCGGGTGCCACGCTCCAGGGCGGCTATTCGGGTCTAAGATTGGAGGGGGTTTCTGTTGGCACCATTTCAAATTCCGGTACCATCAAGACGGCGTACTCACTCCCTCAAGGCGCCGCCATCGGCGGAAGCACCCGTTTTTTGACGGGCAGTGTACCGCAGACCGTGACGGTCAATACCCTGACAAATAATGTTGGCGGAGTCATAGCGGGCGGGGTCGACTTCACCGGCAGCACAATTGGCACCCTGGTCAATTCGGGCGTCATTAGTGCAGGAACCGCCGGAGGTATTTACGGCGACGCGATCAGTCTCGGCAACACAACTCTGTATTCCAATTTAATGTCGATCGTAACGGTCGTCGGCCAGGTCAGCGCTATCGTCAACAATGCAGGCGGCAGCATTCTCGGTAATGTGACCATCGCTGGCGGTGGTAGCACCATCGGCGTGATCGACAATGCGGGCCTGATCAGCGGTTCCATCGCCGGGTCGCAGACTTCCATCGGCAGCTTTAATAATGAGGTCAGTGGGCGCTTGGCGGGGGTTACCCTCGTAGGCGGCAGCATCGGCAGCTTCGTTAACAGCGGCACGATCGCCCCCGCCCCTAACAGCTATGCTTACAACGGTGTCGTCAATCTGGGGGCGAGCAGTTTTTACACCGGATCCACCACGGCCCTGACGCCCAGCACTATCGGTACGATCGACAACCAAACCGGCGCCACCATCACCGGCGGCCTGTATGCGCTAGGCGCGGCTATCGGAACGTTCACCAACGCCGGCGGCATTGGCGGGGGCGTCAATCTCGGCGCCTACATCAACTACGGGTCCAACACGACCGTGTTGCCCAGCAGTATCGGCACCATCAACAACCAGGCCGGCGGCACCATCTCGGGGGGCTTGGCCGCCGCCGCGTCCTCCATCGGCTCGTTCAACAACGCCGGCCTGATCAGTGGGGGCGTGAACCTGGGTGCCGCGAGCCCCTACACCTATTCCAGCAACGGGACGGGCTACAGCTATATCTACGGCGCGGTAACCTCCACCATCGGCCAGTTGACCAACGCGGCCGGCGCCACGATCACTGGCGGTAGCGGTGCCGGTCTGACGGCGACCGGCGCCTCCATCGGTACGCTCACCAACGCCGGCCTGATCCAGGGCAGCGTGAATCTTGGCGGAGCCAGCACTTCCACCTTTAGCTCCAACGGGACGACGTACAGCAACACATATTCCAGCGTGGACTCCACCATCGGCACGCTGATCAACAAGGCCAACGCCAGCATCACCGGTGGCGTCCAGATCGGCGGTACGGTGGGAACGTTCGACAATGCGGGCATGATCGGCTCCATCGGCACCTACACCTACAACTCCTATGGCCTGATCTTTAGCGGCAACTCCAAGGCCGGCGTCATCACGAACGAGGCGGGTGCCACCCTCGCCGGTTTTGTCGGGTTGGGCCTCAGTGGTACGGATGTCGGAACGCTGAGCAACAGCGGCCTCATTACGAGCCTGAACAACACCGCCATCACCGGCGGCCTCAAGTCCTCTTACAACTCCGTGACTTCACGCTATGAGTATTCGGCCGCCAGCATCGGCACCCTGTCCAATGCGGCCAGCGGCACCATCCAGGGTTACTACGGTGGCATCCAGTATCAAGGCACCATCGGAACGCTGTTCAATGATGGCCTGATCGCCGCCACGCAAAGCGGCAGCGGCATCTCGATCAGCAGCAACGGCACGAGTGCGGGCATCGGCACGCTGATCAACGGTGTACACGGCACCATCAGCGGCCTTTATTCCTCGGGCGCGCTTGCCGTGGTCGGGGCCACCATTGCGGGTCTGCAGAATGATGGCTTGGTGAACGGCGGCACCTACGGCAGCGCCATCTTGGTCTCCGGCAACTCATATTATGCTTATGACACGGTGCAGAACGTCTACGGCGTTACCTATGTCACCGGACAGATCAACTCCCTGACCAACAGCGCTTCCGGAACGATCACAGGCGCTACGGGGGTCCAGCTGACAGGCGGCAGCCATATCGGCACGCTCAGCAACGACGGTCTAATCCAAGGCTCGACCCACGGCGGCGTCGAGATTGGGTATTCCTATTATGGTGGCGGCACCATCACGCCGACCCTTGATACCCTGGTCAACGGGGCCACGGGCACCATTGCCGGAGGCTACGCGGGCGTCTTTGTCACGTCGGGTACGCTGTCCACCTTGGTGAACCGCGGCTTGGTCACGGGCACGCAAGGGGCGATCGTAGCCAGCAACTTCAGCGCCTACCCCACCATCGCACCCACCATTGGTCAAATCACCAACCTCGGAACCCTGACCACCACCGGTGGTGCGCAAGTTTCCTCGATTTCCGGCACGGCTGTCAGCTTAAGCGGTGTCAACGTCGGCACCCTTTCCAACAGCGGCCTGATTTCCGGGGCGATGGCCCTTTACGCGTCCGGTACGATGCTGAACAACAGCGTGGCGGCGGGCAGCGTCGGCCTGGTCGACAATCTGGCGGGCGGCTCGCTTATCGGCACGGGCTCCCAAGCGTCCGTTATGCTTAACGCGCCGGTCGGGACCTTGCGGAACGCTGGACTGATCGCCGATCAGGGCACCTCCACCCTCGCCTCTGCTGTCGCCGTGCTCAGCGGGACGCTGGGCACCCTGCTCAATCTGCCGACTGGCACCATCACCGCACCGGGCGCCGGCCTGCGGGTGGCCGGCAGCAGCTCCAGCTTCCTCACCTATTACTTCAGCGAAACACCATATAGCGCCAGCACCTATTCCCAGTCTGGCAGCATAGGCGCGCTCAGCAACTCAGGCACCTTGACCGGTGGAACGAACGGCGTGGAATCCGCCGGCCTGATCGGAACGGTTATCAACCAGGGTACCCTGGCGGGGGAAACCGGTGCTGGCCTCGTGAACGTCGGCGCATTTACGTCGCACACGGTGATGACTGGCTATGTTCCAATTGGTTCCATCCATTTCTGGACCAGCGATACATCCACCACGCTGAGCAACGGGGGTGGCAGCCTGTCGACCCTGAATAACAGCGGCCTCATCACCGGCGGGCAGAGCGGTATTGTTAACGGCTTGTCCTCCAGCCCGTCGACGGTGACCACCTCCTGGAACTACGGCGAAACCCTCACGACGGTCGTCAGCACCACCGGCCCCATCGGCGGCACCATCGGCACGCTGATGAACAGCGGCACCATCCGGGGCACGGCCGGCGCCGGCATCGACAACGGCGCCGCCTCCGCCGTCATCGACACCCTGGTCAACAGCGGCCTGATCCAAGGCGGCCAGACGGGCCTCATCAATGCCGGCACCGTCGGCACCCTGACCAACAGCGGCACCATCACCGGCGCCGTGGCGGCCATCCGGGACAGCGGCACGCTGGGCCCGGTCACGAACACCGGCGTCATCGCCGGCAACATCATCCACACCGCCGCCACGGACCTATCCGTCACCGGCGGCAGCGGCACGGTGTTCGGCACCCTGACGGGCGCCGGCGGCGCCCGCGGCACCCTGGCCAGCACGGCCAGCAACGTGACCCTGGCCGGCAACCTGGTGCTCAACGACAGTGTCAGCATCGCCGGCCACACCCTGGTGGAAAGCGGCGGCAGCCTGGTGCTGACAGCCCCCACCACCCTCACCGGCAGCTATGCCCAGGCGGGCGGCACGCTGACGGCCCTGGCGGCCGGCGGCACGGTGGGCGGCCTGCAGGTCAGCGGCACCGCCAGCATCAGCGGCGCCACCGTGGTGCTGACCTCGCAATACGCCTTCGGCCTGACCAGCGGCGCCAGCTACACCATCGTGGCGGCCGGCGACGCCGCCTCCAGCTATGCCGGACTGACAGCCCTGGCGCCGGGCTACAGTTCCACCACCGTCACCAGCACGGTGGTGGGCGGCCAGACCGACCTGGTCGTCAGCGTGGGCAACAGCAGCCTGGCCGCCGGCGGCACGGCCACCATCGCCGGTGGCGCCGGCGTGCTGGACCAGATGACGGGCGGCACCCTGGCCATCACCGGCGGCACGCCCACCGTAAGCAGTATCAGTGGCGGCACCATCGCCCTGACCGGCGGCAGCGCCACCCTGGGCACCATCAGCGGCGGCACCCTGACGCAAAGCGCCGGGTCCACCATCGCCGGCACCACGGCGGTGCAGGTGACGGGCGGCAGCCTGAACCTGGGCGGCACCGTGCAGGCGCCGCTGGCCATCACCGGCGGCCTGGTGGCCTTGAACGGCACCGCCAGCGGCCCCGTCACCGTGGGCAGCGGCGGCACCCTGCGCGGGTCCGGCGTCATCACCGGGGCGGCCACCGTCGCGGGTGTGCTGCGCCCCGGCAACTCCCCCGGCACCCTGACCTTCACCAACGGCCTGACACAAAGTGCGAAGTCGGTGCTGTCCATCGACATCGATGGTACGGGCACCGGTGCCGGCTACGGCAACTACTCCCGCGTCCTGGTCACGGGCGGCAGCTACGTCATCGGCTCCGGTGCGGTGCTGCAGCCCAACCTGCGCGGCATGACGGGCAAGGCCACCAACACCTACACCCCCAGCCTGGGCACGGACTTCGCCATCGTCCAGGCCGCCGGCGGCGTGTCCGGCACCTTCGCCGGCATCACCCAGCCTGGCAGCGGGCTGCTGGCCGGCACGCAGTTCACGGCGCTGTACGGCAGCAACGCCATCGACCTGTTCGTCACCCCCACCTATGGCAACTTGGCCAGCCTGGGCGCCAGCCCCAACCAGCAGACCATGGGCCGGGTGGTGGCGGGCCTGACCGGGGCCGGCAATGCCGACCTCGGCACCGTGCTGAAGGCCCTCTACAGCCTGCCCACGGTGGGCGCTTCCCTGGACGCCCTGGCCCAGATCGGTGGCAGCAGCCAGGCCAACATCGTGGCCTACAGCCTGAACCGGGGCCTGGCGGTGACGCAGGTGCTGGGCCAGCGCCTGGCGGCGGTGCGCGACGGCGTGGCCGGCGGCATGCAAGGCACGATGCAGGCCCAGTTGGTGGGCCGCACCCTCTACACCAGCGTCGCCAGCGGCGGCGATGGCGCCCCGGTGGGGGATGAGCGGGGGGCGGCCGCCGGCTCGGCACCGCAGGAGGGCTGGCACTTCTGGGCCCAGGGCCTGGGGGCGTTCACCCGGGTGGACAGCGACGGCAACGCCGCCGGCGGCCACAGCAACACCGGCGGCGGCCTGTTCGGCGGCGACCGGGCGGTGGCACCGGGCGTGACCGTGGGCCTGGCCGGCGTGCTGCTGCAAAGCACCTCCGGCGGGTCCAACGAGACCAGCAGCTATGGCCTGTCAGCCTACGGCAACGTGGATCTCGGGGATGGCCTGTTCGTCACCGGCAACGCCGGCTACACCTACGACCAGTACGACACGGCGCGGACCATGGGCTTCGGCGGCCTCAGCCGCACGGCCTTCGGCCACACCACCGGGGACGAGCTGAGCGCCGGTGTCACGGCCGGCTACCGCGTGCGTGTGTCCAACCTGACGCTGGAGCCGCAGGCCGGCATCCAGTGGCTGAAGGTCGGCCGCGACGGCTTCACCGAGACGGGCGCCGGCGCCCTGAACCTGGTG
Organism: Nitrospirillum goiasense; assembly: GCF_034427435.1. Classification (NCBI taxonomy): domain Bacteria; kingdom Pseudomonadati; phylum Pseudomonadota; class Alphaproteobacteria; order Rhodospirillales; family Azospirillaceae; genus Nitrospirillum; species Nitrospirillum goiasense. The sequence goes on along the minus strand of NZ_JAXQNP010000002.1, from coordinate 1,478,291 downwards.
CTGCAGGACCTGGACGCCACGGCGCTGCAGAGCAACGTGGGCGGCCGGGCCTCGGCCAGCTGGAAGACGGACGGCGGCACGGTCATCACCCCGGTCCTACGGGCGGCCTGGCTGCACGACTTCCGCGACCGTGCCCTGACCAGCCAGGCCGCGCTTGCCGGCACCACCTTCGCCGTGACCGGCCCCGACACCGGCGCCAACGCGCTGGGCATCGGCGGCGGGCTGACCCTGCAGGAAGGCGACAACCTGAACCTCTACGCCAACTACGACGGCACGCTCCGCCGGCACGAGACCGACCACGTCTTCACCGCCGGCTTCCGCCTCAGCTGGTAAGACGGGGTAATCTCCAAACGACGGCGGCCCGGCGGGGAAACCTGCCGGGCCGTTGGTCTTTTCCGACCACTCCCCTATGCTGGCCGGGTGCGATGGCGCGGAAGAGGGACGAGGGAACGGGCATGAGTGACGGGTATATCTGCAGCGTCTGCGGCGAGGCCCATGAGGGGCTGCCCACGCAATGGGCGTGGAGGCTACCCGACGTGGTTTGGGCAATCCCGGCCGAGAACCGCGAAACCGCCGCCGATTTCACCGACGACGTCTGCGCCTATGATGGCCGCTTCTTCATCCGTTGCGTCCTGTCCATCCCCTTCACCCACCAGGCGGAGTTTTTCGGCTGGGGCGTGTGGGCTGAGATCGGGCGTGCGGCGTTCCTGCGCTATCTGGAGATTTACAACGAGGACGCCACCGACGAACCGCCGGTGCCGGGAACACTGGCCAACGCCATCGCCTGCTACGGCGCACCCCTGGACCAGCCGGTTCTGGTGCGGTTCGGCACAGCCACCAGGCGGCCCACCCTGCACCTCCCCAAGGACGACACGTCCCTGCTGGCGCGGGAGCAGCGGGCGGGCATCGGCGCCAACCGCCACCATGAAATCTTGCAAGCGCTGGGAGTGATCTAGAACCGAGCGGATTCACGCTGCAAAGCGATCCCGCTTTTTCGCGATCCGCTCTACCCGCGCCAGTCGTCGCGCAGGATGCCGTACAGCACATGGTCGGCCCAGCGGCCATCGATGCGCAGATAGCCGCGGGCGTAGCCCTCGCGCACGAAGCCCACCTTTTCCAGCAGGCCCTGGCTGGGCTGGTTGGTGGGCAGGCAGGCGGCCTCCACCCGGTGCAGGCCAAGCTGGCCGAAGGCGAAGCCCAGGCTGACCTTGGCCGCCTCGCTGGTGTAGCCCCGGCGGGCATAGGGCTTGCCCACCCAATAGCCCATGGTGGCCATCTGGGCCACGCCCCGGCGCACGTTGGACAGGCCGATGCCGCCCACCAGCCGGTCGCTGGCGCGCTCGAAGATCAGGAAGCTGTAGGCCTCGTCGTTGCGCCATTCCGCCGTGTGCCGGCGCACGCGGCGCAGGAAGGAGGAGCGCAACAGGGCGTCGGCCGGCCAAGTGGGTTCCCACGACGCCAGGAAGTCGCGGCTGCGTTCCCGTAAATCGGCCCATTCCCGCCAGTCCTTGACCTGGGCGGGACGCAGATAGGTCTGCGGCCCGTCCAGCCGTATGGACGGTGCGCTCAGGATGTCGGCGTGCAACAGCCGTATCACCGCCTCCAGCCCCTCCCTATCCCCGTTGCCGCGGTTTCTCAGTGCCCAAGCCGGGCCCGGATGCGGTCATACAATTCCAAGCCCGTCACCGGCCCCAGGGCGGTGACCACCGGCACACTGTCCAGCAGCCGGCGGGCGCAGCGTTCAACCGCCGCCACGTCGACCGCATCCACCCGGGCCAGCATCTCCGCCGTCGGAACAGGCCGGCCGTGAACCAGCATCTGCTGCCCGACCTGCTCGCACCGCGCCATGCTGCTCTCCAGCGCCATCACCAGGCTGGACTTAAGCTGGGCGCGGGCGCGGGCCACCTCTTCCTCGCGGATGTCCCCCACCAGGTTGGCGACCTCGCCGCACACCACCGGCACCAGTTCGGCCACTTGGTCCGGCCCCGTGCCAGCATAGATGCCGAACAGGCCGGTCTCGGCGAAATGGCTGGCGAAGCTGTAGATGCTGTAGACCAGCCCGCGCTTCTCCCGCACCTCCTGGAACAGGCGGGACGACATACCGCCCCCCAGCAGCGTGGACAGCACCTGCGTCGCGTAGTTGTCCTCGTGATGGACGCCCACCGCCTCGAACCCCAGCACGACATGGGTCTGCTCCAAGTCGCGCTCATCGCGGAAGTCGCCGCCGCTGTAGCGCGCCGCCTCCTGCGTCCATGCCTGGGGCTTGGGCAGGGCGCCGAACATGTCGGACGCCATCTCCACCATGCGGGCGTGCTCGATGCGGCCCGAGGCCGCCACCACCATGGCGGGGCCGGAATAGTGCCCCTGGACATAGGCCACCAGATCGTCGCGGCTGAGCCTCTCCACGATCTCCGGCAGGCCCAGCACCGGGCGGCCCAGCGCCTGGCCGGGGAAGGCCGTGGCCTGGAAATGATCGAAGATGATGTCGTCGGGGGTGTCCTCGGCCTGGCCGATTTCCTGCAGGACGACCGTGCGCTCCTTGGTCAGCTCCTCGGCGTCCAGACTGGCGTGCTGCACCATGTCCGCCACGATGTCCAACGCCAGGGCCGCATCCTCCTTCAGCACCTTGGCGTAATAGGCCGTGTGCTCCCGCGTGGTGTAGGCGTTGAGGTGGCCGCCCACATCCTCGATCTGGCGACTGATCTGATAGGCGTCGCGCTTGGGCGTGCCCTTGAACAGCATGTGTTCCACCAGATGGGCGACGCCGTTGACCTCGGGCGCCTCGTCCCGGGTGCCGACGCCGACCCAGACGCCCAGCGACACCGTCTCCACCCCGGCCATGCTGTCGGTGACGACACGCAGGCCATTGTCCAGCGTGGTGACCTGGATTCCGCTGCCGTCGCTCATGCCGCCGCTCCCGTGACGCGGGACTTGGCGCGGACGAAGGCCTTCACCGCCTCGACGTCGTTGGGCAGGACGGTCACGCGCTCCTCCCGCTCATAAAGGTCGGCCAGGTGGCGGGGCAGCGGCGGGTGCACGCCGGTCGCGGCCTTGACCGCGTCCGGGAACTTGGCCGGGTGGGCGCAGGCCAGGGACACCAGCGGCACCTCGGCCGGCACGGTGCCGGCGGCACGGGCCTGGGCGGCGGCATGCACGCCGACCGCCGTGTGCGGATCCAAGAGGTAACCCGTGGTCTCGAACACCCGGCGCATGGTTTCCGCCGTCTCATGCTCATCGGCGCGGAAGCCGTCGAACAGGCCGCGCGCCTCGGCCAGCTGGCGCTCATCCACCGTGAAGCGGCCGCTGGCGGCGAAGCCGTCCATCACGCCCGTGACGGCGGCGCCGTCGCGGCCCAGCAGGTCGAACAGCAGGCGTTCGAAGTTGCTGGACACCTGGATGTCCATGCTGGGGCTGATGGTGGGGACCACGCCGTTGGTGGCCATGGTGCCGGACTGGAAGAAGCGGGTGAGGATGTCGTTGCTGTTGGTGCCCACCACCAGGCGCTGGATGGGCAGGCCGAGGGCCCGCGCGCCATAGGCGGCATAGACGTTGCCGAAGTTGCCGGTGGGGACGGAGAACGCCACCGGCCGGTCCGGCGCGCCCAGCGCCACGCCCGCCGCCACGTAGTACACCACCTGGGCCAGGATGCGCGCCCAGTTGATGGAGTTGACGGCGGAGATGTTCAGCTCATCCCGATAGGCCTGGTCATTGAACAGGGCCTTCACGATGGCCTGGCAGTCGTCGAAGGTGCCCTCCAGCGCCACGTTGTGCACGTTGGGCGACAGCACGGTGGTCATCTGCCGGCGCTGCACCTCGGACGTGCGGCCCTTGGGGTGCAGGATGACGATGTCCACCAGCTCCCGGTCGCGGCAGGCCTCGATGGCGGCCGACCCGGTGTCGCCGGAGGTGGCGCCCACCACGGTGATGCGGCGGCCGCGCTTGGCCAGCACGTGATCGAACAGACGGCCCAGCAGCTGCAGCGCCACATCCTTGAAGGCCAGGGTGGGACCGTGGAACAGCTCCAGCACCCAATCTTCCTGACCCAACTGGGTCAGCGGCGTGACGGCGGCGTGGGCGAAACTGCCATAAGCGTCATGCACCAGGGCGCGCAGCTCATCCGGCGCGATGGCCCCGTCCATGAAGGGCGCCATGACGCGCGTGGCCAATTCGCCATAGCTGAGGCCACGCAGGGCGCGCAGGGCGGCCGCATCGAAGGTCGGCCACGCGGCCGGCACGTACAAGCCGCCATCGCGGGCCAACCCCGCCAGGAGCGCGTCCTCAAAGCCCAGGACCGGCGCCCGGCCCCGCGTGCTGATATAATCCACCCTAGGCATCCCTTGGCTTAACTTGAACCCCTACAGTAGCCAGTGCCGCCAAGGTCCCGCAAGCCCGCCAAACCCCCAGGATCCGCATGGGGGATTCGCATGGCGCACGGCGGCCGCGGAGGCGAACCCGCCGCCACCAGGCCATTGGCGCCCCCTGCCCCCACCCTGGGGATGGGGTGCGTCCAATTTTCCCGGAAATGACACTTGGAAACCGGCGCCGGTTGCGGTGCAATAGGGTTGGCGGTTGATCCGCCATTCACTCGCACCACTCCCGACGGGCCGAACCGGATCGAAGCAGCGACTCCGGGCTGGGCCGGGGTCTTTTTGGATGGGGCATCCCGGGGCACCATGGGGCTTCTGCACGCGATCTTGCTGGCCGGCACCCTGGCGGTGGTGGTGGGCCTGATCATCATGGTCATAGGCAAGCTGGGCGAGGCGGCGGTGGAGCGCCACCCCGAGATGCGCCGTGCCGCCAGCCGCCTGCCGCTGGGCGCGCAGATGGAAAACCGGCTGGAGGGGCGCGAGGCCGACGTGCGCGCGGAACTGACTGCCCTGCAAAACGCCCTGGGCGAAGCGCGCCGCCGCCGCTATGCCCTGGACAAGGAGTTGGAGGACGCGCGGCGCAGTGCCCAGGCCCCCGTGCGCGTGGTCGGACGGGAGGATGCCGGCCTGAACCGATTCGTCGCCTGGATGGTCAACCGCCTGGTGCAGCAGGCCCAGACCGACGCCAGGACCGTCATCGCGCTGGACCCGGAATGGGCCGGCCCGCAGGTGATCGAGGTGTGGTCGGAAAACCTGTCCGATGCCCGGCGCGACCTGCTGCGCTATTTCCCCGCCCCCTTGGGCTATGTGCTGCTGAGCATACAACTGGCCAACAGCGGCAAAGCCGCCAAGGACACGGTCACCGAGACGGAGAGCATGGCATGATGGCCTTGTTGCTGACCCTGCTGGCCGTGGCGGTGGCCGCCGGGCTGACCGGGGAGCGCGCCTGGAACCGGGTGGCGGAAGCCAAGACCCGCCGCCGTCAGATACTCACCCGCGCCCGCGAGCAGAGCCAGCGCATCCGCCGTCTGGCCCGCGCCACCTATGCCATGAAACAGCAGCGCCGCCATGTCCGCCTGACCCTGGAGACGCTGGAGGATGAGTGCGCGCGGCTGGAGCAGGATATCAAGCGCGCGTCCCGCCCGGAAAACCGCATCTTCGTGCTGGAAGAACGGCGCAACGCCGCCGACGCCGCCTGGCTGGCCACGGTGGAGGTGGGCGGCACCGTCGCCGACAGCGCCGTGCCCGCCGCCGTGCCGTGGCAGCGCCGCCAGTTCCTGCTGTGGGCCGCGGATGACGAGGCCGCCCGCGCCCGCCTGGAACGGCGGTTTCCCCATGGCAGCGGCTTCCGCATCACCCAGTTGATCCTGCGCCCCGGCCACGCCACCACTCCGGCAACCGCCACGACCGCCAAGCTGGAAACCCGCGCGGCCAAGGCGGCCCGGCTGGCCGCTTCTTGAGTTTTACTCAAGCACCGGCCACGGCCCTGTTATGTCCCTGGTTCTCAGTTACCGAGATTTAAGCGCGTCAGTCCTTCTCCACCCGGCTGAAGCGCAGGTAGGTGATGACGGCCAGGGCGATGGCCAGGCTGTACCAGGTGATGGCGTACTGCAGATGATCGTTGGGAATGGTGACGCGGGTCTGGCCGCCGACGGGGAAGCCGCCGGGGTTGGGCGTGGCATCGGCCTCCACCACCACGGGCTCCGGCACCTCCGTCCCCGCCTTGGCCGCCATGGCCGGCAGGTCGTACCAAAGCCAGAAATTGTCGTTCACCAGATTATCCGGCTGCATCCAGCCGCGCGGCGGCGGCACGCGCGCCACGCCCTGCACCGTCACCTCCCCCTCCAGCTGGCCGTCCGGCCGGCGGGCCGGATCCTTGCCCTGGGTGGGAACCCAGCCGCGATCGACCAGCACCACGCCGCCGCCATCGGCCCGCACGAAGGGTGTCACCACGTCATAGCCGGGCGCGCCCTTCAAGGACCGGGCGCCCAGGTACAATTCATGATCGTTCAGGAAATGCCCGGTGAGCCGCACCCGGCGATAATCCCAGACTTTGGGGTCGTCGATCTTGGCAGGCAAGTCGACGGGGGTGGCCGCCATCTGCTGCTGGATGTGGTCCAGGATACCCTGCTTCCAGAACAGGCGCTGAACCTGCCAGGTGCCGAGGCCGGCCATGAAGACGATGGCCCCGCCGGCCACCAGTCCCCCCAGAAGGTGGGTCGGAAGCGCCGGCGCCCTTTGCTTCCGGGGGCCTTGGTTCCGGGAACCGGGGCGGCGGTGATGGGGGAGGAAGTCATGCGCCAGGAGTCCTATCGCTGTCACGGTCGTCCGGCCCCTCGAACTCGGCCCGGCGGTAACGGTATTGCAGGGCGAACACCACGCCCTTGGCCGGGCGCAGCAGGCCCAGGGTGCCGCCCAGGATGACCACGCCCCAGACCAGGCCCGTCAACCATAGGGGCCAGTCCACGCGCATGGAAACCATCAGCGCGATGGGCACGATGATGAAGCCCAGGATGAAGATGAGGAAGACGGCCGGCCCGTCGCCACTGTCGCCCCGCGCCAGCTCAAGCCCGCACACGGAACAGCGCTGCGCCACCGTGAGGTAGCCCGTGAACAAATCGCCCCGACCGCAGCGGGGGCACTTGCAGCGCAAGCCCGCCAGGATCGGGGCGACAGAGGAGGCGTCAGAGTCCAAGACACGTTTCCGTCAAAAGGGCGGAAGGACCGGGTCCCGTGATCAATGGGGGATCACGCCGCGCGGGGTGGAACCCCACCAGTAGATGCTGACGAACAGAAACAGCCAGACCACGTCGACGAAGTGCCAATACCAAGCCGCGGCCTCGAACCCGAAGTGGCTCTTGGGCGTGAAGTGGCCGGCGCGGGTGCGGAAGAAACAGACGATCAGGAATATGGTTCCGACGATGACGTGGAAACCGTGGAAGCCGGTCGCCATGAAGAAGGCCGAGGTATAGGCGTTCTGGGCGAAGCCGAATTCGGCGTGGATGTATTCGTAGGCCTGGAAGCAGGAGAACAGCAGGCCCAGCAGGACGGTGAAGCCCAAGGCCCTGGCCGCTTCCTTGTTGCGGCCCTCGACCAGCGCGTGGTGCGCCCAGGTGACCGTGGTGCCGGACAGCAGCAGGATGACGGTCATCAGGATGGGCATGTCGAAGGGATTGACGGGCTCGATCCCCTTGGGCGGCCACATGCCACCGTTGGCGGCGACGCGCCCCACCTGCTCCGCCTCGTTGAAATAGATGCTGGTGTCGAAGAAGGCCCAGAAGAAGGCGACGAAGAACATCACCTCGGAAGCGATGAACAGCGTCATGCCATAGCGCAGGCCGATCTTCACGACGGGGGAGTGCAGCTTACGCACCACCGATTCGCCGATGACGTCCCGCCACCAGGCGAACATGACACCCAGGACGCCCAGGCCGCCGGCGATGGCCAGGTACCAGCCATGGCCATGCATGCCCAGGACCGTACCGCTGGTCAGCAGGCCGGCCGCGATGGAGGCGACCAAGGGCCATGGGCTGGGGTCCACCAGGTGGTAGGGCTGCTTTATGCCCTCAGAGTTGCCGGGAGCGGTGTGAGCCTGGACGTCAGCCATGTTCTTGTTTCCCTCGGATCAAAACAACGCGGTGGTCGTCAGATTGCGGCGGTCATTGCCGCCCCGGTCCTTATTGGTGCCCTCCCTGATCCCCTGTTCGGGGATTGGACACTCCCTTGGTAAACTTTCCTACGGCCCCCGTCCAGAGGTTGTACGGTGGCGAAGCCATTGCCCGGGGACGCTTTAGCCCCCCGGACGAACAGCGGCCGCTCCGGCCGGAGCCTGGTCCTGCACCGCCGCCGCCGTCTGGTCGGCCGCCAGGAAGAAGGTGTAGGACAAGGTGATGGTGGCCACGTCCTTCATGTGCGGGTCGTCGGCCAACGACGGGTCGACGAAGAAGGTCACGGGCATGTCCAGTTCCTGCCCCGGCTCCAGCCGCTGGCGGGTGAAGCAGAAGCACTGGATCTTGTTGAAGAAGATGCCGGCCTTGTCGGGGGTGACGTTGAAGGTCGCGGTGCCGACCAGCGCCTTGTCCGACAGGTTCTTGGCGTGGTAACGGATTTCCCGCACCTCGCCCAACTTGACCTGCACGGCGTTCTGCACCGGCTTGAATTGCCAAGGCAGCTCGCGGTTCACTTCGGCATCGAAACGAACGGTGACGGTGCGGTCGACCACGCGGTCCGCCCCCTTTTCCGCCACCTGCGTGGTGCCGCCGAAGCCCGTGGCCTTGCAGAACACCTGATAGAGCGGAACGGCGGCGAAGCTCAGGCCCACCATGCCGGCGACCAGGGCGAACGCCCCCGCCAGCATGCGGCGGTTGCGCCGGGCCAAGTCGGGCGCCGGCGGCCTCATGGGGACTCGGGGCGTGGGGTCTCACTCAACCTGTCACCTCCCTGGCTGTGACGGCGACCACCCCCGTGGATGGCCTTGGTCTTGGCGCCAATGGCGGGTTCACCCGCCCACTTTGTTCTGAACAGTCTGGAACCGCCGGAAAGGGCGGTTCACTGGCCCGGCGCGTTCAGCCCCATGCGCACGATGGCCACGACATAGATCAATGCCACGAACCCCAACAGCGAGAAGAATAGCGCCAGGTTCTTGCCACGCTGGCGGCGCGCCCGCTCCGCCGCGTCGACCACAGGCTCAGCGGCGGAAGGGGGAGCGTTGGAGGAGGTCGTGGTGTCGGCCATACGGTCAGGGTTCCTATGCGGAGGGGCCCTCTCGACGGAGAGGTCAGGCCACCAGCTTCTCACCGATCAGGATGGCGAGCAGCAGGAAAAGGTAGAGGATGGAATAGGCGAACATCTGCTTGGCGGCACGGTGGGTCTTGTCCAGCATGACCCGCACGGCGCACAGGATGAACAGCAGGCTGAGCACCGTGGCGCCCACCAGATAGGCGACGCCGCCGACCCCGAACCAGTGCGGGGCGATGGCGATGGGCAAGAGCAGCAGGGTATAGGCCAGCATCTGGCGCTTGGTCGCGGCCTCGCCCGCCACGACGGGCAGCATGGGCACGCCGGCGCGGCTGTAATCGCCACTACGGAACAGGGCCAGCGCCCAGAAATGCGGCGGCGTCCAGAAGAAGATGAGGCAGAACAGCAGGATGGGGCCGATGCTGACGTCGCCCGTCACCGCCGCCCAGCCGATCATGGGCGGGAAGGCCCCGGCCGCCCCGCCGATCACGATGTTCTGCGGCGTGCGGCGCTTCAGCCACATGGTGTAGACGAAGACGTAGAAGGCGTTGGCCACGCCCAGGATGGCGGCGGCCACCCAGTTGACGGCCAAGCCCATCAGCAGGACGGACGCGACCGACAGCACCACACCGAAGGCCAGCGCCTCATCCGGGTTCACCTTGCCCTGGGGGATGGGGCGGCCACGGGTGCGTTCCATGACCGCGTCGATGTCGCGGTCGTACCACATGTTGATGGCGCCCGCGGCACCGGCGCCCACGGCGATGCACAGCAGCGCCACCACCGCCAGCACGGGATGAAGGGTCCCCGGCGCCACCACCAGGCCGGCCATGCCGCTGAACACCACCAGCGACATGACCCGGGGTTTCAGCAGGGCGATGTAGTCGGCAACGGTACCCGGCAGACCAGTGGGCAGGCCGGTGGCCTGGGCGGGAACGGTCTGGCCTTCAAAGGCGGTATCGGTCATCTGTCTCGCATCTCATCTGACGCCTGCACCCCTGGATGACAGGGGACCGTTCCCATGCGGGGGAACGGCAGCGCCTTTAATCAGGCAAAACCGCGCGGGAAGCCACCCCTCCCGCGCGGTCGTCGCCTATGCAGCCGGTGCCACCCTCAGCACCTCACTTGATGCGGGGCAACACCTCGAACTGGTGGAACGGCGGCGGGCTGGACAGGGTCCATTCCAGCGTCGTCTCACCCGTGTTCCAGTAGTCGGCGCCGACGCGGCGGCCGAACATCAGGGTATAAAGGGCCATCACGACGAAGAACAAGGTGGAGCCGAAGGAAATGTAGGCCCCGATGGAGGAGATCTGGTTCCACATGTGGAAGGCGTCCGGATAGTCCGGAATGCGGCGCGGCATGCCCTGCAGGCCCAGGAAGTGCTGGGGGAAGAAAATCAGGTTCACGCCGATGAAGGTGGTCCAGAAGTGCAGGTGGGCCGCCCATTCCGGATGCTCCCGGCCCGACATCTTGCCGATCCAGTAGTAGTAGCCGGCGAAGATGGCGAAGACGGCGCCCAGGCTCAGCACATAGTGGAAGTGGGCGATGACGTAGTAGGTGTCGTGCAGCATGACGTCCAGGCCGCCATTGGCCAGGACCACGCCGGTGACGCCGCCCACGGTGAACAGGAAGATGAAGCCGATGGCCCAGACCATGGGCGGCTTGAACTCGATGGAGCCGCCCCACATGGTGGCGATCCACGAGAAGATCTTAACGCCCGTGGGCACCGCGATGATCATGGTCGCCGCGGTGAAATAGGCGCGGGTGTCGACGCTGAGGCCCACCGTGAACATGTGGTGCGCCCAGACGATGAAGCCGACCACGCCGATTGCGACCATGGCGTAGGCCATGCCCAGATAGCCGAACACCGGCTTGTGCGAGAAGGTGGAGATGATCTGGCTGATGATGCCGAAGGCCGGCAGGATCATGATGTACACTTCGGGGTGGCCGAAGAACCAGAACAGGTGCTGGAACAGCAGCGGGTCGCCACCGCCGGCCGGGTCGAAGAAGTGGGTGCCGAAGTTGCGGTCGGCCAGCAGCATGGTGATGGCGCCGCCCAGCACGGGCACGGCCAGCAGCAGCAGGAAGGCGGTCACCAGCATCGACCACACGAACAGCGGCATCTTGTGCAGGGTCATGCCCGGCGCGCGCATGTTGAAGATGGTGGTGATGAAGTTGGCGGCGCCCAGGATGGAGGAGGCGCCGGCCAGATGCAGCGCGAAGATGCCCATGTCGACCGACGGCCCGCTGTGGCCCAGGGCCGAGGACAGCGGCGGATAGATGGTCCACCCGGTGCCGGCACCCGGCCCGATCAGCGAGGACGAGACCAGCAGCAGGAAGGCCGGGACCAGCAGCCAGAAGCTGATGTTGTTCAGCCGGGGGAAGGCCATGTCCGGCGCGCCGATCATCAGCGGCACGAACCAGTTGCCGAAACCGCCGATGACGGCGGGCATGACCACGAAGAACACCATGATCAGGCCGTGGGCGGTGATCAGCACGTTCCACTGCTGGCCGATGTCGGCGGACAGGTGGTTCAGGATCTGGATGCCCGGCTCCTGCAATTCCATGCGCATGACCACCGAGATGGCACCGCCGATAAGGCCGGCGATCACGGAAAAGATCAGGTATAGCGTGCCGATGTCCTTGTGGTTGGTCGAGAACAACCACCGCTTCACGAACCCGGGCTTATGGTCGTGATGCGCGTCGTGAGCCGTATCGTGGGCTGCGTGCGCCATAATTCCAGTTCCCCTCGTTTAATCTCTGCCGGGGTTAAATGTCAGACGGGGCCGGTTCAGCGCGCGGCGCCATTGTCCGTCGCCAGGGCGGTCTTGGTGGCCCCTGCCTTGCCAATCCCCTGGGCCGCTTCCAGCGACGCCAGGAATTCACGACCGGCGTCGATACCGGCGGTCTTGGTCTTCTCGGCCCAAGTCTTGTAGTCCTCCTTGCTGACGGCATGGACGACGATGGGCATGAAGCCGTGGTTGGTGCCGCAGATCAGCGTGCACTGGCCGTAGAAGGTTCCCTCGACGCTGGCCTGCAGCCAGGTCTCGTTGATGCGGCCGGGCACGGCGTGCAGCTGCACGCCCAGCGAGGGCACGTACCAGGAATGGATAACGTCGGCGCCGGTCAGCAGCAGGCGCACGGGCGTGCCCACGGGCACCACCATCTCGTTGTCCACCGTCAGCAGCCGGGGCTGGCCCGGCTTCAGGTCGCTGTCGGAGACGATATTGCTGTCGAAGGCGATGTCGTTGTTGTCCGGGTATTCGTAGGACCAGTACCACTGGTGCCCGGTGATCTTCACCGTCAGTTCCGGATTGGGCGTGCGGTCGCCGTAGTAGAGGACGCGGAAGGACGGCACGGCCACGATCACCAGGATCAGCACCGGCACCACGGTCCACGCCACCTCCAGCAAGGTGTGGTGGCTGGTCTTGGACGGAACGGGGTTGGCGCGGCGGTTGAAGCGCACCATGACCGTCAGCAGCAGCAGCGACACGAAGGCGACGATGCCGATGATGATGTAGAGCAGCAGGCTGTGGAAATTCTCAAGCTGCACCGCCACGGGCGAATAGGCATGCTGCATGCCCAGCTTGCCCGCTTCGGGCATGCTCACCACCGGGTCGGCCAGCGCCACGGAAGCGCGCCCCGCCAGGGCCGTCAAAAGGGCCGCGAAGGCGGCGGCGTTCTTGCGTACGGACATCCCTTACCACTCTCTCGTTGACGGGGACGCGTGACACGTCCCACCCGAAGATTGTCCTGGTGACCCACGCCGGCCTTGCGCGCCCCCTGTTCAGGCGCCAGCCAAAGCGCGGGATGCCGCCCCATCCTCCCGATTATTATGGGGCCCCGCGGTTTTATCGCCTGGGCCCTCCCCTCCCTCCCCTTGCGGCGGGCGGAGCGGAGATGGCGTTCGGCTATCGAGGCACCTGCCCGGGAGTTCAGACCCAGCATCGCAAGCGTTCCCATGGCTAAGGAACACCTGCATCATGGCAGACCATACCGTCCCCGATCCTTGACGTAAAGCGGACAACGCGTCCTAGCCGACACTGTTGGCGGTGGAGGGCCGCCGCCCGGACCCGCCAAGGTGGCACCGCCCCGTCGCCGCCCTGGCCCCCCGCCAGGGCCTTGGAACCACACCGCGAATTGGCTTGTGCCGCCTTTCCCCTGGCGATGGCGGCACCGGCGCGCCATGTTAAGAGGGACACGCCCACCGAGGCCGCGCTGGCGCCAGTCCCGGTGGGCGGCCCATTGCCCCCTCGGCCCGTTGCCGCTTGGCCCATTGCCCGTTACCTGGAGTTCCGCCCCATGAGCCTACTCGCCCAGACCGACGATCTGTTCTTCACCCGTGCGGGATTGGACCGCGCGCGCACCGAATCGATCGTCGCCGACGCGCTGAAGGGCGGCGACGATGGCGAGCTGTTCCTGGAATACGCGCAGTCAGAAGGCGTGTTCTGGGATGACGGCAAGCTGAAGAGCGCCTCGTTCGACACCACCCAGGGCTTCGGCCTGCGCTCCGTCGCCGGCGAAACCACCGGATTCGCCCATGCCTCCACCCTGTCGGAGGACGCGTTGAAGCGCGCCGCCGCGACGGTGCGCACGGTCCAGGCCGGCCACGGCGGCACCTATGCCGAGCCGCCGGTGGGCACCAACCGCGCCCTGTACGCCGCCGACAACCCCCTGGCCCTGGTGCCGTTCGAGGCCAAGGTGAAGCTGCTGGCCGACATCGACGCCTATGCCCGGGGCCGCGACCCCCGCGTGCGCCAGGTCAGCGCCAGCCTCTCCGGCGAATGGCAGGCGGTGCAGATCATCCGCGCCGACGGCCACCGCGTGGCCGACGTCCGGCCGCTGGTGCGCCTCAACGTCTCCGTCGTCGTGGGCGAGGGTGACCGCATGGAGGCCGGCAGCTTCGGCGCCGGCGGCCGCGTCGCCTATGAGCGGTACATGCAGCCGGAAACCTGGCGCCGCCATGTGGACGAGGCCCTGCGCCAGGCGCTGGTGAACCTGGCGGCCATCCCGGCCCCGGCGGGGGAAATGCCGGTGGTGCTGGGGCCGGGCTGGTGCGGCGTGCTGCTGCACGAGGCCATCGGCCACGGGCTGGAGGGCGACTTCAACCGCAAGGCCACGTCCGCCTTCTCCTCCCTCATCGGCCAGCGGGTGGCCGCGCCCGGCGTCACCGTGGTGGACGACGGCACCCTGGAAGGGCGCCGCGGCTCCATCACCGTGGATGACGAGGGCACGCCCAGCCAGTGCAACACCCTGATCGAGGATGGCATCCTGGTCGGCTACATGCAGGACCGCATGAACGCCCGCCTGATGGGGGTGAAGCCCACCGGCAACGGCCGCCGCCAAGGCTTCAGCAGCGTGCCCATGCCGCGCATGACCAACACCATGATGCGCTCCGGCGACCGCACGAAAGAGGAGATCCTGTCCTCGGTGAAGCGCGGGCTCTACGCCGTGAACTTCGGCGGCGGCCAGGTGGACATCGTCTCGGGCAAGTTCGTCTTCTCCGCCTCCGAGGCCTATCTGATCGAGGACGGCAAGATCGGCCCCTCGGTCAAGGGCGCCACGCTGATCGGCAACGGCCCGGACGCCCTGACCAAGGTCACCATGATCGGCGATGACAGCTGCCTGGACGAGGGCATCGGCGTCTGCGGCAAGCAGGGGCAGAGCGTGCCGGTGGGCGTGGGCCAGCCCACCCTGCGAATCGACGGACTGACCGTCGGCGGCACGGCGGCCTGATCCAAGCAAACGGGAGGCGGCCATGGGTAAGAGCCCGGACGAGATGATGGCCGCCATCCTGCGCAACCTGCCGGCCAAGACCGGCCGGGATGCGGCCGCCTGGACGGCCCTCATCAAGGCCGAGGGACTGGTGGAGCCCAAGGCCTGCGCCCGCTGGCTGAAGCAGGCCCACGGCCTGGGCGGCGCCACCGCCCAGGTGCTGGCGGCCCGCGCGCTGGGGGGTATCCATGACCTGACCCCGGCCCAGCGCCTGGACAAGCTGTATGACGGGCGGGAAGCCTTGCGCCCCATCGGCGACCGCCTGACCGCCCTGGCGGAGGGCCTGGGGGCAGAGGTCACCAGCACCGTCCTGTCCACGATGATTTCCTTCAGCGCCGGCCTGAAGTTCGCGGAGGCTAAGCCGGTCGGCAAGGGGCGGATCGATCTGGGGCTGGCGTTGGGGCGCGAGTCGCCGCCCGTCGGTCCGCCGGCGGTGAGTCCCCTGCCCTTGGTCCCGGTCAAGACGGCGGACCCAAGCGACCGCATCACCTATCGCATACCCCTGGCGTCGGTCGACGCCATCAGCGGCGACGTGGCCGCCTGGCTGGCGCACGCCTACGCCCGCACGCGCGGCGGCGGCCCCTGAGGCCATATCTGCGACAGCGCGCGCCATCCCCTGCCGTATAAGGGCGACGCAGGAGAGCAGGGGGCAACCATGATGGGCACGCGTTCGGTTTTATTGTTTCTGATCACGCTCGCGCTAGCGACACCGGTCCTCGGCGCCATGGCCCAGGATTCGACGACGCCCGACGCGGCGTCCCCCAGCGCAACCACCCCGGGAGCGACCGCTCCGGACACTCCCCAGACGCCGGCGGCGGCGCCCTCGCAGAACGGCACCCAGCCGGACGCCACGGTCGCCAATACCCCCGAGTCGGCAGCCCCTCCGCCGGCGCAAAAGCCGGTCAAGAAACGATGCCCCACCACGGGTAGCCGGTTGGGAGGCGATTGCCAGGCGGGGGCACAGGTGGACCCGCGGCAGGTGCTGGAGAACCGCACCAACCCCTCGGGCATGCTGCCACCCCATTGAGATTTTTGGACGCGCTTACCCTTTTTGGGAGGGGCTGGCCGGCGGTATGTGTGAAGTGCGGGGCTCCCTCAAATGGGGCGCTCGCCTTGCAACGCCTGGGGTTAAGATACGGCTTGCCCACACGACCACAGCGCGCATTAATCCGTTTGTTACCGCTCACAAAACAAACGGAGGTTTCATGCGTCATCATCCGCTGTTGCTGGCCGCTCTCTCCCTGACCCTGCTGACCGCGGGCTGCCAAACTCAGCCCGCCTCTGAGCAGACCGCCAACGCAGCACAGAAAGCCGCGCAGACACAGTGCGTGAACACGGGCAGCCGGCTGGCCCGCAACTGCAACGATGTCAGCCACGCCGACCCGAAGGACCTGCTGAACCGGCCCATGGGCTCCAAGGTTCCTGGCTCCTAAATCGCCAAGCGATGCGTGGCGAAAAGAGCGCCCCGTGAGAGGACGCGCCCCAGGGAGGAATCCCGGCCCGCCCAGGCCGGGAGTAAGCCAAGGTCCGTCAACGGACCAGCCTCAGTACGCGTACTCGGCGTAAACGCGGTCGATATCGCCGCCCCACTCGCCATTGAACTTGTTAAGCAGCTCGGTGGCCGGCGAGACGCCGCTGTCCACGATCTCCTGCAACGCGTCCAGGAAGTGGCTTTCGTTGTCGCCCATGCCCGCCATGCGCGCCCGGCCGTCCAGGCCGGCGCGGGAGATGGCGACCGTCTGGCGCGCCAGGTCCAGCACCGTGCCACCGCGGAACGGCGTGTCCAGGCCCAGGCGCGGCACGTTGTTGCGCAACTGGGCCCGCTCCTCCTCCGTCCAGTCCTTTACCATGTCCCAGGCGGCGTCCAGCGCCGTGGTGTCGTACAGCAGGCCCACCCACAGGGCCGGCAGGGCGCACAGGCGGCGCCACGGCCCACCGTCGGCACCGCGCATTTCCAGGAAGCGCTTCAGCCGCACCTCCGGAAACAGGGTGGTCAGGTGGTCCACCCAATCGGTGATCAGCGGCTGTTCACCCGGCAGGGCCGGCAGCTCCCCGCGCAGGAAGGCGCGGAAGTCCTGGCCCGACGCGTCGATGTACTGGCCATCGCGATAGACGAAGTACATGGGCACGCCCAGGGCGTGGTCGGCGTAGCGCTCGAAGCCGAAGCCATCCTCGAACACGAAGGGCAGGTCGCCACAGCGGTCGGGATCGGTGTCCGTCCAGACATGGCTGCGCAGGCTCTGGAAACCGTTGGGCTTGCCCTCCTTGAAGGGGCTGTTGGCGAACAGCGCCGTGGCGATGGGCTGCAGCGCCAGGCTGACCCGGAACTTCTTCACCATGTCGGCTTCGGAGCTGAAGTCCAGGTTGACCTGCACGGTGGACGTGCGGGTCATCATGTCCAGGCCCATGGTGCCCTTCTTGGGCATGTAGTCGCGCATGATGCGGTAGCGGCCCTTGGGCATCCAGGGGATGTCCTCGCGCGCCCACTTCGGGTTGAAGCCCAGGCCGATCATGCCGATGCCCAGGTCGGCGCCGATGGCCCGCACCTGGGCCAGATGCTCCGACACCTCGCCACAGGTCTGGTGGATGGTGCTGAGCGGCGCGCCCGACAGCTCGAATTGGCCGCCCGGCTCCAGGGTGATGCTGGCCTGGCCCCTGGTCAGGGCGATGATGTTGTCGCCCTCCTTCACCGGGGTCCAGTCATAGCGCGACGCCATCTCGGTCAGGATGCGGCCGATGCCCTGCTCCCCCTCATAGGGCAGCGGGCGGTTGTCGCCCAGGCGGAAGGCGAACTTTTCATGCTCGGTGCCGATGCGCCAGGCGTCCGCCGGCTTGCAGCCCTGTTCCAGGTATTCGACCAGCTCGCGGCGGTCGGTGACGGGGGCACCCGGGCTCTTCGGCGGCGCAGACATCTGGTCGGTCCTTCTTCACAAGGCTTGGTTCACAAGGCACGGGCGGGAGGGCAAGGCGGCGGGACGGCGTGGGTGATGATGGCGGCGCCACCGCCCAACCATATCGCCGAACCATACTCAGCGGAACGGCGGGCGCGCGTCCTGCCCCGGGGCGGATGTCCAGTCGCCGGCCAGCGCCTGCCAAACGGCAAGCACGGCGAAGGCGGCCGTGTCCGCCCGCAGAATGCGGGGACCCAGTCCTACCGGGACAACAAAAGGTGTTTTGGTGAGCCGGTCAAGCTCACCGGGATGGAGGCCCCCCTCCGGTCCCACAAGGAACGCCGCTTTGCCCCCCGCCGCAGTAGCCGCCGTCACAGCCGCGGCCAGGGGCTGGGCCGCCCCCGTCTCCGCCGCCACGAACAGGGGGCGGTCCCGGGTGGCGGGATCATTGGGCCAGGCATCCAGCACGTCGGCCAAGTCGGCCAGGGGATCGACCACCGGCACGGACAGGCGTTCGCACTGTTCCGCCGCCTCCACCGCGTTGGCGCGCAGCCGGTCCAGGTTGACGCGGGGCACGTCGCCCCGGCGGGTCAGCACCGGGCATAGGCGGGCGACACCCAGCTCCGTCGCCTTTTCCACCACATACTCCGTCCGCCCGCCCTTCAGCGGCGCGAACAGCAGCCAGACGTCGGGACACGGCGCCGGCGGCCGCGTCCGTTCCAGCACGGCGACCGTGCCGCCGGATTTGCTGAGGGCGGCGATCTCCGCCAGCCATTCCCCCCCGCCTCGTTGAAGACCAGCAGCCGGTCACCCGGCGCCTGGCGCAGCACGCCCCGCAGGTAGTGCGCCTGGTCGCCCGACAGCCCGGCCGCCTGGCCAGCCACCAGGGGCGCGTCGAGATGCAGGCGGGTGCGGGGACGGTCGGCCATGAGGATCAATCGCGGGGATGGGGAAAGGACACGGAACGGGTACGGCCTAGATGCGGAACATTCGTCCCTTTGTCCATTCTACCATTTAACACTCAAGCATTTTTCATGGGTCTGCCCAGCCCCCGGACAGGTGACCGGCCCGTCCGTTCCCGCTAAGGTCCCGCCGACCGACCCGAAGCCGAGGCCCCACGCCATGCCCAGCGAAACCAGCGAACCCCTAGGCGCCGGCCATACCGACATCCGGCGGGGCAATTGGGTGGACCGATACCTGCCGCCCCCGGCGCGGCCCTACGCGCGCCTGGCGCGGCTGGACCGCCCCATCGGCACCTGGCTGCTGCTGCTGCCCAGCTGGTGGTCCATCGCGCTGGCCGTCCGGCCGGGGCAGGCGCCGGACCTATGGCTGATGGTCTTGTTCGCCATCGGCGCCGTGGTCATGCGGGGTGCCGGCTGCACCATCAACGACATCCTGGACCGGGACTTCGACGCGCTGGTGGAGCGCACCCGCGTGCGGCCCATCCCCAGTGGCGCCGTCAGCGTGCCCCAGGCCATCGCCTTCCTGGTGGCCCAGTGCCTGGTGGGCCTGGGCGTGCTGGTACAAATGAACGGCGCCACCATCGCGCTGGGTGCCGCCTCCCTGGTGCTGGTGGCCGCATATCCCCTGATGAAGCGCATCACCTGGTGGCCACAGGCCTTCCTGGGCCTGACCTTCAACTGGGGGGCGCTGCTGGGCTGGATGGCGGTGCGCGGCGAACTCGCCTGGCCCCCTGTCCTGCTCTACGCCGGCGGCATCCTGTGGACCTTGGGCTATGATACCATCTATGCCCACCAGGACCGCGAGGACGACGTCAAGGTGGGCGTGAAATCCACCGCGCTGCGCTTGGGTCCCGCCGCCAAGCGGTGGATCCTGGGCTTCTACGCCGGCGCCACGGCGCTGTGGGCGGTGGCGGTGGCCGCCGCCGGCATCCACCCCCTGGCCTATCTGGGCGTGGGCGCCACCGGCGCCCTGCTGCTGCGCCAGGCCTGGCAGTGGCGGCCCGACGACCCGGCCGACAGCCTGGCCGCCTTCAAGGCCGCCCGCGTCGCCGGCTGGGTGCTGCTGGGCAGCATCATCCTGGGCATGGCGGGCGCGTCTTGAGCGGCGGGCCAGTTGGCGGTGAACCGGCGGACCGCGCCGCCTTCATCCGCGCCAACACCGCGCCCGAGGCCCCGGCCCTGGTGCCGGAGCTGACCCTGCTGACCGCGACCGAGATCACGCCCCTGTGGCTGGCGACGGAAGAGACGCTGGCCGCCAAGGACCTGCCGCCGCCCTTCTGGGCGTTCCCTTGGGCCGGCGGCCAGGCGGTGGCAAGGCATGTGCTGGACCATCCGGAGCTGGTGCGCGGCCGCCGCGTCCTGGACTTCGCCGCCGGGTCCGGCTTGATCGCCATCGCGGCGGCCAAGGCCGGCGCCACCAGCGTCACCGCCGTGGAGATCGACGCCTACGCCATCGCCGCCATCGCGCTGAACGCCAGCTTGAACGGCGTGGCCTTGACGGCGGAGGAGCGTGACGTGGTGGGCCAGCCCCTGGCGGACATCGACGTGGTGCTGGTGGGCGACGTCTGTTACGAGAAGCCGATGGCCGAGCGGGTCATGGCCTGGCTGCGCGACCTGGCCGGCGACGGCCTGGTGATCCTGATGGGGGATCCCGGCCGTACATACCTGCCGAAGGATGGGCTGGTTCCCCTGGCCACCTACCGCGTGCCCACGACGCTGGAGCTGGAGGACCGCACCCACCGCGACAGCGTCGTCTGGCGGGTGGAGGCTTGACCGGACGGGGCCGCATCCGCTCCTTTACCGCCTGATTTCCTACCTGGACGTTTCCCCATGCCCTACGCCTCCCTGCGTGAGTTCATCGACCGGCTGGAACAGTCGGGCCGCCTGGTGCGGGTCAAGACCCCGGTGTCCACCGTGCTGGAGATGACCGAAATCCAGACCCGGCTGCTGGCCGAGGGCGGCCCCGCCGTGATCTTCGAGAACGTGACCAAGGCGGACGGCAGCCGGTCGGAGATACCGGTGCTGGTCAACCTGTTCGGCACGGTGGAGCGGGTGGCCTGGGGCATGGACCGCGAGCCGCATGAGCTGCGCGAGGTGGGGGAGACGCTGGCCTTCCTGAAGCAGCCGGAACCGCCGCGCGGCCTGCGCGACGCGTGGGAGATGCTGCCCCTGGTCAAGACGGTCATGGCCATGCGCCCGCGCACGGTGGGCAGCGCGCCTTGCCAGGAGGTGGTGCTGACCGGCGACCAGATCGATCTGGGCCGACTGCCCATCCAGAGCTGCTGGCCCGGTGAGCCCGGCCCCCTCATCACCTGGCCCCTGGTGGTGACCCAGGGGCCCACCGCCAACGACCGGGGCGGCATGGCGGAAGACCGCTTCAACCTGGGCATCTACCGCATGCAGGTTCTGGGGCGCGACCGCACCATCATGCGCTGGCTGAAGCACCGCGGCGGGGCCCAGCACCATCACCGCTGGAAGGCCGCCGGCAAGCGCGAGCCCCTGCCCGCCGCCGTGGTGCTGGGCGCCGATCCCGGCACTATCCTGGCCGCCGTGACCCCGGTGCCCGAAACGTTGTCGGAGTATCAGTTCGCCGGCATGCTGCGCGGCAAGAAGGTCGACCTGGTGGATTGCAAGACCGTGCCCCTGAAGGTGCCGGCCCAGTCCGAGATCGTCCTGGAAGGCTATGTCTCGCTGGACGAATACGCCGACGAGGGGCCCTATGGCGACCACACCGGCTATTACAACTCGGTCGAGAAGTTCCCCGTCTTCCAGGTCACGGCCATCACCATGCGCCGCGACCCCATCTATCTGTCCACCTTCACCGGCCGGCCGCCGGATGAACCCTCGGTCCTGGGCGAGTCCCTGAATGAGGTCTTCATCCCCCTGCTGCGCCAGCAGTTCCCGGAGATCGTCGATTTCTGGCTGCCGCCGGAGGGCTGTTCCTACCGCATCGCCGTCGTCTCGATGCGCAAGACCTACCCGGGCCATGCCAAGCGGGTGATGATGGGCGTGTGGTCCTTCCTGCGGCAGTTCATGTACACGAAGTGGGTGATCGTCGTGGACGACGACATCAACGCCCGCGACTGGAAGGACGTGATGTGGGCGGTGTCCACCCGCATGGACCCGGCGCGCGACATCACCGTCATCGAGGGCACGCCCATCGACTATCTGGACTTCGCCAGCCCCGAATCCGGGTTGGGCGGCAAGGTCGGCCTGGACGCCACCAACAAGCTGCCCCCCGAAACCCACCGCGAATGGGGCGAGAAGATCGCCATGGACGCCAAGACGGTGGAGGAGGTCAGCCGCAAATGGGCCAGCTATGGCCTGCCGGGCAGTGGCAAGCCGATCTGGCGGAAGTGAGCCGGATGCCCAAAGCGGATCGCGGAAAAGCGGAATCGCTTTGGAGCGTAAATCCGCTCGCTGAATAAGCACTTAGAGCCGAGCGCGTTTCTGGTTAGAGCGGCTCTAAATTCAGCCGCCGCCGGAACCGTTGTCGCTTTCCGGTTGACGGCTGATGCGCAGGGTGGCGCCATCCGGCCGTGCGATCTCGACAATGGTTTCCAGCCGGGTAAGACGGCGCTCATGATCGGCCAGCGCCTTGGTCGTCTCCCGGCGCAGATCGGAAACGGTGCCATCCAGCCGCTGCACCCGTTCCTCAATCAGCACAACAGTGCGCAGGCCGTTCAGGATCTTTTCGCCGAAACTCATGAGGGGCGACGCTCCCGCACCTCGTCGATCGCCGCCTCGGCTTCGGCGATGGACCGATCCAGGCTGGCCAGGATGCGCGGGGCGGCATCCGCCAGGGTAGCCAGCAGGGCTTCGATCTCTTCGCGGTTTTCGACCAGATCGTCTTCAGCGACCCGCCGGCGCACGAATTCAGAGGTGGAGACGCCCAGCCGCTTGGCCTGGGCGGTGAGCCGGCGCTTTTCCGTCGGCGTCATCTGAACCACCAGTCGAGCCGTCGCAGCCATCGCCGTTTTCCCTCACGTCCATGGACATCCCATGGACATGATCGCACCAAGGACCAATGACGGCAAGGCGCCGTCAGTAGATATCCCGGATCGCCGCCGCCAGCCACATGACCGTGGCCGCGTCCGTCTCCCGCGCGCCGGGCTGGACGAAGCCGAAGTGCAACAGGTGCTCATCCACCACCGCCGGAGCCATGCCGCAGGAGGCATGGACCTCGGTCACGCCGGTCTGGCGGATGAGGTCGACCGCGTTGTCGGCGTTCACGCCGCTGCCGGCCATGATGCTGATGCGGCCCCGGGCGTGTTCCACCAGCTCGGCGATGGTCTCAACCCCCTCGACCGCCGAGCGGGCGCCGCCGGAGGTCAGCACCCGTTCGAAGCCCAGCTCGATGGCGATGTCCAGCGCCTCGATGGGGTCGGGGGTCAGGTCGATGGCGCGGTGCAGGGTCAGGCCCAGGCCGCCGGCCCGGTCGACCAGGATGGACAGGGCCGCCGCGTCCAGTTCGCCATTGGGCAGGCTGGCGCCCAGCACCACGCCCGGCAGGCCCAGGGCCCGCGCCGTGTCGATGTCGTCACCCATGACGTCCAGGTCGGACGGGCCATAGACGAAATCGCCGGGCCGGGGGCGGATCATGGCGTAGGCGGGCTTGCCGCAGGCCGCCGCCAAGGCCATCAGCCCGCGGGAAGGGGTCAGGCCGCCCACCACAAGCGCGGCGCACAGTTCCAGCCGGTCGGCCCCGCCCTTGACGGCGGCGGCCACCCCGGCCGGGCTGTCCACGCACACCTCAAGCCGCACGCAATTCGTATCCACCCGCGTCATCCCCGCATTCCCCTTCTTCAAGCCCTGTTCGAGTCCAACCATTGGGCGCCCAGGATGGCGGCGCCCAGCATGCCGGCGGCCCCACCCAGGGCCGTGGGCACCAACAGCGGGCCGCTGGTGCGCCGCAGGATACGGGCCCGGACGGCCCGATCCAACGCCGAAACCAGGGCGGCGTCCGACGACAGCCCGCCCCCCACCGGCACCACACCGGGGCCGATGGCGTTCACCACCACCGCCAGGGGATCCGCCACCAGGTCGACATAGATCTCCATCGTCCGCATCGCCGCCGGCTCACCGGCCGCCCAGGCCGCCGTCAGCGCCTGGCTGTCCCGCCGGACGCCATGCAGGGCCTGGTGCAGACGCTCCAGCCCGCGCGCGCCGCCGATGGTGTCGACGCAGCCGGCATGGCCGCAGCCGCAGGGCAGGCGCGGCAGCGTGACGGGCGGATCGCCGGCGATGTGCTTCACCACCGGGCCGTGGCCCCACTCCCCCGCCCCCGGCACCAGCCGGCCGTCCACCACAAGGCCACCGCCCACGCCCGTGCCCAGGATGATGCCGAAGACGACATCCTGGCCGCGGCCGGCACCCGCCATCGCCTCCGCCAGGACGAAGCAGGCGGCGTCGTTGCCCACCACCACCGGCCGGCCCAGCGCCGCGGCCAGGTCGGCCACCAGGGGCGTCCCGGTCAGGCAAGGGATGTTGGCGCAACTGGCCAGGCCCGTGGCGGGGTCGATGCCGCCGGCCAGCGCCAGGGCCACGGGGGCGTCGGCGGGACCGGGCGCCTGCGCCAGCAGGTCCGCCAGCGCCTGGATGAAGGCAGCGCGGTCCTGGGCCGGGGTGGGTACCCGGCCCACGCGGGTGACGGCGCCCGTCACAGCGACATCCGTATGGGCTGTCCCCAGGGAAATGTATGACCCGCCGATATCGAAACAGTATATCAAGATTTGAAATCTTCTTTCACCGTGGCACCCGGTTTTATAGGAAACCGGCTGCCTGTTACCAGTGCCGGAAAGGGATGGGGAGGTCGTGGCTGGGATGGATGGGACCGGGACTGACAAACTGGGCGCGCCCCTGCCAACCAACCCCACCATCAGCGACGTGGCCCAGCGGGCCGGCGTGTCGCGGGCGGTGGCGTCCCGGGCCCTGTCGGATGAACAGCGCCCGGTCTCGGCGGAAAAGAAGGCGCGCGTGCTGCAGGCGGCGCAGGAACTGGGCTTCCGCCCCAACCTGCTGGCCCGCAGCCTGACCACCAAAAGCGTCAATCTGGTGGCCGTCGTCGTCAACCACATCCACGACCTGAGCGACCTGGATCTGTTCGATCCTTTGCTGGCGGCGGTGCAGAACACGGGCAAGCAGGTGATCTTCGTCCGCGTCGGGTCCAGCGACCGGGTGGAGTCCTTTCTGCGCACCGGTGTCGCCTATCACGTCGACGCGGCCATCGTCTTTTCCGACTTCGCCGACGCCGCCACCGTCCGCACCCTGTTCCGCAGCGAGCTGGTGCTGATGCTGAACGGCCGGCACGATCCTGAATCGCCCGCCGTCATCCCGGATGAACGGGTGGGCATCGCCGAGGCGGTGGCCCATGCCGCCGCCCAGGGGGTGAAGACGGCCGCCCTGGTGACGGGGCGTCCCACCTCCGTTCTGGAACAGGCGCGTATCCGGCTGTACCACGCAGCGCTGGCCGCCCACGGCATCCGCCTGACCACCAGCCTGCAGGGCGACTATTCCTATGCCAGCGGGCACAGGGCGGGGGAGGCGCTGGCCTTGGCGCCCCGGCCGGACGCCATCTTCTGCACCTCGGACGCCATGGCCATGGGCGTGCTGGACCGCCTGCGGGGCGACTTTCCCGGTGGTCGCGCCACCACCACCCGCCTGTACGGCTTCGACAACCTGTCGCTGACGGACTTCGACGCCTATCCCATCTCGTCCATCGGTTTCGACAAGCAGGCCTATGTGGCGGCGGTCATCGCCGTGCTGACGGGGGCCGCCACCGGCCCCTGGCCCCTGACCCTGCCCACGCGCTTCCATCCCCGGCTGACCGGCTGATCAGCCCGCTGGGGCGGCGGCGGACAGCGCCGGGACGGCCGCGTCCTTGCCCCACCATTTGCGGTAGTTGGCCTGGTACGCGCCGGAGGTGATGTAGTCGGCGACGAAGCCGTTGAGCCAGCGCAGGAAATCCGGGTCGCCCTGGGCCAGGCCGATGGCGATGGGGGCGTTGGAATACAGGTCGGGCAGCGTCTTCAGGGCGGGGTTGGTGCTGGCCAGGTAATCCATCATGGATAAATCCTCGATGCCGGCGTCCACCCGCCGCTGCACCAGCAGCAGCACGCCATCGGGCGCGAAGGTGTCGGTGAACACCAGCTTCGCCCCCGGCACCGCCTGGCGCAGGAAGGCCTCGCCCGTCGTACCCCGGCCCACCACCACCTTCTTGCCGGCCAGGTCCGACAACTGGTTGATGCCGGCACTCTTCTGCGCGATGACGCGCAGGCCGACGCGGTTGTAGGGAATGGTGAAGGCGATGGTCTTGGCCCGTTCCGGCGTGGCCGTCAGGTTGGCCACCGCCACGTCGATCTGGCCGGACACCAGCATGCTGACCCGGGCGTCGCCGGAAACGTCGGTGAACTCCACCGTCACGCCCAGCTTGTCCGCCAGCCGCTTGGCCACGTCCACGTCATAGCCGGCCGGGGCGTTGCGGTCATCGCGGAAGCCGACGGGCTCCCCGCCCAGGGACACGCCCACGCGCAGCACGCCGCGCTGGCGGATATCCTCCAGCTTGCCCGCCCAGGCGGGAAGGGGAAGGGCAAGGAGAAGGGCGGCGAGCGCGGGCAGGAACTTACGCAGCATGGGGGCTCCTCAGACGGTGCGGGCGACCCGCTCCTCAGGCGCGGACAGCGAGGGGTCCCAGTACCAATAGCGGATGGCGGGGCCGCAGCGGAAGCTGACCACCTCATGATTGCCGTGGGCGTCCAGCGCGTGGATGACCACGCCGGCCAGGAAGCCCTCACGCAAGGTTGCCAAGTCCGCGACGGCCATGTCCACCGCCTCGGTCAGGGTCTTGCCCAATTGCAAGGCCAGCACGATGGCGCGGGCGGTGCCGCAGCGCACCGTCATCTCGCCCGTATGGGTGCAGGCGGCGGCACCATAGCGGCTGTCGGCGTAGAAGCCGGCGCCGGCGATGGGCGAATTGCCCAGGCGCCCCGGGTATTTCCACGCCCAGCCCGACGTGCTGGTGGCGGCGTGCAGGCCGCCGGCGGCGTCCTGGCCCAGGAAGACGGTGGTGTCGCGCACCCGCTCGGGGTCGGTGATGGCGCGGCTCAAGGGGGCCAGCGGGATGTTCGGGAAGGCCGCCAGGTCCTCAGGCGGCAGTTCCTTTTCCAGCCGCTCCCACCACACCCGGCGCGAGTTGTCCAGCAGGGTCGGTTCCGCCGCGAACCCGCACTCCAGGGCGAAACGGCGGGCGCCATCGCCGGTCAGCAGCGTGTGCGGCAGGCGGCGCATGACCTGCAGGGCCACGGCGCTGGCCGGGACGATGTCCCGCAGGGCGCCCACGGCCCCCACCTGGCGGGTGGTGCCGTCCATGACGCCGGCGTCGAACTCCATCTCACCCAGCATGTTGGGCCAGCCGCCATAGCCCACGCTGCGCACGGTCACTTCCCGCTCGACATGCGCAATGCCGGCGACCAGCGGGTCCGGCCCCCCCTCCCCGGCCTTCAGGCGGTCGACGGTGGTCTGGAATCCGGGCCAGGCTTCGGAATTGGCGATCAGGATCATACGGTTACCTCGGCGCCGGCCACCGTGTTCGATGGCGCCATCTTGGACAGGAATTGACGGATGCGCGGGTGGGCCATGCCCCCGTCATCCGCGAAGAACCGGGCCGTGGGCAGATCGACGATCAACCGCCCCTGGTCCAGAAAGACGATGCGGGTGGAAATGCGCCGGGCGAATTCCACCTCATGCGTCACGAACAGCATGGTGGTGCCGGCATCCCCCACCCCGTCCCCCCTGGGCCGGCCGGCCAGCCGGCCCAGGATGGCCAGCACCTCCGCCGTCATCTCCGGGTCCAGGGCGCTGGTCACCTCATCCAGCAGCAGATAGCGCGGGTTCATGGCCAGGGCGCGGCAGATGCCCACCCGCTGGCGCTGGCCGCCCGACAGCTGTGCCGGATAGGCCTCGGCCTTGGCGTCCAGCCCGACGCTGGCCAGCAGGGCGCGGGCCTCCGCCTCCACCTCGGCGCGGGGGCGCTTCAGCACCACCTCCGGCGCCAGGGTGACGTTCCGCAGCACCGTCATATGGGGATAAAGGTTGAACAGCTGGAACACCGTGGCGGACAGCCGCCGGGCCTGGGCCAGTTGCCGGGGATCGGCCACGTCCAGCCCGTCCACGGTGATGCGCCCGCCATCCAACCGTTCCAGCCCATTGATGCAGCGGATCAAGGTGCTTTTGCCCGACCCGCTGGAGCCCAGGATGGTCACCACTTCGCCCGGCGCCACCGCCAGGCTGACACCGTCCAGCACCGTCTGGGCGCCGAAACGCTTGACCACCCCCTCCACCGCGATCATCCGGCCCATCCCCCCCTCAAAGCTCCAGCGGGGCGGCATGGGCGCGCAGCCGCCGCTCCCATCGATTGCCCAGCAGCGTCAGCGTCTTGGCCGCCGCGAAGTACAAGGCGCCCACCATGGTCCACACGGCGAAGGGCCGCAGCGTGCGCAGGTTCAGGATGTCGCCGGCCTTGGTCAGGTCCATGACCCCGATGACGGAAACCAGCGACGTCACCTGAAGCTGGTTGACCGCCAGGCCCACCAGGGGCGCCACGGCGAAGGCCGCCGCCTGGGGCGCCAGGACGTGCCGCACCACCTGCATGCGGGTAAGGCCGAAGGCGCGGGCCGCCTCCACCTGGTCGCGGCCCACGGCGTCCAGGCCGGCGACGGCGACGAAATAGACGAAGGCCGCCGTGTTGGCCGACAGGGTCAGCCCCGCGGCGGACAGGGGCGCCAAGGGCTGGTGGATCAGGGCCGGGATGCCGAAGAAGACCAGGAACAGCTGCACCAGGACGGGGGAGTTGCGCAGCAGCTCCAGCCCCGCATGCAGGATGGGCGACAGCGCCGGCACCCGGAAATGGCGCACCACGGCCGCGCCGGACCCCAGGACCAGGCCGATGAGGAAGGTGACCGCGAACAGGCCCAGGCTGACGCCCAGGCCCTGGGCCAGCAGTGCACCGTCGTGCCAGGTGAAGCCGGCGTGCCGCATCAGGCTCCCTTTCCCACCACATCATGGCCGGCCGCACCCTGGCCCGCCATGTACCGGTTCAGACGCCGGTGCAGGGCCGCAATGCCCAGCGACACGGCGTAGGTCAGCACGGCGTAGGCGACCAGCAGGAAGGCGTAGACCTCGAACGGGCGATAGGTCTCGGCCGCCACCCCCCGGGCCGTGCCCGTCACCTCATCCAAGGTGATCATGGACAGGATGGAGGAGCTGAGCACCAGGTTCACGAACACGGACCCCAGGGGCCGGATGGCGGTGCGCAGGGCGATGGGCAGGACGATGCGGCGGATGATGTCCAGGCGCGACAAGCCGCTGACCCGCGCGGCCTCCACCACCCCGGGATCGATCGCCAGGATGCCGCTGCGCACCACGTCGCCGCCATAGGCGCCGCCCACCAGGCTGAGCGCCAGCACGCCGGTCCAGAAAGCGTCGATGTAAACGCCGATCTCCGGCAGGCCGTAATAGAGGAAGAAGACCTGGACCACGAAGGGGACGTTGCGAAAGACGTCGACGTAGAGCCACGCCGACCGCCGCGTCCATCCCCGGCCCCCTCCCCGGCCCGCCGCCGCCAGCCCCAGGACCGTGGCCAGGCTGAACGCGCCCACGATGCCCAGCGCGCAGACCTCGGCCGTCAGCAACGCGCCCGCCAGCAGCGGCTCCAGGTGGGGGGTCAGCACCGTGAGGTCGAAGGGCAAGGACGATCCCTGTTCGGTGAAATCGGTTTCAGTTGCATATACACCTACCGCTTTTTTTTGCCGTTATCACGGAAATTGTCTGGGTCCCGCGACGGAAAATAAAAGAGGGCCGCGGAGTTGGCGTCCGCGGCCCTGCGAGGTAGATGGACTACTTCCGGGAACGAAACCCGAAAGGTGACCGAACGAACCGGGGCGGCAAATCCCCGGATGGTCCGTCCGACCGGCCGAACGCGCCAGGCGGGGCAGCCTTCGCGCATTGGCCAGGGCACCCTAGCCCCGGCCGGTAACAGACGGATGTCAGCCTTTGATAGGGGAAGAAACAGATCGTTGCAATTGTGCCTCCTGTTACCGTTCAGAAACATTCCCGCTGATCCAACGTCCCGACCCAACGTCAGGCTTCCCCCTCGCCCCCCAGGACTGGCAAGCTGGGTCCCTGATGGCCCGCCGGGATCACCCCGGCCGTGCCCGTATCTGAAGCCTGGAGCCTAAGCCCCCATGCCTCCCCTGCCCCCCGACGCCACCGCCGCCGGCATCCTGGACGACCTGTTGACCCTGGCGCGCAAGGCCGGCGCCGACGCCGCCGACGCCCTGCTGGTCGACAGCGCCGCCATGTCCATGAGCCAGCGCCTGGGCAAGCCGGAGGAGGTGCAGCGCGCCGAATTGGGCGACCTGGGCCTGCGCGTCTTCGTGGGCAAGCGCCAGGCCATCGTCTCTTCCACCGACCGCAGCCCCGCCCTGCTGAAGGAGTTGGCGGAACGGGCCGTGGCCATGGCCCGCCTGGTGCCGGAGGATGAGTTCTGCGGCCTGGCCGACGCCGACAGCCTGGCCCGGGATTGGCCCGACCTTGACCTGTGCGATCCCTCGGAACCGGTGGCGGAGGATCTGCTGGCCCAAATCGCGGAGCTGGAGGAGACGGCGCTGGCCGTGCCGGGCGTCAGCAATTCCGAAGGGGCGGACGCGGGCTGGTCACGCTCCACCGTCACGCTGGCGGCCAGCAACGGCTTTTCCGGCGGCTACAGCGTCAGCCGGCGCAGCCTGTCCGTTTCCGTCCTGGCGGGCAGCGGCACGGGCATGGAGCGGGACTACGACTATCATTCCGCCGTCTATGCCGGCGACCTGGAATCGCCCGCCACCATCGGCCGCCGCGCCGGGGAGCGGGTGGTGGCCCGCCTGAACCCGCGCAAGGTCGCGACCCAGGCGGTGCCGGTGGTGTTCGACCCGCGCGTGGCCGGCGGCCTGGTCAGCCACCTGACGGGCGCCATCTCCGGCGCCGCCATCGCACGCGGCACCAGTTTCCTGAAGGACAAGATGGGCCAGGCGGTGTTCGCGCCCGGCATCACCATCGTCGAGGACCCGCACATCCGCCGGGGCCTGCGCTCCAAGCCCTTCGACGCGGAGGGGCAGGCGAACAAGCGCCGCAACCTGATCGACGGCGGCGTCCTGACCACCTGGCTGCTGGACTGCCGGTCCGCCCGCCAACTGGGCCTGGCCTCCACCGGTCATGCCGCGCGCGGGACCGGCGGCCCCCCCGGCCCCAGCGCCACCAACGTCTATCTGGCGCCGGGCGCGGAGACGCCGGAGCAGCTGCTGGCCGACATCCGCCAGGGCTTCTACGTCACCTCGCTCATGGGCAGCGGCGTCAACGGCATCACCGGCGACTACAGCCGGGGCGCCTCGGGCTTCTGGATCGAGGACGGCAAGATCGCCTTCCCGGTGGCGGAGATCACCATCGCCGGCAATCTCAAGGACATGTACCTGACCTTGCGGCCCGCCAACGACCTGGAGTTCCGCCACGGCGTGGACAGCCCCACCCTGCGGGTGGAAGGCATGACGGTGGCCGGCACCTGAGGCGGGCTGGCTATCCCGCCCGCCGCCGGTTAAGTTACCGGTAACAGGAACGAACCCGCCTTGAGGGAGGCAGCCCCCATGACCTTCACCCCGAACCGCCGGGGCTTGGCCCTGGCCGCCCTGGCCGGCGCTGCCTTGGGCAGCGCCGCGATGAGCCGGCAGGCCCAGGCCGACGGCGGCACCGCCGCCGACCTTGTGCGGCTGTCGCGCCAGCGCCGCGATCCCGATGTCGTGCTGCCCCTGTGGCCCGGCACCCCGCCGGGGGGCGAGGGCCTGGTGGTCAAGGACCTGATCATCGACCATGCCCCGGTGGGCGGCCCGCCCGACCGCTCGGCAGACCATGTCGCCATGCCGACCCTGGCCTTTTTCCGCAGCGCCAGCCCCGGTCCGCGCGCCACCATCCTGATCATCCCCGGCGGCGGCTACACCAACGTCTGGTTCGACAAGGAAGGCTATGAGGTCGCGCGCTGGCTGAACACCACCGGCGTGCATGCCGCCGTCCTGACCTATCGCCTGCCGGCGGAGGGCTGGAAGAACGGCCCCGACGTGCCGTTGCAGGACGCGCAGCGCGCCATGCGCCTGCTGCGCCATAAGGCCAAGGCCTGGGCGGTGGATGGCGGCCGCCTCGGCATCCTCGGTTTTTCCGCCGGCGGCCACCTCGCCGCCAGCCTGCTCACCCGCCATGACGCCACCGTCTATGCGGCCGTGGATGAGGCCGACACCCTGCCGGCCGGCCCACAACTGGCCTGCCTGGCCTATCCCGTCATCTCGATGGACGAGTCGCTGACCCACGCCGGGTCGCGGCAGCATCTGCTGGGCAACGCGCCCACCGCCGCCCAGGTGACCGCCTATTCACCGGACCAGACGGTGCCCGCCGGTGCCTGCCCCACCTTCCTGTTCCACGCCGCCGATGACGGCGCCGTGCCGGTGGGCAACAGTCTGGCCATGTTCCAGGCCCTGCGCCGCCAGAACGTGGCGACGGAAATGCATATCTTCGAATCCGGCGGCCACGGCTTCGCCCTGCGCGAAATCCCCGGCCGCCCCGCCGAACCCTGGCCCGACCTGTATCGGCGGTGGTTGGGCCGGCATGGGTTTGTCTGAGTTTTCGTGCTGCCTCAGGCGCCAGCTTGGCTTTCCCCGGTTTCCGGTCCGCTGCCGCTCCCCGCAAACCTGCGGCGGCTGCGGTTGCAGCCTACAGCGGCATGAGGACGAACCTCATGCCGCTGGTTGGTGACTAAGCCGGTCTACGCCCTGACCTCAATTCACGATCTTCCACTGGCCGTCGGGCTGGCGGCAGGCCGTGCCGGTCACGTTCTGCCGGCGGCCGCCCACCACGGCGACGCTCTGGTATTCCCGGCAATAGGTGTCGGATGATTCCTGCCAGGTCTTGACCGGGGTCATCTGGTAGCGGGCGCCGTTGTCGGGGTTGTTCCAGACGATCTGCTGGCCATCCGGCGCCTTTTCCATGGCCTGGGCGAAGCAGCCCTCGTCACTCTGGTCCATGCTGTTGAAGGCCGCGTTACCGGCCAGGGCGCCCAGCAGCACGCCGGCGCCGGTCATCGCGGCCTTGCCGCCGCCGTGGCCGAACTGCGAGCCGGCGAGGCCGCCCAGCAGCGCGCCCACCAGGGTGCCCACGTTCAGGCCAACGGCCCCCCGGTCGCAACGCCCCTGGTCGATACCGACATCGGTGGCGTAGAACTCCCGGTAATGGGGGGAGCGGTGATCGACATAGCGGGGCGGCGGGCCGCGGTGGTCGTCGCGCCAATCCCCCCGGTGATCGTCGCGCCAGCGGTCGTCATCCCGGCGGTCATCGCCGCGATGGTCGTCATGCCAGTCCCGATCCTGGTAGCGATAGCCCGACGCCTCCGCCCAGGGCGGCGGATCGGCCCACGCCGGCACGGTGGCGCCCAGGGCGACAACGGCGGTCGCGGCGGCGGCGATGAGACGGGTAGCGCGCTTCATGATGGCCTTCGATTTCTTCCGGTGCTGGGGTGGCGCGGGGTCCCTGGGCAAGAGGGGCGCCACCGGATAGGGGATCGTACCAGCGGCATTATGCCGCCGATCATGGCGACCTTGGGGCAGTCACCGCCGGGCCGCCATCTGTGCTTCCGGTGTAGGTGAAGTGGCCGGCGTTTCGGCTGGCCGGCGGAATGTTTTAGACTGTTCGTCGGAGGGGGCATGATCCGGTTCGGTCCATGGAGCACCATGTTGGGCATGGCCGCCGGTTTCGGCGCCGTGGTGGCGGTGCTGCTGGTGGCGTCGCCAGGCAGCCGCGCCGCTAACCGCCTGTTGGCCGGCCTGCTGGCCGTGGCTGTGCTGCGGCTGATGCCTTATGTCCTGGGCTTCGCCGGCTTCTATGACGCCTTTCCCTGGCTGTCCTTCGCGCCGTTCAACCTGGGCCTCGCCACCGGCCCTCTGCTCTACCTTTATGTCCGGCGTCTGGCGGAACCCCGCTTGCCGCGCGGCTGGGCCTGGCACTTCGCGCCCGCCACACTGAACCTGGCCTATACCGCCTGGGCCTTCGCCCTGCCGCTGGCGGAGAAAATGCGCTGGAACGACACCGTGCATGTGCGGTGGATCGATCCGGTGCAGACCTGGGCCACCACCCTGTCGCTGGCGGCCTACCTGGGGATCACCGCCCGGTTCCACCGCCGCTATCAGGCCTGGCTGGCCGGCGCGGTCGGCAACCCGGTGGACCACCGCCAGCCCTGGCTGCGCACCCTGCTGGCCGCCCTGGCGCTGTGGCTGCTGGTGGCGGTGGCCTTCGATGCGGTGGACGGCCTGGTGGCCCCCCTTAGCTATTATGACCGCTTCCCCCAATATCTGGCGTTCGCCGCCATCATTCTGGGCCTGGGGTTGGAAGGCTGGCGTCATGCCGGCACCGCGTTCCCCGTCATGACCGCCAGCCCACAGCCGTCGGCATCGGCACCGGCGCGGGACCGGGACTGGACGGCCCAGGCGGGACGCTGGCGCGACACCATCCGCGACGAGGGCTGGTGGCGGGAAGCCGGCCTGACCCTGGCCCAGGTGGCCCAGCGCCTGGGCACCAACGAGACCTATCTGTCGCGGGCCATCAACCAAGGCCTGGGCTGCAGCTTCAGCGCCCTGGTGAACGGCCTGCGGGTGGAGGCGGTGCAGGCCCGCCTGCCCACGACCGAAGCGGGGGAGCTG
Organism: Nitrospirillum goiasense; assembly: GCF_034427435.1. Lineage (NCBI taxonomy): Bacteria > Pseudomonadati > Pseudomonadota > Alphaproteobacteria > Rhodospirillales > Azospirillaceae > Nitrospirillum > Nitrospirillum goiasense. The sequence goes on along the minus strand of NZ_JAXQNP010000002.1, from coordinate 1,443,798 downwards.
CTGGCCCTGGCGCTGGACTGCGGCTTCGCCTCGAAAGCCAGCTTCAACCGCGTGTTCCGGGATCACACGGGAATGAGCCCCAGCGCCTGGCGCGCGGCTCAAAAGACGGAAAACCGCGGATTTACGGCGAATGAGGCGACGGCGGGCGGCGACGCGGACTAGGTGGGGCTCCTGGCCGGACGGAAGCCGGCCCCCACGACCCAGAGGCGTCGATGCGTGCCCCCATCGCCATCGCAATCCTATCCCTGGCCGGCGTCCTGGCCGCCCCCACCAGAGCCGATACCCCCGGTTACACCCCGCTGATCCTGACCCCGGCCCAGGCGCAGGCCGACGTGGCGCTGCTGCGCCAAGCCCTGGAGACCATCCACCCCGGCCTGTACCGCTACAGCGGCACCGCCGGGATCGACGCCGCCTTCGACCGGCTGGCGCAGTCGGTATCCCAGCCCATCACCGACCTGGCCCTGTGGCGGGCGGTGGCGGAAATGCTGGCGACCATCCACTGCGACCACACCAAGCCGGAGGCCTCGCCCGAGATCGAGGCGTGGCGCACAGCGCATGCCACCCACCTGCCGTTCCGGTTCACGGTGGTGGAGGGGCGGATGATCGTCGTGTCCAACGACGGCCAGCCCGGGGCGCCGCCGCCCGGTGCCGAGGTCACCGCCCTGAACGGCATGCCGGTGCCGCAGATCCTGGACACGCTGGCGACGGCCGTCGCCTATGACGGCGCCACGACCCCCAGCATCGCCGCCAAGCTGGCGGACGACAGCGACCTGATGGGTGACGACGTCGACGAATACTGGCCCGCCTACTACGGCTTCCCCGACCGCTGGCGGGTCGACTGGAAGCGGCCGGGCGACACGCGGCTGTCGCGATCCGACCTGGCGCCGCTGACCTTCCCCGCCTGGCGCGCCCTGGCCGGCCCGGCCGCCCCCTTCCGGACGGAATTCCACACCGGGCTGACCTGGCGCCTGAGGTCGCGGTACGCCTACCTGCGTGTCGACACCTTCGTGAACTACCGCAACCCGGTGGACGCGCCGGCCCTGCTGTCCGCGTTCTTCAAGCCCCTGAAGGCGCGGGCGGTGCCCCGGCTGGTCCTGGACCTGCGCAACAATGGCGGCGGGTCGGACGACGCCGTGCTGGCGCTTGGCAACCTGCTGCTGACCCGTCCCTACACCTGGTCCCACCCGCCGCTGCTGAAATCCATCCGCTACGGCACGCTGCCCGACCATATGGAGACCTGGGGCGATCCCAAGGCCCTGTTCGAGCCACCCCTGGCGGCGTTCCGCCATACCGCCGACGGCTGGTGGGAGCGCAAGCCGGTTCCGGACGACCCGGGGGATGAGGGGTTCCGGCGGCAGGCGCCGTCGCCGATCCGCTACTCCGGGCGGCTGGTGGTGCTGGCCGGCCCCCGCAACGCCTCGGGCGCCACGCGCCTGCTGGCGCAGCTGAAGGACAAGAGCGACGCGCTGATCGTGGGCGGGGACAGCGGCGGCAGCGCCGAGGGCCCCACCGCCGGCCACATCTTCCTGCTGACCCTGCCCAACAGCCACCTGAAGGTACGCATTCCCAACGCCTGGAACCGCACCGACCTGGACAGGCCAGCCGGCCGTCCTGGGTTGGGCGTGGCCGCGGACGTGGTGGTGACACCAACGGTGCTGGACCTGGCCAGCGGCACCGACCGCGCGCTGGCGGTCGCCCTCGAGGCGGAGCCTGGTCCCGACGCGATGGCGGACACCGGCGCGCTGGGCGCGGCACTGGCGGGCGGCTGGGGCGGCACCCTGGACTATCGCGACTACGGGACGGACCGCCGCGTCATCCTGCCCACCCAGATGTCAGCCACGGCAGGCCCCGTGACCACGCTGGCCTTCACCTTCGACGACGGACCGGGGAAAGCCGTGCACGCGCGGGAAACCTGGTCGCTGGACACCGCGCGACGGGCCTGGTGCCTGACCAGCGAGGAAGGCGGCCGATGCCACCGGGTGGTCGAATTCCGCCGGGTCCCGGACCCGATGACATCACCCTGGTGGCCGACGGCACGGGCGAGGAGAACGGGGAGACGGTGACACTGCGCCTGATCCTGGCCCGGCGGGGGGACACGCTGAGCTTCAGCACCCTCAGCGCCCCGCCCGGCCGGCCCCTGCTGATGCGGCACGCCTATTGGCTGAGCCGGGTTCCCCCTACATGAAGCTGTAGGGGTCGACGTCCACCTGCACCCGCACGGCCGCGGGGATGGGCACGGCGGCCAGCCAGGATTGCAGCAGCGGCTGCACCGCCACCCCGCGCGCCGTTTTCAGCAGCAGACGCCGGCGATGGCGGCCCCTCAGCAGGGCCAGGGGGGCCGGGGCGGGCCCCAGCACCAGCACGTCGTCCCCCTGTGGCGCGGCGCGGGCCAGATCGCGGGCCAGCTTGTCCACCTGGCGCTCATCCTCGCCCGACACGATCAGCGCCGCCAGGCGGCCATAGGGCGGCAGATCCATGGCCCGGCGCTGGTCCGCCTCCGCCGCCAGGAAGGCGTCGCGGTCATGGGCGGCCAGCGCCTGCATCACCGGATGCTCCGGCATATGGGTTTGCAGGAAGACGCGGCCCGGCCGGCTTTCGCGCCCGGCGCGGCCCGCCACCTGGTGCAACATCTGGAAGGTGCGCTCCGCCGCGCGCAGGTCGCCGCCGCCCAGCCCCAGGTCGCCGTCCACCACCCCCACCAGGGTCAGCATGGGGAAATGGTGGCCCTTGGCCATCACCTGGGTGCCGATCAGGATGTCGACCTTATGGGCCCGGACCTCCTCGATCACCGTCTGGATGGCATGGGGCCCAACCAGGGTGTCGCTGGTCATCAGCGCCACCCGCGCGTCGGGGAACAGTTGCGCCACCTCCTCCGCCACCCGCTCCACCCCCGGACCGCAGGCGACGAAGGAATGCTCCGCCTCGCACGACGGGCAGGTTTCGGGTAAGCGGTCGGTGTAGCCGCAATGATGGCATTGCAGCCGGCGGCTGAGGCGATGCTCCACCAGCCAGGCGGTGCAGTTGGGGCATTGCAGGCGGAAACCGCAGCTGCGGCACAGGGTCAGCGGCGCATAGCCCCGGCGGTTCAGGAACAGCATGCCCTGCTCCCCCGCCGCCAGCGTCTCGGCCATCGCCTCCGTCAGGACGGGGGACAGCCAATGCCGGGCCGGTGGCCGGCTGTCCGGCCGGCGCAGGTCGATCAAGGTGACGTCGGGCAGGCTGGCGCCACCGTGGCGGGCCGGCAGGTCGATGCGGCCGTAGCGCCCCGTCTCCGCGTTGGTCAGCGTCTCCAAGGACGGCGTGGCGGAAACCAGCGCCACCGGGATGCCGCCGAGGAAGGCGCGCGCCACCGCCATGTCGCGGGCATGGTAGATGACGCCGTCCTCCTGCTTGAAAGCGGCCTCATGCTCCTCATCCACCACGATCAGGCCCAGGTCGGGATAGGGCAGGAACAGGGCGGAGCGGGCGCCCACCACCACCGCCGCCTCGCCATTGGCGATGGACCGCCACGCGGCGCGGCGGTGGGCACCGGCCAGATCGGAATGCCATTCCACCGGCCGCACGCCGAACCGCCGGGCGAAGCGGTCCAGCCACTGACTGGACAGGGCGATCTCAGGCAGCAGCACCAGGGCTTGGCGCCCCTGCTTCAGGCAGGCGGCGATGGCCTCGAAATACACCTCCGTCTTGCCGGACCCGGTGACGCCGTCCACCAGGGTGGCGGAATAGCGGTGGTCATTCACGGCGGCGCGCAGGGCATCGGCCGCCGCCGCCTGGTCGGGCGACAGCGACGGGCCGGCCATGTCCGCATCGGGAACGGGCGGACGCGGCTGGGCCCGCAGGGCCACGGGCGTCAGCAAGCCCGATTCGGCCAGGCCCCGGATCACGCCGATGCCGCAGGCGGCGTCGCGCGCCAGATCGGCGGGGGTGCGGGGCGGTCCGTCCTCCTCCATCAGCGCCAGCACGCGGCGGCGCGCGTCCGTCATCTTGAAGCCGGGCGGGGGCCCCTCGCCCGAGGGCATATAGGCCAGCAGTTGCTTGGGGTCCTCCAGCGCCGCGGAGACGCTGACCGCCATGCGCAGCACCGATCCGGGCGCGGACAGGGTGTAGGCCGCCACCCAGTCGACGAAGCGCCGCGACACCTCGGGCATGGGCGGCAGGTCGAAACGGCGGATGACGGGCTTCAGGCGGTTGGCCGCCACGCCGGCGTCCCAATCGTCCCCTGGACCACCCACGGCCCAGACCACGCCGAAGACGTGGCGGGGGCCCAGCGGCACCTCGACATAGGCGCCGGCCTCCAGCTCCATGCCGTCGGGTACGCGGTAGTCATAGGGGCTGGCCAACGGCAAGGGCAGCAGGACGCGCACCCGCCGCACCGGTGGGGCCGCCGTTTCCATCCCGCTTGCCGTCAACAGATCCATGGCCTTGCTGTTACCACCGGGCGCCCCTTGGGCGCCACTGTTCCCTATATGGTCCCATAGGGTGATGGCTGCCACCAAGCGCGCATGCCCCCTATCCCCCGCCCCGCCATTTCTGCCCGTGCACCCGGGCGCCCCCTCCGTTAGAGTGCCGGCCAACCCGGGGCGGGCCCCGGTCCCATTCAGATCTCGAGGGTATTCCCCCATGAAGTTCTTCGTCGATACCGCGGACATCAACGACATTCGCGAGCTGGCCTCCACCGGCCTGCTGGACGGCGTCACCACCAACCCGTCGCTGGTCGCCAAGTCCGGTCACAGCAGCTTCATCGACCTGATCGCCGAGATCTGCGACGTGGTGAAGGGCCCGGTCAGCGCCGAAGTCGCCTCGACCGATTTCGAGACCATGCTGAAGGAAGGCAAGCACCTGGCCAAGATCGCCCCCAACGTGGCGGTGAAGGTGCCCCTGACCCCGGCCGGCCTGAAGGTCTGCCACCACCTGTCGCAGGAAGGCACCATGGTCAACGTGACCCTGTGCTTCTCCGCCGCGCAGGCCATCCTGGCCGCCAAGGCCGGCGCCACCTTCGTCTCCCCCTTCGTCGGCCGCCTGGACGACATGGGCCAGGACGGCCTGAGCCTGATCGAAGAGATCGTCACCATCTATGACAACTACCCGGACTTCACCACCGAGGTCCTGGTCGCCTCCATCCGCAACCCCATCCACGTCACCCAGTCGGCCAAGATGGGCGCCCACGTCGCCACCATGCCGCCGTCGGTGATCCGTCAGCTGTTCAACCATGTGCTGACCGACAAGGGTCTGGCGCAGTTCGTTGCGGACTGGGCCAAGACCGGGCAGACTATCCTGGATCAGCCGCTGCCGACCCGCTGATCCCTGTCGCGTTCCAGCGGATGCCTGACCGGTCCGCCCAGCGATGGGCGGGCCGGTTTGCGTTTGAAGCCATGGGACGCCGGATGCCGGGAACGCCGGACACCGGCCTGAAGGGAAGAGCAGCATATGGGCGGCAAGACACCGCACAGCGCCTTGGGCGACGCCCTGACCGCGGAGGATGTGGCCACATACCTGCGCGAGACACCCGATTTCCTGCAGCAGCACCCGGACGTGGTTCACCACCTGATCCCGCCGCCCGAGAACCGGGGCAATGGGGTGGCGGACCTGCAGCATTTCATGCTGCTGAAGCTGCGGCGGGACGTGGCCGAGCTGACCGCCCAGCAGGAAGAACTGATCGCCACCGCCCGCGCCAACATCAACAATCAGAACCGGGTGCATGCCGCGGCCCTGTACCTGATGGACGCGCAGAGTTTCGAGCACCTGATCCAGACCATCACCACCGACCTGGCCGTCCTGCTGGACCTGGACATGGCCTGCCTGGTCATGGAGCAGCCGGAGGACAGCCGCCTAGTCCTGCATGCCGAGCGCAGCGGCCTGCAACTGGTCGGAACCGGCACCATCGGCCAATGGATGCACCGGCGCGAGGTCATCCTGCGCGGCAACATCCAGGGCATGCCCGAAATCTACGGCCCCGCCGCCCCCATCGTCCGGTCCGAGGCGCTGGTCCGCCTGCAAATCGCCCCCGACGCGCCGGCGGGCCTGCTGGCCTTCGGCTCCCGCGATGCCGACCTGTTCCACCCCGGTCAGGGCACCGAGCTGCTGAGCTTCCTGGCCCGCGTGGTCGAGCGGTGCATCAAGGGCTGGTTGGCCCTTTGAGCTGCCTCAAGCGCCGGCAGCCACAGTCGCGGCCTATAAAAGGTGCGCTAGAGAGATCATCATGACCAAGCCCCCTGCCCTGGGATATTCCTGTGCGCCGGACGTGGCGGCGGCGCTGGAGGAGTGGCGGCGCTGGCTGACGTCGGAGAAGACGGCGTCGCCCCATACGTTGCGCGCTTATCAAGGTGATGTCGCGGCCTTCCTGTCCTTCCTGACGGAGCACCTGGGCCGGCCGCCCAGCCTGAACGATCTGAGCGGCGCCCGGCTGGGGGATTTCCGCGCCTGGCTGGCCGACCGGGCGAGCGATGGCGCCATCGCCGCCAGCCGGGCCCGCGCCGTTTCCGGCGTGCGCAACCTGTTCCGCTGGCTGGACCGCTCCGGCCGGCTGCACAACCCGGCCATCGGCCTGCTGAACGCCCCCAAGGTGAAGCGGCCCATCCCCCGGCCGCTGACGGTGGACGACGCCGGCACGCTGCTGGAGGAATCGTCCGACATCCCCAAATCGCCCTGGGTGGGCCTGCGCGACCGGGCCCTGTTCACCCTGCTGTACGGCTGCGGCCTGCGCATGGACGAGGCCCTGCGGCTGACCCGAGGGGAAGCGCCGCTGAGCAGCGATACCCTGCGGGTGACCGGCAAGGGGGCCAAGCAGCGCGACGTGCCCGTCCTGCCCGCCGTGCGCCAGGCGCTGGCGGCCTATATCGAGGCCTGCCCCCACCCACTGCCCGCCAGCGGGCCGTTGTTCGTAGGCGTGCGCGGGGACCGGCTGAACGACCGGGTGGCGCGCCTGGCCATGCAGACCTTGCGGCAACTGCTGGGCCTGCCCGATACCGCCACGCCGCATGCATTGCGCCACAGCTTCGCCACCCATCTGCTGGGCGGCGGCGCCGACCTGCGCGCCATCCAGGACCTGCTGGGCCACGCCAGCCTGTCCACCACCCAGCGCTATACCGACGTGGACGCCGACCAGTTGCTGTCGGTCTATGAGACGGCGCACCCCCGGGCCCGGCGCGGCGGCCCCCGTTCCTGAGGACAAGCCCCATGCGGCTGCTGAAACTGCTGATCCCCCTGGTGTGCGCGCTGCTTCTCGGCGGCGTGTCACCGGCCGGCGCCACGGACGAAACGCCCCTGTCGTTGGCGGACAAGGCGGTCACCCTGACGCCCAACCCCGCCTTCCACTACGTGACCGCCGCTGACACCAAGGCCTTCCTGGAGCGGCATTGGCGGGGTCGCCCCGTGGCCGGCGGCGCTGGGCTGGGCCTGCTGGTCCCGGTGGGGTCGGCGCCGGAGCCAGCCTGGCTGGTGGTCCTGAGCTATGACGGCAGTGGCCATGTCAGCGACCTGGACGCCGGCCGGCTGGATGCCGACGCCCTGCTGGCCGCCCTGAAATCCGCCGACGGCGGCACGCTGCGGCTGACCGGCTGGGCCCGGCCGCCCCGGTACGACGAGTCCAGCCATACCCTGGTCTGGGCCACGCGGCGCCTGGCAGATGGCGGGGCGGTGGATGGGCTGGACTATCACGTCCGCCTGTTGGGGCGCCGCGGGGTGCTGGGTCTGGACATCGCCGCCCGCATGAACGACCTGCCCACCATCGAGGGGGAGATGCCGGCGCTGCTGTCCATGATCCGCTTCACCCCGGGCAACGGCTATCGCGACTACGTGCCCATCGCCGACCAATCGGTCACCCTGGGCCTCAGCGGCCTGGTCGCCGGCGACGCCCTGGTGAAAGGCGGACTGCTGGACCATCTGTGGGCCGGCATCCGCAGCCAGAGCTTCATCTATCTGGTGGCGGTGCTGATCGTGATGCTGGGGGCACCCCGCCTGCGCCGCTATTGGGGGCCGAAGCCACCGCCGGCGTCGGCGCGGGACCAAGAGCCACCGGCCCCACCCCCGCCGCCCAAGCGGGTGGACCATGACGGCCCCAAGGGGCCCTGGTCCTGAACACAGAGGTCCTGAATGCAAAACGGCGCCGGGTCACCCCGGCGCCGTTTTTCGCATTCCCGGAGGGGAAGACTGCTCATACCAGCGGCATGAGATTTCGGCTCATGCCGCTGTAGGACGCGACTGCGTCCGCCGGAGCGTTTTGGGGAGCGCCAGCGGACTGAAACGCGAGGAAGCCCAGGCCACGGATGTGGCCGCCCGGCGCTTGAGGGACGGCATTTGAACGGCCACGATCAAATGCCGTTGATATTACATGTGGATGGTGCGGCCCAGCACGCCCAGGGCCGCTTCCTTGATGGCCTCGGTCAGCGTGGGGTGGGCGTGGCTGGTGCGGGCGATGTCTTCGGACGAGGCGCCGAACTCCAGGGCCAGCGCCAGTTCCTCGATCATCTCACCCGCCGAGGCGCCGATGATGTGGGCGCCCAGCAGCTTGTCGGAATGGGCGTCGGCCAGCAGCTTCACGAAGCCCTCGGTAGCCTGCATGGAGCGGGCGCGGCCGTTGGCGGTGAAGGGGAACTTGCCGACCTTGTAGTTGACGCCGGCGGCCTTCAACTGCTCCTCCGTCTTGCCGACGGAGGCGATTTCCGGCCAGGTGTAGACCACGCCCGGGATGGCGTCGTAGTTGATGTGGCCGGACTGGCCCGCCATCACCTCGGCGCAGACCACGCCCTCTTCCTCGGCCTTGTGGGCCAGCATGGCGCCGGCGATGACGTCGCCGATGGCCCAGATGCCGGGCACGTTGGTGCGGAAGTGGTGGTCGGTCTTGACGCGCTTGCGCTCGTCCAGCTCCACGCCGACCTTGTCCAGGCCCAGGCCCTCGGTGTAAGGGCGGCGGCCGATGGCCACCAGCACCACGTCGGCCTCGATGGTCTCGGCCGTGCCGCCGGCGGCGGGCTCGACCGTCAGGGTGACGCCGGTGTCGCTGGCCACGGCCGAGGTGACCTTGGTCGACAGCTTGAAGGACAGGCCCTGCTTGGCCAGGATGCGCTGCGACTGCTTGGAAACCTCACCGTCCATGCCGGGCAGGATGCGGTCCAGGAACTCCACCACCGTGACCTGCGCGCCCAGGCGCTGCCAGACGGAGCCCAGTTCCAGCCCGATGACGCCGCCGCCGATGACCACCAGGCGCTTCGGCACGCCGGCCAGCTCCAGGGCACCGGTGGAGGAGACGATGCGCTTCTCGTCGATGGTCACGCCCGGCAGGGGCATGACGTCGGAGCCGGTGGCGATCAGGATGTTCTTGGTGGTGACGGTCTCGGTGGCGCCGTCCTCCTTGGTCACCGTCACCTGGCCCGGGGCGGCGATGCTGCCCTTGCCGGTGAAGCGGGTGATCTTGTTCTTCTTGAACAGGAACTCCACGCCGGTGACGTTGGACTTAACCACGTCGTCCTTGTGCTTCATCATCGTCGGCAGGTCGAGCTCGACACCCGACACCTTGACGCCGAAGTTGCCCAGGGAGTGGCTGGCCTCCTCGAACTTCTCGCTGGCCACCAGCAGGGCCTTGGAGGGGATGCAGCCCACGTTCAGGCAGGTGCCGCCCAGGGTCTTGCGCATCTCGACGCAGGCGACCTTCATGCCCAGCTGGGCCGCGCGAATGGCCGCGACATAGCCGCCGGGGCCGCTGCCGATGACGACGAGGTCGAATTGGGTTTCGGTGGTCATGTTTGGGTTCCCTCAGGCGCCGAGCGCGGGCACCCGCCCGCTTGGCTTCCTCGATTTCCAGTCCGCTACGCTCCCCGGAAATCTGCGGCGGCCGCGGTCGCGGCCTAGTCGCTATCGCTCCGGATACGATGGGCGTTAGGGAGCAGGCGCCGAATGTTGGATTAAGCGATCAGGCAGTCAGCAAACGGGGGGCCCGTGGGCCCCCCATCCGTCGGATCAGACATCCAGCAGGATGCGTTCCGGGTTCTCCAGGCATTCCTTGACCCGCACCAGGAAGGTTACGGCCTCGCGGCCGTCGATGATGCGGTGATCGTAGGACAGGGCCAGGTACATCATCGGGCGGATGACGATCTGGCCGCCGACGACCATCGGACGCTCCTGGATCTTGTGCATGCCCAGGATACCCGACTGCGGGGCGTTCAGGATGGGCGAGCTCATCAGCGAGCCGTACACACCACCGTTGGAGATGGTGAAGGTGCCGCCGGTCATGTCCGCCATGGACAGCTTGCCGTCGCGGGCCTTCTTGCCCAGCTCGTTGATGCTCTGCTCGATCTTGGCGAAGCCCATCTGGTCGGCGTCGCGCACCACGGGAACCACCAGGCCGGTCGGCGTGCCGACGGCGACACCGATGTCGTAGTAGTTCTTGTAGATGATGTCGGTGCCCTCGATCTCGGCGTTGACGGCCGGGATTTCCTTCAGGGCGACCAGGCAGGCCTTCACGAAGAAGGACATGAAGCCCAGCTTCACGCCGTGCTTCTTCTCGAACTGGTCCTTCAGCTCGTTGCGCAGCTTCATCACGTTGGTCATGTCCACCTCGTTATAGGTGGTCAGCATGGCCGCGGTGTTCTGGGCGTCCTTCAGGCGGGCGGCGACGGTCTGCCGCAGGCGGGTCATGCGCACCCGCTCCTCACGGTCGGCGCGCGCGCGCGGGCCGGCCGGGGCCTTGGCGATCGGGGCCGGCGCGGCGACCGGGGCCGGGGCGGCCAGGTGGTCGATCACGTCACCCTTGGTGACGCGGCCGTCCTTGCCGGTGCCGGCGATGGCGGCGGGGTTGACGCCGGCGTCGGCGGCGATCTTGGCGGCGGCGGGCATCACGCCAGCCGAAGCGCCAGCGGCCGGAGCGGCGGCCGGGGCGGCGACCGGCGCCGGGGCGGCGGTCTTGGCCGGGGCCGGGGCGGCGGCGGGAGCGGCGGCCGCGGCGGCGCCACCCTCGGTGATCAGGCCCAGCACGGCGCTGACGCCCACATTGGCGCCCTCGGCGGCCAGGATCTCACCCAGCGTGCCGGAGGCCGGGGCGTTCACTTCCAAGGTGACCTTGTCGGTCTCCAGCTCCACCAGCGTTTCATCCGCCTTGACGCTGTCGCCAACCTTCTTCAGCCACCGCGCGACCGTCGCTTCCGACACGGACTCGCCGAGGGTGGGCACCAGGATTTCCGTCGCCATGTTTTTGGGACCTTGGTTCGTTTCTAACAGAGGGTTTCAGAATAAAATCATTCCGGGGCCGCAACGGGCCCCGGAACGTTATGGGATCAAGCGATGGTCAGCGCCTCGTCCAGGAACTTGGCCAGTTCCTGGTTGTGGCGCTTCAGCTGGCCGGCTGCCGGCGAGGCGGCCTCGGCGCGGCCCACATAGGACGGACGGCCCGCCTTGTGGTTCAGCTCCTTCAGCACGGCCTCGATACGGCGGTCGACGAAGCTCCAGGCGCCCATGTTCGCGGGCTCTTCCTGGCACCACACCACCTCGGCGTTGGGATACTTGGCCAGCTCCACCTTCAGGGCGTCGTGCGGGAAGGGGTACAGCTGCTCCAGACGCAGGAAGGCCACGTCCTTCACGCCGCGGTTCTCCCGCTCCTGGAACAGGTCGTAGTAGACCTTGCCCGAGCAGAGGACGACACGGCGGATCTTCGCCGGCTCGACCAGATCCACGCCGGTCTCGTACAGGACCCGGTGGAAGGACTCGTTGCCGGTGAACATGGCCAGGTCGCTGACGCACAGCTTGTGACGCAGCAGCGACTTGGGGCTGAAGACCACCAGCGGCTTGCGGAACTCACGGTTCACCTGGCGGCGCAGCACATGGAAGTAGTTGGCCGGGGTGGTGCAGTTCACGATCTGCCAGTTGTCCTCACCGGACAGCTGCAGGAAGCGCTCCAGACGGGCGGAGCTGTGCTCCGGACCCTGGCCCTCATAGCCGTGCGGCAGCAGCATGGTCAGGCCGGACATGCGCAGCCACTTGCTTTCGCCCGAGCTGATGAACTGGTCGATGATGGCCTGGGCGCCGTTGACGAAGTCGCCGAACTGCGCCTCCCACAGGACCAGGGCGTGCGGCTCGGCCAGGGTGAAGCCATATTCAAAGCCCAGCACGGCCGCTTCGGACAGCGGGCTGTCGTGGACCTCGAACCGGGCCTGGCCCTCTGGGTGGCCCGGGGCGCGGATGTGGTCCAGCGGCACGTACTTGGCCTCGGTGGTCTGGTCGACCAGCACGCAATGACGGTGCGAGAAGGTGCCGCGGCCCACGTCCTGGCCGGACAGGCGCACGGGCACGCCTTCCACCAGCAGGGTGCCGAAAGCCAGCGCCTCGGCCGTGGCCCAGTCCAGGTCCTTGCCGGTGGCGAACATCTCCTGCTTGGCCTTGAGCTGACGCACCACCTTGGCGTTCACGTCCACGCCTTCCGGCACGGCGGAGATGGCCTTGCCCACCTCCTGCAACAGGTCCATGGACGCGGCGGTCTTGCCCTTGCGGTCGTCGTTCTTGGCGGCGCTCAGGCCCTGCCACTTGCCTTCCAGCCAGTCGGCCTTGTTCGGCTTGTAGGTGGTCGAGGCCTCAAACTCCGCTTCCATGGCCTTGTGGAAGTCCTTGACGAAACCGTCGGCTTCCTCAGCCGTGATCACACCCTCGGCGATCAGCTGCTTGGCGTACAGCTCGCGGGTGGTGGGGTGGTTGCGGATGGCCTTGTACATCAGCGGCTGGGTGAACGCCGGCTCATCGCCTTCGTTGTGGCCCTGGCGGCGATAGCACACGATGTCCAGCACCACGTCCTTCAGGAACTTCTGACGGAACTCCACGGCGATGCGGGTGACGTGGATCACGGCCTCGGGATCGTCGCCGTTGACGTGGAAGATCGGCGCCTGGATGGCCTTGGCCACTTCCGTCGGGTACGGGCCGGAACGGGCGTACTGCGGCGCGGTGGTAAAGCCGATCTGGTTGTTGGTGATGATGTGGATGATGCCGCCGGTGCGGTAGCCCTTCAACTCGGACAGCAGCAGCGTCTCGGGCACCAGGCCCTGGCCGGCGAAGGCGGCGTCGCCGTGCAGCAGCAGGCCGATGACCTCGGCGCGGGCCTCATCGGACGGCGGCATGGTGGAGCGCTGCACCTGCTTGGCGCGGACCTTGCCGCACACGACCGGGTTCACCACCTCCAGGTGCGACGGGTTGGCCGTCAGCGACAGGTGGATGGAGTTGCCGTCGAACTCACGGTCGGCCGAGGTGCCCAGGTGGTACTTCACGTCGCCCGAGCCCTGCACATCCTCAGGATTGGCGGCGTTGCCCTGGAATTCGGAGAAGATGGCCTTGTACGGCTTGTTCATCACGTTGGCCAGCACGTTCAGGCGGCCGCGGTGCGCCATGCCGATCACCAGTTCCTTGAGGCCCAGCTGACCGCCGCGCTTCAGGATCTGCTCGATGGCGGGGATCCAGACCTCACCGCCCTCCAGGCCGAAGCGCTTGGTGCCGGTGTACTTCAGCTGCAGGAAGCGCTCGAAGCCCTCGGCGGCCGTCAGGCGCTGCAGGATGGCCTTCTTGCCCTGGACGGTGAAGTCGGTCTGGTTGCGGATGCCCTCGATGCGCTCCTGAATCCAGGCCTTCTGTTCCGGATCCTGGATGTGCATGAACTCCACGCCGATGTGGCCGCAATAGGTGCGCTGCACCGCGTCCACGATCTGGCGCAGGGTGGCCGTCTCCATCCCCAGCACGTTGTTGATGAAGATCGGGCGATCCAGGTCGGCGTCGGTGAAGCCGTAGGTCTTGGGATCCAGCTCCGGATGCTCGCTGCGCTTCTCCAGGCCCAACGGGTCCAGCTTGGCCATCAGGTGGCCGCGGACGCGGTAGGCACGGATGAGCATCAGGGCGCGGATGCTGTCCAGCTGGGCCTGACGCAACTGCTCGGGCGTGATGCCACCAGCAACCGCGCCGTTCGCGGCCGGGGCGGCGGCGCCATTGGCACCCTTGGCGCCCTTTGCCGGGGCGGCCGGCTTGGCGTCGGGGTCGGGCACGGCGATGACGGCGGCCTTGTTGGGCGCCCAGCTCGCCCCCTTGATTTCGCCCAGCACGACGCGGGCATCGTCATCCAGCCCGGCGAAGAAGCTGCTCCACGAAGGATCGACGGAGGCCGGATCCTGCAGGTAGCGGGCGTAAAGCTCGGCGACGAAGGTCGCGTTGCCGGCGAAAAACAGGGAGCTTTGATCGGTTACCATGGCGCTCTGCGCTTGATCTGGGAGGGATAGGGCGCCCGCGTCTATGTGGCAGGGCGTCCCGATGGGACCGAAATTCGCGTTCTTTTACGCCATGATACCAGCGCCTTCAATATGCGACGGCGCGGGGGCCGTTGCCACGAAAACGCCTACCACGCATAAGAAACGCCCAGTTCCCGCAACAAACTCATCACGAACAAAAGGGACCTTACTCTTTTGTTGCGCGGCACTGGACAAAGCGGGCCATCACGGACGGTGGGCGCGCACCCATCAAACTTATTTGATGTGCACGCAAACAATGAGGTGGCACCGCTGTCCCATGGGGTCAAGCGACCGACGGGAAACGATGCCTCATGCCAGCCATGGAAAAACGGCGGCCCGGGGTTCCAGACGTACGCTGGGGCCGGTGCCGCCGTTCTTTCCTGGGGCCGGCCCGGAAATCCGGACCGGCCGTCACTTGACCTTGCAGAGGCCGGGCCTTAGCCCTTCAGCGCCTTCAGCATGGTGGAACCCAGGCTGGCGGGGCTGTCGGCGACATGGATGCCGGCGGCGCGCAGGGCCTCGACCTTGAAGTCGGCCGTGTCGTTGCCGCCGGAGATCACGGCGCCCGCGTGGCCCATGCGGCGGCCCGGGGGGGCCGTGCGGCCGGCGATGAAGCCGACGACCGGCTTCTTCGTCTTGCTGTCGCGGATGAACTCGGCGCCGTCGACTTCCGCCGAACCGCCGATTTCACCGATCATGATGATGCCCTCGGTCTCCGGATCGTCGAGGAACAGCTGCAGGCTGTCCACGAAGTTGGTGCCGTTGACCGGGTCGCCGCCGATGCCGATGCAGGTGGTCTGGCCCAGGCCGGCCGCGGTGGTCTGCGCCACGGCCTCATAGGTCAGGGTGCCGGAGCGGCTGACGATGCCGATCTTGCCACGCTTGTGGATGTGGCCGGGCATGATGCCGATCTTGCACTCGTCCGGGGTGATGACGCCGGGGCAGTTCGGGCCGATCAGGCGGGTCTTGGACCCGGCCAGGGCGCGCTTCACCGTCACCATGTCCAGCACCGGGATGCCTTCGGTGATGCAGACCACCAGGGGGATCTGGGCGTCGATGGCCTCCAGGATGGCGTCCGCGGCGAAGGGCGGCGGCACGTAGATCACCGAGGCGTTGGCGCCGGTGGTGTGCACGGCCTCGGCCACGGTGTCGAACACCGGCAGGTCGAGGTGGGTGGTGCCGCCCTTGCCGGGGGTCACGCCGCCGACCATCTTGGTGCCGTAGGCGATGGCCTGTTCGGAGTGGAAGGTGCCCTGCGCGCCGGTGAAGCCCTGGCAGATCACCTTGGTGTTCTTGTCAACCAACACGGCCATGATTACGCGGCCTCCTTCACGGCCTTGACGATCTTTTCAGCGGCGTCGGCCAGGTTGTCGGCGGACAGGATCGGCAGGCCGGACTCGGCCAGGATCTTCTTGCCCAGCTCGACGTTGGTGCCTTCCAGACGGACGACCAGCGGAACGTGCAGGCTGACCTCACGGGCCGCCGCCACCACGCCCTCGGCGATGACGTCGCAGCGCATGATGCCGCCGAAGATGTTGACCAGAATGCCTTCGACATTCGGATCGGACAGGATGAGCTTAAACGCGGTGGTCACGCGCTCACGGGTGGCGCCGCCGCCCACGTCCAGGAAGTTGGCCGGCTCGCCGCCGTACAACTTGATGATGTCCATGGTGGCCATGGCCAGGCCGGCACCGTTGACCATGCAGCCGATGTTGCCATCCAGCTTCACATAGTTCAGGCCGTGCTTCGTGGCCTCGGTCTCCGACGCCTCTTCCTCGCTCTCGTCACGGAGCTCTTCGATGTCCTTGTGACGGTAGAGGGCGTTGTCGTCGAAGTTCATCTTGGCGTCGAGGGCGATGATCTCACCGGCGCCGGTCACGACCAGCGGGTTGATCTCGACCTGCGAAGCGTCCAGCTCCACGAACGCCTTGTACATGGCGGACAGGAACTTCACCGCGGCGCCGACCTGCTTGCCTTCCAGCTTCAGGCCGAAGGCGATCTGGCGAGCGTGGTAGCCCTGCAGGCCGCTGACCGGGTCGATGGCGATCTTGACGATCTTCTCGGGGTGGCTGTGGGCCACTTCCTCGATTTCCATGCCGCCCTCGGTCGAGGCGATCACGGTGACGCGGGAGGTGGCGCGGTCCAGCAGCAGGGAGAGGTACAGCTCGCGCTTGATGTCGCAGCCTTCCTCGACATAGAGGCGCTTGACCTCCTTGCCTTCCGGACCGGTCTGCTTGGTCACCAGCGTGTGGCCCAGCATTTCCTTGGCGTTGGACACGACGTCGTCGATCGACTTCACGACGCGGACGCCGCCCTTGCCCTCGGGGTTCTCCTTGAACCGCCCGGCGCCACGGCCGCCGGCGTGGATCTGGGACTTCACGACCCACACGGGGCCGCCCAGGTCCGTGGCCACGGTCTTGGCCTCTTCGGGGGTGTAGGCGACGCCGCCGCGGGGTACCGCGACGCCGTATTTCTTCAGCAGGCCCTTGGCCTGGTATTCATGAATATTCATTCGGGGATCGCCCGCTTCCGGTTGGGAAACGGCCTCGCAAAGTTTGCGGCCGATCGCGGGGCCAACCCCGCGCCGCGGGCACTGTAGAGAGCAATGCCGGGGCGATCAACCGCGTAAGTGACGGAAAGGCGGCGTCGGGCGCTATTCCGGTATCTATTTGCCAAATGGCCCCGCCTGCACAGGGCGGACGGGGCCATTCAGAACGTCATACCGGAACCCGAACGATCAGCCGGCGACCTTGGCGGTGACGTCGACCAGCTGCTGCACGGCGGCAACGGACTTGTCGAAGTTGGCCTTTTCCTCGGCGTTCAGCTCGATCTCGATGATCTTCTCGACGCCGCCGGCGCCGATGATCACCGGCACGCCGATGTACAGGCCGTCCACGCCATACTGGCCGGTCAGCTTAGCGGCGCAGGGCAGAACGCGCTTCTTGTCCTTCAGGAAGCTCTCGGCCATGGCGATGGCGGAGGCGGCCGGGGCGTAGAAGGCGGAACCGGTCTTCAGCAGGCCGACGATCTCGGCGCCACCGTCACGGGTGCGCTGCACGATCTTGTCCAGCTTCTCCTGCGTGGTCCAACCCATCTTCACCAGGTCGGGCAGCGGAATGCCGGCGACGGTGGAGTAGCGGACGGAGGGGACCATGGTGTCGCCGTGGCCACCCAGCACGAAGGCGGTGACGTCCTCGACCGAGACCTTGAACTCGTCCGCCAGGAAGTGGCGGAAGCGGGCGCTGTCCAGCACGCCGGCCATGCCGACCACCTTGGCCGGGTCGAAGCCGGTCACCTGCTGCATCAGGCCGACCATGGCATCCAGCGGGTTGGTGATGACGATGACGAAGGCGTTCGGGGCGTGTTCCTTGATGCCCGCGCCGACGCTCTTGATGACCTTGGCGTTGATGCCGACCAGGTCGTCACGGCTCATGCCCGGCTTGCGCGGCACGCCGGCGGTGACGATCACCACGTCGGCGCCGGCGATGTCGGCATAGTCGGAGGCGCCGGTCAGGGCGCTGTCGAACCCTTCCACGGGGGCGGCTTCGGCGATGTCCAGCGCCTTGCCCTTGGCGACACCCTCGAAATCAGGGATGTCGAACAGGACGATGTCGCCAAGCTCCTTCAGGCCGGCCAACAGGGCCAGGGTGCCGCCGATCTGGCCGGCGCCGACCAGCGCGATCTTCTTGCGTGCCATGGTTGGGTTCCTCGAACTTCGGGTTGAATGAAAAGGCGTCACGAAACTACGGGGACCACGCCCGGCCAATGACGGAAAGGCATCGGGCAAGGTCCCGGAAAGTCGCCGTGCGGGGTCCCAGGCGCCAGGGCGCCCGGCCTTCGGGGCCCGAGGAACGAGGGAGCCCGCGGCGGGCTGCTTAGCCTGAATCCGCCCGCTGGGCAAGGCGCCCCTTGCAGCCGCAGGCGCGCGCCGCCGCCATGGCAGGCTTCCGGCAAAAGGTATGGCCCGGAACCAAGGGGCGGGCGCACGATCTCCAGTCCCTGGCAGGCCCGCAGCATGTACGGCATTTGATCGCGGCCGCTCAAATGCCGCCCCTCAGGCGCCGGGCGGCCACATCCGTGGCCTTGGCTTCCTCAATTTCCAGTCCGCTGCGCTCCCCGGAAATTTCCGGCGGACGCGGTCGCGTCCTTGAGGCTGGGAAAAAGCCTTACTTCGGCCGAATGTCGAACAGCTCCAGGTGCCAATGCATCTCGACATCGGTCATGGGATAGTCGGTTCCCAGCCGGGCGTTCAGCAGCTTGCGCGGCGCGATGCCGGCGCCCCGGGCCTGCAAGGTGCGGGCGCCCCGCATGGAGAAGCCCGCCCGCCAGGCCAGCGCCGTCACCGCTTTGGGGCTTTGCGTCGCCAGGACGCGGCGCACGGCGTCCACCGGCACCCGGGCCAGCAGCGCCACCGCCTCCTGGGCGAAGTCACGGTCGCCCCAGCTCAGGGCGTCGCACACCACATCCTCGTTCAGGCCGCCGCCAGCCGCCAAGCGCGCCGCCTTCTCCGCAGCCCCCTCGCGCTTGGCATAGCCCGCCGCCCAATCCAGCCGGCGGGAGGCCGCGGCGACCACGGCCTCCACCCCCGCCCGGTCCAGCCCCTGCCCCGCCAATCCGTCCCGCAGGGCGTCCTGCACCGCGTCAGCCAGGCGTTGCGACACCTCCGCCGGGCCGGCGGGCGGCGCCCCGGGGCCATCGGTGGGCGCATTCGGATCAGGTACCTCTTCGGCGCCATCGCCGGCCGCGACCCCGCCAAGGGGCATGTGACCCCGCTCCGCCAGCAGGCGGCGGGCCTTGGGCGAGAGGTCGGCGCCGGGGTTGCCGGCCAGGGTGGCCCACGACTGGTGGTCGCCCATGGCGACCACGGCGTCGCCCACGGGCTGGGACACGGTGCGCCGCCCGGCCACCGCCTCCACCACCCAGGGTTCGGGCCGGCGGGACAAGATGTCCAGCAGCTCCTCATCCGACAGCGCCATGCACCAGCGCAGCACCGGCCCGGCCACGTCGCGCGCCACATCGCGGGCCAGGGTCACCGCCAGCTTGGGCGGGGCGCATTCCACGTCGGCCAGGGCGCTGGACAGCGCCGTGCGCACGCGGATGACCTGATCGGCGGCCAGCAACTCCAACGCGGCGAAGGCCACATCGCGCATGGCCCCGACCTCGGGACGGGACAGGTCGGGCAGAAGGCGGGTCAGCTTGTCCGCCAGCAGGGCCCGTACCCGGTCGCTGGGGTCGCGCGCCAGGCGGCCGAAGGCGCGCACGGGCGTCATGGCGTTGGTCACGACGGCGCCGCGCACCCGCTCGTCATCGTCATCGGCCAGGTAGTAGAGCAGTTCGGGCCGCGTGTCGGGACTGTTGGCCAGCGCCACGCGCGCCGCGACATCGCCGCCGGCGGCCACCGTCTTGGCGGTCTCATAATCGATGGACGGCTTGGGCGGCGGCAAGGGCTCCTCCGGCTGGGACACAGGATCGGGGGAATATTAACATGTCGGCGGGGGAACCGTCAGCGCGCCGAGGGGGCACCCCGCCAATAGGACCCACCGTTACGTGAGATGCCCCGCCGCCAGGTAGTCCTCAGCCTGCATTTCCATGAGGCGGCTGACGGTGCGCTGGAATTCGAAGGCGTGCTGGCCCTCGGGGTAGAGCTGGCCGGGCGCCGCCTCCGCCGCCATGATCAGGTGCACCTTGTGCTCGTAGAGGGCGTCGATGAAGGTCATCAGGCGCTTGGCCTCGTTGCGCAAGCTGGGGTCCAGCATGGGCACGCCATCCAGCAGCACGGTGTGATAGTGCGTGGCGATGGCCAGATAATCGCCGGCGCCCAGGGGCTGACGGCACAGCTCGTCAAAGGTGAACCAGGCGACGCCCTTGGCCTGGCGCGGCACCGGCAGCGTGCGCCCCTGCACCATCAGGTGGGTGGCGGTGGGCTGCGTGTCCGTCAGCTCGGTGAAGGTCCGTTCCAGCGCCGCCGTCGCCGCCGGCCCCAGCGGGTCGAAATAGACCTGGCGGCCCCGGATGCGGGCCAGGCGATAGTCGCGCGCCCCTTCCAGGTGCAGGACGTCCAGCTTTTCCTTCAACAGGGCGATGAAGGGCAGGAACAGGTCGCGCTGCAGGCCATTCTTGTACAGATCGTCGGGCGCCCAGTTGCTGGTCGCCACCACCACCACGCCCAGTTCGAACAGGTGGGTGAACAGCCGGCCCAGGATCATGGCGTCGGCGATGTCGGTGACGTGGAATTCGTCGAAGCACAGCAGCCAGGCCTGGTCGGCGATGGTGCGCGCCAGTTCGGGCAGCGACTCGTCGGCCCCGCTCTTGCGCAGGTCCGGACGCTGCCGCAGGGCGTGCAGCGACTGATGAACCTCCTGCATGAAGGCGTGGAAATGGACCCGGCGGCGGCGCAGCACCGGCGCCGTCTCATAAAACAGGTCCATCAGCATGGACTTGCCCCGCCCCACATCGCCATAGATGTACAGGCCCTGCGGCGCCGGGTCGGGCCGCCGCGCCAGGCCGAAGCGGGCACGCCAGCCGGACTGGCCCTGCGCCGGGCGGTAGTCCTTGAGCGCCTGATACAGGCTTTGCAGCTTTTCCGCCGCCAGTTCCTGGGCGGGATCATCCTTCAGCGTGCCGGTGCCGCGCCGGGCGCGGTAGACGGACAAGGGACCTTCAGTCATGGGGCGGCCACCGCAGTGCTGGAAAACGGGCGGTTCCTCATATCGAAACGGTTCGCCGCCAACAACAGACGCGGCCTCAACGCACCCTTGCGCCGCCCCTGCCACCATCGACAGGGGCGACGATGCACCGACGCCCCGGCGCAATATAAGTGCGTCAATTGACCCGTTGCCGTACTTCCCTTGCGTTTCGGTGGGGTCAGTCGCGCGTTGACGTATCATCGCGGATGGTTGTTGGCCCGATCCGCCTTGTGGCAGAAAGGGGCAGCGTCACCCGCATTACAGTCACCGGACGAGAGCCCATGGACAAGTTCACCATCCTGACCGGCGTCGCCGCGCCCCTGCCGATCCAGAACATCGACACGGACATGATCATCCCGGCGCGGTACCTGAAGACCATCAAGCGCACCGGTCTGGGCAGCGGGCTGTTCTCCTCCCTCCGTTTCAATGAGGACGGCAGCGACCGGGCGGACTTCATCCTGAACCAGCCGGCCTACCGCAAGGCCAGCATCCTGGTGGCGGGCGACAACTTCGGCTGCGGCTCCTCGCGGGAGCATGCGCCCTGGGCCCTGCTGGACTACGGCATCCGCTGCGTCATCGCGCCCAGCTTCGCCGACATCTTCTTCAACAACTGCTTCAAGAACGGCATCCTGCCCATCGCCCTGCCGCAAGAGGTGGTGGACCGCCTGATGGAAGAGGCGTCCAAGGGCGCCAACGCCACCTTCACCGTGGATCTGGAGAAGCAGACCATCACCACCCCCGACGGCGAAAGCGTCGGCTTCGATGTGGAGCCGTTCCGCCGCCATTGCCTGCTGAACGGCCTGGACGACATCGGCCTGACCCTGCAGCAGGTCAGCGCCATCGACGCGTTCGAGGCGCAGCAGCAGACGGGCCAGCCCTGGCGCTGGGCCCGCTGACCGGCCCCGCCGGTGATTTCGCTGTGACGGCCCAGGGACGCGCGCCTTTGGCGCGGGTTCCGGCCCAACGGGGGGTTTGCAGGATGCGGGCCCACCCGATATTTTCGCTAACCAGCACCCGCTAGGCCGCCGGCCCGGCCGGGCCGGCCCCGATGGCGGGAAGCCGGCGGCCGCGGCGGCGCCGCACCATCCGACAAAAAGGGTTCATCCATGGCCGCTTACTCTCTTCTCATGCTGCCGGGCGACGGTATCGGGCCGGAAGTCATGCGCCAGGTCCGCCGCGTCATCGACTGGATGTCCCGGCGCCGTGACCTGGAGTTCACCGTGTCGGAAGGCCTGGTCGGCGGCTGCGCCATCGACGCCTACGGCGTGCCCCTGTCCGACGAGACCATGGCCCAGGCGCTGGCCGCCGACGCCGTGCTGCTGGGCGCCGTGGGCGGCCCGAAGTGGGACGGCGTCAGCTTCGACAAGCGGCCGGAGGCCGGTCTGCTGCGCCTGCGCAAGGAAATGGAGCTGTTCGCCAACCTGCGCCCGGCGGTGGTGTTCGACGCCCTGGTCGATGCCTCGACCCTGAAGCCCGAGGTGGTGCGCGGCCTGGACATCATGATCGTCCGCGAGCTGACGGGCGGCGTCTATTTCGGTGAGCCGCGCGGCATCGAGGATCTGGGCAACGGCATCCGCCGCGGCGTGAACACCCAGGTCTACACCACCCCGGAAATCCAGCGCGTGGCCCGCGTGGCGTTCGAGCTGGCGCGCAAGCGCGGCAACAAGGTCTGCTCCTGCGAGAAGCGCAACGTCATGGAGTCGGGCCTGCTGTGGAACCAGGACGTAACGGCCCTGCACGCGGCGGAATACAAGGATGTGGAACTGAGCCACATGCTGGCTGACGCCGCCGCCATGCAGCTGGTGCGCAATCCCAAGCAGTTCGACGTCATCGTCACCGACAACCTGTTCGGCGACATCCTGTCGGACGAGGCCGCCATGCTGACCGGTTCCATCGGCATGCTGCCGTCGGCCTCGCTGGGCGCCGCCGACGCCAACGGCCGCCGCAAGGCGCTGTACGAGCCGGTGCACGGCTCCGCACCCGACATCGCCGGCCGCGACGTCGCCAACCCCATCGCCTCGCTGCTGAGCTTCGGCATGGCGCTGCGCTATTCCTTCGACCTGGGCGAGGAAGCCGACCTGCTGGACAAGGCGGTGCAGAACGTCCTGAAGGGCGGCATGCGCACGGCCGACATCATGTCCCCGGGCATGGCCCGCTGCTCCACCTCCGTGATGGGCGACAGCATCCTGCGCGAGCTGGACAAGCTGGTAGGCTGAGCCCCACGCCTCACCCGCGAAAAGAAAAGGCCTGGAGCCATGCCGGTTCCAGGCCTTTTCTTTATCGATCGCTTCGGAAGCCTTACTTGGACCGGACCTGGGCGGTGATGGCGCCGTCCAGCACGATTCCGTCCACCTGGGCATCACGCAGGTCGGCGCCGGTCAGGTCGGCCTCACGCAACACCGCGCCGCGCAGGTTGGCCCCCCGCAGATTGGCGCCCCGCAAGCGGGCCCGCGTGAACCGCGCCGGCCATTTGCGGTCCGGTTGCTCCGCACTTTCCAACAGGCCCAGGTTGGCGTCCTGCAAGTCGGCGCCATTCAGGTGGGCGCGCTCGAAATTGGCGCCGCGGCCATCCACCCCCACCAGCACCGCGTCCTGCAGGTCCGTGCATTCCAGATCGGCCATGACCAGCGAGGCCCCCGTCAGCACCAGGCGCCGGGCCATGGCGTAGGCCATCTTGGCCGCCGTCAGGTTGCGGCCTGACAGGTTGAGCGCGGTGAGGTCACGGCCTGACAGGTCGGCCCGGGTGCCGGAACGGCCGGCCGCCGCCACCCAGGTGGCGTGGTCCTCGACGACGTCCATGACCGGGCGGGCCCCCTCCTCCCCCTCGCCGGGCAGGACGGCGCCCTTGCCGCGCAGGCGGCCGATTAAGCCGGTTTCCATGATGGCGCCGCGGAAATTGGCATCCTGCAGCAGGGCGTCGTTGAAGAGGGCGTCGGTCAACACGGCGCCGGCGAAGGTGGTGCCGCTCAGCTTGGTTTCCGACAGGTTGGCGCCCTGGAGGTTGGCGCCCTTGAACACGGCGCCGCGCAGATCGGCGCCGCGCAAATCCACCCCCGACAGGTTGGCGTCGCTGAAGTCCGCGTTCAGGGTCCAGGCGCCGTTCAGGCGGCTGTCGGACAGATCGGTGCCGACGGCGATGGCGGAGGTCAGGTCGGGGATGCGGCCATCGAAGGTTTCAGGCAAAGGCTTGCCGCCGCGATAGACGGCCAGCACCGCCTCGCGCACGTCGGCCTCACGCATGCGCGCCTTGGTCAGGTCGGCGCCGCGCATGCTGACGCCGCGCAGATCCGACTTGGACAGGTCGGCCTGGCGCAGGCAGGCCAGGCGGAAGTCACAGGCGAAGAGCGAGGCGCTGCGCAGCCGCGTCCCCACCAGCTGGGCCTGATCCAGGCGGCTGCCGGTCAGATCGGCATCGGTGAGGTTCAGGGTGGACAGAACGGCGCCCCGGAGGTCGTGCAAGATGAAGGCGAAGCGGGCGCCGCCAATGCGCCCCTCAATCAATCGCTCATGCTTGCGTGCCGCCTCCAAGACCTCGGCCGGGGTAACCCGTCGCCATTCGAAACCTTCCTGGTACTGCCGTTCAGGATGCATGCGGATTAGCCACCCGACTTACCACCATCGCCCCGATCAGCCGGTGCGTTACCGCATTGTTGCACCCCCAACGAACTTTTTAGAAGGAGATTCAACCCTGTATTCGCCAAAAGAATCTGACAAAAAATGAAATAAACTTACCAAATCAGGAAACGAACTTTCGACAATTCTCCACCATTGTTCCATAGAGGGCCCTAATCAACTCTGACGGGCGCAACCGGCCGAACGGTATGTTCTCGATCGCATAGTCAACCAGCACTTCCGGTGGCTTCACCGGGACGATCTCGAAGCCAGCCTTACGCAGGCCGTCGACCACGGCCTGGGCCTGCTTGACGTAATTCTCGTTGAAGAAGGTCTTATCGGCCCGCTTGATGGACTGGGCGATGGTTTCGACGATTTGAGCCAAGGCGGCTTATCCTTCGGTGGCTGGCCTGGGTGGTGGGACGGTCGTCAGCGGCCGATGCCGTAGCGGCGGAGTTCGGGCCCCAGCCGCCCGGCCACGAACAGGAAGAACATGCGAAAGTCGCTGACCAGCGACCAGAGCGGATAGGTGAAGGTGGCGGGACGGTTGTGCTCCACGAAAAAATGGCTGATCCAGGCGAAGAAGTAGCCACAGACGGGGGCGGCGGCGAAAAAGCGCCAGTCGCGAAAAACCACCCCGGCCGCCAAAGCCAGAAGGACCAGGCCGGTGCCCAGGAAGTGCCAGGCCCGCGTGGCCGGCAGGGCGTGCTCCCCCAGGTAAAAGGGCCAGAACGCCTCATAGGTGGTGATGCGCCGTTCGTGCACCGTCATGGCTTTTCCTTCCCGTCCCGGCCGCCGCCCGCCCGTGGTTACCCCCCTCGCGGGGCGGCACTGACGCCTGCGCGCTTGCAAAGCCCGCCTGCCCGTCCTAAGTCTCCGCCGAATTAGACCAGAGCGGCCCCCGCCCCCGCAAGCGGCGGCCCCTGGGGATCCCCGCCAGAGATATGAGGAGCATGACCATGGGCTATAAAGTCGCCGTCGTGGGCGCCACGGGCAATGTCGGGCGCGAGATGCTGCAGATCCTGGCGGAACGGGAATTCCCGGTGAGCGAGGTCGTGGCCCTGGCGTCCGAGCGGTCCATCGGGTCGGAGATCAGCTTCGGCGACGATGACCTGCGGGTGCAGGATCTGGCCAAGTTCGACTTCACCGGCACCGACATCGTGCTGTCCTCGGCCGGTGCCAAGGTGTCGGCGCAGTTCGCGCCCAAGGCCGCCGCGGCCGGCGCCGTGGTCATCGACAACACCAGCCACTTCCGCATGGATCCGGACGTGCCCCTGGTGGTGCCGGAGGTGAACCCCGAGGCCATCGCCGGCTACAAGAAGAAGGGCATCATCGCCAACCCCAACTGCTCCACCATCCAGATGGTGGTGGCGCTGAAGCCCCTGCACGACCTGGCCCGCATCCGCCGCCTGGTGGTGTCGACCTACCAGTCCGTGTCGGGCGCCGGCAAGGAGGCGATGGACGAACTGTTCACCCAGACGCGCGCCATCTATGTGAACGACCCGGTCGAGAAGAAGCAGTTCACCAAGCAGATCGCCTTCAACGTCATCCCCCACATCGATGTCTTCATGGAAGACGGCACCACCAAGGAAGAGTGGAAGATGACGGTGGAGACCAAAAAGATCCTGGACCCGTCCATCAAGGTGACGGCCACCTGCGTGCGCGTGCCCGTGTTCATCAGCCATTCCGAAGCGATCAATGTGGAGTTCGAGAACCCCATCAGCGCCGATGAGGCCCGCGCCGCCCTGCGCCGGGCCAAGGGCGTGTCGCTGATCGACCACCAGGCCGACGAGGGCTATGTCACCCCCGTCGAGGCCGCCGGCGACGACCTGGTGTTCGTCAGCCGCCTGCGTGAGGACATCACGGTGGAGAACGGGCTGAACCTGTGGGTGGTGTCCGACAACCTGCGCAAGGGTGCTGCCCTGAACGCCGTGCAGATCGCCGAACGCCTGATCAAGGACCACCTGGCCAAGAAGTAAGCGCCGGCCTCGCCGGCTGACAAAAAGGGCGCCGCCTTCACCAGGCCGGCGCCCTTTTCCATGTGCCCCGTGGCCCAGCTCAGGGTTGCTGGGCCGTCACTTCCATTTCACAGATGGGGGAGGCCATGCCGCGCGCCGACAGGCGGACATGCATGCCCTGGGCGTCGCGCACCTTGAGGGTGGTGGAGGCACCGGCCGCCAGGTCCATGGTGCGGCCGGCCGTGGCCACCGTGCTGTCGGTCAGGATGTATTCCAGGGTGCAGCGGCGGTTGCCGGTGTTGTGGAACAAGGCCTCGCCCGGGCCGCTGATCTTGAAGCCGAAACTGCGGCCGTCGTTGAAGTCCAGCCGGCCGGCGCAGGGGCTGCCCACACCCACCACGCATTCCACGTCGCGCGGCGGCGCCTTGGCATTGCCCACCAGGCGGGGATCGCGCAGCAGGGGCTGATTGGCGGTCACCGACTCACCGGCGCCGGGCGCGCCGCCTGGCTGGCCGGTCCCTTGCGGCGGCGGGGCCACCTGGGCCACGGCGATACCGGCGGTCAGGCAAAGCAGGGCCGCCGCGTAGAGGGACGAAAAAGGGGAAGGACGGCGGGTGCGCGACGGCATCGGGGAACGGCTCCTCGTGGCAATGGACCGCGCCCTTTGCGGGAAGGGACGGCGGCCTTTCCTAGGGGTAGCCCCGTGGCGGCCTATCGGCAAGCCGCAAGACACGGGACATAGGGACGCAAACCCTGTTACCACGCGGGGATGGCGACCAGCCGTCGCCGCCGTCACACTATCGCCCCGCGCCCGTTCTTTTTTGTGAGCCGCCGCCATGCCCGCATCCATCCGCCCCCGCCGCTCCGCCCTGTACATGCCCGGATCCAACGCCCGCGCACTGGAAAAGGCCAGGGACCTGGACGCCGACGTGCTGATCCTGGATCTGGAGGACGCGGTGGCGCCCGATGCCAAGGAGCAGGCCCGCGCCCAGGTGCTGGCCGCCGTCGCCGCCGGCGGCTTCGGCCGGCGCGAGGTGCTGATCCGCACCAACGGCCTGGACACGCCCTGGGGCCATGCCGACCTGGCCGCCACCGCCCGGTCGGGAGCCCATGGGGTGCTGATCCCGAAGGTGGAGTCGGATGAGGCGGTGCGACAGGCTGACCGGCTGCTAGCCGCCCATGGCGCGCCTCGGGAGCTTCCCCTGTGGGTCATGATGGAAACGGCCTTGGGCATGCTGAACGCGAAGGAGATCGCCTGCGCCTCCCCCGCCTGTCGGGCATGGTGCTGGGCACCTCGGATTTGGCCAAGGAACTGCACGCCCAGCATACGCCGATGCGCCTGCCCATGATCACGGCCCTGGGCCTATGCCTGCTGGCGGCCCGCGCTCATGGCCTGGCCATCCTGGATGGCGTGCATCTGGACCTGGACGACGCGGCGGGTCTGGAAGCCAGTTGCCGCCAGGGGGTGGAACTGGGCTTTGACGGCAAAACCCTGATCCATCCCAAGCAGCTGGCGGCCGCCAACGCCGCCTTCGCCCCAGACGCGGCGTCCCTGGACCGCGCCCGCCGCATCATCGCCGCCCACGCCGAGGCCATGGCCCAGGGCAAGGCCGTGGTGCTAGTGGACGGCCGCCTGGTGGAAGCCCTGCATGTGGCGGAGGCCCACCGGCTGGTGGCGCTGGCGGAAGCGATCAGCGACCCGGACCGCGCGGCCCCTTGAGCCGGAGTCTTCAGGTTTCCCCTTTCATGGAGCGGCGCTCCACGGTCACCGGCTGGATGGCGTAGCCACCGAATGCCGTCAGCGCAGCCCGCATCGTCGACCAGGCCCAGTTCTCGGGTTCGCCGTCATTCAACCTGAACCACCCGACGTAGTTCTTGGAATAGCCCGGCTCCCGGAACCCCATTTTGTTCAACTTGCGGCCCACCGCCGCCGTGATCACCCGGCGCAAGGCTGGATTGGCCTCCGCGGACTCGATCTCGCACGGGATGACGGGCTCACCCGTCTTGCTGCACTGGATGTGAAACTCGCCCCAACTGAGGATGACGCCCCGGCGACCAGGCCCGCTCACCCCCAGCAGCCAGGTGTAGGCGTCACCGATCTCCTTGACGTTTTGCTTGACCAGGGCCTCAGCCTTTTCGGCATCCATGGGTATGGATTTCAAGGGTTTGGGCAGGTGCGCCTCGTCCTCGTCATCCATGCCCGCGACCTCGCAATTTTCCTCCAGGTCCTTCGGGGAGCGGTCGTTGAACGCGATCTCCCCACCGAAGTCGCGGCCGGCGGGGTTGCGCGGCGGGCAGGCCACGGCCGGATAAGAACCAGTTTCCGTCACGATGTCAGACACGTCGACATCGTAACCACCGACCAGCGTGGCGACCATGAAACCGGCCAGCTTGTCGTTCGGCCACTGCGACGGGTCCAGACGCGCGACGAAATTGCCGGTTTTCCGGTCGGAGACGTAGCCCAGTTCCTTCAGGTTCGCCCGTCGCTTCTTGCTCAAGGCGTGGCGCATCCAGGGCTGCCCCCGCGGCCCCGCCGCCTCGCAGGTGATGACCGTCTCATGGGGCGCCCGCCGGCATTGCACGAACTGGTCACCGTCATGCGCCTCCACTGCGGCGCCGCGCCCATCCATCTGATCGGCATGCGCCAAAGCGGCGACCGCCCTGGTCAACACCTGCTGCGGCGCGTCCTTGGCCTTGGCCTCGCACGACAGTGCGCCCGCCAGCGACAGACCCACGACGATAACCGTCACGCCCTTCATCGATGTCCCCCTTATTGATCTGGCTTTGACGTGAGGCGCTTCACCTGCATCGGCAGGAACACGTAGGTGCCAAAACCCTGCTGCGCCGCCTGCGCCAGCGTGTCGGCGATGGCCTTGGTGTCCTTGTCCCGGGCACCCTTGTGGAGCGGAAAGTTCTGGGCGTAGTTCAGGGAATAGCCGGGCTCCAGGAACCCAAGTTTTTCCAGCCGGCGGCCGGCGGCGACGTTCAGCACCGGCTTCAGCCGGGGGATGATGTCGGCGGACACCACCTCGCACTGCATCGACGGGTCCTCCGCCTTCATGCACTGGATGTAGAAGTCCCCCCAGGAAAATATGGCTATGTGATGCTCGGGCCCCGTGCCGCCGGCCACCCAGTCCACCGCCTCCGCGATGGTCTTGTACTGCCGGGACAGCAGATCCGCCGCGTCGTCCGGCATGGGCGGCCGGGGTGGCAGGGGATCGTCATCACCATCATCGTCTTGCCCTTCAAGGCGGCAGCCTTCGGCCACGTTCCGCACCGCGGCGCCGAACGCCACGATCTCCCCGCCATAGGGGTTTCCAGCGGCAACCCGCGCCGGGCACTGGGCGGCCGGAAACCACCCATGCCGCATCGTAGGGTCCTGGCCACTCTTGCCGTACCCGACCTCCAGGGCGCGGACCATAAAGGCCAACAGCGCCTTGGGCTCAGGCGGGGGATCCCAGCGCCGGATGAAGTTGCCTGTTTGTCGATCGGCGGTGAAACCCATCTCCTTCAAGGCGGCACGGCGTTCCTTGGTCAGAACGTGGCGCATCCAGGGCTGGCCCCGCTTTCCGGCCGCTTCGCAGGTGATGAGGGTTTGGCGCGGCAGGTGCCAGCACTGGACGAACTTGTAACCGTCGCTGACCTCCACCAATCCGCCACGCCCCTCTGGATCATCCTTATAAAGCTGGGCCTGAACGGTCTTGGAGAGCGACTCCGCGGTTGGCTCCGTCGCCCTGGCCATACCAGTGCCGAACAGGGCCAAAGCCACGCCCAGGACGGCGCCCCTCATCACCCTCATACGACACCCCCACAGGTTGCCCTATGGGCAATCTACTTGTGGGCGCTCACCTTATCAATGATGCAACTAACGCGCCCGCCGATACTGGTAGTGATAAACGGTTTGGAACCCGGCCCGGGCGTATGTCGCCAGGGCCGGGTGGTTGGCACCGCCCACCTGGAGATAGGCTCGCGTGGCACCCGCCTCCGCCCCCGCCGCCAGCAGGCGGGTCAGCAGGCGGCGCGAGAGGCCCCGGCCGCGCTGATCCGGCGCCACCAGCACCTTGTAGATCCCCAGCCAGCCGCGATCCGCGACTCCAAGCGCGCTGGCGGCATAGCGGCCGCCCTCCCAAGCGCTGACATACAGGGTGGGGACGGCGATGGCGTCCAAAAGGCGGCGCATCGGCCCCATCTCGCCCACCGGCAGCGGCAGCGCCTGGGCATAGCCGGCCAGCAGGTCGGCGGCCGGCGCCGTTTCCACCCGCCAGTCCAGTCCGTCCGCCGTGGGCGCCAGGTCCGGCGGGATGGCGGCCGCCTGCACCAGGTTCTCCTCCTGCCGCAGATAGCCGCGCCGGTCCAGTTCGGCCGCCAGCCCGGCGGGCGCCAGCGGGGTGATGCGGAAACGCGGGGGCAGGCCTTCGCGGATGTAGGCCGCCTCCACCCGGTCCACCTTTTCCGCCACCGGCAGCACGCCCGGCGCCAAGCAGGTGACGGAATTGGACCGGCCGGTGTGCCCCTGGGCGAAGCGCAGCAGCCAGTCGTCGTCATGGATGGTCTTCAGGGCGGGCCAGGCCGTCAGGCACAGCTCTTCCAGCAGGCGGCACAAGTCGTTGGCGGGCAAGACGGAAACTTTCGGACAGTCGGGGCGTTGACGGTCGGACTGTACCGGCCCTGATGCTGCGCCGCAACGCGACCCCGGTCCGGTCGAGCAAGCCCATGGCGACGGGCCCTCCCCAGCCATGCCAAAAAAATCACGCACCTATGCGCCACCCCCTTGCATTCCCAAAAAGTCGTCCCCAGACAGAGCGTTGACGGACCGGAGGCAGGGGCGTAATTGACTTCACATCCTATCCGCCCCCGGCGGTGCAACAATTCGGCCGGCGTCCCGACCCGCATGTCGTGGACGCCATATGGCCGGTGCGGCACCGGCACCTGATAATCCAAAAGGACGAGGACGCGCGAATCATGAGCGAGACCAGCGTGGCCAAAAAGGCACGGCCGCTGTCGCCCCACCTCCAGGTCTATCGCCTACCCCTGCCGGCCGTGTCGTCGATCACGCACCGCTTCACCGGCATCGCCCTGACCGTCGGCACCCTGGTGCTGACGTGGTGGCTGGTCGCCGCCGCCAGCGGCCCGGACGATTTCGACACGGCGCAGCATGTGCTGGGCAGCCCCATCGGCCTGCTCTGCCTGCTGGGTTGGACCTGGGCCTTCGGCTACCACCTGCTGAAAGGCGTCCAGCACCTGATCTGGGACGCCGGCGTCGGCGTAAATACCGCGAGCGCGCAGCGCAACTCCGCCTTGGTGTTCGGCGCGTCCTTCGTTCTCACGGCGATCGTCTGGATCGCCGCTTTCGCCCTCTGACGGGAGCGCGCATTCCATGGCTTCTACGTCCGACAACGGCTTCCGCACGCGCCTGGGCCGCGTCCGTGGCCTTGGCTCCGCCAAGAGCGGCGGCGCCCACTGGCTGGCCTATCGCATGGTCGCGGCGCTGCTGGTCCCGCTGACCGTCTGGTTCCTGGTTTCCATCGTCCGCCTGGCCAAGGCGGAGCACGCGGACGCCATCGCCTGGCTGCACCAGCCGGTGAACGCCGTCCTGCTGCTGGTCACCCTGATCGCCACCTTCCACCATGCCGCCTACGGCATGCGGGAAGTCTATGAAGATTACATTCACGGCAAGCTGGCGCGCCTGGTCGCCATCGGGCTGACCAACGGCGCCGCCATCCTGCTGGCCGCCGCGAGCGTCTTCGCCGTGCTCAAGATCGCCTTCGGGGCGTGAGGAAGGACTGTCATGGCTAACGCCTACCCCATCATCGACCATCAGTACGACGTCGTCGTCGTCGGCGCCGGCGGCGCTGGCTTGCGCGCGACCTTCGGCATGGCCGAAAAGGGCCTGAAGACGGCCTGCATCACCAAGGTGTTCCCCACCCGCAGCCACACCGTGGCGGCCCAGGGCGGCATCTCCGCCGCGCTCGGCAACATGGGCGAGGACGACTGGCGCTACCACATGTACGACACCGTGAAGGGGTCGGACTGGCTGGGCGACCAGGACGCCATCGAGTACATGGTGCGTGAGGCCGTCCCGGCCATCATCGAGCTGGAACACTACGGCGTGCCGTTCTCGCGCACCCCGGAAGGCAAGATCTACCAGCGCGCCTTCGGCGGCATGACCACCCGCTACGGCGAAGGCCAGGCCCGGCGCACCTGCGCCGCCGCCGACCGCACCGGCCACGCCATCCTGCACACCCTGTACCAGCAGAGCCTGAAGCACGAAGCCGAGTTCTTCGTGGAATACTTCGCCCTGGACCTGCTGATGGAAGACGGCGAGTGCAAGGGCGTCCTGGCCTGGAACCTGGACGACGGCACCATTCACCGCTTCCGTGGCCACCAGACGGTGCTGGCCACCGGCGGCTACGGCCGCGCCTATTTCAGCTGCACCTCGGCCCACACCTCCACCGGCGACGGCGGCGGCATGGTGCTGCGCGCCGGCCTGCCCCTGCAGGACATGGAGTTCGTGCAGTTCCACCCCACCGGCATCTACGGCTCCGGCTGCCTGATCACCGAGGGTGTGCGCGGTGAAGGCGGTTACCTGACCAACAGCCAGGGCGAGCGCTTCATGGAGCGCTACGCCCCGTCGGCCAAGGACCTGGCCAGCCGCGACGTGGTCAGCCGCTCCATGACCGTGGAAATCCGCGAGGGCCGCGGCGTGGGTGAGCACAAGGATCACATCCACCTGCACCTGGAGCACCTGGACCCGGCCATCATCCACGAGCGCCTGCCCGGCATCGCCGAGACCGCCAAGGTCTTCGCCAACGTGGACGTGACGCGGGAGCCCATTCCCGTGCTGCCGACCGTGCACTACAACATGGGCGGCATCCCGACCAACTATCATGGCGAGGTCATCAACCCGACGGCCGAGAACCCGGACCAGGTGGTCCCGGGCCTGATGGCCATCGGCGAGGCGGCCTGCGTGTCGGTGCACGGCGCCAACCGCCTGGGCTCCAACTCGCTGCTGGACCTGGTGGTGTTCGGCCGCGCCGCGGCCAACCGCGCCGCCGAGACGGTGAAAAAGGGTGCCGCGCACAAGACCCTGTCGCAGGACGTGACCGACAAGGCGCTGGCCCACCTGGACAAGGTGCGCAACGCCAAGGGCGGCACCCGCGTCGCCCACCTGCGCCTGGAAATGCAGAAGATCATGCAGAACAACTGCGCGGTCTTCCGCACCGGCGAGGTGCTGGAGGAAGGCGTGGAGCTGATGAAGGGCGTGTGGGCCAAGCGCGACGACATCGCCGTCAGCGACCGCTCGCTGATCTGGAACTCCGACCTGGTGGAAGCCCTGGAGCTGGACAACCTGATGCGCCAGGCCGTGGTCACCATCAATTCGGCGGCCAACCGCAAGGAAAGCCGCGGCGCCCACGCCCGCGAGGACTTCCCCGAGCGCGACGACCACGAGTGGATGAAGCACACCACGTCCTGGGTGGATGAGAAGGGCACCGTCACCCTGGGTGACCGCCCCGTCCACATGTACACCCTGACCGGTGACATTGACGTCATCCCGCCCAAGAAGCGCGTCTACTGACGCCTTAGCCGAACGGACCCGATGCCATGGCCGAGTTCTCCCTTCCCGCCAATTCCAAGGTTCACGCCGGCAAGACCACGTCGGTGAAGACGTCCGCCACCAAGCGGGCCAAGACCTTCCGCATCTATCGCTATGACCCGGACAAGGGCAGCAACCCCACCGAGGACCGCTACGAGATCGATCTCGACAAGTGCGGCCCCATGGTGCTGGACGCCCTGATCCACATTAAGAACGACATCGACAGCACGCTGACCTTCCGCCGGTCGTGCCGCGAGGGCATCTGCGGCTCTTGCGCCATGAACATCGACGGGCGCAACACGCTGGCCTGCCTGAAGGCCATCGAGGACGTGAAGGGCGACGTCAAGATCTACCCACTGCCGCACATGCCGGTTGTGAAGGATCTGGTGCCGGACCTGAACACCATCTACGCCCAGTACACCTCCATTAAGCCCTGGCTGCAAAGCCAGAGCCCGGCGCCGTCGCGTGAGCGGCTGCAGAGCCCGGAGGAGCGTGAGAAGCTGGACGGGCTCTATGAGTGCATCCTGTGCTTCTGCTGCTCCACCAGCTGCCCCAGCTATTGGTGGAACGGCGACAAGTACTTAGGTCCCGCCATCCTGCTGCAGGCCTATCGCTGGATCGCCGACAGCCGCGACGAGATGACGGGTGAGCGCCTGGACAACCTGGAAGACCCCTTCCGGCTGTACCGCTGCCACACCATCATGAACTGCACCCAGACCTGCCCCAAGGGCCTGAACCCGGCGAAGGCCATCGCCGAGATCAAGAAGCTGATGGTGGCCCGCGCCGCCTGAGGCCGACTTCAAGGTCCACGATGACAAACGCCGCGACGGTTCGCCCGTCGCGGCGTTTTTCTTTGGGGCGGTGTCATCGGCACAGGCCGGTTGCAAAAGTGTCCGCCATGGTCGAAGAGGAAGGGTCAACCCGCCTCTCCACCGCCGAGATGGACGCCTTGCCGAATAGCGTGATGCAAAGCCTGCCGCCACAGCCCGCTGGCGCGGAAATCCAGGTCCCCCTGTGGCGTTCCACCGGCTTCCGAGCCATCACTCTGCTCATCCTCGCCCCCATCCTGGCCAAGCTTGGCTTGATCCTGGGCTGGCGCCTGGCGGATCCGCGTTTCATCGAAGGCTGGCTGGCCAGCGGCGTCGTGCGCGATGGATTGTCCACCCTGGATCCCAACATCGCCTACACCAGCCACGCGCTGGGCCACCGCGCGGCCCTGGACTGGTTGTCCGGTCATATCCCGTGGTGGAACCCCTATTCCGGCATCGGCATGCCGCTGGCCGGCGACATGCAATCCGCCGCCCTGTTTCCACCCACCCTGCTGCTGGCCCTGCCCAACGGCCAGTTGTACATGCACATCAGCCTGCAGATCACCTCAGGGATCTTCACCTGGCTGCTCATGCGCCGCCTGGGGGTCGCGGGGTTGGGAGCCGCCGTCGCCGGGCTGCTGTTCGAATTCAATGGCACCTTCGGCTGGCTGGCCAACGCCGTCATCAACCCTATCCCTTTCCTTCCCATGGTGCTGCTGGGGGTGGAGGAGGCGCGGGCCCGCGCGCTGGCCGGACGGGCGGGCCAATGGGCGGGCGGATGGGGGTGGATCGCCGGCGGCCTGGCGCTGTCGCTCTATGCCGGCTTTCCCGAGGTCGCCTATTTCAACGGCCTGCTGATCGCCGCCTGGACCCTGACCCGGCTAGGGGGCCTGCGGGGCCGGTCCATGGCCTACCTGGCGCGTGTCGCCGCCGGGACGGTCGCCGGCCTGCTGCTGGCCGCCCCCATCCTGATCGCCTTCCTGGGCTACCTGGGCGACGCTTATCTGGGCAACCACGCCACCGGGGTCTTCCGTCATTCGCATGTCAGCGTCCGGCGGTTGCTGGCCCTGTTCCTGCCTTATGCCCTGGGCGAGCCGGGCGAGTCGCCTACCCCGGAAGCCGTCGTGTTCTGGGGCGGCGTCGGCGGCTACACCGGACTGGTCCTGGTGGTCGTGGCCGCGATGGCGGTCTGGCGCCCCTGGTTGCGGGGCTTAAGGCTGACGCTGGCTGCTTGGTGCCTGGTGGTGACGGCTGCGGTCTATGGCCAGCCGGCGATGATGTTCGTGATCACCGCCATCCCGGCGGTGGGCGACGCGATGTTCTTCCGCTACTTCAGCGCCTCGATCTCATTCGCGCTGGCCGTGTTGGCCGGCCTGGCCTGCCATGACCTGGCAGCCGTCGCGGCGGAGCGCCGGCCGGACCTTCGCTATTGGGGCGGCTGGGCCGTGGGGGGGACATTCCTGGTCCTGGCGGTGTGGCTGTCGCGGACGGAGTACATGAACGCCCCCTTCTCGCCCATCCTGGCCCGATCCCTGATCTATGCCGTGGTGGTGATGATGGGCATCCGCGAACTGGGCGGCGCCGCCTTCATCAGCAACCGCACCCGGGCCGTGGTTCTGGGCACGGCGGCCGTGGTCGAAGCGGTGGTCCTCTTCGTGCTGCCCCTGCGCTACTACCCCAAGGGCGGGCAGCTTCAGACCGCCGGCATCGAGTTTCTGCGAAACAACCTGGGCCTGCAGCGTTTCTACACCCTGGGTCCCATCCAACCCAACTACGGCGCCTATTACGGCATCGCGGGGATCAACCATAACGACCTGCCCCTGCCGGCGGCCTGGGTGGACCATGTCCATAAGCAGTTGGACAACAACACCATCGAGTCCGCCTTCGACGGCCATGATCGCGGCGCACCGGGGGGACCGACCGCCCGGGACAACCTGCGCGCCAATCTGGACGCCTACCGGGCCCTGGGCGTGAAATACCTGGTGGCACCCACCGGCCAAAGCCCCTTCGACTGGATGCCCCCCGGTATCACCAACGCCATGACCGATGTTCTGCGCCTGGACAATGGCGACAGCGTGCCCCTGACCC
Organism: Nitrospirillum goiasense; assembly: GCF_034427435.1. Taxonomy (NCBI): domain Bacteria; kingdom Pseudomonadati; phylum Pseudomonadota; class Alphaproteobacteria; order Rhodospirillales; family Azospirillaceae; genus Nitrospirillum; species Nitrospirillum goiasense. Next base: position 1,406,805 of record NZ_JAXQNP010000002.1, on the reverse strand, counting down.
TGCCGTCCGACCCGGCCATGACCGGCGATAGGCAGGTGCGGTCGGTGGGCGTGCTGGTGGCGACATACCTGGGGAAGAGCACGGGCACGCTGGCCGTGCGCCTCTGCGCCGCCGACCGCTGCGCCGAGGGACAGCGGGACTTGGCCGAGGCGGTCGATAACCAGTACCTGTCCATCCCCCTGGCCGCGCCCGTGCCCTTCGCCGCACCGTTGTCGATCACCTTCCGCAAGATCGGTGGCGATTTCCCGGTGGGTCTGTGGACCAAGCCGGCGCCGGGGCGAGAGCCGCAGGTGTCCCTGCGTTTCGATCCCCCCGCGGCCAGCGACAGGATCATGGATATCATCGAACTGCCGGGTGCCCGGTCCTATTTCACGGCGGAGGGGTGCCAGTTGACCCCGACCAGCCGCGAAACGGTCACGGCCGACTGTCCCGCCCCGACCACACTGACGCGCCTGGAACTGTTCATGCCGGGCTGGACCGCGACCGTGAACGGGGCATCGCGGCCGATCGGCCGGGAAGGCCCGCTGTTCCAGATGGTCGACCTGCCCGCCGGCCGGTCGGAAGTACGATTCTCCTACCAGCCACCGTACATGGCCTGGGGCTATGCCGCCTTCGTCGCCGGCCTGGCCTTGACCCTGCTCGGCATAGGCCAGGGGCGGCGACAAAGCCTCAACGGTCCTCGCTGACCGAGACCAGGGCCGTGTCCTTGACGACGCAGCGCATGACATGGCGGCCGGCGGCGGCGGTGATGTCGCGGCGGGGCATCAGGGTGAAGGGCTGGACCACGGTCTGGCGGCCATCCGCCTCGGTGGACAGGACCGGCAGGTCGAAGACGATCTTGTAATAGTCGTCATAGACGTGATCGACCTCCCGCCGGCAGACGGTCGTGGCCGTGCGCGGCATATCATAGTGATGGCCGCTGTCATCGGCGTTGATAACGCAGCCGCCCAGGCTCAGGCAGCCGATCGCCGCCCCCACAATAACGCGTGCGCGCATGTCCCCTTGCTCCCCCTTGGATGGTGACGGAGCCATGGTCGACGGCCCCGCCCTTCCTCCTACGCCCAGGCAGCGTAAGGGCAAGCCCCGGAAACGGGTAGTTTACCCGAATTTACCGGACGGCAACGCTGGGGCCCCTGACGTAACGACACAGATTCAAAGGCCAAGGAAGGCAATCGAAAGCGGCAAAGCCGTGCGGGACTTGAAATATGCGGGTCGTTAAGGGATCCAGTCCCCAGACCCTCATGCCTCAGGACCAACCATGCCCCAGATGCCCGCGGCCGCAGGCACATCCCCGCACCTGGACCGCCGCAACGGCTTCGGCACGGCGTTGATCCTGGCGGTGCTGATGCCCGTGCTGACCAAACTGCACCAGATCGTGCACCTGCGCCTGGCCAATCCGGCCCTGATGAACAGCGACCTGGTCACCGGCCTGAACGCCGACGGGGTGTCATCCCTCGACCCCAACGTCGGATTCACCAGCCAGACGCTGGGACATCGGGCCGCCCTGGACCTGCTATCAGGCCACCTGCCCTGGTGGAACCCGTATGAAGGGGTGGGCATGCCGCTGGCCGGGGAGATGCAATCGGCGGCGCTGTTCCCCCTGACGCCGTTGCTGGCGCTGCCCGATGGCCAGCTTTACATGCACATCGCAATGCAGATCATCGCCGGCATCTTCACCGTGCTGGTGATGCGCCGCCTGGGTACGGGCGCCCTGGCGGCCGCCACCGCCGCCCTGCTATTCGAATTCAACGGCACGTACGCCTGGCTGGCCAACGCCGTCATCAACCCCATCTGCTTCCTGCCTATGATCCTGCTGGGAGTGGAGGAGGTCCGCCTGGGCGTCACCGCCGGCCGTGGGGAGGGGCGATCGGTGGGTTGGGGATGGGCCGCACTGGGTGTGGCGCTGTCCCTGTACGCCGGTTTCCCGGAAATGGCTTATCTGGATGGCCTGCTGGCTTCCGCCTGGACCATGGCCCGCCTGCCCGGCCTGAGCCGCCGGCAGGCCGGGCTCTACCTGGCACGCCTGGGGCTGGGTGTCGGAAGCGGCGTGCTGCTGGCCGCCCCCATCCTGATCGCCTTCCTGGGATACTTGCCGCACGCCTTCGTCGGCGCCCATGGCGGCGAAGGCTATCGTTATGTCCGCCTGGGGCAGGAACGCCTCATCACCCTGCTGATGCCTTATCTCCATGGGCGGCTGACGGACGCCACCACCCCGGACGCCGGTGTCTTCTGGGGGCGGGCCGGGGGCTATATCGGCCTGGTGATGCCGGCCATGGCCATGATGGGCCTGTGGGCACGACCGTGGCGCGGCCTGCGACTGGCCTTGGGCGCATGGTCGGTCTTCACCATCGCCACCCTCTACGGCGTGCCCGGCCTGACCCATCTGGTCACGGCCGTGCCCATGGTCACCAACAGCATCTTCACGCGCTATCTGCCGCCCTCTTTCGAATTCGCCCTGGCCATCCTGGCAGGCCTGGCCTGTCACGATCTGGCACAGGCCGCCGAGACCCGGCGATTGTGGGCCCGTTCGCTTTTCCGCAACGGGGCCGCCGCCCTGGCGCTGCTGCTGCTGGCTGCCGCCGTCCTATCGTGGGGTCGCTTCAACGACGCCCCCGTCCTGACATGGTACCGGCTCTCCATCGGAGCCGCCGCCACCCTGGCGCTGGGCATCTGCCTCCTGGCGCTCCCGCGCCTGGATGGCCGGCGTCAAGCCCAGGGCCTGGCGGCCTTCGCCGTCGTGGAGGCCATCGCCCTGTTCCTGGTGCCTGCGGTGTGGACGGTGCGGGCCGGCACGCTGCAACTGGGGGGCATCCAGTTCCTGCGGCAGAATTTGGGGCTGCAGCGCTTCTATACCCTGGGCCCCATACAGCCCAACTATGGATCCTTTTACGGCGTCGCCAGCCTGAACCACGATGACCTGCCCCTGCCGGCCGACTGGACGCGCTATGTCCACGACCATCTGGACGACAACACCAACGGCGTGACCTTCGGGCCCTATGGGCATCTGGACCCCAGCCGGGGCACCCAGGCGCAGAACCTGATGCGCAACCTGGACGCCTTTCGCGAGGTGGGGGTCAAATATGTGGTCACCCCGCCCGGCATTTCGCCCTTCGGATGGGATGCGGGCCAGGATCCGAACGATCCCGGCCACCAGCCCCTGCATCTGGCCGGCGATACGCGAGTGACCTTGGAGGTGCCGGATTATCCGGAGGGAAACGAGGTGCACGACGTCAGCGTCATGCTGGGCACCTTCGGCGACAAGAGCGATGGCCTATTGCTGGTGACGGCCTGCCGCGGCACCGTCTGCGCCAGCGGCCAGACCGACTTGGCCGCAGCCCGTGACGGTCGCTACGCCCGGATTTCCCTGGACCATCCCCTGCCGCCGGGGAGCGCGCCGATCACCCTGGAATGGCGCAAGTCAGGCGGCGCGGTGCCGGTGGTCATCTGGGCCATTCAAGGCCGCGCCGGCCGGCCCCGGGCCCTTGCCCTGGATGGCGTGCCCAAGCCGGGTTGGGAAGCCGTCATCGGCCTGGGCTCCCCCATACCGGCCTTCATGGACGCGCCCGTCTATTCCGATGCCGTCATGGACATTTACGAGATGCGCCAGCCCCCCGCGCCCTTTTTCCAGGCGGACGGGTGTGCAGTCACCGCCACCACGCGCACCGCGGCGACCTTGGATTGCCCTGCGCCAACGGCGTTGACGCGGCGGGAACTGTACCTGCCGGGATGGACGGTCACCGTCAACGGCCGGGACAGCCCCGTCCTGAGAGAGGGGGAGCTGTTCCAAGGGGTCGCCCTGCCCGCGGGCCGGTCAGTCGTAGCGTTCCGCTACCGCCCGCCCTTCATGCCCTTGGGATATGCGGCCTTCGCGGCCGGCCTTTTGTTGACGGGCCTGGGGTGGCGGCCCAGACGTGTGATGAGCATGGAGGCGTGACGGCCTAACAGGCGAAGTCGCTGACCTTGCCGTCGCCGTCCAGATGGATCACGCACAGCCAAGTGCCGGCGGCGTAGCGCGCCTCATAGACGTCGTGGCTGACGCGGGCGTCGGGGGTGTCCTTCTTGTTCAGGGCGCGCTCGATGCTGCCGATGTAGCGCAGGCCCTGCAAGGCGCCCCGTCCCGCAGCGCGGTTCGGGCGGGCCAGCAGCTTGGCCAGGCGGGGCAGCAGGTTGGGGGTGTAGAGGCCGGGCGTGAGCTGCCCGCTGTCCCAGTCGGCCAGGGCCTGGCGCAAGGGGGCCAGGCTGGGCGGCGCCGCGTCCGCCGGCGGTTCGAACCGCACGCCGCGCGCCGGCACCTCCGCCGTCACCGGCAGGAGGCCCATCAGCCGGCCGGCGGCCTGGCCGGTGAAGGACAACTGCTGCCCCCCATCCCGCTACCGGGCGTCCCCTCGACCTCGGCATCGACATGGAAGGCGATGCCGCCCGCCAGGCTCCACGACAGGCTGAGGTGGCGCTCCCGCAGCTCCCCCTCCCCCACCGAATCCAGCAGGGGGCAATAGGCCAGCAGGCGGGCGCGGGTCTGCTCGAACCGGCAGATGTGGGTGTCGTTCTCATAGCGCTTGTAGAACGCCGAGTCGCCCAATCCGAAGGTGGAGCGGGCGGTGATCTTCCAATAACCGCTGACGTCCAGGGGCGTCACCACCACCTCCTGCATGTCGGTGTCCGGCGGCGGGGCGAACGGTCCGGCGGCCGTGGGGGATGCCGGGGCGGGGGCGGGGGCCGGCCGGACCGACGCGGCCGTGCGGTTACGCGGCGTACCGCCAGATGGCCCATCCGGCTGTGCCTGCGGCGCGCCGGGTCCCTCGGTCTGGGCCCCCTCGGTCCGGGCCCCCTCGGTCTGGGTTGGGGGGGCGGCCACCGCCGGAGGCACCATCACCCCGTCGGCGGGGCCGCCCAGGTGGTGCAGGGCGGTGCCATGCTCCTGGGCGTTGTTGCCGGCGCACGCGGCCAGGCCCAGCATCAGCGCCGCAATCCCTGCCGGCGCGATCCGCCGATTACGCATCCTCAACCCTCTCCGTCCTTGGCGTCCGCCCCGCCCTCGGCCTCCGGCTTCTGGTGCTTCAGGATCAGGGGCACCTGGGCCATGCTGAACAGGACGAACAGGGGAATGACGGCGAAGGATTTGAAGGTCACCCACTGGTCGGTGGTGAGGAAGCGCCACGCCACCTCGTTGGCACCGGCCAGAACCAGGAAGAAGGCCATCCAGCGCACGGTCAGGCGGCGCCAGCCGTCGGCGTCCAGGTCCACGCCCACCAGCACATGGGCCAGCAGGTTGCGGCGCAGGGCGATACCCACGGCCAGGGCCACGGCGAACAGCAGATAGATGATGGTGGCCTTCACCTTGATGAAGGTCTCATCGTTCAGCCACAGGGTCAGGCCGCCGAACACCACCACGAAGCCGCAGGTGACCAGGGGCATCAGCGGCCACTTGCCATCCAGCTTGCGATAGATGGGCAGGGCCACCACCGCCGCCGCCATGAAGGCGGCGGTGGCGACCATGATCCCACCCTTGGCATTGGCCACGAAGAAGATGACCAACGGGCCCCATTCCAGGAGCAGACGGATCAGTTGGGACATTACTGGAACGCCGCCTCGACGAAGCTGCGCAGCTTGCGGCTGTGCAGGCGCTCCAGTCCGTTCTCCCGCATCAGTTCCATGGCCAGCATGCCGATGGCCAGGTGCTGGTCCACCCGGGCGCGGTAGAAGTGGTTCGCCATGCCCGGCAGCTTCAGCTCACCGTGCAGCGGCTTGTCCGACACGCACAGCAGCGTGCCGTAGGGCACCCGGAAGCGGAAGCCGTTGGCGGCGATGGTGGCCGATTCCATGTCCAGCGCGATGGCGCGGCTCTGGCTGAAGCGCTGCACCGGCTCGCGATAGTCGCGCAGTTCCCAGTTGCGGTTGTCGATGGTGGCGACCGTGCCGGTGCGCATGAGGCTTTTCAGCTCCCACCCTTCCAGCCCGGTGACGTGGCCCACCGCCTTTTCCAGGGCCACCTGCACCTCGGCCAGGGGCGGCACGGGGATCCAGGTGGGCAGGTCGGCGTCCAGCACCTTGTCCTCGCGCACATAGCCGTGGGCCAGGACGTAGTCGCCCAGGCGCTGCGTCTCCCGCAGGCCGGCGCAGTGGCCCAGCATCAGCCAGACGTGGGGCCGCAGCACGGCGATGTGGTCGGTGATGGTCTTGGCGTTGCTGGGGCCGACACCGATGTTGACGATGGTGATGCCGTTCCCGTCCGCCCGCTTCAGGTGATAGGCGGGCATCTGGGGCAGGCGCTTGATCCGCTCCCCCTCAGCCGCCCGGCCGGGTTCCAGCGCCTGGTTGAAGGTCACATGGTCACCGGGCTCGACGAAGGCCACGTACTGCGAGCGATAGGCCTGCACCTCCGGATCGTCCGATGGCTGCATGGTCTCCAGCCCGCGGCGCACGAACTCGTCGATGTAGAACTGGTAATTGGTGAACAGCACGTAGTTCTGGAAGTGATCCGGCGCCGTGGCGGAATAGTGCTTCAGCCGGTGCAGGCTGTAGTCCACGCGCGGGCCGGTGAACAGGGCCAGCGGCTCGGGCGCGCCCGGCGGGCATTCGTAGGTGCCGTTGACGATGCTGTCGTCCATGACCGCCAGGTCGGGCAGGTCGAAGACCTCGCGCAGTTTGCGCAGATGTTCCGGCGGCAGGTCGCCTTCCACATGCATGCCTTCCGGGAAGGCGAACTGGATGGGAATGGGCATGTCGCTCACCCCCACCTCGATGCTGGTGGTGTGGTTGCGCAGCAGCTGCTGGAACTGGTGGCGGTAGTAATGGGCGTACAGGTCGGGCCGCGTCAGCGTGGTGCGGTAGGTGCCGGGGCCGGAAACGAAACCATAGGCCAGGCGGCTGTCCACCCGGGGCTCATGGTCCACCGTGACCTGCACGAAGGGATAAAAGCGCCGCACCCGGCCGGTGAAACTCTCGCCCCTGGCGTAATCCTGGAAGCGGGCCCGCAAATGCCCCACCGCGTCATTGTACAGCGCCAGCACATGGGTGAAGGCGGCATCCGCGTCGGTGAAGGTGAGGACCTTGTCCGTCTGCAGGGAAACCGGTGCGTTCAATGGAAAACTCCTCTTTTTATTCTGGGGTCCTGCACGCCCGCGACCGGATTGCCGCCGGCGGACCCCGTGGGTCAGCAAAGTCTTTTAAAAAATAGAAAAGCCGCACCGGGCTGTCCCCCGCGTGCGGCTTTGCAAAGATAGTCCGTCAAGGAACGGAAGGTGTCAAGCGCACCCTGATGACCGTTGCGCGACCTTCCGTCACCGGGGCCAGCCACCGGGGCCAGCCCCTCTCAGCGTCCCTCCTCCAGGCCAACCAGCGAGGCGGCGAAGGACTGGGCGTCGAAGGGGCGCAGGTCGTCGATGCCCTCGCCCACGCCGATGGCATGGACCGGCAGGCCGAACTTCTGCGCCAGCGAGACCAGCACGCCGCCCCGGGCGGAGCCGTCCAGCTTGGTCAGGATCAGGCCGTTGACCGACACCATCTCCTTGAACACCTCCACCTGCGAATGGGCGTTCTGGCCGGTGGTGGCGTCCAGGGTCAGCAGGGTGGTATGGGGGGCGGTGGGGTCTACCTTCTTGATGACGCGCACGATCTTGCGCAGCTCATCCATCAGGCCCTGCTTGTTCTGCAGGCGGCCGGCGGTGTCGATCAGCAGCACGTCGGCACCGGCGGCCCGCGCCTTCTCCAGCGCCTCATAGGCCAGGCCGGCGGCGTCCGCCCCCGTCTCCTTCGCGATCACGGGGGCGCCGGTGCGCTCACCCCAAATCTGCAGCTGGCTGACGGCGGCGGCGCGGAAGGTGTCGCCGGCGGCCAGCCACACGGTCTTGCCGGCGGCCCGCAGTTCCCGCGCGTACTTGCCGATGGTGGTGGTCTTGCCCGTGCCGTTGACTCCCACCACCAGCACCACATGGGGCTTGTGGTTGCCATCCAGCACCAGGGGCTGGGCCACGGGGGCCAGCACCTTGGCGATCTCATCAGCCAGGAAGCGCTTGACCTCGTCGGGGGAAATCTCCTTGCCGAAGCGGCTCTTGGCCAGGTCGCCGGTGACGCGCGCCGCCATGGCGGGACCCAGGTCCGCCTGGATCAGCAGCTCCTCCAGCTCCTCCAGCGTCTCATCATCCAGCTTGCGCTTGGTGAAGATGCCGCCGATGCCGTCGGTCAGGCGAGAGGTGGACTTGGACAAGCCCCGGCGCAGGCGCGACAGCCAGCCGCCCTGGGGCGCCTCTTCCACCGGCGCCACCGGGGCGGCGTCCAGGACCAGGGCGGACCTGGGCGCCGTGACGGGCGCCACCACCGGCTCCTCGGCCATTTCAGGCGGTGCCGGGGGTTGTTCCGGCTGCGAAACAGGCTCGACGGCGACTGGGGTTTCAGGCGTGGGCGGGGCGGCCGGGGTTTCGGCGGCGGGCTTCTTACGCTTGATCCAATCGAACATCAGCAGCAACCCATCAGCATGTCGCCATCCAGCCCGGCGATGCGGGCCTCCACGAGCGTGCCCGGCGCGAAATCGCGATCCAGCCGCACCTCGGCGAATTGTTCCGTGCGGCCGATACGGCCCTTTTCCACCAGCACCGTGACGGTGCGCCCCTGCTGGCTGGCCAGGTGCCGGCGCACCGCCGCCTCCCCCGCCGCGCGCAGCCGGGCCGCCCGTTCCTTGCGCACCGCCTTGTCCACCTGCGGCATGCGGGCGGCGGGCGTGCCGGGGCGCGGGCTGTAGGGGAAGACGTGCAGCCAGGTCAAGCCACAGTCGGCCACGGCGTCCAGGGTGTTCTGGAACATTTCATCGGTTTCCGTGGGGAAGCCGGCGATGAGGTCGGCGCCGAACACCATGTCCGGCCGCAGGTCGCGCGCGCGCTGGCAGAAGGCAACGGCGTCGGCGCGGCTGTGCCGGCGCTTCATGCGCTTCAACACCATGTCGTCGCCTGCCTGCAGGCTGACGTGCAGGTGGGGCATCAGGCGCGGTTCCTCGGCGATCAGGCGCCAGAGGTCGTCGTCGATCTCCACCGGGTCCAGCGAGGACAGGCGCAGACGCGGAAGCTCCGGCACCAGGGCCAGCAGCCGGCGGATCATCTGGCCCAGGGTGGGCGCGCCCGGCAGGTCGGGGCCATAGCTGGTGACGTCCACGCCGGTCAGCACCACCTCACGGTAGCCCTGCTCCACCAGGGTGCGCACCTGGGTCACGATCTCGCCCATGGGGACGGAGCGGGAATTGCCCCGGCCATAGGGGATGATGCAGAAGGTGCAGCGGTGGTCGCAGCCGTTCTGCACCTGGATGAAGGCGCGGGCGCGGCCCTCCATGCCCTGGATCAGGTGGCTGGCGGTCTCGCGCACCGACATGATGTCGTTGACGATCACCCGCTCCGCCTGGCCGGCGCCGAAGCTGGTCCAGCTCTCGGCCTTCAGCTTCAGGTCGTTGCCCAGGACCTGGTCCACCTCGGGCATGGCGGCGAAGGTGCCGGGGTTGACCTGGGCGGCGCAGCCGGTGACGACGATGCGGGTGTCCGGGTTCTCGCGCCTTGCCTTGCGGATGGCCTGGCGGGCCTGGCGCTCGGCTTCCGAGGTCACGGCGCAGGTGTTGAAGATCAGCACGGGGCCCAGGCCGGCGGCGCGCGCGTGGTCGCGCATCACCTCGGACTCGTAGGCGTTCAGGCGGCAGCCGAAGGTGACGACCTGCGGTCCGCCGGCCTCGCCCGAAATCTCCGGGCCGGAGCCTTCCTGGCGGTGCTCGTGCCCATGATCAGTGTCAGCGTGCTCGGCACTCATCGCCCGGCGCCCGCCAGCAAGGCGTCATCCAACTCGCCACTGAAGGCCGTGGCCACCGGCCCGGTCATCAGCACATGGCCATCCTCGCGCCACTCGATGGTCAGGGTGCCGCCATCCATGACGATGTCAGCCTTGCGTCCGGTCAAGCCCCGCCGGGCGGCGGCCACCAGGGTGGCGCAGGCGCCGGACCCACAGGCCAAGGTGATACCGGCACCGCGTTCCCACACCCGCATGCGCACCCGGCCGGGCGCCACGACGGTCGCGACCTCGATATTGGCGCGCTCCGGGAAGGCGGTGTGGTGTTCCAGCTGCGGTCCCCATTGGGGAAGATCCACCGCCTCCGCATCGTCGACGAAGAACACGGCGTGGGGGTTGCCCATGTTGACGGCGCAGGGGCTGGACAGCGGGCCGGCGGCCACGTCCAGCGCCAGGGTGTCGGCGGGCTCGGCCAGCGGAATCTGGCCCCAGTCCAGGCGGGCGGGCCCCATGTCCACCGTCACCAGACCATCGGCGTGGCGGACCGCGGGCAGCAGGCCGCTGATGGTTTCCACCGTCAGACGGTCGCGTCCGGCCCCTTCGGCCGCGACCAGCGAGGCGACGCAGCGCGTGGCGTTGCCGCAGGCGCCGGACTCGCTGCCGTCCGGGTTCAGGATGCGCATGAAGACATCGGCGCCGGCCGATTGCGGCGGTTCCAGGATGATGATCTGGTCGCAGCCGACACCGAAGCGGCGGTCGGCCAGGACGCGCGCCTGCGCGCCCGTCAAGGACAGGGGGGTGGTGCGGGCATCCAGAACGACGAAGTCGTTGCCCAGCCCGTGCATCTTGAGAAACCGGCGCGCCATGATGCCCGGTTATATGGCGACGATCCGCCCCCTGTCCATGGGCGTGCCCGGCAGGGCCGGCTTGTTGGTTTGGTGTGCCTCGTTTATCTGCCTCAAGCGCCGGCGGGGCATGCGCCCCTTGGCTGTCCTCGGCTTCCAGTCCACTTCGTTCCCCGGAAACCTCCGGCGGCCGCGGTCGCGGCCTACGGCATGAGCACGCTCATGCCGCTTGGTCGTTTCACTTCAGGCCCTGGGCGCCTTGTGGCCGAACACCAGCATCTTGGACAGGACGAAGTTGAAGCCCATGCCGGCCAGGGAACCCGCACCCTTGGCGCCATAGGGCCACAGCGCGGGCAGCCAGGGCAGCAGGGCGACGGCGAAGGCCGGCGCGTCCAGCCAGACGATGAGGTTGTAGACCGACAGGTTGACCACGCCGCCCACGGCGTTGGCCGCCAGGAACTTGGCCCACTGGTGCAAGGCCCGCCGCCGGCTGGCGCCGGTGAAGGTGAACCGCCGGTTCATCCACCAGGTGAAGGTGGCCGCCACGAAGTAGGAGAAGAAACCCGCACTGTGCTTGTCCAAGCCCAGCGGGTTCATGGCCACCCACAAGGCGCCCATGTCCACGAGCAGGCCCGCCACGCCGATGAGGGCGAAGGACATGACCTCCGCCTTCACCTGCTTCGGGTTGCCGGAAGGGGGCTGGCCCTCAGGCTGATGCGTCACCGCCGCTCAGCCCCGGCCCAGCGGGGCGAAATCCGGCGCGGGGATTTCCAGGTAGCGCAAGCGCTTCATCTCCCGCCGGCCACGGGTCACCGTGTCCAGGATCAGGCCGCAGGTCAGCGACAGGAAGGCCAGGATCATGAGGCCGGTGGCCAGCACCGCCGTGGGCAGGCGGGGCACCAGGCCCGTCTCCACGAAGGTGACGAAGATGGGAATGCCCAGAATGACCGACAGCAGGGCGAACAGGAGGGCGGCAATGCCGAAGAACAGCATGGGCCGTTCCTCCTTCACCAGCTTGGTGATCATCCACAGGATGCGCATGCCGTCCTTGTAGGTGGACAGCTTGCTGACCGACCCGGGCGGCCGGTCCTTATAGGGGGTCTCCACCTCCGCGATGGGCATGCGCAGCTCCAGCGCATGCACCGTCAGCTCCGTCTCCGTCTCGAAGCCGCCGGCCAGCGCCGGGAAGGACTTGACGAAGCGGCGGGAGAAGACGCGGTAGCCCGACAACATGTCGTTGGTGCGCTTGCCGAAAATGAAGGTCACCAGGCCCGTCAGCAACAGGTTGCCGAACCGATGGCCGGGGCGGTAGGCCGCCTCGATCTCCGTCACGCGGGCGCCGTTCACCATGTCCAACTGCTCGGTCACCAGCCGGTTGACCAGGGCCGGGGCGCTGGCGGCGTGATAGGTGTCGTCGCCGTCGACCATCACGTACACGTCCGCCTCGATGTCGGCGAACATGCGGCGCACCACATTGCCCTTGCCCTGCAGCGGCTCGGTCCGCACGACGGCACCGGCGGCGCGCGCCACCTCCACCGTCCGGTCCTTGGAGTTGTTGTCATAGACGTAGACGGTGGCGTCGGGCAGGGCCGCCTTGAAATCGGCGACCACCTTGGCGATGGCGGCTTCCTCGTTATAGCAGGGCACCAGGACGGCCACGGTGGGGCGGCGCGCGGCGTCCGGAGTGAAGGCGGTGGTGTCTACCATCGCGGGGAATCCTCGAAAATAGGCGTCAGTTGACGGGGTTCATATCACGGGCCGCCGCCGGTTGCAGCGGTACGATGCGGCACAACAGCATGGGCTCGTCCAAGGTCGAGGTCACAGGCTGACAGGGTTCCCCGGCGCCCTTGAGGCCATAGCGTGGCAAAATCTGGTCTATGGTCCACGTCTCCCAATGCGCCACCAGCAGGTAGAAGTCATCCCCGTTGGCGATGCCCTGGTCGATGCGCTGGCGCATCTGCCGGTTCAGCAGGATGTCGCCCTGGTCGGGGTGGATGAAATAGCTCTGCACCCTCAGGAACGGGATCTGCGGCGGGAATCCCGGAATGAGGAAACTGGTGGGGGCATAGCCCGTCATCAGGATGACGGTATGGTCCGGCCGGGGGACGGCGGGCGCCTGCACCTCCGACACCTTGGCGTCGAAGGGGCGGTCGCCCCAGGGCACGCGGGCCCAGGTGCCCGACTGGCCGGTGGCGGCCAGCGCCAGCAACAGCAGGGCGATGACGGCCCCCCGCGCGCGGGCCGGGGCCGGCCACAGCGACACGGCCGCCAGGATCAGCACCGGCGCCAGCATCTCCAGCGGGATGAGATAGCGGTAGATGGCGAACAGCTTCAGCCACACCAGGTAGCTCAGGGCGCCCGCCAGCAGCAGATAGCGCCGGGCGCGGGCATGGCCCGTGGTGTCCACCACGGGGGCCTGGACGGCGTACAGCCCCCGCGCCCAGCGGACCAGGGCCACGGCCCCCGTCAGCACCAGCACGACATAGGCCGCCAGCACCCGGTAATCCCGGAAAATGATCTCGCCCACCAGCTTGGGGTCCCGTGCCCAGGCGAAGGGGAACACGGCGGCGGCCAAGGCCCCCTTGGGGATGAACTTGTCGTCCCGGTAGGGATCGGGCGTGCCCCAGGGGGAATGGAAGACGTTGTTGAAATAGGGGAACAGCGGGTTCTGGAAATGGCTCCACAGGAACCACATCCAGTGGCCGGAAAAGAGGGCCATGCCGGCCAGCACGCCCAGCCCGAAGAAGAAGGACAGGAACAGGCGGCGCCACGGCGCGCCACCGGCCAGCAGGAAGGCGGCGCAGGTGCCCACGGCGAAGACGATGGTGGGCTGCTTCAGCCCCACGCCGCTGCCCACCAGCAATCCCGCCAGCGCCACACGGCGGAAGGCGGGGCCGTTGGGGCCATCCCAGGCCGCGCCATTCCCACCGATGGCGACCAGCATGCCGCCCAGCACGAACAGGCTGATGACGTTGTCATAGAAGGTGGTGCCCAGCAGGCCCACCTGGCCACCGCCCACCATGCCGCACACCGCCACGGCCAGGGCCACCAGGGCGCGCCGCCGCTCCGGCGTCACCGGCCGCTGCACCGCCCAGGCCAGACCGTACAGCAGAACCAGGTTGGCGCCCTGGATGCTGCCCAGCAGGAATTCCACCACCCGGGCCGGCAAGACCTGGGCCGCCAGGAAAAAGGGCAGGTCCAGGGTGGGGTTGTAGAAGCTGGCCACCTGCGCCGGCGCCACGTCCATGCCCCAGCGCCCGGTCAGGAAGGCGTAGGCGTTGTACCAGTGATAGTTGCGCAGGTCCCAGTTGCCGTCCTGGCCCAGAAGCACGGCCCACAGGCCGAACAGGAAGGGGCCGGCCACCAGCAGGCCGAGCGTGAGGCGGCGGACAGGGCGGTCTTGTGTGGGCAACAGCATGGGCGTCCGTCAGGCAGGGAAAGGCGGGCGGCGGGAATCGTGCGACAGATTTGCCAGGAAATTAGGGCGAAACTAGGCCGCGACCACCGGAGCGGGGCCAATGGGAGCGGATGATTGGGCGCAGGATCAGTGAACCATGCCGACCGCATCCGCCAAGTCGGCCCCGTCCAGGTCCGCCTCGGCAAGGTCGACATCGCGCAGGTCCGCCCCCGCCATCTTGGCGTCCGACAGTTCCGCATCCTTCAGCACCGCCCCCACCAGCGAGGATTGGGACAGCACGGCGCGCTTCAGCATGGCGCCGGTGAGGTTGGCGCCGTCCAGGCGGGCGCGGTGCAGGTTGGCGCTCCACAACCGGCCGGTGGAGCTTTGGATCAAGACGGGGCCCAGGTCCGCCCGCACCAGCTGCGCCCCATTGAGGGTGGCCCGCTCCAGCGAGGCCCCGCGCAGGTCGGCCCGGCTGAGGTCGGCGTCGCGCAGGTCGGCCAGCGACAGGTCGGCCATGGGCAGCGACGTGCCCACCAGGCTGGCCTTGCGCAGGCAAGCGCAGTGCAGCAGGGCCGCCGACAGGTTCGTCCCACCGAGATCCACGCCGCTCAGGTCCAGGCTGGACAGGTCGGCACGGGCGCCCTCGCGCCCCCCGGTCTCCACCCATTCCGAATGCAGGACCAGCATGGCGGACAGATCCAGGCCGGCATCCTCCGGCGTCGGGGCGTGTATGCCCTCCAGCACCTCTTCGGCGCGCCGGGCGTTGTCGTCCAGGATGGTACCCATCATCAGGGCGCCGGCGAAGCGGGCCAGCCCCAATTCCGCGCCGGTCAAATCCGCGCCGTGCAGCTTGGCGCCGGTCAGGTTGGCGCCGGTCAGGTCGGCGCCCTTCAGGTCGCAGCCGGTCAGGTTGGTGTTGGTCAGGTTGGCGCGCGCCATCTTGGCGCCGCGCATGATGCAATCGGTCAGATCCGACTGCACCAGGAAGGTGTTGGACAGCTTGGCCCGGCTGAGGTCCGCCCCAACGACCGTGGCGCATGACAGCTCCGTCTGCACCGGCACGTCGTCGAACTCGTGGGGGGTGATGCTGCCGTCCTTGCGGACGTGCATGATGGTGCCTTCGCGCAGATCGGCTTCGGCCATGGAGGCTTGGTTCAGCACGGCGCCGCGCAGGCAGGCGCCGCGCAGGTCGGCCCGACGCAGGTCCGAGCGTTCGAGGTTGGCCAGGCGCAGGTCGGCGGCATAGAGGGACGCGCCGGTCAGGACGCAGTCGACCATGCGGGCGCCGAACAGCTTGGCGCCCGAGAAATCGGCCTCCGCCAGGTTCAGGCCCGACAGATCCATATGGGAAAGGTCACGCAGCTTGAAGCTGGCCCGCACACCGCCGGGCTGCTTCGTCAGGAAGGCCCGGTGCTTGCCAATGATCGCCAGCAACTCCGTCTGGCTCATCCTTGACCGTTCGGGTTCGGCATTTCGGCCGGACGACATCGACATACACGCCTCCGCGGGGGCCGGTCCTCCCCCGCAATCCATCTCCGCCAGGGGCGGTGAGATTAACCTAAGATTATCCCGATAATCCGTTCATACCTTATCTTAAACGCTGGCTGGAAGAGGCCCCGCGCACACGAGGCCAGCCTTTAGGTGAAATAGCGGACGCCGCATATGATCTGCCACACATCCGCAGGCCTTTGACACAGGGCTTCGGCGCGGGCCATGAGCCATCGACCGCTTTGATTGGCGCCCCGCCGCCGGGATCCGTACTTGGTGCTCCGTTCGCCGTATTTTCCGCAAGGCTCGCCGCCCTTCTGAAGCATTGACATACGTCCGCCATCGGGCTAGATAGCCCAACCTCGACCACGGGTTCCGGTTTGGAAACCGGGTCGAACCGCACCCCGCGCCAAGGCGCGACGCCAGTCCACGAGTTTCGTGCACTGGCGCTTTTCGTTTGGGCAAATGGGCCTGACCGGACGCTTGGACTAGGGGGGCGGGTGAAGATCGGAACGGCAATGGCCAGGACGGGTTATGTTTGACGGCTTGACAGGACGGCTCGGCGACATCTTCGACCGGCTGCGTCGGCGCGGCGCCCTCACCGAAGAGGACGTTGGTGCTGCGCTGCGCGAGGTGCGCGTGGCCCTGCTCGAGGCCGACGTGGCCCTGCCCGTGGTCAAGTCCTTCATCAACGGCGTGAAGGAAAAGGCCGTCGGTCAGGAGGTGCTGCGCTCCATCACCCCCGGCCAGATGGTCATCAAGATCGTCCACGACCATCTGGTCGAGATGCTGGGCGAGCAGAACGAGGGCATCAACCTCAACGCCGAGGCGCCGGTGCCGGTGCTGATGCTGGGCCTGCAGGGCTCGGGCAAGACCACCAGCACCGCCAAGATCGCCCGCCTGCTGAAGACCCGCGAGAAGAAGAAGGTGCTGATGGCGTCGCTGGACACGCGACGCCCGGCCGCCCAGGAACAGCTGCGGGTGTTGGGTGAGCAAGTGGACGTGGCCACCCTGCCCATCGTTCCCGGCGAAGACCCGGTGACCATCGCCCAGCGCGCCATGCGCGTCGGCCGGCTGGAAGGCTATGACGTCGTCATGCTGGACACCGCCGGCCGCCTTGCCATCGACGAGGAGTTGATGGACGAGGTGGTGCGCATCCGCGACGTCACCAAGCCGGTGGAAAGCCTGCTGGTGGTGGACGCCATGACCGGCCAGGACGCCGTCACCGTCGCCACCAACTTCAATGACAAGGTCGGCGTCACCGGCATCGTCATGACCCGCATCGACGGCGACGCCCGGGGCGGCGCCGCCCTGTCGATGCGCCAGATCACCGGCCGCCCCATCAAGCTGCTGGGCACCGGCGAGAAGATCGACGCGCTGGAGGCCTTCCACCCCGACCGCATCGCCGGCCGCATCCTGGGCATGGGCGACGTGCTCAGCCTGGTGGAGAAGGCCGCCGAGACCATCGACCGCGAGGAAGCCGAGAAGCTTGCCGCGAAGATGGAAAAGGGCAACTTCGACCTGGATGACATGCTGTCCCAGCTGCGCCAGATCCGGAAGATGGGCGGGATGGGCGGCATGCTGTCCATGCTGCCCGGCGTGGGCAAGATCAAGGACCAGCTGTCCAAGGCCAACATCGACGAGCGCATGCTGAAGCGTCAGGAGGCGATCATCACCTCCATGACCCAGAAGGAGCGCCGCGACATCAAGTTGCTGAACGCATCGCGCCGGCGCCGCATCGCGCTGGGGTCCGGGACCACGGTGGCCGACGTCAACCGGCTGCTGAAGCAGTACCAGGACATGGCCGACATGATGCGCAAGTTCAAGAAACTGGGGAAAAAGGGCCTGATGCGCCAGGGCCTGTCGGCCCTGATGCCCAAGGGCCGCTGATCCCCAGCCAGGTTTTAGTATCCGCGTTTCACCATCATCTTCAGTTCAACATCAGAGTCAGGAAGTAAGAAATGTCCCTCAAGATTCGTCTGGCCCGCGGTGGCGCCAAGAAGCGTCCGTTCTACAGCATCGTCGTGTCCGACAGCCGTTCGCCCCGCGATGGCAACTTCATCGAGAAGATCGGCACCTACAACCCGATGCTGCCGCGTGAGCACGCCGAGCGCGTCACCCTGAAGGAAGAGCGCGCCCGCCACTGGCTGTCCGTGGGCGCCCAGCCGACCGACCGCGTCGCCCTGTTCCTGGGCCGCGCCAACATCATCGAGCTGCCGAAGGTCCGCGAGACCCCGAAGAAGTCCGCCCCGAAGGCGAAGGCCCAGGAGCGCGCCAAGCTGGCCGCCGCTGCCGCCGCCAGCACCGAGGGCTGATTGACCTGAGGCCGACCGTCCCCCTTGGCGACAAGGGCGGCCGGACCGGCACCAAGGCTGACAGGTTGCGACGGGGGCGGGTGACCGCCCCCGTTCAGCTTTTCCGCCGCCTACAGTCTTCCAGAGAGTATCGTTATGGAAACCGCCACGCGCATCTGCGTCGGGCAGTTCGTGGGCAGCCACGGGGTGCGCGGCCGCGTCAAGGTGAAGAGCTTCACGGCTGTGCCGGAATCGCTGTTCGCCTATGGCACCTTGACCGACGAATCGGGCGCCCGCGCCTTCGCCCTGACCATGACCGGCATGGGCAAGGATCATTTCCTGGCGGAATTGCAGGGCGTGCGCGACCGCGACGCGGCCGACGCGCTCAAGGGCACCCGCCTGTACATCGCCCGCGACCAGTTGCCGGCGACCGAGGACGAGGATGAGTTCTATCACGCCGACCTGATCGGCCTGATGGCGACCACGGCCGATGGCGAGCCCTTCGGCGAGATCAAGGCCATCTACGACTTCGGTGGCGGCGACATGCTGGAGATCGCGCACGCGGCGTCCGGCAAGACGGTCACCATACCCTTCACCCGCGCCGCCGTCCCGGTGGTGGACGTGAAGGCGGGCGTGGTGACGGTGGAACCGCCGGCCGGCCTGTTCGAGAAGGTCAAGCCGACGCCGGAGGAACTGGCCGAGATGGAAGGTGGCCCCGCCGCTGACGAGGCCATGACCACGGAAGAAGACGCGCCCGAGGCCCACGAGGGCCACGGTGACGAAGAGGCCTGATTCGATGACGGCCGGCTGGCATGTGACGGTGCTGACCCTGTTCCCGGAGATGTTTCCGGGACCGCTGGGCATGAGCCTGGCGGGGAAAGCGCTTGAAAATGGCACCTGGTCGCTGGAATCAGTGGACATCCGGTCGTTCGCGAGTGATAAACACCGCTCCGTGGACGACACCCCGTTCGGCGGCGGACCAGGTATGGTCATGCGGCCCGACGTCCTGGATGCAGCCCTGACCGACAGCCGGTCGCGGCTGAGCCAGGACCAGAGGGAACGGGGCCGGGCGATCTACCTCTCGCCGCGTGGACGTGTGCTGGACCAGGCGCTGGTACGGGAACTCGTATCGGCGCCCAGCCTCACACTGTTGTGCGGCCGGTATGAGGGGGTGGATGAACGGGTCCTGGAAGCGCAGGGCCTCGAGGAAGTGAGCCTCGGGGATTTTGTGCTTTCGGGGGTGAGCCCGCGGCGCTGTGCCTGATCGACGCCTGCGTCCGGCTGTTGCCGGGCGTCATGGGCAATGTCGAGACGGCGGGCGAAGAGAGTTTCGAGCGGGGATTGCTGGAGTATCCCCACTACACGCGGCCGGCCGTCTGGCAGGACCGCGCGGTGCCCGAGGTTCTACTCTCGGGGCACCATGAGAAGGTGAAAGCCTGGCGGTTGGCCGAGGCGGAGCGCATCACCAGGGACCGGCGACCGGACCTGTGGCGGCGCTACGAGGAGAGCCGGCCCAAGGCCGAAACCAAGAGCCGCCGCCGGCGCAAGCCGAAAGGCGGTTCGACCCTAGAGGATGGCGTTTCCCTGGTGGATACCACCGTGGAAACGGCGCCTGTGCCAAACCTGGATTGACCGCCGTGAGGCTGGCCATTGTCATCATGTGGAGTTGAGTGCCATGAACATCATCCAGAAGCTCGAGCAAGAGCAGATTGAAAAGCTGACCGCCACCCGTGCGGTCCCGGAATTCTCCCCGGGCGACACCGTGAAGGTGAACGTGAAGGTCGTCGAAGGGTCGCGCGAGCGCGTGCAGGCCTACGAGGGCGTCGTCATCGCCCGCCGCAACGCCGGCGTGAACTCCAGCTTCACCGTCCGCAAGATCAGCTACGGCGAAGGCGTGGAGCGCGTGTTCCCGCTGTACAGCCCGCGCCTGGACAGCATCGAGCTGATCCGCAAGGGTGACGTGCGTCGCGCCAAGCTGTACTACCTGCGCGATCGCCGCGGCAAGTCGGCCCGCATCTCCGAGCGCACCACCGGCCGCGGCATGAACAACAAGGACGCCTAAGGCGCCTGTTGTGAGCCCAGGCGGCCGCCGTCAGGCGCCGCCCCGGTCGCACGCGTGATGCAGTACCAAGACACCCGCCGGGCAGCGCGTCCGGCGGGTGTTTTGTTGTTTGCGCCCTGTCGGCCACCGCCTCCGGCCGCCCTGAAAACGCCATGGTTCCGCCCCACGGCCGCCGCCGTCGCCCCGCATCCCTCGTTGGGATGGGCGCGCGCATAGGTCGCGCAAGGGGGAACAATGGCAAAGCGATGGTGGTGCGTGGGTGGCGCGTTGATGGGCTTGTCGGCGTGCGCCGAACCGGGGCCGGTTCCCCCGGCGCCACCGCCCCTCACCCCGCAGACCTTCGCCGGCGCGGCCGGCAGCGTCCGGGGCAATTATCCCGGTTTCCCAATCGACGAGACCTACAGGCCCCGGCCACCGCTGACGGGGCCCTGCGCCGTGTTCGTCTGGGACCGCCCCCTGCCCGATGGCTGGGCCTTGCGCGCCAAGTCCGCCTCCTGTCCCGATCCGGGCAGACCCGGGTTCCAGGTGCCGGTGGATTTGGGGCAGGTCCTGATCCCCATGGCGGAGAGCACCCTGGCCCATGGCTGGGACACGCCGCCGGCGCCCGACCACCCGCCCACGGCGCCCAACGCCCGCGGCCCAGCCGTGGACCGGGGACGCTAGACAACGCGCAGCCCCTTACGGCGTCACATCGAGAAAGCGGCTGGGTGTCAGATCCAAGGGATTGGGGACCCAGCCGGTGACGTGGGGCGACACCAGCCGCCGCATGCTCTTGTGGAACAGCGGGATGAGGGGGGTGTCGTCCATCAGCAAACGTTCCGCCCGGCGCAGCAGGCTGGCGCGACGCCCCGGATCGGCCTCGCCGTTGGCCTCGTCCACCAGCGCGTCGAACAGGGGGTTGGCATAGCTGGGGTAATTCTCGCGGCCGGCATCCGCCCGCATCAACGCCAGAAAGCTGTTGGCATCGGGGTAGTCGCCGATCCAGGACGCGAAGACCACGTCCTTGAAGGCTTTCTTACCGGCCTCGTCGATCACCGCCTGGAAATCCCGCCCCTCCAGGCGCACCTCGACCCCCAGCACCGCGTGCCACTGGCGGGCCACCGCGGCGGCGGCGGACTGCCAGTTGGCGCCCGTGGGATGCAACAGGGTGATGACCGGCAGCGGCTTGCCCCCGGGGCCATAGCCGGCCTCGGCCATCAGGGTCCGCGCCCGCCGCTCCCGCTCCGCCTGGGACAGGTCGCGCCAGGCGGGCCAGCCCGGTTCGTATCCCGGTACACCAGGGCCGGGTTCCAGGCGCGGCACATAGCTGTAGGCCGGCCTCTCCCCCGCCAGGACGCCCGTGGCGAGCGCCTCCCGGTCCACGGCCAGGGTCAGCGCCTCACGCAGGGCGGGGGACGACCTCCACGGCTCGTTGCGCAGGTTGAAACTGAGGAAATAGGTGTCGTAGGCCTCGGCGCTGACGAAGGCGTCCGGCAACGCCGTCCGTGCCCAGGCCACCTGGTCCACCGGCAACTCGTACGTCGCCTGCAGCGTCCCCTCCTGGAACAGCCGCGTCTCCGCCTCGCGGTCCTGAAGCGGCAGGTCGCGCACGGTATCGATGGCGACCTTCGCCCGGTCGTAATAGGCGGGATTGCGCGCCAGGGTCAGGTGATCGCCGGCCGCGTCTTCAACCAGGACATAGGGCCCGCTGGCGGCGTAATGGCCGGGCTGGGTGAAGGCGTCGCCATAGGCCTGCACACTGGCCTTCTGCACGGCGAACAAGGCCTGGTGCTGCAACATGGCGAGGAAATAGGCGGTGGGCCGCACCAGCTCCACCTGGAAGGTGTGGGCGTCCAGGGCCGTCACGCCCAAGCGCCGGGGGTCCTTGATCGCACCCTTGGCGATGGCCTCCCCGTTCACCACGATGCCCATGTAGAAGGCGAAGGGCGACGCGGTGCGCGGGTCCGCCAGGCGCCGCCAGGAAAAGACGAAGTCATCCGCCGTCACCGGCGTGCCGTCCGACCAGGCGGCGTCCGCCCGCAGCCTGAAGGTGTAGATGCGGCCGTCGGGGGAGACGGTCCAGCTTTCCGCCAAGGCGGGCCGGGCGCCCCCCCGGCCATCGGGCGCCAGCAGGCCTTCCAACAGATCGTTGATCACCAGGCTTTCCGATCCCAGGTCGGCGCGCTGCGGGTCCAGGGTCAGCGGCACCCCGCCGATGGAACGGACCAGCGTTTTTCCGGACTGGGGATTGGCGGCCAGGGCAGGAATTGAAGGACCTGCCATCAGGAGCAGGCCAGCCCACAGCGCCAGGCGGCGGCCCCCTGCCCGGCAGCGCGACGATATCCCCATAGGCACGGCCCCCAAAGCCCCCCGCGCGCCGGCATGGGTGCCGACCGCCGTTCCCACCGTAGTGGGCCGGTCCAGCGGGGGCAAGCACCGGCTGCCCGGCGAAGCACACCGGGGGTGCACACCGCCCGCCGTGGTCAGCCCGGGACGGCCACGATCTCCGCCTCGGCGGGCGGCGGCGCCGGCGGCTGGGGCGCGACCTTGGGCAGGCGCAGGAAGAAGCGGGTGCCCCGGCCGGGGGCGCTGTCCACCTCGATGCGGCCGCCCAAGGTGCGGGTCACCAGGTTGAAGACGATATTGAGCCCCAGGCCCGTGCTGCCGGCCCCGCGGCGGGTGGTGAAAAACGGGTCGAAAATGCGGGGCAAGGCCTCCGCCGGGATGCCCTTGCCATCGTCGGAGAACAAGATTTCCACATGCTCCACCGGCGGCCGCCCCGCCGCAGCCGGCGTCGGCGGCAGGGAAGAGGCGGTGATGGTCAGCCGCCCCGCCTGCCCCGGCGGATACGCGTGCAGGGTGGCGTTGACGATGAGGTTGGTCAGCACCTGGCTGAGCGCCCCGGGGTAGGTGTCCAGCACCAGGGTGGCGGGGCAGTCTATCGTCAACGTATGGCCCGGCCGCTTCCATTGCGGGCCCAGGCTGATGGCGATCTCCTCCAGATAGGGCTTCAGCGACAACAGGCGCCGTTCGTCGCTGGTCTGGTCGACGGCGATGTTCTTGAAGCTCTGCACCAGGCGCGCGGCGCGGCCGGCGTTGACGGTCATGAGGCTGGCCGTCTCCTCCACCAAATCCAGGAAGTCCATCAGGGACGCCCGGCGGGGTGGTCCGCTCGCCAATTCCGCCCGGAAGTCGCGCAGGCGGTCGGCCAGGAAGGTGGCGGCGGTGTAGCTGATGCCCACCGGCGTGTTCAACTCGTGCGCCACGCCGGCCACCAGCTCACCCAGGGACGCCAGCTTTTCCGCCTGCACCAAGCTTTCCTGTGTATCCCGCAGGTCCTGCAGCGCGCGCGCCGTCTCGGCATGGGCGCGCGCCGTCTCCTCCTCATGGCGGTAACGTTCGGTGACGTCGTTGTAGATCGACACCCAACCCAAGCCGGGCATGCGGTTGCGACGGAATTCGACGATGCGGCCGTCCTCGCCACCGATGTGGATGGTGCCGGTGCCTTCCGCGCGCTCCCCGTCCGGCCGGCCCTCGGGCCGGTAGCGCAGCAGTTGCCATTGCACCAACAGCTCCCGTTCCTCATCGCTGGGAATCAGCTGTGGGGGACGGGCCGCCTGCAAGGCCAGCAGACGGCCCAGCCAGGGGATGGAGGCGATGGCCGCCGGGTCGAACTGGGTGGGATCCAGCCGGATACCGTCATAGTCGCCCCGGCGCGATTGCCAGCGGGCCAGATCGGGCATGTTGGGATAGGTGCGGATGATCTCGTCCGTGGCGCCGCCGATGGCGGGCCAGTTGCGACTCCACACCACGAAATTGAAGTCCTCGTCCATCACCATGAAGCCGCCGGGCACCGCCTCCATGGCCGCGCTGAGGATGGCGGACTTGCGCCGCACCTCGTCCTCGGCCAGGCGGCGGTCGGTGATGTCGTTGTAGCTGAGGACGAGGCCGCCTCCCGGGATGCGCTCCTCCACCGCGCGGTACCAGCGGTCGCCAATCAGCCCTTCGCGCGCCAGGCCGCGCTGGGACATGCCGCGCTGGGCCAGGCGCCGGGCGATGTACGCCTCCGGATCCGCCTCCGCCTGCGGCACCTGCCCGGCGGCGATGGAATGGCGCAGCAGGTTCTCGAAGCGCCAGCCCAGGATGGCGCCCGGTGGCGGCGAGCGGGGGAACATGTCGTGGTAGCGGTCGTTGGCGAACACCACCCGGTCATCGGGACCGAACACGACGATGGCCTGGGAAAAGCGCTGGAGGACGGCGTAAAGCTCCGCCGCCATGGCCGGCGACGGCTCGACGGAGCCCGAGTCCCACCGCCTGGTCATCCCGGGTGGGTCTTCCGCCTGGCCATTGTCGCCGTGCGCCGTCATGCCGTTCCTACCTCTCCCCGGTCTTGGGCCAGACTATCCATATCGATAAGTCAATTTCAATCGGACATGCTCTTTTTACGTGTGGCGTGCGCTGGACGCGGACGGGGGCCACCACCCGCGCACGCTGAACCCTGTTGCGCCCGCCCCACGCATGTTCTACCTCTCCCGCTGTCATCCGGCCGCTATCCGGACGACGTAGGTTTCGCCGACGCTCGCGGGTGCTATACCCTCGGGCGATATCGGGCTATACGTGCCCCCGTGCCACCCCGCTGGAGAGGCCGCCCTGGTCCGGGCGCCTGGGGAACCGGGTTTTCAAGGAGAGTGCGAGCAATGCCGTATGTCGTGACCGAGCAGTGCATCAAGTGCAAGTACACCGACTGCGTGGAAGTGTGCCCCGTGGACTGCTTCTACGAGGGTGACAACATGCTGGTCATCCACCCCGATGAATGCATCGACTGCGGCGTCTGCGAACCGGAATGCCCGGCCGAAGCCATCCTGCCGGACACCGACGGCCGCGCCGAGGAATGGCTGGAGATGAACCGCCAGTACGCCGCCGCCTGGCCCAACCTGAACCGCAAGAAGCCCGCCCCGGCGGACGCCGACGCCTTCAAGGGCGTGCCGGACAAGTTCAAGACCTATTTCAGCGACAAGCCCGGCAACGGCAACTGAGACGGGCATCAAGCGCCGCCAGCCACCGGGCCGGGCGGCGCTTTGTCTTTCTTTTCGGCGGAGCCGCCCAAATCTTAAGCGGCTTGTGCCTAAGACATGCGCGATTCGCATGTCCGACATCCTGGGCCATACCAGGAACTTAAGTCGAACGTGGTCTTGTTGACCTGTCATCGCATCGTCATATCGGTTATAGTTCTGGACGCGAGAATAGGCACGCCGTTCGCGAACGCTTAAGCGTGCCACATTCCCCCAGCGCCTTCGTGCTGTCTGTCCGTTGTCGCGGCCCCTGGCAGGCCGACAGCGACCTTTGCATGCCGTTCCGGGCGTCCAGGCCCGCCTCCCCGAGGCGGGACTTTAAAAGCCGAATTGTGAGAGCCGATCCAAATGACCGATAAGCTCGATTTCGTCACTGGTGATTACGTCGTTTACCCGGCCCACGGGGTTGGACGCATCGTGGCGATCGAAAAGCATGCCATCGCCGATATGGAGGTGGTGCTGTACGCCATCACCTTCGAGAAGGAGCGCATGACGCTGAAGGTCCCCGTGACCAAGGCGAAGAACGCCGGCCTGCGCCGCCTGTCGAGCAAGGACCGGATCAAGGACGCGATGGAAACCCTGCAGGGCCCGTCCAAGATCAAGCGCATCATGTGGAGCCGGCGCGCCCAGGAGTATGAGGCCAAGATCAACTCCGGCGACCCCGTGTCCATCGCCGAGGTGGTGCGCGACCTGCACCGCGGCACCGACCAGTCCGACCAGTCCTACAGCGAGCGGCAGATCTACCACGCGGCGCTGGAGCGCCTGGCGCGCGAACTGGCCGCCGTGGAAAAGATCGATGAGCGCAAGGCCAC
This sequence comes from Nitrospirillum goiasense, assembly GCF_034427435.1. Taxonomy (NCBI): domain Bacteria; kingdom Pseudomonadati; phylum Pseudomonadota; class Alphaproteobacteria; order Rhodospirillales; family Azospirillaceae; genus Nitrospirillum; species Nitrospirillum goiasense. The sequence continues at coordinate 1,381,091 of NZ_JAXQNP010000002.1, read as the reverse complement.
CGAGCGGCTGGAAGCGGTGCTGGCGAAGGCGGCGTAAGCCGTCCGCCGCCAAGGCTCGCCGGTATCCGCCCATTGGGGGTACGGTGCGCCGACATCACTATACTTAGTGGAAAAAGGGGCGATCCCGGTCGATCGCCCCTTTTTTCATGGGGCGGCGGCGCATACACTGATCGGCAACTTTCCCCTGCCGGTCTGACCCATCGCATGAACGAACAAGAGCGCTTTGTCGTGCTGGGCCGCCCGCGGCGCATCTGGGCCGTGGGGGCGATTCATGGCGACGTCGACCGGCTGGCGGCGTTGCACGACGACATCGGCGCCCGTTTCCAGCCGGGGGACCGGCTGGTCTATCTCGGCAACCTGATCGGTCGCGGCCCCCGCGTGCGGGACACGGTGGATGAACTGCTGTCCTTCCGCCGCGCCGTGCTGTCGGTGCGCGGGGTCATCGTCAGTGACCTGGTCTACCTGCGCGGCGGGCAGGAGGAGATGTGGCAGAAGCTGCTGCAGCTGCAATTCGCGCCCAACCCCATCGAAGTGCTGCAATGGATGATGAGCCAGGGCGTGGACGCCACCCTGGCGGCTTATGGCGGCAGCGCCTACCAGGGGGTGGCGGCCGCCCGCGACGGCGCGGTGTCGCTGGCGCGCTGGACCGGGCAGTTGCGCACCGCCCAGCGCGCCGCCCCCGGCCATGACACCCTGTTCGCCACCCTGCGCCGCGCCGCCTATACGGAGCGGCGGCAGGAGGGCCTGCCCGAGCTGCTGTTCGTGAACGCCGGCATCGACACCTCCCGCCCCCTGGCCGCCCAGGGCGACAGCTTCTGGTGGGGCGGCGCCGCCTGGCACCGCATCGAAGGCGCGTATGCCGGTTTCCGCCGCGTGGTGCGCGGCTATGACCCCAGCCATGGCGGCCCGGTGGCCACGCCCCATGCCGTCACGCTGGACGGCGGCTGCGGCTTCAACGGCGCCCTGGTCTGTGGCTGCTTCGGCCCCGATGGCGAACTGCTGGAAGTGGTCGAGGTCTGATCTCCCCGGTTGACGGCCCCCCGGTTGACGGACAGCCCCCCGCCCCTCACTTAAGGGGCATCCAGAACAGGAGCGCCCCCTTGTCCCGCATCGACGAAACCCGCCCCTTCCTGCCGGTGCAGATCGCCGTGATGACGGTGTCCGACACCCGCGACTCCACCACCGACAAGTCCGGCGACACGCTGGTGGAACGGTTGACCGGCGCCGGTCATGTGCTGGTCGCCCGCGTCATCGTGAAGGATGACCAGGCGGCCATCGCGGCGCAGCTGCGCGCCTGGATCGCCGATCCGGCGGTGGACGTCGTCATCTCCACCGGCGGCACCGGGCTGACCGGCCGCGACGTCACGCCCGAGGCGTTCGAGAGCGTCTATGAGAAGCGAATCGATGGCTTCGGTGAGATGTTCCGCACCTTGTCCTATGAGAAGATCGGCACCTCGTCCCTGCAAAGCCGGGCCACGGCCGGCGTGGCGGGCGGCACCTACCTGTTCGCCCTGCCGGGCAGCCCCAGCGCCTGCCGCGACGGCTGGGACCTGATCCTGCGCTACCAACTGGACAACCGGTTCCGCCCCTGCAACCTGGTGGAAATCATGCCCCGGCTTCAGGAGCACCGCGCCTGATGGCGGGGTCGCGGGGGGCGTCGGGACGCGATTTCGGTTAAGACCGCCCCCCGCAGTTGAAGCGCGGGGGGAAAACCTGTATCGATTCAAGGCCCGGCCGGACGGGTCCTCCCGACGCCGTCCACCCCCGTGGCCAGACGCGTCCCGGGGTTCCTTTCCAAGGGGATATCGCCCCAGGGGCGACGGGAACGTGGGCGGCCAAGGACGCCGGCACCAAGAATGCGGGACCAGGAGAACGACCCCATGACGCGAACCTATATCTCGATGGCCAAGACCGGCGGCCAGGGCAAGACGCTGGTGGCCCAGATGCTGGTCCTGCAGCACGAGCAGAAGGGCGCGCCCGTGAAGCTGGCCGCCGCCGACAGCGACACGCTGAACCAGCGGTCCAAGTTCGGCCGGCTGTTCGCCGGCGTGAAGGAACTGGGCATCGGCGAGCAGCTGACCAACATCAAGACCTCGACCGACCCCAACCTGGCCATCAAGTATTGGGACGAGTTCGGCCGCACCCTGCTGGAGGGTGGCTACGTCGTGGACGTGGGCGCCAACGTGGCCGCCGACCTGTTCGCCTGGGCCGAGGCGCGCAACGCCGGCGCCCTGCTGCGCCGCCGCAACAGCAACCCCATCGACCTGATCGTCACCACCAAGGCCGAGGCCCAGGCCATCGAGGACGCCCGCGCCCTGATCCAGTATTCGTTCGACAAGAACGAGTGGCTGCCCTTCGGCCGCCGCTTCGTGGTGCTGAACGAGGTGGCGGGCGGTTTCGGCCCCTATGAGAACGACCAGTCCTTCCGCCGCCTGAAGAGCTTCCAGAGCCAGGGCGTCGGCCTGATCACCATCAAGCGCTGCGAAAGCGACATCTGGAAGCTGCTGGAGAAGGAGTTCATCTCCGTCCGCGACGCGCTGAAGATGACCGACGCCGACCTGGAGAAGCGCTACGGCATCGATGTGTGGACCGGCCACAGCGGCCTTACCGACCTGCGCGCCTGGGCGCAGGAAACCCTGACCGCGTTCGAGAAGGCCGGCCTGTTCCCGACCACCGACCGCGCGGACGCCGAAGCGGCCTCGGCCGAGTAAGCGCCCCTCCGTTGCCTGGATCGGGCCCGGTCCCGCCCCGCCCATAAGCGGGCGGGCCGGGCTCTTTCCATTTCAAGGATGCCCCGCCTTTGGTCCGTTTCGAGAATGTCGGTCTGCGCTATGGCACCGGGCCTGAGGTGCTGCGCGACATCAGCTTCGAACTGGCGCCCGGGTCCTTTCATTTCCTGACCGGCCCCACCGGCGCCGGTAAATCCAGCCTGCTGAAGCTGCTGTATCTGGCGGAACGCCCGTCCCGCGGCCTGATCACCCTGCTGGGCCATCCGCTGTCCAAGACCCCGCGCAAGGCCCTGCCGGCCCTCCGCCGCCAGATCGGCGTGGTGTTCCAGGACTTCCGCCTGATGAACCACCTGACGGTGTTCGACAACGTCGCCCTGCCCTTGCGCCTGGCGGGCCAGGATGAGGCCCACGTGCAGGAAAGCGTGACGGAGCTGCTGTCGTGGGTAGGCCTGAAGGCCAAGCTGGATGAGCGCCCCTTGCGCCTGTCGGGCGGCCAGAAGCAGCTGGTGGCCATCGCCCGGGCCGTGGTCACCCGGCCCAAGCTGATCATCGCCGACGAGCCCACGGGCAACATCGACCGCGAAATGAGCCTGCGCATCATGCGGCTGTTCATCGAGCTGAACAAGCTGGGCACCACGTGCCTGGTGGCGACGCACGACATGGTGCTGGTCGATCGCCTGCGGAAGCCGGTGATGGAGCTGTACGAGGGCAAGCTGGCCGAATCCGGCTGGTGGATGCAGGGCGAGGCCAGCAGCGGGGCCGGGGACCAGCTCCTGCCGGACGATCTGTCCCCCGACTTCTGAGCTTTTTTGACCCAGCACAAATCGCGGATGCGGCACCCCGTGTTAATCTCCCCTTCAGGGTTGTCCCTTACCCTGGGCGTCGGGGACATCCGCGCCAAACGGGGAGTCGGCTTGGCCGCCGATTCCTGGTATCCAATCGGTAGCCTCACCCCTTGTGCGGCCTTTTACCGCCCCTTTACGGAGTACGACCCCCGGTGACCAAGCCCGCCCGCGACGCCGCCCAAAAGCCGGCAGACCATTACCTGGACGACATCCAGGCCGCCGGCGCCCTGCCCTTCATCCTGGTGCATCTGGCCTGCCTGGGCGCCATTTGGACGGGCGTCTATTGGCAAGACGTGGCCCTGGCGGTGGGCCTCTACGGCCTGCGCATGTTCGGCATCACCGGTGGCTATCACCGTTACTTCTCGCATCGCGCCTACAAGACCAGCCGCTGGTTCCAGTTCATCCTGGCCTTCATCGCCCAGACCTCGGCCCAGCGCGGCATCCTGTGGTGGGCGGCCAAGCATCGCCACCATCACCGCTATTCCGACACGCCGGCGGACGTGCACTCCCCGGCCCAGCGCGGCTTCTGGTACGCGCACATGGGCTGGATCTTCACGGCCCGCCATGACACGACCGACCTGGGTGCCGTGCCGGACCTGGCCAAGTTCCCCGAGCTGCGCTTCCTGGACCGGTTCCATTACCTGCCGGCCTTCATCCTGGCCGTCACCGTGTGGTTCGCGGCCGGCTGGTCCGGCTTGGTGGTGGGCTTCTTCTGGAGCACCGTCGCCACCTACCACGGCACCTTCTGCATCAACTCCCTGGCCCATGTGTACGGCCGCCGCCGTTACCTGACCGGCGACGACAGCCGCAACAACTGGTGGTTCGCCCTGCTGACCATGGGCGAGGGCTGGCACAACAACCACCATGCCTACCAGAGCGCCGCCTGCCAGGGCTTCCGCTGGTGGGAGATCGACACCACCTATTACATCCTGAAGGCGCTGTCCTGGGTGGGCATCACCTGGGACCTGCACCGCCCGCCCGCCGCCGTGGTGCGGGGGAGCAGCGGCTGGGCAAGGCCATCATCGAGAAGGCCGCCAGCCAATTGGTCGCCACCTTCCATGTGGAGCAGATCGCCGCCCGGGTGCAGGCCACCTTGGCCGACACGCCCTCGCTGGCCGACGTGAAGACCGAACTGCAGCACAAGCTGGAAAACGCCCGGGCCCAGGCGGAGGCCATGCTGGCCTCGCTGCATATGCCCGAGCTGCACATGCCCAGCCTGTCCGACCTGCACATGCCGACCATGCCCACCCTGCCGACGCGCGACGAGCTGAAGGAACGGGCGGCCGCCATGTTCGTGCGCACGCCGTCGATGGACGACATCGTCGACCGGGCGCGGCAATTGCTGATCGAGGCCGTCTGCGCCCGCTTGGCCGTCGCCGCCGCCTGACACCAACCCGCGTGAAAAAGGCCGCCTGGGGCTTCCCCCGGGCGGCCTTTTTGCTGCCCGGCGAGCGGGGTGGGTAGGCGCCTCCCACCCAAATGTTCATGTTGTGTTCTATTTCCCGGGGCGTTAGGCTTCCCTCGGCAAGGGAGGCAGACGCCATGGTCGACATCCTGGATGACCGCCCGCTGAAAGGCCGGGGCACCCACTCCAACCGCGCGGGACGGTTCGAGGCGCACAGTCGCCTGCGCACTGATGACGGCTGGGCCCGGATGGGAAGCGACGGCTGGGACGAGGAGGCGGACCTGGCGACGTCGCCAGCCACCCAGGTCCGCCTGGACACGTCGCGTAGTGTCATCAGCTATAACGACAGTCCGGACGTCAATTTCGACCGGTCCATCAACCCCTACCGGGGGTGCGAACATGGCTGCGTCTATTGCTTCGCGCGGCCGAGCCACGCCTATCTGGGGCATTCCCCTGGCCTGGATTTCGAAACCATCCTGTATGCGAAGCGGGATGCCCCCGCCGTGTTGGCCAAGGAGCTGCGAGCCAAGGGCTATGTCCCCCGCCCCATCGCGCTGGGCGCCAACACGGACGCCTACCAGCCGGTGGAGCGGACGGAGCGCATCACCCGCGGCGTGCTGGAGGTGCTGCGCGACTTCCGCCACCCGGTGGGCATCATCACCAAGTCACCCCTGGTGTTGCGCGACCTGGACATCCTGGCCCCCATGGCGGCCGACGGCCTGGCCCGGGTCGCCATCTCCATCACCACCCTGGACCGCGACCTCGCCCGCCGGCTGGAGCCGCGCGCCGGCACGCCGCAGCGCCGGCTGGAGGCGGTACGGCAGCTGTCCCAGGCCGGCGTGCCGGTCAGCGTCCTTGCCTCCCCCATGATCCCGGCCCTGAACGACACCGAACTGGAAGCCATCCTGGCGGCGGCCAAGGACGCCGGGGCCCACCAGGCCCATTACATCCTGCTGCGGCTGCCGCGCGAGTTGGCCGGGCTGATGGAGGAATGGCTGCGCCTGCACGTGCCCGACCGGGCCGACCGTGTGCTGAGCCTCATCCGGCAATGCCGCGATGGCGGCCACAACCACACCCAGTTCGGCACCCGGATGCGCGGCACCGGCGCCTATGCCCAACTGTTGGCCGCGCGCCACAGGCTGGCAACGCGACGGTTGGGCCTGGACCAGCGACGCTGGGACATGCGGTGCGACCTGTTCCAGCCGCCGCCACAACCGGGCGATCAACTGGCTTTGTTCTGATGGGGCCGCCAAATACCAAAAGGCCGGCCCCGTGAGGGACCGGCCTTTGCTATTTCCACGGGCGCCGGGGCGCTGGAAGCAGGGAGATCAGAACTGGGTGATGCCAGCCTGGATCAGGTACAGGCGGGCGATGTCGCCGGTGCCGTCGGTGCCCTTGATCGCCTTCATGGTGTCCACGGCCTTCTGCTTCTGGCCAGCGGCGATATAAGCCTGGACCAGGCGCAGCTTGGCCTCTTCCGGGTACTTCAGCTGGTCCTTCTTGATGCCGGCCTGAATGACCTCGATGGCCTTGGCGGAGTTGCCCAGGGCCAGGTACTGCGTACCGACGCGCACCAACTGCTTGCCGTCCGGCTGGGCGTTGGCTTCCTTCTCATCGTCGGGCAGCTTGCGCTGATCGTCATCGACCTGCTTGCCGGCCATGTCGGCCAGGCGCTTCTCACGGTCGCCCTGGGCCTTGCCCAGGATGCCGGCCTTGAAGCCCTTGTCCATCACGGCCTTGGCTTCGGCGCCCAGGCCGTCGCTCATGGCCAACTGGGCGAATTCCAGGTACGGGCCGGGTTCCTTGACCAGACCGGCGCCCAGCTGCAGGCGCAGCACGTCGATCTGCAGACGGTTGGAGTTGAAGCCCGGCAGCTTCTGCACGCCGCGGATCACGCTCTCCCAGCTTTCCTGATCGGGGTAGTTGATCAGGATGCGTTCCATCGCCTCAACGAAGGCGGGCTTGTGGTCCATGTTGTATTCGGCGCTGGCGATGGTCTGCAGCAGCACCTTGGACGGCTTGCCACCCTGGGCCTGGATCATGGCGCGCGCGGCCTTGGAGGCGTTGGCGTAGTCCTTCTGGTCCAGGTAAATCTGGATGGCCAATTCCTTCAGGCGGTTGTCGGTACCGCCGTCCTTGTAATAGCGATCAGAGGCGGCGGAGAACTTGGCGTAGTTCTTCACGCTGAAATAGGCCTCGGCGATCAGCTTGTCGCGGTTGACCTTGTCCGTGTCCGGCAGCTGGCAGCTGGCCAGCGTCGCTTCCAGCGACTTGGCGAAGGAACCCATGTCCTTCTGGCCGCTGTAGGCGGAGGCGCGCAGCGTCTCGAACGTGCAGATCTCGAACGGCGACTTGGTCTTGCTGGCCTTCTCGGCCTCGTCGATCTTGTCCAAGGCTTCCTTGAACTTGCCCGCCTTCAGCGCGGCCTGGGCTTCCTGCAGCGGCTTGCCGACTTCCGGGCTGAACTTCTTGGCTTCGGCGGCGTGGGCCGGCGTGGTGGCGCTGATGACAACGGCGCCGCCCATGGTGAGCGCCGAGGCGAGCAGTGCGGCACGAAGGAAGTGCGTGGCGATCATTCCGAGGACTCTACCTGCTTTGTTGAAGGGCTGGACCGACGAGCGGCCCCTCATGTCGGGAAATCGAGACGAGCGGGAAATCTAATCGGTGATTGGGGTGAAATCGGGACGACAACCCGGCAAAGGGTCCGCGCCCCAAATGATCACGGGACCCCTGAAACGGTAACGGCGGCCCCGCACCCCAGACACGCTTGGGTAACGAGGCCGCCGTCGACACGGACTTAATCCATGAACTGTTCAGCGCCCACCAGGCCCAGCTTGGTCACGCCCAAGCGCTGGGCCGAGGCCATGACCATCGCCACGGTGTTGTACTTGGCCAACTTGTTCGGCCAAAGATGAACCTCGGGCTGTGGGTTCTTCAGGGCGGCGTCCTTGAGACGCAGCTCCAGTTCATGGCGATCAACGGTGGTTCCGTTCCACTGAATTGTGTTGTCGAAATCCACCATGATGTTGACCACCTCAGGCGGTGTCGTATTGGACTGCGGCGGGGTCGCCGACGGCATGTCCAACTTCACCGCATGGGTTTGGATCGGAATGGTGATGATCAGCATGATGATCAGCACCAACATCACGTCGATAAGCGGCGTGGTGTTGATGTCCATCATGGCTTCGTCTTCACCACCTCCGCCAACGTTCATACCCATGGCTCAAACTCCTTCGGCGGAACCGTTACTGCGCGGTCGGGATCGCGCCCGCCGGCGGCTCGGTGATGAAACCGATCTTCACGATACCGGCCCGCTGGGCGGCAACCACAACCCGACCCACATATTCGTAGCGCGCGTTCTTGTCGCCACGGATGTGGACTTCCGGCTGGGGCTTGTCCACGGCCCGCACCTTGAGCTTGTCAAGCAGGGTCGTGTAGTCCGGTATCTTGGTTTCGTTCCAGAAGATGTCGCCGTCCCGGTTTACCGCGATGACGATGTTTTCCGGTTTCGTCTTGGTTGGCTGATTACGTTCCTTGGGAAGGTCCACCGGCACCGTGTGGGTCACGACGGGGACCGTGATCAGGAAGATGATCAGCAGCACCAGCATGATGTCGACGAGGGGGGTCGTATTGATCGCGGATACGACCTCGCCATCATCATCAGCATCGCCGGAAGCGACGTTCATCCCCATGGTTTACGCGCTCCGGGCGGACTTGCCGGCGCCGAGACGGCCGCCGCTGACCAGCAGGGCGTGCAGGTCGGCGGAGAAGTTGCGGACGCGGTCCATGGCGGTCTTGTTGCGGCTCAGCAGCCAGTTGTAACCCAGCACGGCGGGCACGGCGACGGCCAGACCGATGGCGGTCATGATCAGCGCTTCACCGACGGGGCCGGCGACCTTGTCGATCGAGGCCTGACCGGCGATGCCGATGTTGGTCAGGGCGTGATAGATGCCCCACACCGTGCCGAACAGACCGACGAACGGACCGGTCGAGCCCACGGTGGCCAGGAAGGCCAGGCCGGACTTCATGCGGTTGCTGATGCTGTCGACCGAGCGCTGCAGCTGCATGGTCACCCAGGTGTGCAGGTCGATCTGGTCGACCAGGGTGCCCTCATGGTGCTCGGTGGCGCGCAGGCCGTCTTCGACCAGCATGCGGAAAACGCTGTTCTTGTTCAGCTTGGCGGCGCCATCGGCCAGGGACGGGGCGGTCCAGAAGGACTTATCGGCCTGACCGGCGGAGCGCAGCAGCAGGGTCTGCTCGATCAGCTTGGTGACGATGATGTACCAGGTGCCGGTCATCATGATGACCATGATCATCAGCACGCCGCGGGACACGAAGTCACCGCCGTTCCACAGGGCGTTCAGGCCGTAGGGGTTCTCGACGGTCGCGGTGGCGGCCGGCGGGGCGGCGACGTCGCTGGCGGCGGCGTCAGCGGCGGGCGCGGCGGCCGGAGCGGCCGGGTCAGCGGCCGGAGCGGCGGCGGCCGGGGCCGAGCTGTCGGTGGACGGGGTCGTGGTCTGGGCGACCGCGACCGAGGTGAAGGTACCGACGACCAGGGCGACCATGGCAAAGCGCACCATGGAACCGGCGGTCAGCTTGAAACGCTCCCTAATGCTCATGACAATTCCAACACATTTGGGTTGAGGGGATGAGGAACCCTTGCGCATCAGCGTCTAAGAGGCCCCGGTTTTCTTGAACTGTTAACGCGCGTCCTTGAGCTGGAAGCGGTAGGCCATCTTTGTGGACGACCACGTGGCCAAAGACTTGCCATCCTGGGTCTCCGCCGTGCACTTCCACACGCCGCGCTGGGCCTGGCGGACAACCGCTTCATCCAGGCGATCATGGCCGCTGGATTCGACGATCTTGGCATCGGTGACCCGGCCGCTGGCGTCGCAATACACGACGAACGCAACACGGCCTTCCTCACCCAAACGCGAGGACGCAGACGGATATTCCGGCTGATAGCGGGTAAAGCTCGCGGGATCAAGCTTCACCGGGCTGGCGGCCGGGGCCGGCGGCGCGGCGGGGGCGACCGGGGCGGTCGGCGGCACAACCACCGGCGGCTTGGTGGTGGCGACCGGCGTCGGGCTGGGCGGCGGCGGCGTGTCGATGTTCACTTCGACGGGCGGCACGAACGGCGGCGGCTGCACAGTCTGAGGCGGCGGCGGCGGCGGCGGCGGCGGCGGCGGCGTCTCGTCCTTGATCTCTTCGATGATCTTGGTCTCGACAGGACCCTTGACCACCTCAACGACCTTGTTCGCAAGGCCGGTGACGAGAGCGTAAACGATACCGGCCTGGATCAGGACCGTGGCGACCAGCCCGATCAACCGGCTGCTTGACGATTGTTTTGCGGTGTAAGGCATTTTCCTGCGGTCACATCACGAAGGAAGACACCGCATCGGAAAACGCCACGGCGCATCCGAGCGGAAGTGATTCATGGGCGGCAGAGCGGGTGGAATCCGCGACGTCCGGAACCGGGGGTTCACCTGGACATCGAACTGCGATCCTGGGGTCGACCAACACCGACCTTCCCACATCTGCCTCCAATTCGTTTGCGAAGCAGTATCCGGCACCCGTAGCGCGCATCCGGTTATTTCATAACCTGACGAGCGCTAGCCCCAAGCACCACGGCCCGTCTTTCCCGGACCTGAACACCGCTCGCGATCGTTGTCGACCTTCACAGTCGAACCTTGTTGGGTTTTCGTATGCCCGATTTCTAAGACGCACGCAAGCGGCAGGTATGCAGGAAATGACTCTCTCGGTCACTGCCTGTCTTAAACCAGCCAGCCTTCGTAATTTCATGCAACTTTCGCGGGGCACGATCGCCATAATGCTGCATTGCAGCAGCGGGTTCGGGGCTCTCCTCCGTTAACCTGTGGGACTGTTTGTTTTCAGTCTTCTAAGGCGCATTGTGAAAGCAGGCAGGCAAGCAGGGGCGCTTCGCGGGCGCGTCAATCCGCCCCATCTTGAAAATTTCTGAAAAAAATCTACACGGCGTAGCTGTGACGGCCCGATCCTGGATCGAAATAGGCATCGAACAGGACCGCGACACTCCGAACCAAAGGCCGGGCCTCCTCCCGGACCTCCACCCTCGTTTTGTCACAGATGATCATATCATCGTCCGCCAGCACGGCCAAGGCGTGGCGGGTCTCCGGCGTCAAGACCTCTTCCAAAGAACCGCCATGGCGGCGGCAGGTTTCTTCCAGGTCGACGGAGAAGCGGCACATCAGTTGTTCGATGATGTCGGCACGCAGCCGGTCATCATCGGTCAGCGCCAGACCCTTGGCCACCGCCCAGCCCTGGCCATCCCCCTCCCCATGGGCTTCCCACGCCTTGAGATAGGCCGGCACCTCCACCCGGTTCTGGATGTAGCCGCCGCGCGTGCGGCCGATGGCGGAGGCGCCGAAGCCCAGCAGCGCCGTGGCCGTGTCCACCGTGTAGCCCTGGAAATTCCGTTTCAGGCGGCCGGCGGCATAGGCCGTGGCCATGACGTCGTCCTTGCGGGCGTAGTGGTCCAGGCCGATGGCGGCATAGCCCGCCGCCTCCAGCACGTCCGCCATGGCGGCCGCCTGCTCCGTCCGCTGGGTGGCGCCGGGCAGGGCGCTGGTGTCGATGCGCGCCTGATGGCCCTTCAGCGACGGCATGTGGGCATAGCCGAAGACGCTGAGCCGGTCCGGCGCCAGCTCCAGGGCCTGGGTCACCGATTGAACACAGCTTTCCACCGTCTGGTGCGGCAGGCCGTAGATCAGATCCAGGTTGATGCCGCCGACGCCGGCCTGGCGCAGGCGGGCCACCGCCTCCGCCGTGGCGGCGTAGGGCTGTATGCGGTTGATGGCGCGCTGCACCCGTTCATCGAAACTCTGCACGCCCAGGCTGGCACGGGTGACGCCCCCCTGCCCCAGGGCCACCGCCATGGCCGGGGTCAGGGTCCGCGGGTCGATCTCCACCGCGATCTCCGCCGTCGCCGCCGGGCGGCCGAAGCGTAGGGCCAGCCGGTCCATGAGCGACAGGAAGGCATCGGGCGGCAGCAGGGTGGGCGTTCCGCCCCCGAAATGAATGTGGGTGACGGGAGGCAGGCCGCCCCCCCTGGACAGCGTGGAGTCGGGGACCAGGGCGCCTGCCACGGCGTCGATCTCCGCCTCCAGCGCCGCCTGGTAGCGGCGGATGGGCGCCTCATGGTTCACCACAGTGGTGTGACAGCCGCAGTACCAGCACATGCTGCGGCAGAAGGGGACATGCAGGTAGAGCGACAGGGTGTCGGCCGCCGTCAGTTGCCCCAGCCAGCGGCGATAGTCATCGGCCGTGACCGCCGCGCTGAACTGCGGCGACGGCGGATAGCTGGTGTACCGGGGAACGCGCTGGTTACGGTACTTGGCGACGAGATCGGGGCGCATGGGACGGCCTGACGAGAAAAGGGGCGGGAAGCGGGATGGCCGCATGCTGCGCCTGATGCGTCGGTGGCAAAATGATCTGCCTCAACCGCGCCGTCCGGGGCTCCCGCGGCGGGAACGGCGCGGGGGCCTTGCCCGGCATGGGCGCCGCCGCCATCATGGCGGCCCGCCATTCCCCTTAAGCCAAAGCCTGTATCCCATGCCCCGCCCCCGCAAGCCCGCCTCCGAAATCATCATCCACCTGGGCCCGCCCACCCTGCGGCACGAATTGGACGCCGGTCACGGCCCCGACAGCCTGGTCTGCGGCGTGGATGAGGCCGGGCGCGGCCCCCTGGCGGGCCCGGTGGTGGCGGCCGCCGTCATCCTGCCGGTGGGAACCGAGGCGCCCGCCTGGTGCGCCGGCATCAACGACAGCAAGAAGCTGACCGCCGCCGCGCGCGAGGCCCTGTTCGACGCCATCCGCGCCAACGCCCGGGTGGGGGTCGGCATCAGCAGCGTGGAGGAGATCGACACCGTCAACATCCTGCAAGCCACCTTCCTGGCCATGCGCCGGGCGGTGGAGCAGTTGGCGGCCGATGGCGGCCCCACCCCCGTTCATGCCCTGGTGGACGGCAACCAGCGCCCCGTGGGCCTGCCCTGCCCCCGCATCACCACCCTGGTCAGCGGCGACGCGCTGAGCCTGTCCATCGCCGCCGCGTCGATCATCGCCAAGGTGACGCGGGACCGTTTGATGACGGATCTGGCCCTGTCCCACCCCGGTTATGGGTGGGAACGCAACGCCGGTTACGGCACGGCCGAACATCGTGACGCAATCAAGATATTGGGGGTCACGCCCGTTCACCGCCGTACATTTGCTCCAATTTCAGAACAACTCGCCCTAAACCTTTGACTCTACTGACTCTTGGCAAAAAATATACATTGACGGCGACTCGGGGCCAACTCATTGTCGGCAAAAATCAACCCCCGATTCGGCGAATACTCCCCATGTTGAAGACCCCGGAAACCCGTACTGACTCCAAGACCAAATCCAAGGTGCGCGAGGCTGCACCCGCCAACCGGATACTTGTGGGCGACTGCGTTTCCCTGATGCAGGGTCTGCCGGCCGGATCGGTCGACATGGTGTTCGCCGACCCGCCCTATAACCTGCAGCTGTCGGGCGACCTGATGCGGCCCAACCACACCCGCGTCGACGGCGTGGATGAGGAATGGGACCGCTTCGCCGACTTCGCCACCTACGACCGCTTCACCCGTGACTGGCTGGCCGCCGCCCGCCACGCGCTGAAGGACGACGGCACGCTGTGGGTCATCGGCAGCTACCACAACATCTTCCGCGTGGGCGCCATCCTGCAGGACCTGGGCTACTGGATCCTGAACGACATCATCTGGCGCAAGACCAACCCCATGCCCAACTTCCGGGGCAAGCGCTTCACCAACGCCCACGAGACCATGATCTGGGCGGCCAAGTCGCAGGACGCCAAGTACTTCTTCGCCTATGAGGCGATGAAGAACCTGAATGAAGAGCTGCAGATGCGCAGCGACTGGCTGTTCCCGCTGTGCACGGGGTCGGAGCGTCTGCGCGACGCCGACGGCAACAAGGCCCACCCTACCCAGAAGCCGGAGGCCCTGCTGTACCGCGTGCTGTCCAGCTCCACCCGCGTGGGCGACACCGTGCTGGACCCCTTCTTCGGCACCGGCACCACGGGGGCGGTGGCCAAGCGCCTGCGCCGCAACTGGATCGGCATCGAGCGGGAGAAGACCTACGCCGAGGTGGCCCTGTCGCGCATCGCGGCGGTGGAGCCAGCGGCCGAGGCCGAATTGCTGGAGCCGCCGTCCAAGCGCGCCCAGCCGCGCGTGCCCTTCGGCTGGCTGGTGGAGCGCGGCCTGCTGCAGCCCGGCACCACCCTCTATGACACCCGCCGCCGCCACAGCGCCCGCATCAAGGCCGACGGCACCCTGGTGGGCGCCAACCATCTGGGCGAGCACAACGGGTCCATCCACAAGGTGGGCGCCGCCATGCAGGGCCTGCCGGCCTGCAACGGCTGGACCTTCTGGCACTATGTCGAGGGCGGCCAGCTGGCCCCCATCGACATGCTGCGCCAGCGCGTCATCGCCGAGATGCATTGAGCGACCCTTCCCGCCCTGCGCCGGGGGTGGTAGAGGAGCGGCCCATGAACACGCTCTTCGCCCAAGTGACGGGCACGGCCGCGAAGGCCGCGCCCGCCCAGGTCCGCTCCCCCGCCATCGCAAACCCGCCGCTGGCCACGTCACCAGTGGCGAGCCCCGCCCTGGCCCGCATCTTCGTGCGCGACCTGGTGGTGATGGCCATCATCGGCATCTATGACCATGAGAAGCGCCAGGCCCAGCGCCTGCGCGTGAACCTGGACATGATGGTGCAAGACCGCCAAGGCCAGCGCCGTGACGACATCGCCGACGTGGTGTCCTATGAGGACGGCGTCAACATCGTCCGCGACCTGGCGGCCCAGGGCCACCTGAACCTGGTGGAAACCTTCGCTGAAACGGTGGCCCAGCGCCTGCTGAAGGACACCCGGGTGCACAGCGTCACCGTGCGCGTGGAAAAGCTGGACGTCTTCCCCGACGCGGCCTCCGCCGGGATTGAGATCACACGGCAGCGGTGATCCGGCGACCGTCGTGGAGGGGGATTACTCCCCCGCCAGGGGCTTGACTTGAAAACCATTGCTGCGCAGCGCGTCGACCACCCGGCCGGCGTGGTTGGCGGAGCGGCATTCGACCGTGATGTCGATGTCGGTGGCCTTGACGTTGGCGGTGCTGAACAGGCGCTGGTGCACGGCCTCGATGATGTTGCCGCCGGCCTCGCCGATCAGGGTGGTGATGCGGCCCAGGGCGCCCGGCCGGTCGGGGATGACCACGCGCAGGGTGACGATGCGACCCTCGCGCACCAACTGGCGCAGGATGACGCTGGCCAGGACGCGGCTGTCGATGTTGCCGCCGGACAGCACCAGGCCCACCTTGCGCCCGGCGAAGCGCTCCGGATGCTTCAGGGCGGCGGCCAGGCCTGCCGCCCCCGCCCCCTCCGACACCGTCTTCTCGATGTTCAGGAACAGGGCCACGGCCCGTTCCACCTCCCAATCCTCCACCAGGATGATGTCGTCCACCTTGCGGCGGACGATCTCCAGGGTGGTGGCGCCCACGTTCTTGACGGCGATGCCCTCGGCGATGGTGTCGCCGCCCACGCTGACCGGCAGGTTGTGCAGGGCCTGATACATGGGCGGGTAGGCCGTGACCTCCACGCCGATGACCTCGATGTCCGGCTTGCGGGCCTTGGCCGCCACGGCCATGCCGGAGATGAGGCCGCCGCCGCCCACCGGCACCAGCAGCACGTCCAGGTCGGGCGCGGCGTTCAGCATCTCCAGCGCCACCGTGCCCTGGCCGGCGATGACCAGCGGGTCGTCATAGGGGTGGACGAAGACGTAGCCGTGTTCCTTCTGCAGGCGCTCGGCCTCCGCCGCCGCCTCGGCCAGCACCGCCCCCTTCAGCACCACCTTGGCGCCGAAGTTCTCCGTATGCTCCACCTTGATGAAGGGGGTGCCCTCGGGCATCACGATGGTGGCGGGAATGCCCAGGCGGCCGGCATGGTAGGCCACACCCTGGGCATGGTTGCCGGCGGACATGGCGATGACGCCGCGCCGCCGCTCCTCCTCCGTCAGGGACAGCAGGCGGTTCAGGGCGCCGCGTTCCTTGAAGCTGGCGGTGAACTGCAGGTTCTCGAACTTCACCCAAATTTCGCAGCCGGCGATGCGCGACAGCGTGCGCGAGGGTATGCAGGGGGTGTCGATCACCTGGCCACCCAGCGCCAAGGCCGCCGCCCGCACATCCTCCAGGGTCACCGGCTCGATACCAGCCTCCCCCACGCCAACCTTGCTGTCCATGCCATCCGTCCTTGGAAATGAGGCGTCCTCACCTGGCGCCAACCATAGACCCCAAGCCTCGGCCCGCGACAGGTCTTTGTCGCGGGCCGCCCTTCCACTTCCAGCCCCGGCTTATTCCGCGGCCAGGGGCGCGGAGCGGCCGGGCGTGCCGGCGGGGGCCCGCCAGTCGCGCAGTAGGGCCTGCTCCTTGGCCTTGACCTCGGCGTAGGCCTTCTCCTTGACGTGGCCGTAGCCGCGGATTTTCTGCGGCAGCTCGGCGATTTCCACGGCCAACGCATGGTTGTCCTCGGTGAGGCCGGCCAGCAGCTCCTCCACCGTGGCGCGGAAGTCCACGATCAACTGGCGCTCCATGCGCCGTTCCGCCGTGCGGCCGAAGATGTCCAGGGCCGTGCCACGCAGGCCCTTCAGGCGGGCCAGCAGGCGAAAGGCCGTCAGCATCCAGGGCCCGAAGGCGCGCTTGCGCACCTCGCCCGTGGCCGGGTCGGTGTGCGACGCCGTGGGCGGGGCCAGGTGGAAGACCAGCTTGTAGTCGCCCTGGAACTGCTGGCGCACCTGGTCCAGGAAGCCGGTCTGGGTGTAGAGGCGCGCCACCTCGTACTCGTCCTTGTAGGCCATCAGCTTGAACAGCGTGCGGGCCACGGCCTCGGTCAACTGGTCGGCGCCGGGCACCTTGGCCGTCTCCGCCGACCGCACTTTGGCCACGAACTGGCGATAGGCGTCGGCGTAAGATCCGTCCTGGTAGTCGGTCAGGAAGGCCGCGCGGCGCTCGATGGCCTCATCCAGGGTCTGCGACAGGCGGCGGTGGGGCTGGTCGGCCGCCGGACCCTTGGGCGTGGCGATCTTCTCCACGGCCGCCTGGTCCAGGGCGGCGCGGCGGCCCCAGCGGAAGGCGTCGGTGTTCATCTTCACCGCCGCCCCGTTCATCTCGATGGCCTTTTCCAGGGCCTCGGCGCTGACCGGCACCAGACCCTTCTGGTAGGCGTAGCCCAGCATGAACAGGTTGGTGGCGATGCTGTCACCCAGCAGGCCGGTGGCGATGCGGGTGGCGTCGACCGCGTTGACGGCGTCGGCGCCGCAGGCCTTGGCCACGGTCGCCACCATGGACCCGCCGTTCATCTGGAAGTCGGGGTTGGTGACGAAGGCCGCGGTGATGGCCTCATGCGTGTTCAGGATGGCGTGGGTGCGGCCCTTGGCCATCTTGGTCAGGGCGTCGGCATTGGCCGCCACCACGATGTCGCAACCCAGCACCACGTCGGCGCCGCCGGCGGCGATGCGGGTGGCGTGGATATCCTCCGGCCGATCGGCGATGCGCAGGTGGCTGGTGACCGCCCCGCCCTTCTGCGCCAGGCCCGCCATGTCGAGCACGGTGCAGCCCCGGCTTTCCAGGTGGGAGGCCATGGCGACGATGGCGCCGATGGTGACCACGCCGGTGCCGCCCACGCCCGTCACCAGGATGTTCCAGGGACGGTCCAGGGTGCGGCGCACCGGCTCCGGCAGGGCCTCGAACGCGTCGGCCTTGCCCCCCACCGGTTTGGGCTTGCGCAAAGAGCCGCCCTCCACCGTCACGAAGCTGGGGCAAAAGCCCTTGAGGCAGGAGAAATCCTTGTTGCAGCTGGACTGGTCGATCTGGCGCTTGCGGCCAAACTCCGTCTCCACCGGCACCACGGACAGGCAGGAGGACTTGGCCGAGCAATCGCCGCAGCCCTCGCACACCAGTTCATTCACCACCACCCGGCGGGCCGGGTCGGGGAAGGTGCCGCGCTTGCGGCGGCGGCGCTTCTCGGCGGCACAGGTCTGTTCATAGATCAGGACGCTGACGCCCTTGATCTCGCGCATCTCGCGCTGCACCCGGTCCAGGTCGTCGCGGTGTTCGATGGTGGTGAAGGGCGGCAGGCCCTGGCCCAAGCCGTACTTTTCCGGATCGTCGCTGACCACGACGATGCGCTCCACGCCCTCGGCCTCCAGCTGGCGGGCGATCTGGTGCACGGACAGGCTGCCGTCCACCTTCTGGCCGCCGGTCATGGCCACGGCGTCGTTGTAGAGGATCTTGTAGGTGATGTTGACCTTGGCGGCGACGGAGGCGCGCACCGCCAGGATGCCGGAGTGGAAGTAGGTGCCGTCGCCCAGATTGGCGAAGACATGCTCCTCCCCCGCAAACGGGGCCTGGCCGATCCAATGCACGCCCTCGCCGCCCATCTGGCTGAAGACGTCGGTGTTGCGGCCCATCCACGTCACCATGTAGTGGCAGCCGATGCCGGCCAGGCCGCGGCTGCCCTCGGGCAGGTGGGTGGAGGTGTTGTGCGGGCAGCCGGAGCAGTAGAAGGGCGCGCGGACCACGGTGCTGGCCGAGGCGGACGGGCGCAACTGCGCCTCCAGGGCCTTCACCCGCTCCGCCACCCGGTCGACCATCAGGCCCAGCTTGGCCATGCGGCCGGCAAGCGCCAGGGCGATGGTGGTGGGCGACAGCTCCGCCTTTTCCGACAGCAGGGGGCTACCGTCCTCATCCGTCTTGCCCAGGATGCGGGGGCGGCGGTCCCAATTGTACAGCTGCTCCTTCAGCTGCGCCTCGATCAGGGCGCGCTTCTCCTCCACCACCAGCAGCTCTTCGGCGCTTTCGGCGAAGTCACGGATGCCGTGGGGTTCCAGCGGCCAGGTCATGGCCACCTTGAAGATGGCGATGCCCAGGTCGGCCGCCATCTCGGCCGTGATGCCCAGCTCATCCAAAGCCTGGCGCACGTCCAGATAGGATTTGCCCACGGTGACGATGCCCAGGCGGGGCTTGGCGGCCCCCAGGATGACCTTGTCCAGGCGGTTGGCCCGGGCGAAGGCGCGCGCCGCGTCCAGCTTCCACTGGATCATGCGGTCTTCCTGGATCAGCGGCGTGTCATGCAGGCGGATGTTCAACCGGCCCGGCGGCATCTCGAAATCAGCCGGCAGGACAACGCCGCTGGTGATGTCGGGCACGCGCACGATGGCAGAGGTGTCGATGGTGTCGGCCAGGGCGGTGAAGCCCACCCAGCAGCCGGAATAGCGCGACATCTCCCAGCCGATCAGACCGTAGTCCAGGAACTCCTGCACGCCGGCCGGGCTCATCACCGGCATGAAGGCGTGGATGAAGGCGTGGTCCGACTGGTGCGGCAGGGTGGAGGATTTGGAGGCGTGGTCGTCACCGGCGATGGCCAGCACGCCGCCATGCCGGCTGGTGCCCGCGAAGTTGGCGTGCTTCAGCGCGTCCAGCGAGCGGTCGACGCCGGGGCCCTTGCCGTACCAGATGCCGAATACGCCATCGACCTTGGCGCCCTTGAACAGGTTGACCTGTTGGCTGCCCCAGACGGCGGTGGCCCCCAGCTCCTCGTTCACGCCGGGCTGGAAATGGATGTCGTGCCGGGCCAGGTGCTTGCGCGCCTGCCACAGCGCCTGGTCATAGGCGCCGAGGGGGGAGCCGCGATAGCCCGAGATGAAGCCGGCGGTGTTCAGGCCCGCGGCGCGGTCGCGGTCGCGCATCAGCATGGGCAGGCGCACCAGCGCCTGGGTTCCGGTCATATAGACCCGGCCGTCCCGCAGGACGTACTTGTCATCAAGGGTAACGGCGGCCAGCGTCATAACGCATCTCCCACTCGGGTAAACCTGGTCCCCTTCCTGGCCCCGGAGAGCCTGCCCTTGCGGCCGGGCGGCTGTCTTCCAGGGAACGGTGCCCAGCGGCCTGGGGGTCCGCAAGGTCCGGCGCCGATGTTCTCCCGGCTTACCCATCCATCTAAGCAGGGATGCAAGGCCCCGGAAATAGGTCATCCATGCTGACATATTTCCTGTCGGAAGCACCGCAGCAATCGCGCCGACTCGTTCCAAGGCGGCATCGTTTGGGTTCGATCCTTACGTTGGCGCGACCCAGCCATGCACAGGTGCCAGCATGGCCCCTCCGCATGCGTTTTTTACCCCCGCGACTCGGGAGCCGACGCTGGCCTGACGGCCCGTCCCTGTTTAGTCTGCGGGCGACACCCCCAGCGATGACGAGCATTCCATGGCCAAGCCGGTCGATCCCAGCACCCTGCCCTACCGCCCCTGTGTCGGCATCTGCCTGTTGAACGCCCAGGGCCTTGTGTTCGTCGGCCAGCGGCGGGACACGCCTGGCGCCTGGCAGATGCCCCAAGGCGGCATCGACAAGGGCGAGACGGCGGCGGAGGCCGGCCTGCGCGAGCTGATGGAGGAAATCGGCACCGACAAGGCCACGCTGCTGGAGGAAACGACGGAGTGGCTGCGCTACGACCTGCCGCCCGAGCTGGTGGGCGTGGCATGGAAGGGCAAATATCGCGGCCAGAAGCAGAAATGGCTGGCCTGCCGCTTCACCGGCCAGGACGGCGACATCAACCTGGACACCGACCACCCCGAGTTCGACGCCTGGCAATGGGTGCCGCTGGAGCGGACGGTGGACCTGATCGTCCCCTTCAAGCGGGAGATCTACACCCAGGTGGTGGCCGCCTTCCGGCACTTGGTGGACTGAGCCCGCCATGGAGGACCGCGTCATCTTCAGCGATGGCCGCAGCAGCGTGACCCTACATCCGCCGGTAGCCGATCCCGACGGTCATGGCTTCGATCTGAAGGTGGACCTTGTCGGTGGGCCTTTCGCCGGCAGCATCCAGGCCACGACTTATCTTTCCCTTCATGCCTGGGCCGGCTTCCACGACGACGTAAAGCGATTGCATAAAAGCCTGAAGGGCAAAGCAAGCACCGATACGTGGTTTTCGAACTTCACTATCGCCTTACAGGGGGATGGACGGGGTCATATTCGGGTGACAGCGGATGCACAGGACGAATGGTCGGATACCACCAAGCTCTCACTCAGTTTCACTATCGATCAGACCCATCTGCCGCCCATCATGTCCATCCTGCGCCGATGGATATAAACCCCGCCTCGGTTCCCAAACAAAAACGCCGCCCCGGTCACCCTGGGCGGCGTCTTTGTTTTCAGCGCGGAAGACGCCTCAGGCGGCCAGCGGCGGCACACCGGCCTTCTTCATCATGCGCTTGTAGGCGTAGCGCGAGGCGATGTCGCGCAGCCAGCCCTGGGGGTTCAGGCCGCTGGCCTTGAACACCATGGCGACCATGCGGTCCAGGTGGTGGGGCCGGTAATAGCTGTAGGCCCGGCGCACATAGTTGGCGAAGGCCGTCTCACGGTGGTACGGGGCATCGCCGTTGTTGGCGGCGTGATAGGCGAAGGACAGCTCATCATCCTCCGTCTCGCTGATGCGCGAGAGGGAGATGCGCAGGCGGCCGAAGGTGCCCAGGCGTTCCTGCGCCAGATAGTCGCCCAGGTAATCGTAGAACAGCTTGTAATGCCGGAACTCGTCCGCCGCGATGTGCCGGCAGATCTGCTTCAGCACCGGCTCATCCGTGGCCTCGGCCAGGGCGGTATAATAGCTGCTGGTGCCGGTCTCGACAATGCAGCGCGCCACCAGTTCGCCGGCGCGGGACCCGCGCACCGACTGGCTGACGTTGATGTCGATCTTGTAGCCCTCACGGAAGCGCTTCACCGCCGCCTGGAAGTTCCAGCTGGGGTCCACGCGCTCCGCCCAGGTGCCCAGCGCCTCGCCATGCTGCACCTCCTCGACCGCCCACTGGCGGGCCGTGGCGCAGAAATCGGCGTTATCGGCGAACACGTTGCACAGGTAATCGGCGTAGCTGTCGCCGTTGTACTCCACCAGGGCGGCGGCCTTGATGAGCTTCAGGATGTCGGCGTCGACCTTGGAGGGATCCAGCTTGTCCCAGGGCAGGCCCGCGACCGTCCAGTGGCCGTTGCGGGAATCGGTAGCCGGGGAGTCCATGCCGTTAACGTCTGCCATGCGCGTTCCGTTCTTTATGCCCCAGGGCCGGCACGGTCCGCTGGGCGGAGCGCCGGCAACCTATGACCATTATACGGGGTCGATACCGCCGCCGCGCCCCCACTGCGACGATCAGACCCCACTCGATTTTTTCGGAAAGTCCGCCTGGAAGCAAAAAAGCCGGAGGGCTTTCCATGATGCCCGCCGGCTGGTATGCCACAAATCCGTAACATCCGCCACGCTTGGCAGCGGCCAAACTAGCACGGCGTCCCGGATTGGCAAGATGCGCACCCGACAGGGGCGGGAACAATTGTGCTAAATCAACGGACTAGGTCTGATCTCCAAGCCTCAGCCCCAAGGCCGAGGGGGCTAGGCCCTGTGTCCTAGCCCGCGAGCGCGGTCTTGCAATTCGCTCTCAGCCCGTCTGGGGCCGGCCTCAATGGGTGGCCTCAATGGGCGGCTTGGGCGCCGCCCAGCGCTTCCAGCTTGGCCTGGGCCACCAGCAGCTTGACCTCGGCGGCCCGCTTTTCGACGTCACTGGCGGCATCGGCCAGATCTTCGGCCAGATCCTTCACCTGCTGCTCGACGGCGGCGCGGTCCAGGGTGGTGACCTCGACCGCCTCTTCCGCCAGGACGGTGCAGCGCGTCTCGGTCACCTCGGCAAAACCGCCGGCGACGAAAATGCGGTTGCTGATGGTGGTGGTGCCATCGGCGTAGATGTCGATGACACCCGGCTTCAGCGTGGTGATCAGGGGGGCGTGGCCCGGCAGGGCGCCCAGGTAGCCTTCACTGCCCGGGACGACCACCATGTCGACCGGCTGGGAAACCAGCAGCTTTTCCGGCGACACCAGCTCGAATTCAACCTTATCGGCCATGATGGGGCTTCCGTTCGGCGACTTGTTTCGGCGTGCAATTCACGGCCTGACGGCCGATCGCACGGGTAAGAAAACGGACGGAAGGGGAGCCCCCTTCCGTCCTGGCACTAATCAGGCGATCAAGCGGCCTCGGCAGCCATCTTGCGGGCCTTCTCGACGGCTTCCTCGATGGTGCCGACCATGTAGAAGGCCGCTTCCGGCAGGTGGTCGTACTGGCCGGCCACGATGCCCTTGAACGCGCGGATGGTGTCTTCCAGGCTGACCAGCACACCGGGGGTGCCGGTGAACACTTCGGCCACGTGGAAGGGCTGGGACAGGAAGCGCTGGATCTTACGGGCGCGGGCGACCGTCAGCTTGTCCTCTTCCGACAGTTCGTCCATGCCCAGGATGGCGATGATGTCCTGCAGCGACTTGTAGGTCTGCAGCACCTTCTGCACCGAACGGGCCGTCTGGTAGTGCTCCTCACCCACGACGCGCGGGTCCAGCGCGCGGGAGGTGGAGTCCAGCGGGTCCACGGCCGGGAAGATGGCCTGCTCGGCGATGGCGCGGCTCAGCACCGTCGTGGCGTCCAAGTGGGCGAACGAGGTGGCCGGCGCCGGGTCGGTCAGGTCGTCGGCGGGCACGTACACGGCCTGCACCGAGGTGATCGAGCCCTTCTTGGTGGAGGTGATGCGTTCCTGCAGGGCGCCCATGTCGGTGGCCAGCGTCGGCTGGTAACCCACCGCGGAGGGGATGCGGCCCAGCAGCGCCGACACCTCGGCACCCGCCTGCGTGAAGCGGAAGATGTTGTCGATGAACAGCAGCACGTCCTGGCCTTCCTCGTCGCGGAAGTATTCCGCGATGGTCAGGCCGGACAGGGCGACGCGGGCGCGGGCCCCCGGCGGCTCGTTCATCTGGCCGTACACCAGCGCCACCTTGGAGCCGGGGCCGTCGAGCTTGATGACGCCCGATTCGATCATTTCGTGGTACAGGTCGTTACCCTCGCGGGTACGCTCGCCCACACCGGCGAAGACCGACACACCACCGTGCGCCTTGGCGACGTTGTTGATCAGCTCCATGATGGTGACGGTCTTGCCCACGCCGGCGCCGCCGAACAGGCCGATCTTGCCGCCCTTCAGGTACGGGGCCAGCAGGTCGATGACCTTAATGCCCGTGACCAGGATCTGCGCGTCGGTCGCCTGCTCGGCGAACTCCGGCGCGGACCGGTGGATGGGGTAGGTCTTCTCGGAGGCGACGGCACCGCGCTCGTCGATCGGCTCACCGATGACGTTCAGGATGCGGCCCAGGGTAGCCGGGCCGACGGGCATGTTGATGGGGCTGCCGGTGTCGCTGACGGCGACGCCGCGCACCAGGCCGTCCGTGCTGTCCATGGCGATGCAGCGGACGGTGTTCTCGCCCAGATGCTGGGCGACTTCGAGCACAAGGGTCTTGCCCTCGTTCTGCGTGTGGAGGGCGTTCAGAATGGCGGGCAGTTCGGCATCGAACTGCACGTCCACCACGGCGCCCAGAACCTGCGTGATACGGCCGACGGCGTTCGTCGCCTGGTTAGTCGTAGCCATGGGGTAAGCTCCCTCGGACCCTTGCGAATGTTGTCGTGGCGCCGTCAGACCGCTTCAGCACCGGAGATGATCTCGATCAGCTCCTTGGTGATGAAGGCCTGGCGCGTGCGGTTGTAGTTAAGCGTCAGCTTCTTGATCGTGTCGCCGGCGTTGCGCGTGGCGTTGTCCATGGCGGTCATCTGCGCGCCGAAGAACGAGGCCGAGCTTTCCAACAGGGCGGTGTACACCTGGATGGAAAGGTTGCGCGGCAGCAGGTCGTTGAGGATGTCCTCTTCCGACGGCTCGAACTCGTAGATGGCCTTGGGCTCGGTGGAGGCCGGGGCCTCTTCCGTCGTGGCCGCCACGGCGAACGGGACGATCTGCTGGACGGTGACGATCTGCGTCATCGCCGACTTGAACTTGTTGAAGATGATGGAGGCGACGTCGAATTCGCCGGCGTCGAACAGCTCCAGCACCTTGTCCGCGACCTGGGCCGCGTCGGCGAAGCCGAGGCGCTTGCCGCCCAGGTTCTCGTAGCTGTGGACGATCATCGAGCCGAACTCGCGGCGCAGCAGGTCGCGGCCCTTGCGGCCCACGGTCAGCAGCTTCACCGTCTTGCCTTCGCCCGTCAGACGGGCGATCTGGCGCTTGGTCTCGCGGACGATGGTGGCGTTGAAGCCGCCGCACAGACCACGGTCGCCCGTCAACACGATCAGCAGCTGCACCTGGTCGGAACCGGTGCCGGCCATCAGCTTCGGGCCCTGCGCGCCCGCCGGCACGTTGGCGGCGAGGGAGGAGAGCATGCGGCCCATGCGCTCGGCATAGGGACGCCCGGCTTCGGCCTGTTCCTGGGCGCGGCGCAGCTTGCTGGCGGCGACCATCTTCAGGGCCGAGGTGATCTTTTGCGTCGACTTGACGCTGTCGATCCGGATCTTGAGGTCCTTAAGGCTGGGCATGCCGTGCCTTCACTTCCTAGGGAGACTTGGGCGGGCGGCGGCCATGACGGCGCCGCCCGCCGTTTGCGGGGATCAGGCGAAGACCTTGGAGAAGTTCTCCAGGAAGGCCTTCAGCTTTTCCTCGGTATCCTTGCTGATCTGCTTGTCGGTGCGGATCGCGGTCAGGATGTCCTGGCCCTTGCTGCGGATCTCGTCCAGGAAGCGCGCCTCGAAGCGGTTCACGTCCTCGACCTTCACCTTGTCCAGGAAGCCCTTCACACCGGCGAAGATGGAAACCACCTGCTCTTCCACCGGCAGCGGGCTGTACTGCGGCTGCTTCAGCAGTTCGGTCAGGCGGGCGCCACGGTTCAGCAGGCGCTGGGTGGCGGCGTCCAGGTCCGAGGCGAACTGGGCGAAGGCGGCCATTTCGCGGTACTGGGCCAGTTCCAGCTTAATGGTGCCGGCGACCTGCTTCATCGCCTTGATCTGGGCGGCGGAGCCGACGCGGCTGACCGACAGACCGACGTTAATGGCCGGGCGGATACCGCGGTAGAACAGGCCCGTTTCCAGGAAGATCTGACCGTCGGTGATGGAGATGACGTTCGTCGGAATGTAGGCCGACACGTCACCCGCCTGGGTTTCGATGATGGGCAGGGCCGTCAGCGAACCGGCGCCGTAGCCGTCGGCCATCTTGCAGGCGCGTTCCAGCAGGCGGCTGTGCAGGTAGAACACGTCGCCGGGGTAGGCTTCGCGGCCCGGCGGACGACGCAGCAGCAGGGACATCTGACGGTAGGCGACGGCCTGCTTGGACAGGTCATCGTACACGATCAGGGCGTGCATGCCGTTGTCGCGGAAGAACTCGCCCATGGCGCAGCCGGTGTAGGGCGCCAGGTACTGCAGGGGGGCCGGCTCGGACGCGGTGGCGGCGACGACGATGGAGTATTCCATCGCGCCGGCTTCCTCCAGCGTCTTCACGATCTGGGCGACCGTGGAGCGCTTCTGGCCGACGGCCACGTAGATGCAGTAGAGCTTCTTGGATTCGTCGCCGCCGGCGTTGACACCCTTCTGGTTGATGAAGGCGTCGATGGCGACGGCGGTCTTGCCGGTCTGACGGTCGCCGATGATCAGCTCACGCTGGCCACGGCCGACGGGCACCAGGGCGTCCACGGCCTTCAGGCCGGTCTGCATGGGCTCGTGCACCGACTTGCGCGGAATGATGCCGGGGGCCTTGACCTCGACGCGCTTGCGCTCGACGTCGACCAGGGGGCCCTTGCCGTCGATCGGATTGCCCAGGCCGTCCACGACGCGGCCCAGCAGGCCGCGGCCCACCGGAACCTCGACGATGGCGCCCGTGCGCTTCACCGTGTCGCCTTCCTTGATGGCGCGGTCGTCGCCGAAGATCACGGCGCCGACGTTGTCGGCTTCCAGGTTCAGGGCCAAGCCCTTGATCCCGCCCGGGAACTCGACCATCTCACCGGCCTGGACCTTGTCCAGACCATGGATGCGAGCGACACCGTCACCGACCGAGAGCACCTGGCCCACTTCAGCAACGTCGGCCTCGGTGCCGAAATTCGCGATCTGCTGCTTCAGGATCGCGGAAATCTCTGCGGCGCGGATTTCCATCAGCCCACCCCTTTCATGGCGATTTTCAGCTTGGTCAGTTTGGTGCGCACGGAACTGTCGATCATGCGCGATCCGACCTTAACGATCATGCCGCCCAGCAGCGTCGGATCGACACTGGCCGCGACGGTAACTTTTGAGCCCAGGGCCTTCTTCAGCGCGTCGGTCACGGCCGACAGCTGCTCATCCGTCAACGGACGGGCCGAGACGACGGTGGCCGTTTCCTCGCCGCGGCGCTGGGCCAGCTCGGCAAGGAAGGCGGCGATCATGCCGTCGAGGGCGAAAAGCCGGCGGTTCTGGGCCACCAGACCAACAAACTTGCGCACAAGCTCGGACGTGCCCGCCTGTGACAGCACCGCCTCCATGGCGCGGGCCTGATCGGCACGCGACAGGACGGGGCTGCGCACAACGCGACGCAGGTCTGCGCTTTCGGCGAGAACCTGCTTGAGCGACGTCAGGTCCTGCGCGGTCTGGTCCAGCGCCTTCTGCTCGTCGGCAAGGTCGAACAGCGCCGCCGCGTAGCGGGCCGCCAGTCCGGATACGACTGTCCCTTGGGATGCCACCTGGAAACCTCGGTTTATCCGCAGACCTGAAGGATTTCAGGGCCTTAGCAATGTGGGCCCGAACCGGGTGGAAACCACCCCGGCGTCGGGCGTCGTGCACTTAACACAGGATGCCGCAGGGCGCAACTGCATCACTCCATCGAAAGCATACTATCCCCCGGGTGAGCGGCGCGCTTTAAGGCGCCATTAACAGTTGGGGCCGCATAGTCCGGCCATCGCGCCAAAGCCACCCGGCGCCCCATGAGAAAGCCCGGCGCCGTCCGGGCACCCCGATCCAGGGTGGCAGAGTGCTGGTGAGTCATGACTGTCGTCCCCTTCTCCTCTGCCCGCTTCACCCCCTTCGATCTGACCGAGTGGAACAGCGTCGCCCAGCCCAAGCTGGAGCGGGGCCTGTGGGAAACGGTCAGCCGCCAGACCGCGCCGGACCACGACCAGTTGATCGTGCGCTTCCCCAATCTGGACCGGCCGGTGTTCCGTTTCGAGCGTGATCGCCGCGGCACCTATCGCCTGTTTTTCAACGACCGCCGCGGCTGGTACTGCATCGGCACCGGCGAGACCGCCGAGGAATGCCTGTCGGTGTGGCGGGGCCGCGTGCCGCGCGCCACGGCCGAGGCCGGCGCCCAAGCGGGGCGCTGAGTCACCGGCACTGAGGGCCCGGCCGGCCCGCGGCCCGCTATACTAAAGAACGAGGGGGTTCGACGCCCCTTCAATGCCTGGGTGGCCTGGTTCGGACCCGATTTGAGGCGGCCTGCTGTTGATGTGAGCCTTGGCGGCGTCCGGAGTTGCGGCGCGTACAGTGGCCTGGTTGGTTCATTATTAAGTGAGTTGCATTAAGTGAGTTGCCTGGTTGGTGGCCTTGCCTGGACTTAACGCCTTGGGGGCAGACCAGCGCCCCCATCAGGGCAGACGGGACACTTATCTCACCGGACACTTATCTCAGTTGTGATACGGGGCGGAGCGGCGGCGCCAGGACAGAGAAGGGCGCCGCCGTTTCCATATCCACCGGCAGGCGGGCGATGGTGTCGCCATCCCCCTGCACCGGGTCGCCCAGCGGCCCCTCGATCCGCACCCGCACCGCCGGCACCACGCGGTACCCCAATCCCCCCTTCGCCGTCCGCTCCGCGTCGGCACCCCAGCGGGCCAACTGCCCGGTGACCAGGGCCGCGCCATAGCCTAGGGCCGACAGGCGGCCACCATCCTGGAACAGGCAGACCTGGAAACCGCCCACGTCCAGCCGGGCGTCCGGCGCGCAGATGAAGCGACCACCGTAAAAATGTCCCTTGGCCACGATGCAGGACGCGACGTCGTGCACGCTGTCGTGACCGGCCGCGTCCCATAGGGTGACGCGGTAGCGCGGGCTGGGCCAGCGGGCGATTTGCGCCAGGCTCTCCAGGAAATAGGCGCCCTTGCCCAGGCGCCGTTTCACGACGGGATCCACCCCCTCCACCACATGGGCGTCCAGCCCCACGCCGGCCATCATGGTGAACAGCCGGCCGTTCGCCCGCCCGGCATGGATGATCCGGGGGGTGGCGCCCGCCAGCGTGCGCGCCAGGTCGGCAGCACCCGTGGGCAGGCCCAATTCGGCCGCCAGCACGTTGGCCGTGCCCAGCGGGATGAGGCCCAAGGCCGGTGGGGACGACAGGGGGCGGCCAGCAGTCCGTTCACCACCTCGTTGATGGTGCCGTCGCCGCCCGAGGCCACCACGGCGTCGGGGATCGTCCCCTCCGTCAAGGCGCCCGAGGCCGCCAGCGCCGCCAGCCGTTCGGCGTCGCGCGGCCCGGTGGTTTCCACCACCGTCACCGGCGACCCGCCCCGCCTCAGCGCGTCAACCACGCCCCCCATCAGCCCCCGCCGCCGTCGGCCCGCGACAGGATTGTGAATGATCAAGAGACGGCGGGCGGGAATCGCCTCAATTTCCGTGACAGCCAAGTGAAGGGCGGAAGACATATTTATGAATGCCCCGTGAATATATGGTGAAGTCCTTGAGCCAGCCTCTATCACCATTTGTCTTGCCCTACATGCTGCGGTATAGCCCTGTCAACATTACTATTGATTGTCTGCGTTGGTCATGTCGGGGGCGTAGCATGGAGACGGACATGGAGACGGAGCACGAGGCCCCGCGGCGGTACCGCAGCATCTGGCTGTCCGACCTGCACCTGGGCACCCGCGGCTGCCAGGCCGACATGCTGCTGGATTTCCTGAAGCACACCGAGTTGGAGTACCTGTATCTGGTGGGCGACATCGTCGACGGCTGGCGCCTGAAAAAGGGCTGGTACTGGCCGCAGGCCCATAACGACGTGGTGCAGAAGGTGCTGCGCCGGGTGCGCAAGGGCACCAAGGTCTTCCTAATCCCCGGCAACCATGACGAAGTCTTCCGCGACTTCATCGGGCTGCAGTTCGGCGGCGTCACCATCCTGGAGGACGCGGTCCACACCACCGCCGACGGCCGCCGCTTCCTGGTGCTGCACGGCGACCTGTTCGACGCGGTGGTGAAATACGCCAAGTGGCTGGCCTATGTCGGGGACAGCGCCTACACGCTGCTGCTGACCCTGAACACTTGGCTGAACGCCGCCCGCCGCCGCTTCGGCTTCCAGTACTGGTCGCTCTCCGCCTACCTGAAGAACCGCACCAAGAAAGCGGTGGAATTCATCGGCAATTACGAGCAGGCGCTGGCGGACGAGGCCAAGCGCCGGCAGGTCGACGGCATCATTTGTGGCCACATCCACCACGCGGAGATGCGTGACATGGGTGGCGTCCTCTACTGCAACGACGGGGACTGGGTGGAATCGTGTACCGCATTGGTCGAACACGCCGACGGCACGTTGGAGATCATTCATTGGGCGGACGAAGTGCGCAAGCGCGTAGCGGCGCGGCAGCCTGGGCAGCCGGGCGGGACGACGCAGAAGGCTGCAGCGTGAAGATCCTGATCGTCACGGATGCGTGGCACCCCCAGGTGAACGGCGTGGTCCGCACCCTGACCACGACGCGGGACGAACTGCGCCAATTGGGCCATGAGGTCGAGGTCATCGCCCCTGACCGCTTCCGCACCGTGCCCATGCCCACATACCCGGAAATCCGGCTGGCGCTGAAGCCGGGCGCCCGGCTGCGCCGCATGATCGACGAGATCCAGCCCGACGCCATCCACATCGCGACAGAGGGCCCCCTGGGGCTGGCCGCGCGGCGCTATTGCCTGCGCCGCCGCATCCCCTTCACCACCGCCTACCACACGCGCTTCCCCGAATACGTCCGCGACCGTTTCCCCATCCCGCTGCGTCTCAGCTATGCGCTGGTGCGCCGCTTCCACGCGCCGGCCTCGGCCGTCATGGTGGCGACGCCGTCCATCGAGAACGACCTGGTGGACCGCGGCTTCCGCAACATCAAGCGCTGGTCGCGCGGTGTCGACACCGACCTGTTCCGCCCGCGCGAGAAGGACTTCCTGCCCTTCCCCCGCCCCATCTTCATGTATGTGGGCCGGGTGGCGGTGGAGAAGAACATCGAGGCGTTCCTGTCGCTGGACCTGCCCGGGACCAAGGTGGTGGTGGGGGGCGGCCCGCAGCTAGACGAGCTGAAGGCCAAGTACCCGGCCGCCCAGTTCGTCGGCCCCCAGCATGGCGAGGAACTGGCCAAGCACTACGCCGCCGGGGACGTCTTCGTCTTCCCCTCGCGCACCGACACCTTCGGCCTGGTGCTGCTGGAGGCGTTGGCCTCCGGCGTGCCGGTGGCGGCCTACCCGGTGCCGGGTCCGCTGGACGTGCTGGCGGGGTCGGACGTGGCCGTCTTGGACGAGGATTTGCAGAAGGCCGCCCTGGCGGCGCTGAAGATCCCGGGCGACGAATGCCGGCGCCACGCCTTGACCTTCTCCTGGTCCGCGTCGGCGGAGCAGTTCCTGAACAACCTGCGCCCCTTCCGCGGCCACCCGGTCATCGACCCGGCCCCCGTGTTGGACCCACCCCCTGTGTTGGACCCACTGGCCGACGCGGCCAAGAAGGCCAGCTGATACCGGCGGCACAATTGACCTGCATTCGTTGAAGCGGGCGCGGGGCCGGTGCTAGGGTGGCGGCGACCGCGGCGGGCCCGTCCCGCCGCCCTATCCGTTTCCCTGACACGACCGGTATGCTGGAAGCGCTTTATCGCGGGCTGACCGCCCTGGCCGGCCCCGCCGTCCGACGCCTGCTGGACCGACGGCTGGCCGCCGGCAAGGAAGACCCCGCCCGCCTGCCGGAACGCCTGGGCCATCCCGGCCTGCCCCGCCCGCCGGGGCGGCTGATCTGGCTGCACGCCGCCAGCGTGGGTGAGTCCCAGGCCGTGCTGCCGCTCATCGACCGGTTGCTGACGCTCACGCCCCGGCCCACCGTGCTGGTCACCACCGGCACCGTCACCTCCGCCACCCTGATGGCCAAGCGCCTGCCCCCCGGCGCCATCCACCAGTTCGTGCCGGTGGACCTGCCGGCCGCCGTGGCCCGCTTCATCGACCATTGGCGTCCCGACCTCGCCCTGTGGATCGAATCGGAATTCTGGCCCAACCTGCTGCGCGCCCTGCGCAAGCGGGGCGTGCCGGCGGCCCTGGTCAACGCCCGCCTGTCGGCGGGCAGCCACCGCAATTGGCGCCGGGCGCCGCGCACCGCCCATCGCCTGCTGTCCACCTTCCGCCTGGCCCTGGCGCAGACGGCGACGGAAGCCGGCCGCCTACGGGATCTGGGGCTGGCCGACGTGCGTTGCGTCGGCAACCTGAAATACTCGACCGCCCCCCTGCCGGCGGAGGCGGACGCCCTGGCGGCACTGCGGGCCGCGATGGGCGACCGGCCAACCTGGGTGTTCGCCAGCACCCACCCCGGCGAGGACGATCTGGCCGCGCAGGTCCACCGGCGCCTGGCCCCCCGTCTTCCCCGCCTGCTGACCCTGGTGGTTCCCCGCCACCCAAAGCGGGGACCGGAGATCGCCACCGCGTTCCAGGCCCAAGGCCTGACGGTCAGCCGCCGCGCGACCGGGGCGCTGCCGCAGGCGACGGACGACCTGCACGTGGCCGACACGCTGGGGGAACTGGGGCTGTTCTTCCGCGTGGCGCCAGTGGCCGCCATCGGCGGGTCCTTCGTGCCGGTGGGGGGCCACAACCCCATCGAGCCGGCGCAGTTGGGCGCCGCCGTCGTCTACGGCCCACACATGCATAATTTCGCGGAGATCGCCGCGGCGCTGGAGGCGGCGGGCGGCGCCCGGCGGGTGGGTGACGCGGACGGCCTGGCGGACGCCGTGCGCGCCCTGCTGACCGATGCGCCCGCCCGCGCGGCCCAGGCCGCCGCCGCCAAGGCCGTGGCCGACGACAATCACGACGCCGTGGACCGGGTGATGGCCGCCCTGGCCCCGCTGCTGGCGGAGGTGGGCCTACGCCTGGCCGGGGATGCCACATGAGGGCGCCGGGCTTCTGGTATCGCCCGCCTGGCCTGGCGGCGGCCCTGTTGAGCCCGCTGGCCTGCCTCTACGCCCTGGCCGCCCGGCGGCGCCAGGCGACGGCGGCCCCGCAGGGCGCCGGCATCCCCGTCCTGTGCATCGGCAATCTGGTGGCGGGCGGCGCCGGCAAGACGCCGCTGGCGCAGGCGGTGATGCGATCCCTGCAGGCGCGCGGCATCCAGGCGCATTACCTGTCGCGGGGCTATGGCGGGCGCCTGACGGGGCCGCTGCGGGTGGACCCGGCACGGCACGGCGCGGCCGATGTCGGTGACGAGCCGCTGCTGCTGTCCCGCTCCGCCCCCGCCTGGATATCCGCCGACCGACTGGCCGGCGCCCGCGCCGCCCGGGACGGCGGCGCCCAGGCCGTGGTCATGGATGATGGATTCCAGAACCCGGCGCTGGCCAAGGACCTGTCGCTGCTGGTGGTGGACGGCGGGGCCGGCTTCGGCAACGGCCGGGTCATCCCGGCAGGGCCCCTGCGCGAACCGCTGGCCGATGGCCTGGCACGGGCGCAAGGCGTGGTGATCGTGGGCCCGGATCGCCTGGGCGCCGCCGCCCAGGTCGCCCGGCTGGCCCCCGCCATGCCCATCCTGACGGCGCGGCTGAAGCCCGACGCCACCGTCGCGGCCAGCATTGGCGACAGGCCCGTGCTGGCCTTCGCGGGCATCGGGCGGCCGCCCAAGTTTTTCGATACCTGCCGTGAACTAGGGCTGACGCTGGCGGAAACGGTTCCATTTCCCGACCACCATCCCTATACCGGCGCCGACATCGCCGGCCTGCTGGATCGGGCCAGCGCCCTGGGCGCCGTGCCGCTGACGACCGAGAAGGATTGGGTGCGACTACCGGCCGCGCACCAGGGGGCCATAAAGGCCCTGCCCGTGGTGCTGGACTTCGACGATACCGGCGCCCTGGCCCGTGTTTTAGGGACCGTGTTTTAGACACCGTTTTAGGGACAGCGATCGAGAAACCGGACCATCGAGGGAACGGCGGACGCCCCGGCGCCGCCGCGTTGCGTGGAAGCATGTTCCAGTCACTTAAATCCCCTGCCAAATCCCCTGCCGAAACCCCTGCGCGCCATGGCCAACCATAGCCCGCTGCGCCGCAGCTTCGACCGCGTCCTGGGCCATAGGCTGGAGGCGGTCGCCGTCTACCTGATCTACGGCCTGCTGAACCTGCTGTCCCTGGACAGGGCCTCGGCTCTGGGCGGCTGGGTGGGGCGCACCCTGGGCCCCCTGCTGCCCGGCCACGCCAAGGTACTGCGCCGGCTGGAACGGGCGCTGCCCCACCTGACGGCGGGGGAACGCCGGGACATCGCCCGGCGTTCCTGGGAGAACCTGGGCCGCACCCTGGCGGAATACCCTCATATCAAGACCCTCTCCCGCGAGTGGGACACGCGGGTGGAAATGGTGGGGGCGGAGCATCTGCGGGCCCTGCGCGACGACGGCAAGCCCGGAATCTGCGTCACCGCCCACCTGGCCAACTGGGAATTGGCGGCCCTGGCCTGCCACAAGCTGGACCTGCCGCTGACCATCGTCTACCGCGCGCCCAACAACCGCTGGGTCGACCGGCTGCTGGCCAAGGCACGGGGGCCCTTGCAGGGCTTCCTGGTGCCCAAGGGGCGCGACGCCGCGCGGGGCATGATGACCACCATCCGCGGTGGCGGCCATATCGGGGTGCTGCCCGACCAGAAGCTGAACGAGGGCATCCCCGTGCCCTTCCTGGGGCGGGACGCCATGACCGGCACCTTCACCGCAGACCTGGCCCTGCGCTATGACGCGCCCATCGTCCCCATCCAGGTGACGCGCCTCGACACCGGGGGCACCCGCTTCCGCATCGAGGCCATGGCCCCCCTGGCGCTGGAGAAGACCGGCGACCGGACCGCCGACACCCGCGCCGGCATGGTCCGGGTCAACGCCCTGCTGGGGGACTGGGTGCGGGCCCATCCCGGCCAGTGGATGTGGACCCATAACCGTTGGCCCGATTAGGCCCTGGCCCCATTGGGCGATAGCCGCCACGCTTGACCCGCGACGAAAAGCGCCCGATAGCTGTAGCGCCGCCGGATATGGGGACCGGGGCACCCGTCTTCGTCCGCCTCGGAGTTTTCCGCCGCCCGCAGGTTCGGAGGGGTTTTGTCACCCCATCCTTTCCAGGACGGCCGGCCCATCGCCATGCGGGCCCGCCAGCGGGAGCATCCATGGCCGAGCACGGTACCCAGCCTTCCTCCCTGCGTTACGCCATCGAGGCGGCGGGCATCCGCGCCCTGTTCCGCCTGCTGCGCCTGCTGCCCGCCGACGTGGCGTCGGACTTCGGCGGCTGGGTGGGGCGCACCCTGGGGCCCCGGCTGGGCGGCAACGCCAAGGTGCTGCGCAACCTGGAACAGGCCATGCCCCACCTGGACGCGGCGGCGCGCCGGCGCGTGGCGCGGGACTGCTGGGACAATCTGGTCCGCACCCTGGCCGAATACCCGCACCTGAAGACCATCTCGCGCGAGTGGGAACAGCGGGTGGAGCTGATCGGGGCGGAGCATGTGCGCGGCCTGGTCACCGATGGCAAGCCGGGCGTCATCCTGACCGGCCATTTCGGCAATTGGGAACTGGTGGCCATGACCGTGTTCAAGTGCGACGCCACCATGACCGCCATCTATCGCGCGCCCAACAACCCCTCGGTCGACAAGCTGCTGTCCGAGGCGCGGGGCGAGCTGGGCACCACCCTGGTGCCCAAGGGCCGCGCCTCGGCCAAGGGCATCCTGGCCGCCATGCGGGCGGGCGGCATCCTGGGCATCCTGGCCGATCAGAAGCTGAACGAGGGCATCCCCGTCCCCTTCCTGGGGCGGGACGCCATGACCGGCACCATCGCCGGCGACGTGGTGGTGCGCCACGGCGCCGTGGTCGTGCCGGTGCGGGTGACGCGCAAGGCCAAGGGCGCCCGCTTCCGCATCGAGGCGTTCCCGCCCATGGACCTGCCCGCCCCCACCGGCGATCGGCCGGCCGACATCCGCGCCATCACCGTGGCGGTGAACCAGTTGCTGGAGCGCTGGGTGCTGGAGAATCCCGGCCAATGGCTGTGGACCCACCGGAGATGGCCGAAATAGGGGGCTCTCCGCCCCCTGCTCAGAACAGGCTGCCCTGGCCCCCGGGCCGGGCCGCCGCGCGCGGCTTGGGCGCCGGGGCCGATTCGCGCGGCGGGGTGGTCGTCGGGTTGGGCGCCGGGGCCGGCGCCCCTTCCCCGTCCAGCGTGGCGCCCACGGCGCCATCGATGAACTCCACCCGCACGCGGCCGCCAGCGGGGGCGTCCGCCGCCTTGGTCACGGGGTGGCCCTCAGCGGTGGTGACCAGGGCGAAGCCACGGGCCAGCACCCCCCGGTAGGACAGCGTCTCCAACAGCTTGGCCTGGCCTTCCAGGCGGCGGGCGCCATCGGCCACGGCGCGGCCGAAGCTGGCGTCCAGGCGGCGGCCGAGGTCGGCCAGGCGCGCCCCCCTTCCTCCGCCCGGCGCACCAACGGCTGGGGCGTCAGGCGCTGGGCCAGGTTCTGGGCGCGGGTGGTGCGGTCGGCCAGCAGGCGGGTCACGCCGCCCGACAGGCCACGGCTGGCGATATCCAGGCGGGCATAGGCCAGGCCCAGGACCTGGGCCGGATGGCGCAGGCCGGCACCCAGCTTGGCCACCTCCGTCCGGTGGCGGCGGATGAGGCCGGTCATGGACAGGGCCAGGCGTTCGCCGCGGTCGTCCAGGCGCTGGGCGCAGCCCTCCAGCAGGGCGCGGGGGTCGCCCAAGCCGCGCGCCAGGCCCTCCACCCGGTTGCGGCGCTCGGCCAGCAGGCGGTTGGCGGTCCCCTCCAGCCGGCGGCCGCATTCCATGACCTGGGCCATCAGCTCGGCCCGCACCGGCACCGCCATTTCGGCGGCGGCGGTGGGAGTGGGCGCCCGGCGGTCGGAGGCGAAGTCGATCAGCGTCGTGTCGGTCTCATGCCCCACGGCGGAGATCAGCGGGATCTGGCTGGCCGCCGCCGCCCGCACCACGATCTCCTCGTTGAAGGGCATCAGGTCTTCCAGGCTGCCGCCGCCGCGCGCCACGATCAGCAGGTCGGGCCGGGGCACGGGGCCGCCGGGGGCGATGGCGTTGAAGCCCTGGATGGCACGGGCCACCTGGGCCGC
Source organism: Nitrospirillum goiasense (assembly GCF_034427435.1). Taxonomy (NCBI): domain Bacteria; kingdom Pseudomonadati; phylum Pseudomonadota; class Alphaproteobacteria; order Rhodospirillales; family Azospirillaceae; genus Nitrospirillum; species Nitrospirillum goiasense. The sequence continues at coordinate 1,343,868 of NZ_JAXQNP010000002.1, read as the reverse complement.
CGCCTGCTCGCCCTGCACCGCCACCGGCCACAGCAGGACATGGCGGGGGAAGCGGTCGGCCAAGCGGTGCAGGATGTCGCGGATGACGGCGCCGGTGGGCGAGGTCACCACGCCGATGACACGGGGCAGGAAGGGCAGCGGCCGCTTGCGCTGGGCATCGAACAGGCCCTCCGCCGCCAGCCGGCGCTTGCGCTCCTCCAGCATCTTGAGCAGCGCGCCCTCGCCCGCCAGCTCCATGGTCTCGATGATCAACTGGTATTGCGAACGGCCGGGGTATGTCGTCAGGCGGCCGGTGCACACCACCTCCATCCCGTCTTCCGGCTTCACGGCCAGGCGCATGACCGTGCCCTTCCAGCACACGGCCTCGATCACCGCCTGGTCGTCCTTCAGGCGCAGGTACAGGTGGCCGGAGGAGACGCGCTTGGGCTGGCTGACCTCGCCACGCACGCGGACATAGCCGAACGTCTCCTCCACCGTGCGCTTCAGGGCGCGCGACAGGTCGGAAACGCTGAGTTCCGGCAGGTTGCCGCCGGCCACGGGCGTGGCGCCGGCATAGCCGAGATCGGCGGTGGAAGGCGGGGGGAGTCGGGGAAGTCTTGAGTCATGGCGCGGGCATGATACAAGCACCCGCTCAACAGATGGAATCGTGATCGGGGGTAGAGGCGATGAAGATCCTGGTGGTCGGATCCGGCGGGCGGGAGCATGCGCTGTGCTGGGCCATCTCAGCCTCCCCCCTGTGCGGCACGCTGTGGTGCGCGCCCGGCAACGCCGGCATCCGCGACGTGGCGAGCTGCGTGGACATCAAGGCCGACGACGTGGACGGCCTGGTGGCCTTCGCCACGGCCAACGCCGTGGACCTGGTGGTGGTGGGCCCGGAGCAGCCGCTGGTCCTGGGCCTGGTAGACCGCCTGACGGCCGCCGGCATCAAGGCCTTCGGTCCCAGCCAGGCCGCCGCCGCCCTGGAAGGCTCCAAGGGCTTCATGAAGGACATCTGCGCCAAGTACGGCGTGCCCACGGCGGCCTACCGCCGCTTCACCGATGCCGCCGCCGCCAAGGCCTATGCCACCGAACAGGGCGCGCCCATCGTGGTGAAGGCCGATGGCCTGGCCGCCGGCAAGGGCGTGGTCATCGCCATGACCCTGGAGGAGGCGCACGCCGCCATCGACGACGCCATGCTGCACGGCCGCTTCGGCAGCGCCGGCGCCGAGGTGGTGGTCGAGGAGTTCATGGATGGCGAGGAGGCCAGCTTCTTCGCCCTTTGCGACGGCACCCACGCCCTGCCCCTGGTGGGCGCGCAGGACCACAAGCGGGTGTTCGACAACGACCAGGGCCCCAACACCGGCGGCATGGGGGCCTATTCCCCCGCCCCCGTCCTGACGCCCGAGTTGCAGGACCGGGTGATGCGCGAGATCGTGGAACCCACGGTGAAGGGCATGGCGGCGGAGGGCAAGCCCTTCACCGGCGTGCTGTTCGCCGGGCTGATGATCGTTGCGGGCCCGGAAGGACCCAAACCGCGCCTGATCGAATTCAACGCGCGCTTCGGCGACCCGGAATGCCAGGTGCTGATGCGCCGCCTGAAGTCCGACATCGTGCCGCTGCTGCTGGCCACCTGCGACGGGCAGTTGGACCATGTCGATGTGCGCTGGCACGACGACCCCGCCCTGTGCGTGGTGATGGCGGCCCAGGGCTATCCGGGTGATTATGTGAAGAACACCGTCATCGGGGGGCTGGAGGAGGCGGGCAAGGTCGGCGGGGTCACCGTCTTCCACGCCGGCACCAAGGCGGCCAAAACACCCGAGGGGGACGATCAGGTACTGGCCAACGGCGGCCGGGTGCTGGGCGTGACGGCCATCGGCAAGTCGGTGGCCGAGGCGCAAGCCCTGGCCTACCAGGCGGTGGACCGCATCCATTGGCCGGAGGGGTTCTGCCGGCGGGACATCGGCTGGCGCGCCCTGGAACGTGAGAAGGCCGACCGCGAAAAGGCCAACGGGGAACAGAAGCAGGGATAAGGCCGGCGCTCCAGCACGGGGCCCCGCCGTTTTTAGGGACATAAGATCATGAATCGCCAGGACCGCCGCCGCCGCATCGCGGAAATCTCCAAGGACGCCAATGCCGGCGCGCCCTTCGTCAACGACATGCGCGTGGCCGCCGACCTGCATCGCCAGGGCCGGCTGAAGGAGGCGGAGAACGCCTACCGCGCCATCATCCGCATCTACGCCTCCGTCCCGGAAATCCGCGTCGCCTGGTCCAACCTGGGTGCTGTGCTGCAGGGCCTGGGCAAGTTGGAGGAGGCGGTGACGGCGCTGAAGAAGGCGCGGTCGCTGAACCCCAACCACCCGCCGCCGCACCAGAACCTGGGCATGGCCCTGCTGGCCCAGGGCAAGGTGGATGAGGCGCTGGAAAGCTTCCGCCGCGCGGTGGAACTGAACCCGCAGTTCACCGAGGCCTGGCACGCCCTGGGCGTGGCTTCGGGCCAGAAGAACGACCTGGCCGGGGCGGAGGACGCCTGGCGCCGCACGCTGGAGCTGGAGCCGAACCGGGCCGAGACGCGCTTCAACCTGGGCCTGGTGCTGCGCAACACCGGCCGGCTGGACGCGGCCGCGGCCGAGTTCCACGCCTGCGCCACCCTGGACCCGTCCCAGGGCGATGCCCGCCTGGCCCTGGCCGACACCCTGATCGCCATGGGCCGCGCCGAAGAGGCCGCCCAGATCATCTGGGTGCTGGTGCAGACCACGCCGGCCCACCCGGTGCCGCAGCAGTTCTACGCCCGCGCCCTGACGGTCATGGCGCAGATGGGCAATGGCGACGCCGCCGCCGACCGCGCCGACCAGTGGGCCGCGACCTACCCGGACAGCGAGGCCGCCCGGTCGGTGAAGATCGCCTTCGACAACTACCGCGCCGAGAAAGCCGCCGCCGCAGAGGCCCAGGTCGAAGAAGCGCCCAAGGCCGAGGAAGCCACGCCCGAGGCTTAAGACCCGGTCCGGTCCCGCCGCTGCTCGCGCGACGCCGCCACCCTCAGGCCGAGGATGCGGGGCGGCGGGCGGCGGCGGGATGCCCGCCAGGCGATCCAGCATTGGCGGACCTGCCAGCCGGCCAGCGCCAACAAGCCGGTAATGGCGACCGCCAGCATTCCCCATTCCCAGACATCGGCGCCGCGCAGAACGGCCCGCAGCCCCTTCATGGCCTGCGGGTGCAGCCCCAGCGTGAGGGCCATGGCGAAGAAATGCAGCGCCAGCGCCAGGATGGGCAGTAGCGGCGCCAGCAACAGGCTGGCCGCCTGGCCATAGACGATGCGCAGGGGATGCCGCACCGTCGTCCATTCGCAGGACAGCGGCACCAGCACCGATACCGCCAGCCCGGCCATGACGGTGATGGGCAGGAAAGCGTTCAAGGCCAGCGCCAGGGGCCAACCCGCCAGGACATCCCCCCACCCTATCGCCAGCGCCACCAGGGCCAGCACCTCCAGCACCAGCAGGGCGAGGACGCCGCGCACCGTCCACAGGATGCGCCCCTCCTGTCCCGGGCGCACCCGTTGGGCCCGCATGCCCGCGTCCTTATGGAACGGCGTGTCGCGCACCACCTCGCCCGTGACGTCGCCGCGCAAGGACCAATAGAAGGCGCCGTAGTCGTCGCGATAGAGCGGCATGCGGTTCCCGTCCCCCTTGGTGTCGTCGTGCCGTGGTCAGCGTCGGTCCTTGAAGAAATCCCGCAGCAGGGCGCCCGCCCGCCGCTCCTGCAGCCCGCCATAGGTGTCGGGCGCATGATGGCAGGTCGGCTGGCTGAAGAAGCGGGGCCCATGTTCCACCGCCCCGCCCTTGGGATCGTAGGCGCCGAAATAAACGCGCCGCAGCCGGGCGAAGCTGATGGCGGCGGCACAGAGGGCGCACGGTTCCAGCGTCACATAGAGGTCCAGGCCCGGCAGGCGCGGCTGCCCCACGGCGGCGCAGGCGGCACGGATGGCCAGCACCTCCGCATGCGCCGTGGGGTCGGCCAGTTCTTCCGTGCGGTTGGAAGCGGCGGCCAGCACCGCCCCAGTGGCAGGGTCGACGATGACGGCGCCCACCGGCACCTCCCCCCGCGCGGCGGCCGACGCCGCCTCGGCGAAGGCGCGCTCCATGGGGGACAGGTCTGGCTCGGTCTCAAGCGGGGACGACAGCATGTCCCCAGCGTGGGGCAGCGCCGCGCGCGGCGTCAAGCGGGCGGGCGACGCATCTGTCATCCGGCGAGGAAGTCGACCAGCAGGGCCGCCAAGTCGTCGGGCGCCTCCTCGGGCACATAATGACCGCAGTCCAGCACCTGGGCCCGCACATCGGCGGCGTGGCCGCGCAGGGTATCGGCAAGCGCGGTTCCCACGCCGGTTCGGGCCCCCACGGCCAGGATGGGCAGCGCCAGCCCCTTCCCCGCCCGCGTCTTGGCCCGCGCCAGTTCTTCCGGCCGGAACACCTCGCGATAATAGGCGAAGGTGGAACGCAAGGCGCCCGGCAGGGACAGCACCCGCACGTACTCGTCCAGGTCGGCCGGGCCGATGGCCCAGCGCTGCTGGGCCTTGGCGTTGAACAGGTGGCTGAGGTAGGCGCGCTCCCGCCCCTGGATCAGCAGTTCAGGCAAATCGTCCAGGCGGTTGAAGGCGAAGTGCCAGGTGCGGGCGTTGGCCTCGTCTGACGGGATGCCGGGCGGTGGCGGGGGCGTGATGCCCGGCAGCGCGGCATCCACCAAGGCCAGGCGCCGCACATCCCCGGGCCAATCGGCGGCATAGGCATGGCCGATCCAGGTGCCGACATCATGGCCCACCACGTCGAGGGGCCCCTCCGCCAGAAGACCCAGGGCTACGGCCAAGCCGTGCATGTCGGCCGCCGCCGTGCCCAGGTCATACCCGCCCGCCGGCCGGTCCGACTCGCCGAAGCCGCGAGGATCCACGGCGATGACCCGCCGTCCGGCGTCGGCCAGCAGCGGCATGACATGGCGCCAGGCGTACCAGCTTTGCGGCCAGCCCGGGATCAACAGCACCGGCGGCCCCCGCCGGTCCGGCCCACCCTCGACATAATGCAGGCGCACACCGTTGGCGGTCACCAGACCGTGTCGGAAGCGTTGCCAGAAGCGATCGGCGTTGAAGGGCGGCATGGGCTTATCTCCTTATTTTGGGAATGATCATTTCCGAATTGAACAACCGTCAATGCGGCGGCGATGGGGGGGCCGCCTTCAATCCAGCAGTTTCAGGGCATTGTCCGCCAAGGGCGCCATTTCCGCCCGGTCCCGCCCCGTCTTGCCAACGACGCGCATCCCCTGCAGCACGCACAGCAACAGCCGGGCGGTGGCCATGGGATCAAGATGCGGGGCGACGGTGCCGTCGGCCTGACCTTCGGCGACAAAGCCGGCCAGCCGCCCCTCGTTCAGGTGCAGCGCGCCGGTCACCCGGGCCGCGACCTCCGGATCGGCGGTGGCGAGGTCCACGGCGCCGGCCACCACCAGGCACCCCCGGCGACCGTCCGCCCCATGGCTGCTGTCGGCATAGAAATCCAAGACTGCCTTGATCTTGGCCCGGCCGGTGGGCGCGCCCTCCAGCGCGGCGCGCAACCGTTCGGTCCGCACGGCCACGTAGCGGTCGAAGGCGGCCAGGAACAGGCCGCGCTTGTCGGTGAAGGCCTTGTACAGGCTGCCAGCGGTCAGACCCAGGGCCTGGGTCAGGTCGCTGATGGCGGCCCCGTGATAACCGCGCTCACTGAACACCGCGATGGCGCGGTCGAGCGCCAGGTCGGTATCGAATTCGCGCGGACGGCCGGGACCTGGACGACGGGGCCCGGGAAGGCGGGGATGGGATGGGGCGGTCATGGCGGCATGATAGGAAACGGTCATTTCCGAATCAAGCGCAGCCATGCCGGGGGCGGGGGGCCCACCGGCTTGGGCCGGCGCCGTGTGGCGCTTGGCAAGGCGGCTGGGCGCGCATACAGTCCGCCGCATGCCCGATACCAAATCCCCCCAGAAATCCGCGCCCCAGAAATCCACGCCCGAGAAATCCGCGGCCGACCAGGCCGGCGCCTCCAAGGACGGTGAGCGCATCGCCAAGCGGCTGGCGCGTGCCGGCCTATGCTCCCGCCGTGATGCCGAGCGCTGGATCGCCGATGGCCGCGTGGCCGTGAACGGCCAGGTGCTGACCTCGCCCGGCGTGAACGTGCGGCCCGGCGACCGCATCGTCGTTGACGGCCAGGTGCTGCCGGAACAGGAGCCGACGCGCGTCTGGCGGTATCACAAGCCCGCCGGCCTGGTGACCAGCGCCCGGGACGAGCTGGCCCGCGCCACGGTGTTCGACCGGCTGCCCGATGGCATGCCGCGGGTCATCAGCGTCGGCCGGCTGGATTTGAACACCGAGGGCCTGCTGCTGCTGACCAATGATGGGGAGTTGGCCCGGCATCTGGAACTGCCGTCCACCGCCTGGCCGCGCCGCTACCGTGTGCGCGTGCATGGCACGCCGGACACCGCCAAGCTGGCCAAGCTGGCCGAGGGCATCTTCGTCGATGGCATCGAGTACGGCCCCATCGAGGCCGTGCTGGACCGGGAGCAGGGCAGCAACGCCTGGCTGACCATGACCCTGCGCGAGGGCAAGAACCGCGAGATCCGCAAGGTGCTGGAGCATCTGGGCCTGACGGTGAACCGGCTGATCCGCATCGCCTACGGCCCCTTCCAGCTGGGCAAGCTGGAAAAGGGCGAGGTGGAGGAAGTGCCGCGCCGTGTGCTGCGCGACCAGTTGCCCGATTTCTTCCCCAAGGACAGCGCCCAGGACCGCAAGGAGGCCCGCGCCACGAGGGCCGCGGCGGCGGAGGTACCCGCCCTGCGCTTCGACAAGGCGCCCAAGGCCAAGCCCGTCCCATCGGGGAAGTCACCGGCGAAGGCCGCGACAACGAAGGCCGCGCCGGCCCGGTCCCGCCGCGAGGACGTGGCCGAGGCACCCCGCCCGGCCCGCTCACCCTCCCGGCCCTCGGCTGAGCGCCCGTCGGCCCAAGCGGACTCGGCCACGCGGACCCGGCGCCCGCCATCGACGGGCAACAGCGCCGCCGACAAGGCACGCGCGCTGGCCCAGGCCCTGGACCGGGCGCTGGACGGCACGCCGGACGATGATGAGGACAGGCCCGCCGCCCGCCGTCCGCGCAAAGCGGCGGTGGCCCGCACCGCACCCAGCCTGGGGGAGCGTGTCGACAGCCGCGCCCCGGCCAAGCGCGCGCCCGCCAAACGCCAAGACGCCAAGCAGGACGGCGCCAAATGGGGTGACGCCAAGGCGGCCCCGCGCACCGGCAAGGCGGCACCCGCCAAGGCCACGGCCGCCAGATCGGCTGGCCCGAAACCCACTCGCCCGGCCCCTAAGGGCAAGCCGGCGCCCAAGGGCAAGAAGACCTGATGCGCATCGTCGGCGGCCGGCATCGCGGGCGGGCCCTGGCGGCGCCCAGCGGGCGGGACGTGCGGCCCACCAGCGACCGCACGCGCCAAGCCCTGTTCAACATCCTGGAGCATGGCGACTTCTTCACCGACGAAGGCCCGACGGTGGACGGCCGGGTGGTGCTGGACGCCTTTTGCGGCACCGGCGCCTTAGGACTGGAGGCGCTGTCGCGCGGGGCGGAGGCCGCCCTGTTCCTGGATGTCAGCCGCGCCTCGCTGGACCTGGCGCGGGCCAATGCCGCCACGCTGAAGGAAACCGGGCGCTGCCAATTCATCCAAGGCGACGCCGCCAAGGCCAAGCCCCCCTCCTTGAACGCACAGGCGGCCGCCCTGGTCTTCCTGGACCCGCCCTATGGCCAGGGGCTGGCACCCCGCGCCCTGGAGGGTCTGTCGGCCGCCGGCTGGTTGGCCCCTGAGGCCCTATGCGTGGTGGAGATCGGCGGCGGCGACCCGTTCGAGGCGCCGCCGGGTTTCGAGGAACTGGACGACCGCCGCTATGGAGATACCAGGGTGTTGATCCTCAAACGGGGGTAAGGGCGGTCGCCCTTACGGCGCCATCACCCGTTCCACCAGCCCTTCCAGGTTACGGTCGCGGATGCCCAGTTCGTGCAGGTGCCGCACCGTGTTGACCAGATAATCGACGTTGCGACCGCTTTCGCCCACGCCCTGGCGGATCAGGCGGGCGACCTCGTCCGGTGGCAGGCGGCCGCAATATTGCTCATGCCCGCGCACCGCGGTGAAGGCCAGGGCGGCCACGCGGGCGCCATTGTCCAGGGCGGCGGTCAGCAGGCGCGGCTCATAGACCTCGTTCGGCATCTCCCGCTCCCACAGGTAGTCCAGGACGCCGGGCGCGTCGGCCGCCGTCACGCGGTAGGCGATGCCCCGGCAGGCGCCCCCCCGGTCCAGGCCCAGCACGGCGCCGGGGCAGGCGCGGGTACCGCGATGGAGGAAGGAATAGACGCTGAACCCCCGATGCCAGCCGCGCACGGTGGCCCGCCGCCGCTCCGCAAAGGGGAAACCGGGGTTCCACATCAGGGAGCCATAGCCGAAGACCCAGATATCAGCACCAGCGGCGACGCCGATGGCACGGTATGGGGCGGCGATTTCAGAAGACGATGAAGACAAGGCCGGCATGCCAGGCAGGAGAAACCAAGGGTCGCGTCCCGAGCCTGGACGGCTTGGGCCCCCGCCGTCAACTGTCGGCACGATGACGGAGGCTGGCATTCCGGCCGGACGATGCCGATCTATGGCAGAAGGCCGCCGCGACGGCGTCGCCCTTGCCAAGCCCACCCGGGCCATGGCCTCATCGCCCCGGCGGCCAGCCCCGGCCGCCGCCTTTCGGGATTCCCCATGCGTATCCGCCCCCTGACGCTCGTCCTGTTCCTGGTGCTGGTCCTGGTCACCGGCTATGCCGTGTGGTGGCATCGCATGGCGACCCGGCTGTTGACCCTGCTGGACCACAGCGCCGACCTGGCGCGGACGGGGGGCGCCACCATCACCTATCAGCCGCCGACGCTGGGCGGCTTCCCCTGGGGATCGCCATCACCGCCACCGATGTGAAGGTGGAAAAGCCGGACGGGCTCAGTTGGTCCGCCGACATGGTCCGGGCCTCCGCCCCCATCTGGCGCCTGGATGACGTCGTGCTGACCCTGCCCAAGGGTGGCCACGCCAGCCTGCCGCATGAGGGCGTGCGACCGGCCCTGGACGCCACCGCAGCCATCGTCGGGGGACGTGTCACCCTGGACATCGCCGCCGGCACCCCGCGCACGGTGCAGGTGAACCTGAGCCATGCCACCCTGACCGCCGCCGCCCTGCCGGCGCCGGAGGGGGATGCCGCCGGCGCGCCGCCCCCGGCCAGCCTGGTGCCGGCCGGCAGCTATCCCATCGAGGGTCTGTCCATTACGGTGGAACGGCCGGCGACCCCGCCCGCCGATCATACCGGCACGGGGCTGGGCCTGCGGGTGGACATCACCAACATGACGGTGCCGCCGGTGCGCAGCCTGGGCACCAAGCTGCAGCGCCTGGTGCTGTCCGCCCGGGTGCAGGGCCCCCTGCCCGCCGCCCCCACGGCGGACGCGGTGGCGCCCTGGTCCAAGGCGGGCGGGACGGTGGAACTGGACAGCCTGAAGCTGGATTGGGGCAACCTGCACCTGGCGGCCAACGCCACCCTGGCGCTGGACAACAACCTGCAACCCCAGGGATCGGGCACGGCGGAGCTGTCGGGCCTGGACAATCTGGTGGACGCCTTGCAGGACGGCGGCAGCCTGCACGGCAACCAGGCCCAATGGGCCCACCTGGGCGTGGCCCTGCTGGCCAAGCCCAAGGCCGATGGCGGCGCCCCCACCCTGAAGCTGCCCATCACGATGCAGAACCACAAGCTGCAGATTGGCCCGCTGACCGTGGGCCACTACCCCGACATCGCCTGGCGCTGAGCCAAGCCGGATCACGGCCAGCCCCGCCGCAGTCGCACCGGAGCGCAGCGACCAGGACGCGACCCGCGTCCGCCGCAGCGAGTACCGAAGGGCGCAGCGAGGATAAGCCGAGGGGCGGATGCCCCGCCGGCGCTTGACGCAAACGAACCGATCAAGCCTGCTTGGCGTCGATGATGGACCGGCGGATGGCGCGGGTGCGGGTGAACAGGTCGAACAGCTTGTCGCCCTCCCCCCAGCGGATGGCGCGTTGCAGGGCCGTCAGATCCTCGGTGAAGCGCTGGATCATCTCCAGCACCGCCTCGCGGTTGTTCAGGAAGATGTCGCGCCACATCACGGGGTCCGACGCCGCGATGCGGGTGAAGTCGCGGAAGCCGGAGGCGGAGAAGCGGATGACCTCCGACTTCGTCGTCTCCTCCAAGTCCGTGGCCGTGCCGACGATGGTGTAGGCGATCAGGTGCGGCAGGTGGCTGGTGATGGCCAGCACCTGGTCATGGTGGCTGGCGTCCATGACCTCGATCTGCGAACCGCAGGCGGCCCACAGCCGTCCCAGACGATCCACGGCGCCCGCGTCCGTGCCCGGCGGCGGCGTCAGGATCAGCCAGCGGCCGCGGAACAGCTCCTTGAAGCCGGCGTCCGGGCCGGAATGCTCGGTGCCCGCCAGCGGATGGCCGGGCACGAAATGCACGCCGTCCGGCACATGGGGGAAACGTCGCGCACCACCGCCTGCTTGACGGAGCCCACGTCGCTGAGCGTGCTGCCCGGCGCCAGGTGGGGGCCGATCAGGGCCGCCACATCGGCGTAGGCGCCCACGGGCGTGCACAGCACCACCAGGTCGGCGCCGACCACGGCCAGGGTGGCGTCGTTTTCCACCCGGTCGGCGATGCCGAGTTCGGCCACGCGGGCGCAAACGGCGTCCGAGCGGTCGCAGGCCACCACCTCCCCCGCCAGGCCACGGTCCGCCATCAGGCAGCGCAGCAGGGAAGAGCCGATGAGCCCCAGGCCGATGACACAAACGCGGTTGTACAGCGGGGCGCCGAGGGCCGTTTCGGGGGCGCTCATTTGCCGTTCACCCAGTCCGCCAGGCCATCGACGACCGCCCGCATCTCTTCCTCCAGCCCGATGGTGACGCGCAGGCAATGCGGCAGGCCGTAGGAGCCCACCTGCCGCACCAGGATACCCCGCGATTTCAGCAGCTGGCGCGCGCCCTCGGCGTCGGCGCGGTCGCCCGCCTGCTCTGCGAAGGAGATCAGGACGAAATTGGCGACGGAGGGGTGGACCACCAGGCCCAGGGCCCGCACCTGGTCCACGAACCAGGCGCGCACCTGGGTGTTGTGCTGGCGGCTCCGCTCCAGGAATTCCACATCCTCCAGCGCCGCCAGGCCGGCGGCCTGGGCGCTGGACGCCACGTTGAAGGGGCCGCGCACCCGGTTCAGCACGTCGGCCACCGGGGCCGGGCAATAGGCCCAGCCCAGGCGCAAGCCGCCCAGGGCGAAAATCTTGGAGAAGGTGCGGGTCATGACGACGTTGCTGAACTCGTCGACCAGGTCGGCGCCATCGGTGTAGTCGGGCGCGTCCACATACTCGGCATAGGCCGCGTCGATGACCAGCAGCACGTTCTCCGGCAGGCCCGCGTGCAGGCGCCGCAGCTCGTCCTTGTTCAGGTAGCTGCCGGTGGGGTTGTTGGGATTGGCGATGAACACCACGCGGGTGCGGGGCGTGACGCGGGCCAGCAGGGCGTCCACGTCCGTCTTCAGGTCGCGCTCGGGGGCGGCCACCGGCGTGGCGCCGGCGAAGCGCGCGCTGATGGGATAGATGGCGAAGCCGTGGACGGTGTGCAGCACCTCATCGCCCACGCCGGCATAGGCGCGGGTCAGCAGCTGCAACACGTCGTCCGAGCCGTTGCCGCAGACGATGCGCTCCGCATCCAGGCCGAAGCGGCGCCCCAGGCCGGCGCGCAGGGCCTTGGACCCGCCGTCGGGATAGCGGTGCATCTGCCCCGCCACGGCGGTGTAGGCGGCGATGGCCTTGGGGCTGGGGCCCAGCGCCCCCTCGTTGGAGGCCAGACGGATCAGCCGCGACGCCCCCGGCGCATGCGCCTCGCCCCCGACATAGGCATGGATATCGAGAATGCCGGGGTTGGGAACGGGTGCGGACATGGTACGGCGTAACCTTCTGGCAGGCGGTGGCTGTCTTCTTCTCGCGGGCGGCGGGTTCGGGATCAAACCCGCACGCAGGTAAGGATAGCTGTGAGTCTTATCAAAGCCTTATGCGAATCGGGGGCGCATGCCCTGCGCCGTTGGGGCGCGACTCGGGCGGAGTTGTGGCACGACTCGGGAGGGCCTGTATCAGGCCTTCCGGGCTTCCAGCGTGATGGGCAGGGCGTAGGTGCCCACGGGCAGCGCCCGCACCAGCGCGTCGCCCAGCTTTTCCGCCAGGGTCCGCAGGCGCGGGTCGTCAAAATCCACGAAATCCTCCACCTCGATCAGGTGGACGGAACCGCCGCCGCCGGGCAGGTGGAAGATGCGGAACCAACCCACGGGCAGGCTGGCGGCCTCGATCATGTCCTTCAGGCGGCCGCGGCTCATGTCCTGCGACAGTTCCACGCCCAGCAGGGTGTGGTCCTGGCCCGTCGCCTCCAGCGGGACGGCGCCCAGGATCAGGGCGTCGCCGCCCTCCTTCTGGCCGGGACGGCGGCAGAAGGGCAGACGGCCGATGATCTTGGGCGTCTTGGTGTCGTCGCTGATGAGGAAGCGCCACCAGGGGTCGGTGTCCTCTTCCTCCGGCATGGGGACCACGCCGACGGTGGCGCTGCCCTCCGCCAGGGCGCGCAGCACGGCCTGGGTGGTGTTGGCCGGCGCCAGGGGAGTGACGGTGCCGTAATGGTCGCGGGCGATGTCCCACAGGCGGCGGTCGTCGTCGGGCGCGTAGACGGCGACGGCGAAAGGCCCCTGGATCAGGGTCATGGCGGCGATCATCTCCCGCCAGATGCGCACGATGGCCGCCACGGGCACGCTGCCCTGGTGGCGGGCCACCAGGCGCCGCAGGATGCCCGCCTCGCGCCCCGGACGAATGAAGACCTTTTCGCCCGCCTTGGAGTGGGCGATACGCTCCACCACCCGGGCGCGCCGCATGATGAGGTCATGGATCGCCACGTCGATTTCATCGATTTCGCGGCGCAGGGCGTCGACGGAGGGGGGCACAGGGGGCATGGACGGGTTCGAATTGGAGACCTGAAACGACTGAGTCTTAGAGCCTGCCCCCCGCAAAATCAAAGAAAACGTTGACTTGGCATGCCCCACCTTCCTAGTCATTCAGGCTGGATTCGAAGGCCCCTTCATCATGATCACCCCGCCTGCCTACACGGATAGTTCCGGCACGGACACCACCGGCGCGCCTCCCCTGGCCCTGCCGGGGAAGCGCCTTGTGCTGGGGGCCGACCGGCCCATGCCCCTGGACGGCGGCGGGCAACTGGGCCCCTTCACCGTGGCCTATCAGACCTACGGCACGCTGAACGCCGACAAGTCCAACGCCATCCTGGTGTGCCATGCCTTGACGGGCGACCAATACGTGGCCGACCGCCATCCCATCACCGGCAAGCCCGGCTGGTGGGAGATGCTGGTGGGCCCGGGCAAGCCGGTGGATACTGATCGCTTCTTCGTCATCTGCAGTAACGTCATCGGCGGCTGCATGGGTTCGACCGGGCCGCATGACGTGAACCCGGCGACGGGTGAGCCCTACGCCATCGACTTCCCCGTCATCACCATCGGCGACATGGTGCGGGCGCAGACCCTGCTGATCGACGCGCTGGGCATCGACCAGCTGTTCTGCGTCATCGGCGGCTCCATGGGCGGCATGCAGGTGCTGCAATGGGCGGTGGCCTACCCCGAGCGGGTGTTCGCCGCCGTGCCCATCGCCACCGCCGCCCGGCATTCGGCGCAGAACATCGCCTTTCACGAGGTGGGGCGCCAGGCCATCATGGCCGACCCGGAATGGCGCGACGGCGCCTATCAGCGGGCGGGCACCAACCCGGCGCGCGGCCTGGCCGTGGCCCGCATGGCCGCCCACATCACCTATCTGTCCGAGGCGGCGCTGCACCGCAAGTTCGGCCGCAACCTGCAAAGCCGCCAGGCCATCACCTTCGGCTTCGACGCCGATTTCCAGGTGGAAAGCTACCTGCGCTACCAGGGGGCCAGCTTCGTCGACCGGTTCGACGCCAACAGCTACCTCTACATCACCCGGGCCATGGACTATTTCGACCTGGCGGCGGAACACGGCGGCCAGTTGGCCCAGGCCTTCCGCGTGGGGGGTAAGGGCACGCCGGTGCGCTTCTGCCTGGCCAGCTTCTCCAGCGACTGGCTGTTCCCCACCTCCGAGTCGCGGGCGGTGGTGCACGCCCTGAACGCCGTGGCCGCCAATGTCAGCTTCGTGGAGATCGATACGGACAAAGGCCACGACGCCTTCCTGCTGGATGAGCCGGAGTTCCACCAGGTCATGCGCGGCTTCATCAACGGTTGCGCCGACCATCGCGGCCTGAAACGGCGGGTCTGATCCCATGGACGCCTCGGTCATTCCCCCCCGCACCGACATCCGCGGCGACCTGCGCCGCATCGCCGACATGGTCAGCACCGGCGCCCGCGTGCTGGACGTGGGCTGTGGCGACGGCGCCCTGCTGGACCTCCTGACCCGCGAAAAGGGCGTGGATGGCCGCGGCATCGAACTGGGCATGGACGGCGTGCGCGCCTGCGTGTCGCGCGGCCTGTCCGTCATCCAGGGCGACGCCGACACCGACCTGAAGGACTATCCCAGCGACGCCTTCGACTACGTCATCCTGTCGCAGACCCTGCAGGCCACGCGCGACCCGCGCGGCGTACTGCTGCAAATGCTGCGCATCGGCCGCCGGGTGATCGTCTCCTTCCCCAATTTCGGCTATTGGCGGGTGCGCCTGGCCCTGCTGCTGACAGGGCGCATGCCCGTCACCGACCGGCTGGGCTTCCAGTGGTGGGAAACGCCCAACATCCACTTCTGCACCATCGCCGACTTCACCGCCCTCTGCGCCGAGCTGGGCGGGGTGACGGTGGAGCGCAGCGCCATCCTGGACCATGACGGCCGCCAACTGACCAGCGACGCCACCACCTGGCGCGCCAACTGGTCCGGCGAGCAGGGGATTTTCTTGTTAAGAAGGGATTAGTTCCGTCCCTCAGGCGCCGGGCGCGGCCCTCCGGCCGCTTGGCTCATCCTCGCGTTTCGGTCCGCTACCGCTTCCCGAAACGCTGCGGCGGCCGCAGTCGCAGCCTACAGCGGCCGGCGGCCGCTGGGACTCTCAGGCGCAGGGATCATCGTACGCGATGGTGTCGACCAGGCGGGCGAAGCTGCCGTCCGACAGTTGGAAGCGCACCCAGCGGAAGCGGCTGGCGTGGATGCGGACCTCGGGTGAGCGGTTGGCCCGCGTCGTTATCACCAGCTCCGGCGGGGCCGGCTCGAACCAGCCCCAATCGGCCAGCGTCGCCTCCGCCGCCCGGATCTCATCGCTGGCATAGGGCCAGAGCGAGGTGCCCAGCACCTCCGCCCGGGGCCGGCCGAAGTCGCGCTCCCGTCGCGCCGACACGGCCAGCAGACGGTGGGTCAGGTCGCACACCAGGTGCACCGGCCCGGTCGAGTTGTTGACCAGCCGCGCCAGCTCCCGGTCGGCGGCGCTGTCCAGCCCGGCCTGCATGAGCTGGCGGATGGCCGCCTGCTCCCCCGCGTCGGGCGTCAGCGCCCCTGATTCCCACCGGGACACGGTGGCCTGGGACACGCCCAGCAACTCCCCCGCATGGGTCTGCTTCATGCGCCGCAGGGTGCGCCACAGCCGCAGCGACCGGCCCAGGTGCGGCCCGGCGATGCGCGGCAGGGTATCGATGACGGCGGCGATGCTGGCCATGATGGTTCCGTTGCTTGGCACCGGGCCCGCATATCTTATTCACGCCGGAGCCGACCCGGTCATGGCAAAAATGGTGCCCCGCCTGTCGCGGGCGGAACGTGCGTTGGGGGGCATCATGGGCGGAAGCTGGGTGAAAGTCGTCTGGTTCTATGGCGTCGGCGTCATCGCCGCCGCCCAGCTGGGCAAGATGTCGGCCCTGATCCCCCTCATCTCCCGTGACTTGGGCCTCAGCCTCACCGTGGCCGCCCTGGTGATCTCGCTGCTGGAGATCGGCGGCGCCGGCTTCGGCCGCATCGCCGGCGGGCTGATCCAGCGGGCGGGCCGCCGCCCCGCGCTGCTGGCCGGCACCGCCCTCCTGGCCCTGGGCGGTATCGGCGAAAGCCTGGCGCAGGGCCCGGCGGCGCTGATCGCCTGGCGGGTGGTGGAAAGCGCCGGCTATCTCACCACCGTCATCGCCGCCCCCATGCTGATCCTGGAAACGGCGACCCCGCGCCAGCGCGGCGTGGCGCTGGCGCTATGGAGCAGCTTCGTGCCCGTGGGCCTGGCCCTGGGCGCCATCCTGTCCGGCTGGGCGGCGGAGCTGTGGAGCTGGCGCGGCGCGCTGTTCGGCGGCGGCGTGGTGGCGGCGGGCGCCCTGGTCCTGTCCCTGCCCATGACGGCACGAGTCGGCGCCCGGGTGCGCGGGGCTGGCGCCGGCGGCACCGGCCCCACCCGGCGGGCCTGGGCCCTGGCCCTGGGCTTCGGCTGCTACACCACGTTCGAGGTCGGCCTGCTGGGCATGCTGCCCACCTTCCTGGTGGACAAGGCCGGCGCCAGCGCCGACACCGCCGGCCTGATCACTGGCGTCGCCTCCTTCGCCACCGTGGCCGGCAGCGGGGTGGCGGGGTGGTGGAACCACCGCAACCACGGGCGGGACCTGACGCGGGGACCGTCCTTCGCCCTGATGGCGGTCAGCATCGTGCTGCCGGCCCTGCTGCTGTTCCTGGTGTTCGGGCCGGCGCCCGACCTCACCACCGCCGCCGGGGTGGTGATCGCGCTCAACGCCCTGTCCGGCGTCTATCCCGGCCTGGCCTTCGCCCTGCTGCCCGCCGTGGCGGGATCGGACCGGGGCCTGCCCGCCGCCAACGGCCTGCTGACCCAGTTCGGCGCCAGCGGCTCCCTCATCGGGCCGCCGCTGTTCGCCGCCTTCGCCGGCCATTGGGGCTGGACCAGCGCCGCCGCCTGCGGCCTCGCCGCATCCCTGCTCTGCCTGGCCTTGATGCGGGCGGCGGGGGTATCGTCCCCTTCCATCGCGGCCCCCGATCAGGCCGCCTGAGTTCCTTTGGAGTTGCGTCCCATGCCTGCCCCTACGCCCCGGGTGCCCCCCCGCGTCATCGCCCTCGATGGCGACGACACGCTCTGGCACAACGAGGCCATGTTCTCGACCTCGTACGCCGAGTTCCGTGACCTGCTGCTGCGCCACAGCGACCTGGACCAGGCCACCATCGATGAGCGCCTGCTGCTGGTGGAGCGGCGCAACCTGGCGGCCTATGGCTACGGCATCAAGGGTTTTACCCTGTCGATGATCGAGACGGCGCTGGAGTTGACGGAGGGGCGCATCCCCGGCGTCGCCATCGAGACGCTGGTACAGCGCGGCCGCGCCATGCTGGCCCACCCGGTGGACCTGATCGACGGTGCCCTGGAGGTGATCGAAACCCTGCGGGAGCGGGACCATGAGGTGTGGCTGATCACCAAGGGCGACCTGTTCGACCAGGAAAGCAAGATCGCCCGCTCCGGCCTGGCCGACCTGTTCCACCGCATCGAGATCGTGTCGGAAAAGGACGACGCCACCTACCGCCGCCTGCTGGACCGCCACGGCGTGGCCCCCGCCGACTTCGCCATGGCCGGCAACTCCCTGAAGTCCGACGTCCTGCCGGTGGCGGCATTGGGCGGCCAGGGTTTCCACGTGCCCTATCACACCACCTGGGCCCATGAGATGGTGTCCGGCCCGATTCCCCACCCCTATACCGAGCTCGCATCCTTACGTGAATTGCCGAGCGCGTTAGGGTCCAGGTAAGGAATCGACTCGGGAAAGAGGGGAGTGTCAGGGCCAATCCTGCGCGGCGTGCCATACACGCAGGATGGCCAGGCGGCCAGCATCCTCAACGCGATAGACAATGATGTAAGGCCGCGCTGTCACCAGTTCACGCGTGCCGGGAACACGTCCGGGACGTCCCCGGCGGGGAAAGGTTCCCAGGCTGTCGCCCGCAAGCACCAATTCCCGAGCGACCTGCCGGGCCGCGACTGGATTTTCTTCCGCAATGTGCTGGGCGATGCGGCCGACATCCGCCAACGCCACATTGCGCCAGATAACTTTCACAGGACGCGGGCAACCGGCGGCGGCGCGTCGAAGTTGCCGGCGGCCAACTCCAACAGCCACGCCCGCATCTCCTCGTGCGGGACCGCCCGCAGGTCCGCATCCGCCTCAGCGACGGCAGCGGTCAGCGCAGCCAATTCGGCCGCCTGCTCTTCGTCCAACTCAGGAATGGGCGCGTGCTTGCTCATGCTTAGAAGATGGCACCCCAGCATCCGAAAGTCGAGATCCCCCGGCCTCACCCCAGCGCCAGGTCGTCCCGGTGGATCATCTCGTCGCGGCCGCGCCAGCCCAGGCTGGCTTCGATCTCGGCGCTGCGGCGGCCCTGGATGCGGCGGGCGTCCTCGGCGGAGTAGGCGACCAGGCCGCGGGCGATGACCCGGCCGGCCTGGGTGCGCACGGCCACCAAGTCGCCGCGCTCGAACTCCCCTTCCACCGCGCGCACGCCGGCGGGCAGCAGGCTGCCGCCGCGCGCCAGGGCCTGGGCCGCACCCTCGTCCACCACCAGCGTGCCGGCCGGCTTCAGTGAGCCGGCGATCCAGCGCTTGCGCGCCGTGCCGGGGCCGGCGGCGGGCAGGAACCAGGTGCAGAGCGCCCCGCCCTGCTCCACCGTCTTTTCCAGCGCCGCCAGCGGATGCGCGCGCTTGCCCGAAACGATGGCCATGCGGCAGCCGGCGGCCACGGCGATTCGGGCGGCGGCGATCTTGGTGACCATGCCGCCGCTGCTGTAGCCGGCGGGCGGCTCGCCCGCCATGGCCTCAATCTCCGGCGTCACCTCGGTCACCACGGGCAGGTGCCGGGCCGCCGGGTCCTTGCGCGGGTCGGCGGTGTAGAGGCCGTCGATGTCGGACATGAGGATCAGGGTGTCGGCGCTGATCATCTGCGCCACGCGGGCGGCCAGGCGGTCGTTGTCGCCGAAACGGATCTCGGCGGTGGCCACGGTGTCGTTCTCGTTGATCACGGGAACGGCGCCCAGCTTCAGCAGGGTCTCGATGGTGGCGCGGCCGTTCAGGTGGCGGCGGCGGTCCTCGGTATCGTCCAGGGTCAGCAGCACCTGGGCCACGGTGATGTCGTGGCGGGCCAGGGTTTCCTGATAGGCGTGGGCCAGGCGGATCTGGCCGGTGGCGGCGGCGGCCTGCTTTTCCTCAAGCTTCAGCGGGCGGCCCACCAGGCCCAGATGCTCCCGCCCCACGGCCACGGCGCCGGAGGAGACGATGACCACGTCCACGCCCCGGCGGCGCAATGCGGCCACGTCATCGCACACGCTGTCCAGCCAGTCGCGGCGGATGCGGTGCGTCTCGCCATCCACCAGCAGGGCGGAGCCGATCTTGACGATCAGGCGCTTGGCCCCCAGCACCGGCGGCACCTCCACCGGCGGGACACTAAACATCGCCGCCGCACCGGTTGAGGAAACTTCCGTGCGGTCGGCGGCGTCGTTCATTTTCTAACGTGTCCCTTTGTCGGCCTGGGAGATGTCATCCAGGGGATTGTACCGCGCCTTGTATGCCTTGCTGCGCGCTTCCTCGCCATCCGCCAGACGCGCAGCCTTGATCTGCTCCAGAAGCGCATACAGCACGTCGGGCACATGCTCGCCGGTGGCGCCGGACAGCACCATGACCGGCTTCTTGGCCGAGCGGCGCAGCTTCAGCTTCTTTTCCGCCAGCTCTTCCTCGGACAGCGCGTCGACCTTGTTCAGGGCCACGATCTCCGGCTTTTCCGCCAGGCCGCCGCCATAGGCGCGCAGCTCGCGCCGGATGGTGCGGTAGGCCTTCTGCACATCCTCCTGCGTGCCGTCCACCAGGTGCAGCAGCACGCGCGTGCGCTCCACATGGCCAAGGAAGCGGTCGCCCAGGCCGTGGCCCTCATGCGCGCCCTCGATCAGGCCGGGGATGTCGGCCACCACGAACTCCTCCTCACCCGCGCGCACGACACCCAGGTTGGGCACCAGCGTGGTGAAGGGATAGTCGGCGATCTTGGGCCGGGCGCGCGACACGGCGGCCAGGAAGGTGGACTTGCCGGCATTGGGCAGGCCCACCAGGCCGACGTCGGCGATCAGCTTCAGGCGCAGCCACACCCAGCGCTCCTCCCCCGGCCAGCCGGGACCGGCCTTGGTGGGGGCGCGGTTGGTGGAGGTCTTGTAATGGGCGTTGCCGAAGCCGCCGTCACCGCCCTTCAGCAGCACGATGCGCTGGCCCACCTCCATCATGTCGGCCAGCACCGTCTCCTGGTCCTCATCCAGGACCTGGGTGCCCACCGGCACCTTCAGCACCATGGGCTCACCGGCGGCACCCGAGCGGTCGCGGCCCATGCCGTGGCCGCCGCGCTGGGCCTTGAAGTGCTGCTTGTAGCGATAGTCGATCAGCGTGTTCAGGCCGTCCACGGCCTCGATCACGATGTCGCCGCCGCGCCCGCCGTTGCCGCCGTCCGGCCCGCCGAACTCAATGAACTTCTCCCGCCGGAAGCCGACACAGCCGGGGCCGCCGTCACCGCTCTTCAGGTAGATTTTGCACTGGTCCAGGAACTTCATGATGGGCGGGCCTTATATTAATGGCCTCTGATCCTGGGTGGATCAAAGGCCCCCTCAGACGCCGGGCGGCCACATCCGTGGCCTTGGCTTATCCTCGCTCCGCCCTTCGGTGCTCGCTCCGGCGGACGCGGTCGCGTCCTATGAAAAAAGCTGAGAGGAGCGAAAGCGCGTGGGCGACGCGCGGCAGCGGCAAATGCAAATCGGGGGAACGGTCACCCGTCCCCCCGATCAGAGTCAAAACACCTGATGCCGAAGCGGCAGGTTACTCGGCGGCGGCGGCCACCGGCTCCTGGGCCAGCTCGACGGACACGTAGGTGCGGCCCTGACGGCCGGTGTGGAACTTCACGGCGCCATCGGCGACCGCGAAAATGGTGTGGTCCTTGCCCAGGCCCACGTTGGCGCCGGGGTGGAACTTCGTGCCGCGCTGGCGGACGATGATGTTGCCGGAAACGACGGCTTCACCGCCGAAGGCCTTCACGCCCAGACGACGACCGGCGCTGTCACGACCGTTGCGGGAGCTACCGCCTGCCTTTTTATGTGCCATCTCGAAAACTCCTTAAATCGAGGAGGTCGGCTGCCGATTAGGCGCCGGCCTGGATGTCGGTGATGCGCAGGATCGTCAGGTCCTGACGATGGCCATTCTTGCGGCGGTAGTTCTGCCGGCGCTTCTTCTTGAAGATGATGATGTGCGGGGCGTGCGCCTGGGCCACCACGGTGGCCGTCACGGCGGCGCCAGCCACCAGCGGGGTGCCGACGGTGGTGTTGCCGGCATCGCTGACCAGCAGGACCTCGTCCAGCTTCAGGGAGGCGCCGGCTTCACCCGCCAGCTTCTCAACCTTAATGACGTCGCCGGCCGCGACCTTGTACTGCTTACCGCCGGTGCGGATGACTGCGAACATTCTAGCCCACCACTGATCTGGCCGGGCCCAGCCGAGAGTGGCCAGCGCCCACGCAAAACGGAACGACGGGACCTAGCACAGGACCCGTTTCTAAGAGAGCGCGCACTATACAGGCGACCCGGCCCCTGTCAAGCACCCCCAATACGAGTCCGCGCGGAATCCCTGCGCCCGGCACCGTTGCGGGATTCTCAGGGCTCCGCCTCCGGGGCCATGCCGGTGCCGGAGGAGGCGACCAGCCGGGGCAGAAGCCGCCGTTCCGCCGCCAGGCCGGAGAAGGCCGGCTGGGCCACCGAGGGGGCCATGCGCCGCCGCGTCTCCACCACGCGGGTGGAGGTGGTGGCGTAAATCTGCTTGCTGGCCTCCACGATCTGGACGCCGGCGAAGGCCTTGAACCACCGGGCGCCCAGATTTTCCACAGCACCCGCGGACGCCATGAAGAATCGGGAGGTGACGGGCGGCATGAACAGGGCCGACGTCTCCCGCTCCGGCACGAACAGGTTGGCGCGCAGCACGCGCCGCAACTGGCCGGAGGAGAAGGGCGACCCATGGCCGAAGGGGGTGCGGTCGGTGCGGGCCCAGATGCCCCGCCGATTGGGCACGACGGCAATCAGGCGCCCGCCCCCCGCCAGCACGCGCCAAATCTCCTGCATCATGGGCTTCAGGTGTTCGGTGAACTCCAGCCCATGGACCAGCAGCACGCGATCAACCGACATATTGGGGAAGGGCAGTTCCGATTCTTCGCCCAGCGTCACCAGGCCCGGCCCCTCGGGCGGCCAGAAGACCACCCCCTGGGCGGCGGGCATGACCGCCATCACCCGCTCCGCCTCCGTCAGAAAGGGGCGCAGGAAGGGGGTGGCGTAGCCGATGCCCAGCACCCGCTGGCCGGTGACATCGGGCCACAGCTCCCGCAGGCGGCGGCGCACCAGGCGCCGAACCACTTGGCCCAGGCTGCTTTCATAGAATTCGCGCAGGTCGACGACATCGTTATACATCGGGCGGATGCTAGCATGGCGGGCGCGGGTTCGCCTATTAGGCCTGGAGCCCTAAAACCCATAACCATGCCGGCGGTGCCCCCTGCGACGCGGCCGCCGCTTGTGGCGGGGCGAATTGGCGCTTACCTTTCAGGATGAACGCCTTGGGAGGCCCCCGCCATGTTCCGCTTCGCCCCCGCCTTGATCACCGCGACCCTTGCCGCCGGCCTGCTGGCAGGCTGTGCCACCGACCCTGCCGCCGATAAGGCCGCCCCCGGAACCCAGACGGCGAAGGCCGAGTCGCCGGACCGGGGCCAGATGTGCATCCCGGTGCGCACCATCCGCCGCACCCAGGTCATCGATGAAAGCACCATCCTGGTGGAGATGCAGGACCGCACCAAGTTCATCCGCATCAACATGGCCGGCCGCTGCACCGGCCTGGGCTTCTACGGCTTCGCCTACGTCTCCCATAATGATGAGCTGTGCCGCACCGATCCCCTGACCCTGGTGGGCATGCCGGTGCCGCCCGTCTGCCTGATCGACAGCATGATCCCCATCGACAAGGCCGAGGCCGACGCCCTGAAGGCCAAGCCGAAGACGGACAAGCCGTCGGATACCGCGACCCCGGCACCCAAGGCAGACGGCGACTGAAACGTCAGCCGGCCAGCCCCGCCGCCGTCGGCAGGGCCCAGTGGCGCCAGACGCTGACCATGCGCAGGACGAAGCAGGCCCCGCCGCCCAGCAAGGCGGCGTAGCGGGGGGCGACGCCCAGGCGGATTGCGGCGGTCATCACCGCCGCCCCCAGCAAGGCGGCCGTGGCGTAGACGTCGACCCGCAGGATGGCCGGCACCTGGGCCAGCAGCAGGTCGCGCAGGGTGCCGCCGCCCACCCCGGTGATGGTGCCCATCAGCACGGCGCTGAACGGCGGTATGTGGCGGTTCAACGCCTTTTCCGTGCCAGCCACGGCGAACAGCGACAGGCCGGCGGCGTCCAGCGTCGTCATCCAGCCCACGGGACTTTGGCCGATAGGAAGCTGGCCGACGATGGCGTGCCCGACGAAGGTGGCGCCCCCGGCGGCGAAGGCCATGGCGGGATAGCGCCAGTCGCGCAGGGCCGTGGGCGGGGCCGCCCCGATCAGCAGGTCGCGCAACACGCCGCCGCCCAGGGCCGTGGCGAAGGACAGGACCAGCACCCCGAACAGGTCCAGCCCACCGCGCAGCGCCGCCATGGCGCCCTCCACCGCGAACAGCACGGTGCCGGCCATGTCCGCCACGGCCAGCACCATATCCGTCTTCCTGCCCATCCCTTCCCCAACCCCGCATCCCGATACCGGGCGGCAGGGTTACACCGTCACGCGGCGGCTGGCGAGGGAATCGGGGACTTGGGAAACGGTGGCCTGGGAAGGGTCAGGCCCGGCGCCGCAGCTGCCTGTGGATCAGCAGGACCGCCAGAAGCCCCCCCACCGCGACCAGGGGCACGAGGCTGAGCAGCAAACCCGACGCCGACAGGCCCGCCTGCACCAGGGCGCCGCCCAGCAGCGGCCCCACGACGGACCCCAGGCGGCCAGCCGCCACCGCCCCACCCACGCCGGTGCCCCGGATGGCGATGGGGTAGCAGGCGGGGGCCGCGGCGTAGAGCGTGGCCTGGGTGGTCAGGATCATGGCGCCAGCCCCCATGCCCACCGCCAAGGCCACGGTCAGGTTGGCCGGCATCACGGCCAACAGCACCAGGAAAACCGCCAGCCCCACGAACACCGTGATGGCGTAGCCAAAGCGCCGCGGGCCGTCCAGCAAGGGCCCGGTGATCATGCAGGCGATGGCCCCCGCGACGTTCAGCACCAGTTGGATCAGCGCCGCCTGCGGCTTGCTGAACCCCCGGTCGGTCATGAGCAGGGGCAGCCAGCTCAGCAGCAGGTACAGCACCATCAAGGTGGCGAAAAAGGCCAACCACAACAGCACCGTCTCCGCCGCGCGGCCACCGCCGAACAGGATGGCGAGGACGCCGGGCCGGCCGGCCGCGTCAGCCGCCGCGGTCGCGCGGAAGGCGTGCGACTCGGGCAAGGCCCAGATCAGCAGGGGCAGGACCAACAGTGGCGCGCCACCGGCGGCATAGAAGATGGTGCGCCAACTGTCGAAGCCGCCGCCCATGCCGGCGAAGACGGCGATCAGGCTGACGATGGCGCCCCCCAGCGGCATGCCGCCGTACATCAGGGAAACGGCGCCGCCGCTGCGCCCCGGCGGGCTGTTCTCCGCCGCCAGCGCCACCAGGTTGGGCAGCGTGCCGCCCAGGCCCAGGCCGGTGGCCAGGCGCATGAGGAACAGGGTGGTGAAGTCGGGTGACAGGGCGGTGGCGAGCGTGAACAGGCCGAACAACGCGACCGAGACCACCAGCACGGCCTTGCGCCCGAAATGGTCGGCCAGCCGCCCCCCCACCAACGCGCCCAGGAACAGGCCGATGGTGCCGGCGCTGAAGAAGGTGCCCAGTTGCGCCGCCGTCAGATGCAGCGCCGGCGCCAGCTTGGGCGCCGCCACGCCGGCGGCCTGCAAATCCACCCCCTCCAGGATGGCGACCACCAGGCACAGCAGCGTCGTTCGGTTCAACAGACCGCCGGCCGCCGCCATGGGGGCACCGGCGGGCGCGGGCACCGCGTCTTGGTTCAGCACGTTCCTCTCCCGTTTGTTCTTATGGGCGGGATTAAGGTGCGCGCGGAAACGATGGATGTCCAGAAAAGTTGCTGGATATAACTATGTGCGGCGATTTCCCGCCATGAACCCGCCCGCCATGAACCCGCCCGCCACGAACAGCGCCACCCCCACCATCAGCCCGACATCAGCGATGTTGAAGATGCCGGTGCGCAGGGCGCCGATGCCGAGGTTCAGGAAATCGAACACCGTGCCGTCCTGACGCAGACGGTCCAGCAGGTTGCCCAGGCCACCGCCCAGGAAGCTGCCGGCGCCCAGCAGTTCCAGCCGGCTGAGTGTCTTCGCCCGCAGGCTCCACACCAGCAGGACCGCCAGGACCAGGGCCACGCCCACGGTGAAGACCAGGCCGCGCGCA
Source organism: Nitrospirillum goiasense (assembly GCF_034427435.1). Classification (NCBI taxonomy): domain Bacteria; kingdom Pseudomonadati; phylum Pseudomonadota; class Alphaproteobacteria; order Rhodospirillales; family Azospirillaceae; genus Nitrospirillum; species Nitrospirillum goiasense. Next base: position 1,318,281 of record NZ_JAXQNP010000002.1, on the reverse strand, counting down.
TGGTCGTCCAGCCCGGCGCCCAGGCTGAGGAAGGCGCCGGGGTTGTTGACCGGCGTCACCAGGATGGCGCCGCCCAGCGCCGTCAGGTCCACCCCCGGCGTCAGCGCCTGTTTCAGCCAGGCCTTGGTCGCCTGGTCGGCGGCGAACCAGGCGAGTGCCGCAGGCAGCAGCCAGCGCAGGCGGTCTTGCGGGGTCATGGATGCGGTTTCCCTTCGGCGGTTTTCCGGGCGCAGTCCTCGCGGTAGGCGGAGGGGGACTGGCCGATGACCTGTTTGAAATCATGGGTGAAATGGGCGTGATCGAAATACCCCAGATCCTGGGCCAATGTCGTCAGGTCCAGCGCCGCGCCGCCAGCGCGCCCCTTCTGGTCCCGCCCTTTCTGGTCCCGCTCCTCTTGGGCCAACCGGTGCGCCGCCTCATGCAGGCGGGCGCGGCGGATGACCCATTTGGGCGTCATGCCCACCAGGTCGGCGAACAGGCGCTGCAACGCGCGCACGCCCAGGCCGGAGCGCGCGACCAGATCGTCCACCCGCAAAATCTCCCGGTCAGCCTCGATCAGCGCCACCAGGCGGTTGACCTCCTCCACCTGGGCGGGGGCCGCCCTCAACCCCTGGCGCAGCAGGGTCTCGGCCACCGCCACCATGCCGGCGTCATCGGCGGCGGCCAGAACCGCCGCCTCCGCCGCCGCCGCGGTCGCCGGGGTCAGGTGACCCAGCACGGCCTCCAGCGGCAGGACGCGGTCGACCAGCGTGCTGAGTGGGGCATCCACCAGGGCGCGAAAGCCGGCGGGGCGGAAGCGGATGCCCAGCACCCGCCCGGCATCGCGCAATTCATAGGCGAAGATGCCGTGCATGGGGCCGTAGACGGCGGAGCGGCCGCGCTCGAACACCAGGTTCACGGCGGGATAGGGCAGTGTGCGCTGGACATAGGGCGGCTGCCCGGTCAGGTCCCAGGCCACCACCCAGTAATGCTCCACCACCGCCGCCAAATCCGGGGCCATATCAGGGGACGGCAGGTAGCGGCCCAGGCGGAAGCGCTGCGCCGCCGCGCCGGGCGCCAGCACCCCCTTGGGCGCCGCCGTCACGGGATGCACGAGCTTTCCTTCCGGCTGTCGCGTTTTTCCAAGCCCACGGTCTCCCTCAAGGCTATCGTTCCGGCCATCCCCTTCCCCGTGGAGAGCCGCCATGAAACTCTATTCCCTGGCCCTGTCGCCCTTCGCCGCCCGCGCCCGGGGCGCGATCTATGCCAAGGACTTGGCCATCGACATCCTAACCCCACCGGAGGACTGGCGCACCTCCCCCGCCTTCCGGGCGCTGAACCCCATGGTGCGGGTGCCCGTGCTGGTGCTGGACGACGGCCGGTCCATCCCGGAATCGGGGGTGATCGTGGAGTATCTGGAGGATGCCTTCCCGGCCATCCCCCTGCGCCCCGCCGACCCGGTGGACGGCGCGCGGGTGCGCCTGCTGACCGCCGTGGCCGACCAGTACGTGATGCGGGAAACCTTCCCGCTGTTCGGCCTGTTCGACAGCAAGACCCCGGATGAGGCCGCCATCCAGGCGCAGTTGGCCAAGCTGGACATGGGCCTGGGCCAGTTGAACGGCCTGCTGGCCGACGACACGGCGCGCGGCCCCTTCGCCTTCGGCGGGCGGGTGACCACCGCCGATGTGTGGCTGACGCCGGTGCGCTACACCCTGGAAGGGTTGATGCGCTTTTCCGGCCGCGGCCACCTGCTGGACCGCCACGCCGCCGTGGCCGGCTACGCCCAAGGCTTGCGTGAAAGCCCCGCTCTGGCGCGGGTGTGGGATGAGATGGAGGAGGGCCTGCGCGCCTATATGACGGCCAGGGCCGCGGGCGCGTAACACGCGTCTTTCCGCCAAAGGCGGGGGAAAGGGCGGGCCCGCTGTGATAGGACGATGGGCGAACCGCTGGCCGCCGAAGGGCCGGCGCGAAACCATCCGGGACAGCCTTGCCATGGTCAGCCGCCGCCACTTCCTCGCCGCCGCCTCCGCCCTGCCCCTATCGGTCCCGGCCGTCACCGCCGGCACCAGGGGGGCCAGGGCCGCCACCGGCGACCTCACCACCCTAACCTCCCTGACGACGGGCGCCAAGCCCATCGCGGCGGAGGAGCGGCAGGCCCGCATCGCCAAGCTGCAGAACCTGATGGCGCGGCGCGGCATCGTCGCCTTCCTGGTCGAATCCGGGTCCAGCCTGGAGTATTTCACCGGCATCCGCTGGCACCGTTCCGAACGCACCACCGCCGCCCTGATTCCAGCCCAGGGGCCGGTCATCGTGGTGACCCCGGCGTTCGAGGAACCGTCGGTGCGCGAAACCCTGCAGGTGGGCGGCGATGTCCGCGCCTGGCAGGAGCACGAAAGCCCCTTTCAGCGTCTGGCCCAGGCGCTGAAAGACATCACAGCGGCCCCTGGGGGTGGCGCCACGAAGGGGACGGTGGCGGTGGAGCCCACCACCCGCTTTTTCATCATCGACGGCATCCGCCAGGTGACCAAGGACTATGACTTGGTGTCCGGCGACGATCTGGTGCGGGCCTGCCGCATGCACAAGTCGCCGGCGGAACTGGCCCTGATGCAGGTGGCCAACGCGGTGACGCTGGCGGCCCTGCGCTACGCCCATGCCCATGTGCGGCCGGGCATGCGCGCGGCCGACATCGCCGCCCTGGTGGACACCGCCACGGCGGCCCTGGGCGGGCGGCCAGAATTCTCCCTGGTGCTGCTGAACGAGGCCAGCGCCTATCCCCATGGCTCCCTCCAGCCGGAGGTGGTGCGGGACGGCTCCACCGTGCTGCTCGACTGCGGCTGCGCCGTGCACGGCTATCAATCCGACATTTCCCGCACCTGGGTCTTCGGCACCCCCAGCGCCCGCCAGCGCGCGGTGTGGAACACGGTGAAGCGCGGGCAGGAGATCGCGCTGGAAACCGCCAAGCCAGGCATTCCGGTGGGGGACATCGACAAGGCGGTGCGCCGGTATTACGAGGGGGAAGGCTGGGGTCCCGGTTATCGCCTGCCCGGCCTGTCGCACCGCACCGGCCATGGCATCGGCCTGGACGGCCACGAATCCCCCTACCTGGTGCTGAGCGACGCCACGCCGCTGGAGCCCGGCATGTGCTTCTCCGATGAGCCCGGGATCTACATCCCTGGCGAGTTCGGCATCCGGCTGGAGGATTGCTGGCACATGACGGAAACGGGGCCGGCGCTGTTCACCCCGCTGGCCACGTCCATCGACCAGCCGGTGTGAGCCCTACCGCCCCTCCTCAAACACATGCTCCTGCAGCAGGAACTTCAGGCCCCGGTCCCAGGACTCGTCCGTGTTGCCGCGGATGTCGACGCTGCCGCCCTTCAGGACCTGGCCGGTGGCGGCGTCGCGGATGCTGATGTTCAGGTTCAGGATCAGGTTGCTGACCTTCTGCACCCAGGCGAACACGGCCACGGTCGCCCCCGCTCGGGTGGCGATCTCCAGGGCGCAGGGTGGGCAATCGCGCGGGGCGGGCTTCGCCGCCAGCGTGGCCGCCCAGGGCGTCATGTCCACCACGGCGTAGCGCCCCGATTGCGCCAGCGCCGCCCGCAAGGCCACCCCCAGCCGCGCCACCCGCGCCGTTTCCTCCGCCGTGGTGTCGGCCGGCGAGCTGTTGACGAACTGCACGTCGAACACCGCCGTGGCCGGGGCCCCCGTTGGCGCGGCACCGACCCGGCCCGCCGCCAGCAGCAGCATCACCAACGCCAATCCCGCCAGCACCCTGCCCATGAGCATCCTCCCCTGTTGGGGTGACAGCATGGCGCGGATGGCGGGGGAAGACAGGATGGACTTTGGGTGGAGATGCCCCGCCCGCCGACTCTCGGCTGCCCGTGCTCCGGTAGACCGGGACCCGCTGGCGCTCGGGAGCACCTGCGCGCACCGCATTGCAACGATACGCGCCTTTCTTGGTGAAACGGCCCACCACACACCCATAACGAGAATGCCCGTTGACTCTTCGTTCTGCGTATGTTCCGATAAGCGCGCCATAAGTCGCGGAGGTATCGGGACAAATGAATAAAAAGAAAGCCGTTATCCTTGGGGGCGTGACAGTCCTTTTCCTGATCATCGCCATCTTATGCACACAGATAACAATATTCGTGATCCAGCCTATTGGCGCCATCCCTGACGGGAAAACCCTGATTATTTCCAGGCTGAACAAGATGCAGTTCATCGACAGCGCCGACGCGATGTGTGATCGCGTTCAAGGTGGCGTCAGCCTGCTATGCCGCAGCATGCTGCTGGGCACCGTTGCCCAAAACGCAACCATCTACCTTCGCCTTCCCTACAGCAAATGGCTGTACACGGTTTCCACCGATGGCAAGGAATTCGACAGATAGGACGTCAATATGTTTGAAATGCTCGTGATCGCCGCTTTGCTCGGCATCATTCCCGGCTACATCGCCCACAGTAAAGGCCGCTCATTTTTCCTTTGGTGGCTTTACGGGGCTGCGATCTTCATCGTCGCCTTGATCCATTCCCTGCTGATTTCGCCGAATGTCGCGGAAGTCGAGCAGCGGCAACTGGACAGTGGGATGAAGAAATGCCCCCATTGCGCCGAACTGATAAAGGCCGACGCCAACGTTTGCCGATATTGCGGGCGCGATCAGCACGGTGAAACCGCCAGTGTATCGCCAGCCTAACCAGGGTATCGGCAAGCAAGCCGCCGCTATGTCGGTGGGGATATCGGTGCTTATCAGGAAATGGCGGAGAGGGTGTCCGCCACTCATGCCCAGAAACCCTAGGAATTTTGCGCATACACGACGCCCGTCCCCTAATCTATCCCCTAAAAATAAGCGGATAAAGGCGAACGGAGGCCGTTCATCTCGCCGCACCGGATCGCCCTTGGGGTTGTGATTACGGCCAGATGTGCCTCAGCACGTCGGCCAAGAGGGTAGCGATGACGCTGCCAACAACTGCGGCACCCCCTTAGTTTAAGCCTCTACCGCCATCGGGATAACCGCGCCCCAAACCAGAAGCCACATGAATATCATCTTCATGTGGAACCTCCGACAACCCACAGACTTAACCAAACCTCCCGCCGATACCTAGCGGAACCCCGGGGGTGGCGCGTTACCCTCGATAGGGGGTGCCCCCGGAAGGGACCCGCAGGCCCTGGGGTGGGTGGCGGGCGACACATGCCCGCATCGCCCGTCCCGTGGCCGGTGGAATCTTTCTGACGACATGCCCGCTGGGGGAGTAGCGGCCGAAGCCACACCGCATTCCACGGCCCGGAAATCGGGCTATCGCCGTGCCGTCCTCATGGCCTGGGTCAGCGCCGCGTCCAGGTGCTGGACGAACCGCCTATCCACCACCTTTCGCGTGATGTCTTCCAACCCCAGGCGCGGCTTTAGGGTCGCGTCGTCTACCAGGTAGTACAGCAGGTCAAGCCGGTTGCCCTTGCCCGCGCCGTTGCGAAGGCGCGCGATGAACTTGTGGCCGTTCTTCATCGTGACCACGGCGGTAAGCCCGCCACCCTTGGCCCGCAGGGTGGGCAGGATGTTGCGCGGCAAGTCATCCTTGGCGATCAGCGCCGTGGGCGTCGGCCGCACAGCTGGCAGGGGAATAGCGATGTGCTTCCCGTGCGGTATCTTCAAGCCGCCGGTTTCCTGCAACGCCATGAACTGGTCACGGCTGTAGACCATGGCCACGGGCAGTTGCTTGGTGGCGGGCACGATGCGGATACCTTGCACCACCCAATCACGGCGCAGGGTGAAATGGGCCGGCATGCTGGCGCGTACCGCCTCTTGCGCATCCTTGGCCGTGTTGGTCAGGGCCAGGGCCACGGCATAGGGAAGCTGTTCGGGGTCGAAGGCCCGCAGCAGACTGACGGCTTGGTCAATGCTGGATGAAACGTCGATTTGAAGCATGGGCGCACAGTACAGGGGCGCCGCTGGTGCGTCAGTCTCTAGTCGCCATACCTCCCGATAACACCCGTTATAAATGCGTTATGGCTGAAAGCCGCAGAAATCCAGGGGTTATAACACTTATAACACTATAACATATTCATATTCATATATAAGTGACTGTACCTATATGTGTGTCTCTCGGGACATGATCATATATGTGTGTATATATATATTTTGCGCCAAAAAGCGTTACAGCGTTATCACATTGATATTGCTGGCATAACTCCATAACTCCCGAATACACCCGTTATCGCCTGCGGTTTTTGCTTGCTTTTTCCATAAATCTTATTATCGGGGAGACCTCCCGATTTCTCCCACCAACTACCGTTTACTATCCTGTTCTAGCGGCAGATATTCCGGGCTATCGGAACGCCCCAACGCAAGGGATGAGATAGTAAAATGCAAGACATCGCCGTTGCCCGTCGTGATCAGGTGGCGCAAGCCTTGTTCGGCGCCAGTAGCCTCAAAATCGAACAGCGTCTTGAGTGGGTGCGCCGCTTCCTAGTCGCCTCTTTCGTTGAAGATTTACAGGAAGGCCGCGTCAAGGCCCGCGCCCGTGATGTGGGGCTTATGGTTCCCGCCCTGACCAATTACCTGAATATCCAGGAAGGCGGCAGTTACGACGCCGACCGCATGGACTGGCTGGCGGGGCGTGTCGGCGACGATCTGCGCGCCCTCGCGTCGGCCCTGGCTGGCGGTTCCTATGAGGAAGGCGAGGCGGACCTTATCACCCGCCTGGGGAATCGGGATGCCGCCGCGTGGGGCCGCGTGCTGGTGGCGATGGGTGCGCCCGCCGGGCAACGCTACAGCGTCGACCTGATCGCCAAGCCGGTTCCCGAACAGGACAACCGGGAAGAACTGCCCATCCCTGGCCCCGCCGGCTACCTGACGCAGGCCCTGCGCGCTTTGCGGTCTGGGGGCTGATCGTGGCCCTGACCAACACCCCCGCCCCGGTGGCAAACCGGATCGAGGCGAAGGCGCGGGAAATCTATGAGGCGAACCGCGCCAAGGTGGCCGGGCGACCCGCTTGGGAAGCCCTGAACCGCAACGACCCATGGGACATGGGCATGATCAAGCACGCCTATCGGCTAGCGGCAACGGACCTGCTGGCCAGCATCCCGAACAGCGCGCCCAGCACAGGGACAGCAGCATGAGCCGCGAACCGATCACCCGGCTTGACCTGTTCATCGCTGCCGCCTACGTCGCGGAAATGGCCCGCAGCTTCGGCATGGACAAAAAGACCGTCATCAATCGCGCGGCGAGCTGCGGCCACTACGAGCCGGCACGGCTCTTACCGATGACGAGTTCTGAGTCGGACTTTCTATTCCGCTGCTGCTAAGCGGCCCGCGTCCCTTTCGCGTTCCTGCCGCCGCATAGCCTTGCCTTACTTGGATGCGCGCTTTCGCACACCAACTTATAACGATGGTCAATCAGCCCTATTTTGGGTTGGTCAGCAGGAGGAGGCCAAACGATGCCAGTAAGTTTTGCCGTTGGTCAGATTTGGGAGGCCGATTTTGACGGTCGGACCCGACAGCTTCGCGTGGAAGCGATTACCGACGATGGCTTTGGTTTTAAAGCGAATTTTCGCTTTCTCGATGACGGAGATACGGCGACCGAGATTGGTTGGTGGACCGTAACGGCAGCCCAAAAGTGGCGCTACGTTTCGGGTTGAGCAATATAACTGATATGTTGATCCGCAACTAGGGGCGCCCCTACGCGAGATTATGTTGATTCCCGGCTCGAATTAGCTGGGTCGGTAGCGACACCCGGAGCGCATCAGGATGTTGTTGATCTGGGCTTATGTCGGTTTTCTGTTCCGCTGCTACTCAGCCCCCAGGTTTGGGGAGGCGCCCCCGCCCCCTGGCTCGCGCAGGCCAGGGATGTTTTGCGCCCAATGGCGGTAGCTCATGAAAAACCCCCGCCGGATCGCTCTGGCGGGGGTTTTTGATTACGGCCAAATGTGCTTGGCCACCGTGCCGGCTAAGGCGGAAAGTATCCCGCCCAGAACCGCCGCGCTCAGCACCCACGGCGCAAGGGCCTTGTCACGGGCCAGCTTATTGGTTTCCGCCCGCAACTTGGCTTCCTCAGACGCCATCTTGAGCGCTTCGGCCGCCAGCTTGTTCTGTTCGGCTTGCAGCTTCAGCTGTTCGGCCGCCAGCTTGTCGCGCTCGGCTTGCAGCTTTTCGCTGTCACGCAGCATCCGCAACAAGGAGGCTTCGGCTTCGGTAGTGGCAGCGGCGGCGGCGGTCATGTTCGGGCCATCAAAAGTCGCGTCGGTCACAGTCTAACTCTCTGTGGGTGCCAGGGCAACCGCGCCCCGGCTGGCTATCCGTGGCACCACGATCATAACCAGGGCCGCAATGCGGACCTGGCGGCGGAGACGCTGGACAGCACCAGGCGAGCTATCGAGGATGCCGCCATAGCCCTAAGAGCCGCGATCACACCGACATGACACTGCTGCCCCCCTCTACCCCCATCGACTGGAAAGGCGCCGACCTGGAAGCCTGGCGGGCCTTGATCGGCCACACCCAAGCCCACGCGGCCCAGCTGCTGGGGCTGAGCCCGTCCGGCTATCGGAAATACGTCTATGACCTGGCGCGCATCCCCTGCCCTGTCGTGCTGCTGGCGCTCTACGTCCAGCATCGGCCGGAGCTACCGCCGCCGGGGGCGCCATGGAAGGGTGCCGACCTGGAAGCCTGGCGCCTGTCCGTAGGGCGGACCCGTGGGGGCGCGGCCTGCCTGCTGGGAATCAAGCTGGGCTCATATCGGGACTGTGAGCATGATCGGTACGGGATACCCCTGCCCGTGGCCATGCTGGGGCAGTGCATCGCCCGCTATGGGGAATTGCACCCGGCACAGATTGGGGTGGCGACGTAGAGCGTCACCCCCCTACTACAGCTTGCCCCCAGGCCAGAATGACCAGCATCAGCAGGACGCTTGCGAAGCATACCCACATCCAAGACCATTTTTCCTCTGCGCCTTGAATGATCCCCACCCACACCAAAGCCGGAAGCATCAGCCAGACGTTATGAGCGGCGACAGGCAGGATCCCCAAAATCAGAAGTATGCCGATTTCGGCCCATCCCGGCATGCGCCGCACCAGGTCGAAAAAGGGCTTGAACGTCTGTTCCATCGGCGTCACCGCGCCCCAGCTGAGGCGACGTAACCGCCCCCGTCCCGCTTCGATCCGCGCAGATAATCCCGCCGTCTGGCGTCGATTTCATATCGCTGTAGCATCTGAGCCTTGGTGATCTTGGCCAACACGTAATCGAGCGCTGTTTTAATGCCGCTCGCTATCAAGAGCGGCAGGGAAAGCCGCTCCAAGGTGACCTCGACGGCGGCGATCATCTCGGGTGTGTACCTTTTCAGGAACTGCGTCAGGGCGGTTTGGCCTACAGAAAAGACCCACGGCGCCCAAAACTCCTGATCCTCCGACAGAAGGCTATGATCGTAGTCCTTCAGCACCGGGCTGGCCCCGTCGCGGACGTAGACCAAGCAATATTGAAATTCGGCCTCGCTCAGGCACCAGGGAGCGGCTACCAGACGTTCGCTGGCTTGGATGCTGGCGTTGTCCAACCCGTTGCCGAAGGTGGTTTGGCGAGTTTGGCGCAACATGCCATAGAACACGCTGGCACTGCTGCGAAAGCCGCTGGCGGGGTTCCGCTCGGCCGCCGCCCGCGCTACTGCCGTATCCCAAGCGTGCCGGTTGCTCAGGCTCAATTCCCTAAAGTGCAACAAGCCCAGCACGGCGCCGTAAGCGTCTTCCTCAAACCCCAGGCACATCATGGGGCTTAGATTGAGCGACGCCAGGCTGTTGTGAAAATCCTGGGTGTTAATCGGCATTGCTGCTCCCTCCCCATGCGCGGCCCGCGCGCGGTAGAAACCCGGGATACAATCTATGACGCGAACGCCCGCGCACCACCGGCCGGACGGTCTATGCCGATGGGGTAACCATCACGGACGCGGACGGCGCCACCTGGCGCGACTGCTACGTCTGGAATGCCCGGCCCGCCGGCATGTCGTCGCAGGCGTTCGCTGGCCACCTGTCCGCCCTGTCCAAGGCGGGCTTCTACAAACCCGATGGTGATCAGGTATTCGGCCTGGTCCGCATGTTCGGCTGAAACCCGGGCGGCCCTGCGATGGTGCCGCCCTTCTTTCTGACCTGCCTAAGTCGTTTAAACGCAGTGGACAAAGCAATGAACCGCGAAACCTGGCTGCACACCCTGGCCGAACGCCTGGCGCCCCACTTTGCCGATCTTGGCCACCCCATCCCGCCGTTCCGTGTCGCTATCGGCTTCCCTTCGGCAGGGGCCCGTGGCCGCGCCGTGGCTGAGTGCTGGGACAAGTCGGCATCGGGTGACGGGCGCTTTGAGATCCTGATCCGCCCTGACGAAGACGATCCCATGGAAGTGGCGAACAGCCTTGCGCATGAGTTGGCCCACGCGGCGGCGGGCCTCGCCTGCGGTCATAAGGGGGACTTTGAGAAAATCTGTCTGGGCCTGGGCCTGCTGCGCCCCATGAACTCCACCCCCACGGGCCCCAAGTTTCGGGAGTTGCTGGCGCCCCACCTGGAAGCCATGGGCCCCCTGCCCCATGCACGGCTGAACTTCGCCCGCCGCGCCGCGCCTGGGCTGACGGCGCAACCCCCGGCCGGCGACACGCCGAACGATGCCGGCGACAACGGCGAGGAAACGCACAAGGCCCCGCCGCTCAGCAGCGCCCCACCGAAGCAAGGCACGCGCTTGATCAAGGTTTCTTGCAAGGAATGCGGGTATACTGCCCGGGTGGCGCGGAAGTGGTTGGATACCGTGGGGGCGCTGCACTGCCCGACGCATGGGGCGATGGGTAACGAGGAGGGTCCTTAAAAATGGCGAAATTCATTGAAGTAAGTGCCAAGCCCAGAAGCGGCAACCAATCTCAATACCGTAAGGCATTGATTAACATTGAGCAGATATCCGCCGTTAAGGAAATAGAAGAAGGTGGTGAAACGTGCGAGATCGTGCTTGCCAATGCAATCCTTGAGGTGGATGCCTCTTACGAGGATATCAGGAAAAAGGCCAGGAACGCCTCATAATAGAAGATGGGCGCTCAGGTTATCCCGGGCGCCCCGCCTTTTCCGCCCTTGACTCCAAAGCGAACAGATGGGGAACATTCCCCATCATGTCCACCAAGAATTTTCGATCCCTGGATGACTGTCATGAACCCGTCCGAGTCCTGTTGCGGTGCGGGGACTGCGGCCATCAACGGGTTGTGCGCTTGACGTTCTTCTGGGCTTACGAATGCCCTATGAACGCAAGCCCATTCGACATTCAGGGGGCCTTACGGCCACTCCGCAAGGCCCTGGTCTGCTACAAGTGCCATTCCAGGAACGTCATCAGCCGCCCCACCGCCGCCCTGCTGGGGCCGCGCTGATCAGTCCAGCGGCACCAGCGTAACCCGGGCCGTGCTGCCCTGATAGCCGAAGCTGGTGGCGCCGCCTGGCCGTGCGCCAGGCAGGCGCCTAAGCACCCTGCCCCATTCGTTGGGCCAGGCAGTCCCCTTAAGCATGCCCTGGATGGCAAGGGCCGTATTAGACACGGCAACGGTGTGCCCATCGTCCAACAAGCGGAAGCCTGCGGCCATAGCTTCCCGGGCCGCTACTTCCTCGGGCACGGCGGGGGCATTGCTAGGCGCCCTGCCCCGCGCAATGTCCAGAAGCATGCCGACAGGCACGTCTATCCCGCCGCCGCCGGCATTCACCCGCAACTTGGATTGCATCAGGTGCCGCCACATCTTTTGTTCGTCGGCGTGGGCCGTGGGGTCCAAATCATCGTCCCGCAGGTCCAGGGCCTGGATAAACTGCATCGCCTGGTCGAAGGTCGCCGCACCGTCAGAATGGAAGGCGAAGGCCCCCGCCAAGAGCGTGCCCAGCTGATCCCCCGCCGAGGACACTGGCGGCGACGTGAACAATGATCCGCCACCCCCCCCTTCGCCTCGGCCGAAAAAACGCATTGCTCACAGCCATTTCATTGCCTTATTCGCCATGCGCACCATCACCATCGGTCGGACGGCGTACGTCGCTGGATGGATGGTTATGCAATTTAACCCAGGTTGCTTCACGTCGTGCCAGCGCCCGCCTTGAGACGGCGCAGTTCTCGGAAATACTGGCGAAAGGAAATAAAATTATGCCAATGATAGCTCTATGAAGACAGTTATCGTTGCGAATACAAAGGGTGGCGTAGGGAGAACGACCCTAAGCATCCATATGGCAGTCGCGGCGGCCAGCGACCCTCAAAAATTGATCGGCGTGTTAGATCTGGACAAATCTCGGAATGCTACAGAATGGATAGAGAGCCGCCATAAGCAGCTCCCAACATTAATACATTTCAATGAAGAAATTTCAGATAGCCTAGCAAGGTCAAGCGCCGCATACTTAGATATAGTTTTTATAGATACCCCATCAAACGGGGGAAGATCTATGGAACCGATTGAAGTTATATTGCCGAATGCTGATTTAATCATCGTTCCCATTCGACCAAGCCCCAACGACCTAAGAGCACTTGGCGCATTTTTACCCCTGCTGCACTCGTGTGGGCGGCCGTTCCTGTTTGTAGTCAATTGCGCCCACCACGGAGCAACTATAACCCAGGATATGGTTTTAACTTTGGCGGAGTTGGGGCCTGTCTCTCCCATCGTATTAGGTTCTAGAGGCGAGTTCCTTCCGCGTTTCGACGGGCTGACGGTTCTTGAAACTGCTCCCGATAGTCGGGCCGCCCGGGAAATCGGCGCGTTATGGAATCTGGTCAAGACTGAGTTGGCCGCTTAGGAAATACCGCCATCATGTGAGTGGTGGAACAGGGGGAACAGGTGCTAAACCACTGATATTACTCATGTTTAGACAGCCCCCCGGGGCGCCTGGCAGGTGAAACAGGTGGAACGGTTCGGGCGCTGACCATTGTTCCACCGTTCCACCACTCACCGCAGACCAGGGAACGGCGGAATGCCTGGAAAACAGCGCCTGTGCCACCAGTTCCACCTGTTCCACTCCTAAACCATGGCTGGCAAATTAATCGCGGTGAAAGACATCGCTGCCAAGGATCGATGGTAGGATGTGATAGACCCGTGTCGTCGCCCCTCCTGGAATGCGGAAGTTATTCGACGATTTTCTGTCGGGGCTGAGCATGAGGTGCCCTTGGGCCCTTAGCGTTTTGGCGACAGCCTTGGGGTCAAATCCCTTGCATACCTCCGCCCGCCAGACATCTGACTGAATGAGGTAATGCAACTCACCATCGATCACCTTCGTCCAACCCGCCCGATTCGCCACCCTCTGCCCTTCGGGTGGTGGGGCCTCGGCACCACCAAACACCAGGCAGTTCACCGCCTCAAACCGACTGGCCCCATGAGTGGCAATGAAGGCGCGAACGGCAGACAAATGGGCATCTTCCTCCGATGATCCCGTACCCGCCGACCGGGCGTCCAACCACGCCTTGAAACAAACCTTAGCGGCCCACGAGGAATGGCCGACCGGCCAAGGCAGAATGCCCAACTCGATAGCGTATTCCCCCGCCGCCGCTACCAAGGCAAAACGTCCTGCGGCCCGCTGCACTTGGCCATTGGCATTTGGCGGAACCACCGCTTCCATCCATCTCGACATCCATCCACGGATGAGCGCCGACACATCAGCTTGCGCTCGGCCGGTAATCGCTTCGAGAAAAGCGGATGCCGCGTGCCCTTGATGAGCCTCAGCGCCTTGTCTGAAAAGACGCGCAAAACGATCCCCATCCTGTTCGCCATGTAAGACCTCAAACACACCGAAACCGGCCCCAGCATCAGCGGGCAGGTCCAGAACCCGCACCTCTTGCCCGGCACGAACCCGAATCCCCGCTTCTATTAGCTTGTCAGCCAGGCCCACCTCGCCAGTGGAAATGAACGGGACGCACCAGGTCGGGATGGCTCGATTTGCCGCATCCCGTCCCATCCGCCCCTTTCCGCGACCGTTGGTCAGCATATAGGCCATCTCACCGACATGGCGGCCGTCTGCCTGCCCCATCTCGTCCAGGGTCAAAAGCGTGTGGTTGTGCGCCAGCGCCGCCCCTTCGGCCGCGTTATCGGTGGTCCGCCAACTTCCAACCTTCATTCCCCAAACTGACGCCGCCGCATGCAGGGTACTGGTCTTGCCAATAGATGAAGGCCCCCGGAAATGGATGCCGCCTCCCTCGCTTCCAGTCAGATGCAGGAGAGGCCCGGTGAAGGCCGCTGCCATGGCAAAAGCCACACGGCTGTTACCCTGGGCGAGGGCGGCAACCTCCCTTTTCCAGCCATCGAATGTACCGCTGCGCTTCAACTCCATGCCGGCGCCAGCAGCCTGAAGCACGACATGTTCATCACTCGCCCCATAGGTTCGGTCCGGCATAACGAAAACCGATCCATGCCAGCCAGTCCGACTCACGCAAAGGGCTCGCCTGGCAACAGTGACGGCCGTCAGGAACTCACCCAGCTTCTGGTGCGCCATCCGGTCCGGCCCCAGCTTAAGCCCCCCGTCCAAGAGGATACGACGGTAGTCGGCACCATCGGCCGCCAGCATCGCAGCGGGCATGGACCATTGATGGGTATGTCCATCCGCATCCTTCCAGCGCAGCAGCTTGCCCCAACCTTGCTGCTCGGCATCGCGCGTGATGGCGACCAACTCGAATGGGCTGGCAATAAACAGGGGTCCTTTGTCGGCACGGCCATGGCCATCCCAATGAAGCCCAACCTCATTGAAGAAGAACCCGGCCGGCAAGACCATGCCATTGTCGTTTGCCGCCGCAGGGAACGCCGGGCGATCCAGCAAGCCCCGCAATCGTTCCCTGTCCCATCCGCTGGGCAGGCTGTCGGCTAAATCCCACCCCTCTGGAAAGTCCGAGGGAACCTGGATAACCCGCACCTCGCTGGCGCGGGCCGCTCGCAAAGCACTGCTGGCAGCTTCGGCGTAAGCATGGCCGGGTGTGTCGTGATCCGGCCAGATAAGCACCCGGCGACCAGCGAGGGGCGACCAGTCCGCTTTGCCTACGGCATTGGCCCCACCCGGTGACGTCACGATCACATGGTCAGGGAATAGGGCGGCGGCTGCGTCCGCTGTCTTCTCGCCCTCCACCACCATGACCGGCGCGTCCGGTCGAGCCGCCAAATTAGCCAAGCCGTACAGTGGCCGGGGCTCCGGCAGCGCCTTAGGCACCCAGCGCCGCACATCATTGGCAAATCGGCGGAAGGTCACCTGTTCGAACTTCTTACCGCCTTCCGGCCGGTCAAAGCGGCGGACAACCATCAGGATGTTGCCCGACGCATCCAGGTAACGCCAGCAACCAGCGGGTTGCCCCAGCGTGCGCCTGGGAAGTGGGTTTGCTTCGAAGTCTTCTGGCGACAACGCAATAGGCGTGCCTCCGTCGTCTATGATGGGTTGCCCCAACCCTCCCTGCTGCGCCTCCAATTCCTCGGACGGGATAGGCGCGAACATCTTCGCCTTATCCATGGGCCTTCCCCCCATTCACAGCATCGATTCCCAACATAGCGGCCAATTGAGCACAGGCTTCGGCTTGGCTGATCCCGCCCAGGTATGCCGCCAGCGACACAACATCCCCGCCGCTGTCTCCGGTGGCGAAGTCAGCCCAGCGACCGTTAATGATGTTGACCCGGAAGGAGCCTGGTGAACGATCCGCCCGCCTGGGATTGAGCGCGACCCATTCTCGCCCCTGCCGTTTTCCATCTGGAAGCCAGCGGCGTGAAAGGAGCAGCGGCAGTATCGGAAGGGCGGCGGCATTCACACGCTTGAAGCGTTCAGAAGGGCCACCATGATTCAGATTTCTCGCCTTCATTGGCCACGCTCCCCCAGTGGCATTTCCGCCAAGGGGCCAAGAAAAGCCGGGGAAACCCCCTTTTCCAGGGAACAAGCAATCTGCTCCCGGTCGAGCGCCGCTGCGCCTTGGTACCGCCTCAAATACGCCGCCAGTGATGAGATACCTTCGCCCTTAGCCCCAGACCGATGGCCATTCCAATGCGCGGTCATGAGGCAGGCCCTGAAAACGTAATCATTGTGAAAGTTCTCCCTTCGACCCGCCACCAGGCGATCATTGCTATCTTGAGCAAAGGGGAATTGGCTGCGAATAGCGGTGATCAGGAAATTTTGGTGGGCACCTGTTAAGAGCCGTTGAGGTTTTGAGATATAAAGCGACACACGGGTGACCTTCGGCAGCGCCACGAGCGCACCGTTGTTTGACATTGGCATGTTTATTGTCCTTGTCGTCAAAGCGACATATGGCTTTTTCAGGAGGATTTCCGAAGAAGCCCGTAATCCGTGATTTCCAGATTTCCCTCCCGGGTCGGGGAGAGAAAAATATTGGCCCGGGGTCAGCGGATATTAGCTACAGGAAGACTAGAGACGAACGCATGAACGCTTTCCGCCGTAATAACGGTCTTCGAGCCGATCTTACGGGCATCCAGAATCTTGGACCCCATTAACTCGTAAGCTTTCGTCCGTCCAAATCCACCAATTTTGCATGCCTCTTGGATTGAATACACCATCGGCTGAAGTTTATTTTCAAATACCAATTTTGGCACCTTTCGTTTATGGCGGGATATTTCGCCGTCGATTCGATGCCGTGATTATTGATAATTCTCAGCCGTGCGGAAGAGTATTTGTTGGGATTATCTGGGACAATGAAATACAGTTCGGGATTTATCGGGATATATCGCCGAATTTCACAGCAAAAATCCCGATAAATTTCCGTTACGTCCGCAAATGATCAATCATGCCCGTCGATAAATGGGCAAAACCTTACCCATCTTGCCGTCACAGAAGTCAGCCCAATCAGCCATCATTGATGTTCTTTTCTCGATAAGATCGCCACGCCGGTAGGCCGCTTCAACTTTATTATCGATGGTGTGCGCCAATGCCATCTCAGCTTCGTCCCGCTGATAGTGCGTACATTCGGCAACCCAGTCCCGGAAAGTTGAACGGAAGCCATGCGCCGTGCAATCAACCTTCATCCGGCGGAGCAATTTCGTCAGCGTCATATCCGATAGGGCGCTACCTCGCCGGGAACCCGGAAAAATGAATTCCCGATCCCCGGCTTTTCGCTGCGCCTCAAGCAACGCGACAGCGGATGACGAAAGGGGCACCCGGTGCTCGCGTCGCGCCTTCATGCGATCCGCCGGAACAATCCACACCCTGGCGACCAGATCAATTTCGGCCCAGGTGGCGCCTCTCACCTCGCCAGTTCTAGCGGCGGTCAAGATAAGGAACTCAAGGGCCCGGGCGCCCATACCAGGCTGCGCGCGCAACCGCGCCATGAAGTCGGGCAGTTCGCTGTAGGGCAGCGCCTTGTGGTGCTTAACCTTTCGCACCTTACCCCGCGCCGGCAGGAGGTGCGACAGATGCCCCTTCCATCGGGCGGGGTTTTCCCCACTGCGGAACCCACTCACCGCTGCCCAATCCAGGATCGTCTCTATGCGGCCCTTAATCCGGCTGGCCGTCTCGGTCTTGGTGGTCCAAATCGGCTCCAGCACCTTCATGACCAAAGCCGTATCGATCGCTGCGACGGGCAGATCACCGAAGACGGGGTAAACGTATGTATCAAGCGTCGCTGCCCATTGTTGGATGTGCTTTTGATTCCGCCAGGAAGCCTCGTGCGCGGCGATGTAGGCCATTGCGCACTGTTTAAACGTTGTGGCGCGCGCAGCGGCCTCCTGGGCCTCAATCGCCTTGGCCGCCTCATCGGCCTTGCGCTGCTCTTGAGGATCGACCCCATCCTTGACTAGGCGCGCCAAGCCCTGCGCCCACTCCCGGGCTTCCGCCAGCGTTACGGCCCCGGGCCCTCGTGCTTTGCCACCGCCCATCTCCCGCATCTTCCCGCCGCGCGGCGTATAACGATACAGCCAGTAGGCTTGCTCCGCAGACCGCACCAGCAAGTACAAGCCATGCCCGTCCGCATAACGCCCAGGCTTAGCGGTACGCACCTTTGCGGCTGATAACGGCGTCGGAACTCGTGGCATCCCAATCCCCTATCGATTAGGGGATAGAAGCTATCCCCTAGTCTGTCCCCTAATCCCGTGACCGAACGGCAGTGAGAACAGGGGAACGAAGGTGGACACTATCAGCGAGGGAATCGCTGATTTTCAACGGCTCTTCGGCATTTTTGGAGAAATTTCGTGCATAGCTACGCACCCCCACGAACTGGGGTATGGCGGAGAGGGTGGGATTCGAACCCACGGTACCATCGCTGGTACAACGGTTTTCGAGACCGCCCCGTTCGACCGCTCCGGCACCTCTCCGTATCCATTCCCGTGTCCGGCCCCCGTTTTGCTGTCGAACGGGAAAGGGGCCGGCTGGCGAAGCGGCGCGGACCCTAGCGGATGCGGGGGGCTTGCGCAAGCGGTATGTGAGCGAAAAATGTCAGGGCTGGCGGGGCGTCACACGGGGGCCTTCCAACGGCGGGGCTTCCAGCTGGCGATGGCGGCGCCGGCGATGATGAGCAGGCAGGAGGCGGCGACCACGCCGCTGGCTTGGGCGCGCCCCGCCAGGATCAGCAGCAGGGTGGACAGCAGCGGCGTGGCGTAGCTGAGCGCACCCAGGGTGTGGATGTCGCCCTTCTTCATGCCGATGTCCCAGACGAAGAAGGCGGCGCCCACCGGCCCCAGGCCCATCAGGGCCAGCAGGGTCCATTGCCCGGCGTCGGGCGCCACCGTCGCCTCCAGCGCGCCATGGCAGAGGGCGGACAGGGCGGCGGTGGCCAGGCAGAAGAAGGCCACGGCATCGGTGGGCACGGCCCCCAGCAGGCGCGACAGGGTGGAATAGGCCCCCCAGGTGACGGCCGCCCCCGCCGCCGCCAGGAAACCCGGCAGATAGGCGGGGTCGACGCTCAGCCCCCGGCCGCCGGTGACCAGCAGGCCGGTGCCGGCCAAGCCGACCAGGGCGCCTGCCAGTTGGCGCCGGCCCAGCCGTTCACCCGGCAGCAGGCCGGCGAACAGCACGATGAGCAAGGGCCAGAGATAGTTGATGAGGTTGGCCTCCGCCGCCGGCGCCGACTTCAGCGCCAGGAAATACAAGAAGTGATAGCCGAACAGCCCCCCCACCCCCAGCACCCAGGCCACCGGCGGCTGACGCAGGGCCAGCCAGGGCGAGCGGCCGCGCGCCACCATCCAGACGATGCCGATGAGGCCGCCGACGGCGAAGGCCACCGCCTCGGTCTCGAAGGGCGGGATGGGGCCGGTGAGCGTGGTCAGCAGCGCCAGCGTGGACCACAGCAGGATGGCCCCGGCACCGATCAGCGTCGCCCGCCGCGCGGCCGTGCCGCCGGTCGTCGCCCCGTCATCCGCCGCCCCGTCATCCGCGGCAGTGTCATCCACAACCCGGTCATCCTCCGCCCTGTCGACCATGCCCCACCCCTTGCCCCGATATTCTCGGGGAATCCTAACCGCCGGCCGCCCGTGCCGCCCAGCCCAAATCCACCACCGCCTTGATCGACGGCCAGGTCACCAGCCGGTCGCAGGTTTCCCGGTCGGCCCAGAGCACCGCCGCCGCGTCGTCGCCCGCCACCGGCTCTCCCTCCCCATACTCCGCCATGATCTCCACGATGGTGAAGTGGAAGCGCACGCGCGGCGGCACCGCCGGGCCGGCGCCCACGGGCCGGGGATCGCGGGTGATGCCGTCCACCGCCGTCAGCACGGTGTAGGGGCGGCAGGTCACGGCCGTCTCCTCCCGCACCTCGCGCGCCGCCGTCTGGAACAGGGTCTCGCCCAATTCCTGGCTGCCACCGGGCAGGCACCATTCCCCCGCCAGGGGCGCCTTGGCCCGGCGGATCAGCAGCAGCTGGTCACCCTTCCACACCAGCACGCCCACCCCCACGCGGGGCTGGTCGGGATAAAGGTGCGGCGAGGCGGGTGGCTGGGTGGACGGCTGATCGGACATGGGGCACCAAAGACGAAGGGCGGGCCCATCACCGGACCCGCCCCCGTCATACCTTACACCCGCACCTCATGGCCACGGGCCGCGCCCCCCACCGGCGCTTGAGGTCCCCAACGGGTCATCAATACATATGCTGGCCGCCGTTGATGGACAGCGTGGAACCGGTGATGAAGCCGGCGTCGTCGCCCACGAGGAACAGCACGCCGCGGGCGATCTCCTCCGCCTTGCCCAGGCGGCCGACCGGGATCTTGGCCACGATCTTTTCCAGCACGTTGGGCGGAACCGCGCGCACCATGTCGGTGTCGATGTAGCCGGGGGCGATGGCGTTGACGGTCACGCCCTTGGCGGCACCTTCCTGCGCCATGGCCTTGGTGAAGCCATGGATGCCGGACTTGGCGGCGGCGTAGTTCACCTGGCCGTACTGGCCGGCCTGGCCGTTGATCGACCCGATGTTGACGATGCGGCCGAAGCCGCGCGCGCGCATGCCGTCGATGGCCACGCGGCAGGTGTTGAAGCAGGAGGCGAGGTTGGTCTGGATGACCTCGTTCCACTGCTCGAAGGTCATGCGGTGCAGCACGCCGTCACGGGTGATGCCGGCGTTGTTGACGATGATCTCGATCGGGCCCAGGTCGGCCTCGATCTTGCCCATGCCATGCCGCACGTCCTCGAAATTCGCCACGTCGAAGCGATAGGCGGGGATGCCCGTCCGCTCCGTGAACTCGCGCGCCTTCTGCTCGTTGCCGCCGTAGTTGGCCGCAACCTTGTAGCCGGCGTCCCTCAGCGCCACCGAGATGGCCTCACCGATGCCGCGGGTACCACCCGTCACCAATGCAACACGCGCTGTCATCTAGTCCTCCCCTTTTTCACGAGTCAGAATACGACCATGGAGCGTCACGCGTCAGGAGGATCGGCATTCGCCCGGCATCCCGGCCCCCCGCCCCCAGGCCGGCGCGAATGGCATCGCGCCTAACCCAAGGCAAATCCTAGATGGTTGCGCGACCGGAAAGATCAATTCCGATCGCGCGACCGCATCACTCAGTCGCGGGCCACGCACAGGGCGATGCCCATGCCGCCGCCGATGCACAGCGTGACCAGGCCCTTCTTGGCGTCCCGCTTCTGCATCTCATGCAGCAGGGTCACCAGCACGCGGGCGCCCGACGCGCCGATGGGGTGGCCCAGGGCGATGGCGCCGCCGTTGACGTTCACCTTGTCCTCGGGCCAGCCCATGTCCTTGTTCACGGCGCAGGCCTGCGCGGCGAAGGCCTCGTTCGCCTCCACCAGGTCCAGGTCGGCCACGGTCCAACCGGCGCGCTGCAGCGCCAGCTTGCTGGCCGGGATCGGCCCCGTGCCCATGATCGACGGGTCGACACCGGCGGTGGCCCAGGAAACGATGCGCGCCAGCGGCTTCACCCCGCGCTTGGCGGCGTTCTCGGCGGTCATCAGCACGACGGCGGCCGCACCGTCGTTGATGCCCGAGGCGTTGCCGGCGGTGACCGTGCCGTCCTTGGCGAAGGCCGGGCGCAGCTTGGCCAGCGTCTCCGCCGTAGTGCCGGCCTTGGGGTATTCGTCGGCCTCGACCACCACGTCGCCCTTGCGGCCGGGCACGGTGACGGGAACGATCTCATCCTTGAAGCGGCCGGCCTTCTGCGCCGCCTCGGCCTTCTGCTGGCTGGCGGCGGCGAAGGCGTCCTGGGCCTCGCGGCTGATTTCCCACTTCTTGGCCACGTTCTCGGCCGTGGTGCCCATGTGGTAGTTGTTGAAGGCGTCCCACAGGCCGTCCTTGATCATGGTGTCCACCATGCTGGCGTCACCCATCTTGGTGCCGTTGCGCAGGTGGATGGCGTGGGGGGCCTGGCTCATGCTTTCCATGCCACCGGCCACCACCACCTCGGCCTCGCCCAGGCGGATGGCCTGGAAGCCCTGGGCCACGGCGCGCAGGCCGGAGCCGCAGACCTGGTCCAGGGTGTAGGCGGTGCGCTCCACCGGCACGCCGGCGGCGACGGACACCTGGCGGGCGCTGTTCTGGCCGGTGGCGGCCTTCAGTACATGGCCCAGGACGACCTCGGACACCTCGGCGGCGTCAACATGCGCGCGGCGCAGGGCCTCGGTGACGGCCACGGTGCCCAGCGCCACGGCGGACAGGCTGCTGAGCGCGCCGTTGAAGCTGCCGATGGGCGTGCGCGCGGCACCGGCGATGACCACTTCGACCATGATGTTTCCTCTCTTCCCGAACGATTTCATGCCCCGTCGATCCTGGGGCGGCCCGCCCCGCCGGCGCCCCTGTCAAGGTTAACGGGGCCGGCGGGAAAAGGCGGTGGAAATTCCGGTGGGGCGGCATTTGGCCATCCCCGGTTCCTAGTCTCGGCCATTTACCAATCCGGGTGCAAGCATGCTCGCCAGCTGCCGCACCACCAAAGCGCGAAACACCCCTGCGCCTGATTGCGTCCTTCACTCGGAAACTTAACTTGCGCGCGCCCAGTCCGCGCTGATTCGGATCAAATGAGGCGCGCGCGGTCTCTGTGACGCCGCGCACTGGCGCCCGGCGCAAACGGGAATTATATTGAGTGCGTACTCACTCTTTAACCTCTGTGTGTTCAACTCATGGCCCGGCCCAAAAGCGAAGAGAAGCGCGACGCCATCCTTGCGGCTGCCGTTCAGGTCATCGCCGATCAGGGCCTGGGCGCCACCACCGCCCGCATCGCCGGCTTGGCCGGCGTGGCGGAAGGCACGCTGTTCACCTATTTCGCCACCAAGGATTTGCTGCTGAACCAGTTGTACCTGGGGCTGAAGGCGGAACTGCGCCAAGCCATGATGGCGACCTATCCCGCCGACGCCCCCCTGCGTGACCGCTTGCGCCACATCTGGGACCGTTATGTCGATTGGGGAGTTCACAATCCCGCCAAGCGCCAGACGCTGGCGCAGCTGATCGTGTCGGGCCGCTTGGCCACCGAAACCCGAGCGCTGGGCAGCGAGGGGTTCGCCCGCATCGAGGACATGGTGCGTGAGGGTGTGGCCCAAGACCTGATGCGGGAACAACCACCCGACTTCGCCGCGGCCATCCTGGCCTCACTGGCCGAAACCACCATGGATTTCATCCTGCGGCGGCCGGACAACGCCGAGAACTACCGCACCGCCGGCTTCGACGCCTTCTGGCACGCCATCGGCCGCTGACGGCCGAAGCGTAAACGCCGGCTTTCCTTTCTTGCCTAAAATGAGTGACTGATCACTCATGTTCCTGTCATCCATGTACGGACCGATCATGACCGACACTTCCAAGGTTTGGCTCGTCACCGGCAGCGCCGCCGGCCTGGGCCGCGACATCGCCGAGGCGATTCTGGCCGCCGGCCACCGCCTGGTCGCCACCGCCCGCCAGCCCGAGCGGTTGGCCGATCTTCATGCCCGGTATGGTGACGGGGTGCGGCCCCTGGCGCTGGACGTGACGGACGCCGCGGCCGCTCACGACGCCGTGGCCCAGACGGTCAAGGCTTTCGGCCGCTTGGATGTGGTGGTGAACAATGCCGGCTATGCCGACGTCGCCCCATTCGAGCAGATGGACCTGGACGTCTTTCGGGCCCAGATCGACACCAACCTGATGGGCGTGGTGAACGTCACTCACGCGGCGGTGCCCGTCATGCGGGCCCAGCGCTCCGGCCACATCCTACAGGTATCCTCCGTCGGCGGGCGGGTAGGCCGGCCGGGGCTCAGCGCCTATCAGGCCGCCAAGTGGGCCGTGGGCGGCCTGACGGAGGTCCTGGCGGGGGAACTCAACCCGCTGGGCATCCAGATCTGCGCGCTGGAGCCCGGGGGCATGCGCACCGGATGGGGCCCCCGCTCCCTGCGCGACATGCCGGCGATATGGCCCGATTACCAGCCCACCGTGGGCGCTTTCTTGGAGATGTATAAGCCCTACATCGGCAATGAAGCCGGCGATCCGGCCAAGGTCGCCCAGTTGATCCTGCGCCTGGCCGACCATCCCACCCTGCCCCCGCACCTGCTGCTGGGCAGTGACGCGATGCATTTCTTCAGCCTGGCCGACGCCGAGCGCGCGGCCCAATTGGCGGCGTGGAAAGCGGTCAGCCTCTCCACCGACGTCACTTACGACGGGCCCGCCCCCATCCTGCCGGAGACGGCGCCCCAGGCGAAGATATCGTTGCCCACCCGCGCGTAAGGGCGGCCTCCCCAAAACGAAACCCCGCCCACCAGGCGGTGGACGGGGCTTCGATCGTCAAAGCGGCAAGGTCGGCGATCAGCCGGCTTCAGCCTGCTTCTGGGCGCGCTTGCGGTCGGTCGGGTCCAGCAGGCGCTTGCGCAGGCGGATGGACTTCGGCGTCACCTCCACCAGTTCCTCGTCCTCGATGTAGGCCAGGGCCTTTTCCAGGGACATGTCCATCGGGGTGGTCAGGCGCACGGCCTCATCCTTGCCGGCGGCGCGGATGTTGGTCAGCTGCTTGCCCTTCAGGACGTTCACTTCCAGGTCGTTGCCGCGGCTGTGCTCGCCGATGATCATGCCCTGGTACACCTTGGCGCCCGGCTCGATCATCATCGGGCCACGGTCTTCCAGGTTCCACAGGGCGTAGGCCACAGCCTCACCCTCACCGTTGGAGATCAGCACGCCGTTGCGGCGGCCCTGGATGGGACCCTTGTACGGGGCGTAGCCGTGGTACAGGCGGTTCATCAGGCCGGTGCCGCGGGTGTCCGTCAGGAACTCGCTCTGGTAACCGATCAGGCCGCGCGAGGGCACGTGGAACACCAGGCGCACCTTGCCGCCGCCGGACGGACGCATCTCCAGCATGTCGCCCTTGCGCTCGGAAATCTTCTGCACGACGGCGCCGGAGAATTCCTCGTCCACGTCGACCACGACTTCCTCGATCGGCTCCATGCGCTGGCCGTTCTCGTCCGTCTTCAGCAGCACGCGGGGACGGGAGATCGACAGCTCATAGCCTTCGCGGCGCATGTTCTCGATCAGGATGCCCAGCTGCAGTTCGCCACGGCCGGCGACCTCGAACGCGTCGGCGTTCTCGGTCTCGCGGACGCGCAGGGCGACGTTGCCCTCGGCCTCGCGCATCAGACGGTCGCGGATCATGCGGCTGGTGACCTTGTCGCCTTCGCGGCCGGCCAGCGGGCTGTCGTTGACGCTGAAGGTCATCGCCAGGGTCGGCGGGTCGATGGGCTGGGCGGCCAGCGGCTCGGTCACCGACGGTTCGCAGATGGTGTCGGCCACGGTGGTCTTGGTCAGGCCGGCGATGGCGACGATGTCACCCGCCTGCGCCTCTTCCACGCCCACGCGCTCCAGGCCCCGGAAGGCCAGCAGCTTGGAAATGCGGCCCTGCTCGATCAGCTTGCCGTCGGCGCTCATCGCCTTGATGGCCATGTTGGCGCGGGCGGTGCCGGTCTGGATGCGGCCGGTCAGCAGGCGACCCAGGTAGGGGTTGGCTTCCAGGGTGGTGGCCAGCATGGTGAAGGGTGCGTCGACGTCGACCTTGGGGGGCGGCACGTGACGGCGCACCAGCTCGAACAGCGGGCGCATGTCCTCACGCGGGGCATCCAGGCTTTCCGCCGCCCAGCCGTTGCGGCCCGAGGCGAACAGGGTGGGGAAGTCCAGCTGCTCGTCGGTGGCGTCCAGCGCCGCGAACAGGTCGAACACCTCGCTGTGCACTTCGTCGGGGCGGGCGTCGGAACGGTCCACCTTGTTGATGACGACGATGGGCTTCAGGCCCAGCTTCAGCGACTTGCCCAGCACGAACTTGGTCTGGGGCAGCGGGCCCTCGGCGGCGTCGCACAGCAGGATGACGCCGTCGACCATGCTCAGGATACGCTCCACCTCGCCGCCGAAGTCGGCGTGGCCGGGGGTGTCGACGATGTTGATGCGGGTGCCTTCCCAGAGGACGCTGGTGCACTTCGCCAGGATGGTGATGCCGCGCTCACGTTCCAGGTCATTGCTGTCCATGGCGCGCTCGGCGACTTGCTGGTTGTCGCGGAAAGCGCCCGACTGGCGCAGCAGCACGTCAACCAAGGTGGTCTTGCCATGGTCGACGTGCGCGATGATGGCGATGTTACGCATATCCATTGGACGCTAATCCCGCGAAGCTGGGGCCCGGTCCAAAAACGCGACGTGCGCCTGGCGATGGCCCAAAAACAAAAGCCCGACCCCTGGCGCATCGGCGCCGGGACCGGGTTTCACGGAGCGGAATATAGCTATTGGCAGGGTCGGGAGAAAGACCTGCCTAAGGGGGTTGGACGCAAGAGGGGGTTACGAGTACCGCAAGGCAGACTATAAATTCGCCATGATTTTGTGGGTTAACCTCATGCGCGCGGCGCGTTTTTCCTGAATCAGGGGACTGCGCCCGCCGTCACCGTCACAAAGACTTAACGCTGGACGCCGGCGGATGGGTCGACAACCAAGGAGGCGAAACGCCGCCCGATCGGGCCCGCCCGCGGCCCCATGCCCCTTTCTGGCCCTTAGCGCCGGTCCCCTTATCGCCAGCCCCCAAGCCCACCCGACCACCCGCAGCCGTTGGAGCCCGCGTCGCCCTTCGCCGTCCCCCGCCTTCAGCCCCGATCGCCGGTCCGTCCGTCCGCGTTGGCGCTGCTCTCTACCCTGTCCCTGGCCTGCTGGTCCGCGCAGGGCCACGCCCAAGGTGCGCCCGCGCCGCAGCAGACCCAAGTCGGCGCCGCGCCGGCGGCCGATGCCGCCAAGGCCGCCACACCGACGGACGCCGCCACCGGGGCCGCCACCGGGAGCACCACCGGAACGGCCGCCCTGCCGGACACGCCTGGCGATGACGACACGCCGGGGGCCGTGCTGGCGCGCAAGGCGGAGCAGGAGCCGGACGGCGTCCCCCACCAGCCGGACGCGGAGCCGCCACCGGCCACCTACACCGTCGATTTCCATCCCGCGCCGGGGGTCGAGGCCGATGACGGCCTGATGGACGTGCTGCGCAGCGCCTCCTCCCTCATCACCCTGCAGAACGACCCGCCGTCGTCCCTGCTGGGGCTGGAGAAGCGCATCGACAACGACTACGAGAAGCTGGCCGCGGCCTTACGCTCCGAAGGGTATTTCGACGGCAGCGTCATGGTGAAGGTCGATGCCGACGCCAAGCCGGTGGCGGTGGTCATCGAGGTGACACCCGGCCGGCGCTACACCATTTCCAAGGTGACCCTGAGCATGCCCGACGGCTCCCCCCGCCGGGCGGGCCGCTGGACCTGTCCAAGCTGCACCTGAAGCCGGGCGACCCCGCCCGGGGCCCGGCGGTGCGCGACGCGGAGGCGGCCGTGGTGCCCCTGATGGCGGCGCGCGGCTATGCCCGGGCCAAGGTGGGCCAACGCGACCTGGCCGTGGACGTGCAGGCCCACACCATGGCCGTGGCCTTCACCCTGGACCCCGGGCCGCTGGTCCGCTTCGGCCCCACCACCTTCACCGGCCTGGGCCGCCTGGACCCGGACGTGGCCTATGGCCGCCTGCCGTGGAAGGAGGGCGATGTCTACGATCCGGCCAAGGTGGACAAAGCCCGCAACAAACTGACCGACCTGGGCGTCTTCTCCCAAGTGCGCGTCGTTCTGGACGATGTGCCGGGCACGGTGCAGCCGGACGGGTCGCATGAGGTGCCCATGCTGGGCCAGATGGAGGAGCGGCCCCGCCATTTCATCAACACCGGCCTGAACTACGGCACCACCGACGGCGCCGCCGCCACCGCCACCTGGGGCGACCGCAACTTCCTGGGCGGGGCGGAGGCGCTGACCGTCACCGGGTCCATCGGCGGCATCGCCCGCAAGAAGTTCCGCGATTCCGACGGCTTGGACTACAGCCTCGGCACCACGCTGAAGAAGCCCGACTTCCTGGAAACCGACACCACGCTGAACCTCTCGGCCCTGGCGGTGTCGGAGCATCCGGAGGCCTACTCGCGCGACGCCCTGACGCTGGGCGCCATCGTCACCCACCCGCTGACGCCCCATCTGATGGCCAGCGCCGGCGTGACGCTGGAGCAATCCTCCATCCGGCAGGACCTGACGGGCGATGGCGTGCTGACCACCACCGACAACACCCTGGTGGGGCTGCCGGTGGCGTTGAAGTTCGACAACACCGACAACCTGCTGAACCCGACCCAGGGCTATCGCTGGAACGCCGGCCTGACCCCTTATCTCAGCCCCCTGGGCGACAGCGGCACCTTCGTCATCGGCAACGCGGGCGCCAGCGGCTATTGGGCGGTGGACGACGCCAAGGCCTATGTCATCGCCGCGCGCGTGAACCTGGGCGCGGTCTATGGCGGGTCGCTGGCCCAGGTGCCGGCGGACAAACGCTTCTTCGCCGGCGGCGGCGGGTCGGTGCGCGGCTACGCCTACCAGAAGGTCGGGCCCCTGGACGTCAACAACGACCCCACCGGCGGCCGCTCGCTGATCGAAACCAGCGCCGAGCTGCGCATCCGCCTGACCGACACCATCGGCCTGGTGCCCTTCATCGACGGCGGCAACGTCTTCGAATCCGCCTACCCCGACCTCAGCCAGGGCATGCGCTGGGGTGCGGGCCTGGGCGTGCGCTATTTCACCTCCTTCGGTCCCTTGCGCCTGGACGTGGGCGTGCCGCTGGATCGCCGCAGCGGCGACAGCATGTGGCAGCTGTACGTCAGCATCGGCCAGTCCTTCTGACGGAACCCGGCATGTCCGACACCCCCCAAACGCCCGGTCCCGGCCCCGTATCGCCCGGTTCCCCCCTGCCCAAACGGTCCTGGGGGCGGCGCCTGCTGTCGGCGGGTCATGTCGCGGCCTTCGCCTCGCTGGGCGTCATCGCCGGCTTGGCGGCCGCAGGCGGCATCGGCCTGTGGTGGATGGACACCGATTCGGGGCGCGCCTTCGCCACGCGGCAGGCGGAGGCCAACGTGCCGGGCCTGAAGGTGGAGGGACTGGCCGGCCTGCCCTTCCACCCCCGGGTGACGCGCGCCACCCTGGTGGACGTGATCACGGGCAAGCCCTGGCTGACGGTGGAGGACGCGGCGCTGGATTGGCGGCTGCTGCCCCTGGCCCACCGCGAGCTGGCGGTGGACACACTGAGCGCCAAGCGCATCTGGGTGGCCCAGCCGGCCCCGTCGCTGGAGCCGCCGCCGGACGGGACGGTCAAGGACGACGCCAATCCCCTGACCCTGCCCTTCAGCATCACCCTGGCCCGCCTGGACCTGCCGCGCATCGACCTGGCGCCCAACCTGGCCGGCGGCCAGGGCGCCGCCCTGTCCACCAGCGGCACCGTGCGGCTGGGCCCCACCCTGGATGGCGACAGCCGGCTGACGCTGACCCAACTGGACGGCGGGGCCGCCCATGGCGACCTGACCGCCCGCTTCACCGCCCCCGGCCTGACCAGCCCCGGCAGCCTGACGCTGGAACTGCAAGGCCAGGAGGAGGCCGGTGGCTTGGTGGCCCGGTTGGCGGGGCACCCGGAACTGGGCCCCCTGGCCCTGAGCCTGAAGGGCGACGGGCCGCTGGATCGCTTCCAGGCCCATTTGGAATTGAAGGAGATGCCGCAGCCGTACAAGGCGGCCGACGGCGCCACCGTCACCCCGCGCGCGGTCACCCTGGTGGCCGACGTGGGCCTGGCCCGGCCCCAGGGCAAGGCCAAGCGGATGACGCTGGCCCTGAAGGCGGCGCCTGGCCGCCTGCTGGCCGACAACCTGGCGCAGATGGCCGGCGACGCCGCCACCGTGCAGGCGGCCGCCACCCTGGCCGATGACGGCACCATCACCCTGGAAAGCCTGGACCTGGGCGCCGCCTTCGGCCGCCTGACGGCCAAGGGCAACCTGAAGGACAAGGGGGGCGACCTGACCCTGCGGCTGATGCCGGCCGCACCCGGGGCCCTGTCCCCGGTGGCGCCCGGCCTGGCGCTGGGCGGGCTGGACGCCGTGCTGCACACCACCGATCCGGCGGCGGGCAAGGCCGGCGCCAAGCGGCAACGGACCGTCAGCGCCGACCTGACGGTGGAGGACCTGGGCTACAACGACGCCCATGTGCGCCACCTGACCGCGACCACCACGCTGCGCGAGGATGGCAACCGCCTGCTGCTGGACCTGGCCGCCAAGCTGCAGGGCCTGAGCGCGCCGGGCCTGCCCCCGGCCCTGACCGATCATGCCGACCTGGCGCTGACCGGCGCGCTGAACCGCGCCAATGGCGACATCCTGGTGGACAAGCTGGACCTGACGGGTGGCATGGGTCATGTCACCGGCAGCGGCAGCGCCCAGGGCTGGGGCCGCCAGGCGAAAGGCAGCCTGCGCCTGACCGATGGCGAACTGGCGACCCTCATGGCCCTGACAGGCGTGGGCAAGGCCACCCCCGCCGCCACTCCGGACGCCAAGCCCGCGCCAGAAGACGCCATCACCGGCCACGTGGCCGCCACGGTCGAGGGCACGGTGGCCGACGGCGTCGTAGACGGCACCCTGGCGGTGCAGGCGACGGATCTGCGCACCGGCCAGCCGACGGAGGACGCGCTGCTGGCCGGCCGGGCGGAGATCAACGGCCGGGTCCGCGCCAGCCTGGACGGCAAGGACGTGGCGGTGTCGCCCCTGACCGTGCGCACGGGTGCCGTGGACCTGTCCGGCACCGTCACCCTGAAGGACAACACCCTGACGGCGGATCTGAAGGGCAACGGCCAGGTGGTGGGCAACCCCGCCAGCGTCGCCGCCCATGTGGTCAAGACCGGCCCCCACCTGACGGTGCGCGACCTGGCGGCCGCGCTGGGCCCCAACACCCTACAAGGCGGGCTGGAGGCGGACCTGGACCGGCAGGTGGCCACCGGCAAGCTGGCGGCCACCTTCCCCGACCTGTCCAGCCTGGGCGCGCTGGCCGGCACGCGCCTGGCGGGCCGGGCCAAGGCCGACATCGTGCTGGGCGCCTCCACCCGCGCGCCCGTGCGGCCGGCCCGGCAGACCAAAGCCCGGCCCGGCAAGACCGGCAAGGGCCCAACCGCCCCGACCGCCGCCCCACCCGCCACCACGACGGCGACCGCAAGCGGGCCCAAAGGCGGGCAGGCGGTGGACCTGAAGGTGACGCTGGACGATCTGGTGGTGGAGGACCAGCGCATCCACCAGGCCACCCTGGATGGCCGCATCGACGACCTGCTGGGCAGCCCCCGGCCCAATGTCACGCTGATGGCCGATGGCATCGAGGCCGGCCAGATCCTGGTGAACAAGGTCGCGGCCGCCTGGCGCGGCACCCTGGGGGAAGGCGACCTGACCCTAGCCGTGGACGGCACCACCGGCGTGGGCAGCGTCGGCCGCCGCCGCGCCTTCCAGGTGGAGGCGGCCGGCCACCTGACGCAGCCGCCGGAGCCGGCGTCGCCGAAGGCGGCCCGCGCGCCCACCCTGGCCCGCCTGGACCAGTTGGACGGCCGGCTGGACCAGACCACGCTGAAGCTGGCGGCACCGGCCACCATCACCGTCGCCAAGGGCAGCATCGCGGTGAAGGGGCTGGACGTGGCCCTGGGCACCGGCCGCATCCGCGCCGACCTGGCGCTGAACGGCAAGGAGGTGACCGCCCAGGTGGAGGCGACGGCCCTGCCGCTGGCGCTGGCGGCCCTGGCCGACCCGGCGCTGACCCTGGCGGGCACGCTGGATGCCAAGGTCACAGCCAACGGCACCGCCGCCAACCCC
The DNA here is from genome assembly GCF_034427435.1 of Nitrospirillum goiasense. Lineage (NCBI taxonomy): Bacteria > Pseudomonadati > Pseudomonadota > Alphaproteobacteria > Rhodospirillales > Azospirillaceae > Nitrospirillum > Nitrospirillum goiasense. Next base: position 1,286,797 of record NZ_JAXQNP010000002.1, on the reverse strand, counting down.
ACCGCCGACGCCACCCTGAGCATCCACGGCCTGTCCATGCAGCAACTGGCCGTGACCCTGGACAGCGGTGCGACCCAGCCCCCGGGCGCGGCCGCCGACGCCGATGGCAAGCCAGTGGTCAGCGCCACCGTCGCCAACAACCCGGCCAACGCCACCGGCACCGACACCACCCCGGTGAAGAAAAAGATGCTGGAGGTGAAGAACAGCACCGACCGCCGGCTGAACGCGGATGCCACGCTGACCGCCGCCTGGCGCAACGGCCGGCTGCACAGCACCCTGGCCGCCCGTACCGCCGACGGCGCCGTGGACCTGACCGCCGACGCCGACACCCCCCTGGCCCTGAACCCCGAGACGATGGCGCCGGTGATCCAGGGGCCGGTCAGCGCCAAGATCAACGGCCGGACGGAGCTGTCGCGCTACAACGACTTCATGGCGGCCTCCGCCCAGCGCATGGGCGGCAAGGTCTCGGTCGACCTGGCCGTCGCCGGCACGGTGGCCGACCCCAAGGTGACCGGCGCGGTCGACCTGATGGACGCCAAGTATGAGAATGGTGGCACCGGCACCCAGATCTTTGGCCTGAACGCCCATCTGGTGGGCGACGCGCGCGGCCTGGCCATCGAGAAGTTCCACGGCAGCACCGCCGACGGCGGGTCGGTGGACCTGGGCGGACGCATCAACCTGGGCGACCCCAACGCGCAGGAGAAGGCGCCGATCCTGGACCTGCATGTCACCACCGACAACGCCCGCCTGCTGCGCACCGACCCCATCACCGCCTGGGTGGACAGCGACCTGACGCTGAAGGGGCTGATGAACAAGCCCGACCTGGCCGGCACGGTGCGCCTGCGCGAGACCTGGGTGGGCCTGCCGGACAAGCCCCCGGCCGACGTGGCCGACCTGCCGGTGCGCTACGTCAACGGCCGGCCCCGCCAGCCGCAGGCCCCGATGGCGGCGGCGGGCGGCGGGTTGCTGATCCACCTGAAGGTGGACATCACGGCGCGCAACCGCATCTACGTCCAAGGCCGCGGCCTGACGGCGGAGTTCGCCGCCGACATGCAGGCGCGCGGCACCAGCGCCGATCCCCAGTTGACCGGCCGCGTCTATCTGGTGAAGGGCGATTTCAGCGCACAGGGCCAGACCTTCACCCTGACCAAGAGCGACATCACCTTCACCGGCGACAGCGACCCCTTGCTGGACGTTTCCGCCTCCTCCACCAAGGCGGACTTCACGGCCATCCTGAACATCACCGGCCGCCTGTCCAAGCCCACGGTGGCGCTGACGTCCGACCCGCCCCGGCCGCAGGACGAGGTGCTGTCCCGCCTGCTGTTCGACCGGCCCATCAGCCAGATCAGCGCCCTGGAGGCCCTGCAACTGGCCCAGGGCGTGGCCCAGCTGTCGGGCGTGCTGGGCAGCGGTCCCGGCATCATGGACAACGTGAAGCGGAGCCTGGGCGTGGACCGCCTGGAATTCTCCAGCGCCGCCGTGGGCTCCAGCGCCTTCGGCACGGTCACCGCCGGCCGCTACATCAACAGCCGCACCTATATCGGCGTCAGCCAATCGGTGGGCGGCACGGGCACCAACGTCACCCTGGAATACGCCCTGACCTCCCGCCTGCGCCTGAACGGCGCCGTCGGCAGCACGGACGACACCGTGGGCCTGAAATACCAGTGGGATTATTAGAGTCTGTCCGTTTTCCTCAGGCGCCGGCATGGCCATCCGGCCACTTGGCTATCCTCGCTGCGCCCTGCGGTGCTCGCTGCGGCGGCCGTGGTCGCGGCCTGTTCGCTACGCTCCAAGCCAAGCGCCAGCGGGCCCCAAGCCCGTGGGAGGCGACCGCGTCCGCCGGAGATTTCCGGGGACCGCAGTGGACTGGAAATCGAGGAAGCCAAACGCCGAATGGCGGCGCCCGGCACCTGAGGGCTACTTACTGATAAACGCCCCGACCAGGTCCTGCAGGTTCTCCGGCACCAGGGAGAAGAAGCTGAGCAGGGCCATCAGGCCGACGACGCCCAGCACCACGCCGGTGCCCCGGTTGATCCACAGCACGGTGCGCGGCGTGAAGTGGTGGCGGATCAGGAAAGTGCCGCCGCACAGGATGGACCACCAGGTCAGCGAGCCCAGGAACACGCCCAGGGTCATGGTGCCGGCCTTGGCATGGTCCAGCGCGCCGCCGAAGCCCACCACCACGGTGATGATGCCCATGATGGTGATGGGGTTGGTCACCGTCAGGAACAGGCCGGTGCCGACGGAGCCGATCAGGTTGCCGGCGTCGGGCGGGGCGTTCTTGCGCTCGTGCGGTTCCTTCAGGAAGGAATGGATGGCGGCCCCCAGCAGGAAGACGCCGCCGATGAGGCGCAGTTCCTTCACATGGCCCAGCAGGGCGTCCAGGATGGCGTTGACCCCGAAGGCCGCGACGCCGCCGAAGAAGCCGTCAGCCAAAGCGGAGCCGAAGCCGGTGGCGAGACCCGCGATGATGCCCCGCTCCACCGTCCGCCGGATGCACAGCAGGCCAATGGGGCCGACCGGCGCCGCGATGGCCAATCCCAGGACGATCCCCCGGATCAACACGCCGAAATCATCGAACAATGCGGACTTTCCCTGAGAAGTAAGGCAAGCGGCACCCGGAAAGGTTCAAGGGCCTGACAGGTCCGGTGACGGATGCCGCGCCGACTGCCGCGCCAACGTGGGGCCGCCCCCGTGATGCAACATCGGCGCAGCGGGCGCAACGCCTAAGGCGACCAACGCGGTCGTTCCCGACCATGGGAGAGCAAAGATAGGGCGTCAGACGCCGCCGAACAGGTCGCGCACGCCCAGTTCATCGCCACGCCGTCGCTCCAATTCTTGGGAATAGCGGCGCAGGGCATAGGCTTCGGTCAGGTAGCCGACGATGCGGCGGCTGCTCACCCCGTCCAGCACCGGCAGGCTGTCGGCGTCCCAGTCGGCGAAGCGTTGGAGGGCCATGCGCACCGACTGGTCGGGCAGCAGGAAATGCTCGCGATCCCGGGCCAGTTCCGCCGCGCGCTGGTCCGCCGGCAGCTCATGCTGGGGATCGTGCACGGCGTTCATGTCCACCCGGCCGGCGAAGGCGCCGCCGGGGTCCAGCGCGAACACCGTCTTGGCGCTGCCCGGCGGGTAGTGCCCGCGCAGGGCGCCCAGGGTGATGTCCGCCGGCACCGTCTTGGGGTCGCCGCGCATCAGCCGGCCCACGGTCATGTCCTTGACCCAGCCGATGTCATGCCCGCCGCGGATCTGCACGCCGCGCTGATGGAAGCGCCAGGTGGCGAAGGAGTAGCCGAAGGTCTCGCGCACCAGCAGGGTGGAGGCGATGACGCCCATGAGCACGCCGGCGGAGGCGCGCAGATCCCCCGTCAGTTCCAGCACCAGCAGCACCATGGTCACGGGCGCGCCCACCACGGCGGCGGCCAGCGAGCCCATGCCCACCAGCATGACGGCGGAGCGCTGCGCCACCAGATCCACGGGCAGCATGGTCCCGATATCGGACACCATGCTGCCGAACAGGCTGCCCAACAGCAGCGAGGCGCTGAACAGGCCGCCGCGGAAACCGGCGCCCAGGCACAGGGCCGAGGCCACCACCTTGGCCACCAGCATCACGAAGGCCAGCCCCAGGCCGTAGCCATGGTCGAAGCCGTACTGCAAGGCCCCCTGCCCGCCACCCAGCACGCCCGGCAGCACCAGCGCCAGGGGTCCCAGCAACAGCCCGCCCAGGATGGGGTGGACGGCGCGCGGAATCGGCAGTTGGCGAAATAGTCGTTCCGCATACGTAACGGCCTGCATGGTGAGGATGGCCACGGCGCCGGAAGCCAGGCCCACCAGCAGGAAAGTGACGAAGTCACCGCCCCGGATGACCGGCGGTTCCGCCAGGATGAACAGGGCCGGCCGGTTGAGCACCATCTGCGCCACCTGGTTGGCGACCACGGCGGCGACGCAGACGGGCGCCAGGGTGGCCAGGGTGTAGGTGCCGATGACCAGTTCGAAGGCGTAGAAGGCGCCGGCCAGGGGCGCGGTGAAGGCGGCGGAAATGGCGGCGGCGGCCCCGCAGCCCACCAGGGTGCGCAAGTCGTTGCGCCGCAGGTTCAGCCGCCGGCCGAAGTTGGAGGCGAGGCCGGCCCCTGTCTGGGTGAACGCCGCCTCCATCCCCACCGATCCGCCGGCGCCGTGGGACACGACGATGGACAAGGTCAGGCGCAAGCTGTCGCGCAGGGACATGCGGCCGCCATAGAGGGCGTTGGCCTCGATGGGGTCGACGGTGTCGCGGGCGCGGCGGAACAGCAGGGCCAACCCCGCCAGCACGGCACCGCCCACCACCGGAACGGCCAGGGTCAGGGTGGCGGGAATGAACAGGGCGCTGCTGACGTGATCACCGAATGGGACCTTGAAGGCCAGGCTGTGCAGCGCCAGCACGAGGGCGTGGAGCCCCGCCACCACCAGGCCGACGCCGATGCCCACCGGCACGCTGAGCAGGGCCAGGGACAGTTCGGAGGAGCGCAAACCCTTGGGCGTCAGCGCGTGGGTCAGCGCGCGCCAGACCACGGGCAGGCGCCGCCCGGCGCGCCGGCGGCCCCCGCCGGAGGACTGCGGACCGGCCGGCTGTGCCGTCGCGGCCCCCGCCTCATCCCCGACCGACCCGGACTCCGGGCCCGGGGGGCGGCCGGCGGGGGTGAGGAAGGCGGGTGGGTATCCATGGTATCTGGCAGATGTGGGCCGCGACCGGTCAGGACAAGGGTGATAACAGGCACCAAGCCGATATGGGCGACAAAAGCGGCACTTCTATGGAAAAAGGGCGGCCATCCCCGAGGATGCCGCCCTTCCTTTCACATCGCCAGCACCCGCCGGATCAGCCGAAGCGGCCGGTGATGTACTGTTCCGTCTTCTCTTCCTTGGGCGCCGTGAAGATGGTGTCGGTGGCGCCGTATTCCACCAGTTCGCCCAGGTACATGAAGGCGGTGAAGTCGGAGACGCGGGCCGCCTGCTGCATGTTGTGGGTGACGATGGCGATGCAGTAGTCGGGCTTCAGCTCATCCACCAGCTCCTCGATCTTGGAGGTGGAGATGGGGTCCAGCGCCGAGGTCGGCTCGTCCAGCAGCAACACGGCCGGGCGCACGGCCACGGCGCGGGCGATGCACAGGCGCTGCTGCTGACCGCCGGACAGCGACAGGCCGCTCTGGCGCAGCTTGTCCTTCACCTCGCCCCACAGCGCGGTCTTGCGCAGGGCCTCTTCCACGCGCACGTCCATGTCGGCCCGGCTCAGCTTCTCATACAGCCGGATGCCGTAGGCGACGTTGTCGTAGATCGACATGGGGAAGGGCGTCGGCTTCTGGAACACCATGCCGACGCGGGCACGCAGCAGGTTCAGGTCCTGCTTGGGCGACAGCAGGTTCTCGCCGTCCAGCAGCACCTCACCCTCCGCCCGCTGGTTGGGGTAGAGGTCATAGATGCGGTTCAGGATGCGCAGCAGCGTGGACTTGCCGCAGCCAGACGGGCCGATGAAGGCCGTCACCCGCTTGTCGAACAGCGGCAGGTTGATGTTCCGCAGGGCGTGGAAGCCGCCGTAGTAGAAGTTCAGGTTGCGGACGCTGATCTTCTCGCGCATGTCGCCGTCGGTGGCGAGGGCCGCCTGGGACTGTTCCGCCGTCATGGAAAGCGCGGTCATGGGGATCACTGGCCTTTCTTGGTGCCGATGGAAGCGAGCATGCGGGCGCCGATGTTGAGGGCGAGGATGGCGACCGTGATGAGGAGCGAACCACCCCAGGCCAGCCGCTGCCAATCCTCATAGGGGCTGAGCGCGAACTGGAAGATGGTGACCGGCAGGTTCGCCATCGGGGCGTTCATGTTCACGCTCCAGAACTGATTGTTCAGGGCGGTGAACAGCAGGGGGGCGGTTTCGCCGCTGATGCGGGCCACGGCCAGCAGGATGCCGGTCATGATGCCGCTGCGCGCGGCGCGGTAGGTCACCTGCACGATGACCTTCCAGCGCGGCGCGCCCAGGGCGGCGGCGGCCTCGCGCAGGGAGCCGGGGACCAGGTTCAGCATGTCCTCGGTCGTGCGCACCACCACAGGGATGACCAGCACGGCCAGCGAGATGGAGCCCGCCCAGGCCGAGAAGTGGCCCATGGGGACCACGACGATGGTGTAGATGAACAGGCCGACGATGATGGACGGCGCCGACAGCAGGATGTCGTTGATGAAGCGCGTCACCTCCGCCAGCTTGGTGCCCTTGCCGTATTCGGCCATGTAGGTGCCGGCCATGATGCCGATGGGCGTGCCGATGACCATGCCCAGCACGGTCATCACCAGGCTGCCGAAGATGGCGTTGAGCAGGCCGCCGGTGCTACCGGGCGGGGGGGTGTTCTGGGTGAACAGGCCCAGGCTGATGGCGCTGAGGCCGTTGATCAGCAGCACCGCCAGGATCCAGACCAGCCACAGCAGGCCGAAGACGGCGGCGCCCACGGCCAGGCCCATGGTGATGGTGTTGCCGACCTTGCGCCGCCTGTAACGGCCCATGGCGAAGTTGGTGCCAGGCGGCGAACCGGCGGGCGTGCCGGGGGACATATCGGTGATGGCCATGGATCAGGTCCCCGCCTTGCGGTTCATGCGCACCAGCATAAGCTTGGCCAGCGACAGCACGATGAAGGTGATGATGAACAGGACGAGGCCCAACGCGATCAGCGAGGAGGTGTAGGTGTCGCCCACCGCCTCGGTGAATTCATTGGCGATGGCGGCCGAGATGGTGGTGCCCGGCGCCAACAGGGAGGAAGCGATGTGGTGCGAGTTGCCGATGACGAAGGTCACGGCCATGGTCTCACCCAGCGCGCGGCCCAGGCCCAGCATGATGCCGCCCACCAGGCCCACACGGGTGTAGGGGATGGTGATGTCCCGCACCACTTCCCAGGTCGTGGCGCCCAGGCCGTACGCGCTTTCGCGCAGCATGGCGGGCATGGTCTCAAACACGTCGCGGGTGATGGAGGTGATGAAGGGCAGGATCATGATGGCCAGGATCAGGCCGGCCGTCAGAACACCGATGCCGTAGGGCGGGCCCTTGAACCAGGCGCCGATGCCCGGAACGTTGCCCAGCGTGTTGATCAGGAAAGGCTGCACGGTCCGCTGCAGGAAGGGCGCGAACACGAACAGGCCCCAGATGCCGTAAATGATGCTGGGGATGCCGGCCAGCAGCTCCACCGCGATGCCGATGGGCCGCTTGGCCCAGGCGGGGCACAGTTCCGTCAGGAAAATGGCGATGCCGAAGCTGACGGGCACACCCACCAGCATGGCGATGACCGAGGTGACCAGCGTGCCGTAGATGGGGGCCAGCGCGCCGAACTTCTCCGTCACCGGGTTCCATATCTCGGTCGTGACGAAGCCGAAGCCGAAGGCCTTCAAGGCCGGCAGCGCGCCATGGATGAGGGAGATGATCACGCCGCCCAGGAGCGTCAGCACCAGGAGGGCGAAGAATAGGGTGGCGCTGCGAAACAGAAGGTCGTTGCGGCGCTGCGTGCGCGCCCGCGGACTTTCCGCGCTGATGTCCGATGCCTTTACCGCCATGTCCACCAAAGCACCCCTCCGGCCATAGGCCCTGCGATAACGAAAACGCGATGACCTAAAAAACCCGGATGTACGTGAAGGAAGCCGACAGAGAGGGAGAGGAGCCGTTGGCGACCCCTCTCCCGACCTCCGTCCCCCGGGGCTGACCCCGGGGGCGCATCCTTCTTACCCGAGTACTGTTACTTCGACCAGACCGGCTTGCCGTCGGCGGTCTTAATCGTGGACCAGGACTTCTCGACCTGGGAGATCACGGCGGCCGGCATCGGCACGTAGTCCAGCTGCTCGGCGGCGGCCTGGCCGTTGTTGTAGGCCCAATCGAAGAACTTCAGGGCCTCGGCGACGGCGGCACCGTCCTGCGGCTGGCTGTACACCAGGATGAAGCTGGCGCCGGTGATCGGCCAGCTGTCGGCGCCCGGCTGGTCGACCAGCACCAGGTAGAAGCCCGGGGCGTTGGCCCAGTCGGCACCGGCGGCGGCGGCCTGGAAGGCCTTGATTTCCGGGCTGACGATCTTGCCTTCCTTGTTCTTCAGCTTGGTGAAGGTCAAGGTGTTCTGCTTGGCGTAGGCGTACTCGACATAGCCGATAGCGCCGTCGGTCAGCTTCACCATGTTGGCAACGCCTTCGTTGCCCTTGGCGCCCAGGCCGGCGGCCCACTGCACCGAGGTGTTGGCGCCGACGCGCTCGGAGAATTCCTTGTCTTCCTTGGACAGGTAGGTGGTCCACAGGAAGTTCGTGCCCGACCCATCGGAACGGTACACCGGGACGATGGAGGTCTTGGGCAGGTTCAGGCCGGGGTTCAGCGCCTTGATGGCCGGGTCGTCCCAGGAGGCGATCTGGCCCAGGTAGATCTTGGCGATGGTCGGGCCGTCCAGCTGGATCTGGCCGGGGGCAATGCCCTTCACGTTGATGACCGGGACGACGCCGCCCATGATCATCGGGAACTGCTGCAGGCCCGCTTCCTTCAGCTCTTCAGCCTTCAGGGGCATGTCCGAGGCGCCGAAGGTGACCGTCTTCGCCTTGATCTGCTTGATGCCGCCGCCGGAACCGATGGACTGGTAGTTCAGACCCACGCCGGTCTTGGCCTTATAGGCCTCGGCCCACTTGGCGTAGATGGGGTACGGGAAGGTGGCGCCGGCGCCGCTGATGTCGGCGGCCTGGGCGGCGCCCACCATCATCACCGCGGCCGCGGCGGCAACCATGCCCTTCAGCAGGTTCTTCGGTTGAAAGTTCACGGGATTCCCCCACGGGTTGGAACGTCTTAGTCGACCATCTCGGGGCCCCGGCCGGTCCGCCCAGGGGGTATGCCCCCGCGACCGCTCCTGATCCCGTCTCGACGGGCGGACCCTAGATTCCGGGTCCTGAACCTTTGGTGACGACTATGTTACGGTTTTGTGAAACTGTGGGCCTATTGTCGCAGGCCCCGCCCCCGTTCACGCCCCGTACCCCGCCGCCAACGCGCAACACCGCCGCCGCCGGGCCGGGCTCGCGGGCTTTTGGTGTTTCTTAAATACTTCTCAAGCGCGCCCGGACCAGCGGCGCCACCGGATTTTTTCTGCCCCCGCATCCCGGCAGCATCCGCCACCGCAAGCACGCACCCCGGTGCGCCCTATTCACCACACTATAGATGCAATGGAGGGTGCTCGGCTTTTTTTTCGCCGAGTCCCCCTGGCCGCGGCTCTACTACGGTAGTCCGTAATTTGTTGGCCCGCCTTACTTTAAGCCCGCTAAAACACCCGACTCGGAACTGTTGCATCCCGGCCACAGCCAGCCCCTTTAATAAATCTGTCAACCTTCAGCAGTCTCGCTGTCATGCTATATTGCTACCGAGCGCTTCGTGAGGGCCGCAGCCCAAACGCTCCAAACGCGTGACGTCGGCCCCGAAACCCGGGATTGGGCGGCATGCCGTAGACCGGATGATGGGAGAATCTAGGAAATGAACCTGAAGACCGTGTTGCTCGCTGGCACGGTGCTGGGCGTGGCTTTCGCCGCCGCCGGTGCCTCCGCTGCAGAAACCAAGAAGTCGAACGCCGCCTCCGCCACCGCCGCCGCGGCCGCCACCCCGCTGGCCACCCAGGCGCAGATCGACGCGCTGAACAAGCAGATCCAGGCGCTGCAGGCGCAGCTGCAGGCCATTGCGACCCAGACCGACGCCGCCAACAAGGCCGCAGCCGAGTCCAAGGCCGCCGCCGAGAAGGCCGCCACCTCCGCCACCGCCGCCACGGCGAACCTGCCCAGCATCACTTTCCCGAACGGCATCCCGACGTTCTCGTCCGCGGACAAGGCTTTCACCTTCCAGCCCGTCGGCCGCATGCAGCTGGACTACGGCTGGAACATGCAGGACACGAAGAACCCGGACAACCGCTCCAACAAGGACATCACCGACGGCTTCAACTTCCGTCGCGCCTACATCGGCTTCGCCGGTAAGATGTTCAATGACTGGACCTACAACGCCACGGCCGACTTCTCCGGCCGCACCAACGCCAGCGGACGTCTGCAGACCGCGCAGCTGTCGTACAACGGCTTCAAGGGCTGGATCGTCGACGTCGGCGCCATGCAGCCGGCCTTCACCTTCGAAGACAGCATCAGCTCCAACGACATTGGCCTAGTCGAGCGTCCCGGCATCACCAACGTCGTGACCGGCCTGGTGGCCAGCGAAGGCCGCCTGTCCGCCGGCGTCCGCACCTTCGGCGATAACTATTTCGCCGACGTCTACCTGACCGGCGACACCGTCAACACCAGCGCCCAGACCACCGGTGACGACCAGCACGCCGTGTTCGCCCGCGCCGCCTACCGCCCGGTCAACGACGAGCACACCATCGTCCACCTGGGCGCCGACATCGGCTATCTGTACGCCCCGCCGCAGACCAACCTGGTCGCCGGCAGCGTGACGCCCGCCCAGGCGCACGTCGTGTCCCTGTCCGAACGTCCGGAAAACCGCTACGGCGGCCTGGGCGCCATTCTGAACACCGGCAACATCAACGTCAGCGACGTCACCATCTACGGCGGTGAAGCCGCGGTGCGTTACGACAGCTTCTGGGTGCAGGGCGAAGGCTACCAGGTCGACCTGACCCGTCGCTTCACCCCGGCCGCCACCAACGACCCGAGCTTCTTCGGCTACTACGCCGAAGCCGGCTGGGTGCTGACCGGCCAGAAGCGCAACTACGTCGCCAACCAGGGCGCCTTCAGCGCCCCGACGGTGGACAAGCCCTTCAACCCGATGACCGGCAACTGGGGCACTTGGGAAGCCGTGGCGCGCTACAGCTTCCTGAACCTGAACTCCGACACCTGGGCCACCAACACCGCCAACCGCGTGCGCGGCGGCCAGCAGGAAGTCTGGACCCTGGGCCTGAACTGGTACGCCACGCCGAACGTCAAGATGATGCTGGACTACCAGTTCATCGACGTGAAGAAGTACTCGTCCGCCACCAACAACACCCAGGTGGGCGACAACTGGCAGTCCTTCGGCGGCCGTATGCAGTTCACGTTCTAAGGCTGGCCGTTCTCTCCCCTGGGTCACCCGAGGTGGTCACCCAGGGGGCGGAGAGCCTGCTTCAAGGGAAGCCCCGCCGGTCCGCCGGCGGGGTTTTTCTTTGGCTGCGGCACCCTGCCCCACACGCCCGTTCTCCGGGCGGGACATATCATCCCATCCAGAGGTCGCGGAAAATTGTCATAGTTCGGTTATAGAAACGCTTATCAATATCGGTGGCCCCCGGCGTCAGGGGTTGAGCAGCCAAAAGCCAGGATCAAGAGGGACAAGTGCGATGGAAGAGGGGCGCGGCGGCATGAACCCGCAAGACCAGGGCACGGCTCAACCGGCACGGGACGAAGCGCAGGAAGCCGCCATGGCCGCCGAACTGGCGGCCGAGGCCGAGGAACTGGCCGACATCGATCTTGGTGATGAGGGCGACGACGAAGGCGGCATGGAAGACGAGCCCGGCCTGGACGGGGCGCCCGCCTCCGATAGCGCCGCCCCGGCCAGTGGAAAGCGCGTGGCCTGCGGGGTCACGGGCAAGCTGCGCCCCAAGCGCGACCTGATCAGCCTGGACACCCTGCGTCCCAGCCTGGCGGTCCGCATCCGCCGGGACCATCCCGGCCTGCCCGCCGACGCCCTGGTCAGCAGGGGGGTGGTGGCGCGCTATCGCTCCCTCTATGTCGAGGAACTGCTGCAGCAGGAGAAGGGCGAGCTGACGGAACTGGACCGTCAGGTGGCGGAAAGCATCGCCACCCATGAGACCCTGGCGGAGAACATCGAGGAAGGCTACGCCGAGGAACGCACCCTGGGCGAGCGCATGTCCGACCATTTGGCCAGCTTCGGCGGCAGTTGGACCTTCATCCTCACCTTCGGCGCCTTCCTGATCGCCTGGATGATCTTCAGCGGCTTCGAGGGCGAGAAGTCGTTCGATCCCTATCCCTTCATCCTGCTGAACCTGATTCTCTCCTGCTTGGCCGCCATCCAGGCGCCCATCATCATGATGAGCCAGAAACGGCAGGAGGCGAAGGACCGCCTGCGGTCGGAAAACGATTACCGGGTGAACCTGAAAGCTGAGCTGGAAATACGTCATTTACACGAAAAAATTGACTATCTCATCCAGCGGCAATGGAAACGACTCACGGAAATCCAGCAGCTACAACTGGAAATTATGCAGGAAAAGCGCTACCGCCGTTGAGCCGGCACCCCTTTCGAAACCCGTCAAGCCCTTTCCTGGCTAGCTACTGCGGGGTGAATACGCGAAAGGGCTAAAGCGACAGGACACAAGTGAGGGTTGTTTTATAACGCGAAAGGGCCAATATTAAACACTCCGAGCTAGTTGCACCTGCGTCGGAGGTTTGGATCATGGCCACCCATGATGTTTTGGTGATCGACCCTAGTACCCTGTTTCGCCAGGGCTTGAGACAGTTGCTGCCCCAGGACTTCCGCGTCGTCGCGGAGGCGCGTGATGCCGATGCCGCTCGCGCTGAGCTGGCCGCGCCTACACCAAATGATACACCGGGGGGCAAGCCGTCCGCCCGGGATATCGCCCTGGTCCTGTTCGACGTGACGGACACGGCGGAATTCAGGACATCCGTCAGCCAGTTGCACGCCGCGTTCCCGGAGGCCCGGCTGGTTTACCTGACCAACGGCTTCGACGCGGGGCGCCTGCGCATGGCCTTGGAGGCCGGGGTCGACGGCTACCTGACGAAGGACCGCTCCTCCAACGCGCTGATCCAGTCGCTGCACCTGGTCATGCTGGGTGAGAAGGTGTTCCCGTCTGACCTGGCGCTTCTGCTGACCCAGCAGAACCACGCCGGCACCGTCGGCGCCACCGGTCCGCACAAGGGCCTGTCGATGCGCGAAACCCAGATCCTGCGCGCCCTGGTCAAGGGCGAGAGCAACAAGGTGATCGCCAACGGCCTGCACATCACCGAGGCGACGGTGAAGGTCCACCTGAAGAGCCTGCTGCGCAAGATCAACTGCAACAACCGCACCCAGGCGGCCATCTGGGCCCTGAACAACGGGCTGACCGAGGCTACCCCGACGGCGGGCGCCGCCTGACCCCTCATCGTCTCTCCTGACCGGGACAAAAAATCGGCAGGATCAAGAAAAAGGCCGCTGTCCCAGGCAGGGGACGGCGGCCTTTTCTTTTGCGGTCCATCAAGCCCCGTCACGTCGGGGCCCTTCACCGCGAGCGCGGGGTGGTTCAGGCGACGGCCGGCACCCGCTGGCGCCGCAGGGCCACACCGTAGAAGATCGCCCCGGCCAGGACCAGCAGCGCCACCTGCCCGCCGAAGTAGGCGACGGGTGAGAGCCGGTCATACAGCTGGACATAGAGCCCGCCCACCATGTCGCCGGCGAAGACCGTCAGGTAGAAGACGGCGGTGATGGAGGATTTCAACCGGGCCGGCGCTTCCATGTAGGCCCACTGCAGGCCGATCATGCTGATGCACAGCTCGCCGAAGCCCAGCACGATGTTGGACACCAGCATGAACCAGATGCTGACCGGGTGGTCCTTGGTCGCCAGCAGGCCGGCCAGCGCCATGATGGCGATGGAGACGGCGGTGATGCCGAAGCCCACGAACACCTTGGTGCGCGCCGGCGTCAGGGTGCCGCGCCGCCGGTCCACGCCACCCCAGAAGGCGTTGAAGATGGGGGTGAGCAGGATGATCATCAGGGGGTTGACCGCCTGCAGCTGGTCCGGGGTCAGCTCGAAACCGAAGGGCCAGAAATTCAGGTCGATGTAGTCGCGGGCGAAGAACACCCAGGTGGTGGCCGTCTGGTCATAGGCCATCCAGAACACCAGGATCATGGGGAAGGCCAGCAGCATGCGCACCAGGCGGGTGCGTTCCTCCGGCGTCATGCTGGCGGCGGGCTGGCCGGTGCTGGCGCGGGCCGCGGCGCGGTCGGCCGCGTTTTCCTGCGGATAGAAGCGCTTGCCGGCGGCGAACACCACCAGGGCCACCGTCATCAGGGCGGCCGGCAGCATCAGCGCCACCTGGTAGCCCGCCTTGTCGCGCACCCAGGGCAGCGCGTAGGAGGTGACGAAGCCGCCGATGTTGATGGCCACGTAGAAATAGCTGAAGGCCTTGTCCATCAGGGCTTCCTTGCCCTGCTCCTGGTACATGCGGGCCATCAGCGGGCTGACGTTGGGTTTGATGGCGCCGGCGCCCATGGCCAGCATGGCGAGGCTGGCGTACAGCATCCACGGGCTGCTGGCGAAGCCCAGGACCACCTGACCGAAGATGTAGGGGAACGAGAAGAAGATGATGGTGGGATAACGGCCCAGCCAGCGGTCGGCGATGACGCCGCCGATAAGCGGCAAGGCGTAGCAGGACGCCATGAAAATCTGGATGACGGTGGCCGCGTCGCTGTCGGAGAAGCCCAGCTGCGAGGTGATGTAGAGCGCCAGCAGCGTCCGCATGCCGTAGTAGCAGGCGCGTTCGGCCAACTCACCCCAGAAGACGAACCAGAAACCCACCGGATGCCGAACGCGTGCCGTGACCTGTGCCTGCATGCCCAAATCCTTGGAAAGTATGGTGCCCGTTGCGCGGTCCCGCCCGGACGGACGCGCCCCGCCGTCCCTGGCCGGGATACGGCGAACCCTGTCCATTCACGCCCGCGCCGCCCTGCCGCCGTCGGCCCCCAAGCCGCGGCGGATGTGCCCACCCGTTGTCCATCGCGCGGGGCCACCCGTTCCTGGGACGCACCCGCTATTTCTCTGGCCTGCTTCGTTAGGGGAATCGGCATCGCGACACAAGCCGAATCACAAAACGACAGCGTGTCAAAAAATTTAATCGGAAATGCCGGGGCGCCACCGGGCCGCCGGCAAGCCGCCTGACCATCTTGCCGCAGCAACGGCGATCATCGGCGCCCCGCTTCCAGAAGCCCGGCGCGTGAGGCAAAGTGTAGCGCCAGCATAAACGGGGGATCCCGTATTCCCCTTTCGCTGGCTGTCCCTCTTTTGATTGTCTTGTGCACTGCGAGAGCGGCCTGTTAATTGGCGAGGATGATGGTTGCCCTGGATGCCAGCGCGCGCAGCGATGCCCGCCCCCGTAGCATGGACCTGCCCGTGGCGACGGTGCTGGGCCTTGTCGCCTTGGCGGTGGTCCTGGCCCCGCTGTTCTTCGTGCTGGTGCCGCCGCTGACGGACTACGCCAACCACCTGGCGCGCATGGACATCATCGCGCGGCTGGGGCAGGAGCCGCTGCTGCAGCGGTTCTACGCCATTGACTGGCAGGTCATCCCCAACCTGGCCATGGACCTGGTGGTGCCGCCCTTCGTGCGCCTGGTGGGCGTGTTCGTGGCCGGCAAGCTGTTCATCGCCGCCATCATCATCAGCATCGTCAGCGGCACCTGGGCCCTGCACCGCGCCCTGCACCGCACGGAGCACGGACCCGGCGGCGCCAACGCCCTGCTGGCCATGGCGTTCATGTACAACGGCATCTTCCTGCTGGGCTTCACCAATTTCCTGTTCGGCATCGGGCTGGCGCTGTGGGGCACGGCCATCCGCCTGTCGCTGCGCAACCGATCGCACCTGCAGCGCCTGCTGGCCTCCACGGCCACCGTGCTGGTGCTGTTCGTCTGTCATCTGTTCGCCGTCGGCCTCTATGGCATGGCCATCTTCTGCCTGGAGGCGCCCGGCCTGCTGCGCCGCCCCTGGCGCCAGGCCCTGCGCCACCTGGGCCTGATGGCCCTGCCCTTCCTGCTGGTCTTCCCCCTGCTGGCCGCCAGCCCCACCCTGGGCCTGGCCGACCAGGTGGTGTGGAGTTGGGTGGGCAAGGGCGAGGGCTTGCGCCTTCTGGTCACCACCTTCCATGAAAATTGGGAGGTGCCGCTGGGCTGGGTGGCCCTGGCCGTCGTCGCCGCCCTGCTGGCGACGCGGCGCATGCACCTGCACGCCGCCGGGTGGATGCTGCTGGCCACCGGCGCCGTCACCTACGTCGCCATGCCCACCATCCTGTTCGGCTCCGCCTATGCCGACGAACGGCTGCCGGTGGCGCTGCTGTTCCTGTGCCTGGGCTTCGTCCGGTTCGAGTTCCGGGGCCGCCTGGGCCGCATGACGGCGCTGGCCGCCATCCTGGGCATCATCGTGGCCCGCAGCGTGGTCATCGTCGGCGACTGGATGCCCCTGAGCCAGGTCTACAAGGACATGCGCGCCTCCATGGCGGCGGTGGAACCGGGGTCGACCATCCTGGTGGCGGAGGCGACAGTGCCCACGGGTGACGTCAACTTCAACGCCGCCTTCAGCCATGCCCCCTGCCTGGCCATCATCGACCGGCAGAGCCTGGTCAGCACCGCCTTCAGCGTGGCCGGCAAGCAGATCCTGACCGTGAAGCCCGCCTATACCGAGCGGGTGGACCGCGAGGACGGCGACCCGCCCAGCACGGGCGAGATGATGAAGGCGGTGGCCAGCCCCTTCCCCGCCGGCACCTACTTCTGGCAGGACTGGCAGCGGGACTATGACTACGTCATGGTGCTGAACACCGAAGCCGGGCATCGGGAATTGACGGGCCTGGCCGATCTGGTCCATGAGGGCAAGGGCTTCCAACTCTATCGCGTGCTGCACGACGTGCCCCCGGCCTCGGCCCCCTGACGAAGCCTTCGGGGACGCCGCCGCCGCCCCGAACGGACATTTCCAATGGATCCTTGGACCTGGGCCTTGCTGATCGGTGCCGCCTTCGTGGCCGGCATCCTGAATGCCGTCGCCGGCGGCGGCAGCTTCCTGGGCTTCCCCGCCCTGGTGTTCGCCGGCCTGCCCCCCGTGACCGCCAACGCCACCAACACCGTGGCCCTGTTTCCCGGGTCTTTCGCCAGCGTCTATGCCTATAGGCGGGAGTTCCAGCCCATCCAGGGCGTGGGCATGGTGCCCATGGTGGCGGTCAGCCTGGTGGGCAGCGTCGCCGGCGCCCTGCTGCTGCTGTGGACGCCGGAGTCGGTGTTCGTCGCCCTGGTGCCGTGGCTGCTGCTGATGGCGACCCTGGTATTCACCTTCGGTCGGCGCCTGGCGGCGCTGCTGGAGGGCAGCGTGCGCCTGACGCCCACGGCCCTGCTGTGCTGCCAATTCGTCATCGCCATCTATGGCGGCTATTACGGCGGCGGGGTGGGTATCCTGTCCATGGCGGCCATGACCCTGTTCGGCCTGCGCGACATGCACGCCATGAACGCCTGGAAAACCCTGCTGAGCGGCAGCCTGAACGCGATCGCCACCCTGACCTTCGCCCTCAGCGGCCGCGTGGTGTGGGCGCCCGCCCTGGCCATGATGGTGTCGGCCATCGCCGGCGGCTATCTGGGCGCCGACGTGGCGCGGCGCCTGCCCGGGGATTATGTCCGACGCTTCGTCATCGTCACCGGCACCGCCATGACCGTGTACTTCTTCGCCAAGGCCTATCTCTGAGGCCATTCCCGCAGCACGGCGCGCACGGGCGAGGCGTCGGCGTTGCTGAGGGGCAGCGGCAGGGCGATCAGCTCGTAAATCCCGTCCGGCACGGCATCGAGCACCAAGCCCTCCAGCACCGCCAGGCGATGGCGGTTCAGCATGGTATGGGCCGGCAGATCCTTGCTGTCCTGCGGGTCCAGCGACGGCGCGTCCGTGCCCAGCAAGACCCCGCCCTGCCCGGCCAGCCAATCGATGAGCGCCGGATCGATGGCGGTGTAGTCCGACCGCCACGCCTCATGGGGAAAGCGGTCATAACTGTGCAGCAACAGGCGCGGCACGCCGGGCCGCCAATGGGGCACCACGTGATCCGCCGTGGCGAAGGGCGCGCCGGGCGGCACGGTGATCACCTGTGCCGGCCCCAGATATGGGGCCAGGTCCAACGCCCCCGCCGTCAGGCCCGTGGCATCATAGTGGAGGGGTGCATCGACGTGGGTGCCGCTGTGGGTGGACATGACCAGGCGGCTGACGTTCACCGGACAGCCCGGCTGGATGGACCAGGTCCGCTCTTCACCAAAAGCCGTATCGCCCGGCCAGACCGGCAGGCCGGGGCGCAAAGGCTGGCTGATGTCCCAAAGGCGGGCCGGAGAAGCTGTCACGGTAGGGGCTGTCACGGTCATGCGGGCGGTTCCCCAAGGGTGGAACCGCCAGCTTAACGCCCAGGGCGAAGGGGTGGGGAACTATTCGCGGCGCCGCCGCGTCGCCCCACACCCGATGGCGGGCTTTCAGGCTCAGTGGCCGGCCTGACCGTCGGCCACCTGGGAGGGTGTGGCGGCCCCGGCGGTGTCCACCGTCGCGTCGGGCGGGGAACTCAAGACCACGGCCGTCAGAAAGGCGCATACCGCCGCCAGCACCGCCAGGTCGAAACCACGGCCCCGGTCGTTCAGGCGACGGGCCAGGCGGACGAAGAGGATGGGCATGGACGTGGGTCCCGGTCGGCACCGGACGATGCTCCGGCATGGGTAATACGGCGTAAACACCGCAACCCTGCGCCTTAAAACACCGGCATCAAAAAAAGACGGCCGCGTCGCTTGAGGGTGCCCAGACTGAAATCCTCAAAATCGACGCGGCCGCCTGGCGGGGGGCTCTGGGAGAACAACCCCCTACTCGGCCAGCACCAAGATCCTCGCCCTCACGCGCGGGCACGCCGCGCCGCCGCCGTCAACGGCCGCAAGGAAACGTGGGTTTTGATCCTGGTGCCATGATGGTGCGATCCCGTCCCTGCTTATCATTCCGGGTACGGCGCGCGACCATCAGCGCAACCCCCGGTGGATAGATCGAGGTTCCCAGGATCAGACAACGTTGTCAACCCTGAATTCGCTGAACCTTTCGGGTAGTCGAGCGGCCGGGAGGACAGGTTTTGTCAGGTCAGGGACAGGGTGCCGCCGGGATCCAGGGCCAGCGCCTTTTCCTCCGGCCCATCCTCGCGCAGGTCGGCGGGAATGGCCTTGGACGTCTTGGCGCCCATGTCCTTCAGTTGCTCCACCTGCCGCACCAGGTTGCCGGTGCCGGTGCTGAGTTTGGTCATGGCGCCGCTGTAGCTTTTCTGCACCCGGTCCAGCTGGGTGCCCAGGCTGCGCATGTCGTCCAGGAAACCGACGAACTTGTCGTACAGCTTGCCGGCGCGGTCGGCGATGGCCTCGGCGTTGCGGTTGCGGCGCTCCACCTGCCAGACGTTGGCCACGGTGCGCAGGGCGACCATCAGGGTGGTGGGGGTGGCGATGGCCACGTTCATGTCGGCGGCATAGGCCGTCAGCGCCGGATCCTCCTGCACCGCCACGGCCAGCGCGCCCTCGATGGGTACGAACATCAGGACGTAATCCAGGCCGCTGCCCACGGCGCCGGTGTAATCCTTGGAGCCCAGGGTCTTGATGTGGCTGCGCAGGGAGACGACGTGGCGGGCCAGCGCCGCCATGCGTTCCACCTCATCGGCGGCGTTCACATGCGCCTCGAACGCCGTCAGCGACACCTTGGCGTCGATCACCACCCGCTGCCCGCCGGGCAGGTTCACCACCACATCGGGGCGCAGGCGGCCGCCATCGGCGTCCGTCCGGCTTTCCTGGGTCACATATTCCTCGCCCTCGCGCAGGCCGGAGCGTTCCAGGATGGTGGACAGGATCATCTCGCCCCAGGCCCCCTGGGTCTGGGCCTTGCCCTTCAGCGCCTGGGTCAGGTTGTGCGTCTCGCTGGTCATGCGGGCGCTGGTGTCGGTGAGCTGGCGGATTTGCTGCGCCAGCGCCGCCCGGTCCTTGGCGCTTTCCGTATGGGCCAGTTGCAGGCCCTGCTGGAATTCCACCATGCGGTCGCGTAAGGGGGCCAGCAGGCCGTCCAGCTGGGTGCGGTTCTGCTTGGCGAAGGTCTCGCCGTGGCGGGTCATGACCTCATCGGCCAGAACCTTGAACTCCTTGGCCATGGTTTCACGCGCCTGGGTCAGCAGGGCCAGCTTCTCATCCGCCTGCCGCAGCTCGCGCGCCAGCGCCTCTTTCGACGCGGCCAGCGCCTGGGACAGGCGGGCGCCCTCTTCGCGCAGGGCCGCCAGGTCCCGCTCCAGCAGGGGGACGCGCGACGCCCGTTCCCCCTCCACCGCCAGGCGGCGGTCGACATCCGCCTTCGCCTCGCGCAGGGCGGCCAGGTCGGCCTCCAGCAGGGCCAGCCGCTCCGCCTGTTCCGCGCGGGCACCGGCCCCCACCAGGCGGGCGGCCACCAGGGCCACGACCAGCGCCGCGACGAAGCCAAGGGCCAGGGAAACAAGGTCAAGCGGCATGGAACGGCGTCCTACTCAAGAAGATGGGGCCATGGTTTGATACACCCACATTCCCTTGAGGGAAAGGCATCATAAGAACAAAACGGGGACGGATGTCGCCATCCGCCCCCGCCTTTTCGTGGTCCCTCAGTCGCCGGGGCCTATAGCGGCGTGGGCATCCCACGCCGCTGCGCACCTCACTGCGCCGGGTACGGGCTCTTGCCCCCCTCGGCGATGAAGCGGTCGATGCGGGCCTCCAGCACCGGCAGGGGAACGCTGCCCAGCTTCAGCACCGTGTCGTGGAAGTTGCGCAGGTCGAACTTCTCGCCCAGCGCCTTTTCCGCCTTGGCCCGGGCCTTCAGGATGGCCATCTCGCCCAGGTAGTAGGACAGGGCCTGACCCGGCCAGGCGATGTAGCGGTCGACCTCGGTCTCGATCTCGTGATCGGCCAGGGCGGTGTTGTCGTGCAGGAACTGCTGCGCCTGCTCGCGCGTCCAGCCCTTGGAATGGATGCCGGTGTCCACCACCAGCCGGGCGGCGCGCCACATCTGGTAGCTCAGCATGCCGAAGCGCTCATACGGCGTCTCATACATGCCCATCTCATCGCCCAGCTTCTCGCAGTACAGGGCCCAGCCTTCGCCATAGGCGGAGATGTAGACCTTCTGCCGGAACTCCGGCTGGTCCTTCTGTTCCGCCGCGATGGGCATCTGGAAGGCGTGGCCGGGGGCGGATTCGTGCAGGGTCAGGGCCGGCAGGGCATACAGGCCGCGCGACGGCAGGTCATAGGTATTGACCAGGTAGACGCCCGGGCCACCCCGCCCTGAGGTGTAGAAGGGCGCGATGTCCGCCGGGACCGGGATGATGGCGAAGCGCTGGCGCGGCAGATAACCGAAATACTGGTCGGCCTTGCCGTCGAACTTCTTGGCGATCCACGCCGCCCGCATCAACAGCTCTTCCGGCGTCTTGGCGTAGAACTGGGGATCGGTGCGCAGGAACTTCAGGAAGGCGGGGAAGTCGCCCTGGAAGTTGGCCTGCTTCATCACGTCCAGCATCTGGGCGTGAATCTTGGCCACCTCTTCCAGGCCGATCTTGTGGATCTGGTCCGCCGTCAGGTCGACGGTGGCGAACTCCTTGATTTTGGACTGGTAATAGGCCTTGCCGTCGGGCAGGGATTCCGCCGCCAGTTCGGTGCGGGCGCCGGGGATGTATTCCTCGCGCATGAACTTCAGCAGCGCCTGGTGGGCGGGCACCACCGACTTGGTGATGGCGGCCACCGCGGCCGCGCGCAGTTCCGCCTGGGTCGCGGCCGGGATGGTGTCCGGCATCGTCTTGAAGGGGGTGTAGTAGACGTTGTCTTCCGGCGTCTTGGCCTCGACCACGTTCACGATGCCGCTGTCACGGCCCGCCAGGGTCACCTTGGGCGGGGTGAAGCCGCGCTTCAGGCCGGCGCGCATGTTCACGATCTGCTCGCCAAAATAACGCGGCATATCGTTCATCTGCCCGATGGCGGCCTTGTACTCCGCCACCGTGTGCAGGGTGCGGCGGGCCCCGCCGGCCATGTTGGACCAGAAGGAGCTGTCGGCGTTCAGCGGCTTCTCATAGTCCTTGAACTTCTGGCTGGCCAGCAGCACCGCCACCTGGTCGCGGTAGATGCCGTAGTTCACCTTGGCCTCGGGCGACAAGTCGGCCTGGGGTATGGCGTCCAGTTCCTTCATGACGCCTTCCCAAACCTTCAGGCGCTTTTCCTGGGTGGCGGCATCGACCTTGGGCAGGCGGTTGGCGGCGGTGTCGCTGCTGTCCTCGTCATCCTCGCCCTTGAACTCCTCCTGACGCCACTTCCATTCCTTGGTGTAGATGGCCTTGAACTGGGCGTCGGCCTTGCTGGCCGCGGCGGTCGCCGCCGCGTGGGCCACGCCGATGACAGGGGCGGTCGCCGTGATTTGGCCGACTGTCAGGACACCGGCGAACAGGGCGGTGCCGACCAGCAAGCGGGCGGCCAAACGGTTGAAAGGCAGGCGGTACATCAGATAGGCGCTCCCTGAGAGGCTGACGCTGCGACGACGCGGCACCCGAAGACGGGGCCCGCGGAATAGCCGGTCTCCGGCTCGAAACGGACGACGACGGTGGACTTGCCCGCCGTCAGGTTGGCGGGGATGGGGTATTCCACATCAAAGAACGCGCCCGGCCGCTCGGCGTCCAGCTTTTGTGTGGCGATGCGGGTGCCGTCGACCAGGATGTGGAACAGGCGCTTGCGCTCATCACCCCAGTACGTGGCCTGCAGCACCAGGGCGCCGGGCCGGACCTTGGCCTTGAACTCGAAGAAGCCGCCGGTGCGCGCATCGCGGCCGTTCCGGCCCCGGTAGGTCACGGGGTAGGAGATCTTGGCCTCCAGCCCATGGTCGCGTTCCGGCTGCATCTCACCCAGGTGCATGACGTCGACGGAGCGCGCCTGGATGTCGCGCTGGTGGGCGGCCTCCTGCGCCAGGGCCGCCTCGGCCGTCTTCCACTGCGCCTCGGTGTAGCGCTTGAAGTAAACGGCCGTGCGGCGGGTGTATTGCTGGTAGAAGGGCTTGAACTCCATGTCGCCCGGCCGGCCGATGCCGGCGGTGCGCCACACCAGGGCGTCGGGCGTCGCCCGCTGGAAACCGTCCAGGACGGAGGCGGACACCAAGGCCGGGGCCGGGCCCTGGAAGGCCTCAGACACCGGGCTGGGCTGGGGCGAGCCGGTGGGCGCCTCGCTCTTGGGCGCCGGGCCCAGATCGGCCGCCAGCACCAGGGGCCCGTGCAGGAAGGCCACGGTGTCGGCGTCGTCGTTGGTTGATTCCAAACGCAGGGCCATGGGCAGGCGCAGGGCGACGGCGTCGCCCGCCCTCCACTCCCGCCGCACGACGGCGTAGCCGTTCCGCAGCGCCAGGTCCTGGGGCTTGCCGTTCACCGCCAGGGTGGCGCCGGCGCACCAGGCCGGGATGCGGAAGCTGACGGCGAAGGCGGCCGGGCGCTTCAACGCCTTCAGCGTCAGCAGCACCGTCTCCCCTTCCGGATAGCGGGTGTCGAGGTCGACCACCGCCCCCCGCTCCGCCCAATTCAGGGTGGACGGGATGTAAAGGTTGACGGCCAGGTCTTCCGCCCCCCGGCGCCAATAAACGCTTTCGCCATGCTTGGCGTGGCTTTCCATGCCGGTGCCCACACAGCACCAGAAATCCTCCGTGGGGGTGGAGAATTCGCGTGCGGAGCCGGACATCAGCGGCGTCATGTAGGTGAACATGCCGGTGGCTGGGTTCTGCTGCGCCAGCACGTGGTTCAGGTGCGCCCGCTCATAGAAATCGAAGTAGTGCGCGTCGGCCTGGCGGGCGTACAGCAGGCGGGTCAGCTTCAGCATGTTGTAGCTGTTGCAGCCCTCGCACGTCTGTTCGGTGATGTGGCGGGAAATGCTGCGCGGTTCCTGGAAATACTCGCGGTCCGCATTGCCGCCGATGACATAGGAATGGTTGGTGGTGACCGTCTGCCAGAAGAAGGCGGAGGCCTTGGCATGGCGTTCCGCCCCCGTCAGCTCCGCCAGGCGGGCCAGGCCGATCAGCTTGGGGATCTGCGTGTTGGCGTGGATGTTGGCCAGCTCGTCCCGCCCCTCCGACAGGGGCACCAACACCTTGGCATGGTAGAGGCGCTCCGCCAGCTTCAGCCAGCGCCGGTCGCCGGTGCGGGCGTACAGCTCGGCGAAGCTCTCGTTGATGCCGCCATGCTCGCAGTCCAGCACCTTCTGCACCTGGTCGTCATTCAGGTGGCTGAACACCTCATCGATGTAGCCGCCCAGCTTGACGGCCACGTCCAGGGCCTGGGTGTTGCCGCACAGGGTCTGGGCGTCGAACAAGCCGGTGTAGAGCTTGTGCCAGTTGTACAGCGGGACCCAGCAGCCGTTGAGGTCGAAGCCGGCGGAGCGGATCTCGCCGCGCCGCAGCTCATCGAACACGACCTTGCCGTCCTCGACGATGTCGCCGCGCTTGCGGGTGAAGCCCGCGACATAGCCGTCGCCCTGGGCCTTCTGGCACTCCGCCAGTTCGGCGACGATGTAATCCACACGCCGCTGGCACTCCGCATCGCCGGTCTGGGCGTGCATGAGCGACAGCGCGCTCAGATAATGGCCCAGGGTGTGGCCGGCGATGGTGTCGGCCTCCCAGCCGCCATAGACCTCGCCCTTGGGCTGAAGCCCGGCGCCGCTGCGGAAGTTGTGCAGCAGGCGGTCAGCCTCCAGGCTGTGCAGATAGGCCAGGTTGGCGTCCACCGCCGCCTTGAAGGGCGATGGCTTCAGCCGCACCGCCGACAGGGGAAAGGGTTGGGCCGTATCGGCGCCCAGCGGCGGCACCAGGGGGGCCGCAACCGCCGGCATCGCCATCAAGGCCGCGGCCGATGCGGCGCCACGCAGAATCGTCCGCCGGGACGGGGTGCCGAAGGATACCCCACGGCCGTCTCCCAGATCGCGCACCATGCTCAAGCCCCTCTGTTTTTGATTTTTGAGTTTTCAGCGCACGCATCAAAGCGTGACGGCACCGCGAGCGACGCCGGCGGCGCAAAGGGACCCAACTGCCATTGGGGTTCAGTGTCGATTTTGGGATACGATATACGATATCGGACCATAGGGAACTACGCCTCCGGTCTTAGGACGGAAGTGGTGGAAACGGTCAGGAGAAACGGTCCAGCGCCATGGCGGGATCGGATGGCGTGCGGCCGGCCACGATATCCGCCATGCGGCGCGCGCTGACCGCCGCCAGGGTCAGGCCCAGGTGCTGGTGGCCACAGGCGGCGTACAGGCCGGGATGGCGTCGGCTGGCGTCCAGGATGGGCAGATAGTCCGGCAGGCTGGGCCGGCAGCCCGTCCATTCGGTACTGTCAGCCCCTGGCGCCATCAGGCCCAGCTCCCGCAAATGATGACGCAACAGGGCGGGGCGGCGGGGGTCCGGCGCGTCGTTGGGCCCGCTGAAGTCGGTGAAGCTGGTGGCGCGCAGGCCCATGGCCATGGGGGTGACGATGACGGTGCGGTTCTCGAACACCACCGGGCGGTCCAGGCCGCCCTCCGGCACCCCGCCAGGGACGACGACATGGTAGCCACGCTCCGCGATCAGGGGCACGCGGTAGCCCAGCGGCTCCAGCAGCGCGCCGGAGTCCACGCCCATGGCCACCAGGACGGCCCCGGCCTCGATGACGCCGCCGTCATGGCGCAGGCGCCACCGGCCGCCATCGGTTTCCAGCGCGCGCACTTCGGCCTTTTCGATGCGCCCGCCCCGGGCGACGAAGGCGGCGGCCAGATCCTGGGTGAGGCCATGGGGGTCGTCGACGTGGCCAGTTCCGGTATAGGTCATCCCGCCGGTGACGCGGGTGCGCAGCGCCGGCGGCAGGTCCGGCCAGTCAGCCGGGGTCGCCCCCCAGGCGGCGACGGGCACGCCCAGGGCCCGGGCGGCGGCCATGGACGCGGCGATGGCGGCCTCAGGGGTGGCGCTTTCCCAGACGCTATGGTGGCCGCGCGTCTGGAAGCGCCCCTCGGCGCCCGTTCCCACCAGCAGGGTGCGCCAGTCCTGGATGACGGTTTCGATCAGGCTGGACAGCACGGCCGTGCCATGGGCATGGGCCCGGGGCAGGCAGGCGGCCAGGAAGTCACGGGCCCATCCCCGCGCCAGGATGGGCAGCGCCCCCTTGCGGATGCCCAGCGGCCCCGTCGCGTCCAGCAACAGGCCCGGCACGCGGCGCAGCGTGGCGAAGGACGCCAGGGGCAACAACTGTTCCGTGGCGATGTGGCCGGCATTCCCGTAAGAACAGCCCATGCCCGGCTGATCCCGATCGACAAGGATGACATCATGGCCGTCGCGCACCAGGGCCAGCGCCGTCGCCGTGCCCACCACGCCCGCCCCCACCACCGCGATGGTGCCGGAACCGGGCCGGAACGGCATGGGTGGGTTGCTGGCATCGACGGAGGACATGTTCAGAGCCCCTTGATTGGATACAATATCCCATTATAATATCGCCAGGAGCGCTTGCCGACAAGCGCGTATGCGGAATCGTGAAAGGTTTTAAGAGATGGCTCTGCCCAACTGGCGCGGTGTGTTCCCCGCGGTGACCACGCAGTTCAACGAAGACCTCAGCATCAACCTGGCGGAAACGCAGCGGGTGATCGACGGGCTGATCCGCGACGGCGTGCACGGCCTGATCATCATGGGCACGGTGGGCGAAAACAACTCGCTGGAACCGGAAGAGAAGCGCCAGGTCCTGGCCGCCGCCAAGGAAGTGACCGCCGGCCGCGTGCCCGTGATCACCGGCGTGTCGGAACTGACGACGCCGCGCGCCGTCGCCTACGCCAAGGATGCGGAGAAGATCGGCGCCGACGGCCTGATGCTGCTGCCCGCCATGGTCTACGTGCCGACCGAGGAAGAGCTGTTCCGCCACTTCGCCGCCGTCGCCGGCGCCTCGGCCCTGCCCATCATGCTGTACAACAACCCGCCGGCCTACCGCGTGGACATCAGCGTGTCGCTGCTGCAGCGCCTGGCGGAGATCCCGACCATCGTGGCGCTGAAGGAATCGGCCCCCGACACCCGTCGCTTCACCGACCTGGCCAATGCCATCGACGAGTCGAAGATGATGCTGATGGCCGGTCTGGACGACGTCGCCCTGGAAGGCCTGCTGCTGGGTGCTAAGGGCTGGATCTCCGGCCTGACCAACGCCTTCCCCAAGGAGTCGGTGGCCCTCTATGACGCCGTCGTCGCCGGCGACCTGGCCAAGGCCCGCGCCATCTACCGCTGGTTCCTGCCGCTGCTGCACCTGGATGCCCGCCACGACCTGGTGCAGAGCATCAAGTTGGCCGAGCAGGTCATGGGCCGTGGCTCCGAGCGGGTGCGTCCGCCGCGCTACATCCTGGAAGGCAAGACCCGCGCCGACGTGATCGCCATGGTCGAGAAGGCGGCGGCCACCCGTCCGAGTCTTTAAGTAGTTGCCTCAAGCGCCGGCGGGGCATCCGCCCCTTGGCTATCCTCGCTGCGCCCTTCGGTACTCGCTCCGGCGCCCGCCGTCGCGGGCTAGCGAGGTTGGAACTGGGGAACCAGTTCCAACCTCGCGAGTCCCCTTAAGTCCCTAGGTCCTAGTACGCGTAGTCCTTAATTCCACCGTCTGCCTCAAGGCCCGATCCCATGACCACCGCCCCCAGTGCCCCGACCGGCGATCCCGTGCTGCCCACCGGCCGCCAGACCTTTGCCTGCATCGACGGGCACACCTGCGGCAACCCTGTGCGTCTGGTCATGGGCGGCCACCCGCCCCTGGTGGGCGCCACCATGAGCGAGAAGCGCCAGGACTTCCTGTCGCGCTTCGACTGGATCCGCACGGCGCTGTGTTTCGAGCCGCGCGGCCACGACATGATGTCGGGCGGTTTCGTCTACCCGCCCTGCAGCCCGGAGGCCGACGCCTCCATCCTGTTCATCGAGACCTCGGGCTGCCTGCCCATGTGCGGCCACGGCACCATCGGCATGGTGACCTTCGCGCTGGAGCACGGCCTCATCCGCCCGCGCACGCCCGGCAAGCTGGTGCTGGACGTGCCCGCCGGCCAGATCGGCGTTGAGTATGAGATGACCGCCGGCAAGGTGACCTGGGTGCGGCTGTTCAACATCGACAGCTTCCTGTTCACCAAGGGCGTCACCATCGAGGTGCCGGAGCTGGGCCCCCTGACCCTGGACATCAGCTACGGCGGCAACTTCTACGGCATCATCGAGCCGCAGGGCGCCTACAAGGGCATCGACCACCTGGGGGCGCAGAAGATCATCCATTACAGCGGCCTGGTGCGGCAGCTCGTGCGCGAGAAGATCACCCCCGTCCATCCGCTGGACAGCACCATCCGGGGCCTGAGCCACGTGATGTGGGTGGACCGGCCCAAGCACCCCGACGCCCACGGCCGCAACGCCGTGTTCTATGGCGACCGCGCCATCGACCGCTCCCCCTGCGGCACCGGCACCTCCGCCCGCATGGCCCACCTGGCCGCCCAGGGCAAGCTCGGCGTCGGCCAGAGCTTCGTGCATGAGAGCATCATCGGCAGCCTGTTCGAAGGCCGCGTGGAAAGCGCCGGCAATCTCGGCGACTTCCCCAGCATCCGCCCGTCCATCAAGGGCTGGGCGGTGCAGACCGGCCTCAACACCATTTACGTCGACCCCACCCAGGATCCGTTCTGGCGTGGCTTCCAGGTCTAAGTCCCGAGCCTGACTTAGACCCTGGTTTTTCCTCCCAAGGCACATCCTCAAGGGCCGGCCCGCAAGGACCGGCCCTTCTTTTATGCGTGGAGAATGAAGGCCGCCCGCCTCAAGTCGGCGTCCAAGCCAACTTTTCCTTACACGCCATGGCACCCCTCGGGTCAATCACCAGCGCGAGTCCAAAGGGACCGTCTGAAAGACAAATGGTGGACGCAATCCCCGCAACCTCAGGCGGAAGCGCTGCGACGACGATAGGCTCTCTCGGAACAGCGACCAGCCGATATGAATGACGGTCGCCGACGGGATTGGAATGAAACTCACCCCAGTCGTAGACGAAGACACCCCGGCCTGCCAAGGCCAGGAAACTGTCTGGCCTAGGGACATCTACCAGGACCGTGGCGAGCGTCGAAACTTCAAGTGCAAGAAGCATCTCTTCCAGAGAGAATGCCGTGAACGCCTCGAAGCCGAAGGCTAAGGCGGGAATGGGGCCCTCCCCCGCAGTGATGAACGCCCCCACCTTCCCTTCCCGATCCGTCGCCACCCACAGACAGTCGATGCCTTCCGGATACCCGTCCGCCATGGGCGGCCGCCTCAGTGATGCAGACTGAAAGGGTTGTCCACATCCGTCGGCGGGGTGGTGAACCAGCGGGGACCGTCCTCGGTCATGTAGACATGGTCCTCGAAGCGCACGCCGAACTTGCCGTAGAGGCACAGCATGGGCTCCACGCTGAAGCACAGGCCGGCCTCCAGCGGCTGCTTGTTGCCGCCGACGATGTAGGCGGGCTCATGCAGGTCCAGGCCCACGCCGTGGCCGGTGCGGTGGGGGCAGCCCGGCACCTGGTAGCCGGGGCCGTAGCCGCGGGACTCCAGGAAGCTGCGGGCGGCCTGGTCCACCGCTTCGCACGGGGCGCCGATCTTCGCGGCGTTGAAGGCCGCCATCTGGGCGTCGCGCTCATCCTCCCACACCCGGCGGTATTCGGGGGTGGCGTGGCCGAAGGTGTAGCAGCGGGTGATGTCGGACTTGTAGCCCTCGATGGCGCAGCCGGTGTCGATCAGGACGGGGTCGCCCTCCTTCAGGAACCACTCGCCGGGGGCGCCATGGGGATAGGCCGTGGCCTCGCCGAACTGCACGGCGCAGAAGGTGTTGCCGCCGTCGGCGCCCAGCGCGCGGTGGGCCTGGCCGATGAAGGCCACCACCTCCGCCGGGGTGATGCCGGGGTGCAGGATGCCGGCGGCCAGGCGGTGGACCTCCAGCGTGATGGCCTTGGCATGGGACAGCAGCGCGATCTCATGCGCCGACTTCACCCGGCGGCAGGCCTCCGTCAGGGGGCGGGCGTCCACCAGGGTGGCCTGGGGCAGGCTTGCGGCCAGGTCGAAGAACACGCCGGCATAGCCCAGGGCGTCGACCGCCACCGTGGCGGAGGCGCCCGACTGCGCCCGCACCAGGTCCGCCACCAGGGCGTAGGCGCTTTCATCCTCCTGCCAGGTGCGGACCTCATCCCCCACGGTGATATGGCCGCGCAGCTTGGGCTCCTCGAACGTCGGGCAGACGTAGACGGGGTCGCCGTCCTTCAGGATCAGCGCCGCCGTCAGACGCTCGCTGGGGTGCCAGTCCAGGCCGGTGAAATAAAGGAGGTTGCTGGACGCCGGCAGCAGCAGGGCATCCACCTTGCGCGCCGCCATGTGGGCCCGCACCGCCTCGATCCGGGCGCGGTACTCCTCCGCCGTGATGGGCTGCACCGCCGCCCGCCGGGACTTCAAGGTCGACAGCACCGCCGGGGCCGACAGCCCCCCTACACCCTTGGTCATGGTTTCAAACCCGTTTCTCTAGGATCACACATCAATCATTCAGGCGGCGCAGCGGCACCACCAGCAGCAACAGCAGCAGGGCCGCGGCGCAGGACCACAGGCCCGCCTTCAGGTACACCGCCTGGTACGAGGCCAATTGCACCGCCGCCGGCAGGCTGCCGTCAACCACCGTCGCCTGCGCCACCAGGGCGCTGAGACGCTGGCCATAGGCCGTGGACAGGAACCACAGGCCGACCAGCAGGCTGGTGATGGCGGGCGGCGACAGCCGGGTGATGGCCGACAGGCCGGTGGGGGACAGGCACAGCTCCCCCACTTCCTGCAGCAGGTAGAGGGACAGCAGCCAGGCCACGCCCACGCGCAGGCCGGCCGGCGTGACCTCGATGCCGAAGGCCAGGGCCAGGAAGCCCAGGCCGACGAACAGCACGCCGAAGCCGAACTTGGTGACGGGGCCCGGGGCGCGCCGCCGCCCATCCAGCCAGCGCCACAGGGCGGCCAGGGGCAGGGCCAGCAGGATGACGAAGGCCTTATCGGGGAACTGCAGCACGGGGGCGGGCACCAGCACCGGGCCGATGTGGCGGTCCGTCCATTCGGCGGCGAAGACGTTCAACGAGGCCGGTCCCTGGTAGAACAGCGTCCAGTACAGCACCGACACCAGCATGAGCAGCAGCAGCAGCGCCAGGTGGCGGCGCTGGCGCGCGTCGCAGGTGCGGGCGAACCAGAAGACGGCGGCCAGGCCCGCCACGGCGGCGATGTCCAGCACATGGCCCACCACCGCCGGACGGTCGACGATTAGCCAGCAGGCCAGCGCCAGGGCGACACCACCGGCCAGGGCGGCGAAACCGCCCGGCAGACCGGCGGCGGCCCGCGGGCCCCCCTGGGCCACCGGCAGTTCGTCCGGCAGCAGGCGGCGGCCCAGGCTGAAGGTGGCCAGCGCCACCGCCATGCCGATGCCGGCCGCCCCGAAGCCCCATTCCCAGCCCAGCACGGCGCCCAGCCAGCCGCAGACGATGCTGCCCATCAGGCCGCCGGCGTTGATGCCCAGGTAGAAGATCAGGAAGCCGCGATCGCGCGCCGCGTGACGGTCGCCGTAGAGCCGGCCGACCAGGGCGGAGATGTTGGGCTTCAGCATGCCCACGCCGGCGGCGATCAGGGCCAGCGACAGGTAGAACAGCCGCAGGCCGCCGGCGTCCGGCGTTTTTTCCAGCCGGCCGCGCAGCGTGACGGGGGCGCCATCGGGGCCGACATAGGTCAGCGCGCGGGCGTCCGCGTCCTCGCCCTGGACGCTGCTCAGGCTGGTGATGACCTGGGCGGTGCCGTTCACCACCACCTGGCGGGCGCCCTCCTCCCCCTCCGCCGGGTAGAGGATGGGACGCTTCAGGTCGTAGGTCGCGTCCGGGGTCACCAGCCGCTCCACCGTCTGCGCCGGCTGCCAGGCCATCAGGCCGTGGCCCATCATCAGCAGGACCGCGCCCGCGCGCACGGCGTGGCGCGCCCCCACCCAGCGGTCGGCGATAAAGCCGCCCAGGACCGGGCACATGTAGACCAGGACGCCGAAGGCCCCCAGCTCGGCATAGGCCGACACCTTGTCCATGGACAGGTGCCACAGCAGGAAGAAGATCAGAATGGATTGCAGGCCGTAATAGGAGAACCGCTCCCAGAACTCGACCGCGAACAGCAGGTAGAGGCCGGGGGGATGGCCGCCGGCCTGATCCTGGGCATCGCGCGTTCCGGCACGCTCCGGCCCGCCTGCCCCCGCTGTCGCTATCCCCATGCCCGATCGTCCCCGTTATCGTTGAATGATGAGCCGGCCGTTCGGCGGACCCTGGCAAGGGGATAGCGTATCGGATACGATATCCAAACTGTCAAGCCCGGCGCCCCGCGACCGACATCATCACCACCCCTTGAGGGTTAGCGACAACTAGACCGGGCTATGCGCCAACTACCCATGGTGCAGTACACGCGAACAGTCTAGCGTGATTTAGAAAATCAATTGCTTTTACAGCCGATTTCAGGCTGTTCAGAGCGAATTCACAGGGCCGCCTTCCAAATCCGCACCCCCGCCAAGAAGCCACCAAATGATCGCACGCGCCAAGATTGAACGGAAATCGCTGTCGGCCCAGGTGGTTGACGCCCTGCGCCAGATGATCCTGAGCGGGGAATATGCGCTGGGCGCACAGTTGCGCCAGGATGAGATCGCGCAAAAGCTGGGCGTCAGCCGCATTCCGGTGCGCGAGGCGCTGCAACAGTTGGAGGCGGAGGGCCTGGTGGCCACCATCCCCTACAAGGGGTCGGTCGTGGCCCAGTTGTCGCCCGCCGAGGTGCGCGAGTATTTCGAGGTGCGCCTGCTGTTGGAAACCGACCTGCTGCGCCGCGCCATCCCGCAGCTGACCGCGAAGCAGATCAAGAAGGCGGAGGCCGTGCTGAAGGACATGCACGCCGCGGAGCCCGGCCGCTGGGGCGCCCTGAACTGGCAGTTGCATGAGTCTTTGTACGAGCCGGCCCAGCGCCCGGTGATGCTGGACATGGTGAAGCGCATCCACGACAGCCTGGACCGCTATGTCCGCCTGCACCTGTCCATGACCCCCGCCATCCATGATCGGTCCATGGATGAGCATGAGCGCCTGGTGGCCCTGTGCCGCGACGGCAAGGGCGCCGAAGCCGTCGACCTGCTGAGCACCCACCTGACCCACGCGCTGGAGGAGCTGGTGGTGTTCCTGGAAGGGCAAGAGGCGGCTTAATTCGCTTTCCTCAAGCGCCGGCGCCGCCATCCGGCGGCTTGTCTATCCTCGCATTTCAGTCCGCTGACGCTCCCCGCAATGCTCCGGCGACCGCAGTCGCTGCCTATTCGTTTTACTTAAGAGGCGGTGGTGACAGTCAAGGCACCGCATAGGCCGAACAATATCCGGCTTCGCCCCGGCCTAAGGCTTAGGCACCACGGACGGCGCCCTTTGGCAGACTGGTAAAGATTTCAGCCGGTTTCTAAAACCAATCCGCGCCATCGCTGGCCAGCGGCGGCGCGAAACCCTTTATGCCAGGGTGATCCCGTCCCCTTCGCATATGCCGGAGGGGGAGCGGCGAAAAGGCTAATTGCGAGTCATTCTTAATATCAGTAATCTGGCCTCACTGTTTCCACCGAGGCGGAAGGGGACCTGCCATGCCGATGCCGGAGATGACGGAAGCGACGCTGGATGAGTTGCTGGCCGAGCCCATCGTGCGCCTGATGATGGCGCGGGATCGGGTGACGGAGGGGGAGATCCGCACCTTGGTTCATGAGACCTGCCCCCTTCTCTTCGCGTTTTTGGTCGCAGCCTGACGCAGGGGCGGGCCGCCCCCCCCCAGCCTCAGCCCAGGGTGATGGCGTCGCTGGTGGTGCAGCGGCCCAGGCGCGGGAAGATGGTCGTCAGGGCGAAGTCCTGCATCTCGGCGCTGAAGGTGGTCATGGCGTCGGTCGGGAACACCAGGGCGTAGCCATGTTCCCAGGCGCCGCGCGCCGTGGATTCAACGCCGATGTTGGTGGCGATGCCGGCCAGGACGATGGTGGTGATGCCCCGCCGGCGCAGTTGCAGATCCAGATCCGTGCCGTAGAAAGCGCCCCACTGGCGCTTGGTGACGATGATGTCACCCGGCTTCACCAAATCCTCATCCAGCATGGCCCAGTTGGCCGGGAAACCGCCCGGCGGCACGGTCATGGCCTGGTCCGTGGGCTGGCGCGGCGCGTCGCTGAAATCAGGCGCGAAAGCCACGCGCACCAGCACCACCGGCGCGTCGGCCGCACGAAACTTCTCCGCCAGCGCCTTGGACCGGGCCAGCACATCCGCGCCGGTGTGCGGCGCCAGGGGCAGGTTGATGATGCCGTGCTGCAGATCGATCAGCACCAGGGCGGTGGTCTTCGGGTCCAGATTGATGCTCATGGCAACCTCTTCGCGGGGGGCGGGGATGGACGGCGGGGTGTCGGGAATGCAAATATGAGGACACCCTCATGAAAAGATTTATGAGAATGTCCTCACAAAAGTCAACCACCGACACCGCCGCGCCTATTGCCGCATCGCCGGAAGGCACGCCCCCCGCCGGACCCAAGATGCCAAGCCGCGAGCGGGGCCGTGCCCGCGTGGCCGCCCTGCTGGCCGCCGCCAGCGCCGTGTTCGCGGAAAAGGGCTATGACGCCGCCACGATGACGGAGATCGCGGCCCGGGCGGGCGCGCCCATCGGCTCGCTCTACCAATTCTTTCCCACCAAGGCCGTGCTGGCCGATGCCCTGCTGGCCCGGTACGCCGACGCGCTGGTGGCCTTGCTGGCGGATCTGGAGTCGCGCGCCGCCGCCCTGTCCCCCGCCGCGCTGGCGGCGGCCCTCCTGGCCGTGCTGCCCAGCCTGAAGGTGGAACGCGCCGCCGCCTTTGCCCTGATCGACGCCCGGCCGGACATGGTGGCGCAACAAGGGCAATTGCGCGCCCGCCTGCGCCAAGGCATCGCCGCCGTCCTGCGCGCCAAGTCCCGCGCCCTGCCGGCGGAGCGGGCGGCCACCATGGCCGTCACCCTGTTGCAGATGATGAAGGGGGCCGCCGCCCTGGGCGACGAGCCCGACCTGGCGCTGGGGCGGGAGGCCCAGGCGGGCCTGGTCCACGCCGCCGGCCTGTTCCTGACGGACGCGCTGGCTTAACCCCGCCAGCGCCGGCTGGCGCCGGGATGCGTGTCGGGCAGCCGGGGGCTGCGTGACCGGCCACCGGGGCTGGACAATTTTTCCCGCAACGTGCCGGGGGCGTAGGCGGTCTTGTAGGCGCCGCGCCGCTGCAACTCCGGCACCACCAGGTCGATGAAATCGGCGAAGCATTCCGGCGTCACCGTGCGCGCCAGGATGAAACCGTCCACGTCCGCCTCCTCCACCCAGGCCATCAGTTCATCCGCCACCGTGGCCGGCCCGCCGACGATGGGAACCTGCCGGCCGCCCAGGCTCAGCCCCTCCACCAGACCGCGCCGGGTCAGCACCTTGTCCGGCCGGCGGGCGGCCTGGTTCTCGATGTTCGAGGTCACCGCCTGGCTTTGCCCGGCATGGATGGGTTCGTCCCAGTCCCGGGCGGCGAAGTCGATGCCCAGGGAGGCGGAGGCGTGGGCCAGCGCGCCCTCCACACTGGCGCAGCGGTCATAGTCCGCCCGCTTGGCCTGGGCCAGGGCGTCGGTCTCCGCCACCACCACCGTGGCGCCGACGAACACCTTCAGGTCGGCGGGATCGCGCCCCAGGCGGCGGGCCAGGCCGCGCAGATCGGCCACCAGGCGGGCGACATGCGGCTTGGGACCGCCATTGACGAAGACGCACTCGGCATGGGCGGCGGCGAACCGGCGTCCCCGGTCCGACGACCCCGCCTGGTACAGGACCGGCGTGCGCTGGGGCGACGGCTCGCACAGATGCGCGCCTTCCATCCGGAAATGGGGGCCGTGGTGGCGGACGGGGCGGACGCGGGCCGGATCGGCGTAGACGCCGGCCGCGCGATCCCGCTGCACGGCGTCGTCCGCCCAACTGCCTTCCCACAGTCGGTAGACGACGTCCATATACTCCTCAGCCACGGCATAGCGGTCATCGTGCGCCGCCTGACCATCCAGGCCCAAGGCACGGGCGGCGCTGTCGAGATAGCCGGTGACGATGTTCCAGCCGACACGGCCGCCCGTCAGGTGGTCCAGCGTGCTCATGCGGCGGGCGAAGGTGTAAGGCGGCTCGTAACTCAGATTGGCGGTGACGCCGAAGCCCAGATGGGTGGTGGCCGCCGCCATGGCCGGGACCAGCAGCAGCGGATCGCCCACCGGCACCTGCACCGCCGCGCGCACCGCGGCGTCCGGCCCGCCTTGGTAGACGTCGTACACCCCCAGGATGTCCGCCAGGAACAGGCCGTCGAACAGGCCGCGCTCCAGTGTGCGGGCCAGGTCCATCCAATAGGCAAGGTCGGTGTATTGCGTCGAACGGTCGCGCGGGTGGCGCCACAGGCCCTGATGGATATGGCCGACGCAGTTCATATCGAAGGCGTTGAGGCGGATCTGCTTCATGGGCGGGCGTCCGATGGACCGTGAGACGGGGGCGGGCACGGCCATGATGGCAAGTCGACCACATTGCCGCCATGAAATTGCCAAGTGACACCCGGGGGCGGATCTCCTATGACACGGGGCTATTCCATGCCGCATCTCCGGGGCAATCCCCTGCCCCGGTCGTTTCCAGGGAATGGTTCCCCCCGTGTCGCGATCCCTCCGCTTCGGCCTGACGGCCGCTGTCGCCCTTGTCGCCCCCGCCCTGCTGGCCGGGTGCGCCGCCGACTATTCGCCCAACACCTACAACGCCACCGCCGTGCAGCAGGCCAACAAGGCCGAGCCGGGCGTGATCATCGGATTCCGCCAGGTGTCGATCAGCGCCAGCGGCACGGTGGGCGCCGTGGCGGGCGGGGCGGCCGGCGGCATCCTGGGCTCCCAGATCGGCCCCAACAGCGCCCTGGGCGCCGTGGGCGGCACCGTGGTGGGCACCATCGTCGGCACCAGCGCGGAACACATGACCGGCGACACCACCGGCTGGGAATACATCGTGCGCAAGCCCAACGGCGACCTGCTCTCGGTGACCCAGCGCGAGCCCACGCCCATCCCGCTGGGGCAGAAGGTGCTGGTCATCACCGGCAGCCAGGCGCGCATCGTTCCCGACTATACCGTCAACATCGAGCCTGAACCGAAGCCGGAGCCCAAGGCCGACGCGAAGCGGGAGAAGCCGGCCAAGCCCGCCCCGACACCGGCCGCCCCCGCGCCCGTGGCGCCAGCCCCAGAAGTGACGCCGGCCCCGGTGACACCGTCGCCTGTGACGTCAGCTCCCCAGGCCCCCGCGCCCCAGCCCGCCATACCGGCCACAGCCCCGACCGCCACGCCGGAGCCCGCACCCACGACACCGGCGGAGGCCCCCCCGGCATCCCCGCCATCGACCGCGCCCCAGGTGCCCATGCCCGCCGCGCAGCCGACACCGCAGCCCGCCGCTGCCCAACCTCCCGCCGCACAGGCCCCTGCGCAGCCCAGCGCCCAGCCGCCAGTGGAGCCCAAGCCGGATACGCCCGCAGAGCCGCCCAAGGCCGATCCCGCCCCCACGGCCCAGCCGGTGCCGGAGGCGACCGCGCCCAAGACCGGCTGGATTCCGGCGGACGCCGAGCCGCCCGCCAGCGCCGCCACCAGCGGCTCATCGAACTGAGGACGCGCCCCACTCATGACCGCGACCGCGCTGCGCACCCTGTATCCCGCCATCGAGC
Source organism: Nitrospirillum goiasense (assembly GCF_034427435.1). Taxonomy (NCBI): domain Bacteria; kingdom Pseudomonadati; phylum Pseudomonadota; class Alphaproteobacteria; order Rhodospirillales; family Azospirillaceae; genus Nitrospirillum; species Nitrospirillum goiasense. Next base: position 1,249,302 of record NZ_JAXQNP010000002.1, on the reverse strand, counting down.
CCTATGAGACCGGCACCCTGGATGTGGGCGACGGGCATGTGATCCATTACGAGCGGTGCGGCACCCCCGGCGCCAAGCCCGCCGTCTTCCTGCACGGCGGCCCCGGCGGCGGTATCAGCCCGGGGCACCGGCAGCTGTTCGATCCGGCGCTGTACGACGTGCTGCTGTTCGACCAGCGCGGCTGCGGCAAGTCCACCCCGCATGCCAGCCTGGAGGCCAACACCACCTGGCACCTGGTGGCGGACATCGAGCGCCTGCGCGAAAAGGTGGGCGTGGACCAGTGGCTGGTGTTCGGCGGCTCCTGGGGGTCGACCCTGGCGCTGGCCTATGCCGAGACGCATCCTGAGCGGGTGAGCGAACTGGTGCTGCGCGGCATCTACACCCTGACCAAGGGCGAGCTGCTCTGGTACTACCAGTTCGGTGCGTCGGAACTGTTCCCCGACAAGTGGGAGCGCTTCCAGGCGCCGATACCGGAGGCGGAGCGCCACGACATGATGGCGGCCTATCACCGCCGCCTGACCGGCGATGACGAAGCCGCCAAGCTGGAGGCCGCCAAGGCCTGGACCATCTGGGAGGGCGAGACGGTCACCCTGCTGCCCAATCCCGAGTATTCGGCCCCCTTCAAGGATGGGCACTTCGCCCTGGCCTTCGCCCGCATCGAGAACCATTACTTCGTCCATGGCGCCTGGCTGGACGAAGGGCAGTTGGTGCGCGACGTCGGCCGCATCCGTTCCATCCCGGCGACCATCGTCCACGGCCGCTATGACATGCCCTGCCCCGCGCGCTACGCCTACGCCCTGCACAAGGCCTGGCCGGAGGCGGACTTCCACCTGATCGAGGGCGCCGGCCACGCCCACGCCGAACCCGGCATCCTGGACCAGCTGATCCGCGCCACGGACCGCTACGCCGGGAAAGTCTGACGCGCCCCGGCGCTTACTTCAGCACTTCCTCCAGGGCGCCCTTCCACACCTTGGCCTGGGTCAGGGTTTGGTGGCCGCGCGTCTGGTCCGATGCCGGGATCAGGACGTAGCGGCCGTGGGGAATGCGCTTCATGGCCGCTTCCATCACGCCCAACTCGGCCGGGTTCAGCAAATCGTCGGCGAAGTTCACGGCCACCAGCTTGGCCTTGATCTTCTCCAGGTCCGGGCTGGGGTCGTAGTCGTAGGACGATTCGAACCAGTAGAGATAGTCGTTGGCGTCCACGGTCTTGGCGTAGTCGGCCACCCACTGGTCATAGAGGGTGGTCGCCGCCGCCCGGCTGGGGGCCTGCTGTTGCAGCACCGAGGCGTTGTTGACCATGATCTGGAAAATGGGCAGCGCGCGGGTATAGGCGGTGGGCTGGGCCGCGTAGTCGCCGCCCTTCCACTCCGGATCGTTGCGGATGGCTTCGATGATGAGCTGGCGCCACAGCATGTTGCGGCCGGAGATGGCCACGGGCTGCGAGGCGATGGGCATCAGCGCGTCCATCATGTCCGGATGCCGTTCCCCCCAGATCCAGGTCTGCATGCCGCCCATGGACGTGCCGGCGACCAGCTTCAGGTGCTTGATGCCCAGGCCTTCGGTCACGATGCGGTATTGCCCCTCCACCGCGTCGACATAGCCGTAGTGGGGGAAGTGGCCCTTCAACCCGTCCGACGGCTTGGAGGAGCCGCCGTGGCCGATGCCGTCGGCCAGGATGATGAAATACTTGGCGGCGTCCAGCGGCTGGCCCGGCCCGAACAGTTCCCCGCCCAGGCTGGGGTTCAGGAAATTGCGGCCGCTGCCGGTGGTGCCGTGCAGCAGCAGCACCCCGTTGGTGATGGCGCCCGCGGCGTCACGCTGGGGCGTGCCCAGCGCGATGTAATGGAACCTGGCGTTGGCCAGATGCTCCCCATTGGTCAGGGCGAAGTCGCGGACCACGACGTCGCCCTCCATCTGGTTGGGATAGCCGGGATGATTGGGGGGCGTGCTGTCGGCGGCACCGGCCACGCCCGCCACCGACAGGGCGGCGGTGAGGGCGAGGGTGGAGAGCCAGGCTTTCATCGTTGATCCTTCTGCCAGGCCCCCGCAATGCAAGCGGGGGCCTTTATCCTGTTGTCGCCGAACCATTCCACCCGGAGCGCCGGCCTTTCAAGGTCCGACTTTTCATCAGGCGGCGCGCAGGGCCGCCAGGAAGGTGGAAACACGGGTGCGCAGGGTTTCCGCCTGGGCGGACAGGTCGTCGGCGGCCATCAGCACCTCACCCGCCACGCTGCCGGTTTCCCCGGCCACCTCGCGCACGCCGTTCATGCCGGCGCTGACCTCGCTGGTGCCCCGGGCGGCCTCGGCCACGTTGCGGGCGATCTCCTGGGTGGCGGCCCCCTGCTCCTCCACCGCCGCGGCGATGGTGGTGGTGATGTGGTCGATTTCCCCGATGGTCTGGCCGATGGCGGCGATGGCGCCGGCGGCCTGCCCCGTCGCGGCCTGCATGGATTCGATCTGCTGGCGGATGTCGCTGGTGGCCCGCTCCGTCTGGTTGGCCAGGGCCTTCACCTCGCTGGCCACGACGGCGAAGCCCTTGCCCGCCTCGCCAGCGCGGGCCGCCTCGATGGTGGCGTTCAGGGCCAACAGATTGGTCTGGCCGGCGATGTCGCTGATCAGCGCCACCACGGCGCCGATCTGCTGCGCGGCCTCCGTCAAGCTGCTGACGGCGACGTTGGTGCGCGACGCCTCCGCCACCGCCTTGGCGGCGATGGTGGCGGACACCGCCACCTGGCGGCCGATTTCCCCGATGCTGGCGCCCAATTCCTCCGCCGCCACGGCCACCGTCTGAACATTGGCCGCCGCCTGTTCCGAGGCGCTGGCCACCGCCACGGCGTCGCGGGCGCCGGTATCGGCGATGCGGGTCAGGTTCTCCGCCGTCTCATGCAGGCCGGTGGAGGCCTGGCTGACCGACTGCAGGGTGTGGGCGACATCGGTGTCGAAGGTCTGCACCAGCGCGTCCACCCGGTTGGCCCGTTCGGTCTTGGCCGCGGCCTCCGCCGCCTGGGCGGCGGCCAGCTCATCCACCTGCCGCATGCCGGTGCGGAACACGTCGATGGCGCGGGCCATGTCGCCCACCTCATCCCCACGGGCCGTGCCCTCCAGGGCGAAACCATAATCCTTGTCGGCCAGGCGGCGCATGATTCTGGCCAGCCGGGCCAGCGGCTGCGCCACATCCCGGTCCAGCCACAGCACGGCGGCCATGGACAGCGCCACCGCCACCAGCGCCGCGATCACGATGCTCCACAGCGCGTGGCTGTAGGCCGTCTGCACCACCTCGTTGGCCTTGGCCGCCCCCTGCCGGTCGTAGGTGGCCAGCGCCTCCAACGCCTCCTGCACCTTGCGGAAGGTCTGGACGATCTCGCCGTTCATGACCTTTTCCGCCTGCTCGCGGTTCTGCTTGGCAATCTCGAAGGCGGCGGTCATGGCCGCTTCGTAAGGCCCGCGCAGCGCCTGGTACTTGCCATAGAGGGCGGCCGCCTCTCCCGTCACGCCGATGGCGTCGAAGCGTTGCAGGGCCGCCGCCAGGTCCGCCGTCTGCTTGCCGTAGAGCTTGATGGCCTCTCCCCGCGCCGCGTCGTCGGCCGCGACCACCACCCGGCTGGCGGCGATGCGCTGGCGGGCGGTGTAGGCCTTCATGTCACCGATCGCGTCGATGGACGGCAGCCACAGGGTGCGGATCTCCACCGCGGCGCTGTTGATGGTGCCGATCTTCCACAAGGAAAGCAGACTGATGACGATGGTCAGCAGTAACAGGCCACCGAAGGCGGCCAACAATTTGGGGCGGAGGGCGAGATTCATAAAATTCACCGTAAATGCTATCGAGCTCGCAGTATTCAACCATAGGGTCACAGTTTATAAGCGCTCTGTTACCCTTTGACGTGATACGCCGAATCCGCTGGCCGGCCATGTTTCGGGTGCGCTTTGGAGCGGTGGTCTCTTTTTATTCTCGACAGCGCCAACGCCTGGGGCCAAGGTCTGCCTTAAGAATCAACATTAAGCGCGAAGGACCGCGGTCTATGAGCGGCAACAAGGCCATCCCCGGTGGCGGCACGCCCGAGGGCGTCGTGCAGGACGACGTGCATCGCTACATAACGGGCATCGCCTATCTGCGCCGCTATTACCAGGAACTGAACCCGGCCTCGATCGCCTACGCCGCGCTGCAGTGCGGCTACCAGGCGCCCCGCCTGGACCGGCCCTTCCGCTACCTGGACCTGGGCTGCGGCCACGGCTACAGCCCCCTGCTGTTCGCCAGCCTGTTCCCGCAGGGCCACTTCATGGGTGTGGACTTCAACCCGGTGCATATCCACAGCGCCGAGAACCTGCGTCGCACCGCCGGCATCGACAACGCCGGTTTCAGCGCCTCCAGCTTCCAGGACCTGGCGACGGAGGAGAACGGCCCCATCGCCGACTGCGACTTCATCGTCATGCACGGCATCATGAGCTGGGTCAGCGAGACGGTGCGGCGGGAGATCGGCGCCGTCATCCGCCGGCGGCTGAAGCCCGGCGGCATCGTCTACGCCAGCTACAACTGCCAGCCGGGCTGGGCCGGCAAGATGCCCATCCGCGCCCTGATGGTGGACGCTTACGCCGTCACCACCGGCACGGTGGAGGAACGGGTGAACAAGGTTCGCGCCTTCCTGCGGCAATTGGCCGACACGGGTGCGCTCTACTTCGACTCCAACCCGGCGATTGAACAGCAGTTGCAGTCCATTGAGACCCTGGACGCCGCCTATGTGGTGCACGAGTACCTGAACGAATACTGGCGCGTCTTCTATCATAAGGAGATGGCGACCTTCATGGCCAACCATGGCGCCGGCTTCATCGGGTCCGGCACCGCCGCCGACAACGTGCCCCTGCTGGCCGTGCCGGAGAAGCCACGCGCCCTGATGGCGGCCATGCCCACGGCCCTGCTGCGCGAGGGCGTGCGCGACATGGCGCTGAACCGCCAGTTCCGCCGCGACATCTACGCCTGCGACCTGGCGCCCCTGAGCCTGAACGCCCTGGTCGCCGCCCACCGCGAGACACGCTATGCCCTGGCCCGCCGGCGGGATGACTGCCCGATGGTGGTGCCGCGGTCCTTCGGCGATGTGGCCCTGCATGAAGGCATCTTCGGGCCGCTGCTGGATCGCCTGGCGGCCGGCGCCACCACCTACGACGACCTGGTGGGCGTGCCGCCCCTGAACGAGTGGACGGCCGCCGACCAGATCCAGGCGCTGCAGGTCCTCGTCGGCGCGGAATATATCCGACCCATCGTCAGCGGCGCCCAGGTGGATGCCGCCAGCGACAGCGTGCGCCGTTTCAACCAGGCCGCCTTGGCCACCGCCCGTGCCGAAGGCCAGTCGGAGGTGGCGCTGGCCGCCCCGTCCCTGTCCGGCGCCCTGCGCGTCAACTTGAGCGACACCGCCAGCCTGCCGGTGGACCTGCCGGGCACCGACTTTTAGATCGGGCTGGCCGAGGACTCGCGCACCACCAGCCGGGGGGTCACGGTAAGGGGCTGGGCCAGCTTAGCCTTGGCACCGCCCTCTCCGGCCGCATTGATACGGCCGATCAGGCGCTCCGCCGCCAGGCGGCCCATGTCGTGGATGGGCAGGCGCACGGTGGACAGGGCCGGGCACATGCGCGACGCCAAGGGCGTGTCGTCGAAGCCCACCACCGTCAGCTCGCGCGGGATGCTGATGCCCAGGCGATAGGCGGCCTTGTAGACGCCGGCCGCCATCTCGTCGTTGCTGGCGAAGATGGCGGTGGGTCGGTTGGGGCCCGCCAGCAGTTCCACCCCGCGCGCCTCTCCCGTCTCGAAGGTGTAGAGGCCCTCCACGATCCAGGGATCGGGCACCGTCACGCCGTGCTGGGCCAGGGCGCCCAGGAAGCCCTCGCGCCGCTCGTGCGTTGAGCGATAGCCCTGCGGTCCGGTGATCAGCGCCACCTTGGTATGGCCCAGCTGGGCCAGGTGGGCGCCCACCTCCGCGGCACCGGTGCGGTCGGTGTGCAGCACCATGGCCTCGGGCTCATCCAGCGGCACCGACATCAGGCGCATGTAACGACAGCCGATGGCCCGAAGCAGGGCCACCAGGGCCGCATCCTCCGACAAGGGCGGCACCAGGATGACGCCGTCCAGGTTCTGCCGTTGCACGAAGGTCTTCACCTCCGCCAGGAAGCCGGGCGCCACCTGGCGGCAGGGATGGACCACCAGCTCGAACCCCTCGCGGTGGCAGGCTTCCAGGATGCCGCCCTGGACGTTCACGATGTACTGGGCGTTGGGGTTGTCGTAGATCAGGCCCAGCAGGAAGGACCGGTTGATGGCCAGACCCCGCGCCTGCGGGCTGGGCACATAGCCGATGCGGGCCACCACCGCGTCCACCACCGCCCGGGTGGCGTCGTGGACGTGGGGCGATTGGTTGATGACCCGCGACACCGTCTTCTTCGACACCTTGGCCAGGCGCGCCACGTCGTTGATGGTGGGCGCCCGGGCCAGTGTCCAGGCCGGAATGTCCGGGACACCAGCCTCTGGAACGGCCGAAGCCACGGCCAGCCGGCCGTCGCCCGCCACCGCCCGCCGCCGGCGGGGCCTGGGCGTCTCCACCCCGCTCACCGCGCCGGCACCACGTCGATGGCGGACACCAGCGCCGGGCCGGTGACGGGGCGGAAGTCCAGGGCCAGGCCGTCGTCGCCCGTCACCTCGACCGTCACGGTCCGGTCCAGCGCCGCCAGGGGGCCGCCGGCCTCCGCCGCCACGTCCAGGTGCTGCAGCACGACATGGCCGTTGGCGGCCACGTCGAACACGCGCGCACCCGGCGCCAGCATGGGCTCGGCAAAGCGCAGCGTGACCTGATAGCGGCCGGCCGGCACCGGGACGCGATAGCCGAACGCGCCCGCCCGATAGGTTTCGTACAGCGTAGGATCGGACGTGCCGGTGACCGGGGGAATGGTCTTGTCCGGCCGTCCCTGCTCCGGCGCCGGGTTGCGGTCATGCGGCTCGCCCCCGGTCGCGAAGGCGTCGGAGCCATAGCGGGCGCCGGTGGCACTGGTCAGACCGGCCGACGCGCCGGCCCGGATGTGGATTTCGTCCGGCTTGCCGGCGAAGCGCCAGGTGATGCTGTCGCTCACCGATTGGCCCTCGATCTCGGCCATGGCGGTCAAGACGTTGTCGCCGGCGTCCAGGTGTACGGCCGGCCAGCGGCAGACGTGGTCGGGGCAGGCCGCGGCCCCCAGATCGCGGCCGTTCAGGGTGAGGCGCGCAGTCGCCGCGTTGCTGTAGGCCTCGACGTCGGTCACGGGATAGGCGCGGTCGACATAGCGGCGGCCGTTCAGGTGCAGCACCGGCTGGTCACTCCAATCCGCCTTGTAGAAGAAGAACACGTCCTTCTTGACCGTGCGGTCATAGGACACAAGGCCCTTGTCGTTGGTGTCGATCATGTCGCCCTCCGTCCGGCTGTCGCTGGCGAAATCGAACATGGTCCAGATAAAGGTGCCCCAGAGGTAGGGACGCGCCTTGAGCTGCGCCCACCAGATCTCATGCAGGCGGCTTTCCAGGTCCTCGGGATGGAAATGGCCCTTGGGATAGACGACGCCCCCTTGGCTGGCGCCGGCCTGCACCTGGTCGGTATGCTGCGACAGGGCGCCACCGGCACCGTATTCGCTGACCGCCAGCGGCAGGCGGGGGTGCAGGGCGTGCAGCCGGTCCAGCACCGGGCCCAAATCCTCCGCCTTGTCGTAGTACCAGCCCTGATAGCGGTTGTAGCCCAGGAGGTCGGTGATCTCCGCCACCACGTCCACGCCCGGCTTGGGCTGGTCGGGCCACGGCTCGCAACAGTCGGCCATGGTGGTGGGACGGGTGTGGTCCAGCTCATACGCCGCCTGGTTCAGGCGCGTCAGCAGCGGCCGGGCGTTACTGACGCCATGGCCGGCGGCGGCCATGAGGTTCACCTCGTTGCCGATGGACCAGGTGACGACGCTGGGGTGGTTGTAGTTCTGCTTGATCAGCTCACGCAGCTGGCTCTCGGCGTTGGCGGCGAAGCCGGGCGATGTCACGCCCGTGTCCCCCTCCGGCGTTTCCGGCGCGGTGCGGTTCACCAGGGGAATCTCGGCCCAGACGACCACCCCATCCTTGTCCGCCAGGTCGTAGATGGCCTGGTCGTGCTGGTAGTGGGCCAGTCGCAGGGTGTTGATGCCCAGGTCCAGCATGATGTCCATGTCCTGCGCCTGGTCGGCCGGGCTGATGGCCCAGCCCTTGCCCGGCCGGTCCTGATGGCGCGAGACGCCGTGCAGCGCCACATGCTTGCCGTTCAGGAAAAAGCCCTGGTCCGGGTCGAAGCGGAAGCTGCGGATGCCCAGGGGCTGGGTCACCTGGTCCAACAGTTGGCCCTGCGCCGTCTCCACCCGCGTCACCACATGATAGAGGTAGGGGTCGCCGCGGCCGTCCCACAGGTGCGGGTTGGGCACGGTCAGGGTCTGCTGCGGTTCCGCCACCGCGCCGGGCGCCACGGTCAAGGGCTGGCTGTCGCTGGCCACGGTGGCGCCGGCGGCATCGACGATGGCGGTCTTCATCACCACCGGCTGCGGCTTGGCGCCGTCGTTCTTCACCCGGCTGTTCACCTCAATGCCGGCGGCCCCATCGAGGGAGGCGGTGTGGGCATAGACCCCCGGCCCGCCAGAATCCATCATGTCGATGTGCACCGGATCGGTGGCGATCAACGACACCGCGCGGTACAGGCCGCCGAACAGGAAGAAGTCACCCGACATGGGAATGACCTCCGCCGTGGGCGACCCCGCCACCGCCGGGCTGGAGTTATCCGTGCGGACGGCCAGGACGTTGGGCTTGCCCAGCTTCAGCGCCGCCGTGGCGTCGAAGCGGAAGCGGCCGAAGGCGCCCTGGTGCGCGCCCAGTTTCACGCCGTTCAGCCAAACCTCGGCATTGATGCTGGCGCCGTCGAACTGCAGCCAGACCTTGCGGCCCGCGTAACTGGCCGGCGGGGTGAAGCGCAGGCGGTACCAGCCCGCCCCCCGGGTGGCGTTGTAGTCGGCCGTGCGCCGCGCGGTCCCTCCCAGATGGTTCCAGGTGTGGGGCAGCGAGACGGTGGCCCAGCCCTTGTCGTTGAAGGCCGGCGCCTCTGGCCCCCCCTGCTTCCCCGGTGCGACGTCACCCTGATGGAACCGCCACCCGGCACCCAGCGGCAGGTCGGCCCGGTCCGCCGCCCAGGCCCCGCTCGCCGCCCCGCTCACCACCCCCAGGACGATGGCAGCCACCGCCGGGATACGGCGAAGGCGCGTGGCATTCAGGCGGAGGGTACGAGACGACATGGTTGCTTCCTCAGGCATCTTCCCAACGGGCGGCCGGCCCATCGCCGCCACGGCGGCGCCGGCGAAGTGGTCATACCAGATGATACCGCCTTGTGCCCCCCTGTCATTCGGCGCGCCGCTAAAAGGATAGAACGCCGGGGGGCGAAGGAAAGGGCGCCAGGACCTTACCAGCTGTGCAGGGTGCCGTCCTCCAGCCGGTTCACCGGCAGAAAGGCGCGGCTATAGGGGTATTTCGCGGCCAACGCCTCATCCATGTCCACACCCAGGCCCGGCGCATCACCCGGGTGCAGGCAGCCATCCTGGAAGGTGTAGGCATGGGGGAAGACGGCATCCGTCTCCGCCGTGTGCCGCATGTATTCCTGGATGCCGAAGTTGGGGATGGACAGGCCGACGTGCAGGGCCGCCGCCATGGTCACCGGCGACAGGTCGGTGGCGCCGTGGCAGCCGGTGCGGATCTGGTACAGGTCGGCAAGGTTGGCGATGCGGCGCAGGTGGGTGATGCCGCCGGCATGCACCACCGTGGCGCGGATATAGTCGATCAGCTGATTCTGGATCAGATCCTTGGCGTCCCAAATGCTGTTGAACACCTCCCCCACCGCCAGGGGGGTGGTCGTGTGCTGGCGGATGAGACGGAACGCCTCCTGGTTTTCCGCCGGCGTCGGGTCTTCCATCCAGAACAGGCGATAGGGTTCCAGGCTCTTGCCCAGGCGCGCCGCCTCAATGGGCGTCAGGCGATGGTGCACGTCGTGCAGCAAGTGCACATCCTCGCCCAGGGCCAGGCGCGCCGCCTCGAACAGTTGGGGCACCGCGCGCAGGTACTTGGCGGTGGACCAGACCGTCTCGGTCGGCAGCGCCCCGTCCGCCGGCTCATAGAACATCTTGTCCTTCGACACGCCGTAGGTAGACGGCAGACCGGGCACGCCGGATTGCAGGCGGATGGCCTTGTAGCCCATGGCCCGGTATTTCAGCGCCTCCTCCACCGTCTCCTCGACGGTCTGCCCGTTGGCATGGCCATAGACCATGATGCCGGTGCGGCAGGCGCCGCCCAGCAATTGGTACAGGGGCATGTTGGCCGCCTTGGCCTTGATGTCCCACAGCGCCATGTCCACCGCGGCGATGGCCGACATGGTCACGGGACCGCGGCGCCAATAGGCCCCCTTGTACAGGTACTGCCAGATGTCCTCGATCTGGTGGGCGTCCCGGCCGATCAGGCAGGGGATGACGTGGTCGGTCAGATAGCTGGCCACCGCCAGCTCCCGCCCGTTCAAGGTGGCGTCGCCCAGGCCGTAGACGCCGTCCGCCGTCTCGATGCGCAGCGTCACGAAATTCCGGCCCGGGCAGGTGACCACCACCCGCGCGTCCTTGATCTTCAACATCGGGTCCACCCTTCAGCGGCAAATTGGCCTGACCAATCATGTCTTTCATAGGGAAAGAGGCCTGTCAATATGGCGAAATTGGACTGGCGCCGGGGACGCCCCCTGCCCTATCCTGGCCTCCGCCGTCCTTCATCCGGTCAGAGCGTCCCCATGCTGCCCCTTCCCGCCAGCGGCCCGCGGCTGTACCGCCAGGTCGCCGACGCCATCGCCGCCGATATCCGCCAGGGCGTCCATGCCCCCGGCCAGCGCCTGCCCTCCGAACGCGACCTGGCGGAAACCTTCGATGTCAGCCGCCCCACGGTGCGCGAGGCCATGATCGCCCTGGAAATCCTGGGCCTGGTGGAGGCGCGGCACGGCTCCGGCATCTATGTCACCGACCAGGCGCCGGCCAGCGAGGCGGCGGCGGAACTGGACATCGGCGCCTTCGAACTGACCGAGGCGCGGCGCCTGGTGGAGGGCGAGGTGGCCGCCCTGGCGGCCACCACCATCACGGACCAGGAGCTGACGGAACTCGCCGCCCTGGTGGCCGAGATTGGGGAGGAGAACGCGCGCAACGCCGTGGGGGAGCAGGCCGACCGCCGCTTCCACCTGGCGATCGCCCGCGCCACGCGCAACACCGCGCTGGTCGGGGTGGTCGAGCAGTTGTGGGACATGCGCTACCAGTCGCCGCTGTGCATGGCCATGCTGGAACGCGCCCGCACCGTGGGCGACCAGCCTAGGGTGGAGGAGCACCAGCGCATCCTGCACAGCCTGGCCGCCCGCGATGGCCAAGCCGCCCGCGCCGCGATGCGCGACCATCTGGGCCGCGTCATCGAAGGGCTGCTGGCGGCGACCGAGATGGAGGCTGTGCAGCGCGCCCGCGCCGAGGTGGCGGCCAAGCGCGACGAACTGCGGCGGCGCGGCGGGCTTTGAGGTGCCGGATCAGTTCAACAGGCGATTGCCGCGCAGGCGGTCCACCGCCAGGTCAATGAAGGCGCGGACCTTGGCCGGCGCGTGCCGCCCCTCGGGATGCAGCACATGGATGGGCAGTGGCGGCTCCTCATGCTCGTCCAGCACGGTGCGCAGCCGGCCTTCCCGCAGCGCCGGCCCCACCTGATAGTGCAGCACCCGGGTCAGGCCCCAGCCCTCGGTCGCGGCGGTGATCGCCGCCTCGTTGGTGTTGCAGGACAGGACGGGATGCAGGAGGACGCGCTGGTCCCCCGCGAAGCGCCATTCGGGTGACGCCCAGGCGCTGGTGGAGGCGGCGATGCGGTGGTCCTTCAGGTCGGTCGGCGTCCGGGGCACCCCGTGCTTTTCGAAGTAGGCGGGCGCGCCGCAGATCACCCGGCGGACTGATCCCACGCGGATGGCGGTGAAACCGGAATCCGGCAGGCGGCCGATGCGGACAGCCACGTCGATGCCCTCCTCCACGATGTTCACAGGGCGATCAACGAAGAAGGTGCGCGCCGTCATGGCGGGATAGGTGTCCAGGTATTCCGTCACGATGGGCAGCACGTACATTTGCCCGAACAGCAGGGACGCCGTGACGGTCAGCATTCCGGAGGGTGTGGCATAGGACCCGGCGGCGGCGGCCTCCGCCTCCACGATGTCCGCCAGGATGCGCCGGCAATCATCCAGATAGCGGCCGCCCGCCTCCGTCAACTTGACCGACCGCGTGGTGCGCACGAACAGCCGGGTGCCGATGGCTTCCTCCAGCGCCGCCACGGTGCGGGTCACCGCCGGGGCGCTGAGATGCAGGGCACGCGCGGCGGCGGCGAAACTCTCCGCCTCCGCCACCCTCACGAAGATACGCATGGCCTGCCAGCGATCCATAGCCCCCGTCCTCCGCCGCCCCATCAACCGAACCAAAGCCAGCTCCATTAGAGGCATCCGGCGTCGGCAGGAAAAGCTTCGTGATTCTCCAGCCGCGCATCAAAGCGCCAGTTCAAGCGGCCCGGCGCCCTCGGCCGGCGCGGCCGGAACGGAACAGCAGATCAGCGCCTCATCCGCCGCCACCGGCGCCGTGGGCTCCGTCACATAGCTGACCGCCCCCGACAGCACCTTGGTCCGGCAACTGCCGCAGGTTCCGGACCGGCAACTGAACGCGGGGCTGAGGCCGCGCGCCTCCGCCAACTCCAGCAGGGTCCCCGACTCCGGTGTCCAGCGGGCCTCCTTCACCGACGGGGTGAAGACCACCGGCACGGGCGCGGTCGCCGGCGGCGCGCGCGGCGGAACGGGGGCGGTGACCGGCGTCGTCCTCACCAGGGCGGACGGGCCGAACGCCTCGGCATAGATGCGCTCGTCGGCGACGTTCAGGCCGCGCAGGCCGTCATAGAGCGCCTGCATGAAGGGCCCCGGGCCGCACAGGTAGAAATCATAATCGTTGAAGGGCAGGACACGGCCCAACAGGGCCATGTCGATGCGGCCGGCGGCGTCATAGTCCACGCCCTCTTGCGCGTCGGCGGTGTCACTCAGCACACGGACGACGCGCACCGCCCCGCGAGCCACCGCCGCCAGCTCCGCCAGTTCGGTGTCGAAGGGGCGCTCCGCCTTGGACCGGGCGGCATGGAACAGGGTCGTCGGCCGGACGCCCCGCATCCGCAGGCCCTCGTAAACCACATGGCGCAGCATGGCCAGCATGGGCGTGATGCCCACGCCGCCGCCCAGCAGCACGGCGGGTCGCGTCTGCCGGGCGTCGATGGTGAAGGCACCGGCGGGCGCCCGCGCCTCGATGATGTCGCCCACCTGGACGTGATCGTGCAGGTGGCTGGAAACCAGGCCGTCCCGCTTGACGCTGATGCGATAGACGGTATCGGACGGCGCCACGGACAGGGTGTAGGTGCGGATCACCGGCTTGTCCGCGCCCGGCAGGCTGAGCCGGATGGGCAGGTGCTGCCCCGCCGCGTGCGGGATCAGGCCGGCGCCATCGGCCGGCATCAGATGGAAGGAGCGGATGCTGGCGCTCTCCTCCACGATGCGGGTGACCGTGAACGGCCGCCAGCGCGTGGCCAGGTCCACCGCGCGCAGCCGGTCGGCGGCCTGGGCCCAGTCGCCGGTCATCAGCGCATTGGGCGACCAGCCGTCCTCCTGGAAATCCCAGCGCAGCGGGAAGGCGCCGGGCCGCCGCACCACCCGGCGGGCCCGGAAGGTCCACAAACGCTCCGCCCCCTGGAAGGCCGCGACCTCGGGACCGTCCAGGATCACCTGGGCATCGCCGCTCAATTGCAGCATGTCGCCGGTGTCGAAGTCGATGAACACCAGCCCGGCCCTGCCGTTCGCCAGGATGTTGCCCAGCGTGGCGAAGAACAAATTGCCGGCGAAATCCGGAATGGTCAGCGTGCCGTCCTCAGCCACGCGGACGAAGCCCGCCTTGCCGCCACGATGCGAGACGTCAACCTGACGGCGGTCGTCCCGCTCGGCGTAGGAGGCCACGAAAAAGGTGTCGGCCGCCGCGATCATGCGCCGTGCCTCGGCATCCAGCGCGTCGCTCTCCAGCACCGGGCCCGTGAACATGTCGACCGGGTCGCGCACGAAACGATAGTCGCGCAGCTGGATGTATTGCGGGCAATTGCCGAAGCTCTGGTCGACCTGGAAATGGAAGGGGCCGGGGCCGGACCGCAGAATGCCATTGACCCGGTTGCGGCGGCGGGTGTGCAGCTCGATGCCCAGCAGGCCGATGGCCTCCCCGTCCCTGATACCGTCGGCGGCCGGGTCCGTGGGGTCGGGGCGGGCGTCGATCACCAGCGACCGGGGCGTCGGCGCGGTGATGAAGCCCGGCCGCCCGGCCAGCAGGGTGGCCCAGGTGTCGCCACGATGGTCGACACTGCCCGCCACGATGAAGGGGAGCTGGGCGTAGAAGTCGCGATGCTGGTCGGGCAGGTGGTCGCGGATCACCCGTTGCCCCACCGCCGCCATCCTCTCCGCCACGCCCACCCGTTCCTGGATCGCGCGTTCGCCGGCATGCCAAACCGCCAGCTTGGTCAACGTCCCGTCAGTCGCCCCCTCAGTCGCCCTGCCAGCCATGGTCGCCTCCCCCTCTCGCCGAGGGCGCGCCGGATGGCGCGCCCGGGATGTATCCGTCACTTGGCCCCCATCACTTCACCGCCGACAGCCCCACCGCCGACTCGGCAAAGGGGACGAAGCCCGGCAGCGCCTCGATACGGCGCAGGAAGGCGATGACGCGGGGATAGGGCGACAGGTCGACATTGCCCTCCGGCGCGCGGGCCACGTAGCTGTAAAGCGCCACATCGGCGATGGTGGGATGGCTGGCCGCCAGCCAGTCGCGGGTGGTCAGCCAGGCGTCCAGCGTCGTCAACAGGGCGTGCGCCCGGCCGATGACCTCCTCCGGATTGTGCTTGGAGCCGAAAAGGGTCACGAGGCGTGCGGCCGCCGGACCATAGGCCACCTCGCCCGCCGCGACCGACAGCCAGCGCTGGACGGCGGCGGCCCCCTGGGCATCCTCCGGCAGCCAGTCGGTGCGGCCCAGCTTGCGGGCCAGATAGACCAGGATGGCGTTGGAGTCGGAGACGACGGTGTCCTCATCCACCAGCACCGGCACCTGGCCCAAGGGGTTGAGCGCCAGGAATTCCGGCGTCTTGTGCGCGCCCGCCATCAGGTCGACCTCGACCAGATCATGGGGTTGGCCCAGCAGCGACAGGAACAAGCGCGCCCGGTGCGCGTGACCCGACAGGGGATGATGATAGAGCTTCATGATCTGGTTCCCGATTTCGCGCCCGGGTCCATTCCCGGGCTGACGACCAGAGGGTCGTTCAATCGGCTCTTGAGGAGAATTCCCACACTCGACACTTCATTAGTGTCAGCAGCGTAATAATCCGCCAGGAAGCCTGCGCCCGCGAAATTGCAAACGAAAACACCAACGCCTTGAGGATTCGACAATACCGGGATCGACCCTCCGCCTAGAGATGGGGCGACCGCACCAAGCGGTGCCCTTGACCAGGAGTTGACGCCCATGGCCATCCCCCCCTCCTCCGCCGCCACCCCCACTGGCGCCCCCACCGTCGTGCTGGTGCATGGCGCCTGGGCCGACGGCTCAAGCTGGCAGCCTGTCATCCGTCGGCTGCTGAAGGCTGGCCTGCCCGTCGTGGCCGTCCAGAACCCCACCACCTCCCTCGCCGACGATGTGGCCGCGACGCGGCGGGTGCTGAACACCCTTCCCGGCCCCGTCGTACTGGTTGGGCACAGCTGGGGCGGGACGGTGATCACCGAAGCCGGCAACGACCCGAAGGTGAAGGCGCTGGTCTATGTCGCCGCCTTCGCCCCGGGGGTGGGCCAGAGCACCGGCGACCTGGTCGGCGCGCATGCCGCCCCACCAGCCCTGGGCAAGATCATTGATGACGGCACCGGCTTCCTGACCTTGAGCGTCGACGGCTGGGTGCAGGATGTGGGCCAGGACCTGCCGGAGGAGGAGGCCCGGGTGCTGGCCGTGCTTCAGCCGCCGCTGGCAGGCCGCACCTTCACCGACACCATCACCCAGGCCGCCTGGTCCAGCCGTCCCACTTGGTACATCGTCTCCAGCGAGGATCGCATCGTCAGTGTCGAACTGCAGCGCACGCTGGCCCTGCAGATGAAGGCCAAGACCACGGAGCTGAAGGCCAGCCACCTGTCCCTGCTGTCGATGCCGGACGCGGTGGCCCAGGTCATCGGGGACGCGGTCGCGGCTGTGGCCGGCTAAGCCCCGCCCAGCGCGGGCGGACGCGCGGGGGTCAGAACCCGAACTCCAACTGCGCCGGGGGGCCCGCCGCCTCGAAACTGGATACCGTGACACCCAGCAGGCGGACGCCGGTGGGCAGGGGATAGACGGTGCGCACCAGATCGACGCTGACGGTGCGCAACGTCTCCTGCGACACCACGGGGGCGGCCAGGGTGCGGCTGCGCGTGGCCTGGCGGAAGTCGCCGTACTTGATCTTCACCGTCACGGTGCGGCCGAAGGCCTGGGCCTTCTCACACCAGGCCCAAACCTCATCCGCCATGGACAGCACGCCCTGCTCTACCGCCGCCGGCTCCGTCAAATCCTCCAGGAAGGTGGTTTCGGACCCGGAGGATTTGCGCGGGCGGTCGGACACCACGGGTCGATGATCCTCGCCATGGGCGATGGCGTGGTACCAAGGTCCGGACTTGCCGAAATGG